>CAZPXQ010000017.1:0-2557 GCA_964590595.1 uncultured Sphingomonadales bacterium | reverse complement strand
GCGGGCATCAACTGGGCGGACGTGGATATTATGTCGGACAAAGGTGTTAACTGGGCCGATATCGATATCATGTCGGATGCGGGCATCAACTGGGCGGACGTGGATATTATGTCGGACAAAGGTGTTAACTGGGCCGATATCGATATCATGTCGGATGCGGGCATCAACTGGGCGGACGTTGATGTCATGTCGGATAAAGGCATCAACTGGCTGGACATCGACGCGATGAGTGATGCCGGAATCAACTGGACATCCGTTAACGACATGTCGGACGCGGGCATCAACTGGCTGGATATTGATATGATGAGTGACGCGGGCATCAACTGGACAGACATTGATATGATGAGCGATAAGGGTGTTAACTGGGCCGATCTGGATATCATGTCGGATGCGGGCATCAACTGGGCGGATCTTGACGTGATGTCGGACGCCGGCATCAACTGGCTGGACATCGACGTGATGAGTGATGCCGGAATCAACTGGACATCCGTTAACGACATGTCGGACGCGGGCATCAACTGGCTGGATATTGATATGATGAGTGACGCGGGCATCAACTGGACAGACATTGATATGATGAGCGATAAGGGTGTTAACTGGGCCGATCTGGATATCATGTCGGATGCGGGCATCAACTGGGCGGACGTGGATATTATGTCGGACGCCGGCATCAACTGGCTGGACATCGACGTGATGAGCGACGCGGGAGTGAACTGGACATCGGTTAACGACATGTCAGACGCCGGCATCAACTGGCTGGACATCGACGTGATGAGCGAGGCCGGGATCAACTGGGCGGATCTTGACGTGATGTCGGACGCCGGCATCAACTGGCTGGACATCGACGTGATGAGTGACGCGGGTATCAACTGGACATCGGTGAACGACATGTCGGACGCGGGTATTAACTGGATGGACATTGATGTGATGTCGGATGCCGGCGTCAACTGGGCGGATATCGATGTGATGAGCGATAAGGGTGTTAACTGGGCCGATCTGGATATCATGTCGGATGCGGGCATCAACTGGGCGGACGTGGATATTATGTCGGACGCCGGCATCAACTGGCTGGACATCGACGTGATGAGCGACGCGGGAGTGAACTGGACATCGGTTAACGACATGTCAGACGCGGGCATCAACTGGCTGGACATTGATGTCATGAGTGATGCCGGCATCAACTGGGCGGACATCGACATCATGAGTGACAAGGGGGTCAACTGGCAGGATATCGATATCCTGAGCGATGCGGGCATCAACTGGTCGGACGTTGATGTCATGTCGGACAAAGGCATCAACTGGCTGGACATCGACGCGATGAGTGACGCGGGCATCAACTGGACATCGGTGAATGACATGTCGGACGCGGGGATCAACTGGCTGGACATCGATGTCATGAGTGAGGCCGGCATCAACTGGTCGGATATCGATATCATGTCGGACCGGGGTATCAACTGGGCGGATCTGGATGTGATGAGTGACGCGGGCATCAACTGGGCGGACCTGGATGTGATGAGCGATAAGGGTATCAATTGGCTGGACATCGACGTGATGAGCGATTCTGGAATAAATTGGATCTCCATTAATGATATGTCCGATGCGGGCATCAACTGGATGGATATTGATAAGTTGTCGGATGCGGGTATCAACTGGGCGGATATCGATATCCTGAGCGGCCGAGGCATTAACTGGTTGGACATTGATGTGATGAGTGACGCGGGGATCAACTGGGCGGATATCGATGTCATGAGCGACCGAGGCGTTAACTGGCTGGATATTGATGTGATGAGTGACGCGGGTATCAACTGGACAGACGTGGATATCATGTCGGACGCGGGCATCAACTGGCTGGACGTCGACGTGATGAGCGACGCGGGAGTGAACTGGACATCGGTGAACGACATGTCGGACGCGGGCATCAACTGGCTGGACCTTGATGTCATGTCCGATGCGGGCATCAACTGGGCGGATGTGGACATTATGTCGGACAAGGGGATCAACTGGCTTGACCTGGATGTCATGAGTGACGCCGGCATCAACTGGACATCGGTGAACGACATGTCGGACGCGGGCATCAACTGGATGGATATCGACATCATGTCGGATGCCGGCATCAACTGGGCGGATATTGATATGATGAGCGATAAGGGTGTTAACTGGGCCGATATCGATATCATGTCGGATGCGGGCATCAACTGGGCGGATCTTGACGTGATGTCGGACGCCGGCATCAACTGGCTGGACATCGACGTGATGAGTGACGCGGGTATCAACTGGACGTCGATCAATGACATGTCGGACGCGGGCATCAACTGGATGGATATCGACATCATGTCGGATGCCGGCATCAACTGGGCGGATATCGATGTGATGAGCGATAAGGGCGTTAACTGGGCCGATCTGGATATTATGTCGGATGCGGGGATCAACTGGGCGGACCTGGATGTCATGAGCGACAAGGGTATCAACTGGCTGGACATCGACGTGATGAGTGACGCGGGCATCAACTGGACGTCGATCAATGACATGTCGGACGCGGGCATCAACTGGATGGATA
>CAZPXQ010000016.1:0-2676 GCA_964590595.1 uncultured Sphingomonadales bacterium | reverse complement strand
GTTTATCACCTCGAATGCTGGAGGGCTCCCCAGTGCTTCTCCATAAAAAACTGTTAACGGGCACCCAAACTGTACCACCTGCGGGCACCCGAAACTGTACCACCCTGAGCGAAAAAACTGATAGTCCGGTCGCAGAGAAAATGGTGCGATCGGGCCACTATGTCAAATCGCATCAGTGTGGAAAAAAAGCAGACCATAATAGAGTTGAAGAGGCGGGGCTGGGGAATCCGAAAGATTTCCCGTGAGCTTGGCGTGCATCGTCAAACCGTCCGGGATGCGCTACTGCGCAATTGTGCAGTAATAGATTCAAACTGTACCGGGGCGCCCGCCGGGTCTGAAACGCCGACTCGCTCGCAGAGTTTATGCCATGAGCATCATGAGCATATTGAAGAGAAGGTGTTATCGAAACTGACTGCGCAAAGGATTTATCAGGACCTTTGCGAAGAGAAGGGGTTTGAAGGAAGCTATGACTCAGTTAAGCGCTTTGTGCGCAAGCTGAAGAAGCTGGAACCTCATCGTTATCACCGGATGGAATGCGATCCCGGAGAGGAAGCGCAGGTAGACTTTGGGTCAGGCTACTGGTTGCAAAACGAGAGCGGTCGTCTGCGAAAAGCGAACATTTTTCGGGTGACCTTGAGTTACTCGCGCAAGGGCTACACTGAGGCGGTTCCCCGGCAGAACACGGAATGTTTTATCCGTGCGCTGGAAAACGCGTTCCGTTATTTTGGTGGTGTTCCCCGTCGTATCTGTCTCGACAATATGAGGGCAGCGGTAAAAAAGGCGGACTGGTTTGAACCGGAACTCAATCCTAAAGTGGTGAGCTTCGGTGAACACTACGGATGCCTTTTCATGCCCCGCAAACCGGGGATCCCGCGTCATAACGGAAAAGTCGAAAGGTCCATAGGTTATGTCAAAAGCAACGCCCTGAAGGGTTATCGCGCGAAAAGCTATGGAGAACTCAACGAACACCTCCGCAAATGGGAAAGCAACACAGCGGACACACGCATCCACGGAACGACCAGGGCGCAAGTGCAAAAGCTCTTTGAAGAGGAAAAGCCTTCCCTGAAAGAACTGCCCGGATCGCTCTTTGCTTCATTTGAAGAAAGCCAGCGAACGGTTCATATCGACGGTTATGTGCAGATTAATAAAGCCTACTACGAGGTTCCCGGCGAGTATGTTGGACACCGGTTGTGGGTTCGCTGGGATGGTCGGATGGTTCGAGCATATGATTGGAAGATGCGCCTGATAAGGAGTTTTGTCCAGTTGCCCCCGGGGAAATACAGCGAGGTGCTCGGATGCGAAGGGTCGCGAGGGGGGATACAGAAGAGTCTGTGGTATTGGCAAAGTAAAGTTTCTGAACTTGGCTGTTGCTGTAAACGATGGTCGGAGAATCTTGTCGCGCAGAGAGGAGAGCAGGCTTTGCGGGTTTTGCAAGGAGTTAAATCTCTGCATAAGCGGCATACCGCCAGGCACATTGACGCCGCCTGCCAGAAAGCATTGGAGCAAGGGCACTACAAACTTAAGGAACTCAAGTCCCATCTTCAAGGGGCGGTGGAGCAGACGGTTATAGATTTTACCCAAGAGCATAGCGTTATTCGCAGTCTGGATAATTACCAGCGTTTTGTAGAAGAAAACTAATCCATCATGGAATATCAATGGTATCTGAAACACTAAAACATCAATCACGCCAGTTAAGGCTTCCGGGATTACTGGAAAACCTCTCCATACGGGTCCAGGAAGCAACTGCAAATCAACTCACCCACGAGCACTTTCTTGAGCTTCTGCTTCAGGACGAACTCGATCGGCGCGCTCATCGACGCATTGAGCGTTACAAGAACATGGCTCGATTCAGGGAGTTTAGAACTCTCGATGAGTTTGACTTCAGCTTCAACAAGCTCAATCGCAGGAAGGTCCTCGAACTGGCGACCTGTAAATTTATCGAGAAACAAACCGATGTCTTATTGCTTGGACCTCCGGGGGTTGGCAAGTCCCACCTGATCCAGGCCCTTGGTTACGAAGCGATCAAGCGAGGGTTTAAGGTTCGTTACGTATCAATATTTGATATCCTCAAAGACATTATGCACGATGAAGACCGTGATACCCATGACTCGGTCATGAATGCCTATTTGAAAGTCGATCTGCTCTTGCTCGATGATATGGGAATGAAAGCCCTCCCGCCAAAATCCGGGGAATATCTGTTCGAGATCATTATGCGCCGTCACGAAAGAAAATCCACTATGATGACCTCGAATCGCCCCGTTGAAGACTGGGGTAAACTCATCGGAGATGTTCCGACTGCAACCGCAATCCTGGACCGGCTTTTACAGCACGCTGAAATCATCGAAATCAAAGGGAGGAGCTACAGGCTAAGTAACCGTATAAAAGATAGCGTATGAAGAATCGACCGGTGAGTTATTGACTTGTCCGCACCCCGGGTGCTCCGACGAGTTACGAATCCCATTCTCGCACCCAAGCCCGAACAAGTGAATAACTCCCCTCGCCAACGAAAACACCCAAATCTAACATTGACCAGAACAACAGAAAATCTATGAATTACATCTCCTCGGGGTGGTACACTTTGAGGTGCCCATGAGTGGTACAGTTTGGGGCGCCCGGTGACAGGTGCGTCGGCTGATGCGCGAAATGGGCATCGAAGCGATCTACCCGAAGCCGCGC
>CAZPXQ010000015.1:0-5379 GCA_964590595.1 uncultured Sphingomonadales bacterium | reverse complement strand
ATTGGGACTGATAGTCCTGATAGCACAGTTAAACTTCATATTCTTGATGTTGATAATCCAGCTTTGAGAATAGGAAACGATACATTAAATTATTTTCAATTAGATACACGAGCTTCAAGTGGTCCAAGAATTGGTTTTGTAGGACCAACAAAAGAATATCGTATCCAAAAGAATAATGCAGATGAATGGACACTTACAGACCAAACATTAGGATTAAGATTAATCACAGCAGAAGATGGATTGATAGGTATTAGACAATTAGACCCAACTGTAGAATTAGATGTTGGAGGAAGTATTTTATCAACAAATATTTCAACAGGAAACGGACAGACAGAGGTTTGGGTTAATAAAAGAGGACAACAAACATTAAATGCAACAGGTGGAGCAAGGATAACTGGATTAACTATGCCTGATACGAGTTATGCAGTTACAATTAATCCTATTGCAGATTCAAGACATTTTGATACAAATGATTATGCACTTCCAACTTGTATAACAGAACAAAGTTCAAGGACAACAGCACAATTTGATATTTATTGTCAGTATGTAGACCAAGTTGCAGTATTACCTTTTGACTGGGCAGGTGGAAATGTAACTTGGGGAGTTGAGGATTATTAAAATGGCAAATAAAATAATCTTGGAGGCTAATACAGAACTACAAGACAACATTTTAAGGGATTTGTTTACACAAATGGATAAAAAATTAGAAAGAATAAACACAAGAACAAAAAACCATACAAAAGAAATTTTACAATTAAAAAGAGAGATTAAGGATTTGGTTGAAAAGGTAAGGAGGATTATAAATGAATAAGAAAATAATCTTAATAACAATTGGAATTTTATTAATCGGTTTAGTTACTGCTCAAACATTAACATCCTCATTAAGAGATGAAATAAAAGCAAAAATAGATAAAACTTTTAAAACCAATTCAAACCCTCAAATAGAAAAAAGGTGGAATATAGCTTATGAATCCTATGAAAATGGAATTACCACAAAAATAACTCCTATAAGTGAAACAACCCTCCAATTAGATATAACCAACATAAATAAAGGAGGATATAAATTTCATTCAGTAATCTGCCCTATTTCAGATATAAATAGCATAGAAAAACAGATTAAAGATAATTCAAGAAAATATACTTCAATAGGAAATGCCAATTATGATGAATTAACAAAATATGGAATCTCTGAAACTTGGTGTAAGGAAACTAATAACGAAGGTTTTATTCTATTCTCATCAGGTTCAAAAGACGAATCATTCAAATTAGTCTTTCCAGAGGGTAATAAACATATTAAAATTTATACTGGTTCTAATTCAGAAGTAGTTGATGCCCAATATGGAGAAGTGGTTTATATTAATGGTGTAAGGATGGTTAAATTTACTGATGATTCAATTGGGAGGAAAAATAATGATGAAATTACAATGGCTGATAATAATTAGCCTATTATTTCTACCTTTAGTAAGTGCAGATATTGTAGTGATAACTTCAGGAGGTTCAGATGAGTTATGTATTTCTCCAAACGGATTTATTAATAATTGTTTCTCACAAATCCCAACAGAAGAACAACCCACAGGCGGACAGGGTATTTCTCCTCCACAAGAACAACCTCCAACAACAGAACCATCAATTCCCCAATTTTTATATTTAATCTTATTTTTATCTTTTATAGGAGGGCTGGTAGTGGTTATTATTTTTAGAAAAAAACTAATTAGAAAATTTGGATTAATACAAGAGAAAGAGGTTGATTATGAAGTGTTGTTAAAGCGATAAACACTCAACATCAAAAATGTTGGTAAAGTTTATAAATAGGGTTTTATTAATCTCCTAATGGCAAAAAAAGTTTCTCAAAAAAACAAATTTAAAAAAGCAGCAAAAAAGTGCAAAGGTAAGAAGAATTACATCGGTTGCATGGCTAAAAAACTAAGGAAATAATTATGGCAAAGAAAAAACCAACAAAAAAGAAAAAACGTTAATTCTCAACATAAATCTCGCTGAAATTATAAATTTGGTTAAAGGTATTTATGGATAGATATTCTCCACTATACGCCTCTAATTCATTAAGATAGACTCCAAAAGGTTCATCGCACCCATTTCTTCTACCAACTAAATTTTGATACCTATGAACTAATTCATGTTTTTGAGTTGATATTTTCTGTTTTTCAGTTAGAGACGGATTAATATAAATTTCATCTGTTGAAGGCGTATAAGTTCCTGCAGTGATATATCCTACCTCTTCTAAATCAAGATTGGAACATTGTGCAGCATAAGATAGATAAGAAGGATATAATAAATTATCATATAAAACTAAAAAGACTAATATCCCAATAAAAATTAATAAAAAAACTTTGTTTTTGTTCATCATTATTTGTGGTTTTGTTTATTAATTAATCTTTCGGTTTTTTATGCTGACAAATGAATCTCATTAACCCCTTTCAATCTTTCAATCATTTCTTGAATAAAGGGTTGGGATTCATTCCATAATTTAATTGCTTCCTGAACATAAGGCAAAATATAGATAATAAAGACTATTGTCATCAAAATCATCAAAATAAGAGTTCCCCAAAAGTAATATTTATAAAAATAAAAAGATAATCTATTAACTAAAATCCACCTATACTCCTTACTCTCTTTATTATATTTCTTCATATATTGTTTAAGTTCTTTCTTATTCATTCTTCCTCCTCCATCTTATCACTTTCCTCATCAAATTCCAATTCTTCTTCCTCATCGTCTGGAAAATAAGTTATCATTTAATAAAATCCGTCAAATCTGAATATAAATTTAGATTTAGATTTTTCAAAAAAAGGTTTTAGTTTATACCATTCCTCTTCATAATCTTCACCAAAACTTAATACTATTTGATTATCAACTAAATAAATATCTGCTATCTTGCAACCCCCTAAAAAGCCTTTATGATAAATGCTTATCTCATATTCCTCTTTTAAAAAAGTATATCCCTTTGGCAAAATTACATCATCCAACATAACTCTCATTTTTGCAAGTTCCATTCTTTTTTCCTCTCTCTCATTTATTTCTTTTACTATCACTTTATATTCACCTCTTTTGTTAGTAATTGATTTTTTTTACCTTTTTTCTTATGGTACAAAGTAGTTTCAAGATTATAGTGTTTTGCCAATACTTTTTGAATATCTTTGATTACTTCAGGTCTATTAAGATATTGTATTTTAATAGTTGCCCAACTATGAAAGTCAGTACTATATATTGAACCAGAATATTGATTTTTTTTTACTCTACATTTATTTTTTAAATTAATTTTCATAAACTACCTCCTGTGAAAATGTGGAAAGGACGGAAAAAAGAGCCATTGAAAAGCTAGCCTCACCTCTCATCGCCTTTCCTGGGAGATGAGCATAACCTACAGGCATATAATCGCCTGTAGGCATAGCAAAAAAAGGTATTTTCACAGTACTTGACTTAATCAAGGATGAATCAATAATCATTTTGCTCCCTCTCATTTAATTCTTTAATCAAAGTTATCGCCTCTCTTTTGGTTAAATTTGAAGTATCTCCATCATATCCTAATTGATTAAGTTTCCATAATTGCCTGTCAGATACCATTTCAGTTTTGTCTTTTTTTAAAGCATGTTGTTTTGATTTCTCAGAATTTATATTGTTAGATATAAATATTCTTGTTGAGCAGTCCAAAATCATATCATCTGTAAGACTTTTCAATCCCAATTCCTTTTCATAAGTCTTAATTTCCTTTATTGTGTCCTTCAAATCTTCCATTATATATCCTCCACTTTGACCGTATAGCCCTCAAAATTGTTGAAATTATCATTAACCCAACTATCTACCGCCTTTATTATCTTTTCATCATCTTCTTGGGTATTTATCTCAATCGTTATTTTCTTCATCATCTTTTGTAACCTCTGATTTAATCAAATCAATCAATATTGATTCGTCTGTGATTTTAGGGTATTTTTTCATCTTCCCATCACCGCTTCGTAAAATTTTGTTTGTTCCAAATTATTTTCTACCAATAATTTAATAACTCTTTCAAGATATTTGATGTAGATTTTATCTCCTACGTCTTTTCTTAGGTTTTTATTGATTATGTGTTTTATTTCCATTTTATTATAAATAACTCCTAATTTTATTATACTTATTAACAATTTGCAAGGCTTTATTACATTTAGGGTGACAAGGGATAAATCCAAATTTTGTTTGAGTATCAGAATTATTAATAAAAATCTCAAATTTATCTTCTTTTATGTTTAGTTTTTTTAATTGAGTTAAATATCTCATCGCAGAGATATGAGATTTTCCCCTTCCGTCATCTTCCTTAGAGTATTGGTTTACACAACACTTTGGTATCCCCAATATTTTCCCAACTTCTGATACATTTTTTGGTTTTTCATTGATAGGAATCTTAGATATTACTAAAATAGTGTCAGCATCTAAATTATATTCTATAGAATACAACTTCTTCTTTAAAATACTTTCATAATTGAATTTTAATAATACCCCAATTTCTCTCCTACATTCTGGACTATTAATTCTTATATCTCTTGCAGGTTTATTAGAGAAAAGAAGTAATATGCCCAACTCATCAGTTAGCAAGTCATATACTTGAGTTATGTGTCCTTTTGCATGTACTATTCTCTCCTTTTTTATTTTATATTTTCCCATTGTATTATTTTCTCGGTTGTAAATTTATGTAACCCTCTATTTCATCTTTTTTTAATTTCTCACCAACACTATTTATTAAATAACTCCTTGTCCAAAGTGTTGGTAGTTTTGATTTTAACTCTGGAAATTCTTTTCTTAAAATATTTGAAGTATATCCTTTAAATTGTTGAACTATCCAATGTGGAGATGCCACTGGATTCGCTTTCACGAATAAATGAACATGGTCTGGCATGATTTCCATAGTTTCTATTTTCCATCCGTTCTCTTTTGATTTTTCTTTTAGGAGTTGTTTTAACCTTTGTTCAATTTTTCCATTCAAAACTTTCCTTCTGTATTTAGGACACCAAATTAGATGATATGCTACATTATGAACACTTGTTTTTGATTTAGTCCATCTTTGACTTACCATATATTATTGACATTATTCTACTATTTAAATGTTTCTATCATAATACATTGTTGCGTTAAAGGGTCTTAATTTGAATAAAAAAATTAATTTATCTTAATAATTTCTACATAATCTCCTTCTTTCAAGGTTTTATCATCTTTTGGAACAGTTATTCTTCTTTGTTTGTTCTTTGATTCTGTTACTTTTGATATTATTTTCTTTTTAGGTTTCATTGTGATTTGTTAGGTTTAATATCAGCGTTAAGAGAAGTTTGCGTAAGCAAATTTGGGGTTTCATCAGAAACCCTCTTAACGCTTATTAAACTCTCTTGCGTA
>CAZPXQ010000014.1:0-8648 GCA_964590595.1 uncultured Sphingomonadales bacterium | reverse complement strand
TACAATCTTCCAGCAAGTTTAATCTTAGCGCAAGCAGCACTTGAAAGCGGGTGGGGAAATAGCAGTTTAAGCCAGGAACCTTATTTTAATTTTTTTGGAATGAAATTAGGGAGCGGGGCAGGTTTATATAGTGGAAAATCAATAAACATGAGGACTAGGGAAGTTGTAAACAACGATGATATATATGTAATGGATAATTTCAGGACATATACAAGCCCGGAACAATCATTTACTGATTTAGCACTAAGGCATCAACGGTTTAATATTCCATTAGAAAATGCAAGTGGATATGAAGCTGTTAAGTTAGTATCAGATAGTGGTTATGCAACAAGTCCGCTATATGCAACTGTATTAAAAAAAATAATTTCTGATTACGATTTAACCCGTTTTGATAGCCCCGCACATAAAGGAGCTTATAATGGTCTTGTTTCCGGTGCTATTGGTGGAATAAGTAAAGCCGGAAACATAGCACGATCAAAGAAAAATAAATATTTACCTTATATATACATTGGAGCTAGTGTATTATTAATAATAGGAGCTTATGAATTATACAGGAATACATCTGAGCGAGAATGACAGCCGCACATTAATAGAACGGATAACCGGGATTGATAAAACAACACTTCCAGAAATAAGTACAAGTGTTTCATTTGAACCTGAAACCCGCAACACATTATTAGGCATTGCGGGAATAATGGCAACAAGTATAGTAATAGCTGCATTAATAAAATCAAAAACCAAATAATAATATGAAAAAACTTTATGCATCAACAACCAACGGAGAGGAAAAGCTAAAAAAGGAGCTTAAAACAACAAAAACATTATTAACAAAAGCAAAAAACAGCTACAAAGCACAGCAAATAGATTTAAAAAGAGCTGTTGCAGCGAATAAAAAACTTGAAAATGAATTAAAGCAGCTCCGGGAGGAACTGAAAAAGAAACCAAAATAATATAAAAAACAACCCGCCTTCCAGTTACGAACCAAAGCGGGTTACATCAAAGACAGTTATCACAAACAGGTGTTTTTGTGCCTATAACCGCCACATTTTCATACAAAGATATATATAATTGAATGATAAAAACAAATAAATTTTACATCCTGCGGTATAAATACACTTTAATTTACATATAAAAGGTATTGTAAATTCATGCAATTATCAGAGGAAAAACATATAAGTACATACCAAAAAGATCGTATAATTAATACCTATTGCAGGGAAAAATTAAATATTTCTAGGCAAGAATATGAAAAAATTATCAGCAGGGGGGAAAATGAGCAAACTTTTGTAGATCACAACCTTGATAAGTTAGCACAACTACGGAAAAGCGCAGACACCAACGAACTCAGAAAGTTAAAGCGGGCAGGAAAAACCAGCCTGTTAAAGAAAAACAACGCAAAATATTTTACCCGTGTACTCAACCGGGAGTTAATGAAACTCGACACCCCGCTAAATAATTACTACTCTCTTGCTTACAAATGCAATGATTTGCAGATGCAATCCGGGAAAAAGTTAACTTCTCGTTACTGTAATACAAGGACTTGTGTAATTTGTAACCGGGTAAGAACCGCCAAAGCAATAAACGGATACGGGGAGCAACTCATGAAGTTAGACAAACCTATATTTTTGACTTTAACCCGTATAAATGTACCTGCAAATGAACTCCGGGAAGAAATACGGGAAATGTTAAGCGTATTTAAAAAAATTGTCGATATATACAGAAAAAGAAGTGAAAAAGATTTAAAGCAAATTACAGAAATTCCAAAAAAACGGAATGAAAAAGAAAGTAGTTTATTTTGGGTACGAAATTTTACGGGAGAAATTTCAGATAATTATTATAATACATATAAAGACAAATTAACACCTGCGGAATACAGGGAAAAACTCAGAAAGCTAAAAAAAGAATATTACAGACCCCTAACCGGATTAAGAAAATTAGAGTGTGAATACAACGCAAGCACCAAAGAATTTAACCCGCATTTTCATTTCATTGTCGAGGGTGGAATGAGTCGAGCAAATGAAATTATAAAAATGTGGATTGAAAAATGCAAAGGAAAAGCAGGAATAAAAGGTCAAAAAGCAATTTCAGCAACTCCCGGAGCTTTAAAGGAACTTTTCAAATACACTACCAAAATGATAAGCTCAGAAAATGAGTTTAACCATAAAAAACGAAGGAAAATACAAATTTATGCACTTGATACGATCATACAAGCAACATACGGACAGCGTACTTTTCAAACTTTTGGAGATTTACGCAGGGTATCCGAAGAAGTTGAGCAAATAAACGCACAGGATTATGAAAATTTAGAACCAACACATGGAGATAGTATTGTTTGTTGGTATTATAATGATAATTGCCGTACATGGATTGATTTACAGACAGGCGAATTATTGACAAATTATGAGCCGGGCAAATGGTTAGAATTTATTCTTCTTAATCCGGGCAGAGATACAAATTATTCTGCAAATAGAAAAATAAAGCCAAAAAAACGTAAATACAAAAGCATAGCAATAAGCCCGGAATCTATATTAAAGCACAAAATACAGATTGCAATATCATGCGGAAATATTAAAAAAGGATGTTTTAATAATTACCCAAAAAGGGAACAATTAACATA
Source organism: uncultured Sphingomonadales bacterium (assembly GCA_964590595.1). Classification (GTDB taxonomy): domain Bacteria; phylum Pseudomonadota; class Alphaproteobacteria; order Sphingomonadales; family CAKZYD01; genus CAZPXQ01. The sequence goes on along the minus strand of CAZPXQ010000014.1, from coordinate 6,031 downwards.
TAATTGCCTTTTTATTTGACTTTTGCAAAATTTGTCCTTATATTTGACATATATTAATTATTAAAAATTATAATGAAAAAACAAACAATTATAGAAGTCGAAACTTCTGAAGAAAAAATTTCAGATTTTGAATTTTTTATGAAAAATCAAAGGTTTTTTAATTTTTCGCAAATAGAAAAATTTACCGGATTACCTGAGGGAACTTTAACAAAGTTTAATCAGGGTAGGAAGCCAAACAAAGATCATATAAACAAGCTAAATGTTTTCCGGCAATATTTATTAAACGAGATAAAAAAATGAAAGCAGCAAAGACAAAAAGCCGTAAGTATGTGTGTTTTGTAAGGGTAGCCGGAAGCCGGGATAAATACGGACGAATTGCAATAGAAAGCACCCGCCCAAAAAAGGAGCTTGAAAAATTTTTAAAAATTAAGTGTAAATATCAATTAGGTTGCAAACCTTCATTATATACAAGTTTGTGCAAACCTATTAACATATAATCTTATTTATTATATAATCTATCTAAGTTTATTTTGAAAAATAATAAATGATAATTATATTTGAAAAGAAATAAATTTGTTTCTCTTGATTGCTTTAAGAAAATATAAAGATATACGGGATACATTAATTTTTATGAAGCTCCAAATTGTTGAAAGTATCCCTTATGCTGAACAAACTATTCCGAATTGGGTAAATACGCCCCGTGATTTGTGGGACTGGTTAAAACCAAAATTTGTATATTACAGCGACCCACCAGGTACCGAATTATTACAAACAATGCAAACATTATTTGAGGGTACTAGAAATGGAACTCCAGGCGCAGGGGATTGTGATTGCTTTGTGATTACAGTAACATCATGTTTAAATGTTTTAGGTCTGGATAACGATATAGTTTTGGCAGGAAGAAAGAAATCTGCTCCCGTACATATATATAATAAAGTTTATGACAACAAAGGAAATGAGATTGTTTTAGATTTTACTGAACCGCTTGCGGGAATGGAGCGATTTTATCCGTATAAACAATATGTAAACGCAAATATTAATTTTTAAAAATTGAAATATGTATCTAGAATTAGCTGAGAACCCTTATGCCTATATGAGCGAACAAGCCACATCCGGCATAGATTTAAAAACATTGTATGAATACTATGTTCCTATTGAAAATGAACAGGGGCAAATAGAATGGATCCGGGAGGATTATTTCGACGATATGCCGGATATGCAATTTGAGCGAGCTATGGCAGAATCTGCATATACGGCCGTACAACTAGCAGAAAACGGACAGGCAGACCCGGAACTATTGTCGTCTATTTTTGGAATCGGTAAAAAAGCAAGAGAAAGGAGAAGACAACGCAGAGAACAACGCAGAGAACGAAGACAACAAAGAAAAGATATGCGTATGCAACGAAAGGAAGCAAGAACACAGCGCCAAATAAGCGGTCAGACTGGTTTTAATCGTTTGATTGGTACTGTTGGTGATATTTTTAAAAAACCGGAAGTCACGCAAATTGAACCCAGCCGGGATACGCAAGCCCTTGAATTTACATACAGCGATTTACCAGAAGGGGCAGGAGCAGAAAAAGAAAAAAAAATGTGGTATCATAATCCACTCGTAATTGTTGGGGGTGTTGTAGTTCTAGGTCTAGGTATTTGGGCAGCAACTAGAAGGAAATAATAATGAATAAAAATTAAAAATAAAATGGCAACAAAAAGAAAAAATCCAAAAAGGGTAGCAGCCGGAAAAAAGGCAGCATTAACACGAAGAAGGAACAAAACAAGCCCTACAAAAAGAAGAAGAACCAGGACACGAACCACAGTTAGCAAGACATTTATGGGGGAAATCACAAGTAAAGCAAATTTGCGTAGTGGTGGACAAATGATTTTAGAAGCAGCAGCGGGAGCAGGAATAGCAATGGAAGTTAATAAAGCAATGACAAACCAAACTAAGCTACAAAAGGTAGGTTTATTAGCGGGATTAGGTTATTTAGCAGCCGTTGGGCTAAAAATGCCCGCGATCGGGGCAGGGTTTGCAGCGGTTGCAGGAATTGAGTTTTTGAAAAAAGAAGATGATGTTTCGATGCAGGAAAATGTAAATTATTTGAATGAAGACAGTTTGAATCAGTTACCGGATGTAGTTACATTAGACGAGAACAAATACGCCTATATGAGTGAGACACCTTTTGCCAGCAATCAAATGTATTATCAGGCAAATCCACACGCAGCCCCGGGCGATGTGTATGGTGCATATAATTAATTGAATTTAAAACCAAAAATTTATAAAAATGAAAATGACTCAATTACCAGGTGGAGTTAATCCAGCAGCCCAAAAAATTAGCAAAAAAAATGATTTCTTCGGTATTCCGAATGCAAATACAATGCAAGGAACTAGCAGGGAATTATATGATAGTTTGCCATTTGAAAATAATACTACTCAATTTAACTTCTTTCGGGAAGCGGGTAGCAGAACATTTCCAGATACAAACCTAGCGGAAAATGGTAATAAATTACCCGTTGGGGATTCGTTCGGGATGCAAGGTTTCTATTTGTCAATTACGAAAAAAGAAACTATTGAAGACCCAAAAACCGAGCAAATTTTGGTAGATTTTATTGCTGACAATAAATATCAGCATTTAAGAACCGCAGAACTAGATTTGTATGTGGGGAATTCACGGGTAATAAAAGAACTTCCTTTGATTGGCAGTTTATCATTTGCTAACCGTTTTGCTCAATCTGATAAAATCGTTTATTTGCTTGATACACCTATTGTAATTCCACAGCAAGTAATGTTTTATGCTATTCTTCGTGTGCCAAATTTCAGCATACCGGAAGATGAAAACATTACTGAGAGAAAACTAAGACTCACACTTACTGGAATGGGTGGATTGTTAAACCTTAAGCAACCATTATAAAAAAAATAAAATTATCAGTATAACTAACTAAATATATCTATTTAGTTAGTTATACTATTATTCATTCATTTACACAAAAAAATAATTTTATGAAATATCACGACATCAATACTCGTTTACAATCTATCCGAACCAATAAAAATATACCTATACCTACATTAAAGCCGGATTTGAGTAATATAAAAGAAATTCGGGATTTTATGAATACGGCAAAATATATCAAAGGGTTTGAATTGGATATAGCTAGTGGGGATAATACCATAGATCGAATAAAACTAAATGGCGATGCTCAATTTTTGTTAGGTATAAAAATAGATGTAATACAAGAACAGCCGGAAAATTGGAACTTTTCTACTTTCCGTTGGATTCAAAATAATGACGTGGTAATTGAAGACAGCCCAATCGTATTATACACAAGTCAACCGCAATATCATATTTATTTAAACGAATATTTTACTCTTTTTCGCCCGCTTAACGGTATGGATACATTCAAAATGATTGTGAATAATCCCGGAGATAAATACACACTTCGTATAAATTTATATTATATATGATTACAGAAATTCTCGCAAAAAAAGTTCACGCCGGGATCGCCAAATGGAAAAACAAGCCGGTAGGTATGAGTGGGAACGCCTTTTTACCTGTTCCAAATGATAGTTATATAGTTATTATAGGAATAACGGTCTATGACTTTATTAATGGGGGTGATGCACAAATACCACAATTACTACGAAATGTGTTAAAGCATTTGTGTTATCAGGTAAATATAAAGTCAGGCAAACAAATGAATAATTTTGTAATACGCCCTACAATAATTCCTTATATAGACAATGTAAATAATATTGGAACAATTATATCAAATCCAACAAGGGATAATGGTACTAGCGGACAACCTGCCGGACATTCTCATTTTGATATGTTGATGTATTGCGACTATGACATACTGTTTAATATAAATATGCAGACAAAATCAGAAAACATTTTGGATTCAGATTTCTCTGCCCCCGCAGATGGCGCAACAGATGAAAATACGCCTGAGGGTTACAGAAATCAGCAAACTAACCAAGTTATACAAATTAATCCTGGACAAGGTGCATACGTACCATTAACACAGAAGGGCTACAGGTCAGCACCTATTGCTGCATTCCGTAGATTTTATAATTTTATTAAATTTCCTGTAAACGATAATACACGGATAAGAACCAATAACGACCCTTTGTATTTATTCAATGAATATGTCTCAAATGCTTTTCCAATAATTAACGTACAGTATTTAGAGGTAAATGAACCGCCAAATAAACGAGCTAATAAATAAAATTATTGCAATATGACTTATACAATTGAACAATTAGACAAAATAATTAAAGAGCAATCCCACGCCCGGATAAGTTTATTAAACCCTAGAGGGGGTAAAATTTTAGGTTGGAATAACTCTAAAAAATCAATTCCAGATTGGTGGATGAGGATAAGACGAATTTTAACCGATCCAAATTTGGAAAAAGGATTATATCAGGTAATAATGAAACGTAGTTCCTCAACGGATGCAGCACAAGAAATTTATGAAGTTGAGGCAGGCCAACGCACAAGTTCAGGGGCAACACTTCGAGAATCAGCACCACAACCACAACAACAGCAAAATCAATTTGACATACAGAATCCAATCGCACTACAATTTATGAGCTTGCAAGCGGATTTATCAGAATTAAAGGCAGAAAATCGTTTTTTAGAACGTGATAATCAAAGGTTAAATGCAGAAGTGCTAGGGAAAGAATCTGAAATAATTACGTTACAGGAACAAATTGAAGCAGAAAGAGAAGAAAAAGAAACATTAAAAGAGATGCAAAAACCCGGACAAATACAGGGTACTATAACCGCTGCCATGCCTTTGATTGATAAATATTTCGAGCTTCGAGAAAAGGAAGCAAGCATCCAGGAAAAAAAAATAAATAGTGAAGCAAAGCAGGAAGCTGAAAAAATAGCAAAGTCAATTCCTGACTATGTAAAAAGATTAGTTACTCCCACAACAGGGGCGTATTATGATGTAGAAAAATGCGACATTGAAATTTTTATGAGCTATTTTGAAAACCCGGATGATTTTAATGCTTTTTTGCAACAACTTCAAAAAGAAAACCTGGAAAATGCAATAAGTTTAAGCAAGCGAGTAAATGAATACGCATCAAAACAGCAACAAACAAAGGAAACTGCAAATGAGGAATAAAATAAACGAGCTAAAAGAATGCAATACACTCCGGGAAATAATTGAAACAGTCCACAAGTATTATGATATAGATACGCCATTAAAAGGTGTTTCAAAAAACATTGTAATTTCTCAAATCCCAAATATTGTCGAAATGCTGCGATTAAAAAAACAATCTTGATATGAAATTATTAAAAGAAGATAGAGCAGATAATAAAACAAATTGGCATAATTGGATACCTATACCGGTTAAAGTTGTGGGTACTGCATTAATTTTATTTGGTGGATACAGGTTAATTCAAAAACAAGTTGATAAGCAAAAAACAAGAAAAAGAAAAAGAGAGATTGAGGATAGCACAGTCCAATACTTTTATACAGATTCAAAAGGACAGCAGCAATATAGTAATATTGATTTGGGAACGATAGCAGCAGGAATTTACGATAGTTTCTATAATAACGATTGGTTTGGGTGGAGTGAAGATGAAGAGCGGGCTATGAGATTACTTTTGTCTGTACCACGTGAATTTATCCCTGATTTGGAGAATACATATACAAGTTTATACGGCGAAATATTACGTGAAGATTTCGTAAGATTTTTAAGTGATGATGAATTTCAACGAATACAACAAATGTTTAAATAATATTTAAGATTACCCTATTAGCTCTTAGTGGGATTTGAGCGAACGGGGAGCAGTCATACTTGCATAATTAGGGGGGTGTAAAATTGACAATTTCCTACAGGTTGCCCCCTTTTTTAAAGTCTATTAATGCAAGTGATTGCATTAGAAAAAATCCCACAGCAAAGCGAAAAAAATGAAACAAACCGATTTTATAAATAAATTTGCTCCCATTGCTATTAGGGTGCAAGCTAAATACAATCTTCCAGCAAGTTTAATCTTAGCGCAAGCAGCACTTGAAAGCGGGTGGG
>CAZPXQ010000013.1:0-12385 GCA_964590595.1 uncultured Sphingomonadales bacterium | reverse complement strand
ACCCGAAGTAATTATGCAGCCGGCTTGAGGTCAAACTCGCTGAAAAACTCCGCCCTCCTGTTTTCCTCCAACAATCAATCCCCAGTAATCCGAATGGCTATCATTTAAATCATCCCCCTTAAATTTTTCATAGCATCCTCCACCGGCACGATTTCGATCTTCCCCTCATACATCCGCCGATGTCCGCCATAAACAAAATACGCCTTAGTCATGGGGTAATCAGTTAAGAATGACTTTAAACCACCGAGAAAGGTAGAATTAACCCTTGCCGATTTAGTTACTTCGAAAGCCAGCAGACCCTTGGGACCGTATAAGATAAAATCTACCTCCCTGCCGTTTGAGGTGCGCCAATAAAAAACTTTATACCCAAGGTCAAGGGCATCATTAAGTGCAATCAACTCCTGCAAAAAAAGTGTTTCCAAAGCCACGCCGTCCGCCTCTTGCGGCGCATCCAAAGGTCCCATCGGTCTCAACGTCCGGTAAACTCCGGCGTCAAAAAAATAAAACTTGGAATGCGCTACAAGACGCCTCTTTGATTTCTTAGAAAAGATCGGAATGCGATAGGCAATCATCAGATCCTCAAGAATTGAAAAATAATTCTCCACCACTTTTCTTTCCACCGAACACTCCCGGGCCACTGATGAAATGTTGAGAACCGACCCTTGCGAGAAACTCGCAGCTTCCAGAAACCGCGTGAATGCCGATAAATTTCGCGTCAAACCTTCGTGGCGAATTTCTTCATCAAGATAGGTTTTAACATAAGCCTCGAGATATTTTTTTGGTTCAGGCTGGGTATATACACTCGGCATCTGACCATATTGAAGCGAATGCTCTAATCGAAAATCGCTTCCCAATTCGGCAACAGATAAAGGATACATCGACAAAGTCAATGCCCGGCCGGCTAACAAGTTCGGCCCTTTTCGTTTCAACTTGCGGGGACTGGAACCAGTGAGAATAAACTTGTATTTCTGATTTTCAATCAAACGGTGGATTTCATGCAAGAGTTCAGGAACACGTTGAACTTCATCAATAATGATCCAATCTTTAAAACCCTTTGGAATAAAATTTGACAGCCGTTGTGGATTGGCAAGAAAATCATTGAAGATTTCCGCCTCCAACAAGTCAATATAAACAGACTTGGGAAAGGCCATCTTAACCCAAGTGGTTTTGCCAGTTCCACGGGGACCGAACAAAAAGAAGCTTTTACCTTCAGGGGGTTTTATTAATCTGGAATACATGCTTCCATTCTACATAGCATTTTGGAGTTTGCAAGGAAAACTTTCTAAATCCTTTATTGACCAAGACACTGATGAATACCATAAAGAAGTCATATTTCAACAAGAATATTCGTTGCGCGCAGCAATTGTTTTATATTTTGAAAGTGCAACTTTCAACTTGTAAGGAGCTTATTTATCTTCTCCATCCTGGTTTCATCCGGTATCCTGCCTTTAATTTCCCAATTAAGAACCGCTGTGTCGGAAACACCCAATACCGCTGCCAGCTCTTTTGCCGTCATACCTTTGTCCATCCTGGCCTTTTTTATCCTTTCGCCTAAATTTTTTGGATTTTTCGGGTAATCAGGATTGAATTCGAGCAGATTGACTTCGATATGGCAGGTAAAAATGTATCTTGATTTATTGCTATTCTGTAACGCACGGATGCCCGTGCGGAACACAAAGCAAACCGACCGACGGGAAACACTCACCATCACCATACAGCTTGAATTAGACCTGCTTGAACAGAGAGGCTATTACACCACAAATCCAAAGACTTTCGGGCAGTATCTGAGAAAGGAACGGATAGACAGGGAAATGACCGCCGGACAGATGGCGGGACAAATCGGATGCAGTCAGGACATACTCCTCGCATGGGAGCAGGACAAGCGAATACCCGAAATAAGAAGCCTGAAACTAATCCTACAAAAGATACAGATACCGCAGGAAGTCCTCAAAGAAACACTGTCAAAAAGATACAGCATAGAAAAGTCCCTTCTCTTCAACCACGAAGAGATCAAGGGGAAGCTGACAAACGGAGAAGCTGACAAGGGAAACGCTCTGAGAGCACTACGCCTGAGCCTACTGAAGACCCACAGAGAATTAGCGAGAGATTTGGGGATAGACCCTTCCACTTTACTGGATTGGGAGAATGGAAGGCATGAGATGAGAAAGGGGATGGTGGAAAGAGTGGAAAAAAAATACGATGACCCTCTGCAAAGAATGCCACCTATTCAAAGTGCATAAATTCGAACACAACCCATTCAGAAAAAAATTCAAATCATCTTAACAACAGCCATTAACTCCCTCACCCCCATCAAAACATCTTTCTTTAATATGCCCCTATCAAAAATATATGTTATATTTTCTTTAAAGGAAACAATTCATGACTGATAACCAATTTGATAAAAAATGCCCCGGCTGTGGCAGTTATAACACTTCTGAGGTTGCTGGCTGGCGAGAAGCGGACAAGTCTTATGAAAGGTTTGAGAACTGCTCTTTATTGCTCGGCGAGGATTCTTCGGAAGGGAAAATCATACCATTAAAAGGTGTCTGGTTCTGTCTATCCTGCAATTCATTGTTCGACGGAAAAACTGTTATATGCGTAAAGGAATAAATCTATCCCTTACGTGACTTAGCCTTTTCCGATTTAGCTGTTAATGAAAAATCTGCCCCTAAAATGGTGAAATAATCCTTATCAAGCTTTTTGAGAGATTGTTTCTTATCCCTCCATTCCGCAAAACTTCGAGTCAGGCCTTCAAAAGAGTTAAGAAACAGGGATTGGATGTGTTTTTGAGGAGAAATCATGGGGGAAGATTTTAGAATATGGCTCTTAATGACTATATAAACAGCATGGGTTATCACATCCTTTAATGTCCCCTCCGGATGCGCTTCTAAGAATTTCCGCATTTGTTCTTTTCTGTCTGCATGGAATTCGTATGAGAATCTGACGAAATGAACGAGGAGAAGCCGCTGCAGGATTTCTTTGTCTTTTTTGTCTAATTTAGATGGAGAGAGAAACCCTCCGCTGAGAGGAACCACTTGACCGGCCTGAACTATCAAAGCATCCGTTATCATCTCAAGCTGGTTTTTGTATTCTTCGCTCTCTATCTTTTTCAAAGCGGCAGACTTAAATCCTCGTGCTTCTTTTCTCATATCCCTGTTTCTCTCTCGAATCGCTTCTTGTATGTCCGCCCTATTAGTAAACGATACCCACGCCTTATACAGGATTTCCAGTCTTTTAAGTGCCCCCCGTACATCCTCAGGCGACATCTGCTGATATTTCCGTCCTGCTGTTCGTCCATCAAGCGATAACAATTCGTCTGCAAGATTTAGATAAGGTTTTGCAGTGTTATTAGCCTCTTCATAATAGACAGGTAAATAATCTTCAAATCGTGATAATTGCGTATTAAGCTGCAAACATCTCGTTCGCAGTTTGCTTTTAAGAGAAAGAATCAATTCTTTCTCCTGTTCATCCCAAATCCAGCCATGTTTTTCTTTCTTTGCCATTATCGACCTTACTCCAGTACATGTTCTCAAGATTAATAATCTTTTTCCTTTTTAATCAAAGATTATCTGCTGCTTTTCTGATTTCTTTCAATGCAATCAAAACATCTTTCTTCGGCACATCTTTCCCGTCGGCAATCATCTCAAGAACAGTCAAAGGCAGAGTAAGATCATTGCGGAGAGAGGCTTTCTTTTCTTCTTTCTTAGACACAGGCTTCTTCATCAGCAACCTTTTTGTTTTCCTGCTTCAGCTTGTCCTCACGCTCTTTCTTAACCGCCAGATGAACGGCCTTAGCAAGAAGAGAGCCGATACGGTCAATGCGGTCGGACATGGATAGGTGCTCGGGCATGTTTTATTTCCTTTTCTTTGATAATATCTTCAGAATATCTTCTTTCTCAAATCCTATCTCTTTCAACAGGCAAATTTCAATCAATCCCTTTAATTGTTGCGTTCGCTTATGCAATTCTTTGCCGTCCTTTGCCTTTGCTTTAAGGTCTTCGTCATAGTGTGTCAGGTAATTCCTAGTATTGTATAAATCTTCAATAAATGCCCCTTTGTCTGGAATCACAGGGTTTAAGGTATCACCTAATGCATCAACAATATCCTTCAATCTTTTTCTCAGTGAATATTCGTAGAGATATTGCATGCGATGCTTAAGACTTGCTCGAAAATCAGGATTAACACCTTCTGGAATGGCATCTTTTAGAGTATTCCATATCGGAGCATAAATTTCCCGAGAGACATATTCCCCTGAAAAATTTCGCCTGTGATATGATTCAATCGCCTGAACTAGACTTAAGAATTTATGCTGTAGATACATTGTCGGATTATAGAGGGTTGCAAAATATAAGTCATAAACCGGCGAGAGTTTATCTATCTTTGAAAACCAATTACTCAAACAATCTTTAAATTTGGAAGCGATATCTGGATAGCAGAATAGCATATCCATCGGGTGAATTTTCTTTAAAGGTAATTCAGCCTTTCTGCTTGAATAATAGATTTCAATATCATTGAGAACCGTCTTTGAATCCTTGAGAAGTGTTTTGCAATTACTGTTTTTACCTTTTACTTTCAAGGGATACATGACTTGTCCAATAGCAAGGCTTAAGAAATTCTCCAAGTGATAAAAGTATCTTTTCAAATATTCTGTAAATACCATTTCTGATGAAGGACGAAGCTTGATGAAGGTTGTATGATTCATCTTAAAATCTTTAAATCTATCTCCACCATCGCCAAAAGCATAATCAAAGGAAACATCACAATCATCAAGGCTGACCTCGACTTTATCTGGATAACTGTAACAAACAGTATATTTATCCAAATGATGTTCTTTTGTCATATCAAGCTTATACTGGAAGCCAGTTTTACCGCTCCACATTTCAAGAAAAGGATAATTAACAGAAAGACTTTCAAATACCACATCCTCTTCTTTGTTAAAATGATGGCCCAAGAAAATAAAATCGGCGATAAATGAAGAATTCATTAAGCCTGGAACACTTAAGTTTGTATTGGTTTCATAGCAACGATATAAAGTTATAATCTTTTTTGAACCGACGCCTAAAATAATGTTAGGCTCAAGAACCTTTGCCAAATCTTTCGGCTCCTTGAATGAGCCTATCAATTCAAGAGAAGCTCCTTCTACAGGGTCAAACTTAAGAGTCCCAGAAACTTTTTTATTCTCATTCTCGGGAAGCCACCATATACCATTTATCTCGAAAGATTCCATCCTGCACCTCCGTTAACTCAATTAGTATTTAATATTTCTCCTGAAATCGAAAATATTTCAATCGGTTGATATGAATATATATAAACACGCAAGATTTAATACATTTTACCATGAAAACCTGCAACTGCTTAATCAAAATAGAGGAGTCGGACAAACCACTGAAAGAGCTAAGGAAGGAAATGTGCGAAGAGCATAAAAAACACTTCTGGGAATGGATAGGGAATTATCCTGATATATAATGTAAATTTAGCCTGACACAAATCTATCAGGACTTAATACGCCGAAATAAGCAAATTTGTCATCAGTAATATTCAAATAAAAGTTTTATTCTAACGAAATGTATGAGTCAAATAATACGCCAAGCCTACAAGAATTCCGATTGCGATTAACATTTCAACCCACCAATACTCTTCCTTATTCACTTTTTTGCTAATAATCTGTGCTAACCTAAGTACCAACCCAGCAACTACACCAGTAACAACAGAATAAAACATATATCCAACATTCTCAGGAATCATAAAAGTAACAATTAAAAACATCTATAAATATTTTTCGCTTCAACGAACAGCCTAACTTAACAACGCAAAAAAAGCAAAAATAAATACCGCCATTGGAGTTGCAAGACACAAAATATATTTCCACATAGGAATCTTATACAAATAGTTTGTAACACACGCAAACCGCCAAAAGGCCCAAGCGATAAAACCGACTCCTAAAAGGAAACCAATCCCACTCAAACCTAATCCAATTTCTTCTGGTAAAAATGACACAATAAATAAAATTAACATCCAACAAATAATAATCACATAAGAAGTGCAAGCGGCCCTGAATATTTGAACATAGTTAGTCTTTGAACCAAAAACAAATCGAGCAACTAAATGCATTAACGCTAAAAAAATGGATAATATTATTGGAGAAAAAACAGTCCAAATTACTACGCCAAGCAACGCATCTGATAAAGAAGAAGCAGACATAAAACCACTTATGAACCCATAAAACGCAACAACCATCAACCCGTAATTAGTTGATTTCTTATCCTTCACTAATTCATCTAGAGCTCTATAAGCTTTATCACCAAGAGCAAACGAATTTTTAACATAAATCATAAAAGACATTGCCAAACACCCCAACCTCTCTTTTAGGCAAAAACAATATTTAAACTTTTCTCCCTTTCTTACAGCTTTCAGCGAATGTCTCAGCCCACACACGATAAGCCCTGTCCCTTTCCTTTGAGGAAGGAAACGGCGCAAAGGTGACGGAAAGCTCAAAATCATACTTTCCGCACTTACCTCTGAACTTCATGTCAGGCTTTTTCTTTCTCAAATTAATCACCTCTTATAGTGAATTTACGATAAAGATGTTCTCCTTCAGGACATCAACGTATTTGCGAAGCTCCTCAATCTTTTCCTCGTCAGAGACGGGAGCCCTCATCATCTTCTCGACAGTGAGGAGTATCAGGAAAACATCGAAGATTCTCACCCTTTTCTCAAAGCCGTTTTTTATAGTCCCGCATTTCTTATACCCGCTAAGGAAAGGCCGTTTCATGTCAGGGTAAACATCCGCAACATGCCTGAAGAACTTGGAGAAATCCCACTCGTTGAGTCCTGCAAAGGCATCCCCGAAATCATAGACGCCGTTAATCCTCCAGGAAGGATCATTGATTACGTTGATGTTGTTTGCCTTGTAGTCCCCGACAAGCAGACAAGGTTTCCCTTCAAACATAACAATATACTGGGAACAGAATTTCTTAATCTCCTCAAGGGTAATTAGTCCGAAAGCTTCCCTGACAAGAGAAGAAGAAAGAAGCGAATCAAGCTTCGTCAGAATAAAAGACCTCGCCGAAGGAAACGCAACATCCCCGTCAAAGATAAAACCGAAGGACTCAAGAGCGACCGAATGTATGCGGGCAAGGACTTCGCCGGCAGAGAAAGCAAGAAGCCTCCTGTCATCGGAATCAACAGTCTTTAAAGCGTCTTCCAGAGTCATGCCGGGAAGCCAGCCCGACAGGAGAAACTTCTCGCCTGAAATTATTATCGGAGGGACAGGAACAATCCCTTCAAGCAGGCCGTAAGCGACAGATTCCTTCCCGACCTCTCCGTTGTGTGAGACCCTCAGGCACATGTTCTTATCAGGGGAAGAAATATCAACCCTGAAAACGCTCGAGACTTTGCCAAGAGACGAAGGGCAGACGCTCTTCAGGCTACAGGAAGGAAAAGCCTTCCTCGCAACCTCAAGGACAAAATCATTGCTGACTTTTATTCGCTCTTCAAACCTCATCTTTTTTCTCCAATGAAAGATACTCATTGACTCTCTGCTTCAGGGCAGAGAGATCATAATAAGACCCCTTGCTGCCACGTTCGATAATTTCAGAGCATAAATCAAGGATGCTCTGTTCATCCTTGAGCTTGGTGATGTGCTCAAAAAAGGACTTCTTGAAGCAGTCGATGTTTTCGCCTACAAGTTTCTTCACGCTTTCAGGCAGTGCAATAATCCTGAACTCGTTCTTCAATGAAGAGATGCTCAGCTTGTTCTTCCTCGCAAACTCTGCCTTTGAAAGCCCGCTCTGGGAAAACTCCCTGACATGCTTTTCAGCGATATCAAGAAAAGTAAAAGGTTTCCTGCCACGCTTTTTCGGAATTACTTTTTCTTCAACAACAGGCTCTGCAGAGGACTTGACAAGAACCCTATTAATGCAGTCGGCAAGCTCGCTTTCAGAAACAGGCTTGAACAGCAGAGCATCAGCCTTAGAGACCTTGAACTCCTCATAAGCCTCAAGCGAAGCGTTAGCAGTGCAGACAACAACAGGAAGCTCCGGGCGTTCAGCCTTCAGTTTAGAGGCCAGAAGAAAGCCCCTGATGTCAGGCTGGTTGTCATCAACAACGGCAACAGAACAGCATTCAAGGGATGATAAAAATTCTTCTTCGCTCCCTGTTATGAAATACGAGAACCCCAGCCTGCCAAGAATCTTCTCATACAGCTTACGCATGAAAGCGTAGAACTCAAGAACGCAGACCTTCTTTTCGCCCTCATCTGAGACATGAGGGGATTCATCAAGGACTGCATTTTCATCAAGGGAATCCTCATTAATTTTTCCGAAGGAATCCCTGATGCGGTTGAATAATTTTTTTATCATCAGGACACCTCCCAGGTTAAGGACATAAATCTGACCGCCAAATAATACGGTTTTCTGGCTGTTAAGAGCGAGTTAAGGAAACGGCCAGACTCCTGTCGTGAAAGAATTACTTTTCTGACACAACCAGCCAGAAAACCGCAGAAACACGGATTCTGACCGGAAAAATTAATCATAATTGAATGTGCAACTAATATAGGTATTATCATAGTAAAAGAAGCGTATCCTTTCGCTTTCTGTCTGTTACCTTTGCATATCTTCTTGTGGTCGTGATGCTCTCGTGACCGAGCAAATCCGCAACCGAAAAAATATCAGCTCCCAGTTCCAGAAGCCGAGTGGCGAAGGTTCTCCTCAACACATGGGGGGTCAAGCAGTTTCCCAACCCAGAATTTATCCCAAGCCTTTTTATCCACCTCTGGATTGTCCGCACTGAAATCCTGCTGATGTTACGGCTGATGAAAAGGGCCTCAATTCCCGGAAACTTTTTCCTGAATTCCATCCACTCATCAAGAGAGCAGATAAGCTTATCGCTCACGAGCGGAAGGATTCTCTGTTTCCCGCCTTTCCCAAGAAAGCTCAGGGAACTCTCAGGAGGAGAAGAAATGCTTGCCACATCAAGGCTCGCAACCTCAAAGACCCTCAGCCCCAAAAAATACATGATGTTCAGGATGCACTCAGTTTCCCTGCCCTCAAGGTTGGGAGGATAATCCCCAAGCGTTTCAAATATTCTCTCAACTTCCGCTCCCGTGAGAACCCTCTGGTCTTTCCGGGGAATCCTCAATTTCGGAGCATTGAGAAAAGGATTATCCTTCACGATGCCTTTGGCAATAAGAAAAGCGAAGAAGCTCTTGAGCGAAGCTATCTTTCTCGCAATAGTTACGTTCTGGCACTTCCTGTCAATGAGCCATTCCATGAATCCATCAACGTCTTTTCCTGAAAGCTTAAAGATGTCCGCACCGAAAGCATTGCAGAAAAGCCTCACGTCATTGACATACTGCCGTATGGTTGCAGGACTTTTCCTGCAAATCTTCATGTGCCTTTCGTATTCTTTTAGAATTTTCATGGCGTATCCTTTTTTATT
The DNA here is from genome assembly GCA_964590595.1 of uncultured Sphingomonadales bacterium. Classification (GTDB taxonomy): domain Bacteria; phylum Pseudomonadota; class Alphaproteobacteria; order Sphingomonadales; family CAKZYD01; genus CAZPXQ01. The sequence continues at coordinate 2,947 of CAZPXQ010000013.1, read as the reverse complement.
GAGCGAATCCTCAGGAGACCTGCTTCTTCTTCCTTCAACAGCTCTTCAGCTTTCTTCCTGAAAACCCGCAGGTAGATTTCCGCTTCCTCTGAATCGACATTGAATATGTTTTCGACTTCCCGCTTCAGGTCAGGACTGTTTATGATTCCTTTCAATTCCGAAATCCTTTTCTCGACAGCTTCAACATCGGCGGAAACCGCTTCGGTAATCTTTGCCGAAAGCGGAGGAGGATTCTGGCCTTCGGCGATTCTGTAAGTTATTACAAAATCGCCGAGCAGTATTTCAGAGTCCTCAATCCCATAGACCTTCAAATCCTCAAGCCTCGCAAATTCAAAATTCAGCCTCTTTCCGGAAGCAGAAACAGTGTTATACCTGTTATAAAAAAACGGGATTTCCTTTGAATCTTTGAGAAGAGCACTGCCGGAAAAATAATAGAAATACGAGCTGTCAATCTTGTTGTAAAGATGCCTTAGGGACTTATCCTTCAGGATAAACTTGTATTCAATAGTCTTCATATTCCTGCCTTTCCTGACGTAAGATTTGTTATCCGCTTTCAGTTGGCAGTTATGGCGGTAGCCGAATGACAGAGGAGAATTCCCGTCAAGGACAATGACTGAGTCCTTACCGAAAGAGCCGATTATAAGATACTCTCTCTGGACACCGCTATCATTCACGACAAGGAAGCACTCATAATTCTTCAGGTCATTGATATCCTCAACAGTGGCCTTGAGCGTGCCTAACGCTTTTCTGATGATGTGATTAGTCCCGCCTTTCGAGATTACCGCCGATGAAACAAGAATAATCATGATGCAGGACGCAAGGACTGAATATTCTCCCGAAGACCTCAAGAGCATGTTCCAGTTCAGGGAGAACCTTCCCCAGGCATTGCCGAAACCAAGAAGCTTGACGCCCCTCTTCTGGAATGAATCAAGGACAATGTGAGAGAGCATTCCAATCAGGAGATACGGAATCAAGTCAGCCCTTATGAAGTAAAGGATGAATGAGAGCAGGGCCACAAAAGGCAGTGAATGAAAGAATCCCCTGTGCTGAACAAGCTTCGAGAAATTCACTTTGCCGAAAGACAGAATGGAAACAAGCCTGTGAAACAGCCACCCGATTATAGATTTTACGTTATCTATGTCGGGAAGCAGTCCCGCAAACATCGTGAAAAGAATTGTCGCCCATGATACGTTCAGGCACCTGAAGGCGACTGCTATGAGAAGCATGCCTGCCGTAGCTCCTGCGATATGAGTAGGTGTGGTCATATTTTTTCCTCTTATTTGAATTTATTGCTGATTCTGTAAAGAAGAATCCCCAGGGCGAAGATAATTCCTCCGCAAACCATGTCCGTAACCGTGCCGAGCCCCCGCATGAAATACCTGTAAGCCATGAAGAAAACCACACAGAGCATGATGCTCATGCCTATCGGATATTCCCTGCGGTGAGACGATGCGTATTTCTCGAGAATGTCTTCTTTATTGACTTCCTTTTCCTTGGTGCATCTTTCAATTATTGCCTTCATCCTGCCGGGGTTGCCCGCTGTCTCAATCAGAAGCTTGCTTTTGATCTCCTCGTAATCCTCGGGCTTAATTCTGACCGAATGACTTTTGACCAAATCATCAAAGAGAATCCCCATCTTCTCGTCATTCATCGGCCTCACTTCAAACCTGTCAAAGCCCTGATAAAATTGTCTTGTCTTTGAATCGGACATATCCTTCGGCTCTGCCACGATTGAAACCTTGCCTGTCTTAAGAAGCTCTTTAATGAAAATACGCATTGAGTCAGGGAGTTTCTTCATCTCCTCGATGAAGATTACATAAGGCAAATCTGAATTCTTAATACCTGTGATGATGCGTCTCTCAATCTGCTGCTGGTTTCCTTTGCGGAATTCATTGAAGGTCTGCTCTTTGCAGTCTTCGTCATGGATGTCGCCATATTTCTCGGACATTACGAACATAATCTGTTCATAATCACGCCTTGTCCCATGCGCCCTGACGTAAAGAAGTTTCCTGTTTACACGCTCGGAATTGCAGAATGCCTTGAATACCCTCTCGAGGACAAAGGTCTTGCCGACAGTCTTCGCACCCTCGATAATCGTATTGATGCCTTTGTTCACGAGACGGTAAAGCTCTTTGACAGTCTTAATCCTTCCTGTAATCTGTAATAGCCTGTCTATTATCATTTTTGATTACCTCCCGAAATCTTGACGAGTCCGCAAAGCTCGTAAATACTGCGGACTATTTTTTCCCTTTCGGCAATCTTCTTTTTGAGAAGCTCCTCGTTTTTTTCTTCCTGCTTCTCACCATCCGAAGCTATGCTGAAGCCTTTCTTTTCAAAGAACCTGTTTATCTTTTCCTCGATTGACCTGTCCTTATGCAGGGACTTGAGCACCCTGACCTCTTCGTTCAGGTCTTCGAGAAGAGAAAGCTCATCCGATATCCCCTGGGAAATCTCAAGCCTCAGCCTCTCGAATCTCGCAATCATCACTTTCATGTTCGGGTCGCTCTCGGGATTTATCTTCCTGATCAGGTCTGAAACATAAGTGCAGACACTCATCGCCGAACCTGCATAATCACCGAAGTATATTTTTGAGCCGGAGGACAGGGGGAAATTCCGAAGCAGGCCGAGCCCCTTGTGATAAGAAATTATCTCGAGTGCAAGAACATTCATGTCAGGATTGTTCCTGAACGCAATCTCTCTCACGGCCTCGAAATTCTCAAGAGGAGCTGCAGATTCAAGCAGGCGGGAAAGGATTACCGCCTCGCCCTCATGAAGCTCCTGTGGCTGGTTAAGATAGGGCGTGATGGAAGCGCACCCTGAGAGAAAAATTAAAGACAAGAGAAAAATTCTTTTCATAATCCTCACCTCCTGCCTATATTGTGCCATACAGATAGTAAGCGTCCCACCAACCCATCTTGTCCCCCGGGAAAATTCTCGATATAATGAC
>CAZPXQ010000012.1:0-17243 GCA_964590595.1 uncultured Sphingomonadales bacterium | reverse complement strand
CAATCGTACCAATGTTGCAATGCGGCTTCGTCCGCTCAAATTTCGCCTTCGCCATTGGAATTTTCCCTCTTTGCTTGGGACTTGTTGCCTAGAACTCGATTAACCAGCCAGCTTGGCCTTGACTTCGGCCGCGACATTCGACGGCACCTCGTCATAATGGCTGAACTGCATGGTGTATTGCGCGCGGCCTTGGGTCATCGACCGCAATTGATTGACATAACCAAACATATTGGCCAGCGGCACCAGCGCCTCGATAGCCTGGGCATTGCCGCGACTGTCGGTGCCTTGGATCTGCCCACGGCGTGAATTGAGGTCGCCGATGACGTCGCCCATGAAATCTTCCGGCGTCACCACCTCAACCTTCATGACCGGCTCCAGCAATTTGATGCCGGACTTCTGAGCGACTTCGCGCATCGCACCGCGGCCGGTGATTTCAAACGCCAAAGCCGAGGAGTCGACATCGTGATAAGCACCGTCGATCAGCCGGATCTCGAAATCGATGATTGGGAACCCGATCAGCGAACCCATCTGAGCGGTCTCGCGCATGCCCTTCTCGACCGACGGGATATATTCACGCGGAATATTGCCGCCCTTGATTTCGTCATGGAACAGGATGCCGGACCCACGCTCGCCCGGGGTGACAACCACCTTGACCTTACCGAACTGGCCGGAACCGCCGGACTGCTTTTTGTGCGTGTAGTCGACCTCGACCGACTTGGCGAGCGACTCACGATACGCCACCTGCGGCGCACCGACATTGGCCTCGACCTTGAATTCCCGCTTCATTCGGTCGACGAGAATTTCCAGATGCAACTCGCCCATGCCCTTGATGATGGTTTGGCCGCTTTCATGATCGGTCGTCACCCGGAAGGACGGGTCTTCCTGCGCCAAGCGATTCAAGGCAACGCCCATCTTTTCTTGGTCTGCCTTGGTCTTCGGCTCGACCGCCACCTCGATCACCGGATCTGGGAATTCCATGCGCTCCAGGATCACCTGCTTGTTGATCGCGCACAGCGTGTCACCCGTGGTGGTTTCCTTCAGCCCGCACAGCGCGACAATGTCGCCCGCGCGCGCTTCCTTGATATCCTCGCGCGAATTGGCATGCATCAACAGCATGCGGCCGATCTTTTCCTTCTTGCCCTTGACGGTATTCTGCACCTGATCGCTGGACTGCAAAATGCCCGAATAAATCCGCGCGAAAGTCAAGGAACCGACGAAAGGATCGGTCATGATCTTGAACGCCAGCGCCGAGAACGGCTCGTCGTCGTCGGATTTGCGTTGAATTTTCTTTTCCGGATCGTTGACGTCGACGCCTTCGACCGGCGGCACGTCGACCGGCGACGGCAGATAGTCGACCACCGCGTCCAGCATCGGCTGCACGCCCTTGTTCTTGAACGCGGAGCCGCACAACACCGGCACGAAGTCCAAGCCACAGGCGCCCTTGCGCACCAGCTTCTTAATCGTCGCCTCGTCCGGCTCATTGCCTTCCAGATAGGCTTCCATGGCGGCTTCGTCTTGCTCGACCACGGTTTCGATCATTTCCAGATGCGCGGCTTCGGCGGCGTCTTTCAAATCGTCTGGGATCGGCTGATATTCAAATTCAGCACCCAGGCTTTCATCTTTCCAAACGATCGCCTGCATCTTCACCAGATCGATGACACCCTTGAAATCGGACTCAGCGCCGATCGGCAATTGCAGTACCAGCGGCTTGGCGCCAAGGCGCTTGACGATCATGTCGACACAGCGCTCAAAATTAGCGCCGGTGCGGTCCATCTTGTTGACGAAGCACATCCGCGGCACTTCGTATTTGTCGGCCTGCCGCCAAACAGTTTCGGATTGCGGCTCAACGCCCGCCACCGCGTCGAACACGGCGACCGCGCCATCCAGCACCCGCAACGAACGTTCGACCTCGATGGTGAAGTCGACATGGCCTGGGGTATCGATGATGTTGATGCGATGCTCGTTCCAGAAACAGGTGGTGGCGGCCGAAGTGATGGTGATGCCGCGCTCTTGCTCTTGTTCCATCCAATCCATGGTCGCGGCGCCGTCATGCACCTCGCCGATCTTGTGGCTGCGGCCCGTATAATACAGAATCCGCTCGGTCGTGGTGGTCTTGCCGGCGTCGATATGCGCCATGATACCGATATTGCGGTAACGATTAAGCGGCGTTGTGCGGGCCATGGTTCAGATTCCTCAGACTTAAGAGCGCGATTACCAGCGGTAATGCGAGAAGGCGCGGTTGGCTTCTGCCATCCGATGGGTGTCTTCCCGCTTCTTGACGGCAGCGCCGCGATTGTTGGCGGCATCAATCAATTCATTGGCAAGGCGCGCCGCCATGGTTTTTTCCGAGCGGCCGCGCGCGGTGCCGATCAGCCAGCGGATGGCCAGCGCCTGCGCACGGTCAGGACGCACCTCGACCGGCACCTGATAGGTGGCGCCACCAACCCGGCGCGAACGCACCTCGATCGTCGGCTTCACATTATCCAGCGCCTCGTGAAACACGGACAAGGGCTCGCGCTTCAGCTTGCCTTCAATGGCTTCGAAGGCGCCATAGACAATCCGTTCCGCGACCGACTTCTTGCCTTGATACATCAGGCTGTTCATGAATTTGGTCAAAACGATGTCGCCGAACTTCGGATCCGGCAACACCTCGCGCACTTCGGCAGCATGACGACGGGACATGTTTTTTCTCCAGACGCCTGATTATTTCGGCCGCTTGGCGCCGTATTTGGAACGGCCCTGCTTGCGGTCCTTCACCCCTTGGGTATCCAAGACGCCGCGCAGGATGTGATAACGCACGCCCGGCAAATCCTTGACGCGACCGCCACGGATCAGCACCACGGAGTGCTCTTGCAGATTATGGCCCTCGCCGGGGATATAGCTGGTGACCTCGATACCGTTGGTCAGCCGCACGCGCGCAACTTTGCGCAGCGCCGAGTTCGGCTTTTTTGGCGTCGTGGTGTAAACGCGCGTGCACACGCCGCGCTTTTGCGGGCAAGCATCCAGCGCCGGCACTTTGTTCCGCGCGAGCTGCCGTTGTCTGGGCTTGCGCACCAATTGGTTAATCGTCGGCATCGATTCGGTTTTCCGTTCTAACCCCAAGCAGGCCAGTCTCCGGGTCCGCGGCAATAAACGCCGCCTGACCCGGTGAGCCCCTGGCCCACTGCCCAGGTTTATGATCCCAATTCAAATCGTCTACGGGGCTCGTGCCAGCCAGCGTCTAAACCGTGTGGTTTACCGCCTGGCCGCGAGCGTGGGGCGGTTTATAGTGCCAGCCCCCGGGATCGTCAAACAAAAAGTCGCTTGCCGCCTGTCTTTAACTGGCCCATGCCGCCACCAACACAGCAAAAGCCCGGCCCCTTGCAAGGGGCCGGGCTTTTTACACGGTTCAAGCGCCCTAAACGGGCATTGATTAATGTGTCGAATGCTCCGGAACACCGCCCGCCGGCTCGCCCTCGCCATCACCCTCAACCGAGGGTTGGGCTGCGCGAATAACTGCATCCCGGCGTTGTGCCTCAACACGCAAGCGGCTCATTGCCGCACCCGTGCCCGCGGGAATCAGTCGGCCGACGATGACATTTTCCTTCAGCCCCGACAAACGGTCGACCTTGCCGTTGACTGCCGCTTCGGTCAGCACCCGGGTGGTTTCCTGGAACGATGCCGCGGAAATAAACGACCGGGTCTGCAACGACGCCTTGGTGATACCCAACAACACCGGGTCGCCCTTGGCAGGTTCCTTGCCGGTAGCTTCGAGGGCGGCGTTTTCCTCCGCGAATTCCTCGCGATCGACATGTTCTCCGATCAGCATCGTAGAGTCGCCGGAATGGGTGATCTCGATCTTTTGCAGCATCTGACGCACGATCACTTCAATATGCTTGTCGTTGATCTTCACGCCTTGCAAGCGGTAGACCTCTTGGATCTCCCTGACCAGATATTCGGCCAGCGCCTCGATCCCCATCACCGACAAAATGTCATGCGGGCTGGGATTGCCGTCCAGCAGATAATCGCCTTTTTGAACGAAATCGCCTTCTTGGACGCCGATATGCTTGCCCTTCGGGATCAGATATTCGAACGGCTCCAGCTCCTCGTCCTTGGGCCGCAGAATGATCCGGCGTTTGTTCTTGTAATCCTTGCCGAATTCGATGGTGCCGTCGACATCGGCGATGACCGCGTTATCCTTGGGCTTGCGCGCTTCAAACAGCTCCGCCACCCGTGGCAGACCACCGGTGATGTCGCGGGTCTTGGCGGCTTCGCGCGGGATCCGGGCAATCACGTCACCAGCGGAAACGCGATCACCGTCATTGACCGACAAAATCGCGTCGACGGACAGGTAATAACGCGCCTCGGTGCCATTGGCCAATTGCACGACATTGTCACCGTCGTCGCGCAAGGTGATGCGCGGCCTGAGGTCGGACCCCTTGGGCTGGGCGCGCCAATCGGTCACCACTTTCGAGGTGATGCCGGTGGCCTCGTCGATGGTTTCCGCCAACGAGGTGCCCTCGACCAGATCGACATAACGCGCGACACCCGATTTTTCGGTAATGATCGGGATGGTATAGGGATCCCATTCCGCCAACCGGTCGCCGCGCGCCACCTTGGTGCCCTGCTCATGGCTCAAGCGGGCGCCATAAGGCACGCGGTAGACCGCGCGTTCACGGCCTTCGTCATCGACCAGCACCACTTCTGAATTGCGGCTCATCACCACGATCCGGTCTTTCGAGTCCTTGACCACGTTCATGTTGCGGAACTGCACTGTGGCGTCGGAATTTGCTTCGATGGTCGACTGTTCCGAAACCTGCGCGGTGCCACCGATGTGGAAGGTGCGCATGGTCAGCTGGGTACCCGGTTCGCCGATCGACTGTGCCGCGATCACGCCAACCGCCTCGCCCATATTGACCGGCGTGCCGCGCGCCAGGTCACGGCCATAGCAGGCCGCGCATGTGCCGTTCTTACTTTCGCAGGTCAGCACTGAGCGGATCTTGACCGTTGTGATGCCGGCTTGCTCAATCGCCTCGGCTTCCTTTTCATTGATTAATTCACCCGCCGGAACAATGACATCGCTGCTGATCGGGTCCTTGATATCGACCGCGGCGCTGCGGCCCAGCAAGCGTTCCGCCAACCCAACAACCAGGGTGCCGCCTTCCGAGATTTCGGACACGTCCAGTCCGCGCTCGGTGCCGCAATCGGCCTCGATGATCACGCAGTCCTGGCTGACATCGACCAACCGCCGGGTCAAATAGCCGGAGTTGGCGGTCTTCAGCGCGGTATCGGCCAAACCCTTGCGAGCACCATGGGTGGAGTTGAAATACTCCAGCACGGTCAGGCCTTCCTTGAAGTTGGAAATGATCGGCGTCTCGATGATCTCGCCCGAAGGCTTGGCCATCAAGCCGCGCATCCCGGCCAGCTGCTTCATCTGCGCTTGGCTGCCGCGGGCGCCGGAATGGGCCATCATATAGACCGAGTTGATTTCGCCCTCGCGGCCGGTCTCGCGATCCACCTCGGTCGAGGAGATACGCTTCATCATCGCGTCGGCGACGCGGTCGCCGCATTGCGACCAGGCATCGACGACCTTGTTATATTTCTCGCCCTGGGTGATGAAGCCGTCTTGATATTGCTGCTCATATTCCTTGACCAGCGAACGCGTTTCATCGACCAGAATTTCCTTCTCGTCCGGCACCACCATATCGTCCTTGCCGAAGGAAATGCCGGCCCGGCAGGCTTGGCTAAAACCAAGCGCCATCACCGCATCGGCAAACAGCACCGTCTCCTTCTGCCCGCAATGGCGGTAGACGGTGTCGAGCACCTCGGAGATTTCCTTTTTGGTCAACAGGCGGTTGACCAGTTCCAAGGGCACATTGCGATGCTTGGGCAAAATATTGGCCAAATTCATGCGCCCCGGCGTGGTTTCCAGGCGCCGCACGATCGGCTTGCCTTCGCTGTCGACACTGTCAACCCGGCAGGTGACCTTGGAATGCAAGGTGACCGCACCGGCGGCCAAAGCCTGCTGCAATTCCTCGATGCTGCCAAACACCATGCCTTCGCCCGGCTGGCCGGCGCGCTCCATGGTGATGTAATACAAGCCCAGAACAATGTCTTGGCTGGGCACGATGATCGGCTTGCCATTGGCGGGGGACAGGATGTTGTTGGTCGACATCATCAACACCCGCGCCTCAAGCTGCGCTTCCAGCGACAAGGGCACATGCACCGCCATTTGGTCACCGTCGAAATCGGCGTTGAAGGCGGCGCAGACCAGCGGATGAAGCTGAATCGCCTTGCCTTCGATCAACACTGGTTCAAACGCCTGAATGCCCAGCCGGTGCAAGGTCGGCGCCCGATTCAGCAACACCGGATGTTCGCGGATTACTTCATCCAGAATGTCCCAAACCTCGCGGCGTTCCTTTTCCACCCATTTCTTGGCCTGCTTCAAGGTGGTGGTGATGCCGCGCTTCTCCAGCCGCGAATAGATGAACGGCTTGAACAACTCCAGCGCCATCAGCTTGGGCAGACCGCATTGATGCAATTTCAGCTCAGGTCCAGTGACGATGACCGAGCGGCCCGAATAGTCGACCCGCTTACCCAACAGATTTTGCCGGAACCGGCCTTGCTTGCCCTTCAACATGTCCGACAGCGACTTCAGCGGCCGCTTATTGGCGCCGGTAATGGTGCGGCCACGGCGGCCATTGTCGAACAGCGCGTCAACCGATTCCTGCAGCATCCGCTTTTCATTGCGGACGATGATGTCGGGCGCGCGCAATTCGATCAGCCGCTTGAGACGATTGTTGCGGTTGATGACGCGGCGGTACAGATCATTGAGATCGGAGGTCGCGAAACGGCCACCATCCAGCGGCACCAGCGGCCGCAGGTCCGGCGGGATCACCGGCACCACGGTCAGGATCATCCATTCCGGGCGGTTGCCGGAGGCCAAGAAAGCCTCAACCACCTTCAGCCGTTTGACGATCTTTTTCGGCTTCAATTCCGATTTAGTTTCCGCCAGTTCGACCAGCAGTTTTTCACGCTCGCCTTCTAGGTCGAGATCTTCCAACAGCTTGCGGATCGCCTCAGCGCCGATACCGGCGGTGAAGGCATCCTCGCCATATTCGTCCTGGGCGCGCAGAAAATCGTCTTCTGAGAGCAATTGGAATTGCTTCAGCGGCGTCAGGCCCGGCTCGATCACGACATAGGATTCGAAATACAGAACCCGTTCCAGATCCTTCAGGGTCATGTCCAACAACAGGCCGATACGGCTGGGCAGCGACTTCAGGAACCAGATATGCGCCACCGGCGCCGCCAGTTCGATATGGCCCATGCGTTCGCGCCGCACCCGCGCCAAAGTCACTTCCACGCCGCATTTTTCGCAGACGATGCCCTTGTATTTCATCCGCTTGTACTTGCCGCACAAGCATTCATAGTCCTTGATCGGACCAAAGATGCGGGCGCAGAACAAACCGTCGCGCTCCGGCTTGAAGGTCCGATAATTGATCGTTTCCGGCTTCTTGATTTCACCGAATGACCAGGAGCGGATACGCTCCGGCGACGCGATTGAAATCTTGATCTGGTCGAAAGTTTCCGGCTTCTGCGCCGGATTGAAGATGTTCATCAACTGGTTCATGACCATCGATCTCCTTCAAGGAGTCTAAAAGCTGTCGTCATTGGCCTTATCGGCATCCCCGGCGCGCGCCGCGCACCCGCCGGGGCTGTGGTTTCGTCAACCGCTCTCACCGGTCGTCAGCAACTCGACATTCAGGCCCAGAGAGCGCATTTCCTTGACCAGAACATTGAAGCTTTCGGGAATGCCGGCTTCAAAATCGTCCTCGCCCTTGACGATGGCTTCATAAACCTTCTGCCGGCCTGCCGTGTCGTCGGACTTGACCGTCAGCATTTCCTGCAAGGTGTAGGCGGCGCCATAAGCCTGCAATGCCCAAACCTCCATTTCGCCGAAGCGCTGGCCGCCGAATTGGGCCTTGCCGCCCAGCGGCTGCTGGGTGACCAGGCTGTAGGGGCCAATCGAACGGGCATGGATCTTGTCGTCGACCAGATGGTGCAGCTTCAGCATATAGATATAGCCCACAGTCACCTTGCGGTCGAACTTCTCGCCGGTCCGGCCGTCATACAGCTCGACCTGGCCCGACGCATCCAACCCGGCTTCCGCCAACAAATGCGTGACATCGCTTTCGCGGGCGCCGTCGAACACCGGGGTCGCCATCGGCACACCAGGCGACAGGTTCTCCGCCAACTCGACCAGTTCATCGTCGTTCAATGTCGCGACTTCCTTTTTGAACTGATCGCCGTAAATGCCGCTGAGCCGGTCTTTCAGCGGCTGCAGGTCTTTGCCGCGCTGATAAAATCCGCTCAGCAATTCACGGATCTGATGCCCCAGGCCACGCGCCGCCCAGCCGAGATGGGTTTCAAAAATCTGCCCCACATTCATGCGGCTGGGCACGCCCAGCGGATTGAGCACGACATCGACTGGTGTGCCATCTTCCAGGAACGGCATATCCTCGGCCGGCAGGATTCGCGAAATCACACCCTTGTTGCCGTGACGGCCGGCCATTTTGTCGCCCGGCTGCAGCTTGCGCTTCACCGCCACGAACACCTTGACCATCTTCATCACGCCTGGCGGCAGTTCATCGCCACGCTGCAACTTCTCGATCTTGATTTCGGCCTTGCGGACTAGTTGCTTGGTCGATTCGTCGAACTGCGCCTTCAGGCCCTCGACCGACGCCATCACCGCGTCATCGCCGACGGCGATCTTCCACCAGTCTTTTTCCTCGATCTCGGCCAAAGCCTCTGCGGTGACGATCGCGCCTTTTTTCAGGCCCTTCGGACCCGCCGCGACGGTTTGACCGATCAACATATCCTGCAAGCGCGAGAAGATATTGCGGCGCAAAATCGCCCGCTCGTCCTCGCGGTCCTTGTGAATTTGCTCAATTTCCTGCCGCTCAATGGCCAGCGCACGTTGATCCTTTTCAACGCCATGACGCGAAAACACCCTCACTTCCACCACCGTGCCTTGCACGCCCGGCGGCAGCCGCAGCGACGTGTCGCGCACGTCCGACGCTTTTTCGCCGAAAATCGCCCGCAGCAGTTTTTCTTCGGGTGTCATCGGGCTTTCGCCCTTCGGCGTGATCTTGCCGCACAAAATGTCGCCTGGGCCAACTTCGGCACCGATATAGACAATGCCGGCTTCATCGAGGTTGCGCAGCGCCTCTTCCGACACATTGGGGATGTCGCGGGTGATTTCTTCCGGTCCCAATTTGGTGTCGCGCGCCATCACCTCGAATTCCTCGATGTGAATCGAGGTGAAAACGTCTTCCTTCACCAGACGTTCCGAGATCAGGATGGAGTCCTCGAAATTATAGCCGTTCCAGGGCATGAAGGCGACCAAGGCATTGCGGCCCAGCGCCAGTTCACCCAGCTCGGTCGACGGACCGTCGGCAATGATGTCACCGCGCTGCACCTGATCGCCCACCTTCACCAGCGGCCGCTGGTTGATGCAGGTGTTCTGGTTGGAGCGTTGGAACTTTTGCAAACGATAAATGTCGACGCCGGAAGCGCCAGGATCCAGCGCTTCAGTCACCCGGATGACGATGCGGGTGGCGTCCACCTGGTCGATCACGCCCGCACGACGCGCGCTGATCGCGGCACCTGAGTCGCGCGCCACCACGTCTTCCATGCCGGTGCCGACAAACGGCGCTTCCGCCCGCACCAACGGCACCGCTTGGCGCTGCATGTTCGAGCCCATCAAGGCGCGGTTGGCATCGTCGTTTTCCAGGAATGGAATCAGCGATGCCGCGACCGAAACCAGCTGCTTGGGGCTGACGTCCATCAAGGTGATCTGATCGCGTGGCGCCAAATGGAATTCACCACCGGTGCGGCACGACACCAGGTCGCTGATGAAGCCGCCTTCCGCGTCCAATTCGGCATTGGCCTGGGCAATGGTGTGGCGGGCCTCTTCCATCGCCGACAGATAGACCACTTCGCCGGTCACCTTATTGTCGACGACGCGACGATAGGGGGTCTCGATGAAGCCATATTTATTGACGCGCGCGAAGGTCGCCAATGAATTGATCAGGCCGATATTGGGCCCTTCCGGCGTTTCAATCGGACAGATGCGGCCATAATGGGTGGGATGAACGTCGCGCACCTCGAAGCCGGCGCGCTCCCGCGTCAAGCCGCCCGGACCCAAGGCCGAAAGCCGCCGCTTGTGGGTGATTTCCGACAACGGGTTGGTCTGATCCATGAACTGCGACAATTGCGAGGAGCCGAAAAATTCGCGCACCGCCGCCGCCGCTGGCTTGGCGTTGATCAAATCATGCGGCATCACCGTGTCGATCTGCACCGACGACATACGCTCGCGGATCGCCCGCTCCATGCGCAACAGGCCAACGCGATATTGATTTTCCATCAACTCGCCGACCGACCGCACCCGGCGGTTGCCCAAATGGTCGATATCGTCGATCTCGCCACGGCCATCCTTCAAATCGACCAGTGTCTTGACCACCGCGAGAATGTCGTCCTTGCGCAGCACCCGCACCGTATCATCGGCGTCGAGGCCCAGGCGCATATTCATCTTCACCCGGCCGACCGCCGAGAGGTCATAGCGCTCTGGATCGAAAAACAGGCCCTCGAACAACGCATCGGCGGTTTCGCGGGTCGGCGGCTCGCCCGGCCGCATCACCCGGTAAATCTCCGCCAGCGCCTGATCGCGGCCCTCAACCTTGTCGCCCGCCAAGGTATTGCGGATATAGGCGCCGACATTGATATGATCGATGTCCAGCACATTGACGGCGCTGAAACCGGCGGCATCCAGAGCTTCAAGATGGTCCTTGCCGATCTCGTCGCCGGCTTCAATATAGATTTCGCCGGTTTGCTCATTGATCATGTCTTCAGCGGCAAAGCGGCCAAGAATTTCCTCGGCCGGAATCAACAGCGCCTCGACACCGTCATTGGCAGCCTTGCGGGCCAGCCGCGGCGACACTTTCTTGCCGGCTTCAAACAGCACTTCGCCGGTAGCGGCATCAAGCACGTCATAATCGGGCTTGGCACCGCGCCACTGTTCCTGGCGATAAGCGACTTTCCAACCTGCCTTGTCACGCTTGAACGTGGCGATTTCGTAGAAATGCCCCAGGATTTCCTCGCTGGACAGACCCAGCGAATAAAGCATCGTCGTCACCGGCAATTTGCGCCGGCGGTCGATGCGAACATGCACGATATCCTTGGCGTCAAATTCAAAATCGAGCCACGAGCCGCGATAGGGGATGACCCGCGCGGCAAACAGAAACTTACCCGAACTATGGGTCTTGCCCCGGTCATGGTCGAAGAACACGCCCGGCGACCGATGCATCTGGCTGACGATCACCCGCTCGGTGCCATTGACGATGAAGGTGCCATTGTCGGTCATCAAGGGCATGTCGCCCATATAGACGTCTTGTTCCTTGATATCGAGCACCGACCGCGCCTCGGTCTCGGGGTCGACCTCGAACACGATCAGGCGCAATGTCACCCGCAAGGGCGCTGCATAGGTCATGCCGCGTTGCCGACATTCATCGACATCGTATTTCGGCTCTTCCAGCGTATAGCGAACATATTCCAAGCTGGCGGTGCCGGCGAAATCCTGAACTGGAAACACCGATTTGAACACCCGCTCCAAGCCGGATTCCAGATCGCCGATCTCCGGATCGGTCGGCCGCAGGAATTGGTCATAGCTTTCCCGCTGCACTTCAATCAGATTCGGCATCTCCACGATCTCGCGGATCGACCCGAAATGCTTACGAATTCTTTTCCGACCAGTGAAAGACGTCGCCATGTCTTGCCCTCGCATTCAGCCGGCAGAGGTCTTGCCTCGTGCCTGTCAAACAATTCCCGGACGGATGCCCGGCAATCGACAATAAGATGGCCGGCGCGCGCCGATCATGATCGCGGCGCGCGCCAGCCCGTTGTCCGTCAATGGACTATTTAAGCTCAACCTTGGCGCCAGCGGCTTCGAGCTTCTTCTTGAGCTCTTCGGCTTCGTCCTTGCCAACGGCTTCCTTGACAGCCTTCGGCGCGCCTTCAACCAGGTCCTTGGCTTCCTTCAGGCCCAGGCCGGTGATCGCGCGCACTTCCTTAATGACGTTGATCTTGTTGGCGCCAGCTTCGGCCAGGACCACGTCGAATTCGGTTTGTTCCTCGGCCGCCGGCGCTGCCGCCGCCGCCGGACCGGCAACAGCCACCGCCGCTGCGGCCGAAACGCCCCATTTTTCTTCCAGCAATTTCGACAGTTCCGCTGCTTCCAGCACCGTCAAAGTCGACAATTCGTCAACCAGTTTTTGCAAATCAGCCATCTCTTGATACTCCAGATTTCAATATTTCCAATAGTCGGTTCAGGCTGCGTCCTTGGCCCCATAGGCACCGAACACGCGCGCCAGCTGACCCGCCGGCGCTTGTGCGATCTGCGCCAGCTTGGTTGCCGGCGCGTTGATCAAGCCGAGCAGCTTGGCGCGCAGTTCATCCAGCGACGGCAATTCGGCAAGCGCCTTGACGCTTGCTTCATCAAGCACCGTCCGCCCCATCGCACCGCCACGGATCACGAGCTTGTCGTTATCCTTGGCAAAAGCGGCGATGATTTTGGGCGCGGCAACCGGGTCATCGGAATAACCGATGGCGGTTGGGCCGGTGAACAGATCGGCAATGCTGTCGATCTCGGTTCCTTTGAGAGCCAGTTTGGTCAGCCGGTTCTTGGTGACCTTGAAGCTACCACCTGCCTCACGCATGCGATTGCGCAAGTCCGACAGCTCCGCCACGCTGAGGCCGCTATAGTGAGTAACCACCACAACCCCTGCCTGCGCGAAGACGCCGTGCAGATAGGCCACCATCTCTTCTTTTTGGGCTCTGTCCACTGCACTTCTCCACTTAGCGGGCAAGGCGTCATGCCATGCCCGGTCACAAGGCCGTCCGGGCTTTCGCCCATTCCAGCCCCATGTCCGACCGGGGAGATCGTCGGCGACACGCCGCCGGCAACCCAAACGCCCGGTTTCGCGCAGTCAGGCAACACCCGACCATTGGAAACCGCGGTGTTTCCATGACCAGACCGACCAAGGCCGGCTGGCCAATCAACCCCATCTCATGCTGGCCCAAGGCTCCGCGAAGCCTGTGATTAAGCCCGCCGGCCGAAACCGGAAGGCGCCAGCAATCTCGGACAGTCGCAGACGGCGAAAGACACGCCCTCACCGTCCGCTATTCCAGCCGCCAAGGCGGCCGAAATCCTTTCTCCGATCAGGCCGCCGCGAAGCTGGCCAGATCGACCTTCACGCCCGGCCCCATGGTGGAGCTGAGCGCGACACGTTCCATATATTTGCCCTTGGCGCCGGACGGCTTGGCCTTGTTCAAGGCGTCGATCAGCGCCAACACATTTTCCTTCAAATCGCCTTCCGTGAAGCTGGCCTTGCCAACGCCGGCATGAATGATGCCCGCCTTCTCGGCGCGGAACTCGATCTGGCCGCCCTTGGCGTCCTTCACCGCTTGCGCGACATTCGGCGTTACCGTGCCCAGCTTCGGGTTCGGCATCAGGCCCTTGGGCCCCAACACCTTGCCCAGACGGCCAACCAGGGCCATCATGTCCGGCGTCGCGATCACCCGATCGAAATCAATGTCGCCGGCCTGCACCCGCTCCGCCAAGTCTTCGGCGCCAACCAAATCGGCGCCTGCGGCTTTGGCTTTTTCGGCCAGATCGCCCTTGGCGAACACCGCCACCCGCACCGCCTTGCCAGTGCCCTTGGGCAGGCTGACAACGCCGCGCACCATCTGATCGGCATGGCGCGGATCGATGTTCAGCTTGACCGCCACTTCAATGGTTTCATCGAACTTCGCCGTGGCATTGGCCTTGACCAGCTTGACAGCATCATCAACGCTGTAGAGCTTCTCACGATCAATGGCTTGCAGTGCATTCTTCATTCTTTTCACGAGCTTTGCCATGGTCTTAGCCCTCCACCGTCAGGCCCATCGAACGGGCGGAGCCTTCGATGATGCGGCACGCGGCGTCGAGATCCGCGGCATTGAGATCCTTCATTTTCGCCTCCGCGATTTCGCGGATTTGCGCCGCCGTAACGCTGCCGCCCTCGCCACGTCCTGGGGTAGCCGAGCCCTTTTGCAGCTTCGCGGCCTTTTTGAGATAGAAAGAGGCCGGCGGAGTCTTGGTCTCGAAGGTGAAGGAGCGATCCGCATAGACCGTGATGATGGTCGGGATCGGCATACCCTTTTCCATCTGCTGGGTCGCGGCGTTGAATGCCTTGCAGAACTCCATGATATTCACACCGCGCTGACCCAGCGCCGGGCCGATTGGCGGCGACGGATTGGCCGCCCCGGCGGGGACCTGCAGCTTGATATAGCCTTGTATCTTCTTGCGTGCCATGTTCGTCCTCTCAGTTCTGACTGATCGGCATTGCCGCCGTCAGCCGGTTGCGAGTGGCGCGGTCACGGCCCTGGCCAGGCCTCCCGCACCTTGTCTTGCGGCGCGCCTCATCGAGACGCCCCGCGAACCTCATTCAGCTTTTCTGCACTTGCCCGTATTCCAGTTCCACCGGCGTCGGGCGGCCGAAAATTGACACCGACACCTTGACCCGCTGCCGGTCCTCGTCGACTTCTTCGACCATGCCGTTGAACGATGTGAACGGCCCGTCGATCACGCGCACTTCCTCGCCAACCTCGAAGCTGACGGTGGCGCGCGGCCGCTCCACGCCTTCCTCTACCTGGTTCAGGATGCGCTTGGCCTCGGTTTCCGAAATCGGTTGCGGCTTGCCCTGCGGCCCCAAAAAGCCGGTGACTTTGGGTGTGTTCTTGACGAAATGATAGGCCTGCTCGGTCATGTTCATTTTAGCCAACACATAGCCGGGGAAGAAATTGCGCTCGACCTTCTTTTTCTGGCCGCGCTTAACCTCGATCACCTCTTCCTTGGGCACCATGACTTCCTCGATATCCGCCTCCAGGCCATGCACCTTGGCCTGATCGCGAATATTCTGCGCCACCTTGTCCTCGAAGCCAGAATAGGCGTGGATAATGTACCACTGCGCCGTCATGCGTCTCTTTCTATCCGTTACCCACCAAGGCCCAGCACGAAACGGACCGCAAACGACAGCACCTGGTCAACCAGCAGGAAAAACACACTGGTCAGCGCCACCATGATGAACACCATGATGGTCGTTACCGTCACTTCCTTGCGCTTGGGCCAGGTGACCTTACGGCCTTCCTGGCGGACTTGGCGCACGAATTCGCCCGGACTTGTCTTCGCCATGTTTACCTTCCGTCGCCAGAACGCCGAATCGCCCCAGGCTCAACCATGGGGCGCCGCCGGGTCCTGGCGACCCGTTACCGTCCAAAACCCAACCGGCGCGCACGCCGAATGCGGCCTCTGCCGCGCCCGATCAGGCCTAATTTTTTTCCAACCAGCTCAAGGGGTTGACCGAAATATACACCCATGCTTGCCGGCCCGTGGCAGGAGTGGAGGGACTCGAACCCCCAACCCCCGGTTTTGGAGACCGGTGCTCTAGCCAGTTGAGCTACACTCCTAATTTTCCGCTTGGAGCAGGGGTTTAATGTGCCAACTCCCCGCATGCAACAGAAAATTTTTGCCATCGGAACAGGTCTAGCGCGGACGGCGGTTAACGTTATGAAAGCATCGCACCGCCGCCCGCCTTTCATAGCCCTATCTGTGCCGGTATGGCTTACCGGGCATGGCGGCCAGTGGCGCACGCAGCAAACCAACCGGCCGGAAGATGTTGCCACCCCCATAACACATTAAAACCAGGCTGGCAGCGATGAACGCGATTTCGCGTTTTACCGCGTTCAGCGCATCCCATATCGCCATATCCGGGGATATTTTGCCGACGACATAGATCCCGATCACGACCACTGCAAGCAAGCTCGCGGGACGAACCCAGACTCCCGCCGCCAATACAATACCAATCGTCCCGAGCAGGAGAGGCGAAGGCACAAGAGTTTTGATGCGATCATAACCGGCGAAAAACCCCCCGACCAAAAACAACAGGGCAACCGACAATCGCAGCAAGAGTCCCAATGCGTTCCAGTTGGGAGCCAGGACGGGATAACCTCTGCCAAGCCATATCCGGTCCAGCGCATAGGCCCCTGAACCAAGATTGAACAGCACGAAGAACATGCCTGACAAGCCTATGTCACGAACCTGCACCAGCAAGGCCGGTGAAAAATAGCCAGAGGTCGGCATCCCCGCCCCTGGCGCAGTGACAACTGGCAGCGCCATCACAAAAGTCCACAGCAAAAAAGCATAGACAAAACTGAGCCCCCGCACCCACAGGCCTGCCAGCAAGGCTAATCCCGTCACCAACTCAAAAGCCGACAACAGCAACAAGAAATTCCACGGTGAAAGCACCGCGCCCAAGGCCGAGTCAAAGAGATATTGCTGGAAAAACAAATTGATATAGCCATCACTGGCCATATAACGTGAAACCAACGCATCGGCCCTGGCAGGGTCGAGGACGCGAGACAATTTCCACCAGCCGCCAATAACAAACACACTTCCCAGCCCCAGCCTCAAGGCCAAGGCAATGCGATCCGCAACCTTGTCGGTCAATGACACGGCGGAACCGCCGGACAAAAATCCGGTCATCGGACATTCTCCATCATGATTTATGAACTTCGCTTGTTTGCGTCGGCCCGCCTAACAAGGCAGGCCGCTAAACGGCAAAGCGAGGCGGTCTTGGATCAATCCGATGGAAAGTGGCGACCCGCGTTGTGAATGCGGTCGCAACGCTTTGACGGGCCGTGGCCATGCTCAACGGCTTCATGGCATGCGGCAAAGCCGGCGCGCATAACCCAATATCGCAATCCGCACGTTCCATTTCCGTGGGACATGGGCATGAAGATGTTTGAGAGTCAGACGGTTCGACAATGGCCGCTTGGGCGGTAAAAAAAGGCTGTAAAGCCGCCGGCCAAACCGCGTTGAACATCAAGCCCGCCAGAAGCATCGTCAAACCAAGCCAACATCTGGCCGGCATTTTGGGGTTCGACGACTTCATCAGCCTGAGTTAATTTTCATCTTTTCAGGATCCGGCCCAAGTGGCGTCGATCCCTACTTGTATAATCCAATCTGCCAGCCAAATCATCATGAAATGCAAAAAGGGCAGCCGTTATCACAGCCGCCCTTTCCGCGTTTTCCAGGCCAATAGTTTTGGCCGAGGCCTATTCGATAATTTTCGCGACGACGCCGGCGCCGACGGTGCGGCCGCCTTCGC
>CAZPXQ010000011.1:0-25545 GCA_964590595.1 uncultured Sphingomonadales bacterium | reverse complement strand
GCCATGGTCCGCATCGACATGTCGGAATTCATGGAGAAACATTCGGTCTCGCGGCTGATCGGCGCGCCGCCCGGCTATGTCGGCTATGAGGAAGGCGGCGTGCTGACCGAGGCGGTGCGGCGCCGGCCCTATCAAGTGGTGCTGTTCGATGAAATCGAAAAGGCGCATCGCGACGTCTTCAACGTGTTGTTGCAGGTGCTTGACGATGGCCGGCTCACCGACGGCCAGGGCCGCACCGTCGACTTCGCCAACACGCTGATCATCATGACCTCCAATCTGGGCGCGGAATTGTTGGCCGGCTTGGCCGAGGATGAAGATGTTGACAAGGTGCGCGGCGGTGTCATGGAGGTGGTGCGGGCGTCGTTCCGGCCGGAATTCCTCAACCGCATCGACGAGACGATTTTGTTCCATCGCCTGGGTCATGCGCATATGGCCGGCATTGTCGACATCCAGGTCGCCCGCGTGCAAAAACTGCTGGCCGACCGCAAAATCAAGATCGAGCTGGACGATGCCGCCAAAGAATGGCTGGGCCGGGTTGGCTATGATCCGGTTTATGGCGCGCGGCCATTGAAACGCGCGGTGCAGAAATATCTGCAAGACCCATTGGCCGACATGATCTTGAAAGGCGAATTGGCGGATGGCGACAGCGTCGCCGTCACCGACGCCGATGGCGCCTTGCGGCTGACGCCCCAGCGCCAAGAGTCCGCGGCGGCATAAATCCCGGCTGGCTGGCGCGCGTATGATGGCGCGCGCCGCCGGCGGTTCAAATTTTCGGCCCCCGCGCCGGCGGTGGCTGTCCTACAAGCCCGGCTTTCGGTTAAGCCGGACCCATGCCCCAATTCTCCGCCATATCCGCCGCCCGGCTGGCCAGTTGCGACGCGCGCTTGGCCGCGGTGTTCAACCACGTTATCACCATCGCCGATTGTTCAATCCTTGAAGGCCATCGCGGTGAGGCGGCGCAAAACGCTGCCCTGGCCGCCGGCCGCACCCAGCTTGGCTGGCCCAAATCCAAGCATAACCGACTGCCCAGCCTGGCAGTGGACGCCGCGCCCTATCCCATCGACTGGGCCGACCGCGAACGCTTTCACCTGTTTGCCGGCCTGGTCTTGGGCGTGGCGGCGGGGCAGGGGCTGCGCTTGCGCTGGGGCGGCGACTGGGCCGGCCATTTCCGCCCCGCCGCCAACCGCTTTGACGACCTGCCGCATTTTGAAATCATCGAGGATTGATCATGGGTTTGCTAACAAAACTCATCGCCGCCCCCGCCATCGACGCCGCCAGCGCCATCGGCACCGTGCTCGACGGCCTGTTCACGTCGGACGAGGAAAAGCTCGACAAGCGAGCACTGCTGGCCCGCATCGCCCAACAGCCGGCGCTGGCCCAGGCGGAAATCAACAAGATCGAAGCCGCCCACCGCTCGCTCTTCGTCGCCGGCTGGCGGCCCTTCATCGGCTGGGTCTGCGGTCTTGGCTTCCTCTGGGCCTTCATCGGCCACCCGCTGTTCGAATGGGCCGCCGCCCTATCCGGCCGCGCCATCGCCGCCCCCCAAATCGTCACCGACAATATGCTGGAACTGGTCCTCGCCCTGCTCGGCCTCGGCGCCCTGCGCACGGTCGAGAAATTGCAGGGAAAGGCCCGGTGAGGGGTCCACCCTAACGCCCCCATCCCCCGCGCAAAATGACGCAGCCGCTTGCCGCTTGCCTTGGCTTGTTCTAAGTCTGGGGCATGTTGGAGCAGGCGATTGGGGATCCGCGCCAGTTGGCGCTTATCAGGCAGCGGCGGGAGGCTCGGCACGCGCGCGTGGTGGGGCTGTGGCTGCTGGCGGTTGCCGCGTTGATCTTCGCCATGGTGGTGGTGGGGGGCGCGACGCGGCTGACCGAGTCTGGCCTTTCGATTGTCGAATGGGCGCCGGTCAGCGGGGTGTTGCCGCCGCTGAACGAAGCGCAGTGGCAGGAAGCGCTGGAGGCTTATCGGCAAATCCCGGAATATCAGCAAATCAATCGCGGCATGAGCCTGGCGGCGTTCAAGACGATTTATTGGTGGGAATATGCGCATCGGTTGTTGGGCCGGTTCATCGGCTTGGCTTATGGCCTGCCGTTCCTGATATTTTTGGCGCGGCGGATGGTGCCGGCGGGTTATGGCTCGCGCTTGTGGGTGATTTTTGGCCTTGGCGCGCTGCAAGGCGCGGTGGGCTGGTGGATGGTGGCCTCGGGCCTGGCCGAGCGGGTTGATGTCAGCCAATACCGGCTGGCGGCGCATTTGGGCCTCGCTTTGGTGATTTTCAGCGCCATCATCTGGACCGCGCTGGACCTATTGACCAAGCCGCGCGCCGCGCCAATGGCCAAGCGGCCGCGGCGGCTTGCGACGGCGTTTTTGGCGCTTCTGGCGGTGCAGATTGTCGCTGGGGCGCTGGTGGCGGGGTTGCGCGCCGGCTTTGCCTTCAACACCTGGCCGTTGATGGAAGGGGCGTTGGTGCCGCCGGGCCTGTTGGCAATGGCGCCCTGGTATCTCAATTTAGGCGAAAATATCCTGACCGTGCAGTTCAACCACCGGCTGCTGGCCTATGCGCTGCTGGCGTTGGGCGGCTGGCTGGCCTGGGCGGTTTGGCGTGATGAGCCAGACCAGGCGGCGCGGCGCTGGAGCGCGGCCGTGCTGGCGATGCTGCTGGCGCAAGTGGGGCTGGGGATTTGGACGCTGCTGGCGGTGGTGCCGGTGTGGCTGGGCACGCTGCATCAAGCGGGTGCCGCGCTGCTGCTGGCCGTGGCGCTGGGGCTGCGGCACCGGATGAAAACGCCATGACGGCGGCGCTGGTCAGCCTCTATGTCACCTGCGCCGACCATGGCGAGGCCGAGGCCATCGCCCGCCATATGGTGGCGCAGCATTTGGTGGCGTGCGCGAATATTTTGGGCACAATCACCTCGGTTTACCGCTGGCAAGGCGCCGTGGAGACCGGCGAGGAAGTGGCGCTGCTGCTGAAAACCCGCGCTGATTTGGCTGATCAAGCGGCCGCTGAAATCCGCCGCCTGCACAGCTATGACCTGCCCTGCATCGTCGCCTGGCCAGTGGTGGGCGGTGATGCTGACTATCTCGCCTGGGTGGCGGCCGAGACGCGGAAAAGCTAAGCACGTCACCGTCACTGCGAGCCCCGAAGGGGCGTGGCAGTCCAGGTGCTGCGCCATGGATCGCCATGGTCTTCGGCCTCGCGATGACGGGAAATAAAGGTGCCGTCACTGCGAGCCCCGCAGGCGCGCGGCAGTCCATGGCGCAGCATATGGGTCGCCACGGGGCTTTAACCTCAAGCGGACGGAAAATTTGCCGACAATCGGCCCGGGGGACTTGGCCCGGGGCGTTGGGCATGGCAGTTTGACGCTCTGTGTTTGCCTTGGGGAACGTGATTATGAGTGACGAGACCATCATTGCCGTAACCGCCGCCGCGCGCGCCGCCAGCCATTGCACGGCGGCCGATTATGACACGCTGTACCGGCGTTCGGTTGAGGATCCGGAGGGCTTTTGGGCCGAACAGGGCAAGAGGCTGGATTGGTTCAAGCCCTATACCAAAGTCAAGAACACCCGTTTTGATGGCGATGTCGGCATCCGCTGGTTCGAGGACGGTGTGCTGAACGCCAGCTATAATTGCATTGACCGGCATTTGCCGGAACGCGCCAGTGACGTCGCCTTCATCTGGGAGGGGGACAATCCGGCCTATCACCATGCCGTCACCTATCAACAGCTTTATGCCCATGTCTGCCGCATGGCCAATGTGCTGAAGAAGCTGGGCGTGAAAAAGGGCGACCGGGTGACGATCTATATGCCGATGATCGTGGAAGCGGCCTATGCGATGCTGGCCTGCGCGCGCATTGGCGCGGTGCATTCGGTGGTGTTTGGCGGCTTTTCACCCGATGCCCTGGCTGGCCGCATTCAAGACTGCGCCAGTCGGTTCGTGATCACGGCGGATGCTGGCGTGCGCGGCGGCAAGGCGGTGCCGCTCAAAGCCAATGTCGATGCAGCGCTGCAGCAATGCCCAGATGTGCAAGCGGTGCTGGTGGTGCGCCATACCGGCACGGACGTCGACTGGCAAGACGGCCGCGATCATTGGTATCACGAGGCCGGGCTTGCGGTGCCGGCGGTTTGCGATCCCGAACCGATGAACGCCGAAGACCCGTTGTTCATTCTCTATACATCCGGTTCCACCGGCAAGCCCAAGGGCGTGTTGCACACCACCGGCGGCTATTTGCTGTGGGCAACGATGACCTTTCATTATGTGTTCGATTATAAGCCTGGCGAAATATTTTGGTGCACGGCCGATGTCGGCTGGGTGACCGGCCACAGCTATATCGTCTATGGCCCGCTGGCCAATGGCGCCACCAGCTTGATGTTTGAAGGCGTGCCCAATTATCCCAGCGTCGACCGCTTTTGGCGGGTGATCGCCAAGCATAAGGTGAATATTTTTTATACCGCGCCGACGGCGCTCAGAGCGCTGATGCGTGAAGGCGAGGAACCGGTCAAACGTCATGACCGTTCGAGCTTGCGACTGTTGGGCTCGGTCGGCGAGCCGATCAATCCCGAGGCCTGGTTGTGGTATCACCGTGTCGTTGGCGACGGCAAATTGCCGATCGTCGATACTTGGTGGCAGACCGAGACCGGTGGAGTGATGATCTCGCCTTTGCCGGGGGCCACCGATCTCAAACCCGGTTCGGCGACTAAGCCGTTTTTCGGCGTCCGGCCCGCCTTGTTCGACGCCGATGGCAACACCCTGGAGGGTGCCGCCAGCGGCAATCTAGTGATCTTGGACAGTTGGCCCGGCCAGGCGCGCACAGTTTATGGTGATCATGAGCGGTTCAAACAAACTTATTTCAGCACATATCAAGGCGTTTACACCACCGGCGATGGCTGCCGCCGCGACGGCGACGGCTATTATTGGATCACCGGGCGCATTGACGATGTGATCAATGTGTCGGGCCACCGCATGGGCACGGCGGAGGTCGAAAGCGCGCTGGTGGCGCATCAATTGGTGGCGGAAGCCGCCGTGGTCGGTTTTCCGCACGACATTAAGGGGCAGGGTATTTATTGCTATGTCACCCTCAATGCTGGGCTTGAGCCGACGGACGATTTGCGCGCCGAACTGAAAAACTGGGTGCGCAAGGAAATCGGCCCGATCGCCACGCCCGACCATATCCAATTCACGCCGGCCTTGCCGAAAACCCGTTCCGGCAAGATCATGCGGCGGATCTTGCGCAAGATCGCGGAAAATGACTTCGGCCAATTGGGCGACACCTCGACACTGGCTGACCCCAGCGTGGTCGACTCCCTGATCGAAAACCGCCGCAATTCATAGCCTGCACCGCGCTCTGCTTCGCCGCCGCCTTCGGCCTCGCAAAACACCGTCACTGCGAGCACCGTGGGGGCGCGGCAGTCCATGGCGCGGTGTTTATAACGAAGCCTGGCGGCGGAACAGGCGACCGAGGCGCTGACGCCAATGTTGCGTCCAGATACGCAAATTGTCGTCGGACAAGGGCGAGGTGCCGGCGGGGTCCAGCTCGATGCCGACCGATTGAATGCGGCCGGCCTCAACCCTTTGCACGATCAATTCGACTGGGCCAAGGCGGAGGCGGTCGCCGGCTTCCGGTGTGCCGCGCAAATGGCGCGCCAGATATTGTCCGACGCTGGCCTCGCCGGCACCAACGGGGATGATGAAGTCATAGGCCTGGGCCAGTTCGCGCATGTGCACATCGGCGGAAAAAGAGAACTCGCCCAGCAGCGCCGCGACCCGGCCTTTGCGGTCGCCTTGTGGGGCGGCGCCGAAAAGTGTGTCGAAATCGCGCAGGCTTTCTTCCGGCGCCAGGATCACCACTTGATCGCCCGGCGCGAGCCGGCCGGCATGGCGTGGGTGGCGGGGTTGGCCGTCGCGCATCACCGCCACCACTTCCACACCTTGCCGTTGCTTCAAATCATCGGCGCGCAAGCGGGCGGCGGCGCTACCGTCCTCGACCGCGAACACTGCCATGTCGCGGCCAACATCCTTGGGCAGGTCGATATCATAACGCAGCGGCGGGGCCGCCTGCGCCGGCAGCGCCAGTCGCAACCAGCGGGCGGCGCGGGTGATGCTCCAACCCTGAATCAGCAGCGACGTCAGTACCACCAGAAACGCGACATCGAAATAGCGTTGGGCATTGGGCAGGCCCGCCATCACTGGGATGGTGCCAAGAAAAATCGGCACCGCACCGCGCAAGCCGACCCAAGCGATGAACACCCGTTCGCGCCAGGCAAAGCGGAACGGCGCCAAGCTCAGCAGCACCGCCAGCGGCCGCGCCAACACGATCAGCAGAAAGGCGATGATGATGCCCGGCAGCAAATTGCCCAGCAGATTGGACGGCGTGACCAGCAAGCCCAGCATCACGAACATCACGATCTGGCTGAGCCACGCCAAGCCATCTTGAAACCGTTCGATCAATTGCCGGGCGCGGTGGCGGCGGTTGCCGACAATCAGGCCGCAGAGATAAACCGCCAGAAAACCTGACGCGCCCAGGGTTTGAGCGCCGGAAAACACCAGCAGCGCGCCAGCCAGGGTCATAATCGGATAAAGGCCGGCGGCCAGGTTTAAGCGGTTGATCGCCGCGACCAAGCCATAGCCACCCAACAAGCCGATCGCCGCGCCGCCAAGGATCTGCAACGAAAAGCCGCGTATGAAATTGCCCGCCGTGTCCCAGCCCACAGCCATGGCGCCGCTGAGAAGGAGTTCGACGCAGGTGACGGTCAGGAACACCGCCATCGGATCGTTGAGGCCGGATTCCGCCTCCAGCACCGCATTGGGGCGCTTGGCCAATTGCGTACCATGCAGGTTGAGCAGGAAAAACACCGCAGCAGCATCGGTCGATGAGATGATGGCGCCAATCAGCAGCCCCTCAAGCCAACTCACGCCAAACAGCCAATGGGCAAAGATACCGACCAGCAGCGCCGTCACCACCACACCAAGAGTGGCCAAACTTAAAGCCGGCCAGGACGCGGTGCGTAAAGTGTCAATGCCGGTGCGCAAGCCGCCGTCGAACAGCACAATTGCCAGCGAAATCGCGCCAATCACATAGGCAGCCTCATAATCGGCGAATTGAATGCCGCCGGGGCCTTCCTCTCCCGCCAGCATGCCGAGGCCGAGAAAGACCAACAGTAAGGGCGCCCCAATCCGTGCTGACACCAATCCGGCAAAAATGCTCAACAAAATCAGCGCTGCGCTGATCAGTATGAGATAATTGCCAAATTCCATCTTGGTTCAGCCCGTCTCGCCTGCTGGGGCTGGCACGGTCGCCAACCGGTCGCGCATAGCTTGCGGCGTTATAATGGCGCCGTCATGGCGTTCGCGGAAATATCGGAAATAGTCGGCGCAAATTTCCAGCATGCGGCGGACATCGGCCTCGTCCTTGGCATAGGGATTAGCATGGGGCGCCAGCGATGTTGAATGCAGGCTCAAGGTTAGCGCCTTCACCCCTTGGCTGATCAGCGCGTCGGTCAACATGCTCAGGCATTTCAAGCTATTGCCTTCGGGCGACAGGCGCACACGTTCGGCCAGCAGGCTGAGCGGGTTGAAGCGCACGAAAAATTCCTGGTCATCCAACGCGCCCTGGGCCGCCAAAAAGCGGTGCCAAAACCGGTTTTTGCCGATGACCGCGCCGCTGGTCGGCAGGCAGGCCAGCGCTTCATCGTCGCCAAACCAGAAAGGCTGCGCGGAATAGGCGGTGAAATCGGGTCCGCCATCGCCGCGAAAGTCGAAGCCGGCCGATGGGCTGAGGTCGATTTGATAGCCCAATTGCCGCAAATTGGCGGCGGTGTTGGCGCCAATGCCATAGCGGCCGGCCTTGTGGATGACGGGGCGAACGCCAACTTGGGTGGCGATGGTTTCGGTCAAGGTTTGCAGCTTTGCAGCCTCGACCATGCCATCGAGATTGCCTTGATAGGAATCGATGTTGGCGGCGACGCTGTCATAAGGCGGCGTCACCCAGCCATGCAGATGGGCGCCGATCTCGGCCCGGCCCTGTTCGCTGAGCTGGCGGAAAATCCGCGCGCTATGGTCCTGCGCGGCGACGGGATAGTCCAACACATAAGTTGGCCGTACATTGGCGGCTTCGCACATTTCCTGAAACCGCCAGATTTCCTGGGTTGCGAACACTTGGGTTTGATGGCTCGACACCGGCGCCGCCCAATCGAATTCCTCTTCGGTGTCGACAATCACCGTCAGCAGCGGTTGCCGCCAATGCCGGGTTGATGCGGGGCGCGCCATGGCGCCCCCGGTCAAGCGCATGTCGGGATGCACAGCGCCGTCGGCGCCCAAATAAGCCAAGGTGCGCGCCACCGCCTGGGCGCGGGCGCCCCAGTCTTGGCCATGGATTTCGGCTTGGGCGGCGGTGCTGAAGTCCAAATAGGGGGCCGGCGCGTCGGCGGGGCGGCCGGCGGCAGGCTTGTCGCCGATAAACACCAGCTTCTTGCCGAACAGCCGCCGCAGCAGCGCCACCGGCCAGGTCAGCCCAATCGCTTCATCCACCAGGATGACCTCGGCGCCCTGCCGCCGGCAGGCTGCAACAATGGCGCGCAACAGTTCGGCTTGGTTGGCTTGGGCGCCGGTCATGGGCAAGGGTTCGACCGGGAAGGGGGTGCTGGCGATGTCGGCTTGGGCCGCCAGCATGCTCAGGGCATCGCCATGTTCACGGACCAGGCTTGTCAGCAACCGCTCATGCGGTCGCTCGCCGGCCGGCCAGCGGTCGACGATGAGCAGCCATGGTCTGGTCTTGGACATGTCCTAATCTAAGTCCCAACTGACAAATGTAAGTTTAACGTGCCGGACCGGTGCTGGCGACCCAATTGTCGCACTGCGGCATTGGCGCGCGGGTTTTTGTTCATTTATGTTCGGCAATCGATTAGTGAAGGACATATGGTCGCTCTGCCCACAGATCACCCCGTCATTCCGGCGCCGCGCATCGGCGTTTTGCTGGTTAATCTGGGCACGCCGGACGCGCCAACGCCCACGGCCGTTCGCCGCTATTTGCGCGAATTTTTGTCCGACCCCCGGGTAGTGGAACTGCCGCGGGCGCTGTGGTGGCCAATCCTCAACGGGCCGATTCTGCTGTTTCGGCCGGCTAAGACGGCTAAGCTCTATGATGCGATCTGGGACCATGAGCGCGGCGAATCTCCGTTGCGCACCATTACCCGCGCGCAAGCCGGCAATTTGGCCGATGCCCTCCAGGGCCATCACGACATTATTGTTGACTGGGCGATGCGCTATGGCGAGCCGTCGATCGCAAGCCGTCTGGCCGCGCTCAAGGAACGGGGTTGCCAGCGGATCTTGATTTTTTCGCTCTATCCGCAATATAGCGCTGCCACCACCGCCAGCGTCCATGACCGGGTATTCGACGTGTTGAAAACCATGCGCTGGCAACCAGCCTTGCGGACGGTGCCGCCATTTCACGACCATCCGGCTTATATCGACGCGCTGGCGGCGACGGTGCAGCGCGACCTGGCCGGTCTGGACTGGAAGCCCGAAAAGCTGTTGCTGTCGTTTCACGGCATGCCGGCCCGCACGCTGGAATTGGGCGACCCCTATCATTGCCAATGCCAGAAGACCGCGCGGCTGTTGCGCCAGCGGTTGGGTTGGGATGAACAGGATGTGGTGGTCAGTTTTCAATCCCGTTTCGGGCCGGCGAAATGGCTGGAGCCTTATACCGACGAAACCGTACGCGCCTTGGCGCGCGGCGGCACCAAGCGGATCATGGTGATGGCGCCGGGCTTCGTCAGCGATTGTCTGGAGACGCTGGAAGAACTGGCCTTGGGGGTGCGTAAAAGCTTTTTGGCCAGCGGCGGCGAAGAGTTTCATTATCTGTCTTGTCTCAATGCGGGGGCGCCGGCAATCGACTTATTTGCAACAATCGCGCGGCAAGAATTAGCGGGCTGGATTTGACGCCCAAGCGGCGTTGATTTGGCTGCATGGCTTGCCTAGAACGGAAGAACTGGCGCCATGGGTATGCAACTGAAAGATGGAAGGAGACAGCAATGAGCCGGGTCGCACTTGTCACCGGAGGAACCAGAGGGATTGGCGCCGCGATTGCGGTGGCGATGAAGGATATGGGGCTGAAAGTCGCCGCGAATTATGGCGGCAATGACGAACGCGCCAAGGCCTTCGAGAATGAAACCGGCATCGCGGCCTATAAATGGGATGTCTCCGATTATGAAGCTTGCCAGCAGGGCGTCGCGCAAGTGGCGGCGGATTTGGGACCGATTGATGTGTTGGTCAATAATGCCGGCATTACCCGCGACGGCGTGTTGGCGAAGATGAGCCACGAAAACTGGCAAAAGGTGATCGATACCAATCTCGGCTCCTGTTTCAATATGGCTCATGCGGTGTTTCCCAGCATGAAGGACCGCAAATATGGCCGGATCATCAATATCGGCTCGATCAACGGCCAGGCGGGTCAATATGGCCAGGTCAATTATGCCGCCGCCAAATCCGGCATTCATGGCTTCACCAAGGCCTTGGCGCAGGAAGGCGCGCGGTTTGGCATCACGGTGAACGCCATCGCGCCTGGCTATATCGACACCGACATGGTGGCGGCGGTGCCGGAAAATGTGTTGGAAAAAATCGTCGCCAAGATTCCCGTCGGCCGTTTGGGCCAGGCGCATGAAATCGCGCGCGGTGTGGCCTTTTTGGCCGCCGAAGATGCTGGCTTCATCACCGGTTCGACACTATCGATCAACGGTGGTCAGCATATGTACTGATCATCGCGCATGGGGGGAGCATTGCGCATGAAATTGCCGCGCGACTTTTATCAGCCATTGGCGATCGGTGCGCCGGCGCCTTTGCGCGAACCGCCGGTGCGGCTGGAACGGATGATCCATTTCTTTCCGCCGCATTTGGAAAAGGTGCGCGCCAAGGTGCCGGAGCTGGTGGCGCAGGTTGATGTGCTTTTGGGCAATCTGGAGGATGCGATCCCCAGCGATGCCAAGGAAGCCGCGCGCGCCGGCTTGATCGCGGTCGCCAAGGCGGTCGATTTCGGCGGCACGGGGTTGTGGACGCGGATCAATTGCCTCAACTCGCCGTGGGTGCTGGACGATATCACCCAATTGGTGGGCGAGATTGGCGACAAGCTGGACGTGATCATGTTGCCCAAGGTCGAGGGGCCGTGGGATATCCATTATCTGGATCAGTTGCTGGCGCAATTGGAAGCTCGCCATGGCATTGGCCGGCCGATCATGATTCATGCGCTGCTGGAAACCGCCCAGGGCGTCAATAATGTCGAGGCGATCTGCAATGCGAGCCCGCGCATGCATGGCTTGTCGCTGGGTCCGGCTGACCTCGCGGCGTCGCGCGGTATGAAGACAACGCGGGTTGGCGGCGGCCATCCAGCTTATGGCGTGATCGAGGATCCGCGCGCCGATGGCGGTGCGCGGCGTTTCGCGCAGCAGGATCTATGGCATTACACCATCGCCCGCATGGTCGATGCCTGCCGCGCCGCCGGGATCAAGGCCTTTTACGGCCCGTTCGGCGATTTTGCCGATGCCGCGGCTTGCGAAGTGCAGTTCCGCAATGCGTTTTTGCTTGGCTGCGCTGGTACTTGGTCATTGCACCCCAGCCAGATCGACATTGCCAAAAAGGTATTTTCACCCGATGTCGATGAGGTGCGTTTCGCCAAGCGCATCCTGGACGCCATGCCCGATGGTTCCGGCGCGGTGATGATCGACGGCAAGATGCAGGATGACGCCACCTGGAAACAAGCCAAGGTGATTGTCGATTTGGCGCGTCAAGTCGCCGCCAAGGACCCCGACCTGGCACAAGCCTATGGCCTGGGCTGACCGCAGCAAGCTTGCGCCCGGGCGGTGATCGCCTTTACCATGGCCGCGCAATGGCGAGAGGACGGTGCGATGACAGCGGCGGCGCGACGCAGGAAATGGCCAATCAAGCTGGCGCTTGAACTGGGGATGGCGTTGGTTTTGTTCGTCATGGCTGGGGTGCCGACGGCCTTGGCGTCCGACCTGGCGCCGATCCAAGCCCCCAAAGCGCAAGTGCTGCGGGGGATGGATTATCTCTATGATCCGAGCCGCCAACTCAGTGTCCGCGACCTCACCCGGCCGGCGGCGCAATCCGCCTTCAAGCCGTTCAGCCGCGCCCGGTTCGAGGCCGACCGGCGCATTGGCGCGCATTGGTTCAAATTCACCGTCACCGCGCCCGAGGATCGGGGCTTCGATTATTATCTGGTGTTCAGCCAGCCGGATTTGGCCGCGCTGTCGCTGTTCAGCGAAACCATCCCCGGCAATTTTTCGGCGCGCGTTTTTGACCGCGCGACGGGTGCCAACGATGTCGATGTGCGGCGCGACGCCATCGGCCACCGGTTGCGGGTGACAGCGGGCGAAACTCGCACTTATTACCTGCGCCTAGTGGGTGGCGAATTAAATGGCACCTTGATGCAATGGCAGCCGCGCGCTTGGGACGTGCAAGCGCAGCAGCGCGCCGCGCTGGGTTGGATTGCGTTGGGACTGGCCGCCGCGGCGGCGGTGATTGCAGGCCTTGGCCGGGTCTTGCGCGGCGCGCCCGGCATTGGCTGGGCGGTGGGCTATGCCGTGGCGGTGACGGCGGCCATTTTCACCGCCTCCGGCCTGGTATTCGAAGCGCCGCTGCTGTGGCGCTATGCGCCGGCGTTGCGGGCGCTGGCGCCAGCGTTGGCCATGGCGGCGCTGGCCGGCCTAGCCCTGCAATTGCTAGCCTTGGGCCGCGATGGCGGACGCTGGTGGCGCGCTGGGCTGCAAATTCTGGCCTTCGCGGCCTTGGGCGTGGCGGTGGCGGAATTTTGGCTGGCCGGCATCGCCGTGCGGGCCTTGCCATGGCTTGGCGCGGCGTTGGCGGTGGCGGTGCTGGTGGCGGCCATGGTGCAGGTGTCGCGGCGTAGCGGCGCGGCATTGTGGCTGAGTGCCATTGGCCTGCCAGTGCTGATCGGCGGGCTGGCGGTGGCGGTGCAAATCATGGGCGTGACGGTGTTGGCGCCGGCGCAATTGACGCCGTTATTGTGGAACGCCGCCGCCATCTCAGCGATGCTGGCCGCCCTGGCGGCGGTGTTGGCGCCGCAGGTTTATCGCCAGGACGTAACCCAGCCCGAGCCAGAAGCCATCGCCGCGATTGCCGAAACGGAGGAAAGCCAAGACCCGGAGGCCGTGGCGGCCGATACCCCGGCCCCAGACACCGGGGATGCCAGCGCGGTCCGCCCGCAACCGAATATGCAACCGGCGCCGCCCTTGCGCGCCCAGCGTGACGAGCCGGCCAAGACTTCGCCCGCCAGTCTGATCATGGAGCTGGAAGCGCGGATCGGTCAATTGAACAGGCATCTGCGGGAGCGAGAAGCGGAATTGGCAACGCTGCGCGGTGCCGCCGCCGGCGACTGGATCGATCCTACCACCGGCATCACCCGCCGCGCGGTGATCCTGGATGAGGGGAGGGCGATCCTGGCGCAAGCCTTACGTTATGGTCGCGCGGTCACGGTGATGTTGGTCGAGGTCGAGGATTATGATCTCATCAACCAGCAACTGGGCCAGGGCGTGTGCGACAAAGCAATGAAATTACTGGCGATTTCATGCCTTAAAAACCTCCGCGACGCGGATCGCCTGGCGCGCTATGACGAACGCAGTTTCGCCGCCATCCTGCCGGAAACCGACGCCATCGGGGCTGCCGCCCTGGCCAAGAGACTGAGCCAAACCCTGGTCGAGCGGACATTGCCAACGCCCAAGGGCATGCTGCAATTATCAGCGGCGATTGCCTATACCGAATTCGGCGAGCAGGACGAGAAGATCGAAGACCTGTTCGCCCGCGCCGCCCGGGTCTTGGCCGAAGACCGCCCCGGTGAAAACGCCAGCGAACAAGCGGCGGCGGAATAACGCCCTAAAATTCCAATGTCGTGCCGAAATAAATCCGTGTGCCGATGACATCGAAAGTGGCTGGATCGGTATTGTTGGATACGCCGAACAAGTCACCGATCAGGGGCGGTTTATTGTCGAAGATGTTTTCGATCCCGGCATAGATTTGCACGCCCTGGCGAATTTGATAGGTGCCGGCAATATCGAAATAATGACTGGCGCCGATTTTTTGATTTTCGATCACTTGCCCGGTGTTGTCGCCGACTTCCAGATCGGGAAAGTCGGAGAAGTCGCTGCTTTTCATGCTGTGAATATAGCGCCAGTCAAAAAATACCTGCAACGGTCCAGAGGCATAGGAAAAGCGTGTTGTGCCCTTCCATTTTGGCGATGAGCCGGAGAATGAGAACGGATTGTTGAAACAGACATAAATGCCGGCGCAATCAAGAAACCCAGCGCCGGCCTCGGACTGGAATTTTAGCGCCATCAAATGCGTGCCGCGGGCGGTGACACCCAAGGTCGCGCCTTCCTCGCTTAGTCCCAATGTGTCGAGTTGGATGCTATAATGAATTTCAAAATCGACGCCTTCGGTCTTGGCCGCCGCCAGATTGGCCGAAGGCACCGTGATCGCGCCCAATTGGCCAAATACATTGCGGGGACTGTTTTGGCAAAACGCGCTTGTCAAATCGCTGCTGTTGAAACAGCCATCGATATTGCCCTGCGCGCCGCCGCCGAGAAAGCCGATCGCGTCCTTCAGCGTGATCCGATAATAGTCGACCGTCATGCGCAAGCCTGGCGCGACCCGTGGCGCCAACACGGCGCCGAAGGTCCAGGTGTTGGTCTTTTCCTCGGCCAAGGCGGTGCTGGCGGCGAACAGGCTTTCAACCTGATTGTCGCGTTGCGAGAAGCTGCCGATGTCGGCTGCGGGCACGCCCCAGGCTATGCAAAACGCTTCCTGCGCGGGGGTAAGGCCACCACCGGCATTGCAGGGATCGAGGAAGCTTTGAAAGGATTGCGCGTCACCACCAAACAATTCGAACACATTGGGCGCCCGCACGGCGCGTTGATATTGCCCATGCACGACCAGATCGGCAACCGGCTGCCAATTGACGCCGCCCGAATAGGTCCACACCCCGCCGACGGTCGAATAATCGGAATAACGTAGGGCGGCATTGGCTTCCAGCCGCTCCACCGCTGGCAAATCGGCCAATAGCGGAATCACGGCTTCAACGAATAATTCGGTGACGTCATAGCCGCCATTGGTGTCGCCTTGGGCGTTAAAGCCAAGCAGGTCGCCGCTTTCCAACGCCGCGTCTTGATCGCCACGGGCGCTTTCATCGCGATATTGCACACCAGCGGCGATGGTGAAATCGCCGGCGGGCAGGCGCGCGACCTGACCCAATACGCTGGCCTCGGCAATGAACTGTTGATAGCGCACCCGGGTGACGGCACCGGCCCGGGCGAAGGCAACCATCTCCGGGGTTAGCGTATTTTCGCCCCAAATGTTGAGCGGCACGCAATTAGGGTCAAGGCTGGCGTTGAAATCGCCATTGCCGTCCAGTTGCGACAGGCAGCGAATGGTTCCTTGATTGTCAAAGCCGGCATTCAAGCCGTTTCTGAACCGGCTGGCGGAAGCGTCATTGGTTAGCACGCTGGTGTTGACGCTGCGGCCATAATTGATCGACAGGTCGAACTGCCAGCCGCTGGTGATGTCGCCCTTCAAGCCGGTGACCAGACGTAGGGCGTTGAATTCGGCATCGGTTTGACGGTTGCCGAACTCACTGAGGCGGCGACGCATATTGGTGATGAAGACAATGCCGTCGCCGGCGGCGATGTCATTGCCGAAGGCGTCGTCGATGAACGCGAATTCGGCCTTGGCGGCATTGGTCAGAAATGGATTGTCGGCATAGTTGAAGTGGAAATTCTCGATATCCGCTGGCGTTGGCGCGTCTTGCAGCCGGGTTTCATGCTGGACGAAGGAAAATTCGCCATAAAGCCGCAACGACGGTGTCAGGTCATAATGGCTTTGCGCGACGGTGCTGAAGCGGTCTTGCGGCGTTTGCAGGAAGGTGCCGGTTTGATAATTGAAACCGAACGGAAAGGGGTCGCCGGGATCGCTGGGATCACCGAACATGACATTGAAATTGACATCGCCGTCGGGGGTGAAGGTGGCGCCGAGATCGTCCAAAAAGCCACTGGGAATGCGGCTCGACCCACAAGGCTCCAGGAACGACGGCTCGATGAAGGAAAAGCAAAAGGCGCTGTCGCCCAAGGGTTGGGCGGAAAAGGCGCGACGATCGGCCAACACGGCTTTGCGGCGGCTATAGCCGGCGTGGATCACCGCATTGCCGCGACCTTGCGCGAAATTGCCGCCAATGGTCAGCGACGTGTTGGCGATGCCGGCGTCGCCACGGCTGGAAATGTCGTAGGAACCGTCGATGGCGACGCCCTCGAAATCGTCCTTATAAATGAAATTGACCACGCCCGAGACCGCGTCCGAGCCATAAACCGCCGACGCGCCGCCAGTGATGACCTCCACCCGTTCGACCAGCGCCGTTGGGATCAGATTGACATCGACAAAGCCATCCAAGCTTGTCGGCACATGGCGGCGGCCATTGACCAGCACCAGGGTTCTCACTTCGCCCAGTCCGCGCAGGTCGACGGTGGCGGCGCCGGTGCCGGGATTGTTCGACGTGGTGGTCGCTGCCGCCGTGGTCTGCGGCAGTTCGTTCAGCAAACGCTCGATATTCACAGCGCCGGAAAAGCGGAGCTGGTCTTCCCCGACCACGGTCAGCGGTGACACCGCGCTCAGTTCGGCGCGTGGAATGCGCGAGCCGGTGATGACGATTTCCTCGTCGCCGGCAGCCGATTGCGCGGCGATGGGGCGGGCCATAGCGCCCAGCGCCAGCGCCGCTGCGCTTAACGCCAACGTGGAATGCACGGTGAAGGCCAATCGATTGTGAGGCATTTTAGAGCGATCCCCATTTACTTTTGCTGCTGGCAGAAAGCCATGGCCAGGGTTAAAATGGGATTAACTAGAAAGCCGAAAACACCTTATTTTTCCGTGGGTTTGCTCCACTCGTTTTAAGTGTAATTGAAACACCTGTTCGCCCAAGGGCTGTTGCCGGCGCTGGCCAGCCGCGGCGCTGGCATTAGTCAGTTATTAACCCTCGCGGCCCTAGTCTTGGCCAAGGTTTGGGAACGCGGCTGATTGCAGCGATCAATTGAAGAGGCGGACGCATGGCTGACGACGAGCAGCTAGACGAGCTGGACGATGCCCTGGCCGAAGGCCCGGCGCGCAAGCGGTTCAGCGGTAAGAAAATCATCATGATCGCGGCCCCGGTGCTGTTGCTGCTGCTGGGCGGTGGGGCTTATTTCATGGGTTTGTTCGGCGGTGGCAAAGACGACAGCCATGCCGAGGCGCAAGCCGAAGCCGCCCCCGAACCGCAAATCGTGTTCTATGAAGTGCCGGAAATGCTGGTCAATCTCAATACCGGCGAGCGCAAGGCGACATATTTGAAATTACGCGTCGCGCTGGAAGTTGACCAGCCGGAAGCCGCCGCCGACCTGGAAGCCAAGTTGCCGCGCGTGGTCGATAATTTTCAGATCTATCTGCGTGAACTGCGGGTCGAGGATCTGTCGGGTTCGGCTGGCATGTTTCGGCTGAAGGAAGAGCTGCTGCGACGGGTCAATGTCGCGGTGGCGCCGACCGAGGTTAAGGACGTGCTGTTCAAGGAAATGCTGGTGCAGTGAGCCCGGTCGCGGGCTGGACGTTGGGTTAAGACGGTTCATGGCTGAAGAAGACGAAATCGCCGAAGGCGCCGAACAAGACGACGACGCCGTTGCCGCCGAATGGGAGGCGATGGCCGCCGCTGACGACAACGAAGACGACGGCCCCGCCGATGAAGGCGGCGTGCCTGGTCGAGTGCTGGATCAAGACGAAATCGACAGCCTGCTTGGCTTCGACGGCGACGACGACGATAAAAACACTCAAGGCATTCACGCCATTATCAACAGCGCGCTGGTGTCCTATGAACGCCTGCCGATGCTGGATATCATCTTTGACCGCCTGGTGCGGATGATGACCACCAGCTTGCGCAATTTCACCTCCGACAATATCGAAGTGTCGCTGGACAACATCGCCTCGGTGCGGTTTGGTGACTATTTGAACTCGGTGCCATTACCGGCGATGATGGGCGTGTTCCGGGCCGAGGAATGGGACAATTACGGTCTGCTGACGGTCGATAGTGCGCTGATTTATTCGATTGTCGACGTGTTGTTGGGCGGCCGTCGTGGTACCGCGGCGATGCGCATCGAGGGCCGGCCCTACACCACGATTGAACAAACCCTGGTCGAACGCATGATCTCGGTGGTGCTGAAAGACCTATGCGCCGCGTTCGAACCCTTGACCCCGGTCAATTTCACCTTCGACCGGCTGGAAACAAATCCTCGTTTCGCGACCATCGCGCGGCCATCCAACGCGGCGATCCTGATCAAGCTGCGGGTTGACATGGAAGACCGTGGCGGTCGCCTGGAACTGCTATTCCCCTATGCCACGCTGGAGCCCATTCGGGAATTGTTGCTGCAGCGCTTTATGGGTGAAAAATTCGGCCGCGACACGATTTGGGAAAACCATTTGGCGACCGAACTTTGGCATACCGAAGTGCCAATCGAGGCGATCCTCGATGAGCAGATGTTGTCGCTGCGCACCATTCTCAATTGGCAAGTCGGCCAAACCTTGGTGCTGAACAAGACCGCGAAAGATGAAATTGAATTGCGCTGCGGCGAAGCGCCGATGGTGACTGGCGTGATGGGCCGGGCGGGCATGCATGTGGCGGTGCAAGTGCGCAAAATCTTCACCGGAGCCAAGCAGGAAACATGACCATGGACCTGGAATTGATCGTCAGTCTGACCTTGGGCGTTTTATTGGTGGCGATGATTGTCAGCGCGGTGCGGCTGAGCCGGCGGCTCGACACCTTGCGCGACGGCAATGGTGAGATGAAGGCGCTGATTGAAAGCCTCAATGCGGCGACCGAGCGCGCGCATGCGGGCATCAGTCAGTTACGTGCCGCTAGTCAGGACACCCATGAAAAGTTGCAGTCCGAAACCAAGAAGGCGCGCGCCCTGGCCGATGAACTGGCGCTGATGACATCCGCCGGCGACGATTTGGCCAACCGACTGGAAGTCCGCCTGACCGCGACCCCGGCGGCCAAGGCCGAGCAAGCGGCACCGGTGTCGCTGGCGTCCAGAATGCCGCGGGCAGGACAGCCCAGTGCCGAAAATGGCCGCCGTGAAGGAGTGCTGCAGGCGCTGCGGGGAGTGCGTTGATGCAGCCGGTGTCGATGGGGTTGGCGGCGATGTTCAGCCGTTTGCGGCTGTTGCCATTGGTGATGGGCGTTGGCGGTGTGTTGCTGGTGCTGCAGGTGATGGCCGTGGTTCAGGCCTTGACGCCGTCGGTGGCGGTGGCGCGGGAAGAGGCGGCCGCTGACCCGGCCGAGGCGCAACAGGCCGCCGAGACGCCGGCCGCGCCGGCTGAAGCGGCCACGCCGGAAGGGTTGGACCCGGCCTTGCTAAACCGATCAGAAATGGCGCTGCTGACGGATTTGTCGAAGCGCCGCAAGGAATTGGAAGAGCGCGAGCAGGCCTTGATGCTGCGTGAGCGGTTGCTGGAGGCGACCGAACAGCGGATCGAGCAGCGGATCGGTGAATTGAAGGGCCTGGAAGGTGAGCTTAATCAGTTGATTGGCGCGGTCGAAGAACAGAATGAAGAGCGGCTGGCCAGCCTGGTTGGCGTTTATGAGCGGATGAAGCCAAAAGACGCCGCCAAAATTCTAGAGCGCCTGGATATGGACATTCAGGTCGCGGTCGCCACGCGGATGAAACAAACCAAGATGGCGCCGATTCTGGCTGACATGAACCCCGAGGCGGCGAAAAATTTGACGACCAAGCTGGCGGAACACAAGCCCTTGCCGTCGCTGGATAATTAGAACCCGTTTCGGGCTTATCCTTTACGCTCGCTTAACTGGTTGTGGGCTAGGGTGACCACGAAACCGTGGTTTGCCGCGCCGGGCGGCGGAACCGACAAGGATGATAGAAAAAGGGGCGCCGAAATGGCCGGACAGCAACAGCCACATTTCCAGGCCTTGCACGAGCGGATCGCGACGTTCAAACGCCAACGCGGCGACCATGTCGCCATCGATGAGGTCGCCGAGGTCGTATCCGGCTTGGTGATGTCGATGCAGGGCGATTTGGAATCCGCTAATTTGCGGGTCGGGGCCGAGTTGAAGCGGCTGCTTGACTTCATCAGCGCGGCCAAGGAAGAAATTGCCTCGATCCAGCCCAACACTTTGTCCAAGCGCGACATTCCAACCGCTGCCGACGAACTGGACGCGATTGTGTCCAATACCGAGGAAGCGGCGGGCAAGATTCTCGACGCCGCCGATGAACTGACCCAAATCGCCGGTTTGGTCGACGGGGAAGCGGCGGACCGCCTGCAAGTGGTGGCGACCAATATTTTCGAGGCTTCCAGTTTTCAAGACATCACCGGCCAACGCATCACCAAGGTGGTGCGGGTGCTGAAGCTGATTGAGGAGCGTCTCGCGGTGCTGGCCGAGGTGGTGGGCGACACCATTATCGCCGAGGACAAGCCTGTGGAACGCAATGCGGAAGGTGATATCAAGAATCACAAGGACTTGCTCAACGGGCCGCAGCTTGAAGGCGATGGCAACAGCCAGGACGATATTGACGCGCTGTTGGCCAGTTTCGACTAGGCGATGCAAAACGCGGCGGCCACGCGCGTCTCTCATGCCACCGCTGCCACCCTGGTTTCGGTCTATGCCGCCATGCTTGGTTTTTTCGCTGCTCTCAATGCCTTGTCGGAGCCGCATGGCGCCCAGGCGCAGCAAATGGCACGGGCGGTTCAGCACAGTTTTGCCGGCAAGGCGGCGGTCAGCGGCAATGGCCAGGCGTTAGGCGATCTCGACATTGCCGCCACCGCGCCCCACGCCGCCAGCGACGAGACCCAAGCCGCGTTCGACCTGTTGGCCCAGGCTTTGGGCGTACCGACGGCATTGCCCGATGGCGATGGCGCGCTGGAGGTGCGGTTGAGCTTTGGCGCCTTGTTCGCGGCCGGCCAAAGTCGGATGCGGGCGGACCGCCAAGTGGCTTTGGATCAAGCCCTGGGGCGTGTCGATGCCAGGGCTGGCTGGCGCCTTGAATTGCGGATCGGGGCGGCGGCGGATAGCCTGGCGCGGGCGCGGGTCGCGGTGCTGGCCGATCATATGCTGGCGCGCGGTGTGGCGGCGGCGGCTCTGGCCGTGATCGCGACACCAACATTGGAGTCGGCCGACCGGCTGGTGATCAGGCTGACGCGGACGCCGGCGGGAGGTGTTTGATGGTAAAGGGGGCGCCGAAAAATCCAGGCTTTGATCGTGGCTGGATGCTGATGCTGGGCGACCTGTTGGCGCTGCTGTTGTCGGTGTTTGTGTTGGTGCATGCGATGTCGGCCATGCCGGCGGCGTCTTGGCAAGCCTTGCGCGCGGGTCTGGCGCAACAACCGGCGGTGGCGCCAGCGCCGCAAGCCGTGCCGGTGCGCAGC
Organism: uncultured Sphingomonadales bacterium; assembly: GCA_964590595.1. Lineage (GTDB taxonomy): Bacteria > Pseudomonadota > Alphaproteobacteria > Sphingomonadales > CAKZYD01 > CAZPXQ01. The sequence goes on along the minus strand of CAZPXQ010000011.1, from coordinate 4,076 downwards.
CAGGCCGGCACCCCGCTGGCTTATGTTCAGGCGATGCTGGAAACCCAGCGTGGCGCGATCGCGCTGCTTGACGCCGCCGCCTTCACCATGACCTCCGAGGCGTTGTCGCTGAGCTTGCCGATCGACGCGGCAACCTGGCCACGGTCCGACCTGGCGGCGCTGGTGGCGCTGCTGCGGCCACATGATAATCGCTTGGCTATCGCGGTGTCGGGTCAAGGCTGGGTGGGCGGCTTGACCCAAGCCGATGCATTGGCGCTGGCGCTGGCGCGCGCCGGCTATGACCGCTCGATTGACCGCAAGGTCGCTGCCTCCACCCTTGAGCCGGCAATGGCGTTGGTGATCTCAGCGCGCCGGGCGGGAGAGCGCGGATGAAACGTCGCAACGCCATGCCCGCGCTATTGGTGATGCTGGCGGCCATGCTGATGCTGGCACTACCTGGCTATGCCGCTGACATGCGCGTGCGTAGCGCCGATCATGAGGGCTATAGCCGGCTGGTGTTCGACTGGTCACAAACCGTCGATTATCAAATCAGTCGCGATGGTGGCGACCTGCTGATCCGGTTCGACAGCCCGGCCGAGGTCGATTTTGGCGCCTTGGCGCAGCGGCCGCTGGCGCGGGCGGCGAATCCGCGCGTGGAAGCGGCGGGTGAGGGGGTGACGGTCCGTCTGGCGGTCGATCCAGCGGTCACCAGCCGGAGCTTTCGTAATGGCAATAGCGTGGTACTGGATTTGCGTGGCGGGCCAGTGGCGGCCGCGGCGCGGCTGCCATTTGCCCCAGTACCCAGCGGCGCGGTTGAAAGCGCCGCCTTAGTCGGCGAGGCCGATGACTTGACCCGCATTCGGCGGCAGACTGAAGCCGTGCGCGATGCCGCCATGCAGCAGAACCAGGCGGCCGCCGCCGCCGCACGGCGGGCCGAAGCCGCGCGCCAAGCCGCGCAAGACCAGGCCCAGGCCGCGGCGGCCGAAGCGGCGGCGCAAGCGGCGGCGGATGAAGCCGCGCAAACCGCGCTCAAGGCGCTACGCGTGACTTATCAGCCATTGGATGATGGCTATCGGCTGCATTTTCATTGGGATGTCGAATTGGCGGCGGCGGTGTTCAAGCGCGGCGATGGTCTGTGGGTGGTGTTCGAGCGACTGCTACCGGTGGAAGACAGCGGTCTGACGCCGCATTTTGGCCAGGACCTGCGGTCGTTCAGCGCGATTGAAACGCCGGGTGCCACGGTGCTGCGTTTCGCCATTGATCCGGCGCTGACGGCGATCGCCAGCCGCAATGGGCCCTTATGGCAAGTCGACATGCGGCGCGCCTTTGCCCAGCCGCGCAATCCGGTTGAACCGGTGCGGCGCAACGACCCGGCCTTGGGTCCGGTGGCGTTCGCCAATGTCGGCGAGGCTGGCCCGCGCCTTAACATCACCGACCCCAGCGTTGGCGATCAACTGATCGTGCTGCCGGCTATGCCGTCTTCTACCGGCGTTGCGAGCTATCGGCAATTCGCCGAATTCGGCTTTCTGGCCACCGCGCAAGGCGTGGCGGTGGAACGCTATTCCGACGCCGTGGTCGCCGAGCGGTTCAAGAACGGTATTGCCGTCGGCGGTGGCCAGGCGATGCGGTTGGCCGACGGCGCGGCCGTGGGCGATGCCGCCCAGGATGCCGCCAAACCGCTACGTTTGCTGGATTTCGCCGCATGGCGTGGCGATCGTCAGATCCCTTATGCCGAACGCCTGCAACCGCGTTTGCGGGCGCTTGCCCAAGCGCGTGACGTGGCTGAAATCGCGGCGGCGCGGCGGGCATTGGCGCGGTTTTATCTGGCCAATGATAATCATGCCGAGGCGCTGGGCGTGTTGGCGCTGATGCAGGATGCCGACCCCAGCCTGGCCGAGGAACCGGAATTCATTGCCCTGCGCGGCATTGCCCGGTTCAAGGGCCGCCGCTTTGCTGACGCGGCGGCGGACTTGGCCTTGCCGACGCTGGATTCCGAACCGGAAGCGGCGTTGTGGCGGGCGGCGGCGGCGCAAGCGCTGGGGCAGCCGCGCGCGGCGCTCGAACATTATCAGCGCGGCACCGGCGCTTTGTCGTTGCATGAGACGGAGCAGCGGGCCTTCTTTCAATTGACGGCGGCGCGGGCGGCCTTGGCGCTGGGCAATCATCCCATGGTCGAGCGTGAACTGGCGGAATTGTCGCGCCTTGAGTTGGATGCCGATGCGCAGGCGGCGGCGCGGCTGTTGGCGGCGCAATTAGACGAAGCCTATGGCGATCCGGTCAAGGCGTTGGACAGCTATCGCGCCCTGGCGCAGGCGCCGTCGCGGCGGATTCGCGCCCAGGCCGGGCTTGGCGCGGTCAATCTGGAACTGACCGCGGGCGCATTGTCGGCGGCGGAAGCGATCGACCGGCTGGAAGCCATGCGCTTTGCTTGGCGCGGCGACGATTTTGAACAAGACCTGCTCAAGCGCCTGGGCGGGCTTTATGTCGATGACGGCGATTATCGTAAGGGTTTGAATGCCTGGCGTCAGGCGGTCAGCTATTTTCCGCGCTCTCCGCAAAGCAAGGCCATCGCCGCCGACATGAGCGCGGTGTTCCAGCGCTTGTTCTTGGGCGGCGAGGCCGATGCCATGCCGCCGGTCACGGCGTTGGCGCTGTATTATGATTTTCGCGAACTGACGCCGCTGGGTCCGGACGGCGATGCAATGATCCGGCGCTTGTCTGAACGCATGGTCGAGGTCGATTTGCTGGACCGCGCTGCCGGGCTGTTGGAACATCAGGTCAAATATCGGTTAGAAGGCACCGCGCAGGCGGCCGTCGCCGCCCGATTGGCGATGATTTATCTGCTTGATGGCAAGCCGGAACAGGCCCTTGGCGCCTTGCGCGCCACGCGTCAGGCGGTGATCCCGCTGGATGTGCTGGCGCAGCGCAAGCGGATCGAGGCTCGCGCGTTGATCGACTTGGCGCGCTATGAGGAAGCCGAAGTAGTGCTCGACCGCGATGACAGCCGCGAGGCCTTGCTGCTACGTTCGGAAATCTTCTGGGGCGCCAAGCGTTGGTCCGACCTGATTGCAAATGCCCGCCAGCTCTTGGGCGACCGTTGGCGGCTGGACGCGCCATTGACCATGGATGAACGGCGCCAGGTGTTACGCTATGCCATCGCCCTGGCCATGAGTGGCCGCGAGGCGGAGCTGGCCGTCACCCGCCGCAATTTCCGGGTGATGATGAGCGGCGGTCCGTTGTTCGACGCCTTCGATGTGATCACCAATGAAGCCGACCGCGCCAATACCGATCTGCGCGCGGTGACCGCCGACATCGCCGGCGTCGATCGTCTCGAAGCCTTTCTCTCTTCCTATCGCAACGCCTTCAAAAGCGGCCCCTCGCGCACCGACTCCTAAGCCGCATCGGGGCATGGCGCCTGGCAATCGGCATAGATCTGGCCGTCATGGGAACAAATCATGAAACTTGGCGCTTGCCATACGGAACAAAACATGCACATACTCAGCCATTGTCAGTTCAGCGCCGCTATGATTTAAGGAGGACGCAAATGGCTAGCGCCAGTCTCAAACTTGTTGGTACGGATCAAATGGACAAGCAACGCGCCTTGGAAGCAGCCCTCAGTCAAATCGACCGCGCATTTGGCAAGGGCTCAGTGATGAAGCTTGGCCAAAAAGGGTCTTTGGTGGATGTTGAGGCCTTGTCGAGCGGCTCGCTGGGCTTGGATATCGCGCTGGGCATTGGCGGTTTGCCGCGCGGCCGGGTGGTCGAGATTTACGGGCCGGAAAGCTCCGGCAAGACCACGCTGGCGCTGCATGCGGTGGCGGAAGCGCAAAAGGCAGGCGGTGTCGCTGCCTTTGTCGATGCCGAACATGCGCTCGATCCGGCTTATGCGCGTAGATTGGGTGTCGATACCGACGAATTGCTGATTTCCCAGCCCGACACCGGTGAACAGGCCTTGGAAATCGCTGATACTTTGGTGCGGTCCGGCGCGATCGACATTCTGGTCATCGACTCGGTGGCGGCGCTGACGCCACGCGCCGAGCTTGAGGGCGAGATGGGCGACAGCCATGTCGGCCTGCAGGCGCGGCTGATGAGCCAGG
>CAZPXQ010000010.1:0-31236 GCA_964590595.1 uncultured Sphingomonadales bacterium | reverse complement strand
AATATGTATTAAACCACCCATTTTAGGCATTTAACCTCCTTATCTGGGGTGTTAAGTCTACTTTTCATTTTTCTTCTCCTTTTTTAACTTTTATAAAATCTCCTCTATATTTGTAATCTCCTAAGGGGTATTTACCATTTGAAATTCCCCACATTCCTCTTTCTTTATTCCAATACACTTTAGAATCTCCCATAACTATATCTCCTTCAAAAATCATTTTTCCTTTAATATCTCTAATGCCTGTAAACTTTCTTTTATTTTGACTCATCTTCTAACTCCTTAATATTCCTCTTCCAATCATCATACAAATATTTGACCATCCAACCTGCAACTAAACCAAGAGCAAATACAAACCAAAGCCAAAAACTAATACTCATATATCCAACACATCCATAATTTTAGTAAAAGTATCATGAGAAGAAAAATAAATAGTCCTATATCTCCCCCCTGCCCTACCCTTTTGAACATACTCTGTTTTTATCATGCCATAATCCTCAGAAAAAGTTGTGATTAATTGAGAGATTCTTGAAGGGCTAAGATTAACAATATAATCTTTTATTTCAGAAGTAGTAACACTCCCCTCTAAACCCTCTCGTACCTTTTTTTCAATTATATCAACCAAACAAACTAAAAAGTTTTTTTCAGTTTCATTTAATGAACTAATACATAAACTCCACTCTTCTCTTTCATCTTCTTTAGTAAGTTTATCTATAAAATCTTCAGAAAAATTGTGAGAGATAATACATCTTCGCAATAAATCTAACATAACCCTTGCAGAACCTTGCTTTGCTGAAATTGCACAAATATACCTTAAAGATGTTTCAGATATTTCTTCTTGTAATTCTTCAGGTAATTGAGAAATCCTACCCTTAGCAATATCATAAAGTTCATGAGAATTATAAGCAGGAAGTCTTATTTTATCAAAAAATAGTGTTAATTTGGCATCTTCTGGAATTTGTCCTAAAATTGTTTGATTATTAGTTGCTAAAATAATTGGCACATTTGTCTCCCGATAAATAGTGTTTAAATCATCAAAAAAAGTAGGAATATCAGTAACCTTATTTAATTCATCAATGACAATAATTTTAGGATTTGCTTTTAAATAATTAATTATATCTTTTATCACTTCAGAAAACTGGGTATTCTCTGAAAGGTTCAAATCTTTCAAAATTTTAAATGAGGTTTTAGATTGATTCGCTGAAATATATAAACAATTATCATACTCTTTTATCACTTTTTTTAAAATTGTAGTTTTTCCACTTCCTGTTACACCCAATAACATAACATTACTTGCGAATTGAAAGTTTAGGAAATTTTGAAATAATAAAGATAATTTTGATATTTGTTCTTCTCGGTGATAGATTTTTTCAGGCTGATAAACATCAATAAATTGATTCAAACTCATAAGATTAGATAATTTTAAAGTATTTAAATGTTTTGTTTTAGGTAAAAAAATAAAGTGTTTTTTTACGATTTTACACTTTACACTTGCATAAAAGCAACACTTTAAGGGCGAAAATAGGATGGGTGATTTTTGTGTTTGTTATTAGTTAGTGATAACAAAAATGAGAGAGCCATTTTTAAAGTGTAAAAGTGTAAAAAAATAGACATTAACAAAATCAACGACGAGGATATTTTAATATATATATTGTATTACCACAAAATATATATATATCTAAATTTTTTTATTGTAGCGAGGGCTCTACTATACGTCATACTTACCTCCTGAAAGGAGGTTATACTATACTTATAGTTACACTTTACACTTTACACTTTAATAATGCCATTTCAAATTTTCGCATTAAAGTGTAAATCTCGTAATCTGAAAGATGTATTAATCTATAAGGGTTTGCCGAAGTGTAAAATATAACTACTAAATAATTAAGAAAAAAATAATAGGGTTTTTTGCTCTTTTTTCATTAAAGTGTAAATGGCAATGTCAGGTGGGATAGTGCTGTATGGTGTCCGACGATTCGATAAATTCACCCTCCTATATTTCTCATGGAACTTTCAAAAATCCAATATCCCAAAGAACAAGATACACACAAATCCCCAACAACCCCATCAAAATCACAAAAACCCCATTTTCCCCTATAATCCCTAATAAACTAAGAATTAAGACAATCACACCCCCCAAAACCCCTCCTAAAACAAAAAACAAGCAAGACATCACCCCAAATTTCCAAAAATCATGGACAGATATCATTTGGTATTATTATATTATTATAATTGTTTATTGTAAAATTATTTAAATTATGGTTCTCAAAAGAATTAGACTCAGACAAATTAAAAGAGTAAGAATTATTAATATTACTATACATCTCAGGATTCACACTATTTTGAATTAAACCATCTAATTTTCCAGAGTAAATTAACCAACCAAAGACAATACCTAATAATAAAAATACAACTATCACAGAAATACCAAAAATCTTCCAAAAGTTATTTTCATAAACATAACCTTGTTTTTTTAAAAAAGGCAAAACCTCATCATTCATCTCTTTTTTATCGTCTTTATCTACAATATAATATCCATATCTTTTTAAAATAGGTTTAGCATTTTGAATATATTCTTTTATATCTTCAGGAGGCAAATCATTATCTTCCTCTGAATCTCTATTAATAAATATCAAACCAATAAAGATAGAAATTAAAACCCCAAAGAAAATAAATGCCAATTGTATTTTAACATTTTCAGAAATAAAAGAGGATAAAAAACTAAAAAACATAAGAGAACCTGCAAATATAAATAATAAAACAATTGCTTTGGATTTTCCTTCCATTGATTACTCTTTGACCTTACATAATTTTGTACTACCCACTTTAGTTATAAAAACCAAATCCATTGCTTCAAGTCTATCTATTTTTCTTAAAATTGTAGGATAAGAAACATTTAAATTTGATGCGAGAATTTTCATTGTGATAAAATTATCTTTGTTTTGTGAGAGGAAATGTATGATTTTTTTTTCAGTTTCATCAATGTTTTTATCCATTAAATAACAAAGGTAACACACTTTATAAACCTTTCCAATAAACTCACCCTATAAACACTCAACATCAAAAATGTTGGTAAATCTTTTAAATCAAATTTCCTATTAATAAGGTATGGCATATAAAAAGCGTAGAGTTAATTGTCCTAAAAGAACAATAGTTATTGAGAAATGTAGGAATCCTAAGAGTAAGGCATGTAAAAGAATACCAAAAAAATGCAAATGAGATGGAAGGTTAAAGTGGGTAGAAAAACATGTACCGTAAGGACAAGGAAGGACATTTCAAGATGCGTTAATAAAGTAAAAAAGGAAGCAACTAAATTCATTAATAATAAAAAATAAAATGGTAACTAAAAAACAGAGGAAACAAAACAAAATAGTAACATGGACTTTATTTGGAATAACTGCTTATGTGCTATTAGTCAATAACTCTTTGGAATTTTTAAGAAACTTTGGAATTAATGTTCAAGAAAATGTTATTGGAGTAATAATGATATTTATTACCTTGGTTTATGGTTTATGGAAAATAAGTGGGGGTGAAATGTGAAATGGCAAAGAAACAAAAAAGGCAAAACATCGCAATCTCGTGGGGATTGGGTCTTATAACTGCTTATGTGCTATTAGTCAATAACTCTTTGGAATTTTTAAGAAACTTTGGAATTAATGTTCAAGAAAATGTTATTGGAGTAATAATGATTTTTGTAACTATTGGGTTTATTGGATATAAATATGGAAAAGGAGATATATAAAAATGGCAAAAAACCAATTCAATCTATGGGATGCAACAGCAGTAAAGACTAGTAGACAATTTACTTTATGGCTAATTACTATTGCTTCAATGGTTATCTTCTCTAATAATGTTGTTCAATGGTGGGGCAATTTCATAGACAATCCAGGATTAGTAGGATTATTTAATTTATTGACTTTTATGTCTATAAGAATTATCTTGGGTTTCTTATTTGATAATAAAGGGAGAAAATAATGGCACGACTATCAAGTAAAAATTTAGGAAGTTGTATAAGAGAATTAAAAGTTATAAATGGAAAAACATATCTGAAATTCAAAAAATCTAAAAAATGCCAATCTGCTCAAGACTTAGTAGATTCAGTAAATACAAAAATTATAATAAAATGAAATTAACAAACAAACAAAAAATAAAAAGAAGGAATAGGATAATTACTCTTGTTTCTGCAATTATCTCAGGATATATTATCTTATTTAATAATTCTTTAGATTTTCTTTCAAAATTTGGTATTAAAGTAGATAATGTCATTGCTGCATTTTTCTTATTTATTGTTATCTTATTTTGGAGTTTATGGAAATCTCAAAATGGAGAGTTATAATGGCTAAAAAATCTTTATTTCAGTATCTTGTACCTTTACTTTCATTTACTGCTGCATTTCTAACAGTAGGGCAATATTTAAATTTTTTAAGTCTAGCTGATTCAAACCCTGCAAATATTCAAGAACCAAATCTATTAATTTTGGCTATGGGTGTTTTATTGGTTGTTTCAGGAGTTTATATATTAAATATTAAGAGGAAAAGATAATGGCAAAGAAAAAGAAAATATCAAAAGAAGCATTAACTTTGGGATTGTTAGGAGCAATTTCTGCATTTTCATGGATTATTACAACAGGGATTGTAGATTTATTTGGTTTAGATAATCTTCAACCAATAGGTAAGGTGTTAATTGGTATTGGAGGAGTTATTGGAATTGGGCTTTTAGCAAATAAATATTTAAATCTAAATATAAAAAGATAATGGCAAAGAAACAATCCAATAAAGAAGCAATCAAATTTATCATAATTGCAGGAATAGTTTATAGAGACTTAAACTCTGCAATAAACATTAATACCTCAGGACATGGGGAAATTAACGCCTTCGGAGATACAATAAGACCTTCAGAAATGGGGGCAAGTGTCGTTGAATTAGGAAACTATCGGGAAAATGCATGACCATGTTTTCTCCCGTAGAAGCCCTCGACTTCAGTCGTGGGAGTATGTCACATGTAAAATGAAAAGGAGGTAAAAATGGCAAAGAAAGGAATGAAACAATTGGATTGGATTGCAACTTGGCTTGTTATTGTTGGTGCAGTCAATTGGGGTCTTGTAGCTTGGTTTAGTTTTGACTTAGTACAAGAAATTGCAAGTATGTTGAATATGCCCTTTGTAGCAACATTGGTTTATTCATTAGTAGCAGTTTCAGGTATTTATGCAGGTTACAGATTAGTAATGAAATAAAGTTTTTTTGAATACATTGTATTTTTTTTGTATTCATAATTTTAAATTTGAAAGGAGGCAATATGGATTGTAGAAAAAAAAGAAACAAGAGCAAACCAGCTTGTAAAAGAAAAAAGAAGTAAAACTCTATTGAGAGATATAAAATAAAAGGAGGTAAAATCTAATGGCGACAAAACGTGGATGTAAAAAAGTAGGAAAGGCAGCACCAAAAACAAGAGGTGGGAAATGCGGAGCAAAATTGAAAAGAAAGTCTACTCGAAAAAAGAGAAGATAATCTTTTAGTTGGGATTGTTTATTTTTTTCTTTTAAACCCAACTTAAAGTTGCAATGCTACCCACCTATTTTCTATTTTAGCACAAACACATTTATAAGAACTATCAAAATTAATTTTTTGAATAAATGCTTTTTCTGAATCTAAATCCCAACTTCTTTCTTCAACTTTTTCTTTATCCCCAAGATTATATGTATGAATATTCAACTTTAATAAACCTAAAGTTTCTAATTTTTGGATACTCCTCCTAACAGTTATATGTTCTCTTTTACCTCCATTTTTAAAAATCCTTTTCATTAATTCCCAAGAAGTAGGCGAATCTTTTTCATCCAATTCAATAAATTCTTTCAATACTAAAGCATCAATATAATTAATTGCCATGTTGAACCAACAATCTCTTTGGAGCTTTAATTGCTGAATATTTTTTTAAGGGCTTTTCTTCTCCAAATTCTAAATGAATAAAATTATGTTCTCTTTTACTTAAATTATTTTGAGCAATAAATCCTAAATTATCAAATATTCTATTTAGATGGTCTTTAACATTCTTTCCTGCAATATGGAAAATAAAATAATGAGCCGATTGTTCGGTAATCATCGTCGGTAATTCTTGAGGTCTTCTTGTTATAAAAATCATAGCCAAACCATAATGTCTATGATTAATAACCAAATCATGAAAATATGAAAATTTTTGCATACCTCTAAAGTCTTTTAATATAAATAAATCTGCCTCATCAATAATAAAAGCATCAATCTCCCCCTTTAATGCTTGTTCCTTTATCCACTTTGAATGTTGGTTTAATGTTTTCATAGAAGTATCAACATTACCTTCATTATCTTTTGGGATTAAAACTTGGACATGGTTTCCTCTTTCTTTAAAATCTTCCTCATGCATAAGGTAAATAATGGGGTTTTTATACTTCTTCATCAAATAATGTTCTACAAAGACAGTTTTCCCAGAACCTTGAATGCCAAATATACATATCTTGCAATCCTTAAATTCATTTGCCATATTAATATAATTCTAAATCTTTATATTCAGATAAAGCCCTTAATTGTTCCTTTGAACATTCACCCTGAATCTCTTTAATCATAGTGCCATCTTGTTTTCTCTTAACCACAATCTTACACTTTTTCTCAGTTGGTTCTCTTTTAGGTGGTTGAGGCTGTCTTTGGAATCTGTTCTGTATCATTTTCACCTCCATATTTATTTATAAACATAAATAAAGCCTCAAAACTACCCGCATCATCAAAACATTCTCTCGCTAATTCTTTATTCCTCCCCTCCATAAACCGATTACCTAGTTCTTTATAGACTTGAGCCGCAGCTAAAATATGTTTAGAAAAACAATAACCTTGAGAATTATTAGGTAATGTAATTGCATTCAATAGCTTACTTCTTTTTTTCCTAACATACTCTGCAATATCCATCCATTGAGTTTCCTTTGTTTGAGCATAACTCATAATAGCATGATTTTCTGCAGCAATCATATTCTGTAATCCAAATAAAGCATCTTCAATAAATCCTACATCTTTTCCATCTTTATTCATAATCTACTTCCTCCTATCTTTGCACAACACTTATCAAAACCTTTTTTAATAAGGTTTAAGCTACCCTCAATCCCCCCTGAACTCTCATCCATATTCCTATATCTTAAAATAATTAAAAATAAAATAATAACTAATACAATGATTAACCATATCCACCATTCCATAATTTTAAGCTAATCCTTTTTTACAAGCAACAACTTTTCTTTTAGCAATTTGGTCTATTTTCTTCTCATCATCGTCGAGATAAGAAGTATGTCCTGTAAAAAATGGTTCGCAGTTGTTATTTGCATCAGCCCCAATAGTCATTTCTGTGCCATTGCTTAACTTATTGCCTTCCTTATCTTGGAAAAACCTTCTACAAGTAGTTGTTCCGTCTTCATTGTTCTGACAATCCCATCCTTCTTTCTTACTTTTCCATATTTCCATACTAAGATTAACCTCCTTTCATTTATAAATCTTATGAACACACCAACCTTTTTCGTCCATACCAATTTTTTTTATAATAACACTCTTGATTAAATAAATAGGGTATTTCTCGATAAACTATTAAATCTTTTCTTACCCTTGTCATTAACCAAGACTCAACCTCTGCCCTTGAATTTGAACCCTCTTTCTTCTCACCCTCAAAGAATAAAACAGGATATGCTTGTATATATTTATCGAAGGTTCTTATTAAAGGATTGTCATGAGTTCCATATAAATTAAATTTTGTGCAGTAAATAATACTTATTCTCTTATCTAAAGGTAAAAGGGTATTAACACTTTCAATAATTTCTTTCCATATTCTACAAGCAAAACAATTATCAATTACAAATAAAATTCTTGCCTTTCTAAATAATAAATTTCTCATCTTCTATATATTACCCTCCCAAAATCTCCTTCAGAGAAAAATTCAAAGTCATCAGACTCTTCTTCTTCAACAATAGGTATTCCTTCTAAATCTGTTAAAATCTTTGCAAGTTCAGGGTCATAATCTATTTTTTCTACAATCTTTCCATTTTTAAATAAAACAATCATTTTTGTATGTTCATCAAGAATCCCATTCATTTTAGCCTGACTTGTATTCATTATAATGCCAAACTCTCCAAAATCTCCAAGGTTATATACTCTTTTCTTTTTAAATGGGTTTCTAAATCTCATCTTCCTCCTCAAAAGATTTTTCTTCTAATTCTGACAATTCTCCACCCTCTTCCACATTATATTGATTCTCAGATTCATTATTAGACTCTCCACTAAATTGGGATGGTGGGTGGTGCGAGGTTCTAGTAGGTTGTAAATTTACTCTACCTATATTTCTTGGCATTCTTCCACTTTCTTCACCTGTTATTGAACCAAGCACCTCACAACTATGTGCAAATTCTAAAAATACTAAATACCAAAAATAATCCTTATCTTTTATAATTGATTTATTGTCTTTATCAAAAGCATCATAATTTTCAAATTTCTCTATTGCTCTTTTCAAGGGAAAAATTGCCAAATGATTAACATATTCTATTAGGAGATTTTTGTATTCTCTTATTTTAATTATATTAACTGGTTTATCACTCCCATATTCAACATTAAATTCTACCTTCCCTATACATCCATCTCTAGATTTTTTAATTGCCTTTTCCACTCTTCCAAGGTTATCAATGAGCCAGTAGTATGTATCTTTTTCTTCTTTAATATGTTGGTTTCTTTCTAATTCAAAATAATTTTTGATTATTCTCACAACAGATTTTCCATAAAGTTCTGCATCAAGAATTAAGGGGATTAAATAAATTGAATGTTTTTTGAAGTTTTCTGTGTTTTTAATTATTAAATAGAATTTTTTAATATTTATTCCTAAAGATTCATCTAGGGCAATACTCAAAGATTTGCACTTTTCCGTTTCTTTTTGCCAAATTAACCTATTCATTGTCTAAATTTATCCATTATTTTTTTTATTCTATGTTTAACCCTTTCATCATTATTTAAACTAGCCATTGCTGGTTTTTTATTTCTATCTATTTTAATAAGATTTCTTCTTTCCAAACATTGAGCCTGTCCCCACCCATAGTGAAGATTTCTACCAACATTTTCTCCCAATTTTATTACAGGTATTGCTTCAGGATGGTGATTAATAATTACCATTAATACCTTATCTTGCATTGTAATTGAGTTTTCTTCTTCCATTTTGATTAAAACCTTTAAGCGTTACACACTATTTTCTATCAATATTCACTATTTTCTATCAATATTCACTATTTTCTATCAATATTCACTATTTTTAAACAATATTGTTCACTAAAAACTTAATCATCCTTTCAGCCCCTGAAACTCCTAAATTTAAGGGTTTAAAGACTTATTCGGTTAAACGATTAACTCTTGTGATTACCTCCTATTTGAACATCTTGATTTGGTTTTTGCTCAGGCATAATCTGGTTTATATGTGTTTCTGCTAGTTGTGCCTTTGCAAATTCAATATCTTCCTGAACAGCAACCTTTGCCAACTCCATTTTTGAATCACTACCAATCCTCTCTAATTTATCCATCATTCTTTTATTCATACTCTCAAGGTTATTTGACCATATCTCTTTAATTGCCTGAGTTTGAATTAAATTAACATTTTGAGCATATAATTCTCCAAACCTTTTATCATACTCTAAATTCTTCTCTAAAGTTTTACTGAATTCTGTTTGAGTAGTATCATATTTAGTTTCAAAGACTCTTAATGCTCTTTCTAAATCTTTAATCTTCCTTTGGAGATTTGCAACAGATGTTTCAAGTCTTTCAATATATCCCCTATTTTTTCTATCTCTCTCATCTCTCTCAATTAACATTTCCTTAACCAATTTCATTTTCTCCCTAGTTTCATGATATTGTCCTGTATCTTCATCATAAATTATATCTGGAGCTTCTAAATTTTCTAAATCTACATAAGGATTACCATTTTTATCAATAGGTAATAGAATTCTCTTCCTCCTAATTTGATTTTGAAAACTATCAGGCTTATAAATAATAGAGCCAAGATTTTTTCCATAAGATAATAGATGTCCTTTATTATCGGTAATTCCTAAGAATCCCCCCTCCACTCCCACAATATCCCCAAATTTCCCAAACACTACTTCATCATCTTTATCTGCAATTTCTAATTGATTTCTAAATTTCCTATTTTGCAGTCGCTTAAAAAAACTACCAAAACTATATGCTTTCCCAAATTTCTTTTTATCTATTATTTGTTTTTTTTGTGCTAATCTTTCAGCAAGTTCCTGTTCATAAGAGAAATCCTTTTCTTTTTGTTTTTCTTCTTGTTCTTGAGCCTTATAAGAAGCTAACTCAGCATCCCTCGACTGCAATCTTTGAGCCATAGCTCTCCATTTTTGACTACTTTCTATTTCTTCTTCATTTAAAGGATAGTCTACACTATGCTTTTCTTTTTCATTAAAAATCCATTTTATAATTTTTGGTACTTTGCCCATAAGATTAATATCCTTGATTTATTCTCGCACTCATAGGAGTTAAAGAATCATCACCTCTTTTTTGTTTTATAAAATAAAACCCTAAACCTATTAAAACAAGAACTCCTACAATGTAAATTAAATTATCTTTAATCCAAGAAAAAATAGAATTATTTTCAATAGCATAATTTCCCAATTGTTTATCATCAGCCTCTATAATCCATATTCCATTTTTATCTACTTTAAATTTAATATTATCTCCCAACCCACTATATTCAGTTTCAGGTGTTGAAGAAATATCTTTTTTATAAAGTACCTTCCACGAGGCATTTTTATTTAGAACTAAACTTTGCTCCACACCCTTTTTAAAAGTTTCTACACTATATCCGCTAACAATCCTTAAACTCTGTTCTACTGTGAGATTAGTTTTTGTATTTTTAAAATCAGGATGTATAAATTCTATTTGATTTTCCCCTTCAACCAATCTTCCATTATAGTAAGAATTATCTGCCTTTTTTACTCCGTCGATAAATATTGTTGTATTCTCTGCATTAGTGACATTAATACTCACGAAGGTATCTGTGGTAATCCCCGTCGTCGGATTAATGATATACTCTAAAAACTGTGGTTCTATTTTAATTGTTTCAACTAAATCATCATATCCTGATGCTTTCCCTCTTATAGAATATTCCTTTTCTGCTTTAAAACTATATTTAAAAGAGTTTCCTGTTTTATTTAATAGTAAAGCATCAATTTCTATTTCAGGACTCTCAACTAAATTTCCTGTTTTATTATCTATTAGTTGAATTAATACTTCTTCTCCGTCGCCAAGTTTATTTAATTCTGGAGTAAAACTAAATTTTAATGAAGTACCTGCAACATTAGAACCTGTGGAAGAAATTCTTATTTCAGAATTAAAAGGTTGAAATAATGTTGCTCCAATATAAGTGAATGTAGCCAGAAAATTAGTATTTCCATGTTTGACTGGTTTAAAATTATAAGTATAAATTCCTGATGCTTTATCTACGCCAATGCCTTCATAATATTCACTATAAGGAATATTAACATCTAAATTATTATTTACATTTGAACATGTTAAGGAATAAGATTGGTTTAAAACTAAATTTGTCGAGGATAAAGAACAAGAAGGAGGGGAATTAAATATTTCTGTTGTATCGGGACTAATACTTGAAGTTACTATTATTGAAACACTTACCGACGGTAAAGATAATTTTTCTCCAGAAGCATTAAATACCGAGAATAAAAGTGAATCAGTATAAATTCCTGTCGAAACATCTGTTGCATCTATTTCAATCGGAATCTGAATTGAGTTTCCTGGTTGGATTGTACCTAATGTTAATTCTCCTAATTGTATGGGTTTTTCATCTGATTGTAAGATTACTCCTTGAACATTAATTCCATGAGTGTAACAAGAAGGAAGAGTTAATTGAATATTTCTAGTCTTAGTTTCTCCTTGCTTTACTTTCACATTTGTTAAAATTTGAGGAAATATATCAATAAAGCAACCACTTTGTATTGGAGGACTTGTAATACTCATAAAGATGGGAATATTTGTTCCATCCCCAAAAGATATAGCATTAAAGTGATTACCTTCGGGAGCATTTTCATCAAAATCTAAATTAATAGTTTTTGTTGCACCATCATTAATACTATTTAAATCAATGCTAAAATAATCTCCATTTTCAGAAACACTTATTGAAGAATTTCCTGAATTAGAACATTGTATCGATGCTGTTTGGGATTGTGTTGTTCCTGTTTGATATTCGATTGATACTTGATTTGGAGAGCAAAGTATATTTGCAGAAGATAAACTAATTAAAAAAATTCCTAACAATAATCCCAAAAATAGTTTTTTTACCATGGAAAAATAAAACCTCCTAAAAGTAAAATCCCAAGAATAATTAATCCCCATTTAACAAAAGGTTTTGAAATTTTTAATCCAATAAAAATTATTCCTAAACTTACAAAAACCAAAAACATCCCAGCCCACCTTTCACTTACAATAAATCCATTATTTGCTAAAAATTCAACCATCTTATTTGTAAGTGTTTGAGAGATATATGAGATATAATTTGATATTTCATCGACGGAAATAGTTTGTAATTGAGTATCAGAAAATTCAACCATAAATTTTATAAGATAACACACTTTATAAACCTTTCCAATAAACTCACCCTATAAACACTCAACATCAAAAATGTTGGTAAAGTTTATAAAGTTATTTTTTCTCATTAAATTAAGTTATTTTGGATAACTGCAGTAGCAGACGGAATAACTTTTGCTGGATAACCAGAGTACTGGACGGCATAAAAACAACAAAATACAATGGAAACTAAAAATATAGGTTTTACCTTATTCGCATTAGCATTACTACTTTTTGCATTACCAGTAATTAGTGCAGCACCGACGGTAACAATTAATACTCCTGCAGCAGATTCAACAGGATTGTCTGGAACAAATACTTTCAACGTTACAATTAATGGAATTGATGTTCCAACTTTAAATCATGTTAATCTTTCTATTTATGCTAAATCACTTTTAACTGCTAATTCTTCTTGGGGGTTACTTACTCAAAATAATTCTTTAAATATGACTGCTGTTGCTGAATCAACGACATCAACTAATTTTACATTAAGCATTGCTACTCTTTTAGGTTTAGAAGATGCAAATGATTATATTTTTAATGCAACATTATTTAATGCAAGTGATGGAGTAGTTTTGGCAGGAGATACAAATACTGGAATAGAAATTGACCAATCAGTTCCAACAACTCCAAGTGCTTTATCAATTAGCGGAGAGCAGACAACTCAAACACCAACATTTTCTGCCACAGTGGTTGGAACAAATACAACATCATGTACTTTACAATTCCCTGATAAAAATCCTGGACAAACTTCTTATGCTATGACTCATACAAGTGATTCTTGTTCTTATACCTTTACTGCAGATATTGCTGAACAGACTTATGAATATTTTATAAGAGCAAGTGATGAAACAAATACAACAGATAGTTCAAGACAAACTTTTAGTATTGCAGTTAATGGTGGAAAGGGTTCAGCATCTCCTGAAGTAATTGAAGACTTTGAAGGAAAAGAAACAAAAAATAATACTATCTTCTATCTGTTAATCGGAGTTATAATCTTTATTGGTATAATATGGTTAGCTAATAAAAAGTAATAATCTCACTTAAAGGATTGAAAATACAAGGCTTGAAAATTTAATGTGAGATACTCAAGCGTGAGGCATGTGAGATGCTGAAGTGTTGGGGTTTTTCAAGTATGTGTGAGTAAATCGTTTGAAAGGAGGAAATATTTAGATGAACAACGAAAAAAACAAAATGAATAAGAGAGGACAGGTAAGTGTTGGATTGTTAGGAGCAATTATAGGATTCGCATTACTTGCTCTTGCTCAAATGAATGTTCTAGGAAGTAAAGCAAATCAGAGAAAAACTTGGACATGGGTTGGAGCAGGATTAGCAGGAGTTGCAGTTCTAGGTTTGTTTTCAGGAGTAGCACTCGGAGGTTTTGGAACATTTATCCAGCAACCTATTGGAGATGTTTTTTCAACAGCACCTTCTGGACCTTCTGATGGAGGTACAGGTGGAACTGGTGGAACTGGTGGAACATCCTTTTGTGGAGTAGAAGATACAACAGTAACTTTCTCAGCATTGGATAAGCACACTGGAGTAAGTTCTGGAGGAACACACGCTTATAAAGTAGGTTCAGGAGCTGTTAAGACTGTTTCTGACGGAGGAACAGCTACACTAAGTCCAAATAATAAAGTTCAAGTTCTATGGATGAATGAATCTTTAGGGCAAACTTATTATTCTTTGGTAGAAGAGTTCTCAGTTCCTTGTTCAGGTACTTACGACCCAGCTCAAGATGGCAAGGGAAGAGTATCTAAGAACGGAACAATTACTACAACTATTTTCAATAGTGATAGAACATCAAGTATTGATGGTGGTACAACAAATGAAACTGTTGGAGCAGGAGATATTGATTCTCTTAATGTAGAGATGAAAGGAACTGCTAATGTAGAACATCCTTTTGGATTTGTAGCAATTGTTGAATACAATGCATCTGACTTTGACAAGATAGAGTTGACAGGCGATGCAATTGTTGGAACTGCTCAAGTACCAACTGCAGATAAAGTGACAAGTACTGATAACGTGCAAGTAGCTTACAGACTAAATGCTTTAGTAAAAACTGAAACTTTGAAGTTTGATATTGATTACGATGCTCACGATACAAACAATCCAGGGGATACAAATGACCCAACGATAAGAATCATCTCATTGAACCCATTTATTGATGAAGACCAAGGCAGTCTATTTGTAGACGTGTCTAAGTTGGATATAGTAAGCGGTGAAGATGAAGACGATGCTATCAGAGGATTGTACGATGTTACTACAACTGTATCTGTAATGTAAGTAAACTAAATTTATTTTTTATTTTTTCCTTTATTTTTTAAGGAAGCAAAAAAACAAGATGAGAAGAGATGATAACAAAAGATGGCAAGAAAGCAAAATCAAAGAAATAGAATAATTATAGTTTTAGTAGCATTCGCTATTTTAGGTATTATGGCTTATAATTTCGACATATTTCCTTTTGCTATTGGCGGAACAACAATTCTTAGTATAGATGATGTGATTGTTGATTCATCAAATAAGATAAGAGTTGTGGCAAGTGCAGGAAGTGGGGCAGAGGCATTAAATATTAATTGGAAACAATCAGAGTTAGATTCTTATTTAAATCAAGAAGGTTTGGATGCAACAAAAGATATTAATGGAAGGATTGAATTATTAGAAAATAGTAAGGTATTTACTCCTATAAAAAATAATGATAGACGATATAAAACAATTCAGTCGGGAAAGGTTGGATTTGTTTCTCCTTTTATAGACGAGATACAAAAATGTAAGGATTCAGGATTTACCAATACTTTTAATTATTATTATGAGGGGCTGGGAACTCTTCATTGTGTTTACTTTAATATTTATGGAAACTCAGCTGATTTTGCCAATTCTCAAGAAGAGGTTGATTTTTTAGTTTCATTCAATATTGATGGAAGTACAGGAGAATTAACTTCAGATAGGAAAAGTATTACCTTAAATGATGGAAAAACTAAAGTAGAATGGGTGGGGCAATTATCGAATGTTTTTGATTTTTCAGCTCCACAATATGATGCTATATTTAGTGGTTCTACTTTTTATTTAGTTTCTGATGGCTCTTGGATAAGGGCAGAGGCTTTATTTAATAATTTTGAATCTTGTCTTAATAAAGAAAATAGGCTAGGAAATTATGAAACATGCTTATCAACATATTCTGATAAATTGTTGCCCGAAATAAAATCAAGAGATAAGGAATATAAATCAAGTTCAACAAAGATAGAAAATATTGGTTTTGAAAGTGGTAAATTGGTTGTAAGACTTACACAACCTTCTAGTTTTCCTTTATTTACAATAACTCTTGATGCAAAATCGGTAGGCATTGTGGAATTAAAAGGAGAACCAAAAATAAATTCTATTAATCCAAAAACTCTTACAATTAAGAGTGGTGATATTGGAGAATTATCCATATCAATAACAAATGTAGCACAAGCAGATGGAAGTTTTTTTGGAGAAATAATTTGTGTAGATTCAAATGTAAAGGGTAATTTTGGAGAGGTATTTTTCAAGGCAGGAGAAACAAAAGAAGTTAAATTCAATGTTAATGGACAGAATTTAAATGAAGGTACTTTGGAAACCTCTTGTAATTTGAAAGTAACAGATAGAAAAAGTTTAAATTCAGATAATATAGATTTTAATGTTAATGTAGAATATCAAAGTGGAATTATCTGTCAAGAGAATCAAAATTTTTGTATAGGTAAAGATGTTCATTTATGTAATGCTCAAGGAACTGATTCAGAATTAATTGAATCTTGTGATGTTGGTTGTTTAAATGGAGAATGTGTTGGAGGTAATGGCGGAGATGATGGAACAATAGGATTAGCAACTTGTGAATCTTGTGATGCTTATGCAAGAAGTAAATTATTTGGATGGGTTGATAAAATTAAATTCGGAGAAAATGACCCTATTAAAGAAGATGTAATGTGTGAAGCTAAAAGTATAATCGCAGATAAAAAGATTTTTGGTTTTATTCCTCAACCACAATTACCACAAACAGAAGGAACTTGCGTTTTTTCTTTTGTTAAATATATTATGGCTTATGCAGGAATCTTGTTAGGTTTCTTCTTTACATATCCTTATTTTAGAAATAAAAAAGAATACAACAAAACTAAAGGAGTTCCAGAAGTATTAGCAGGTTTAGTTGGATTAGCAATAGGAATTGCAGGATTTTATATATGGTGGTTGGCATTGGGTGGAATTGTAATCGCATTTATATTAAATAATCAAATAAATAAAATAATATGAACAAAAAAACTTTAAGTAAAGAAGATAGAAAATTTTGGGCAGGAGCATTAGCGATGCTTTTGGCTGTAAGTTTTTATGTTGATTTGCTTGATTTCAAAACTAAAGTATTGGATGGCTCAATAGTTACAATGGGAATTGCTTTAGGTATTATCTATTTAATTTGGAGGTTAATAAGAAAACAATGAATAAAATAAACACAAGCGATATGGTGGCATTGGCATTACTTTTAATCGGAGTTGTTATAATTTATTTGTCTTGGAATGTAGTAAATATGATGTTAATTCAATATATAGGCATAGCAGGAGGTACTTTATTGATTTTAGCAGAGGGAGTTTTCCTCTTTCAAAAATATAAAAGATGAAAAAACAAAATAATACAAGGAATGTAGTTTTAGGATTATTATTCTTAGTTGGATTACTTATTTTAGTTAATTATTCTCAAAATTTAATAATAGGTGGAACTGGAGATGCAAGTCATGGAGAGAATGTAAATATAGAAATAATTAATTCAGATACTTATTCTGAAACTTATCAATTACAATGGGAAGAATCTCGTTCTAAATTAGATATTTTAGAAGGTGACAGTCCAATTTATGAATTTAGGACTGTAGGAATAAGGGAAGAAGAAAATTATGACTCAAGTCAAGGGTTTCTCTCTCAAAAAACAAATGATGATTTAATTTATTCTGGAACTTCTGAAGTTAGTCTTTCTTCAGGGGATAATAAATTACTTTCCGACGATAGAACTATTGCAAGTTGTAGAGTAGGTGGAGATTCAGTTCAAGGGACAAATAATAAAAGAACAACTACTATTTCTTGTTCAACTAATGCAGGATTTAGTTGTGAAACAGGTTATGGAACAGATACTGGTGGTAATCCATCATGTCCTTTTAGTTTAATGAATGTTAAAGTAACAGTTACTATTCCTAAACAGGGATTTGAATGTTCATCACAACAAACAAAATGTAATGGACAAGAATATTTTACTTGTCAGGAAGGATTATATGAAAGTCAAGGTATGGTTGATGGGCAATGTGGATTTACAGAAACAACAGATACAAATGAAACAGGAACAGAGAATGAAACTGGAAATGGAGGAACAGGTAATCAAACTGGAACAGGTAATCAAACTCAGGTTGAGGGGTGTACCATTTCAACAACTAAATGCGAAGGAGAAAATTTCTTTATTTGTGAAGAAAAGTCAGTACTTGCTATCTTTAGTTCAACAGCAGAATTTATAGATAAAGGAAAAGTAAATGGGTTATGTGGTTATACTGAACCAACAGAACCTCCTGAAGTACCTTCTTTCTGGCAAAAATATTCAACTGAATTGATGATTGTAGGAGGATTGGGATTATTAGGTGGAGGATATTATTGGTATTATCGCAAAACTAAAAAGAGGAAGAGGAGATGAAAAAGAATGACAGAAAATTATTATGGTTTGGAGGATTAATCTTAGTTGGACTTGTTTTATTTGGTTTAATTGATTCAGGGTCATTGGATATTTCCAAACTTCCAGGTTTTGCTATTACTCCAACAGCAGGTTATCAATATATTGATAATCCCAATTCTGGTTATACTCAAATTTTAACAGGAAATAATGCTAATTCTTTTGTTTGTGATGAAGATGAATGTATTGTTTCAGCGACGATGGTTGTAGATGAAGGTAAAGCAGGGGAATTTGCAGGATTATGGTCTTGTTATGGACAACAAGATGCGACTTTATTTGAATCTCAAGGATTATGTGAAAGTGGGAGAAGGTCTGATTCCATTACAGGAAGAGATGGAAGGTTGGATAATAAAGGAAATCAATGTACTAAGCAATCTTGCCAAGAGATTGAACCCCCTCCAGTTTATCAAGCAACTTGGGGCTTTTGCCCAACTAATGACCCTTCATTCACTAATTGTAATGGTGCAAAAAGTTCTGTAAGTTTATCTTCTCCCCAAACAGTTTTTTCTGAAGAAAAATTAATAAAAAGAACTCAAACAATTAATTTTAACCCCAAAGCGTTTGATGGTTCAGACATAACT
The DNA here is from genome assembly GCA_964590595.1 of uncultured Sphingomonadales bacterium. GTDB lineage: Bacteria > Pseudomonadota > Alphaproteobacteria > Sphingomonadales > CAKZYD01 > CAZPXQ01. The sequence goes on along the minus strand of CAZPXQ010000010.1, from coordinate 12,308 downwards.
GATAAAACTTTAAGAATCAATAAATATGATGGAAGTTGTGCTCCTGCAATAGAAGATGGTGATGCATGTATTGAAGGACAAAAACTTTGTGTTCCACAAACATCTTGCCCAAGCGGATATACTTTTAAATCATCTTCGAGTTTTTGTTCTAGAGGAGATAATTCATTAAAAGGTTGGCAATCAAATGTATGTCGTTCAAATAATGATAATTATGATTGTCAAAACCAAATAGATGATAATACGCTTTATAGAATTTGTGATTCAACTCAACAAATAGGTGCATCAACTTGTGGAGCTTTTAGTTCTGATTTACAACAGGCAACAGGTGGACAGGTTTGTGTAGTTGAAGAAGGAGTAAGCAAATTAAAATGTCCTACATCTGAATGTTCTGTTGGAGAGAAGCGTGGAACAACAGGAGAAACAAATTATGAGCAATGTATTTCAGTAGGTTCAACAGCACAATGTACAAATCTTGCAGAATGGTCTGATGTAAGTTGTCCTTCAAATGAAAATATACAATTAATTTATGATGCTAATTCAAAATCTTGTGTATTCCCTGAAAATTTAAGATGTAATCCAAATGAAGCAATCTGTCAAAGTCAAGGAAGTAGAGAAATTCAAAAATGCGGACAAACAACAATAGGGGGAATTTCTGCATATATCTGGCAACCACAAACACAATGCCCAGGAGAATTATTATGTGATACAAAAGGCACATCAGCTAACGATGATTTTTGTTCCGCTACTTTAGGAAATACTTGTGAATTGGGAGAGATTCAATGTAAAGATTCAACTTCTTATTTACAATGTGCTAAAAAACCAAATGAACCAAACTCTTATCTTCAATTAAGAGATTTAGGAGATAAAACAGCCGATAGTGAAACTTGTCAAAATAATCAAATAGTGCAGAAACAAGGTTGTAAATATGATAATCCTAGTTGTGAAGAAGGATTTTTATGTAATGAAAATCTCAATATTTGCGAGGCAGTAGGTTGTCAATTTGATTCTCCTGGATATGAATGTTCTGAAGGAACTGATTCTAACGGAAATCTTTTAGAACAATGTGTAAATAATAGGTGCGAACCAACACAATCATCATTTAGTGCAACACAACAACAATTTTTAGATGGAGCAACAAGATGTGATGGCAATTCAATATTAGGAGTAAAATCATATACTCCAACAGATAGGGGAGATGAATTAGGCTCAAAAACATTTTATACTTTTGAAACAAAATTAGATGCTCCGAATACACTTAATGGAGAATGTAAACAAGACTTTGTATGTATTGAATATCTTTCAAATCCTGTAAAAGCAGAATGTCAAATCTCAGCCCAATTTGTTGGAATTTTAGCAAAGAATAATTATGGTGTTGGAGAATTATTAAACAGTATCAATATCACTTTAACAAATGAAGTTCCAAATAAAGCAAATAAATTAATCACTGCAATTTTAAGAGAAGGAGATACAGAAATTGCAGGAACAAGAATTTCTACAAGAACAGACAATTTAGGTAAAGTTAATCTTAATTTTGATTATGCTCACCCTAGAACAGGAGACTTATCTATTGAGGTTATTGCAGGAGACCCTTCTACTTCACCTTACAAACAAACTAAGAATATTAAGATTGCAAAAACTCTTGATTTAGTACTTAATTGCCCTGTTCAGCAGTTTGTGGGGAAAAGTGTGGATTGTACATGGAAAGTTTATGATGTAGATAATGACCAACTTGTTTCAGGATATGATGCTCAAATTGTTGTGACAAGAGGAGATTCAGACTTACAATATACTCCTGTTGGATTGGATGGATTAAAATTCACAGCAGATGTCTCAGGAGGAGTATTGGTAAGAGTTTCTGTTGATAAAGAAGGATTTATTGGAGATGAAGAAGATACTTTGGTTACAATAGAACAAATAATTCAAAATCAAAACCTATTAGTGGATAATAAAAATTACGAAAGTTATTCAGGTTCTGGTATTGATACAGGAACTCGGCAATTAAAGTTTATAGTTGTAGATTCAACAGGTTCAGAAATAGAAGCACAAAGTATGGCTATTAAAGTTAAAACACCTTCGGGACAATTAGAAACCTTAACTCCTACCAAATCAGGATTGGGAACATTTACAACAAGCTATAATTTTCAACAAGCAGGAAACACATATAATTTAAAGACAACTACGGTATTTAGTGATTTATCAAAAGAAAGTCTCATAAATGAATATCCTCTTGTAACTATTTCAGGAACTACTGATGAAGAAAAAACAACAACAATCTTTATAATAGGGGGTATTGGTTTAGCAATTACCATAGTTTTGATATTAATTATTGTCTTATTTGTGAATAGGAGGAAAAAGTAATGGCAAAGAGATTAAGTAAAAATCTTAAAAGAAAATATTCTTGGATTGCTTTTTGGATTTTTTCAAGTATCCTTTTTATTAATAATACAACTCAAATGTTATCTCTGTGGTTTGACTTATCATATGAACAAATATCTTTTATTTCATTTGCAGGAATTATATTGAGCCTTGCTTATGTTTTATGGTTGAATGATTAAAATGCAAAAACAAATAATTAAAAACAATAAGAAATTTTTATCTTTAATAGTTTTATCTTTAATGTTATTTAGTGTAATAACTCCAACTGCTCAAGCATTTTTCTATCAAAATCATATTAAATGGACATTACAAGGTTTTGAAGATGTTGATTCTCCGATTACTGAAATGTGTCGCCCTTATTTAAAAGAATTTGTTGATGGAAACTTAGCACAAGATGTCCCTGTATTGCACTATTTTGATAATAAAGTTCAAAGCTATATTGGAACTCACTCAAGAGGGGCAGGTTTACAATCTTGTTTAGAATTAGCAGACAATACTGCAGAAAAATGCTATTGTTATGGTGGTGGTATGCATTGGATAGCACAAGATAGATATTCTCATTTAGAGGAAGGAATAACTACACAATATTTAGAAAAATTCTTTGCTCTTAATTTTGTAGGACACATGGTAGTGGAAAGAAATTATGAGAAAAAATCTATGAAATTATATGAAAGTAAGAACGACCCAATCTTAGGACAAGTGGAAGTTTATAATTCAGATGCATTAGGAACTTTATTTGATGTGGGTGCTGATGGAGAATTAATTCCTAATGATTATTTAAATATTTTAAGTAAACAAGCAGGGATTGATATAACTAATGATGCAAAAATATTTCGTTCAGGTTATTTGGGAGAGGGATTTTATAGTACAGTTTATAGAGATAAGGTTGCCTTACCTTGGTGGTTTTGGGCGATTAGCATAGTACTCATAATTATTGGATTAATCATTGGAATTTTAGCATTTTACTTTGGAATATCAGGATGGAAATGGATATTTTTGTTAGAGGGTATATTAATCCTTTCTTTAGGGGCATTAATTTTATTTTCAATATTTACAGGAACAACATGGAAAATTACAACTATTTTAATTGAAATTCCTCCAAAATTAGGATACTTATCGGTATCAGATGCAGATATTGTTAAGTTTGATGCTTTGGTTCAACAAGCAACTAATAATTATTTAATGACAGGAGAAGCAGTGATAGATGATGGTTCTGGTTTGTCTTATGTCGATAGAACAGGAAAACAAGTTACTGGAGCATTAACAAAAGCTGAATCAAGGTCATTATATATCTTAATGCCAATAATTGCATTACTATTTTTGTTCATGAATTATTACATAATTCAAAAAATGTTAAAAAGAAAAGTAAATAAAGTTTTCAGCATAGGCGGAAATATTTTAGTAGGTTTGTTTTTGGGTATTTTTGGATTATTCACCATTGCTGGAATCTTCAGTTTATTCTTATAAAAATGGTTAATAAAAAAGCATTAGGTTTCACAAGTTTAGCAATTATTGTTGTTTTAGTTTTACTTTCTCTTTTAATAGCTGGAAATAATTCTTTACTTCAAACTCTTGCTGTCTATATTGTGTTTCTCTTAGTTGCAGTATTAATTTATCGTTCCCCTATGTTAAAGCCATATTTATTAACAATAAATAAAGATAATTTAGGATTTTCAGTTGCATTAGCTGTTGGTATCTCTGGAGCATTTTATTTATTAACTCGGATTATCCCTGGTTTCTCAATCGGATTACCAAACTTACCCCAATCTATTGGCTCACAAGTAAGGCAAGTTGTAATCTTTGGCTTTGCCCCCTTTATTGAATCTATATTCTTTCAATCAATAGTTTTTGCTCTTTTATTATTTATAGGATTAGAATATTTAAATATGAAAAAAGGAACTGCAATCTCTTTTGCTTTGTTTGGACAAGCAATAATTTTTGCTTTATCCCATGTCGCTGCATATATTTCAGGATTTTATAATTATCCTGATTTTGTTTCAGGAGTAGGAGCATTCCAAGCTAATATTGGCTCTTTTATTGCAGCATTTACATTTGCAGTCATAGCCCAATCATTAACTTTATGGAAAAAAGTAAATAACTTAGTCTTTACAATAATTTTCCATGCTTTATTAAATATTATTATTTTTGTGGCACTTTCACTCATATTCTCATAATGGCATCACAATTCTCTAATTGGCAGAAAATCTTATTAGTCTTAGCTGTTGTTATTCCAATATATCTTGTTCAAATCAAACCTCCTGAATTTTTTGACAAATTTGGATTAATTATTTTTACATTTATAGGGGTTTTAGGAGGTTGGATGCTTTATACTAAAAAAGAAGCTCCTGACATAATTGGATTTATTTTGATATTAATTGCTGTTTTAGGTTTATCTACCGATGGTGCTATTGTCATTAAATCTATGGAATTGTTAGGATGATATACAAATACAAAAATACAAAATTCAAAATACAAAAGTCAAATAGAAAAAATAAAGAGTATAAAGCAACAAATATGGAATCTGGAAAAATAGTGCATTTTGCCGACCCAAATATGCGAGAGTATCCTGGAAGTGAAAGGGGAAATAACTATTGTTCTCGTTCATTAGGAATTGCTAAGAAATTTAATATTAAGGGAGATACATCCTCCGCTAATTTCTGGAGTCGTCAAATGTGGAGTTGCAAGGGCAAAAAATCAGTTTCTCAAAAAAGATTTTTCGGAAAAGTTTAAATATTTACAAATCTATAAATAAGGGTAGAGTGTGAGCCTGTTGGCTAATCCACAAAACCGCAAAATCAATGAGAGTGACGAGGTTATAAACTTCCAATCTCTTTTTTTCATAAGGGGAGGATGTTCGTGGAATCGCCTCCCTGCTCTACAATACTAAAGATTTATATACTCCTTTATCCCATACTATACTATGGGAGTGAAAGAAAAGGTATCTTGGACAATTGATTCTGATTTAATTAAATTATTAAAAAAACAATCTAAAAAAGAAGAAAGAAGTATCAGTTTTCTTGTGAATAGATATTTGAAGGATATTTTTAGGGGGTGAAATAAGTCATGATAATTGGAGAACAAGCATGGTTTTTAATGTTATTTGATTTACAGAATTTAGGAACATTAGCAAGAAAACCCAAAAGAACAACCACTTATTCAAATGATTATACAATTTTAATCCCAATATCTTCAAGACCAATTTTTAAAGGATTATATGATTATTTACAAGATAAAAAAGAAAGAGTAATTATAGTTGATGATTCAAAAGATGCAAGTTTAGAACAATATGTCAAATTCTTAAAAAAGAATAAATTTAAGGTTATAAAAAGCAAGGGCAAAACATTCAAATGGGGGGCATTAAAAGGTGCTTTAGAACATGTTAAAACTAATAATGTAGTTTTTTTGGATGATGACACAATTCCTAAAAAAGATTTTGGATATTTAGTGGGGCAATTAGAAGAATCAAAAGCAGATTTAGCCTCAGTTAATGTTTATCCCTTAAATAATAACAATTATCTTGAGAAATTACAGGATTTAGAATATAGGTTTGCAATGTTAGCTAGACAAAATAGACGTTGGATAACTTCAGGGGCATGTATTCCTGCAAGAACAGAATCTATTAAAAAAATACTTGACAATCATTCAGGATTTAGGGAAGGAGGAGATATTGAAATAGGATTATTGGCTAGGAAAATGGGATATAAGGTAATCCATTCAGAATTTGAAGTTGATACAGAAGTTCCTAATACTTTCTGGAAATGGTGCGACCAAAGAAAGAAATGGATGGGGGGCAATTTTAGGCATACTTGTATTAACGCCTTTGCAGGAAAAAGGGATTTTATCTATATGTTTTATTTTACATTCCTAATTTGGTTACATCTCCCATTTAGGTTTTTTTATGTATGGCTTTATCCGATTGTTCTTCCAATTGTAATCTTAATCTATATTCCCATCACTTTTATTTCAAATTTGAAAATCTCCAATAATATCTTCAACCCTTATATTTTGCTTTATCCTCTTTACGCCATATTTCAGGTTATGATTATAGCTCCCTTCGGGATTTGGTGGTATTTTAAAAGTGCCAAAGAACAAAAAAATTGGGGCATTATTAAAATTAATAGATAAATTTAAAATAACCAAAATCTTTAAAAACATATAAAATATGGCAACTAATACTAAAGAAATAATACTTATAAGTCTTTTGGTTTTTATAGTCTTATTAATTCCTTTTTCTGTTGATGCTGATATTTTTGACTTCGGAGAAAAAACTCAACAAGATACAATTCTCAAACAAGGTTCAACATTTGATATTATAAAAACAAAAGATGGTTATTTTAAAAAGGTAATTTATTCTGGAACACAGAATGTTTTTGAAGATGGTGAATGGAAAACAATTATAGAAGCTAAATCTTTAAAAGATAAGGGATTTGAAATCCAATATTTAGAGTCTGATGATAATTTTCCATTAGAGGTTTTGGATTTTAATCTTACTTCAATTAAGGTTAAATTTAAGCAACCTTCAGACTCTGAAGAGCTTAATAAAGATATTCCTATCAAAATCTGGGAAAAAAACAAAAGTAAGGAAATAGAATTTAATAAAGAAATAGAGGAAGGTAAAAAAAACAACAAGGAATTAAAAGATAAATATAAAGATATTTTTGAAAATAAATTACAAACAAGTAAAAAATTTAAAGATGTTAATGAAACCTTTGAAGCAACATATCCTTTTAATGTTGGAGATATTTTAGAATATGGATTTAATTCAACAACAATTACTCTGCAAGATGCAAATACTGAGAATTTGGAAGATACTTTCGAATTAACTAATGATGGAGTTACAGATTCGGGAGATAATGATGAGATGTTAGTAGGAGATGATGGAGTAAGTAATACAAATAATACTTATAGGGGGTTAATCAAGTTTTATTTTGATTCAACAAATATTCAAAATATCCATAATGCGACTTTAAAATTGTATCAAACATCAGGCAATCAGGTAGGAAGATGGAATGCTGGGCAGTATCTTGAGATTTATCAAGTTTCTAATCAAACATGGAATGAGAACGATTGTAGGGGACATCCCTCATTATTTCCATGCCCATCTATTGGTAATTTAATTACAAGTAGAGATGTTTCTACAATATCGAGTTCAGATGGTGTTTGGGCTAATTTTACAGTTACAAGTTGGGCTAACGAAACATTTGCAACAAACCAACAAACCAACATAAGCTTTGCAATAAACTTTACGGCAGATAGTCTTGGAAAGAGACATGATTTTGCAACTAAAGAATATTCCACAGATACAACAAAAAGACCTATTTTAGAATTAACTTTTGATGGGATTCTTATTAATGCCCCAATTGATAATCAAGAAATATTAAACACCCTATCCACAAGTTTAAATGTTTCAACAGCAGGAGGATTTGATAGTTCTATACTTTATTCCTTTTCTGATGGGATTAAAAATTATAGCCTATGTAGTGGTGCAAGTGAATGTAACACCACAATAACTTTCCCACGACAAGGATATTTTAACCTGACAGTTTTTGCAAATAATTCAGATAACACATGGACAAGTCAAACAGTTAATGATTTGTTTGTAACTAATAAAACTAATTTGGATGCTGTGAAAGATACCTTCATTAATGGTTTTAGGGAAACAGATAATTATGGGGGTTCTCAAGATTTAGATGTAGACCCATCATCAAGTTCAGACACTCAGCAACTTAGTCTCTTCTTTTTTAATTTAAGCTCTCAAATACCATCTAATTCAAATTATCTAATTTTAAATTCTACAGCATCTTTTTTTGTTTTTGAGTCAGACTTTGTGGATGAGGGAGATTATGTAGATTTATATAGAATTATTAGAGATTGGAATGAGGGAACTGGAGACCTTGATGTGAATGATGCCACAATAAATGGGACTACTTGGTATGAGAGGTGGTTTGAAGATAATGCAAATGATGGGTGTTCTGATAATCAAGATATAGATTGGTGTTCTTCAGGAATGGGAGCAGACACAGATTATAATAGCACCATCTTTTCTTTTGGTTCTCCGCCATTAGATGGGGAAACAGGATGGATGGTTGTAGATGTATATAACTTGACAAAAGAAATCTTAATAGAAGGTAATGAAGATTATGGTTTTATAATGAAAACTGGTAGTTTGTCTGAGGGGGCAACTTCAGAGAATATTGAGATATATTCTAGAGAAACAAATACCGTTCCTCACATCAATTTAACATACTACTCTCAAAACACCCCCCCCACACCTCTCCACCTATCAACCAATAACTCAAATTTCTCTACAATATCAGGAATTAATTTGTTGTTTAATGTAACCGACGACAATGATTATGTTAAAAATGTTTCATTATTTATTAACGGAGGATTAAATCAAACCAAAACCAACCAGCATTCTGATGAATTAATTAATTTCACTTTCAGTAGTTTAAATGATGGAACATACAATTATTTCATAAGGGTATTTGATTCAGATAATGAACAAAATGATTCAACAACCCAATCATTTACATTAGATTCAACTGCCCCTTTGGTTACAATAGATATTCCACAACCCCTTGAAGAATTTAATTTTAACACATCCATTTCATTAAATTATACAATAACTGATTCAGGCGTTGGAGTAGACTCTTGTTGGTTTAATATTGATGGCACTACAAATGCAACAATAACAAACTGCCAGAATACCACTTTTGATACAAGCGATGGCTCTCACACTTTATACTTTTTTGCTAACGATACTTTAAATAATATCAGAGATATATCCAGACAATTCACAGTTTCCTTAGATGCCCCAGCAATATCTTTAGATTTCCCTCAAAATGGAACATACTTAAATTATAATGAAAATATTTATTTAAACTACACTGCTACAGATTCAAATGATTTATCCACAGTAGAATTATGGCACAATTTAAATGGCTCTTTTGCATTAAACCAAACATTCTTAGGAGTAGAATCAGGAAAAAAAAACTTTTCAATAGTTAATGTTTCAGAAGATGGGATATGGAAATGGAATATTTGGGCAAATGATACAACCTCTTCTGGAAGATTCTCTAAATTTAATTTTACATTCACAACAGATACAACCTTTCCCACAATACAAAATTTATCTGCCCCTGTTTCAGCAAACTCTCAAACAGTCAGATTTAATTCAACAATAGAAGATTTAAACTTAAATGCTTGTTGGTATAAAATCCTAAATTCAACAGGGGGAATAGAAATAACTAACACAACATATACTTGCGGAACAAATGACACACAATTTGTTGTTTCAGATTTCACAACTTATTCATTAAGAAATTATGCAAATGATTCAGCAGGAAATGAAAATAACTCTCAAATAAATTTCACAACATTCCAATCTACCACAACAACCCCATCAGGAGGCGGAAGTGCAACAACAGAAGAAAAATCAAATGTAGTGGCTCTCATAAACCCTGATTTCCCTGATTTATTAGCAATAGCTACACAATTTACAGACATAGAATTGGCAATATTCTACCGAGCAATTAATGATTTCTGCGGACAAAAAATTAACACAGAATCTTTATCAATTGTAGATAACTCAAAACAATGTTCATTATCTAAATTAGATTTACAAACTTTAAGAGATAAAATTGAAGAGGAAGATAATGTAGATTTAACAATAGAAGAATTGAATGCTTTATATCTCCAATACAAAAATAATAGAATTACAAATGTGTTAGTAGACCAAGAAGATGTAATAAAATATAATTTGATTCAAGCAATTGTAGGTAATTTAGAATCTTTAAGACTTTCAACTCCAAGTGTAGATAAATATTTTGCATTCAATCAACCGAAAGGAAATAAGACAATCTCTTTTTCTATATCTGCAAATAAAGAGTTAAAATCCTGCACAGTAACCTCTGTCACACCCGAATTTGAATGTAACATAATTGGCAATGATTCTGTAAGGGTAGAATATTATATAAAAGATACAGATTTCTTTTCTAATGTTTTTCAAGGGCAAGTATCTATTCTCACAAATGCAGAAGAAATAAAACAAGAATCTGTCAGAGTTCCCATAATCTTTAGAACTTATAATTTAGGATATTTAGTTTTTGATAGATACCCAGCGTGGATAGCAGTATTAATCTCAATTTCAGGAATGGTTTTAATCTCAATTTCAAGCTACTTAAATAGGAAAAAAATCAATAAATATGCAAAGAAAATATTTTAATATCCTAATGGTAATCTTATTTTTGTCAGCAATACCACTTATTCAGGCTCAAACCTGCAAGGATGTGTATTATTTTATAATTGATAATTTGGATTACAACGGAAAAATAAATTATACTGATGAAGATTTCACACAATTAATAAACCAAACAAACTCAGACAATCATACTATTTTAAATATGATACAAAATTACTCAGAAATATGTGGAAATGAAACAGGATTAGAAATACCCAAACCAGATATTCCTACAATAGATTTTCCAAAAAATAATTTAACCTATTGCAATACAAAAATCAATGACTCTTTAATGGGTTTTGATTTAGACTCTTCTTGGACATTGGGATTCGGAGATGGAATAATTGTAGATATTAAATGCCAAGAAATTCAACAAAATAAAAAATGGTTTGGATATAAAGAAGTTGGAGGTAATTATGCGATAACAGGGATAAAATTATGGTGGGTTTTAACATTAATCGGAACATTTATAACTTTAATATTTGTAATAGTAATGATTTCAGCATTAAGAAGTGATAGAAAAATGCAAGATTATCTAAATAGGAGGCTCAATGTCTAAAAAATATATTATCCCTTTACTAATTTTAGTTTTAAGTATTTCTTTAATTTCGTCATTTGGAGATAAACTCTTTGTTAATGTTCAAACAACAGATAACTCTGGAGATATTGTAACAGGGACATTTGATTTTAATTTTACTTTTTATACTTCAAATGATTGTTCAACAGGAGCAGTTTATTCTTCTAACTTTTCAAGAACTACAGATGACAGGGGTATTGCAACCTTTTATTTGGAAAATACCAGCACTATTGATTATACTCAACAATTATATTTAGGGCATTATAGAGATAATACATTAAAAAATTGCTCTGAAGTTGCCCCTGTTCCCTATGCAGAAGTTGCAAGAAATGTATCTGCTGGAGGGATAATTGATGACAGTAATTTAAATCTTAAAAATCACAACATTACTGCGGACAATATAAATGCTTCAAGTATTGATGTAGATAATAATTTACATGTTGGGGGAGATGTGAATGTTACAGGGGATGTAGAGGCAGACGAAGGATTTTTTGGAGGTTTAGGTTCTGCATTAAGAAGAATTGCCAACATATTTGGTGGAAATGTGAATGCTACAAGTATTTCAGGGGAGGGTGGTAATCTTACTAATGTGAATGCAGAAAAATTTGATGGTTTAGATTCAGGAGATTTTGCTAAAATTTCTGGAGGAAATTCTTTTACAGGAACTCAAGATTTTGGAGGGGGGTGGAGTTTGGGTGGAGCAACAATTGATGATGGAGAAATATTCGCACAAACCATTTTTACTTATAATTTAACCGCATTAGATGTCACTTCTTTAAATGTCAATGGTTCAATAATCCCTCAATTTGATGATATTTTTGATATTGGAAGTTCAGATAAACAATATAGAAATGGGTATTTTGGGACAGATGTTTATGTTAATGATGTTAGTGTGAAGCAGTTTTTGTACAACCAGACAACTCCAGCAATCTCTTATGCTGATACAACTTTTACTGGAGCAGGAACTCAAAATGCTTGGGTTTTAGCAGGTGAAAATATTACTTCTGGAACAATTGGATTGGCAAGACTTCCTACATTAACAAATACACATACTTTAGATATAGCAAATATAACTAATTTTAATTTTAATTATAACCAGACAACTCCAGCAAT
>CAZPXQ010000009.1:0-84123 GCA_964590595.1 uncultured Sphingomonadales bacterium | reverse complement strand
AAACGCTATGACCGCATCTGGCGCCAGGAAATCGCCCGCGCCTTCCCGGAATGGGGAACCGACCAGGCATTGCTGGACCGCTCCTGCGAATTTGCCCGCGCCACCGTCGAAGGTCTGGCGCTGAACGCCGACATTTGGGACGACCCCCAACGCCAAGAATCGCTTTTGCAATTCATCGCTAATACGCTGATCTTATTGCGCGACCGCAAGCTGCGCTTCAGCCCACCCATCAGCCCCTGCTAAAGTCAATCCCGGCCTCGCCGCCCCGCTGCTAACGCGATGAAATCAAACTGTCTTTCCGCGGCAGTTAAAATCCGCGCTCGGCAATGTGGACACGTCTGCTCAATTTCGACTATAATGTTTAAATGAGGCGCGAAACGCCGTTCCGACCGGGGGGAGAGGATCCAGTGAACGAAATGGCCAAAAGCTTCAAGCCAGGCGAGGCGCGGTGTCCGAACGCGCCCACCACGCAGCAGATCATTCACCGCGACGGCCGCCCAGTGCCGCCGGTTCTGGAATTGGAGTCGCCGCGTTTTCTGGGCGACGCCGACATCGCATTCGACCGCTACACATCGGCCGATATTTTCCAACAGGAAATGGAAAAACTGTGGCCCAAGGTGTGGCAATGGGCCTGCCGCGAGGAACATATCCCTGAGGCCGGGGACTATTATGTCTATGAAATTGGCCCCCATTCGATCTTGGTGGTCCGCACCGACGACGGTGCCGTCAAGGCCTATCACAATTCATGCCTGCATCGCGGCACCAAATTGCGCCCCAGCAATGATGTCGGCAGCGCCACCGAACTGCGCTGCCCCTATCATGGCTGGACCTGGAGCCTGGAAGGCGAACTGGTGCGCACGCCATGCGCCTGGGACCTGCCGCATGTGAAGCCCGAAGACTATAAGCTGCCGCAAGTGCAGGTGGCGCTGTGGGGCGGGTTCGTGTTCATCAACATGGACCCTGAAGCGGTACCGTTCGAGCGCTATGCCGAGACCCTGATCGCCCATTTCAAGGACTGGAAACTCGAAGACCGCTATGTCGATCTGCATATCGAAAAGGAACTCTACGCCAATTGGAAGGCCTGCCAGGAAGCGTTCATGGAAAATTACCACACCCAAGAAACGCATCCGCAACTGATGCAAGGCAACGGCGACGAAAATACTCAATATGATATTTTCGACGATCATGTCTCGCGCTTTTACGCCACCAATGGCGTCAACAGCCCGCATTTGAAAGCCCCGCTCAGCGAGCAGGAATTGGTCAACACTATGCTGGTCGGCGACCGCCGTGTGGTCAATGACGACCTGATCTTGAAGCCGGGTGAAACCGCAAGGGTGCTGATGGCGCGGGTGATGCGGCAGGTCTTGGGCGAGAAATACAAGCACGACATGGCGCGTTATACCGACACCGAAATGCTGGACGTGCATGAATATGCGCTGTTCCCCAACATGACGCTGTTTCCAGGTTTGTCGCTGCCGATGATCTACCGTTTTCGGCCGATCGGCATGGATCCCAATCGCTGCCTGTTTGAACTGATCTTCCTGCGCCCGACGCCCGATGACGGCAGCCGCCCGGAACCCGCCCAGCCGGTGCGTTTGAGCGAAGAAGAGTCATATACCACCGTTGACGGCATCGATCCCGGTTTCGGCCATGTCTATGACCAGGACACTGGCAATCTGCGCTGTCAACAGGAAGGCTTCATGGCTGCTCATAAACGCGGCCAAACGCTGACCAATTATCAAGAATCGCGCATTCGCCACTTGCATCAAACGCTAGACAAATATTTGTCCGGCGACTTACGCTAGTGCAATTTCATTTAGGGAGAGGACATTTCCATGGCAAGCTTGCAAGGCAAATCGGCAATTGTGTTGGGCGCGGCGAAACCGGGCAATATGGGCCAAGTCATTGCCCGTCGCTTGGCCAAGGAGGGCGTCAAGGTCATGGTCGCTGGGCGCCATGAACAAGCGCTCGCCGATCTGGCCAAGGACATTGGCGGCGCCTATGCGGTATGCGATATCACCAAAAAAGCCGATCTTGAAAATCTCGCAAAACAAACAAAAGATGCATTCGGCAAGATCGATATCGCGGTCAATGCCAGCGGTGTCGCCCGTGGCGGCAAATTCACCGACTATGCGGAAGAAGACCTGCTCAACACCATGATGGTGCAGTTCAAAGGGCCGTTCCAGTTTTTGCAAACCATGGTCAAGGCCATGGACAAGGGTGGCTCGATCATTCAAATCAGCTCTGCCACCGCCACCATCATGACTTACGACTTTCAAGCCTATATGGGCACAAAGGCGGGCATCGATCATGTCGTCAGGGCGGTGGCGAATGAATATGGCGCCCAGGGCATTCGCGTCAATTCGATCTCACCCGGCCTGACCGAGACCCCGATGACCGAGGCGGTGTTCAAAATGCAGCCCATCGTCGATGCTTTTGTCGCGGGCTATCCGATGGGCCGGCTGGGGACGTCTGAAGATGTCGCCGCCGCCGTAGTCTGGCTGGCCGATGACGAATGCTTCATGACTGGCGAAAATTTGCAGGTCAATGGTGGCCTGACGCTGCGTAGCAACCCGTCGCCACAGCAGCGTCAAGCGGCGATGGAGAAAGCAGCGGCCAAGTCATAGCCCAAGGCGGGCCTAGGCAATGTCCTAGTTGACGGCTGTTACGGGGAAGCCAACACTGGCTTTGGGATGTGCAAAGCTCCACCGGGAGAGTCCGACATGACCGACATTGCCGCCTTGGAAGCCAAGCTGCAACGCCAGCAAGATCTGGAAGATATCCGCAACCTGTTGGCGGCCTATTGCCGCGGCCTCGACCGCATGGACGAGCCGACCTTGCGGGCGATTTATCATGACGATGCGGTGGAAGATCGCGGCAGCGGCCTGTTTATTGGCTTGGCGCATGATTGGATCGGCTGGACGTTGAAAGTGCTACCGGTATTCAGCGTCACCCAACACTGCATTTTGAACAGCATCATCGACCTGGACGGAACCCAGGCCCATGGCGAAACCTATTTTCAGGCCTATCACCGCTTCGGCAGCAATCAGCGCGTGGAAGCACAAGCGGCGACGGGCCAGGAGATTCCGCAAGATATCGACTGGCCCGATGGCGATGTCGAGCTGATCCTGGCCGGACGTTATCTTGACCGGTTCGAGAAACGCGATGGCGTTTGGCGCTTTGCCTATCGCAAAATGGTCAATGACTGGGTTCACACGCGGCCAATCGCCGAACAATGGTTCGCGGAAAATCCCACTGCTTATCGCAGCCAACGCCATATCGACGATGCCAGCTTGGGCAGCCGATTGCACCCTGAACAGCAGCCGTGACCGCGTCGGCAAATCCTAAGGATGCACGCGCCGGCTATGATTATGTCATCGTCGGTGCGGGCTCGGCTGGCTGTGTACTGGCCAACCGGCTGTCTGCCGATCCACGCAACCGCGTGTTGTTGCTGGAAGCCGGCGGAGCCAATCGCGGCATGATGATCGACATGCCCAAGGGCATCGCCAAGCTAGTCACCCGGCCAGCGCATATTTGGGCTTATAGCATCAGTCAACCACGCCATGCCGGCGCCAACACTGCTGAAGTGTGGATCAGGGGTCGTGGGCTTGGCGGGTCGTCTGCGATCAATGGCATGATTTGGAGTCGCGGCCAGCGCGAGGACTATGACGATTGGGAACGCATGGGCGCCACCGGCTGGAACGGCGCGCGGATGATGGGGGCCCTGAAAGCGATTGAAGATCATGAATTGGGCGCGGCGGCGGATTCCGGCACCGGCGGCCCGGTTCCGGTCAGCAGTGGCACCCTCACCTATCCCTTGGCTGAACGTATGATCGCCGCCGGCGAGCAATTGGGGCTTCAGCGCGTAAACGATCTCAATGCCGTGCCGGGCAATCGCGTCGGCTATTACAGCCATAATATCGCGCGCGGCGTGCGGCAAAGCGCGGCGCGATGCTTTCTGGAACCGGCACGGCGGCGCCCCAATCTGGAGATCCTCACCCACACCACGGTCCAACGGCTGGAATTTGATGGCAGCCGCGTCGTCGGTGTGCGGGCGCTGCATCAAGGTGCGCTGCGGCGCTTTGCCGTTGCCGGTGAAGTCATTCTCAGCGGCGGCACGCTGGAAAGCCCACGCCTGCTGCAACTCTCCGGCATTGGCGATGGCGATGCCTTGAAGGCGGCCGGCGTGGCACTGGTGCATCACAGCCCCGATGTCGGCCGCCGGATGCGCGAGCATTTATCCTTCGCCGTGCTCAATCGGCTGCGGCGGCCGATTGGCATCAACCATCGCTATTATGGCTTGGGCCTGTGGCGCAGCGTGCTGGAATATATGATGTTGCGACGCGGCCCGCTGGCGACTGGCCCATTCGAGGTCGGCGCCTTCGCCAATGTCGCCCATGCTGACGGCCGGCCCGACATGCAACTCTATTTGGGCGGTTATAATTTTGCCCTCAGCGACGACAATCACCCGGTGCCGTTGGCCAATGTCGACCGCCAACCCGGCCTGTCGATCTATGGCCAATTGCTGCGGCTGACCAGCGAAGGCAGCATTCAGATCACCGGGCCAGACCCCGCCCTGCCCGCCGCCATTGCCCCCAATTGGCTCAGCACCCCGGAAGACCAGCGTGCCGCCGTCGCGAGCGTGCGGTTCATGCGCGCCTATCGCGACCAGCCGGCGCTCAAAGACGAGGTCGATCATGAAATGATGCCGGGCGACGCCTATCAATCCGACGCGGAAATTCTCGACGCCTTCCGTCGCTTCGCCACCAGCGGCCTGCATGGCACCGGCACCTGCCGCATCGGCACCGACGACCGCGCCGTGGTCGGTCCCAACTTGTTGGTCAATGGCACCGACAATTTGCGCGTCGCCGATTGTTCAGTGATGCCCGGCCCGGTCACCGGCAACACTAACGCTCCGGCCATGGCCCTGGGCTGGGCGGCGGCGGAGACGATCTTGAATGATCGTTAAGCATTGAGTTTAGCATGCCCGCGCGCACTGTGGCCTAGGAACCGGCGCGAAAAGCGGATAAAAGACCTCTCGCCCTAGCTTGATCCGCCGGTCGGGAAATGCCGCATGTCCGAACAGCCAGCTGCCGACATTGCCGAAGACGTGCCAGCGCCTGTTGAAGCGCTGCATGAAAACGGTCTGCGGCCGGACTTTGTGCGCGAGGTCAAGGCAGCGATCGACGCCGAGCGCGAAGACCGCGCCTTGGAGTTGGCGCAGGACCTCCACGCCGCCGACTTGGCCGATCTGATCGAGCAGGTAGGCGGCGATTATCGCGGCGACCTGGTGCGCCTTTTGGGTCCTGCCTTCGACGCCGAAGTGTTGTCGGAACTCGATTTCTCAGTCCGTGAAGAATTATTGGAAAGCCTGGAGCCGGGCACCTTGGCCAGCGCCGTCGTCGAATTGGAAACCGACGATGCGGTCGACATTCTGGAAGACCTGGAAGACGAACAGCAGCGCCAGGTGTTGGCGGCGATTCCGGAATCCGAGCGCCGCGCCATTGTCGAGGCCCTGTCTTATCCCGAGGAGTCCGCCGGGCGGTTGATGCAGCGCGACTTGATCGCGGTGCCGGAATTCTGGAGCGTCGGCCAGACCATCGATCATCTGCGCGAAAATCAGGATCTGACCAACGAGTTCTGGGAAATTTTCGTCGTCGATCCCGCCTATAAGCCGGTCGGCACCTTGCGACTGTCGTCGCTGCTGCGCAGCCCCCGACCGGTGCTGGTGAAAGACATCATGAGCCTGGAACAGACCTTGATTCCAGTCGACATGGATCAGGAACAAGTCGCCTTCCGGTTCCAGCAATATCATTTGATTTCAGCCGCCGTGATAGATGGCGATGGCCGCCTTGTCGGTCAGATCACCGTCGACGATATTGTCGACGTCATCAATGAAGAAGCCGGCGAGGACATTTTGGCGCTGGCCGGTGTCAGCGAAGGCGATTTTAGCGAGTCGGTCATCACCACCACCCGCAGCCGCCTGACCTGGCTGGTCGCCAATCTGGCCACCGCGATCCTGGCATCGCTGGTGATTGCCATGTTCGATCAATCGATTGAAAAGCTGGTGGCGCTGGCGATCCTGATGCCGATCGTCGCCTCGATGGGTGGCAATGCCGGCACCCAAACCATGACTGTGACCGTGCGCGCACTGGCCACCAACCAACTCACCGGCGCCAACGCCATGCGCATTCTCAGCCGCGAGGTCAAGGTCAGTTTGATCAATGGCGCCTTGTTCGCGGTGCTGATGGGCGGCTTGGGCACTTTGTGGTTTCAGAATATCGCCTTGGGCGTGGTACTGGGCATCGCCATGATCATCAATTTGCTGGCCGCCGGCGTGTCGGGCATGCTGGTGCCGCTGGCGCTGGACCGGCTCAAGGTTGATCCGGCGGTGGCGTCCAGCGTCTTCGTCACCACCGTCACCGACGTGATCGGCTTTTTCGCCTTTCTCGGCCTTGCGGCCTTATTGCTGTTATAAGCATGAGCAAGACTATCCTATTCGTCGATGATGAGCCGCTGATCGCTAGGCTTTATGCCCGCGCTGCGATGTCGCTGGGCCTTGACGCCCAATTCGCGGAAGATGGCCTGCTGGCGTTGGAGGCCGTGGCGCACGATCCACCGGCGCTGATAATCAGCGATCTCAACATGCCCGGCATGGGCGGCTTGGCGCTGATCGACGCCCTGATCGCCAAACAGGCCAAGACAATGCCAGTAATCTTGCTCAGCGCCGACCCCGGCGCCGACATCATCAAGGCTGGCTTGGCCCATGGCGCCGATGATTTTTTGCTCAAAGGCATCAGTTTCGAGCTGGTCATCACGCGGATCAAATTTTGGACCGAGGCGCCGCTGATTGGCTTGCCCGCCGACGCCCGCCTCAGCGCGCGCAAGGCGTTGGATCGGTTGCCTCAACATGATGATCCGGTGCTTTTGCTGCAGACTGGCCGCAGCTTGTTGGTGGAACGCGCCAGTGTCGCGGTGCTGGATCAAGTGCTGGCGGCGCCGCCGGGGTTTGGCGCCAAGACGGCGGACCGCGAGCGCCTGTTGGGCCTGATCTGCGGCACGCTGATGCTGTTATCGCGCACCGACCCGCTGGCGTTGATCCGCCAGGGCGATCATATCTTGGCGGTGTTGGAAAGGCTGGGCGGCGACTGGCCTCGCCGCCTTCATGATGAATTGACGCGGCTTGATGCCATCAGCCAACAGCCGACCTATCAACATGCTGCGCAAAGTCTTATGCTGCTGCCATAATGCCGGTCGGACCCATGGCACAAGGCGAAAAGGGCATCAACCATGCGCGCGCTTGACGACATCGATCTCAAAATACTCACAGTCTTGCAGCGCGACGGTCGGATCACCAACCGGCAGCTCAGCCAAAAGGTCGGGCTGTCGCCCAGCCCCTGTCTGGAGCGGGTGCGGCGGTTGGAGGACGCCGGCTATATTCGCGGTTACCGCGCCTTGATCGATCTGGAGAAGCTTTATGCGCCGGTGACGGTGATGGCGCAAATCAGCCTGGCCCAGCATGGCAAGGGCGGCCAGGCGGCGCTGGAACAACACCTGCAAGCCGAACCAACCTTGACCGAATTGTTCGAGGTCAGCGGCGATTGCGACTATATCGCCCGCTTTATCGTGCCGTCGATCGCGCATTATCAAAGGCTGACGGCGGCGTGGCTGGAAGACCCTGACCTTGGCGTCGCCCGCATCATCAGCCATATCGTGCTGCGCCAGGTCAAGGACAGCGCTGACCTGCCCCTTAGCCCGCCGGCAGAAGCCAGCTAAATCAGCAGCCGTCCGGCGACGTGCTCAGCGCGGCGAATGCCGTCGAGGGCGCGGCGCTCGGCGTCTTCCAAATGTTGGCGGCGCTGGGCGCGGCGCTCATGCAGCAATTCGATCGCGGCGACGTCGCTGCCCAATTGATCTATGAACCGGCTCACCGCCGGCAGCGCCATTTCCAAGCCCTGGCGCGGAAACGCCGCCACCAACGCTTCTTCCCACCAAGCCAAAGTGGCCCGCAGCCGACCGGCGGTTGTGACGCCGCGCGCGCCCGCCAGCCAGGGCGAGGTCGCAAAATAGGCGATTTGGTCGATATAATTTTCCAACCGCTCGGCGTTTTGCGCTGCCGTCAAGCCGGCATTGGCCGGCAAACCGACAAAATAATCGACAAAAC
Organism: uncultured Sphingomonadales bacterium; assembly: GCA_964590595.1. Taxonomy (GTDB): domain Bacteria; phylum Pseudomonadota; class Alphaproteobacteria; order Sphingomonadales; family CAKZYD01; genus CAZPXQ01. Next base: position 75,959 of record CAZPXQ010000009.1, on the reverse strand, counting down.
ACCAGCCCATCGCCAGCACATAAACCGCCAGCAGCAGCATTTGCAGCATCACAAAAGCGCGCGCCCACAGGCCATCGCCCACATCGCCAAGCGCTGCCCACAAAAGCCCTGTGCTGATGAGGGCAAAAACCCAGCTGGCGATGGCTGCCCCGGGCTTCAGATGCAGTCCCGTGCGCACCGTCAAGGGTGCTGAGGGGGGCGCCATTAGGCGGCCGAGGGTGACCAGCAGCACCAGCAGCAGCAACGCCATCACCCAGGCAAATGCGATCCAGAAAAGGATGGCGTTCAAAACCCCGGCAAAGCGCCACAACAGGCCATAGCCGACACCAAAGGTCAGCGCCGCCCAAAACGCCAAAAAAATGATCAGGATACGCTTTTTGGTACTCGTCATGCCCGCCCGCACATCGGCGGCGCCCCCGCCACGCTTAGATCAAATTGGTGCCCCGAATTGTCAGTTTGGCACAGTTGTCGGGCATTGCCAAAGCCCGTTTGCGCTTAGAAATTGAACGAAAGCCCAACGCCGGTGACCATTTGATTGGCGCTGCCGCGCTGCTTGACCAAGGGGCTGCCGGCGGCATCGCCCAACAGCCGCCCATAGCGCAACAGACCCAGCAGACTCCAATGCCCGTCCAAACGCCAGCGGCTGACAACACGGCCTGAAATATCGCGAAAGCCAGATTTGGCGTTGAATACCGGCAAGCTGGCGGCCTGCGCTTGGGCGGGCGTCACGCCGAAAAAGCTTTGCATATAATTGCCCGACGCCCACATCGCGCTTACCCCCGCCAAGACGGCGATGCGCTCATCCGCGCTGCGCCAAATGCCATGTTCAGCCTGGGCAGTGACAACCACGCCTTCATGCCCACTGGCGACATCGGCGGCGACACGCCCGCGCAGCAGCAAGTCATTATGCCGCCACTGCACAAAACCGCCCAATTCCCAGGACTTGCCAACATTGCCCAAGCCGGTGAGATCAGGCGAATCGTCCTCATCGCGGCCGGAGCGGTAATTGGCCAGCAAGCCAGCGCGGAAATTGTTGGTCTGATAAAAACTCACGCGCAAGGTGCTGCCGGTAAGCCGGACGATGTCGCGATAATTGGCGTCGATCAGCGGCAACACCCGAAATTTATGCTTGTCCGCGCCATGATAATCAGGCGCCAGGCCGGCGCCGACACCCAGCTTGATATCCAGGTCATCGACGCGGAATTCTTCAGGAATTAAAATATCGAAACCAGTGGTGATGGCTTCGGCGGCTTCATCCAAAAAGTCGGCGCGCGCCGGAAGCGCCGCCACCAACAGGCCGCCCAGGCCGATCATCCACAATGGGCGGGTTAAAGCCATGTGCTCCTTTCACCAAGCGGCCGAACGACGATACCGCCCATCGGTCGCGCATAAGATGGGCAGTATTGCGGCAATGGCCTCAACAAGCCCTTAATAACAACTTATAAGGGTGTTAAAGTGGCGCGCATGCATCCGCCAGCCAGGCCGCCGTTGCGGCCGCGACCAAGGGGCCGAGCACCGCGCGCACACGGCCATGATAGCCGTCAAGCCAGGCTCTTTCCTCCGCATCCAGCAATGCGGGGTCGATCAAGGCGCGGTCGATTGGCGCCAGGGTCAAGGTTTCCAGCGCCAGCATCGGGCGCTCGTCGCCCGGTTGCGGATCATCGACCACCATCACCAGATTTTCGATTCGGATACCATAATTATCGGCCTTGTAATAGCCGGGCTCATTGGACAGCACCATGCCTGGCTTCAAGACTTCATCCGAGCCGGCCTTGCCAATGCGCTGCGGCCCCTCATGCACACCCAGGAAGCTGCCAACGCCATGGCCGGTGCCATGGTCGAAATCGAGCCCCGCCCGCCATAAGGGCGCGCGCGCGAAACTATCCAGCGCCTGGCCACTGGTGCCGACGGGGAAACGCGCCCGCGCCAGCGCGATATGGCCCTTTAGCACCAGGGTGAAATTGCGCCTGGCTTCATTCGGCGCCGCGCCAACGGCGATGGTGCGGGTGACATCGGTGGTGCCGTCCAAATATTGGCCGCCGGAATCGAGCAGGAACAGGCTGCCCGGCTCGATGGCGATATTGCTGGCGGGTGAAACCGAATAATGGGTGATAGCGCCATGCGGTCCCGCCGCCGCGATGGTGCGGAAGCTTAAATCACGAAACAGGTCTTGTTGTTGCCGCTGGGCCAGCAGCGCGTCTGCAGCGTCGATCTCGGTCAGGCCACCCTGGGGCGCGGTTTGCGCGAACCAGGCAAGAAAATCGCAAAGCGCGGCGCCATCGCGGATATGGGCCTGGCGCATGCCCTCCTGCTCGACCGGGTTTTTGCATGCCTTGGGCAGCACCGCCGGGTCGCGCCCCTTGCGCAGTTGTGCGCCGGCCTGCTCCAGTGTCTCGACAATGGCGGCGACGGTGTTGGCAAGGTCAACCCGCACCTTTGCCGCCGCCGCGCCCAGGTCCTTGAGCGCAGGCACGAATTGATCGCGCGCATGCAGCCGCACGGCTTGACCCAAATGCGCCGCCAGTTCCGGCCCACGCTTGGCTGGGTCGATGAACAGATCCGCGCTTTGGTCGCGGTGAACAATGGCGAAGGCCATCGCCACCGGCGTGTGGGCGACATCCGATCCGCGAATATTGAAGGTCCAGGCAATGGAATCAAGCGCGCTCAACACCACCGCGTCGGCATCGTCGTCAGCAAGTGTAAGCGCCATCGCCGCCAGTTTTTCGCCATGCGGCTGGCCACTGAAGCGTAGCGACAGGGGATAGGCTGGCGCATCGGGCGGTGCGGGACGATCCTGCCAGATCGCGTCGATCGGATTGTCGCCTACAGCGACCAGGGCAATGCCCGGCCCCGCCAGCTTTTCCCGCGCCCGCGCCAGCCATTGCGCGCCATGCAGCCACGGGTCATAACCGATCCGGGCGCCAGACTTAGCATGACGCCGCAACCAATCGACCGGCATCAGCGCCGGCACTTCCTGTGGTGTGAACAGATCGCCATCGACTTCCTGGCGGACCTGAATGGTGTAACGGCCATCGACAAAAATCGCGGCTTCATCGGGCAACACCACGGCGGTGCCGGCGGAGCCCAGAAACCCCGTCAGCCAGGCCAAGCGTTGGGCATAGGGGGCGACATATTCGCTTAAATGCTCATCGGCCAAGGGCACGATGAACCCATCCAAGCCCTGGCGCGCCAATTGGCCACGCAGGGCCGTCAGCCTTTGCCGATGGCTGGTCAATTTCGGTTGCTGGTTCATGTTGTTACAGATGTCATCTTGGTGACGACTTGGCAAGGCCCGGCACCAAAGCCAACAGCCGGGCGCCGGCCTCCAGGCTGGCGCGCCGGGTCTGCAGCATGGCCTCGGCCTCGGCGTCCTGGCCCCAACGTTCGGCCTGGAAGGTCTCGTCGACACTGGCCGCGACCCAGGCCGCTTGCGCGTCCAGCCGGCCTTCCAGCACCGCCAAGCCAATCATCAGCGAACCCGACGCCACCACTATTTCAGCCAAACCGGTTAAGCGAAACGCGTCTTCCGCCGCCAGCGATTGCTGAATAATCGCGGCATGATCGGGCGCCGGTGGCAGCGGCATCACCCCGGCGGTAACCGGCAGCGCTATGCCATAGTGCGCCAAGGCCCATTCCAGCAGCGGGTCCCAATGCGCGCTTTGACGCTCGACCAGGCTGGCCGGCCCGGCGGCGCGGTAACACAGCAAGTCGGTCGCCGCATAATGGCAAAGCTGCGACACCACCGCACCGGGATCGGCGGCGATGCGGTCTTGGGCCTGGTTTGATAGCCGCGTCAGGCTCATGCCGGGAATATCCAGGCTCTCGCCCTGGGCATCCCATTCAGCCGCCACCGCTTCGGCCAGTACGTGCGTTGGCAAGGTCAACGCTTGGCGCGCCGGGGTCCGCACCGGCCGGCCGTCCAGCGTGATGATGAAGCCGCCTTCTCCGGGCGCCACCGCGACCTCTTTGTAAAATCTTTTCATTATCCCGTCCTATCGCGGCGCCACCGCCGCCACCGTGCAAGCGGCGGAGGGTTTGGCCAATGCCAGCCAGCGCCGGTCTAGCACCTCTTCTTGCCAGGCGGGCTGGTCGAACGCGCCCGTCAAATGGGTGCGGCGGGTGGCGCGCCGCTCGGGGCCTTCGTCCGGCGCGGTGATGAACAACAGGTCATAACGCCGCGCCGGCCAATCAATGTCGCCGCTCAAGGCCATGCGGCCCAAATCGGTGACCAGCGTTGCGTTGCTGATGACCAGCCGACCTTTAACCAAGGCGGACTCCAGTGCCAGGCAGGGCACCGGGGTCGGCGCCGTGCTGTCAAACAAACGCGCAAAGCTCTCTCGTTGTGCCAAGCCATGCGCGGACGCGTCGACCTCTGCCTGCAAAACCCGCAGCCGGGCGACCCCATCCAACCGTGCGAGCTGGCCAAATTTGTCGCCGCTGGCTTGGCCTTCCAAAACCCCATCCATCAGCCCCGACCATGGCCCCAGCGCGCCCAGCAGCGGCGCGGCCAAGGCCGGCGAGGCTTGTTCCAGGCTAGCCGACAGCGTCAATGTCGCCGGCAGCCGCGTCATGTCGAGACTGGCCTGGGCTTGGGCGCCGCCCTCTCCCAGGCTGAGCGCCACTGGCGCCAAGCGCAGCCGCCCACCCTCCAACCGGCCCTGCAGCGACAAGGCGGTGGTGGCCTGATCCCAAACCATTTCCGCCAACTCCATCTTGAGGCTGGCGTCGAGAATATTCACCCAGGCGACGGGAATGGCGTCCGCCTTGTCAAGCAAAGGCTTGACCTCCTCCGCCGGGATTTGCGGCGGGCCGATCAGCGCCGCGACATCTGCGGCATGGATGCGCCGCGATTTCACCGCGATACGAGCGAACAGCCGCCGCACCGCGCGCAATTCAGCCAGCATTTCCAGGTCGCTGTCGCCAAATTGCAAGGCCAACCGCCAGGATGCTCCCGGGCTGGCGTTTCCCAATGGCGCCGCCACCACCTCCATGCGGGTGGCGACGCCGTTCGGCGCCCCACGCAAAGCGGCCTGGAAACCACCATCGGCCTGCTGACGGATCGCCACCATGTCAAAACCCATGCGGCGCACGGTGCGGCCCCAAATGCCTTTCAATGTGAGTTCCACATCATGGGCGCGGATCGCATCAAAGCCCGGCAAGTCGATACCGCGCGCGGCGGCGGCGGCTTCCAGATCGGTGGGCGCTTCGGCCTCGGTTGCCGCGCCATCGCGCCCAACCTCCACCCGCACGCCATATAAATCGATTTCCGCCGCCGAGAAATTTTGCCCGATCGCATTGGCCGTTGGCACCGCGATCCGAGCTTCGCGAATGGCGATGATGGAACGCAAATAGCCGGGATCGGGATTGGTCAAAGTGATATTGCGCAGGAAGATGCGGGTATCGTCACCGACTTCGATATCGACCGGACCATCAAGCGCCAATTCGCCGCCCAGGCTAGCATAGGCTTGACGGCGGATCAGTTCACGCAAGGCAGCATAATTATCATAGCGGAAATAAAGATAAATGCCGCTCAGGCCGACGAACACGACCCCCAGCACGGCCAACATGACCCATGCCAGGCGGCGGATCATCGCTGATCGGCCCCGGCTTCAAGCCGCGCCATCGCAGTGGCTTCACGCGCAGGGTCCAGGCCCAGCAGGTTCCAGCTTTCCGCCATGTGCAAGGGCAGCGGCGCGGTCAGGGCCAAGACCTTGCCATCGGGATGGTCGATGGTGATGGCACGGGCATGCAAATGCAGCTTGCGGCTGACCCCGCCGGTCAAAAATGCCTCCGTACCGCCATATTTGCCGTCGCCGACAATCGGGCAGCCCAAGGCTTCGGCGCAATGCACGCGCAATTGATGGGTGCGGCCGGTGCGCGGTGCCAAAATCAACCAAGCGCAGCGGCGGCCCACGGTGTCGACCACGACATAATCGGTCAACGCCGCCTTGCCATCGGCGTCGGGCACGACCTTTTCGCCAGCCTTGCCCGGGCGCTTGGTCATTGCCATGTTGATGGTGCCGGCCTGCGCCTTGGGTACGCCAACCACCAACGCCCAATAAATCTTGCGCGCGCTGCGGCGGCGAAACGCCTTGGCCAATTCCGCCGCGGCGCCGGCGGAACGGCCCAGCAACAGCACGCCCGATGTATCCTTGTCCAACCGATGCACCAGACGTGGCCGCTCCTCGCGCTCGAATCGCAGGCCGTCCAACATCCCATCGACATGGCGGTCGATGCCCGGCCCGCCTTGTGTCGGCAAGCCCGGGGGCTTGTTGATGGCGATCACCTTGTCGTCCATATGCATGATGGTGGTGCGCAGCATGGCGGCGTCGGATTCGTCCAAGGCCGGGCGCGGCTTAGCGCGCGGCGCCGGCGCGGCCTTAATCGGCGGCACGCGAATGTCGGCGCCGGTGCCGACTCGGGTGCTGGTGTCGACTCGCTTGCCGTCGACCCGGATTTGTCCGGTGCGGCACATTTTGGCCAAGGCACCATGGCCCAGTTCGGGGAAATGCCGCTTGAACCAGCGGTCTAGCCGCACGCCATCGTCATCCGCCTTGACCTTGCGATGGATCACCCCGCTCATGCCAGCCCCCGCACCAATGCCGCACCCAATGCCAGGGCCAGAACCGAGGCCATCACCGACACGGTCATATAAACCGCCGCCGCCAGCCAGGCCTGACGCTCGATCAACAGCATCACTTCCAGGCTGAAGGCGGAAAAAGTGGTGAAACCACCCAACACACCCACCCCCAAAAAGGCGCGCAGGGAAGCGCCGCCGTCCACCCGCAGCGCCAACCAGGCGACCAAGGCCCCCATCAAAAATCCGCCCAGCAGATTGACGGTCAAGGTGCCATAGGGAAAAGCGGTGCCGAACAGGCGCGCCATCTGGCTCGACAGGATAAAACGACAAGCAGCGCCCAATCCGCCACCCAGCGCCACCAGCACAATGCTAGGCATGAGACTCCTTTCACGGAACGCCGAAGGTCCAGCCTTCGGTCGCCGCCACCCTAGCCGATAAGCCCGGCGGCTGCCAATATTGTGGCTGGGCACTGCAATAGCGCAAGCCGGCGGCGGCCAGAAGCGCATCACTGCGGTCGTCGCTCAGCGGCGCCGGCATGGTGGGCATGGGTCGGCTGCCCAACGCCCGCAATGCCTGGTTAAGCGTGGCAGCATCGCGCAATTTAAACCCCCGCAGTCCGGCGGCGCGAATGAACGCCCGGCAATAGATTTCCACTATCACCGGACCGGTGGCTGGCAGCGGGTCGAATGGCCAAATCGCCAGCCGGCCAACAAGCCGAGCCAATAGCCGCATGCCGGCAAAGCTGGCCTTCGACACTTGCGCCGCGCCGATCGCGTCGAACACGCTTGAAGGCTTGCCGCCGCCGCTTGCATTGAAGGCCTGTTCGCAAGCCCGCAGGCGCATGAATTGCGCCTTGTCGCCATCAACCGCGCCGAGATAAAAATACCGCCCGCGATGGCGTTCGACAAAAGACACCGCGCCCAAATCCTGGTCTTCACAACTGCTGTCAAGAAAGCGCCAAAACCCCTTTGCGGTTGCGGCAGTCTCAAGACCCGGCAAATAGGCCTTGCGGTCCATCCAGGGCGGAGCAAAGGAAAAATCCATACCGATCAACGTCCGCGCGCCCTCTTCGGCCAAAGCCTGCAGCCATTCCAGAACCTGATGGCGCCGCCACCAACCGTCGGGTGCGGCCACCAACGTTGGCGGCGCGTCGCCCGCCAGGCATTGCGCGATTTCGATCTTGCCGCGATACCCTGCCTTGGCGCCCGACCAGTCAATGGCGATGAAACGGTCGAACACCGGCTCTCAAACCGTGAACGGATCGCGCACCAAAATGGTGTCGTCGCGTTCGGGGCTGGTCGACAGCAGGGCGACGGGGGCGCCGATCAATTCTTCGATGCGGCGGATATATTTGATCGCCGTGGCCGGCAATTGCGCCCAACTGCGCGCACCCTGGGTGCTGTCTTGCCAGCCTTGCAGGCTTTCATAAACCGGCTCGATCGCCGCTTGAGCCTCCATCGCTGCCGGCAGATAGTCCAGCACTTGATCGCCCAGCCGGTAGCCGACGCAGAGCCTCAATTCATCGAGACCATCCAATACATCCAGCTTGGTCAGCGCGATGCCGTCGATGCCGCCGACCGCCACCGCTTGGCGTACCATCACCGTGTCGAACCAGCCGCAACGGCGCTGGCGGCCGGTGACGGTGCCGAATTCATGACCGCGCTCGCCCAACCGGCGGCCGATATCATCTTGAAGTTCGGTCGGAAACGGCCCGGCGCCCACCCTGGTCGTATAGGCCTTGGTGATGCCCAGCACATAGTCCAACGCCCCCGGCCCCACGCCGCCGCCGGCCGCCGCCTGGCCGGCCACGGTATGACTGGAAGTCACGAAAGGATAAGTGCCCATGTCAACATCCAGCATGGTGCCTTGGGCGCCCTCGAACAAAATCCGCTGTCCCCGCCGCCGCGCCGCATCAAGGCTGCGCCAGACCGGCTGGACGAATGGCAGCACCCGCGGCGCCAACGCCATCACCTGGTCAATGAGGGCGTCGCGGTCGATCGCGGGCGCCCCCAAACCGATGCGCAAGGCATTATGGTGGGTTAGCAAGCTGTCGATGCGCAGCGCCACCGCGTCGACACTGGCCAGGTCACACATCCGCAGCGCGCGGCGGCCGACCTTGTCTTCATAAGCCGGGCCAATGCCGCGTCTGGTGGTGCCGATTTTCACGCCCTCGGTGGCGTCCTCGCGCAGCGCATCAAGCTCGCGGTGAAATGGCAGGATCAGAGCGCATTGCTCGGAAATTTGCAGCGTCTGCGGCGTCACCGTGACCCCTTGGCTGGCAATACTCTCGATTTCGTTGAGCAGCGCCCACGGATCGACGACCACGCCATTGCCGATCACCGACACTTTGCCGCCGCGCACGATGCCGGAAGGCAGCAGCGATAATTTAAAGACCTTCTCGCCAATGACCAGGGTATGGCCCGCATTGTGGCCGCCTTGGAAACGCACCACCACGTCAGCGCGCTCGGACAGCCAGTCGACGATCTTACCCTTGCCTTCGTCGCCCCATTGCGAGCCGACCACCACCACATTCGCCACGTTCGTGAACCCCTTTAAGCTGACACCGGCAAGATTGCCCCATCTTGCCAATAATGCGAGCAGCGCAACCGCTTGGCCTCGGCCGCAGGCTCGGCGGCGGCGTCAAGGGCGCGCACGGTGACATAGCCCTCGTCCTGCCAGCGCGCGGCCTGATCCGCCGGCGCATGTTGCGGCAGCCAAAGTCGCGACGTCGGCGCAGGCGCGGGCGCGGCACGCGCAATGCTGTCCATGTACAAGGTCAGGCCGGTAGCGGCTTCATGACCGCCATCGCCACGGCGGATGCTGTAACGCCCGCCGCGCCCCAATTCGCCGCGCACGCCGCGCGCATAAAGCGTGAAGCCCAGCCCATGCTGATAGGCAAAACCGCGAAACTCGCCCAGATCCACGGTCAACGCCGCGGCATCGGGCCGTGCGGTCCAGGCCGCCGCCAGCGCCGCCAGATCCGCCACGAGGGCAGCGCTTTTCGGCGGCAAATCCAAGGTCCCCAGCGCCGCCAGCGCGCCAGTCGCGTCACCGGCATGATCCAGCACCGCCACCAGCAAAGACTGCGCCCGGCCGCTCAGTCCAGCCAACGCGCCGACATCCTTGGCGTCAAGAGCGGCGCGGGCTTGCGCGGTTTCATCCGCGTTCAACGCCAATTCCTGGCACAATCCGGCGATGAACCCAGGCACCACCAGATCGATACTGAGATGCGCGATCGGCACCAACGCCAAGGCCGCCTGGGCCAGGCCCAGCACCTCGATGACGGCGGCATGGCTGCCCGGGCCGATCAATTCCAACCCGACCTGACGAAACTGTCGCTCCGGCCGTAACTGACTGCCCTTCACCCGCAAGGCAGTGCCGGCATAAGACAGCCGCAGCGGCCGTGGCCAATGCGCCAGCCGGGTCGCGGCAATCCGCGCGACCTGGCCGGTGAGGTCGGAGCGCAATGCCATCACCCGTTGTGATTCGGGATCAAGCAGCCGGAACATGTCGAGGCGGCTGGCATCGTCCAGCCGCGCCAACAGGCTGTCCTCGAACTCGATCAACGGCGGTGTCACCCGCTCATAGCCATTGACCGCGAACAGATCCGCCAGCCGCCGCGCCAGCGCTTCCTCATGCGCCGCCTCAGGCGGCAGCGCATCGCGCAGACCTTCGGGCAGGAGTCCGTTTTGGTCGGTCTCGGCCATGGTTGCGGCCTTGCTCCCTGTTGCCTAGAAACTCAGTGCCTTCACTTGGCGGACATGCGGCAGCTTGGCAACCTCTTTCAACACGTCCACCGGCACCGCGCTATCGACATTCATCAGCGCCAAGGCGGTCGCGCCCTCTTGCTCACGGCCCAAATTGAAGGTCGCGATATTGACCCCCGCCTTGCCCAGCACGCTGCCCAGGTCGCCAATGAAACCGGGCTTGTCCTCATTGGTGACATACAGCACATGCTGGCCCAGATCGGCCTCGACGCGAATGCCGTGAATGTCGACCAAGCGCGGCTCGGCATTGGCGAACAAGGTACCGGCAACCGAGCGGGTCTGGTTCTCGGTTTCCACCGTCAGCCGGATGAGGGTGTGATAATCCGATTCGCGCTCATGCTTGACTTCGGCGACATCGATATCGCGATCCTTGGCCAAATAAGGCGCGTTGACCATGTTGACGCTATCAAGCAGCGGTCGCAGCAGGCCGGTCAGCGCCGCCGCGGTGATCGGCCGGGTGTTCAGTTCGGTGACCGCGCCATCATATTCGATCCGCACGCATTTGATGGCGCTTTGGGTGATCTGTCCGGCAAAACTTCCCAATTGTTCGGCCAGCCGCAAATATGGCCGCACCTTGGGCGCATCCTCGGCCGACAAGGACGGCATGTTCAGTGCGTTCACCACCGCGCCGGTGAGCAGGAAATCGGACAATTGCTCGGCCACTTGGATCGCGACATTGACCTGCGCTTCCTCGGTCGAGGCGCCCAGATGCGGCGTCGCCACCAAGCCGGGCGTGCCGAACAGCGGATTGTCCTTAGCGGGCTCTTCGGCGAACACATCAAGGGCTGCGCCCGCGACATGGCCGGATTCAAGCGCCAGCTTCAGCGCCGCCTCGTCGATCAAGCCCCCACGCGCGCAATTGATGATGCGCACGCCTTTGCGCATTTTCGCCAGCGCGTCGGCATTGATGATATTACGGGTGGCGTCGGTCAGCGGTGTGTGCAGGCTGATAAAATCAGCGCGCTTGAACAATTGCTCCAGCTCGACCTTTTCAACACCCAAATCCACCGCCCGATCCGGCGTCAAATAGGGATCGAAGGCAACTACCTTCATTTTCAAGCCCAAGGCGCGATCGACCACGATCGAGCCGATATTGCCACAACCGATCACGCCCAGGGTTTTGCCATAAAGCTCAACACCCATGAACCGCGATTTTTCCCATTTACCGGCCTGGGTGGAAACATCCGCCGCGGGAATGTCACGGGCCAGCGCCATCATCATCGCGATCGCGTGTTCGGCGGTGGTGATGGAATTGCCGAACGGCGTGTTCATCACCACCACGCCCTTGGCCGAAGCCGACGGAATATCGACATTGTCAACGCCGATACCGGCGCGGCCAATCACCTTCAAATTGCCGGCGACCGCCAATACATCGGCCGTCACCTTGGTCGCTGAGCGAATCGCCAACCCATCATAGTCGCCGATGATCGCCTTCAATTCGTCCTTCGACAGACCGGGCTTTTCGTCGACCTCGACACCGCGCGCGCGGAAAATTTCCGCCGCCTTGGGGCTCATTTTATCGGAAATCAAAACTTTTGGCATGGTCATCATCCTTGCTGCAGCCAGCGCTGGCAACGCCGCCTCGCGCCATTGGCACTCATTTGGAAATCGGAAAATTCAGCTTGTGGCCTTGAGCTGCGCGAAGGCCCAGTCCAACCAGGGCGTCAACGCGCGCACGTCGGCTTCATCGACGGTGGCGCCACACCAGATGCGCAGGCCTGGCGGCGCGTCGCGATAGCCGTTGATGTCGAACGCCACGCCTTCGCTTTCCAACATGCCCGAAAGTTTTTTCGTGAACGCATATTGAGCATCGGTATCCAATTTGGTGAAATCGGCGTCGACGATTTTGAGGCAAACCGAAGTCGACGACCGGATGCTGGCATCTTCGGCCAGAAAATCGATCCACGGCGTTTGCCCGACCCAGGCGGCCAGCGCCGCCAAATTGGCGTCGGAGCGAGCAATCAGACCGTCAACCCCGCCTTCGCTCTCGGTCCAGTTCAGCGCGTCGATATAATCTTCGACACACAGCATCGAGGGGGTATTGATGGTTTCGCCTTTGAAGATGCCTTCAATCAGCTTGCCGTTCTTGGTCATGCGGAAAATTTTCGGCAATGGCCAGGCCGGCTTGTGGCTTTCCAACCGTTCCACCGCGCGCGGGCTTAAAATCAGCACGCCATGACCGCCCTCGCCGCCCAGCACTTTTTGCCAGCTATAGGTGACAACGTCGAGCTTGTCCCAAGGCAGCGCCATCGCGAACACCGCGGATGTGGCGTCGCAAATCGCCAAGCCGCCGCGCTGATCGGAAATCCATTCCGCGTCAGGCACCCGCACGCCCGAAGTGGTACCGTTCCAGGTGAACACCACGTCATGCGCCGGATTGACCTTTTTCAAATCGGGCAATGTGCCATAAGGCGCGTCCAGCACCACCGTGTCGGCGATCTTGAGTTGTTTGGTGATGTCGGTGACCCAGCCTTGGCCGAAACTTTCCCAGGCCAACACCGTCACCGGACGCGGCCCTAGAAGCGACCACATCGCCATTTCCATCGCCCCGGTATCGGACGCCGGTACGATGCCAATGCGGTAATCATCAGGCACGCCCAACAGGGCGCGGGTCTTGTCGATGGCCAGGCCCAAGCGCGCCTTGCCCAGCTTCGAGCGGTGCGAGCGGCCCATCACGTCAAGATTGAGAGCACCTGGGGTCCAACCAGGCCGTTTCGCGCAGGGTCCCGAAGAAAAATGGGGCCGCGCCGGACGAGCGGCGGGTTTCGTCATCATATCCTCTCCTTCCAGAGAGCACGCGTCCCGTTGGGGGGACGTGGCCCGCCGCGCAAACTAGAGACCGCGCTGGAAAAGTCAAATGGAGATTTGAAGCGACGATGTTTTGTGCGCCGGCATGACCTGAGTCACTGGCTGGATTTGGCCGCGTCCTGCCAGTGGCAGGGGAAGCCATGACCCAGCGGGCCATGGCCGCCACCCAAGCCTGGCGCGGCGCGGATAGCTTGGCGGACATAGTGGCCGGCGCGGGCCACCGCCGGCTCCAGCGCCAGGCCCTGGGCAATGCCCGTGGCGATGGCTGATGCCAAGGTGCAGCCGGTGCCATGGGTGTGACGGCTATCGATGCGCGGGGCTTCAAAGCGTTGGTTGCCGTCGCGCGTGACCAGCAGATCGATCAGGCGATCACCGCGCACATGGCCGCCCTTGACCAGCACCGCCTGCGCGCCCATGTCCAGAATCGCCGCGCCGGCACGCGCCATGCCGGCGACATCCTCAACCGCTTGGCCGGTCAAGCGCGCGGCTTCTGGCGCATTGGGGGTTACCAGGTGGGCGCGTGGAATCAGCCGGTCGATCAGCGCCGTCACTGCATCGTCCGCCAGCAAGGCAGCACCTCCCTTGGCGATCATCACCGGATCGAGGATCAGCGGCACCACCGCCGCCTTCGCCCCCAACACATCGGCTAGCGCATGGATGATGCCGGCGTCATGCAACATGCCTGTCTTCAACGCGTCGGCGCCGAGATCATCGAGCACCGCGGCGGCCTGGGCCGCGACCAACGCCGGGCTCAGTGCCAAAATATCGCTGACGCCCAATGTGTTTTGAACGGTAATCGCGGTAATCGCCGTGGCAGCATAGCCGCCAAGGGCCGTGACGGTCTTGATATCGGCTTGAATGCCGGCGCCGCCGCCCGAGTCGGACCCCGCGATGATGAGAACCCTTCCCGTCATCTCGGATCAGGCGGCACGTTCGACGACACCGACAATCTCATCGACGATATTCGCGATCAGCGCCGGGTCCTCGCCTTCCGCCATCACCCGCACCACCGGCTCGGTACCGGACTTGCGGATGAGCAGCCGGCCTTTGTCGCCCAGGCGGGCCTCGCCAGCCGCGATGGCTTTCTTGACATCGGGCCGGGTCAACGGATCAATCGCGCCGAAGCGCACATTCTTCATCAATTGCGGCAAGGGCGTGAAGAGCCGACAGCTTTCAGACGCCGACTTGCCGGCGCCCACAATCACCGCCATCACTTGCAAGGCAGCAATCAAGCCATCGCCGGTGGTGGTGAAGTCATTGATGATGATATGGCCGGATTGTTCACCGCCAACATTATAACCGCGCGCCCGCATTTGTTCGACAACATAACGATCGCCGACCTTGGTCCGCACCACATCGATGCCCCGGCCCTGCAAATAGCGCTCGAACGCTAGGTTCGACATCACGGTGGCGACAATGCCATTACCGCGCAAACGCTGGCTAGAGGCCCAAGACGTGCCAATCAGCGCCATTAATTGATCGCCATCGACAATTTGGCCACGCTCGTCGGCCAGGATCAGCCGGTCGGCATCACCATCCAGCGCGATGCCGATATCGGCGCCATGCCGCGCCACCGCCTCGCACATCGCCTCCGGTGCGGTGGACCCGCATTTGTCATTGATGTTGAAGCCATCGGGCTTGTTGCCGATCACCACCACCTCGGCACCCAATTCCCACAGCACCGTGGGCGCCACTTGATAGGCCGCGCCATTGGCGCAGTCGACCACCACCTTCAGCCCCTCCAGGCTAAGTTTTGGCGGAAAGGTCGACTTCGCGAATTCGATATAGCGGCCGCGGGAGTCTTCCAGTCGGCGGACCCGGCCCAGCTCGGCCGGCTTGGCGAGGTATTTGTTCATGTCGCCGTTCATCCGCGTTTCGATTTCCAGTTCAACCGCATCGGAAAGCTTGTAACCGTCGGGCCCGAACAGCTTGATACCATTGTCATGAAAGGGATTATGGCTAGCCGACAGCATCACGCCCAGATCGGCACGCAGCGATTTGGTCAGCATCGCCACCGCCGGCGTTGGCATCGGGCCGACCAGCACCACATCCATACCGACTGCCGCGAAACCGGCGGTCAGGGCCGGTTCCAGCATATAGCCGGACAACCGCGTGTCCTTGCCGATCACCACCCGATGGCGATGATTGCCGCGGACGAAATAGCGTCCCGCCGCCATGCCGACACACATGGCGATTTCCGGCGTCATTGGAAAACTGTTTGTGGTGCCGCGAATACCGTCGGTGCCAAATAGTTTCCGGCTCATGCCAGGACTCCCCCCTTTGATTGGGCCATGCGTTTCTACATGCCAGATCGATTTTAACGGATCGTAAGCAAAAGCGCGTGGCAAAATTACGTCACGATGTTGGCCACTTAGGGTGTCAGGCCGGCGGCATTAAGGCGGCATCGGCCAGGCCGCGCCATATCATAACCGCCTGTTTGGTTTGCGCGACGTCATGAACCCGTAAAATCTGCGCCCCGCGCGACAAGCCATGCAGCGCCGCCGCCAACGAGCCCGGCACCCGGTCTTTCGGCTCTTCCTCGCGCGAGAGGGCGCCAATGAAGCGCTTGCGCGACACCCCCAGCATCAGCCCGCAGCCAAGACCATGAAACAACGCCAAGCCATTAAGCAGGGCCAGATTATGCCACACCGTCTTGCCAAAGCCGATGCCTGGATCGACGATCAGCCGCGCGCGGGCGATACCGGCGGCCTCGGCCGCCTCCACCCGCCTGGCCAGGGCGTCGAATACATCCAGCAGTACATCCTCATAATGCGGGTTTTGCTGCATGGTCTTCGGATCTTCAGGGGCATGCATCAGCACCACCGGCACATCCGTCGCCGCCGCCACCGCCATCGCCGCCGGATCATGGCTGAGGGCGGAGACGTCATTGATCATCACCGCGCCGGAGGACAGGGCGGCGCGCATCACCGCAGCCTTGCGGGTATCGACCGAGACCGGCATTTGCGCGCAAAGCTGGGCCAATACGGGTTTGATACGGGCGATTTCATCGCCTTCCCACACCGGCTCGGCGCCAGGGCGGGTGGATTCACCGCCGATATCGATGAGGTCCGCGCCCTCGCCGCGCAATTGCCAGCCTTGGGCAATGGCGGCGGTCGCGTCGCCATGATCGCCGCCATCGGAAAAACTGTCAGGGGTGACATTAACAACGCCCATAATCAGTGGGGTGTCGAAGCGCAAGGCGCCATGACCGGGCAAGTCGATCGCCGGGCGCGGTGTCGTCAGATGCCGCCACAGCATCGCGGCGCGGTCGGCATGCGGCGCAGGCAGCCGCGCCGCCAGCGTTTTGTAGGCAGCCAGCGGCAACAGGCTTTCCGCCAGCCGCTTGCCATATTTCGCGGCGATCAGCTTGACGGCGCTAAAGCGGACACTGGTGCCCGCCAGCGCGGCGGTTTCATCAGCGGCATCCAGGATCGGCCCGGCAAAGCCGCTGGGTTCCAGATAAAGCGTCGCTTCCGCGTCGAGGCTGGTCCAATCGAACGCCATCGCTGATCCCCTGAACCCAGGCCTGCCGCTGGTTTAGCTCTCCGGCTGCGGTTCCGGGGGCATGCCGCCTAAACCACGACCACGTGGCCGCTTGCCGGTGCTGGGCACCGCCGTCGGGCTGGAACCTGTTGGCTTGGGTGGCTCCGGCGTTTCGTCGGGCCGGGCAATAGTGCCGCCTTCCAGCAGAATCTTGACCTCATCGCCGGACAGCGTTTCATATTCCAACAATGCCTTCGACACTTTGTGCAGATTGTCCAGATTGTCGGTCAGCACTTGGCGCGCCACCGCTTCTGCTTCCTCGACCAAAGCCCGAACTTCCTGATCGATCAGCCGCGCGGTATCCTCGGAAATATTCTGGGTCCGCGCCACTGAATGGCCCAAGAACACTTCGTCCTGGTTTTCATTATAGCGCAGCCAGCCTAATTTCTCACTCATGCCATATTCCGTGACCATGGCGCGCGCCATGCGGGTGGCCTGCTGAATGTCATTGGCAGCACCAGTGTTGAGTTCATCGGCGCCATAAATCAGCTGTTCCGCCACCCGGCCGCCAAAAGCCAGCGCCAGCCGCGCCTTCATCTGCTTCATGCTCATCGAATAACGGTCGCGTTCCGGCAGATTCCAAGTCACGCCCAAGGCGCGGCCACGGGGGATGATAGTGACCTTGTGCAGTGGATCATTATTGGGCACCAGCAGCGACACCAAGGCATGACCGGCTTCATGATAGGCGGTGGAGCGCTTTTCGTCCTCGGTCATCACCATCGACCGGCGCTCAGCGCCCATCATCACCTTGTCCTTGGCTTCCTCGAATTCGCGCATGCCAACCAGCTTCTTGCCCTTGCGCGCGGCCAGCAACGCCGCCTCATTGACCAGATTGGCCAAATCGGCGCCGGAAAAGCCGGGGGTGCCGCGGGCAATCACGCGTGGGTCGACATCGGGCGCAAGCGGCACCTTGCGCATATGCACCATGAGAATTTTTTCACGGCCCAAAATGTCAGGATTGGGTACCACCACTTGGCGGTCGAAGCGGCCCGGCCGCAGCAAGGCGGGGTCCAGCACATCCGGCCGGTTGGTGGCGGCGATCAGGATGATGCCCTCATTGGCCTCGAAGCCATCCATCTCGACCAGCAACTGGTTCAGGGTCTGCTCGCGTTCGTCATTGCCGCCGCCAAGACCGGCGCCGCGATGGCGGCCGACGGCGTCAATTTCGTCGATGAAAATGATGCAGGGCGCATTACGCTTGGCCTGTTCGAACATGTCGCGCACCCTGGAGGCGCCGACGCCAACGAACATTTCAACGAAATCAGACCCAGAAATGGTGAAGAATGGAACATTGGCCTCGCCGGCGATGGCGCGCGCCAGTAAGGTCTTGCCGGTACCGGGCGGGCCAACCAACAGCGCGCCCTTCGGAATTTTGCCGCCAAGGCGCTGAAACTTTTGCGGATCGCGCAAAAATTCTACGATTTCGTTCAGCTCTTCCTTGGCTTCATCAATGCCGGCGACATCGTTGAAGGTGACCCGGCCATGATGTTCGGTCAACAACCGCGCCCGCGACTTGCCGAAACCCATGGCGCCGCCGCCCCGGCCCGACTGCATTTGCCGCATGAAGAAAATCCAGATCGCGATGATCAGCAGAAAGGGCAGCCAGGTCATCAACATGCCGGCCAAAAAGCCGCTGTCTTCCGGCGATACATTGATGCGCACACCGGCCTGGTTCAACCGTTCGACCAGATTGGGATCGTCGGGGGCATAGGTGCGGAAGGAAGCGCCGTCGGAAAGCCGACCGGTCACGTCCTGACCCTTGATCTGGACTTCATTGACCTTGCCGGATTCGACTTGGGCGAGAAATTCGGAATAAGCGAGGCTTTGTACCGCGCCGCTTTGCGAAGGGCCTTGGAACATGTTGAAAAGCACCACGAGGAGCAGCAAAATCGCGCCCCAAAGCAGCAAGTTACGCCCAAATCCGTTCACCGCGTTCTGATCCTTTCACTTGCCGGGCCGCCCACCAGCGCATCCTAAGCCAGCTTGGTTTCCTAAAAGATAAGCGAAAAATGGTCCGAAACAAGGCCATTGGCCAAGATTGGCCGTTGCGGGGAAAATTCCGCCCGGCACCATGGCGCGCCAGGCCGATGACCGTCGTCATAGCCCAGGGTTGGAGCGGCCAGCAGTCGGTCCCGCCGCCACAGCGACGGTTGCGACAATGCCACCTTATAAGCCACCGGCGGACGATTAAGGCCGCCAAGGGCTTGCCAGCCGTCCTGGCCCAAGGCGCGCAGGTCGCAAGCCGCGGCCGCAGTGTCGGCCAAGACAATCTGGAAGCGGCCATCCCACAACGCACTTTGCCCAGGTAAAAGCCGCCGCAAATCACGCCGCGCCGCCGCCGGTTCGCGGGCGATGACAGCGGCACCACCGCCCGCCTCGGGCCAAATTTCAACGCCACCCAAGGTGCGGGCCACCCCGCGCCCTGTTCGCAGCGCCGCCAATAGCCGCTCCAGCGGCGCCAGCCGAGGCGGCTGAACATTGCCCGCCACCGCCGTCACCAGCATGGCCAGCCCGCGCAGGGCGATTTCGTCCGGCACTGCGCCCAGGCCGTCAAGGTCGAGCCGGGCATCGCCAGTCGCCCGCCAGGCGACCGCTCGGTCAAGCCACGCCTGGGTATAATGCGCCAAGGCCGCCCGGGCCCGGCGCATCGCCGCCGCCACCCCTGCCAGCCGCGCCGGCGTCAATCCCTCCAGGGGCGGATCAGCCAGCAAGGCCCGGGCGCGCACCCGCTCGAAACCGCGATCCTGATTGCTTGGATCCTCGACCCAGCCTTGGTCCCGCGCCATCAGATAAGCCCGCAGGGCCGCCGGCGGTTGCGTCAATAAGGGCCGCAGAAGCCTTGGACCGTCTGGCCGGGTCAAAGCCGGGCGCATCGGCGTCATGGCGGCCAGACCGTCGACGCCACTGCCACGCGCCAGCCGCAGCAACAAAGTTTCCGCCTGATCACCCTGGTGATGCGCGGTCATCAGCCAGGCCACGCCCTGGCCCGCGCACCAATCCTCCAACAGCCGGTAACGGGCCTGGCGCGCCTGATCTTGCAGATTGCCGCCCAGCGGCGCGTCGGGGCGGGTGAGGATGTCATGGGCGATGCCGCGCGCCGCCATTTGCCCGGCCACCCAGCGCGCTTCCGCAGCCGCTTGCGGTCGCAATCGGTGGTCCACGGTCAAGGCGCGCAACCGGCTTGGCCCCAGGGCCTCGGCCGCTAATAACGCCAGCGCCATGCTGTCGGCGCCACCAGACACCGCCAGCGCCACCGGCGCGGCGCTGCCCGGCGCGAAATCGCCATGACCGCCGGCCGCCTGCGCCAGGGCCGCGCCAAACCACTGGGCATCAAGCGGCGGCGCGGTCATGCGCGGTCAGCCGCAACCGGCGCGCGCCCGCTCGCTTGCCAGACGCTGTTGCAACCGGTCGGAGGCATTGGGAAAGCTTTGTTGGAACTGCTCAAAAGCGGCGCAGGCATCTTGCTTCTGGTCAAGCTCGATCAGGGTGACGCCAAGATCAAGCAAGCTGTCGGCCGCCTTTTCGCCATTTGGATAGTCTTGATAGCTGCTGAGGAAAGCGCCAGCGGCGCGGCCATAATCGCGGCGCACGAAATAACTGCGACCCAGCCAATATTGCGCGTTGCTGGCCAAGGGGTCTTGCGGATATTGGCGCAAAAATGTCTGAAAGCCGGATTCCGCGTCTGCATAATCGCCCCGCCGCAGCGCCGCGAACGCATCCTCGAACACGGTTTGCGGGCTCGTCGCCACCGGCTCGGGCTGCGGTTGAGGTTCTGGCGCGGGTGCGGGTTCGGGCGCTGGCTTGGGCGCGGACTCAGGCGCAGGTTCGGGCGTTGGCGTGTTTTGCGCAGACGGGTTGGGCGCCGGGCTGGTTGGGCGAGGCGGCGCGACATCGTTTGGGCCGCCAGCTGCCGCGCCGCCTTGCAGGGCTGGCGCCGTCGGCTGCAGGCTGGGCTGGCCGCTGCCACGTTCCAATTGCCCTAAACGGAATTCCACATCCTCGCGGAAGCGGGTCAGCTCAGTTTCCATTTGCCGGGTCTGGAAGCCCTGTTCCTCGACCCGGCCCGTTAATTCCCGCAATTGCCGTTCCAAGGCACTGAGACGAATTTGCAGGTCCGCCAGCAGATTCGGCTCACCCGAGGGCATTGCGCCTTGATCCTGGCTCGCCGCCGCGCCTGACCCCGCCACCTCGGAACCTGTGCTGAAATACACATCGTCACCCGAAAACACCCGCCGCTGCACCGCCCGCAGCTGTTTTTCCAGCTTTTCGATGCGATTTTCCAGTTGCGGCACGGTTTGGGCATGCGCCATCCAAGCCGTGCCCAACACCACAACCGCCGCCAGCATGGCGGCAATACGCGATTTAGCGCTGAAGCGGATCATGCGTCCTCACTCTTATTCGCCCGAATCCCGGTTTCAAACGCCATTATCGCCGCCAATGGGTCAAAACTGAGGCTGCCCATGCCCGCGGGCGAAATCCAAAAAACAACGCCCCGCGCCGACCGGTTGCTGCCGGTTGACGCGGGGCGAATGTCGAAACCCTGAGCCGATCAGGCGCCGGGGCTGCTGGTGACCACCGACACCGCGCGGCGGTTCTGGGCCCAGGCTTCCTCATTCGAACCGAGGACAGCCGGGCGCTCCTTGCCATAGCTGATGGTCGACAAGCGGTCGCTATCGACACCCAAGGCGACCAGATAGCTGCGCACGGCGTTGGCGCGGCGTTCACCCAAGGCCAAGTTGTATTCGCGGGTGCCGCGCTCGTCGCAATGACCTTCGATGGTGATCCGCGCCGACCGGTTGGACGCCAGCCATTCCGCCTGCTTGCGCAGAAGGTCGCGGGCGTCGGGGCGCAATTCGGAACTATCAAAGGCGAAAAACACCCGGTCAGCACCGACGGTGTCAATCAAATCCGCCTGGCTGCCAGGTACCGGCCGGTCGGCATCCAAAGGCGCTGCCGCCACGGTATCCGAGGATGGCGGCGGTGGTGGTGGTGGCGCCGCGGAGACACTGTCGCTCTCTTGCTTACTGGCGCAGGCGGCCAGAATGCTGAGACTTAAACCGGCGGCCAAGAATTTCAGCCCAAATTTATATTGTAACATAATGAGTTGACCCTTCCGCAGCGTTCTAAAAGACCCCTCTGAATGCGGCCGACTTGAAAAACCCCTAAGCCAACCCTCAAAACCGCCGCATAGATTTGTCGTTTGACCGAGCACGGCCACGGTTCAAGCGTGCATCGTAAACGCGCGCAATATAAAGCCCGGTTGCCGCGCAATCAAGGCCGAATGGCGTTGCAATGCAGGTGCACCGCTAGGATTTATTTTGAATTTTTATTGAATAAGCGGCGACCAGGCTGGATCCGACGCATCGGTAGGGGTTGGCACCCGGCGTTCATTATAGCCGGTCAGGTCCACCGACCACAGGCTAACCTCGCCGCCAGAGCCATCGCCGCGATAGCGTTCGGTGCGGAAAAACATCAGCACCCGGCCATTGGGCGACCAGGTCGGACCCTCGTCCTGATAAGCGTCGGTGAGCATGCGTTCGCCCGAACCGTCGGGCCGCATCACGCCAATCCGGAACTGGCGGGTGCGGGTATCGATCTTGGTGAAGGCAATCAAATCGCCGCGCGGCGACCACACCGGCGTGCCATAACGGCCACGGCCAAAGGAGATCCGTTCGACATTGCCGCCATTGCGGTCCATCACATAGAGCTGCTGGCTGCCGCCACGGTCGGAGTTGAAGACGAGCCGCATGCCGTCAGGCGCATAAGAAGGCGACGTATCAATGCCGGGATCGTCGGTCAGGCGACGCACCCGCCGGGTCCGCAGGTCCATTTCGTAAATGTCGGAATTGCCGCTGATTGCCTGACTGAAGATGACGCCGTTGCCGTCGGGCGTGAATCGCGGCGCGAAAGTCATGTTGGGGAAATCGCCCAATACCTCGTGCTTGCCGCTTTCCAGATTGTACAAATACACCCTAGGCCGGTCGTTATAATAGGCGAAATAAGTGATTTCCTGCTGTGAAGGCGAAAACCGCGGCGTCAGCACCAAATCACGCCCGCTGGTCAGATATTTGAGATTGGCGCCGTCCTGATCCATGATCGTCAGCCGCTTCACCCTGTTGGTTTTAACCCCGGTTTCGGAAATGAACACGACGCGGGTGTCGAAATAGCCATCTTCGCCGGTCAGACGCTTATAGACCGCATCGGCGATGATATGGGCGACGCGGCGCCAGTTTTTCGCCGGCAGGGTATAGCGCATGCCGGTCATCTGGCTTTCGCCCAGCACATCCCAGAGCCGAAATTCCACCGCCAAACTGCCGTCCGCCTGCCGATCCATGCGTCCGGCGACCAGCGCCTGGGCCCCCACCGCTTTCCAGATCCGCAGATCGGGCCGCACCTCCGACGCACTCAAGGGACGAATGAAGGCATCGCGTGAAATTGCACGAAATAGACCCGACCGGGCAAGATCGGCGCTGATCACATTGGCGATGTCGCGGCCGATCTTCGACAACGGCCCCTCCGGCGTCTGCGCGTCGGCGGTGAAAACAAAATCGGGTATGGCGATCGGCAGCGGCTCCATATAGCCGCGGGTGATATCGACCTCCAGCACTGCCAGAGCCGCGCGCGGAGACAAAAGGAAGGCCGCCGCCAAAATCATGATGGCGGCGAAGCCACGGGCAAATACGGTCAGGCGGCAGGTCAATTCACCATCTCCCTAGGATCGAACACCAAGCGCATGCTGCGCCATTGTTCATAGGATTCGCGCGGCAATTCAAGCGGCGCACACCGCTGCACCGCGCGTTGCGTGCTTTCCGCCAGCGTGCGGTAGAACGGATCGCGCTGCATCCGCGCCCGCGCATCGCCATCGAAGGTCGGCGCTGAGCGCAAGCTACCATCTGGATTGAGATTGACAAGCAGGACCACCTGCATGTCTTGAATGTCCTTGGCACCCAAGGGTGGATTCCAGCAGCGCTCTACCTGCGCCCGCGCCGCCGCGATCAGGGTGGCGGTGGCGCGCTTGGCATCCAGCGACGAGGTTTGGCTGCGCTGCACCGCCTCGGCGATCTGCTGATTACGGTCGGGCGCCGGTGGCGGGCTTTCTTCCTTCGCTTTGTCGATCAGGGCCGCGATCCGTTTCAAATCCAACCGGTTAGGCGGTTTCGGCTTCTGCACTGGTGTCACGACCGGCGCCGGTTTGGCCGCCGGTTTTGGTTCTGGCTTGGGCTGGGGCGCTGGCTTGGGTTCGGGCGCGGGCTCAGGCTCGGGCGGCGGCACGTCGGCCAAGGTCGGCTCGGGCGGCGGCGCGGTGGCGGTCGGCTCAGGCTCGGGCGCTGGCTCGGGTTCAGGTTCAGGCTCGGGATCCGGTTCCGGCTCGGGCTTGGGCTCGGCCTTGGTTGGCACCCGGGTGACATCGTCAATGGTGGCGATCTCGATCGGCACCACGTCCGGCTCGGGCATGGCGTCGGGCCGCGACAGCGACCAGCCATGCGCCAATGCCAAATAGACAGCGACATGCAAGGTCAGCGAGACCGCGATGCCGGTCGTCAGGCTGTTATTCAGGGTCGAGCTCACCGCGCTCCGTCACCAGGGCTACTTTGCTGAATCCGGCCCGGTTGACGCGGGCGATCAATTGCATCATCGCGCCATAATCTAGGGCCGCGTCGCCGCGCACATAAATGCGTCCATCACGGCGTTCCTGCGCGATCGCCGCCAATCGCGGCACCAATTCATCGGCCGGGATTTCCGTATCCTCCAAAAATATGGCGCCATTGCGGTCAATCGAGATGGTCAACGGCTTTTGATCTTCCGGCAGCGGCTGGGCCTGTGTTTTCGGCAGATCGACCGGCACGCCCAAGGTCAATAACGGCGCGGTGACCATGAACACAATCAGCAACACCAGCATGACGTCGACAAACGGCGTGACGTTGATTTCCGACATCGGCCGGTAACGCCGACCGCCATTGCCGCCATTGCCGGAATTGAAAGACACCGCCATCGCCGCCGCCTCCCCTAGGCTTTGTCGTCAAGTTGACGGGAAATGACGGCGGAGAATTCATCGCAAAAATTCTCCAGCCGGCCGGCATAACGGCCCAGATCGCCGGTCAACTTATTATAGGCGACCACGGCCGGGATCGCCGCCAGCAAGCCCAGTGCGGTGGCGAACAAGGCTTCGGCGATGCCCGGCGCGACCACGGCCAGGCTGGTATTTTGGCTTAGCGCGATCGATTCAAAGCTGTTCATGATGCCCCATACAGTGCCGAATAAGCCGACAAACGGCGCCACCGATCCCACTGTCGCCAAGAAGCTCAGGCGGCGTTCCAGACGCTCCATCTCCCGCTGCAAGGTCACCCGCATCACCGTCTCGATCCGCTCCGACAGGCTGGCGCCCAGCCGGCCCAATCCTTTGCCACCAATCGCCCGCTGCCACTCCCGCATCGCTGCGGCGAACACCATGGCAAAAGGATGTTCCGGCTGCTTGGCAACGCCTTCATAAAGGTCTTCCAACGAGTTGCCGGACCAGAACACATCCTCGAACTTGTCGGCCTGGCGGCGCACCCGCCGGATAGTCCGCCATTTTTCGTACATGATGGCCCAGCTATAGACCGAGGCCAGCAACAGCAAAATCATCACCGCCTTGACCACCAGATCGGCCTGCAGGAACAGCCCGAAGGCCGAAAAGTCATGAACAACGCCGCCGAGATCGGTGGTCACCGCCACTTCGCCGGCCGGGGTGGGCATCTGGTCTTGCATCATGATGGGTCCATTATTGCGGAGTCGGATTGCGCAGCCGTCGTTTGCCCGCTCATTGTGGCACGGAAAAGGCGGCGCATATCGGCTGGCAGGCGTTTGGCGCGGCCATCGGCGCCAACCATGGCGACCAGGATTTCCGCTTGGGCCAGCACTTCATCGCCGCGCCACATGGTTTGGCCAACGCGCAGGCTGGCACCGTGGCAAGCCAGGGTGCGGCTTTCAATGGTCACCAGATCGTCGAGGCGGGCGGGCTGGCGATAGTCGATGCCAATGCGGCGGACCACGAAATACAGCCGTTCTGGCGCCGGCAGCGCCAGCATGCCAGCATGGTCGATGCCAAGACCGCGCAGCATTTCCGTGCGGCCACGCTCGAAGAATGCCAGATAGCGGGCGTGATACATGATGCCGGATGCATCGGTGTCCTCGAAATAAACCCGCAGCGACAATCGATGCGCGCTCATACCTCCCCCGCATCGTCGTCAAGAAAGTCGAATTGTTGAGTCGCCACGCGCGGCGGCTCAAGCCCCAAATGCGCATAAGCGGCAGACGCAAGCACGCGGCCTCGCGGCGTGCGCTGAACCAGGCCGGTCTGCATCAAATAAGGCTCGATGATATCCTCGATCGCATCGCGCGGCTCCGATAGTGCCGCCGCCAAGGTCTCGATGCCGACCGGCCCGCCGGTATAGGTCACGGCGATGCAATTGAGATAGCGATGATCCATCGCATCGAGCCCCAGACGGTCAACCTCCAAGCGCGACAGCGCCGCGTCGGCGACCTGAGCGTCGATCTCGCCGGCGCCACTGACGGCGGCGAAATCGCGCACCCGCCTCAGCAATCGGCCGGCAATGCGCGGCGTGCCGCGTGACCGCGAGGCGATTTCATGCGCCCCGGCCTCGCTCAGCGCCACGCCCAAGGTGCGCGCGCCGCGCAGCACCACGCCGCGCAAGTCATCGATTGCATAGAAATTTAACCGCAAGGGGATGCCGAAGCGATCGCGCAACGGCGTGGTGATCAGACCTGAACGGGTGGTCGCACCAATCAGGGTAAAGGGCGGCAGGTCGATCCGCACCGAGCGTGCCGCCGGCCCTTCGCCAATGATCAGATCAAGTTGAAAATCCTCCATCGCCGGATAGAGAATTTCCTCGACCGCTGGATTGAGCCGGTGAATTTCATCGATGAACAGCACGTCGCGGGCTTCCAAATTAGTCAGCAGCGCCGCCAAATCGCCAGCCTTGGCGATCACCGGCCCCGATGTCGCACGGAAATTGGCGCCCAGTTCGCGGGCGATGATTTGCGCCAGCGTCGTCTTGCCCAGACCCGGCGGGCCGTGCAGCAGCACATGATCCATCGCCTCGCCGCGCTGGTTCGCGGCCGCCACGAAGACCCGCAAATTCTCGCACACCTGCCGCTGGCCGACAAAATCGTCCAGCCGCTGCGGCCGCAGGCTGGCCTCGCCCGCATCTGTCGTTGCCGCGCCGGCGTCAAGCAAGCGGTCCGACGCTGATGTGTCGGCCGGGGTCATTGGCTCAACTCCTTTAATCCGGCCTTGATCAGCGCCGACAGTCCAGCCGTTTCGCCCAATTGCCGGCGGGCACTGTGGGCCGCGCCATAGGCATCGCTGGGGCTATAGCCCAGATTGACGAGCGCGGAAACCGCGTCGGCCAAGGCCGCGTCATCCGCCGCCGGCGCACCGCTGGGTGATGCCGCCGCCGTTGCTACGGCGCTGGCGCCCAGGCTGAGCTTGGCCGCCTTGTCCTTCAATTCATTGACGATTCGCGCCGCCAGTTTTGGCCCCACCCCATTGGCGCGGGCCACCGCTTTAGAGTCTTGAGCGGCGATCGCGACTTGCAGTTGGTCGGGACCAAGCACCGACAGGATCGCCAAGGCGACTTTGGCGCCAACGCCCTGAACATTTTGCAGCAACCGGAACCAATCCAACTCGCGGCCGCCGGCAAAGCCGAACAAATGGATATGATCTTCCCGAACATGAGTTTCGATCAGCAGCGCCACGCGTTCGCCCGGCGCCGGCATCGCCGCCAGGGTCTTGGCGGAACAAAACACCAGATAGCCGACACCGCCAACATCGACGATGGCCCAATCAGCACCAAGGCTGTCCAGCAGGCCGGTCAGCTTGGCGATCATCGCGCGCCCCCGCCAGCCTGGCGCAATCCGGCCTGCAGGCGGCCCAGCGCGCCCATATGATGGGCATGGCAAATCGCCACCGCCAGCGCATCCGCCGCGTCCGCCCCAGCGATCGCCACGCCCGGCAGCAGCATCGACACCATGGCGTGAATTTGCGCCTTGTGCGCATGGCCCGCGCCAACCACCGACTTTTTGACATGGTTGGGGGTGTATTCCGCCACCTTCAGGCCGGCCAGCGCTGGCACCAGCAGGGCAATGCCGCGCGCCTGGCCCAGCTTCAAGGTTGAATGCGGATTTTTGTTGACGAAGGTTTCCTCCACCGCCGCCGCGGCGGGGCGATATTGGGCGATAACCGCGTCCAAACGGTCATGCAATTCGCGCAGCCGGTCCGCCAGATCGGCCTTGGCCGACGATGCGACGGTGCCATTGGCGACATGGCGTAGACGCACGCCATCGGCTTCGATCACACCCCATCCGGTGCGTTGCAGGCCCGGGTCCAGACCGATCAGCCGCGTAAAGCCTGCCGCCACCACCCCTCCAATCCGTTCAGCGCTCAGCCTTCCAGCAGCGCCGCGACCTCGTCATCGACTTCATAATTGCCATAAACGGTCTGAACGTCATCATTATCGTCCAGCATGTCCAGCAGCTTCATCAGCGACCGCGCGCCATCCTCGTCCAATTTGACCAGCGTTTGCGGCCTCCAAATCAGCTTGGTAGAGTCCGCCTCGCCCAGCCTGTCTTCCAGCGTCTTGGCCACTTCATGAAGGTCGCTGGCCTCGGTGTAGATGACATGGCCATTATCGTCAGACTCGACATTGTCGGCGCCCGCTTCCAATGCCGCCTCGAACACCGTGTCGGCATCGCCCGCTTCCGGTTTGTAGGTGATTTCGCCAACCCGGTCGAACATGAAATTAACCGAACCGGTTTCACCCAAATTGCCGCCGGCGCGCGAAAAAATCGTCCGCACATCCGACGCCGTGCGGTTGCGATTGTCGCTCAAGGCCTCGACAATGAAAGCCACGCCGCCAGGGCCGAAACCCTCATAGCGCAGTTCCTCGTAATTGTCCTCGTCACCGCCTTGCGACCGCTTGATCGCGCGTTCGATATTATCCTTCGGCATCGACGCCGACTTCGCCGCCGCCACCGCCGCCCGCAGCCGTGGATTGGCATTGGGATCAACGCCGCCCAATTTGGCGGCGACGGTGACTTCCTTCGCCAGTTTGGAGAATAATTTCGAGCGCTTTTTGTCCTGCGCGCCCTTGCGGTGCATGATGTTCTTGAATTGGGAATGGCCAGCCATAGCCTGCTCGCGCCTTTGTCCTTGTCCATTTCAGCCTTGGGTTTGCGCCCGCTTATAGCAGAACCGGCGGCAAGTGCTAGAGGGGCTAAGGCGCAACCGGCCGCGCGCCGCGTTCAGTGACGATCCAGTCCAACGGCGCGTCATGATCTTGCGCCAAGGCGCTGTCCAGCGCTTGCAGGTCATAAGCCAACCCCACCGCCAGCACCGAGCCTTGGCTGCGCAGCGCCGCCAAGGTGCGATCATAATAGCCGCCGCCATAGCCCAGGCGATGGCCGGCAGCATCAAAGCCCAATAACGGCACCAGCACCAGCTTGGGCTGGCACAGCGCCTGGCTTGAGCCCGGCTGCAAGGTGCCGTGGGCGCCGGCATCCAAAATGTCGCCATCGCGCCAGCAACGGAAAATCAAGGGCTGGCTGGGGGCCGCCACCACCGGCAGGCCGACCACACGGCCCTGTTGCGCCAACGCCGCCAAGGCGGGACGGCAATCCAATTCGCTGCCGATTGGCCAATAGCCCCCAATCGCCCCGGCGGGCGCCAGACCATTTATCAGTGCCAGCACATGATCGCAGGCGGCGCGCGACCAAGCGGCGCGGTCGGCGCTAGCCACGGCATCACGGCGGGTCCGGCACAAGCGCCTGAGCGCCGGCTTGGCCAATGCCGCCGGCTTTTCATCATGCGGTTCGGGGGTGATCGACAACAAGCGCTCCCGATTGCTGCGCTTGGATGGGCGACGGGCCCACCCAGCCGTGGACTTTTCTATCCTCTGACGCCTGACAAGTCAGGTGGGCGCCGTGTGCCTCGGACCACGATCCGGGCAGGGACAGCTCCCAAAGAGGAATGTATCGCCTCAGGGATAAAGCGTCACACGCGAGGGGCAGCACCCGTCGCATCCATATCTAAGCATTTTGCAGCCGGGTCTCAAGGGCCTCGATCAAGGCCTCGGCACGGTCAGCAGCCTGGTCCAAAAACGCCGCCGCTTCGTGCATCAGCCGCTCAGTCTGCCCATCGGCCGCGGCGCCAACCGCCGGCGCGGTGGCGGCCATGGCGGTGCCACCGCCCGCCGCAGTACCTTCACGCGCCTCGAACAATTCATCGGTCACCATCAAGGCGGCCATCAACAACATCCGGCCTTCCGCCACCTGGCCCAGCGCCTGGGTCAATTCCGCGACCTTGTCGTTCAAATAGCCCGCCAACCGGTGCAGGCGTTCTTCCTCGCCGTCACGACAGGCCAGCTTATAGGCATAGCCACCGATATCGACCGTGACTTGGGCCATTGGCTATCCTCCAGCCCGGTGACCAGACAGCGCTTCCAATTGCGCGATCACATTTTCCAACCGCCGCGCCACTTCATCGCGAATGGCGGCCAGGCGCGCCAACTCCGCCCGCTCGGTATCCAGATCGCGCGCGACCTGCGCGCGCTGCTCCTGCAGCTGCGCCAGCTCTGCCCGCGCCTGGGCGACCGCCGCCGTGTTTTCGTCCTGGGCCTTGGCATTGGCTTGGCCACCGCCACGCAAGGCGACCAAGTCCTGCTGCAAGACGTCATAGGCCCGTTCCAGGTCCTGGTGCGCACTGCGCGCAGCACTCAGTTCGCGCAGTAGCCGCGCCGCATGTTCCGACGCCTCGCCGCCATTATGAGCCAAATCGGCATCGCGCTGCGCCAACAGCCGGTCATGCTCGGACCGCAGCGCATCATAGGCGGCTTGCAGCGACTGCAGGTCCGATGCCGCGTCGGCATCCGCCGGCCCCTCCGAGTCGCCATCGGCATGGGGTTCAAGGGCGGCGCGCTCGACCGCGTCGCGCAGCCGGGTCAACGCCGAATCAAGCCGCGCCTGCGCCGACATCAGCGGCTGGCCCTGGCCGGCCTCAGGCTGTGTGGATCGATCTGCGGCCACGCCGGATGGGCCTGAATTTGATGCGGTTGCCATGAAAAACTCATGCGATACTTGAACAGTTTGACGCTATTAGACTGACATCACGCGTCATCGTCAACCGTCAAGGCTTGCGGTTACAATGCGCGACGACCGAAGATGCCGGCAACGATGCCGGCGGATTTGTTGACGGATCGGCCAACGCCCGCCATGTTGCCGCGCCTGTGGGGCACGCCATCCGGCTGGTCCCCGTCGGCACGACCCAAAAAAGCGGGGGAAGCAACGCAGATGTCAGTATCTCATCAAGACCTTGCCAACGCCATTCGCGCCTTGGCCATGGACGCCGTGGAAGCCGCCAATTCAGGCCATCCGGGCATGCCAATGGGCATGGCCGACGCCGCCACGGTACTGTTCAGCAAATTTCTCAAATTCGACCCCAAAGCCCCTGATTGGCCTGACCGCGATCGCTTCGTGCTGTCGGCGGGGCATGGCTCGATGCTGCTTTATGCGTTGCTTCACTTGACCGGTTATAAGCGCCCGACAATGAAGGACATTCGCAATTTCCGGCAGCTTCACAGCCCGTGCGCCGGGCATCCGGAATTTGGTGAGTTGCCGGGCGTCGAGACCACCACGGGTCCGTTGGGCCAAGGCCTGGCAATGGCGGTCGGCATGGCGATCGCCGAACAATTGCAAGCCGTGCGCCTGGGTAAGCGGCTGTGTGATCATTATACCTATGTGATTGCCGGCGACGGCTGCTTGATGGAAGGCGTCAGCCACGAGGCAATCGGCTTGGCCGGCCATTTGGGCCTGTCCAAGCTGCTGGTGTTGTGGGACGACAATCATATTTCCATCGACGGCGACACAGGCCTCGCGACTTCGGAGAATATCGAACGCCGGTTCAAGGCGGCGGGCTGGCATGTGGTGTCGGTCGACGGCCACGACCCCAAGGCGGTCGAGGCGGCATTGGCAGACGCCCGCGCCCAGAACAAGCCGTCGCTGATTGGCTGCCGCACCGTGATCGGTTTTGGCGCGCCCAACAAACAAGGCACCGCCGGCGTGCATGGCGCGCCCTTGGGCGCAGATGAAATCGCCGCCGCGCGCGAAAGCTTGGGTTGGCGCCATGCGCCGTTCCGGATCCCGGCGCCGATCCTGCAAGCCTGGCGCAAGATTGGCCAGCGCGGCGAACGCAGCCGCAAGGCCTGGGACAAGCGCTTCAAGGCCCTGGCCCCGGCAAGGCGCCGGGAAATCCAGCGAGTGCTGGACCAAAAGCTGCCCAAGGCGCTGGACGAGGCGATGGCCGCCTATAAGGCCGAATTGATCGCGAAGCCGCAAAAAGTGGCCACCCGCAAGGCCTCGCAAATGGCGTTGGAAGTGATCAATGCCGCGCTGCCGGAAACCGTTGGCGGCTCGGCCGACCTCACCGGCTCGAACAATACCCAAACCAAGGGGCTGCAGCCGATCACCGCCAACGACTTCAAGGGCCGTTATATTCATTATGGCGTGCGCGAATTCGGCATGGCGGCGGCGATGAACGGGATGGCCTTGCATGGCGGCGTGTTGCCCTATGGCGGCACCTTTTTGGTGTTCGCCGATTATGCGCGGCCAGCGATGCGGCTGTCGGCGTTGATGCGGCAACGCGTGATCTATGTGATGACCCATGATTCCATCGGTCTGGGCGAGGATGGACCGACGCATCAACCGATCGAGCATTTGATGAGTCTGCGAGCAATGCCCAACATGCTGGTGCTGCGCCCGGCCGATGTGGTCGAAACCGCCGAATGCTGGCAGCTCGCCTTGGCCCGAACCGCCGGCCCCAGCGTGCTGGCGCTGACCCGCCAGGGCCTGCCGCAATTGCGCCTGAAGGACAGTGCCGAGAATGCCTGCGCCAAAGGCGGTTATGTTTTAAAGCACGTGCGCGGCAAGGCCGATGTCACGTTGTTGGCCACTGGCTCGGAAGTTGCGATCGCAGTCGATGCCGCAGACGCTCTGGCTAAAGACGGGGTCAAGGCGCAAGTGGTGTCGATGCCGTGCTGGGAATTGTTCGACGCCCAGCCCGACGCCTATCGCCGCCGGGTTTTGGGCGACGGCCTCAAAGTGTCGATCGAGGCCGGCGTTACCCTGGGCTGGCAAAAATATGTCGGGGCCGACGGCTTGACCTTGGGCATCGACAGCTATGGCGCCTCCGCCCCGGCCAAGGATTTGTTCGCACATTTCGGCTTGACGCCCGAAAGGGTGGTTGCGGAAGTCCGCAAGCGGCTATAAAAAGCCGGCGAAACGCAGACCCAGAAAGGAATTCCTGTCATGACGGTACGGGTTGCCATCAACGGTTTCGGTCGCATCGGTCGCAATGTCTTGCGCGCCATCATCGAGTCCAAGCGCAAGGACATTGAAGTGGTCGCCATCAACGACCTTGGCGATGCCCAGTCCAACGCTTATCTGCTGAAACGCGATTCCGTGCATGGCCCGTTCCCTGGCAAGGTCGAAGCCACCAAGAACGCGATGGTGGTCAATGGCAAGGAAATCAAGGTGCTGGCCGAGCGCGACCCCAGCGCCCTGCCGTGGAAAAAATTGAAGGTCGATGTGGCGCTGGAATGCACCGGCTTTTTCACCTCCGGCCCCAAGGCCAAGGCGCATCTTGATGCCGGCGCCAAGAAAGTGCTGATTTCCGCCCCCGGCACCGATGTTGACTTGACCGTGGTTTACGGCGTCAATCACGACCAGTTGGAAGCCGGCCACAAAATCGTCTCCAATGCCTCCTGCACCACCAATTGCCTGGCCCCAGTCGCCAAGGTGCTGCACGATGCGGTCGGCATTCAGCATGGCTATATGACCACCATTCACAGCTATACCAATGACCAGAAAATCCTCGACGTATTCCATAAGGACCAGCGCCGGGCGCGCGCGGCGGCGATGTCGATGATCCCAACCTCGACCGGTGCGGCCAAGGCGGTTGGCTTGGTGCTGCCGGCGCTGAAAGGCAAGCTGGACGGTTCCGCAGTGCGCGTGCCGACGCCCAATGTGTCGGTCGTCGATCTTAAGTTCGTGGCCGAGCGGGATACCTCGGTTGAGGAAATCAACGCGGCCATCGCCAAGGCGGCGGCGAAGAAGCCGCTGAAGAATATCCTTGGCTATGTCACCGAACCCTTGGTGTCGATCGACTTCAATCACGATCCGCATTCCTCCAGCTTCGATGCCAGCCAGACTCAGGTGATCGACAAGCGCTTGGTGCGGGTTATGAGCTGGTATGACAATGAATGGGGCTTCTCCAATCGGATGAGCGATGTCGCGGTGCTGATGGCGGGCCTGTAAGCCGTCATGGGTGATTTTCGCACGCTTGACGATTTGGACGATGTGCGTGGCCAGCGGGTGCTGTTGCGCGTCGATTTAAACGTACCGATGCAGGATGGCCGGGTGACCGATGTCACCCGGTTGGAAGCCACCCGCGCCAGCATCGACACGTTGACCGCCAAGGGCGCGGTGGTTTTGTGCCTGGCGCATTTCGGCCGGCCCAAGGGCCAGCGGGTGGCCGGCATGTCGCTGGCCCCAGTCGCCGACGCGCTGGGCAGCCTGCTCAATCGCCCCGTCGCCTTCATCGACCAAAATCATGGCGCCGGCGCCGAGGCCGCAGTCGCCCGACTTGAACCTGGTCAGGTCGCGGTGCTGGAAAACACCCGCTTTGAAGCGGGCGAGGAAAAGAACGATGCCGCACTGGCCGACGCCATGGCCAGGCTGGGCGACATTTATGTCAATGACGCCTTTTCCGCCGCCCACCGCGCGCATGTGTCGACCGAAGGCTTGGCGCATCGGCTGCCAGCTTATGCCGGTCGCACCATGGAAGCCGAATTGAAGGCTCTGGACGCCGCCCTGGGCACGCCCAAGCGCCCGGTGGCGGCGGTGGTCGGTGGCGCCAAGGTGTCGTCAAAATTGGCGGTGCTGGAAAATCTGGTCGCCAAGGTCGATCATCTGATCATCGGCGGTGGCATGGCCAATACATTTTTGGCCGCCAAGGGTGTCAATGTCGGCAAATCGCTATGCGAGCATGACCTGGCCGACACCGCCCGCGCGATTTTGGCCGCCGCCGACAAGGCCGGCGCGACGGTGCACCTGCCTTATGACGTGGTCGTCGCCAAGGAATTCAAGGCCGGCGCGCCGCATTTGACCGTCAATGTCCATGACGTGGCCGAGGACGACATGATCCTGGACATCGGCCCTGCCGCGGTCGAGGCCCTGGGCGACGCGCTCAAAACTTGCCAAACCTTGGTCTGGAACGGCCCCATGGGCGCGTTTGAATTGCCGCCCTTCGATTCGGCAACGGTGGCGCTGGCCCGCATCGCCGCCGCGCTGACCAAGGATGGGACGCTGCTGTCGGTGGCCGGCGGCGGTGACACCGTGGCCGCACTCAACCATGCCGGCGTGGCGGGCGATTTCAGCTTCATCTCCACCGCTGGCGGCGCCTTTCTAGAATGGATGGAAGGCAAGGCCTTGCCCGGTGTCGAGGCCTTGCGGCGCCCGGATTAACCGTTAAGCTGGCTGGGTCATGACCATTACCGGCCTGGATCATATCGTGCTGCGGGTGCGCGACCTGGACCTGATGCTGCGTTTTTACCGCGACGGCCTGGGCTGTCCGCTGGAACGGGTATTGGAGGATCTGGGCCTCTATCAATTGCGCGCCGGCGCGCAATTGATCGACCTGGTCACCGTCGATGGTCCGCTGGGTCAGGCAGGCGGCGCGCCCGCCGGCGCGGAAGGCCGCAACCTGGACCATTTTTGCCTGGCTGTTTCGCCCTTCGACGCTGAGGCGCTGATCCGCCGGCTAAGCCCCCTGGCGCAACATATCGACCCGGTCGCGCGGCGCTATGGCGCCCAGGGCTTTGGCCCCTCGCTTTATGTGACCGACCCCGAAGGCAATGTCGTGGAACTGAAAGGCCCGCCCGAGACGCGATGACGCGCATGCCGGCGTTGCGGGCATGCCCGGCTTAGGCTATCAAACCTGCAATTTTGTGTTCTGAGTCTATTTTCGGGTGGGGGAAGCCATGAAAGTCACCAAACGCGTTCGCGACATTCTGTCTTGGTATGAAAGCGACAATCCCGGCGTCAAAGCCAATTTGGCGCGCATCCTGTCAACCGGCCGGCTGGCCGGCACCGGCAAGATGGTGATTTTGCCGGTCGATCAGGGCTTTGAACACGGCCCCGCGCGCAGTTTCGCGCCCAATCCGGCGGGTTATGATCCGATGTATCATCCGCAATTGGCGATCGATGCCGGCCTCAATGCCTATGCCACACCCCTCGGCATGGTCGAAGCCGTGGCCGACCGCATCGCGGGCCAGATCCCGCTGATCTTGAAGGTGAATTCCGCCAATAGCTGGGCCAGCGAAAAAGACCAGGCAATCACCGCCACGGTCGATGACGCGTTGCGCTTGGGCTGCGCGGCGATCGGTTTCACCGTCTATCCGGGCTCGGAATATTTTAATGAAATGGTCGAGGAAATCCGCGAAATGGCGGCGGAAGCCAAGGCTGTCGGCATCGCCAGCGTGGTGTGGTCCTATCCGCGCGGCGGCAAATTGTCGAAAGACGGCGAAACCGCGATCGACGTTTGCGCCTATGCCGCGCACATGGCGGCGTTGATTGGCGCCCATATCATCAAGGTCAAGCTGCCATCCGACCACATCGAACAGGCCGACGCCAAAAAGGTCTATGAACAACAGAAGATCGACCTGTCCAGCCAAGCGGCGCGGGTGGCACATGTCATGCAGGCGGCGTTCAACAGCCGCCGTTTGGTGGTGTTCTCAGGCGGGGCGGCCAAAGGCGCCGATTCGGTCTATGATGATGCCCGTGCGATCCGCGACGGCGGCGGCAATGGTTCGATCATCGGCCGCAACAGCTTCCAACGCTCGCGCGAGGACGCATTGGCGCTGCTGGATCAGATCGTCCGCATTTATCAGGGCAAGGCTTGAATGCAGATCATCAAGGGTTGGAAAAACGGTTTTGGCTTGGCGGCGGTCTTGCTGCTGGCGGCGTGCGCGTCGGATGCGCCGCTCAATCTGAATTTTGAGCAGCCAGCGCCAATTGCCGCGCGACAAGCGCCGATTCATTTGACCGATGCCCGCGCCGATACCTTGATCGGCCTGCGCGCGCCCGGCAAGCCCGGCTCGGAAATCCGCCTGGCCGGGGATTTCCTCGACCGGGTGGCCGAATTCTGGAACGCCGGCGCTGGCGCCGCCATGCCGCATGAGGTCCGCCTGGAGCAATTGCGCGCCAGCCACCGCGACAAAAACTTTGGCGACGACTTCCGCATGGAAATCGCGCTGGCCGATGCCAGCAGCGGCCGCGCCAGCCGTTGCGAGCAGACGGTGCGCGCCTTTCCCAAGCTCGATGCGATCACCATCGAGGACATGGCCTCGGAATTGATCGTTGACTGCCTGAACCGGCTGTTTGCGGCAGCGCCGGAGCCTAGCGCGCCTTGACCGAGGACGGCCACGATATTGCTGAATTCGGTCGCGAGCCGCGCGACCCCTGCGCGCTGTATCTGATTTCGCCACCGTCCATCGTGCTGGACGACTTTATGCCGCGATTACGACAGGCGCTCAGCGGTGGGGCTGTCGCCTGTTTTCAGCTCCGCCTCAAGGGCGCTGACGACGGCACCATCATCGCCGCCGCAAAAGCGGTCAAACCGATATTGGACGCCGAAGATGTGGCGCTGGTGATCAATGACCGCGCCGATATCGCCGCCAAGGTCGATGCCGACGCAGTGCATCTGGGCCAAGAAGATGGCGATGTCGGCGCCGCACGCGAATTGCTGGGATTTGACAAGGCCATTGGCGTGACTTGCCATGACAGCAGGCACCTGGCCATGCTGGCCGGGGAAGCCGGCGCCGATTATGTCGCTTTCGGCGCATTTTTCCCGACCAACACCAAGGCGGCCAAAACCCGCGCGGAGCCTGAAATCTTGCGCTGGTGGTCAGCATTGTCGGAACTGCCCTGTGTTGCCATTGGCGGCATCACGGCGGCCAATTGCGGCGACCTGGTCAAGGCCGGCGCCGACATGCTGGCCGTTTCATCCGCCGTTTGGGATCATCCCGAAGGCCCCGCCGCGGCGGTGCGTGAACTGAATAGGGCGATTGCCGACGTCAGCCCTGGCTTGGATTAGGCCGCGAACAGCCTTTCGATCTCGCCGACCAGATCGCGCAGATGGAAGGGCTTTGACAGCACCTTGGCGTTTTCCGGCGCCTCATTGCGGCGGTTCAAGGCCACGGCGGCAAAGCCGGTGATGAACATCACCCGCATTTTCGGCGCCAGGCCGGCAGCGCGTTGGGCCAATTCGATGCCGTCCATCTCCGGCATCACGATGTCGGTCAACAGCAGATCATAGTCGCCGCCGGCAATCAGCGGCAACGCCTTGGTGCCACGATCCACCGTCGCCACCTCATGGCCAGCGCGCTCCAGCGCCCGGCCCAGGAACAAGCGCATCGAATCGTCGTCTTCGGCTAGCAGGATTTTTGCCATCGCCTCCCTCTCAACCGCTCCCGCTCTCTGCTGCCCGCGCGGGCAAAATAGCAGGCTTGGTCGTCAAAACACCCTGTTCTTTCCCATGAACCGCCTTAAAATACCTTAAATCCCCGATGATCGATTGGATGTTGCGGCATGTCTGAAGACGAACTCCCGCCCTCGGCCCCTGCATTTCGGGTTGACGAGCCGCACGGACCGCTGAGCGCCTGCGTGTTCGCCTCGCCGCATAGCGGCCGCCATTATCCGCCGGCCTTCCTGGCGCGGGCCCGCTTGGGCCTGCAAATGCTGCGGCGTTCGGAAGACAGCTTTGTCGATGAATTATTCGCCCATGCGCCCGCCACCGGGGCGCCCTTGATCAAGGCGGTTTATCCCCGCGCCTATCTTGACCCCAATCGCGGCCCCTATGAGCTGGACCCGGCGATGTTCGACCGCCCGTTGCCGGATTATGCCGAGACCGCGTCGGAGCGGGTGGCGGGCGGCTTGGGGACGATTCCCCGCACGGTGGGCGCTGGCCTGGAAATCTATGACCAGCCGCTGTGCCTGGAAGCGGCGATGGCGCGGATCAAGGCCATTCACCGCCCTTATCACGACGCCTTGTGCGGGCGGCTTGAACAGGCCAATGCGCACCACGGTTTCGCAGTGCTAATCGATTGCCATTCAATGCCGTCGCTGGCGCTGGAACGCGGCGCCGGCTTTGCCCGGCCAACCCCCGACATCGTGCTGGGCAACCGCTTTGGCGGCAGTTGCGACCCCCGCGTTTTCCGTCTGGCCGACAGCCTGTTGCGGGATCTGGGCTTGACGGTGGCTCATAACGATCCCTATGCCGGCGGCTACACCACCCGCCGCTACGGTCAACCGCAAGCCGGCTTGCATGCGCTACAAATCGAAATCGCCCGTGGGCTATACATGGACGAAATGCGGATTGAAAAACATCGCGGCTTTGAAAGCCTGGCCAAGGTACTCAGACGCTTCATCGAGCGCTTCGTGCCCGCCATCAGCGCCCTTCCCCTCGCCGCGGAAGGCCCCCGCGCCACACCCCTGGCGGCGGAATAAAACGCGTCGTCACCTCGCCAAAAAAAAAGACCACTTCGAGAAAGCCCGAAGTGGCCCAGTTTCAGGGAGGAAACGCCCACGAAGGGCAAGGTTGGCTGGAAATCGCTTCACAGCCGACCCACATCAGAGATACGCCTTTGGGCAGAATTTTCAATAGTCTTCTGTATTTTTTTCTGTGCCTGGGATGTCACAGTCAAGCTTTCTGCGGGCTTTTTTTCGGGGTTTCCGGTGCAAAATCGACTAATTCCGCGGTAATTAGCCGCAGGCTTTGCTCAAACAGGTCGATTTTGACCGGAAGCTGGCCAATGACGTCGCCATCGCATTGTAGCCAAACCGGCCTTTGGTCTAGCGATTCCAGCTCGAATTGCCGTCCTTCAAGCCGCTCTACGCCTTGATTGGGGCCGAACTGGCCAAGGCCGAGGCGCCAAAGCTGCTGCACCATGCCCCAGCGCCCGCGCGAGGTCACGGCGATGGCGGTCAGGCTGGGCTGAAACACCGACGCGCCAGGCGCCAATCGATAAGCGCCGCCATAATGGCAACCATTGGTGACGACGACCCAGTCAGCCTCAACTTCTCGGTCCGGGGTACGTAACACAACCCGTCCGCCATCATCCCGCGCCAGGGTGGCAAGGCCGGCCCAGCCATAGGCCAGCGGGCCGACAGCACGTTTCAATTTCTGGTTCACCGCATGCACCGCCGCGCCATCGAAGCCGGCGCCGGCCATCATCACAAATGCGCGCATGCCACCATCGGACTGACGCACCCGACCCAAATAGGCGTCGCGCGCAACACCGCGCATCAATTGCCTCGCGATCCGCGGCGCCCGCCACCCACCGTTCAGCAAATCAAGGTCCTGCGCCAATACATTGGCGGTGCCCAAGGGGATGATGCCCAAGGTTAATTCGCTGCCGACCAGTCCCGCCGCGACCTCGCTGATGGTGCCATCGCCGCCCGCCGCCACCACCACATCTGTGTCGGGATGGGCGGCGTCCTCACCGTCCCACAAGGCGCATGCCAAAGTGCTGGCATGACCGGGCGCGCGCGTCGGCGTCACCGTCACGTCGGCGCCCTGCTGACGCAAGGCCTGAACCACCGCGCGCAACCGGTCTGTGCGGCGGCGCCCAGCAATCGGATTATAGATGATGAAGAAATGCCGTCTGGGCCGACATAATTGTGTAACAGACACAAGATATTCCCACAGCCATGAAAAAACATCCGAGAGATGGTGTCGACTGGGATTATGACCGTAGAATGACAGGTTTGCATCATGCCTTTGACCGCAGCGGCATTGCGGCCACGATCGATCAAGCGCTGTCGCCAGCCTGGAAACGGTCCGACGACATACCCCCGACACCAAAGGGCGGTGGCAAGGGCCATTACCGCACCATCTGGATCTCCGACACCCATCTTGGCACCCGCGGCTGCAAGGCCGAATTCCTGCTCGATTTCCTGAAGCATAATCGCTGCGAAACCCTGTATCTGGTCGGCGACATCATCGACGGCTGGCAGATCCGCAAGAAACTCTATTGGTCGCAAGCGCAAAGCGACGTAGTGCGGCGGCTGATGAAAATGGCCAAAAAGGGCACCAAGGTGATTTATGTGCCCGGCAATCATGACGAAGCCCTGCGCGACTATCTCGACATCGACCTCGCCGGCATTCAAGTCATTGGCGAAGCGATGCATGAGACCGCCGACGGCCGCAAGTTGCTGGTGATTCATGGCGACGCCTTCGATAGCGTCGTCCGCTATGCCAAATGGCTGGCCTTTCTCGGCGACCGCAGTTACCAGTTCCTGCTCAGCTTGAATCACCGCGTCAATGTCGTGCGCGGCTGGCTGGGCATGCCTTATTGGTCGCTGTCGGCCTATCTCAAATTCAAGGTCAAAAACGCGGTTGAATTCATCTCCCGGTTCGAGGAAGCGGTTGCCCATGCCGCCGCCGAACGCGGCGCGCACGGCGTTGTTTGTGGCCATATTCACCATGCCGAGATCAAGCCGATCGGTGACATTATTTATTATAATGACGGCGACTGGGTGGAAAGCTGCACTGCCTTGGTCGAGCATAAGGATGGCCGCATGGAGATCCTGGAATGGGCGCATCAAGCGCAAGCCCGGCTCCAAGCCAAGGCCAATGCCAAGGGCAATGCGCCCAATCTGGCCGCCCCGGCCCTGGTCGATGATGGTGATGCGTGAAACTAGCAATCATTAGTGACGCTTGGTACCCACAAACCAATGGCGTGGTACGCACGCTGGACACGGTCAAGGGCCTGCTGGAAAAAGACGGCGTTGACGTAGTGGTCATCTCGCCGGCCGATTTTCGCACCATCCCCTGCCCCACTTATCCGGAAATCCGCCTTGCCATGGGCGCCGCCAAGGGCGTGGCGCGGCGGATGGACGCTTATGGCGCCGACGCCATCCACATCGCCACCGAAGGTCCGCTGGGGCTGGCGGCCCGACGCTATTGCTTGCGCCGGGGCCTTGCCTTCACCACTGCCTATCACACCAAATTTCCAGAATATGTCAATGTCCGCAGTGGCTTGCCGTTGGCCTGGGGCTATGGCTTCATGCGCTGGTTTCACAAGCCCTCCAGCGGGGTGATGGTGGCCGCCGCCACGCTGGAGGAAGAACTTTGCGCGCACGGCTTTAAGCATT
The DNA here is from genome assembly GCA_964590595.1 of uncultured Sphingomonadales bacterium. Taxonomy (GTDB): domain Bacteria; phylum Pseudomonadota; class Alphaproteobacteria; order Sphingomonadales; family CAKZYD01; genus CAZPXQ01. Next base: position 33,995 of record CAZPXQ010000009.1, on the reverse strand, counting down.
TGAAGCGTTGGTCGCGCGGGGTCGATCTCGACCTGTTCAAGCCCGGGGCCAAAGACCAGGTGGCGGCGCTGAACGCGCTGCCGCGGCCACTGCTGCTATATGTCGGCCGGGTCGCGGTGGAAAAAAACATCGGTGCATTCCTCGACCTTAAAACCACGGGCACCAAGGTGGTGGTCGGTGACGGCCCACAGCGCGCCCAGCTTGAGCGCGATTATCCTGAAGTGGTGTTCACCGGCGCCCAGCATGGCGAAAGCCTGGCCGATCATTATCGCGCTGCCGATGTCTTCGTGTTTCCCAGCCGCACCGATACTTTTGGCCTAGTGATGCTGGAGGCCCTGGCCTGCGGTGTGCCGGTGGCCGGTTATCCAGTGCCCGGGCCGCTTGACGTGGTGGGCGCCCAGGGCCATGGCACGGTAGCGGAATTCATCCAGCCGGTAGGCGCGCTGGATCATGATTTAAGCCAAGCGGTCGAGCGCGCGCAGCGTGCCCGGCCCGACGATTGCCGGCGCTATGCCCTGCATTATGGCTGGCCGGCCTGCGCCGCGCGCTTTGTCGACAATTTGGTCTGGGCCAGCAATGGCCTGCCGGTTGAACGCGGCGAGCCAGCGCCACTGGCCGCGCTGGGCTGACCCTAAAGGTTTTTTTCGCAGATGCGAAACGGCCCTTGCATGGACCGCGCGCCCGCCTATACTGCGCCGCTTTTTCCAAATGGACATCTGGTTATGACTGAAATTCGCAATATTGCCATCATCGCCCATGTCGACCATGGCAAAACCACCTTGGTGGACTCCTTGTTCCGTCAGGCTGGAACCTTCCGCGCCAATCAACGCGTGGCGGAACGAGCCATGGATTCCAATGACTTGGAGCGCGAGCGCGGGATCACCATTTTGGCCAAATGCACGTCGGTGCTGTGGCAAGGCGCGCGGATCAATATTGTCGACACCCCTGGCCACGCCGATTTCGGCGGCGAGGTGGAGCGGATTTTGTCGATGGTCGACGGCGTTATCCTGCTGGTCGACGCCGCCGAAGGTCCGATGCCGCAGACCAAATTCGTCACCGGCAAGGCGCTGGCGCTGGGGTTGCGGCCGATCGTGGTGATCAACAAGGTCGACCGGCCCGATGCCCGCACCGATGAAGTGCTCAATGAAGTGTTCGATCTGTTCGTGGCGCTGGACGCCAATGACGGCCAGCTTGATTTCCCCTGCCTGTATGCCAGCGGCCGCGACGGCTGGGCGGCCAGGGACGAAGCCGCGCCCCGGGAATCGATGGCGCCATTGCTGGACATGATCGTCAGCCACGTGCCGCAGCCGGCGCCGGCGCGCGACCCGGCCAATCGCGAGGCGCCTTTTTCGATGCTGGTCAGCCTGCTCGACCGCGATGCGTTTTTAGGCCGTGTCGTCACCGGTCGGGTGGAAAGCGGCACCATCCGCGTCAACGACCCAATCAAGGTGTTGAGCGCCGATGGCAAGACCGTGGAACAAGGCCGCGCCACCAAATTGATGGCTTATGAAGGCCTCGAGCGCGTGGCGGTGACCGAGGCCGGCCCTGGCGACATCATCGCGCTGGCGGGGCTGACCGACGCCACTGTCGCCCAAACCGTGGCGCATCAAGCCGTGAGCCAGTCGATCAAGGCGATCCCGATCGACCCGCCGACGCTGTCGATGACCTTCCGCGTCAATGACGGCCCGCTGGCCGGCCGCGATGGCGACAAGCTGACCTCGCGGGTCCTGCGCGACCGTTTGTTGCGCGAAGCCGAGGTCAATGTCGCCATCCGTATCACCGAAGCCGAAGACAAGGACAGTTTCGAGGTTGCCGGGCGCGGCGAACTGCAGCTTGGCGTGCTGATCGAGACAATGCGCCGGGAAGGCTTCGAACTGACGATCTCGCGTCCACGCGTGTTGTATAAGTCGGACCCCGAGACCGGCCAGCGGCTGGAGCCGATCGAGCGCGTGCAGATCGATGTCGACCAGGATTATAGCGGCGTGGTCGTCGACAAGCTGAATCAAAGGCGGGCGGAGCTGATTGAAATGAAGCCCTCGGGCGGCGACAAGGTGCGGCTGGTGTTCCGCTGTCCGTCACGCGGCCTGATCGGCTATCATGGGGAATTTCTCACCGACACCCGCGGCACCGGCGTGATGCATAAGGGATTTGACGGCTATGGCCCCCATCGCGGCCCCATTGGTGGGCGCCGCAATGGCGTGCTGATCTCCAATGTCGACGGCAAGGCGGTGGCCTATGCGCTCTGGAATCTCGAGGAGCGCGGTCAAATCATGATTGAACCCGGCGATGATGTCTATGTCGGCATGATCATCGCTGAACACAGCCGCGACAATGATTTGGAAGTGAACCCGCTGAAGGGCAAGAAACTGACCAATATTCGCACCACATCAAAGGACGAAGCGGTCACCTTGACGCCGCCACGGCTGTTGAGCCTGGAACAAGCGCTGTCCTACATCAATGACGATGAGCTGGTGGAAGTCACGCCGCATCATATCCGGCTGCGCAAGCGGCATCTGGACCCCCATGTGCGCAAGCGCGCCGAACGCGCGGCCAGTGCCTGAGCGCCAAGTCGCCTCGGTTAACTTTTGAGTGCATTTACGCGCTAGCGTCCGCTTTCAAGCGCGCTAGAATAACCTGGCGTCCAACGGGGGCGTATCAGGGGAGCGCAATGAAATGCTTCAAGAGTTCAAGAAATTCGCCATGCGCGGCAATGTCGTCGACTTGGCGGTCGGTATCATCATCGGCGCGGCGTTCGGCAAGATCGTCTCGTCCTTGGTCAATGACGTGATGATGCCGTTGATCGGCCTTGCCCTTGGCAAGGTGGATTTTTCCAATTTCTTCTTTCAACTATCGATGCGCGATACGTTATTTCCAACGCTTGAGGCCGCGCGCGCGGCCGGCGCCGTCACCGTCGCCTATGGCCAATTCGTCAATGTCATGATTGAGTTCATCATTGTTGCCTTTGCCGTATTTCTGCTGGTCAAGGGCATCAACCGCCTCAAAGCCAAGGAAGAGGAAGCGCCCAGCGCGCCCCCGCCAACGCCTGAGGATGTGTTGCTGTTGCGCGAAATTCGTGACAGCCTGAAAGCACGATAGAGACGTTTGAGACCATGTGGGCGGCCTTGGGGCCGCCCACTGCATTTACAAAATTGGATAAGGAGAACAGTGGACATGGAATTTGGCGAAGCCGAGGTACAAGCCTTGATCGACCAATATGGGCCGATGATGGCCAATATGGGCATCAATTTGATTGCTGCTATCATCACATTGATCGTCGGCCTGTGGCTGGCCGGCTGGGCGCATCGCCTGGTTGCCAAGCTGCTAGCGCGCACCGGCCGGGTGGACGACACGCTGACCGGTTTCCTGGGCAGCTTGGTGCGGTATTTCATCATCGCCTTCACGGTGTTGGCGATCCTTGGCCGCTTTGGCGTCCAGACCGCCAGCATCATCGCCGTGCTCGGTGCCTTGGGCTTAGCCATTGGTCTGGCCTTGCAAGGCACATTGGCGGATGTCGCGGCGGGGGTCTTGCTGCTGTTCTTCCGTCCATTTAAGAATGGCGACTATGTTGATGTCGGTGGCATCAATGGCACGGTCAAGACGATTACCCTGTTCACCTGCGAATTGGCGACGCCGGACAATCGCAAGATTCTGGTACCCAATGGCAAGATCTGGGGCAATCCAATCACCAATTTCTCGGCCCATGACACCCGCCGCGTCGATTTTGAGTTCGGCATCAGCTATGACGACGATATCGATAAGGCGCTGAATGTGCTGCGGGCCTGTGTCGAAGCCGATTCCCGCTGCCTCAAGGACCCCGCGCCTGCATTCGTTGTCAGCGCGCTGGGCGACAGTTCTGTCAACCTGACAATGCGGGTTTGGGCCGCCAGCAGCGATTATTGGGACATCTTTTTCGACATGATGAAGACGGTCAAGCAACGCTTTGACGCGGAAGGCATTACCATCCCCTATCCGCATGTCTATCAGATCAACAAGAACGTCGATTAGGGGCAACCCGCGCCCGGACCGCCGCGCCCCTACGGGACTCGCATTGATGGTGAAGCTGCTGCGTCATCGCGAGGCCCGAAGGGGCGCGGCAATCCAACCGCCGCGCTTGGCCTGCCCAGCGGTTTCAGGCGGCTTCGTGCAAACGCTGCGGGGCATAGCGCGATTCGGTCACGCCCAGCGCCGTTAACGACTTTGGCAGGGCCGCGCCGGTTGCCAAGGACGCCACCAGTTGCGCCACTGCCGGCGCGGTTTGAATACCAACGCCGCCTTGGCCAACGCACCAGAAAAAGCCCTCGGCATCGGCATCGAAACCGATCACCGGCAAACGGTCGGGCGCAAAGGTGCGCAATCCGGCCCAGGTCGCGTTCAGGGTTGAAACCTTCCAGCCGGTGACTTTTTCGATCTGCGCCATGGTCATGGCGATATCCAATTCCTCGGGCTGGGCATCGCAGGGCGGCGATGGCGTTTCATCGCCGGGCGACGCCAGAATGCGGCCATGCTGGGCCTTGAAATACCATGCGCCGTCCAGGTCCAGCACCAGTGGCCAATCGGGATCGACCCCGGCTTTGGGCACCGGAAAGGTGACGATGGTGCGGCGCATGGGCGTCAGACCCACTGGCGCCACCCGCGCCCGCTTAGCCAGCCGATCGCCCCAGGCGCCTGCGGCGTTGATTACCACCGGCGCCTGAAACACGCCCTTCGGCGTATCAGCGCGCCACAGCCCATCATGGCGGGTCAGGCTGCCAACCTCGGCATTGCAATACAGCTTGAAATCATGCCGGCGCGCCGCGCGCAAAAATCCATGATGCAGAGCGTCGACATCCAACAGGGCGCAATCAGGGTCCCACACGCCACCACCGACCACATTGGGCCGCAGCATCGGCGCCTTGGCCCGTGCCGCTTCGGCATCGACAACACTGATACTCGGCGCCAGCGCCGACAATGCGTCGGCCATTTCATGCGCTTGCGCCAATGCCCCTGGCTTGGCGACATGCAAGGCGCCGCGCTTTTGCCACAGCGGAACCGGACTGAAACCTTCGGGCGGGCTTTCAAAGAAAGCCTTCGAGCCGGTGGTCAATGGCTGCACCCCGGGGCCGCCATAGGTCTCGGCATAAAACGCCGCCGAGCGGCCGGTGGTGTGGTAACAAGGCGTATCCTCGGTTTCCAACATCACCACGCGGCCATGTGGCGCCAAACCATAGGCCGCGGTGGCGCCGGCCATGCCGCCACCGATGATCAGAAAGTCAGCCGATTGCATCTTGCGGGCTCTCCTGTCTTTTGCGGTGCTTGCCTCTGCAGGCGCAATGTGGTCCTTTTGCGCACGGTTCTCAAGGGAACCATGGGTTCAAATTGGCTGCAAAAAATGGCGGACGCATGACGGATCTAATGGATGACATGGCATTGGCACAAGACTTGGCGCATCAAGCAGCCAAAGTGATTTTACCCCATTTCCGCAGCGACAATGAGATCGAGATCAATAACAAGGCAGAAAAGCATGTGCCGTTCGACCCGGTCACCGCCGCCGACCGTGCCGCCGAGGATATCATGCGGTCGCTGCTGATCGAAGCCCGCCCGCAAGATGGCATCGAAGGCGAGGAACGACCGCCCCGCCCGTCCCTTTCGGGCCGTCGATGGATTCTCGACCCCATCGACGGCACCCGCAGTTTCATTGCCGGGGTGCCAATGTGGGGCATTCTGATCGCGCTCAATGATGGCGCCGGTCCGGTGCTGGGCGTGGCCTATCAACCCTGTTTGAACGAGCTTTATGTGGCCAGCGCCCAACAAGCGCGGCTGAATGGTGCGCCGATCCACAGCCGCGACTGCCAGGACCTGGCCACCGCCCGTCTGGCGACCACCGATCCGGCCTTGTTCAGTGCCGAAGAAGCCAACGTGTTCGAAACCTTGAGCCAGCAATGCCAATTCCGCCGGCTGGGCCTGGACTGGTATGCCTATGCCCTATTGGCGGCAGGTCAGATCGACTTGGTGGTGGAAAGCGGCCTCAAGCCCCACGACGTGCAAGCATTGATCCCGTTGGTGGAAGCGGCCGGCGGCCGGTTGACCAACTGGCAAGGCGGCGATGCCCAAGGCGGTGGCCAAGTGGTGGCGGCGGCCACCGATGCGTTGTTGCGCCAAGCCCTTGACGTGCTTAGACCGGCGGCGTCGGAGTCTTGAAAAAACGCATGATCTGACCCCAAATTTGGCGGCGGATCTGGTCATTCTCCTTCAACAATTCGTGCCGCGCGCCGGCAATCGTCACCACCCGCGCATCCGGCGCGCGTTGGGCGAAAGCGATGGCGGCGTCATTGTCGACCAATCGCTCGTCTTCAGACAACAGCACCAGCATTGGCGTTGCAATGGCTTCCGGATAGCCGGGCGCGTTCAAGGCCCGGACCGAGGCCATCGTCGCCCGCAGCCAGCCGAAGGTCATGCCGCCCGGCGCCAGCGCCGGATTGGCTTCGATCGCCAACACCTCATCGCGGTAGCGGTCGGGGTCGGTGGTGAGAAAATCGCGGCTTTCATACCCTCGCCGCTGGCCCTCATAAGGTCCCTGGCCTGGCAAATAGGCATCGTCGCGGCCCAGCCGGTGCATCAGCGCCGTCAAAGCCGCTGACACGGCCCGCATCAAGGGCGAGAATTTGACCGCGATCATCGGCGAACACAGCACCGCCCTGGCAAAATCATTGGGGTGATCATGCAAATGGTGCGCCATGATATGCCCACCCATGGAATGGGCGATGGCATAATAGGGCCCCGGCAATTTGCGGCGCAGAATTTGCCGAACGAACAGGTCGAGATCGGCCCGCCGCATGCGGTAATCGGTCAAATGGTCCTTGTCGGCCAGTCCCGGCCAACGCGCCGACAAGCCTTGGCCACGCCAATCGATGGTGGCAACGCCAAAACCGCGATCGCGGAGATCGGCATAAGTCTCGAAATGCTTCTCGATGAATTCGCCGCGACCGCCCAGCACCAACACGCTGCCCAGCGGTTGGGCGTCCAACGGCGCCCACAGGCCATAGCGCAAGGCCGCGCCATCAGGGCCATTGAAAAAACCGAGCCGCCCGCCCGGCGGCATGGTGCGGCGGCGCTCGTGGCCGGCTGCGCTCATGGCTCCATCCAACAGCCCACAAAAAAGCCTGGGGCGATCCCTTAGCAGAGATCACCCCAGTCGTCACCACGGCAAGTCAGACGGTTAGCGCGAGATCCGCAAATTCGCCAAATTTGTCGCAACCTGGCGGAAGATGTTTTGCAAATCATCGGTCGACGGCGCGTAATTGTAAAATGGCGCGTCGGGCGATGTCGCGATGTCCTGCAACAAGGTCGTGACTTCGGAATTATTATTGGCGAACTGAATGGTGTAGATCAACACATCGTCACGGCTGTCATTGGGCGTGCCATTTTGCTTGATGATCGTCGCCAGTTCCCGCAACCGGTTATCCCGGCGGGTCTGCGACGAGAAGGAGCGGTTATAGGCGTCGCCCGCGCGCACGGTGTTGGCGCCGTCGGTCAACAAGATCAAGGCACGACTGCGTTGGAAATTGGCGACGTTGCCATTATTGACCGACGCTTCGGTGAATGGCTCCGCAGGCATCAGCACCCGCCATGCCCAAGCCAAGCCAACCGGCATATTGGTGAAATTGGGCCCGTCGGCATTCAAGGTTGCAATCATATCGAGCGCGCCTTGCTTGTTGTTTTGCAAGCGCAGGACGCCGGCGCTGGGACATGGCGTGCAGCCTTCATTACGGTGCAGCATGATTGCCGAATCGCATTTAGTGCTGCCTGAAGGCTCCTCGCCCTCGGCGCCAATGGGCATCCACCCCATCCAATCAAGCTTGGTCGGATCGGTGATGCTGTTGACTGGCCCCAGAACCAGATCGGCGGCTTCATCCGCGTCGGACGTGCGGTTCATGCCGCTGGCGGGATTGGGGTCCCAATTGCCTGAACTGGCATCATATAGGCTGGGATCGCCGGTATAGGCATAACGGGCATAAACGCAACCGGTCCAATCTTCCGGCGGTCTGGTCAACAGGGGTACCGGCGAATTATGTGCGTACCACACCTTGTTATAAGTCGACTCCAGGCGCTGACTGCCGTCATGATTGCGGCCAAACAGCGTCCGTTTACGGTAGGTGCGCGTTTCCCAATCCCGGCACGAACCCCAGCGCCAGCGCACGCAAACGGTCTCGGGATTGGGCGAGATCGATGTATCAAGCGGATCGGTGGCGACATATTGATCGTTGGGCGCCCAGTCGCTGCCTTCAAAATAATTGAAGGTATAATGGGTTTCCAGATAGGGGTTGTCATAGGTTTGGCCCAGGCTGACCGCCCAGAAGGCCCCGCTGCCGGGGGTGCCATTGCCAGTTGGAACCGGCAAGGGATTGCCGCCGCTGTCGAGCCCAAAGGTGGTGCCGAAATCGGTCACGTTGACCTTTCCGCCCCAGGGCACAACGCCCAATCGGAAGTTCGGGCTGGGCGGATCGCCATAAAGAATGTTCACCAGTTCAGTCGCGGCCGTGCGCGCGGCGGCGATACGGCTGGTGCTTTCGCCCGGCACCGGATCCAACATCGAGCCGGAGACGTCGATCGCCAACACGGCGTCCAGCAAAGACGTCTCGCGCGTAGTGGTGCCGGTGGCGTTGACCCGAACCTTGTTGATGCCAAGCACGCGAATGAACGTGGTGGGAACTTCAACCGCGGCAGTCACGGTAATTTCCCCGGCATTCTGGTTTTCATGAATATCGAAGACCAATTCCGTCGAATCCATATAGCCTGGCGGAAAATTGGCGTTAAAAAAATTGCGGATGTCGGTATTGCGGGTGTCTTCGAAAAACACCCGTCCACCGGCCAGTGCCGCGGCGTCGACCGCAACGGATAGCCGGTTCTTCACCAAATAGGCCTGTGATGTGTCATAGGCCAAGGCTACCGCGCCCGCCATCGGAATGATCGCGAAGCCACCCATGATCATCGACATGCCACGGCGATCGGCGATCAAGCGGGCACATCGGCGCTTGAGGCCAGCGCCGAGCCGCGTCAATTGCAGACTGAATTTTTCCAGTGCGTCCGGACTGCGTTTCATGCCCCTGTTCCTCCTGGAAGCAAATGAGCGAAATCAGCGGGCATTATTGCGCCTGTGGCCGTAAACAGGTTGTTAACAAGGCCTATACGAAATGATGCTAATTAATATTGTTTTTTCTATTTTTAGGCGCAGCCGCCGAAGAATTTATTTAAAATTTTAGACGACTTCACAGCAGTGTTTAGTAGAATTAAGTACCTATAAAAAAACATCATTTTACCAGTTCTTAAGACCCCTTGGCTAATTCTTTCCGATCAATGGTAAAAATTGGCCAAATCGCATGGCCACAACCGGGCGACGCGGCTGGCGGCGTTGTTGGCATGGCGCAGCACGGCCCAAATACGGCCCAAATACGGAAGGTGCAAAGTGGTTCTAGTGCTGGAACTGGCAATTGTGGCCGCAATGGCCGGCTTGCTGCTGCTGGCGGCAGTGGGCGACGTGCGCTATTTGCGCATCCCCAATTGGCTGGTGCTGACAATATTGGCGCTTTATCCCGCCCACGCCGTTTGTTTGCACTTTTTGGGGCTGAACGCAGCGCCTTGGTGGGAAGGACCGGCCTTGTTGGCTGGGGCATTCGTCCTGGCGCTGCTGGTGTTTCAGACCGGCATCATGGGCGGCGGCGATTTGAAGTTGATGATGGTTTTAGCTCCCTGGGCCGGCTTCGCGCTGCTGCCGATGTTCCTGATGATCGTTGCTCTTGGCGGCGGACTGGTGGCCGCGCTGGTGTTGATGCGGCAGTTGTTGTTTGTGCGCGACGGCGGCGCCCGCGCAATACTGCGCGCACCCGTGCCTTATGGCGTGGCGATAGCCGGCGGCGGGCTTTATGTCGCCGGCCAACTCATTCTTAACGCTTTGGCGCAATAGTAGCGGCACGGTTGGAAATGGAGTCACCTGGATGAATACGCGCAGCATCATCTTGATCGCCATCGCGCTGGTGGTCGCTGGCATTGCCGCGATCATGGCCCGCTCGATGGTGCGCGAGCAACCGGCGGAAGCCCGCATCGTGCAACCGGAGCAAAGCCGGAACATGCATGAAATTCTGGTCGCGGCCAAGCCCTTGCCGGTCGGCCGCTTGATCGAGGCGGTCGATCTGGCGTGGCAAGCCTGGCCCGAGGAAGCCTTGAACGAAAGTTATTTCCGCAAGCCCGAAGCTCAGATCGAAACCCTGGTCGGACAAGTGGTCCGGCACAGCATTGCCACGGGCGAACCGATGGTTGCCGACAAGGTGGTGGGCCCGGGCGAACAAGGCTTTCTGGCCGCCGTGCTCAGCCCTGGCATGCGCGCGGTGACGGTGCCAGTCAACCAAACCTCGGGCATCGCCGGGTTTATTTTTCCTGGTGACCGGGTTGACTTGATCTTGACTCATGAAATCAAGATCGCAGGCGGCGCGCCGCGCCAGGTCAGCGAAACCGTGCTGCGCAATGTCCGTATTTTGGCGGTCGATCAAAGCACCGACGATCAAACCAGCAAGCCCCGCATCAGCAATACGGTGACCTTGGAAGTTACGCCCAAGATTGTCGAGAAAATCACGCTGTTGCGGCAGCTTGGCACATTGTCCCTAAGCCTGCGCAGCCTTGCACAAGATGGTGAGGATGGCGTCGAAGGTCCATCGCTCAATCCAAAATTCGATACCGCTGCCCCTTCTTATACCTGGGACGCGGATGTCAGCGCGCTTTTGCCCAAGGTCGGCGGCAGCCTGACCGTCTCACGCGGCGCCGAAAATGCCGCGGTTGAATTCGGGGGACCCCAAGAATGATCACGCACGCATCCCGTATTCGCGCTCAGCTGGCCCGCGCCGGGCTTGGCCTGTGCGTTGCCAGTGCCGGTTTGATGGCAGCGACGCTGACGCCGTTTGAAACGACAACGGCAAAAGCCGCGTCGATCATTCAACCGGCGGAGCGGGTCTTGAGCCTGGGCGTCAACCGCGGCACCTTGATCAAGCTGGACCGCCCAGCCAACAATATTTTCATCGCCAATCCCGAAATCGCCGATGTGCAGATCAAATCGCCGACACTGATTTATGTGTTTGGCACCGCCCAGGGCGAAACCACGCTTTATGCCGTGGGCGCCGACGACAATGTGGTGTTTTCGGCCAATATCGCGGTGGCTCAGAATATGAGCCAGATCGACAGCATGTTGCGGATGATCGCTCCTGACCATGACGTGCGCGCGGCGTTCTTGAGCGGCATGGTGGTATTGAGCGGCCATGTCGACAAGCCGGAGCAGGCCGAGGAATTGGTGCGCATGACCCAAACCCTGGTCGGCGCGGAACAGGAAGTGGTCAATCGGCTGCAGATCGCCACGCCAACCCAGGTCAATCTGCGGGTCAAATTCGTCGAGGTCAGCCGCGATACTTTGAAGACACTGGGCGTCGCCTGGGAAGGTTTCTGGTCGGGCGCCGATGCATCCGTTGGTCTGTTTACCTCGCGCAATGTGTTTGACCTCGTGCCCAATCCGGCAGCCAGCCTGCCCGGCGTCATCCCAGGCACGGTGCCGCCATTGATTCGCCAGTTCGATGTTTTGGGCGGCGGCGCCGACACCATCGTCGGCAGCATCACGTCCGGCAATTTCGATATCAGCGCGGCACTGGACGCATTGGAAAGCGAAGGCTTTGTCTCGATCCTGGCCGAACCCAACCTGACCGCCATTTCCGGCGAAACCGCGACCTTCCTGGCCGGCGGTGAGTTTCCCATCCCGATCCCGGATGAAGACCGGCTGGTGGTGGAGTTCAAGGAATTCGGCGTCGGGCTGGCCTTCACTCCAACGGTGATGGGCAAGGACCGGATCAGCTTGCGCGTACGCCCGGAAGTCAGCCAATTGTCACCAGACGGCGCGATCGCGGTCAACGGCATTTCGGTACCGGCGCTAACCACTCGGCGGGCGGAAACCACAGTTGAGCTGGGCAGCGGGCAAAGCTTCGCGATTGCCGGATTGCTGCAAAACAACGTCACCCAGAATGTGCGCAAGCTGCCGGGTTTGGGCAATCTGCCGATCATCGGCGCACTGTTCAAATCCGACCGCTTCCGCAATCAGGAAACCGAGCTGGTGATTATCGTCACCCCCTATTTGGTTAAGCCGACCGAATTGCGTAAATTGGCGACGCCGCTGGACGGCAAGGTCAATCCGACCGACATGGACCGTTATTTGCGCGGCGAAACCTTCCGGCCGCAACCTGCCAGCGCGCCAAAGCCATTGGCCGACACACCCGACTCCAGCGTTGCCGGTCCGGTCGGCTTCAGCTTGGCCAATTAGGGCGATTAAGGGAATAGCAGCATGGCATATGAAACGAAAACAGCCCCTCGCCGTCCCACATTTGTCGCTTGCGTGACGCTGGCGCTGGCGGCCATGGCTTTGTCGGGCTGTCTGCCGCAACGGGCGCAATATGAAGGCGTTGCGCCAATGAAGCGCAATGAAGTCGATATCGTACATTTGACCCATGATGTGCGCTTCATCGACGGCGCCTTGGCCGCTGGCGAAGCCGAACGGTTGTCGGCTTTCCTGTCGGCGAGCGGTGTCGGCTATGGCGATGTGCTGCAATTGGACGTAGGCATGACCAGCGATACAACACCGCAGCACCGCCAGGCCGTGCAACAGGCGCTGCGGCAATATGGACTAAAATTATCCGATGGCGCGGCGGTGATTGGCGTTGCGCCCGCCGCCGGCCATGTTCGCCTGGTGGTCACCCGGCATACGGTGACCAGCCCAGGCTGTCCGAACTGGAGCCAAGCCTCGATCAATAATTGGCACAATGGTCAAAGCAGCAATTTTGGCTGTGCTGAAGCCACCAATCTGGGCGCGATGATCGCCGACCCCGCCGAACTGGTCGGCGGCGGCAGCTATGCTGGTCCCTATGCACCAAAAGCGACCCAAGCGGTTGACACTTTCCGCAATAGCGCGGGCACCGGCAATGCGCCGCTCGAAAGCGCCACCGGCGGACCTGGCGGCGGCGGCGGCGGCGGTAACTGAAACTGAGTGGCGGGAAGACAGAACATGAATGCACCGTCTTTAGCGATGAAATCACCCGATCTGGCCGGGCGTGATCCGTTTGGCGCCTATGTGAGCGACGAAGCGACCGCCAAAACCATCCAAGCGGTCATCTCCGAACGCAATTGGGGCGAGGACCGGGTGGTTTTGGGTGGCATTGACGGCGCGGTCCGAGCCTTGGCGGTTTCGTCGTCGCCTTTGTTCTTGATTATCGATTTATCCGAATCCGAAAGCCCACGCGGCGACATCAACGCCTTGGCTGAGGTCGTTGAGCCAGGCACCATTGTGCTGGCCCTAGGCACCGTCAATGACGTCAATTTCTATCGCGACCTGCTGGCTTCGGGAATCCAGGATTATCTCGTCAAGCCGGTCAGCGAAGACACGATCCGCGATGCCATCGCCCATGCCGAACTGCTGCTCAGCCAACCCACCGTCACGCCGCAAGACGAAGAAGCGCAAGAGCATATGTGCGCGGTCATTGGCGTGCGCGGCGGCGTTGGCGCCAGCACGGTGGCCACGGCCTGTGCCTGGATCGCCGCGCATGAGATGAACAAAAAAGTCGCGCTGTTGGATCTGGACGTCCATTTCGGCACCGATTCGCTGGCCTTCGACCTGGAACCGGGTCGCGGCTTGGTCGATGCCCTGGAAAATCCGGGCCGCGTCGACAGCCTGTTCCTGGAACGCGCGACCATCAAGGAAAGCGACAAGCTTGCAATTCTGGGCGCTGAAGCGCCGATCAACAGTCCGATGATCCCGGATCCATCAGCTTTGGGTCATTTGCAAGGCGAACTGAAATCCAGCTATGAAGTGGTGATCATCGATTGGCCACGGGCAGTACTGCCAACGCAGGCATTTCTGGCCAGTCAACTCACTGATGTCGTGATCGTCGCCGACCTGTCGCTAGCGTCTGCCCGCGACACCATCCGCCTGTTGGCATTCTTGAAGGAAAACGCGCCGCAAGCCCGCGTCCACTTGGTTGTCAACAAACACAGCAACAGCACCACATTGGAGCTGACCCGCAAGGATTTCGAAAGCTCGGTCGAGCGCAATATCGATTTGTTCCTGCCGCTGGATGTTAAGACCGCGGTGGCGGCTGCGAAGAAGGGCACGGCGGTGCCGGAAATCGCCAAGTCGGCCAAGCTGAGCGCGCAATTGCGCGCGTTGACACAGCGCATTGGCGGTGTGCCCAACGCGTCCGAACGGGTCAAACTCATCGACAAGATTACGGCTCTGGTGAAAAGGACGCCCAAAGCGGGCGCCAAATAGGCTAGGCCATGCAGCCCGCGAAATTTGGCCGACCGACCCCGACATTGACGCGCAAGCCGCTTGGCGGTTTTGGGCGCAATGGCATGCGGCCGGTCGATGCGGGCATGCATGCCAATCCAGTGCAAGGCGGCAGTCAGGACAATGTCGCCACCATCGATGAGCTGTTCGACCGGTTGGAAGGCAAATTGCTGGAGCTGGTGCCGCTCGACCTGGCGGCCACCAAGAGCCGGGCCGAACTGGCGGAATTGCTGGACAGCCGCGCCGCCGAATTCGTTGCCGGCCAGGGTATCGAACTGACCGACGCCGACCGCCGCGAATTGGGCACCGGCCTGCTGAACACCTATATGGAGCTGCATGGCGGCGCGATGCGCGACGATCCATTGTCGCTGGTGGATCAGGCGAAGCGAAATCTCGAAAAGGCGTCCTCGGATACGGTCAATAGCGCCAAGGAGCTGATTCATCCGCAGCTCCTTGAGCATATCGACGCTTCTGCCGCTACCGAACTGGCGCGCCATGAATTGGCCGAGGAAATTTCCGATGTCGTCGGCGAATTGCTGGTCAAGAACAAGGTCAGCCTCAATTCCAAGGAGCAGCGCGACCTGGTTTCGCTGCTGCTGAACGACATGTTGGGGCTGGGCCCCTTAGAGCCACTGCTGGCCGATGAGTCCATCACCGACATCATGGTCAATGGCGCCAATCAGGTTTGGGTGGAACGCGGCGGCAAGCTGGTGTTGACCGATGTCCGGTTCCGCGACGAGCAACATCTGCTGAATATCGCCACCCGCATCGTCACCGCTGTCGGCCGTCGGGTTGATGAAAGCCAGCCGATTTGCGACGCACGCCTGGCCGACGGCAGTCGTGTCAACGTCATCATCCCGCCGCTGGCGATTGACGGCGCGTCTATCTCGATCCGTAAGTTCGCAAAGAAAAAGATCACCCTCGACAAGATGGTCGAGACCCGCAATCTCAGCGATGCCATGTGCCGGGTGCTGAAAATCGCTGGCCGCTGCCGTCTCAATATTTTGATCTCAGGCGGCACTGGCTCGGGCAAGACGACCATGCTCAATGCCATCAGCCGCATGATCGACGAAGGCGAACGCACGGTCACGATTGAAGATGCCGCCGAACTGCAGCTGCAACAGCCGCATGTGGTGCGTCTGGAAACGCGGCCGCCAAATCTTGAAGGCCATGGCGAAATCACCATGCGCGATCTGGTGAAAAATGCCCTACGCATGCGCCCCGACCGTATCATCCTGGGTGAAATTCGTGGCTCGGAAGCGATCGACATGCTGCAAGCCATGAACACGGGTCATGATGGTTCGCTTGGCACCATCCACGCCAACCGCCCGCGCGAGGCGCTGACCAGGCTTGAAAACATGGTGAACATGGCGGGCATGAACCTGCCGGCCAAGGCCATCCGCACGCAAATCTCCGATGCCTTGCACATGATTGTCCAAGTCTCGCGCATGCGCGACGGTATCCGCCGCGTGCAATACATCACCGAAGTGGTTGGCATGGAAGGCGATGTCATCACGACGCAAGATTTGTTTAACTATCAATTCACCGGTGAAGACGAGAATGGGAAACTTTTAGGCGAATTTGTCTGTTCTGGAGTGCGCCCTCACTTCTATGATAGAGCTGAATATTTCGGTTTGGGACGGGCTGTGATGGAAGCAATGTCGGGATGATGGCGAACCCTGCCATATTATCGCTACTGGCTTTTGCCATGGTGTTGCTGATCCTGTTGGGATTGGCGATCGCTTTTGGCGCGTTCGATGGCGCCGGCCGGGTGCTGGCACGGCGACTGGAACGCATGCGCGATCGCTATAGCGAAGACCGTCAGCAACAAGGCCGCAGCCGGGCACTGCGTATCCGCACCGATGAGGAACCGAAAAGCGCGGTCGACGCGGCTTTGCGCGGGCTGGTGCCACGGCCAGAGCAATTGCGGCGGCGCCTGGCGGCCACCGGCAAGCCGATCACCATCGCCCATTATGCCGCCACCGGCTTGATCATCACAAGTTTCGTCGTCGTCATTGCCATGCTTGTATTGGGCACGCCGTTCATGCTGTCGCTGCTGATCGGTATCGTCATGGGCGTCGGCCTGCCGCATTTCGTGGTCAGCCGTTTGATCGCTGGCCGGATCAAAAAATTCACCCAGCTGTTTCCCGACGCCATCGACTTGATCGTGCGCGGCCTCAAATCTGGCTTGCCGGTCAATCAGTCGATCGCAGCCGTTGGCCGCGAATTCGCCGACCCTATCGGCGTTGAGTTTCGCCAAGTCACGGACAAAGTGAAATTGGGTAAGACCATGGAAACCGCGCTGTGGGACATGGCCAAGCGCATCGACACGCCGGATTTCAAATTTTTTGTGATCACCCTGGCAATTCAACGCGAGACCGGCGGCAATCTCGCGGAAACCCTGGGTAATCTTTCCGACATTTTGCGCAAGCGCCAGCAACTCAAGCTCAAGATCAAGGCGATGTCTTCAGAGGCCAAGGCCAGCGCCTATATCGTTGGCGCCCTGCCCTTCATCATGTTCGGCATGTTGCTGATGCTGAACTTTAGTTATGCCAGCATGATGTTCACCGATACCCGGGCGATGATCGCCGGGATTGGTGGTTTGGTATGGATGGGCTTTGGTGTGCTGATCATGGCCAAAATGATCAATTTCGAGGTCTAACGGATTATGGAAGACGGCCTGATATTCGGCATTAACAGCTTGGACCTGTTCACCGGCGTTGCCGGTGTGGCGGCGTTTTTGGTGGTGTTCGTGGCGCTCAGCGCGCTGACCGTGCGCGACCCCATGCGCGGCCGGGTCAAGGCATTGCAGGCCAGGCGCAATGAATTGCGCGCCGGCTTTGTCGCGTCGGGTCGCCGCACCAGCTCGATCCGTCGCAAGAACCAGACCGATCAATTGCGCGAATTGTTCACCCGCCTCAAGATCATGCAGGCAGAGCAAACCAAGAAGATCGAGGAAAAACTGGTCCGCGCTGGCTGGCGCTCACGCGATGCGGTTGTATTGTTCGCGGTGTGCAAGGTTGGTTTGCCAATCCTGTTCCCCATTCTCACCGCCGTCGCGGTTTTTGGCTTTGGCCTGTTCGACCTGACACCGCAAAAGGGGTGGTTCGCAATTTCCGGCAGCGGCTTATTTGGCTTGATGTCGCCGGATATTTTTGTCCGCAACCAAACTGAAAAACGCTTGGCGGCAATTCGCAAGGGTATGCCCGATGCGCTGGACCTTTTGGTCATTTGCGCCGAAGCAGGCTTAACGCTGGATGCCGCCCTCACCCGGGTCACCCGCGAGTTGGGCTCCGCTTATCCAGAACTGGGCGATGAGTTCCACCTCACGGCGATTGAACTGGGCTTTTTGCAGGAACGCCGGCAGGCACTGGAAAACCTGGCCTTTCGCGTCGACCTGCCGGGGGTGCGGTCGGTGGTCACCACCCTGATCCAGACCGAACGCTATGGCACGCCGCTGGCGTCGTCATTGCGGGTATTGTCGGCTGAATTTCGCAATGAGCGGATGATGAAGGCGGAAGAAAAGGCGGCGCGGTTGCCCGCAATCATGACCGTGCCGCTGATTGTGTTCATCATGCCTTGTTTGTTCATTGTGTTGATGGGGCCCGCCGCATGCCGCATCAGCGACCAGTTCATCAATCGTTAGTCACAGGTTCAGGAGATAAACAATGCGCAAGACACGCCGTTGGTCTCAAAAATACCTGTCGTCATTTTGGCGCCGTGAAGACGGCATTGCCGCCACCGAATTCGCCTTCGCCGCGCCGGTGCTTTTGACAGTGATGATTGGCGCCTTCGAGGTTAGCAATTTTATGTTCGCCAAGGTTGTGCTGGAAGGCGCGGCGCGGGAAGCGGCCCGCCAGGGCATCACCGGTTATTCGCCCTGCGGCATGACCCGCGAAGAATTCATTCAAGCCACCATCGACAAAGCCATGCTGGGCTTCACCGACCCGGAGCGGCGCAGCGTGACCAAGCGGGTCTATCGCTCCTTCACCGATATCGGCGAGCCGGAAGATTTTGACGATGTGAACGGTAATGGCGTCTACGATGCCGGCGAACCGTTCACTGACATCAACGGCAACAATCAATGGGACCCCGACATGGCTGCCGCCGGCTTGGGCGGTCCCGGCGATGTGGTGGTTTACGACTTCAGTTATCAGTTGGACAGCATGACCGGCTTTTTTGCCCATATCGTGCCCTCGGCCGCAAGCATGACCTTGCGCGCGTCGACGGCGGTGCGCAACGAGCCGGCGTCGATCAATCCGGCCGACAATGGCCAATGCGCACTGCCTACATGAGGCAGCGTCTTGACAGGCATGGGGACGGCTATTGGCAATTAGCCCTATTTGGGCAGTCCTATTCGGGGTAAGGCCATGATCAAATTGCGGCAATTTAAAACAGACCAGCGCGCCAGCACCTTCATGGAGTTGGCGTTCACCCTGCCGATTTTGGTGATGATGGTGATGGGCGGCACCGAATTGTCGTTCTTCATGCTCAAGCATCAGAAAATGAACCGGGTAGCGATGAGCACGGCCGATTTGATCGCTCAGGCCCGCCAGGTCACGCAGGTCGATATTGACAATATTTTCTCGGCCATTGAATTGGTGTCGGGCGAGACCGACTTCAATCAAAATGGGGTTGTCGTCATCACGTCGGTCACCCGCAGTGGCACCAATCCGCCGGCTATTCGCTGGCAAAGTTTTTCCAACAACAGTTATACCGCCGCCAGCAAAATCGGCAGTGGCGCCGACAGCTTGGCGACACTACCGCCGGAAATTCAATTGGATGCCGGCGACGGCGTGATCGTTGCCGAGGTGTTTTTCCGCCACCGGCCAGTGTTGTATGATCCAGTGATGTCGGAACGCGAAATCTACCATGTCGCCTTTTATCGGCCACGCTTTGGCGCGCTGACCGAAATTGTCGTGCCCGAGGGAGGCTAATTTCGCTTGTGTTGCGGCACAGCATTGACTTAAGGCCCAGCCGCCGCTCATAGTTTCGCCCAGTTGTGGTGCTGGGAGAGCATGATGAGTGGGGAAAGCAAGAAGGTTAGCGAAAACCGCTACCGCGAATCCTTTGGCCGCTATTTGGAAGAGTTCAAGGTCGGCGACATTTACGAACATCGTCCCGGCCGCACCATCAGCGAGACCGACAATAGCTGGTTCACGCTTCTGACCATGAACACCCACCCGCTGCATTTTGATGCCGAATACGCAAAGCATTCGGAATTCGGAAAACCGCTGGTGGTCTCGTCTCTGACGGTGTCGATCTTGCTGGGCATGTCAGTCTCCGACGTCAGCCAAAAAGCGATCGCCAATCTGGGCTGGACCGACATTAAAATGACTGCACCGGTTTTTTGTGGCGACACGCTTTATGGCGAAAGCGAAGTGCTGGAAGTGCGGGAGTCGAAATCGCGGCCGACCCAAGGCATTGTCACAGTCAAATCACGGGCGTTCAATCAGCATGGCGATCAGGTTTGCGAATTTGTCCGTTCGGTGCTGATCCCCAAACGCGGCCATGCCATTGACGACAAAGCCAATTACTGACCATGGGCGCAAATGTTCCGCGCCGATGGACGGCGATCGGCATGCTGGTCATGGGGTTGGCGCTGGCGGCATGCGATGGCCCCAGCTCCAGCGACGCTGAATTCGCACAGGTCATCGGGACTGAAACCGAGCGATTGTTTCAAGATTCGCCGATCATGGCGACCTATTATGCGGTCGGCGAAAAGCTTGGCGGCACCGATTATTTGAGCAGGCTGCCGGATTTTTCACCGGCCGCAGAAGAGCGTCAGCGCATCGCCCTGGCGCAATTCGCCCGCGCCTTGGCCGATGTCGACCCGCAACGTCTTGGTGACCGCGCCAAGGCTGATCATGCGATCATCACCGCCATTCTGGACGCGGCCTTGGCCGCCCGGCATTTGCCATATGGCACGATTACACCGCTCTCCTTCGTGCCCCATGCGCCTTATATCGTCAGTCCGATCTCGGGGCCGCATATCGACATTCCGCATGTCATGCAGGCGCAGCAAAGCGTTGCCAATCTCGATCAAGCCCGCGCCTATATAGCCCGCTTAGAAGGCTTTGATCGGATGATGGCCAGCGTCGCCGCCAAAATCACGGCCGATGCGCGCGACGGATTGATCCTGCCCTTGCCGCTATTGCATAAAACGCGCGCGGTGCTGGATAGCTTCGACGATCCGGCGCCGCGGGCGCATATCCTTTACACCAGCTTCGCGGATCGGCTTGCCGGTCTGCCGGCGTTGGACGCCGCGACCAAGCAGGCGCTGTTGGATGATGCCGCGCTAGCCATCGAAACCGTGGTCTATCCCGCCTATCGCCGGGTCGACGCGGCCCTGCATGATGTCTCGGCGCGGGCGCATGATCTGGCTGGCATATGGGCGCAGCCGGGCGGTGCCGAATTTTATCAGGCGGCCATTCTGGCTCAGGGTGCTGGCGTGTTGACGGCACAAGCGGTGCATCAAACCGGTTTGGCGGAAGTGGCCCGCATCGAAAGCGAGATGGACACGATTTTGACCGCCCAGGGCTATAGCGAGGGCAGTGTCGGCGCGCGGATGGCCGCCTTGGGCGCGGAGCCGCGTTTTTTGTTCGCCAATAATGACGATGGCCGCGACCAATTGCTGGCCTATTTGCGCCAGGCGGTGACCGCGATCGAGCAGCGGCTGCCGGATTATTTTCAAGACCTGCCGCACCGCCCGGTCGACATTCGCCGAGTGCCCGCTTTCAATGAAGGCTCCTCGCCCAGCGGCTATTATGATCCACCGTCGCTGGACGGCGCCAGGCCCGGCATTTATTGGATCAACTTGCGCGACATGACGGCGTGGCCACGTTATACCTTGAAGACCCTCAGCTATCATGAAACCGTGCCCGGCCATCATTTGCAGGTCGCCGAGGCGATGAACCTGCCCGACCTGCCGCTGTTGCGGCGGCTGGCGCCGTTTAACAGCTATGTCGAGGGCTGGGCGCTTTATGCCGAGCATCTGGCCTGGGAAATGGGTCTGTATGACGACGATCCCTTCGGCAATCTCGGCCGGCTCCAAGATGAGCTGTTCCGCGCCGTCCGGCTGGTGGTCGACACCGGCATCCATGCCAAACGCTGGACCCGCGAACAGGCCATCGCCTATATGCACCAGACCACCGGCAATCATATCGATGAAGTCACCCGCGAGATCGAGCGCTATATGGCCTGGCCCGGCCAAGCGCTGGGCTATAAATTGGGCATGATCAAGCTGATGGCTTTGCGTGAGGAGGCCCAAGCCGCCTTGGGCGATGCGTTTGATTTGCGCGCCTTTCATCATCAAGTTTTGCGCGCGGGGCCAATGCCCCTACCGGTCTTAGCCGAACAATTGGACGCTTGGCTAGCCGCCCAACCAACCCAGCCCTAGGCGCCTGCCTCCGCGGGGCTCCAAGTGATGGTGAACCCGCCCCGTGTAGCGCACACAACAGAAAAAGGCGGCGCCTTGCCCTGGCACCGCCTTTTACATTGTCGTGACGAATGTTTTGGATCAGGCGCGGCGGCGGCGGATCGCGGCCAAACCGACCAAGCCCAAGCCAAGCAAGCCCAGCGCCGCCGGCTCCGGCACGTCGGTGTCGTCACCGGGCGCGGTCCAGAAGCTGATGTGCGAGACTTCTGGCTGATTGCCGCCCTGAGGGCCGCCGCCAACCAACAGGCCCAAAGTGGAGAAACTGCCGGTATCGCTGGCCGGGTCAATTTCATAAAGCGCAAATTGAGGCCCGGCAACGATCGAAATATAGCTGATCAGGGTGCCGTCCAAAACTTCCCACAGACCGGACAGAGCACTGGTCAAATTGGTTGTCGGATCGCCGTCCTTATCCAACATGTTGGTGAAATCAAACAGGCTGGGGTTATCATCCGACTTGCCGTACAAGGTCACGTCCACCGCTGTGCCGGTGGCGTCATCAATCGCCTGTTCAACATTCGCTTCATTGTCGTTGCCGCCGGCTTGGCAACCCAATGTCAGGTCCAGGCCCGGACCCGTAGTGCACAAGGGCAAGGCTTGCGCCGAAAACGCAAACAAACCTCCGCCCACCGCGATCATCGCTGCCGCAAATAATTTTAAACCGCCCATGACACCTACTCCACTTGCATCTACATAAATTAACACGAAACGCCCGCTCGTCTCGTTACCAAATCGTTAAGCAAGGATTATGCCAGCCGCCGCCGACCTGGGGATTCCAAGGGATTAGCTGAAAACGATCCGGCCAGATATTAGAGGTGTGTAATATTTTTCGACACTGCCATCGTAGACCGACATGAAATGAGACCCAGACCCAGCAACAGTGTCGCGACAATCTCGCGCCAATGACCGACACCGGCCTCATCGGCGATCAAGTCCTGACGAATTTCCAGGGTGATATAAGGGTGTCCCCTGGCTTCGGCATGGTTGTCCATCGTGTGATTGAGGATCTTGCCGCTATAAGGCTGATTGCGCCCGACCACCAGATTGCCGCGCCCGTCCAGCCAGTCGGCGGCCTGAGCGGCCAAGCGGTTGTCGCGGTTCCACAAAAGTCCACAATGCCAAGGTCGGGCAAAACCGTCCATCACAGGCGTAAAACTATGCAGCGATAGGAAAATCGGCGTCTCGCCGCGGGCTTCGATGGCCGCCGCCTCGGCCGCGATGGCTGCATGATAGGGCCGATGGAACTGATCCAACCGGTATTGACGGCCAGCCATGTCCAAGCCGCAATTGCCCGGAATGCTCACGCCATCCGAAGCTTCCGGGATCAAGTCTGGATGATTTTCGGGCCGGTTGGCGTCTATCAACAAGCGCGAAAAGCCCGCCAGCACCGCCCGCAATCCCAAACCCGCCGACAATGCCCGCGCCAGCGGCCCAGTGCCAATATCCAGCGCGATATGATGGTTGAGCCAGCGCGGCTCAAGGCCAAGATTGTCAAGCACCGACGGCATATGGTTGGACGCATGATCGGCAATAATTAGCACATTGCCGGTTCGCGGCCCGATCACATCAAAAGCCGCAGTCATGAACACCCCCGCGCGCCATCCAATAGCAGCGCAGCTACCCCATCATCGCGAGACGCGCAGCGCCGTGGCGATCCACAGGCCGCGCCATGGACTGCCGCACCGGCTATGCCGGCTCGCAGTGACGGCAAAGCTGCCCCGTCATCGCGAGACGCGCAGCGCCGTGGCGATCCGCAGGCTGCTCCATGGACTGCCGCGCCGGCTAAGCCGGCTCGCAGTGACGGCAAAGCTGCCCCGTCATCGCGAGGCGCGCAGCGCCGTGGCGATCCATGGGCCATCATGCCGCGATCTCCTCGAAAAGATCGCGCCATTGCGGATTCGCCGCTTCGATCAGCGCGATTTTACGCTTTCTTGAACCAGCCTCGATTTGCTTTTCGCGCGCGATGGCATTCAGCATGTCGTCAAAAATCTCGTAATAAACCAGTTTCTTGCAGCCATAGCGTCGGGTGAACCCCTCGACCAATCCCTCTCGATGCTGCCAGGACCGGCCGACAAGGTCCGAAGTGACACCAGTATAGATGGTGCCATGCCGTTTGTTAGCCATTATATATACCGCTGGCTGTTTCACGGCATTAAACCGTAACCGCCATGGACTGCCGCGCCGGCTATGCCGGCTCGCAGTGACGTGAAAGCTGCCCCGTCATCGCGAGGCGCGCAGCGCCGTGGCGATCCATGGGCGGTGGGGGTGGCTTGGGCCTGGGTCATGTCAGCCCAATCGCGCCAGGGCCTGACGCAGTTTGTCGGCCTCGGCTTGATGGGCGGCGAGCTTCTCGCGGTTTTCCGCGACCACCTGCGGCGGTGCCTTGGCCAGGAATTTATCATTGCCGAGCCGTCCGGCAATTGCCTGGGCTTCCTTGTCGGCCTTCTCGATGGCCTTGGCCAGACGCGCGCGTTCGGCGTCGAGGTCGATGACGTTTGCCAGCGGCATGATGAAGGTGGCTTCTTCGACCACCACTTGCACAGCACCTTGACTGTCCGCCTCAGAGGCAAGGTGGATCGCCTTCAGCCGCGCCAGCCGTTTGAGCGCCGTGGCTTGTTTATCCAGCCGATTCTTGGTCGCGGCGCTCGCCCCCGTCACCACGCAAGGCAGTTGCGCGGCTGGCGGCACATTGGCTTCCGTCCGCGCGGTGCGGATCGCGGTGACGGCGCGGATCAGCCAGTCGATTTCGGCCTTCGCCGTATCATCGGCGGGAATGCCCGCCTCTGGCCAGCGTGCGGTGATCAGGTCATGGTCGCCGCGCGAAGCCAGTTTGTGCCACAATTCCTCGGTGACGAAAGGCATGAAGGGGTGCAGCAGGACCAGGACTTGATCCAGCACCCAGCCGGCAACGGCGCGGGTTTCCGCCTGTTCGGCGAACGCACCGTCGTTCAGCACCGGCTTGATTAGCTCAAGATACCAATCACAGAAACGGTCCCAAACGAAATGATAGATGGCGTTGGCGGCATCGGAATAACGGAATTGGTCCAGCCCCTTCGACACCGCGTCCACGGCCGCCTGGGTCTCGCCCAATATCCAACGGTTGATGGTGAGCGTGGCGGCAGGCGGTGCAAAATCCGCCGATCCTTCAATGCCATTCATTTGGCAAAAGCGCGCGGCGTTCCACAGCTTGGTGCCGAAATTGCGGTAGCCCTCGACCCGACTTTCCGACAGCTTGATGTCGCGCCCCTGAGTTTCCATAGCGGCCAGGGTGAAGCGCAGCGCATCGGCGCCATAGCGGTCGATCAACTCCAAGGGGTCGACCACATTGCCGCGCGACTTCGACATTTTCTGGCCTTGCGCGTCGCGCACCAGGGCGTGGATATAGACGGTGCGAAATGGCACATCCTTCATGAAGTGCAGGCCCATCATCATCATCCGCGCGACCCAGAAGAAGATGATGTCAAAGCCGGTCACCAGCACGGCATTGGGATAATATTTATCCAGCCCCAGCCGTGCGCCATCGTCCGGCCAGCCCATGGTGCCGAACGGCCACAGGGCGGAGGAAAACCAGGTGTCAAGCACATCCGCGTCGCGGGTCAGCGCCACCCCGGCTCCGGCTGCGACCTGAGCTTCCGCCTCGGTCTCGGCGACGTAGACTTGGCCCTGATCGTCATACCAGGCCGGAATTTGGTGCCCCCACCAAAGCTGGCGCGAAACGCACCAGGGTTGGATGTTTTCCATCCAGTTGAAATAGGTCTTTTCCCAATTGGCGGGCACGAAGCGGGTGCGGCCATCCTTCACCGCTTCGATGGCGGGTTTGGCCAAAGTGGCGGCATCGACATACCATTGATCGGTCAGCCAAGGTTCGATGACC
Source organism: uncultured Sphingomonadales bacterium (assembly GCA_964590595.1). Taxonomy (GTDB): domain Bacteria; phylum Pseudomonadota; class Alphaproteobacteria; order Sphingomonadales; family CAKZYD01; genus CAZPXQ01. The sequence goes on along the minus strand of CAZPXQ010000009.1, from coordinate 8,342 downwards.
ACGCCGGAACGGTCGCCATAAGGCATTTGGATGGTTTTGGCCTCAACCTCCGCCAGCAGGCCCAGGGTCTCCATTTCCGCGACCACGGCCTTGCGCGCCTCAAACCTGTCAAGGCCCAGGAATTTCTCTGGAATCAGGCCGTCCACGGTTTGCGCGATACGGGCTTCATCATCCAGCATATTCAGCATATCGGCGGGCGCGATGCCGATGCGCTTACCGACTTCAAAGTCATTAAAGTCATGGCCCGGCGTGATCTTGACCGCGCCTGAGCCCATTTCGGGGTCCGCCCATTCATCGGCCACCAGCTTGATGATGCGCCCGGTGATGGGATGGCGGATGTCCTTGCCGACATAGGGGCGGTAGCGCTCGTCCTCCGGGTTCACGGCCACCGCCATGTCGCCCAGCATGGTTTCCGGCCGCGTGGTAGCCACCGTCACATGGCCGGAACCATCGGCATAGGGGTAGCGGAAATGCCAGAAATGGCCTTGGACCTCGCGCGGCTCAACCTCCAGATCGGAAATCGCCGTTTTCAGCTTAGGGTCCCAATTGACCAGCCGCTTGTCCTTATAAAGCAGGCCCTTGCGGTAAAGTTCGACAAACACCTTGAGCACGGCCTTTGAAAAGCCTTCGTCCATGGTGAAGCGTTCGCGGCTCCAGTCGCAACTTGCGCCCAGGCGGCGCAATTGCCGGGTGATGGTGCCGCCCGATTCTTCTTTCCATGCCCAGACATGCTCCAAGAACGCATCGCGGCCCATGTCCTGGCGCTTTTGGCCTTGGGCCGCGAGGTTGCGTTCCACCACCATCTGGGTGGCGATGCCGGCATGATCCACGCCCGGCTGCCAAAGCACGTCCTTGCCCTTCAGCCTTTGGTAGCGCACCAGCACGTCTTGCAGCGTATTGTCCAGCGCATGGCCCATATGCAGCGAACCGGTGACATTGGGCGGCGGGATGACGATGACAAAAGGTTCCGCGTCTGTCTTGCCGCTGGGCTGGAAGGCACCGGTTTGTTCCCAATGCGGATACCAGCGCGCCTCGATAGCGGCGGGATCATAGGTTTTGTCGATGCTGCGTGTTTGGTCGGTCATGTCATTTCATTGCCCTGCGGATGAAGCGCCGCAAAATGGCAAAAAACCGCCGACGATGAAAGCCTCTATTGGCCTGAACCAGCGCCGATCCAGCGGTTCAGCCATTCCAGCACGGTGTGATGCCATTGCAAGGCATTGGCCGGCTGCGCGATATGATGGCCTTCATCGGGAAAATACAGCAGTTTCGAGGGGATGCCGCGTCGCTGCAAGGCGGTGAAGGTGGCAAGGCCCTGGGTGTCGGGCAAACGAAAATCCTGGGCACCGTGAATCACCAGCATCGGCGCTTGCCATTTGCCGACATGGGCGACCGGATTGAAGCGTTCGTAATTGGCTGGCGCCTGAAATTGTGGCCCGCCAAAATCATGCTCCATGAACCAAAGTTCCTCGGTCTCATAATACATCGCGCGCAAATCGAACACGCCGGCATGGTTGATCAGACAGTTGAACCGGTCCGGCCATTGCCCGGCGATCCAATTGACCGCATAGCCGCCATAAGACCCGCCCATGGCACAGACTTTGCCGCCGTCCAACCAGCCGAAACGCGCCAGCGCCGCGTCTAAGCCGCGCCGCCAGTCGACCAGCGGTTTGCCGCCCCAATCCTGGGTAATGGAGTCGGTAAAGGCCTGGCCATAGCCGGTCGAGCCATGAAAATCGATGAACACCACGCCATAGCCGGCGGCGGCCAGCGCCTGCGCGTTCCAGCGCGTGTGCCAAACATTGGCGAAGCTGCTTTGGGGCCCGCCATGAATGATATAAACCAAAGGATAGCGTTGGTTGAGCTGAAACTGCGCCGGTTTCATGGCATAGCCATGCACTGGCTGCTCGCCCCATCCGGGAAAGCTGAACTGCTCATAATCCGCCAGCCGCACGCCCTTTAAGGCGGCGTCATTGGCGCGGGTCAAGCGCTTGTGGCGGCTGCCATTGGCGCGGGTGGCGTAAAGATCTGCGGGCGCGGCCAAATTGCTGGACTGATAGACAATCTGATTCTTCACCAGATCGAAATCATGGACATAGCCCTCGCCGGTCAATTTGGTCGCCGCGCCCGAACGACGACTGATCGCGAACAGCCGCCGCTGGCCCATGTCCTGGGCCAGGACGATCACGATATTGCCGGCCGGCAGAAACGCGAAGGCATCGACCGAACGGTCCCAAGCCGGATTGATCGGCGCGGTCTGGCCGGTGGTCAGATCCAACAGCATCAAGCGCCGCTTGCCCGATTCATAGCCGGGTTCCTGGGTGGAGATATAAGCCAGGCCGCGGCCATCGGGGGTGAATTGCGGGCGAATGTCCATGGCCTTGTTGGCGGCGGTCAAATTAACCGGCGGCCCGCTGGCGTCGATCGGTACTTGATAGATATCGTAATTGGTCGACCACGCCTCGCCCGCAGCCAGCCGGGCGGTAAAAATCACGCTTTCGCCATCCGGCGTGAAGAGCAAATCGTCGCCGCTGCCAAAGGGTGCGGCGGCGACATCGCCGGCAATGCCCGCGCTCAGCCGAACCGGTTCGCCGCCGGCCAGCGACAGCACAAAGACATGGCGTTGCCGGCCATCCTGCCATTGGTTCCAATGACGGATGAACAAGCGTTCATAGACCTTGCCAGTCGCAGCGCGCTGTTCTGCCGCCTCCAGCCGCGCGGCGGTGCAGGCCAGATCCGCGCAATCGGCAAACACTTGCAAGATCAGAGCGATATGGCGGCCATCCGGCGACAGCGCGAAATGTTCGATATCGATCGGCAAATCGGTCATCGGCTGCGGCTTGTCATCGTCCAGCCGCTGGCGCCAAACTTGCCGCGAACCGCCCCGGTCGGACAGGAAATAGAGCGATTGGCCGTCCGCCGCCCAACGCGGGGTGGTGTTGGACGAATCCAGCCCGCCGGCCAAGGCTTGGGCATCGCCACGGCCATCGACCGGCGCCGTCCAAATCGCGGTGCGGGTTTTATTGTCGGCCAGGTCGGCCGTGGTCACGCTATAGGCAACGCGTTCGGCATCGGGCGAAACCGTTGGGTCGCCAATCCGGGCCAGCCCGATCAAGGTTTCGGGCGTCAACAACTGGACCTCGGCATGGCCAAGCGACGACGCGCCGCTATTCAACGCCAACGCCGCCAGCGCCGCACATAATAGCCCCCGCACACCAATTCTCCCGTCTGCCAACGCGACGGCGCCAGTGTGCCTTTTACAGGCCTAATCGGCAAGAAATACAGGCGGTTGTTTCGCTTGCGCAACGCGCATGGGCAGCCCTGAACGGGCCCCAGATCAGGCCTTGCCGCGGGTGATGCGAGCGATTTCGCGGGCGACCATTTCTTCAACCATGGGCGGCAAATTGGCGTCCAGCCATTCCTTCAGCATCGGCCTGAGCATTTCCCGCACCAAGCCTTCCAGGGTATTTTCAGCACCTGGATAGCGGCGCACCAAGAGGCCGGAAAGCTGTTCAAACTTCTCGGAAGTCTGACTGGCGACATCGGAAGAGATGATCGATTCCACTTCCTGCGCGCTGACCGCTTCCGCCGCGATATCGGTCAGCTCCAACACTTCTTCGGGTTCCGGTTCGGGCTCTGGTTCCAGCTCGGGCTCCGGTTCGGGCTCGAATTCGGGCGCCGGCTCGGGTTCAGGCTCGAAAATCTCTTCCGGCTCTTCGGCATATTCAGGTTCAGCCGTCATCTCGTCCTCGACAGGCAAATCGTCTTCAGGTTCCGAGACCCCCTGCTCCGCCTTCGCCGCCGGCTGATCCGAATCCTCGGATATAATCCGGCGGATGGAAGCCAAAATTTCCTCCATGGTCGGTTCTTCTTGGGTTCCGCCTTCCGCCATAATCGTCCGTGCCTGCCGTTTCGTGGCTTATGTGTCAAATATGGTTAACAGAACCTAGTGCATGTTGACGCTTGAGTGAAGCGCGACGATATCCAAGACATCAACGCCTAGCGTGTGAAATTCAAGGAATAGTTAACGTCGGCCTTGACCGGCTCATTCATCGCCAAAGCCAAACAGCTTCCATTTCACGTCGCGGTAATGTTCCGTCGGATCATAATAGGCGCTGACCGGCAAATTCAGGTCACGCGCGCCAGCACGGCCAATGGCTTGCAACAAGGCATAGGCGGCGACATATTCATTGCGCTCCGAGCGGGCCAGATTGACCCGGCTGTCGAGCAATTCTTGCTCGGCATCCAGCACGTCCAAGGTCGTGCGCGAGCCGACAGCGGCTTCCTGGCGCACCCCATCAAGCGCGATTTCATTGGCCCGCACCGAGGATTTGTCGGATTCGATGCTCGCCCGCGAGGTCCGCAATTGTTCCCAGGCATTGCGAACACTTTCAATCACCTGACGCTCGGCGACGGCGATTTGCAACATCCGCTGACTGCGCAATTGCTTGGCTTGGCGCACGCCGGCATATTCCGCGCCGGCTTGGTAAAGCGGCACTGAGACTTGCGCGCCAATGGACTTGACGGTGGTGGTGCGGGTGCCGGTGATGTCGGTCGAAACCAGATTGGTGCCAATCGAGCGCTGAATGCGGGCAAAACCGGAAATGCTGGGCGCCAAGGCTCCCTTGGCGTTGTCCACGGCATGGTCGGCGGCCTGTTCCTCGAAGCGCGCGCCGGCGACAATCGGGTTATTTTCCAGCGCGGTTGCTTGGGCAGCTTCCAGGCTTTCCGGCAAAGGCGGCAATTCCGGCAAGGGCTGCAGGGTTCCTGGCGCCTTGCCGATAACCCGTCGATAAGCTTCGCGGCTGGAAGTCAAGACCGCTTCGGCGGCGATGCGGTTGCTGACCGCCAGCGCCAGCCGGGCTTCCGACTGCGCAACATCGGTGCGGGTGATCTCGCCTACCCGAAACCGGTCTTGGCTCGCTTCCAATTGCCGCCGCAAAACCTCGACTTGATTTTCGTTCAGCGACAACACTGCTTCATCGCGGACAACGTCGGCATAAGCGGTCACCGCGTCCAACAAGGTAGTCTGTTCGACCGCGCGCAGCCGTTCGCGCGCGGCCATCACCGACGCCTTGGCTTCGCGCACCGCGTTCAAGGTCTGCAAACCGCGAAAAATCGGCTGTTGCACTTCCGCCGTATAACGCTCGTCCGTGGAATTAAAATCGGACGGCACACCATCGGGCGGTAGGATCGACGCCTTGGTCACCGAATCGATACTGGAGCGGGAAATCGACGCATCGCCGCTGACCGTCGGCCGATAACCTGAATTGGCGCGTGCCACCTCTTCATCGACCGCGCGCACCGCTGCCCGTTCAGCCAGCAGGACCGGATTATTTTCATAAGCCGCCGCCAAGGCTTCCGTCAGACTGTCGGCGCTGGCCGCCGCCGGCATCGCCAGCATCAACCCCGCGCTCACTATCGCCGCCTTGGCATTCCGCCGGAAATCAGTCATCGCACGCAAGTCCCCTGCATTGTTGCCAGTTCTGCCAATATACGACGCTTACAACGCCGCGGCATCCCCGGTTCAACCGGGTTGTACCCTTATTCGCGCTTTAGTCGAAAACACCTGCGTTAAGGTTAAAATTGAAAGGCCGGCGGCGCGGTAAACGCACGCAAAAGTGGCACATTGGCATCCATGAACGCGCGGGTGCCAAAGGCGTCGCCGGTTTTATGGCCGACAATGCCCCGCCCTATCGCACCATGCCGCAACACCGCCACCATCCGGCCGCCATCGGCAAGTTGGTCAATCAATGTGTCGGGGATATGATCCATGGCGCCATTGACGAAGATCAGATCATAAGGCGCATCCTTGGCATAGCCCTGCGCCAGCGGTGCGGTGACCACACTGGCATTGCCCAGTTCCAAGGCCGCCAGCGCGTCCGACGCCGCGCGGGCCAGGTCGGCGTCTTCCTCCACCGCGATGACCGCGCCCGCCAATTGCGCCAATACCGCCGTTGAATAGCCAGTACCGCAAGCCAGATCGAGCACCAGATCGTCGGCCCGCACCTCTGCGGCCGCCAGCAGCCGGGCAAACACCATCGGCTCCATCAAATAGCGCCCCGGTGCGATTTCAATGTCTTCATCGACATAGGCAACGCCGCGCAATGCCTTGGGCACGAATTTTTCACGCGGGATTTGACCCAAAACGCCCAAAAGGCGCGGGTCTGACACCCGGTTCGGCTTGATTTGGCCGGCGATCATCGCCGTCCTGGGGGTTGTCCAATCGTCCATCTTAAACCCTTGTGATCATGGGCCGCGCGACGCCGGCCGCCCTGGCGCTCCGTTCACGGCAAAATGCCGAGGCTTTATAATGCAGGGCGATGGCCGTGGCAATTACCACGACACGCAAACCCAATCGCCAGGCCAACGACCTTGCATGCCGCAACAGAAGCCTATATTAGGCTTGCGCTTCAGCTTCATGGCGCGGTGGCGGAGTGGCTACGCAGAGGACTGCAAATCCTTGTACACCGGTTCGATTCCGGTCCGCGCCTCCAAAACTTGCGATTTTTCCCCAGCCCCGCCAAGCCGCCAATGGCCGCAGACAAGCCCGTCAAGCCGGTGTATATCGGCGGCATGGATCAAGCGGGCCAATTTTATGATTTCATCATCATCGGCGGTGGCACCGCCGGTTGCGTGCTGGCCAACCGGCTGAGCGCCCAAACCGAGCGCCGGGTGTTGCTGCTGGAAGCCGGACCCCGCGACTGGCATCCCTGGATCCATATTCCGGTCGGCTATTTATTTTGCATTGGCAATCCGCGCACGGATTGGTGTTGGCAAACCCAGGCGGAAACCGGCCTTGATGGGCGCACCTTGGCTTACCCGCGCGGCCGCGTGTTGGGCGGCTGTTCATCGATCAATGGCATGATCTACATGCGCGGCCAAGCCGCCGACTATGATGGCTGGCGCCAGGCCGGTAATGTTGGCTGGGGCTGGGACGATGTCTTGCCCTATTTCAAGAAGTCGGAAGATTATTTTGCCGGCGCCGACGCTTTTCATGGCGCCGGCGGCGAATGGCGGGTGGAAGCGCAACGCCTGCATTGGCCATTATTGGACGCGGTGCGCGATGCCATGATCGCTGCTGGCGTGCCGGCTAGCGACGATTTCAATCGCGGCGACAATGAAGGCGTCGGCTATTTCAAAGTCAATCAGCGGCGCGGCGTGCGCTTGAACGCGGCGCGGGCGTTCTTGGCCCCGGCAAGGCAGCGGCCCAATCTGCGCATTGTCACCGGCGCGCTGGTCGAACGCTTGCGGCTGGACGGTCGCCGGGTGACCGGGGTGGATTATATGCGGGGCGGCCGTCGTCATCATGTCGCGGCTGGCGAAGTGGTGCTCGCCGCCGGCGCGGTGGCCACGCCCATGGTGCTGGAGCGCTCCGGCATCGGCGATGGCGCGCGGCTGCGGGCGCTTGGCTTGCCGGTGACGCATCATCTGCCTGGGGTGGGTGAAAACCTGCAAGATCATTTGCAAATCCGTTGCGTCTGGCAAGTCAGCAACACGCCAACACTGAACAGCCGCGCTCGCGGCCTGCCCGGCAAGGCGGCGATGGCGCTGGAATATCTGTTCAAGCGCAGCGGCCCACTGGCGATGGCGCCCAGCCAATTGGGCGCTTTTGTTCGTTCTCGCCCTGGGCTTGCAACCCCCGACCTGCAATATCATGTCCAGCCCTTGAGCTTGGATCGGTTCGGCGCGCCGCTGCACGATTTTGACGCCTTTACCGCCAGCGTCTGCCATTTGCGGCCACAAAGTCGCGGCACTGTCCATATCGCCGGTCCGGCGGTCGACGCCGCACCGCTGATCCAGCCGCGCTATTTGTCGACCGAAAATGACCGCAGCACCGCCGCAGCCGCCATCCGGGTGACCCGGCACATCGTCGCCCAAGCACCTTTGGCGCCATTTGCCCCGCGCGAATATAAGCCCGGCCCCGACCTTACCAGCGATGAAGACTTGGCCACGGCCGCCGGCGCAATCGGCACGACGATTTTTCACCCCGTCGGCACCGCCGCCATGGGCACCGGCCCGCAGGCCGTGGTCGACCCGCAATTGCGCGTTCATGGCCTTGCCGGCCTGCGCATTGCCGACGCTTCGGTGATGCCAACCATCACATCCGGCAACACCAACGCGCCGACCATCATGATCGCGGAAAAGGCCGCCGCGATGATGCTGGCAGCCGCCCCATCCGCCCATTAAATATGCAAAAAAGCCGCAAATTGCGTGTTGGCAGGCCGGCGGACGGCTGATATAAGGCACGCCAATTCGCCACGCGGCAATCGCGCCGCGCTGCCGATCCCCGGTAGCTCAGTTGGTAGAGCAAGCGGCTGTTAACCGCTGGGTCGCTGGTT
>CAZPXQ010000008.1:0-84688 GCA_964590595.1 uncultured Sphingomonadales bacterium | reverse complement strand
CCAGGTTGGCCCGCACCCGCCGCTTGTCACCGAGGACGGGCAGCCGAACATCGACTGGGAGATAAGGGATGAGCAATGATGAAATTTTCAAGAAGGCTCTGGCTGGCCGCGACGCTGTGCTGGCTGAGATGTGCGCTGCACCGAGAAACGACGTAGCCAGCACCACGGCCGCAATTGCGTGGTACCTGCGCCGCAAGGCGACCGATTGCATGGGCCACGCGCAGCGTCTTCGCGCCGATTCTTCGCAGAACATCGGTGATGCGCGGCTGTGGGAGTCGCAGGCCGGAATTCTCGAACAAACCGCGACGGAGATAGACGAAGGGAGACACTGGCGATGATTGAATGGGAGCGAGACGATTACGACATGATCGGCACCGAGCAACGGTTTGGTGAGTACGAGTTCCACGCTACGGTCCAGCCGGGGCGTGACGAGATTTGCGGCGAGGTAAGCGGATACGCCGAGGTCACGGCATCGTGTCGGCTCACTCGCGAGAAGGAAACGCTGAAAATTGCTCACCTACTCGTGTTTCCACATTTGGGCATCGCACCGACGCCGCAGTGCGAACAGTGCAGCGGGACCGGGCGATACGTCGGGCTGCCGGGCGACGAGATCAACGATTGCCCGTGGTGTGGCGGCACAGGCTACGATGTCGTGGGACAGGCACAGCGTCTCGTCGAGGTGCTGTGGGAGTCGGCGCGGAAGCAGGTCGTTCTACGGGTTGGAGATGGCAAATGAAACCGCGACCGGACTTGAACGTAGGGCGCTGGCTGGCCCGCACCCGCCGCTTGTCACCGAGGACGGGCAGCCGAACATCGACATTGAGGGGAAGAAATGAGCGACACACGAGATAACCGTCCGACTGGTTTGGTTCACAAGAAGATGTTTGAGCAGGTTCGGGCCGAACGCGACGAGGCCATCAAGGCCCTCGGTGAGGAGGCTCGCGCACGCGGGCTGGCCGAGGCCGAGATCGACCGCCTTCGCGACCTGTTGCGCGACAAGGACGCGGAACTCATGACCGCGCGCCACCGAGCCGACGAGAAGGTGGCGCTGTGCCGCGAGGTCGAGGAGTTGCTCGGCGTCGCGGCCGGCCCGGCAGGGGACGAGCAGTTCGAGCACGGCGTCGCCCGGCTTCGAACGGTGATTGCGGAAAACAAGAGGATGCGCGCCGCCATCGAGTCCAATGTTCTGGCCACCGACGCCGCCGAAGCCGAAGCAGCAATGCTCCGCGAAATCCTCGTTCGGCTGGTCCAGGAAGCGAACACGGCGTTTGACACGATGTCTGGAGTGCGTGACGCAGCCCGAGGGTGCCGCTCGACAAAAGAGGAGGGTTAAATGGGGGTAAGAGACGAAGGCATCGACCATCGATCCTTGTGGGGAGTACGCAGCGCCATCGACAGGGTGTACGACGACACAAGCGTGCCGCTGGAAGAATCTTTTCAGCGCATGAAAGCGATTCGTAACTATGTCGAGGAGTGCATGGACACGCTGCAAGAGGAGATTGAGTGAGATGGAGATCGGCGACATCGCGGTAACGAAATCCGGAACGGGGAACCCGTACCGCAGCGGGCAGAATATCACCGGGCAAGCGAGGTCTTGGGCGCTCGGTCGATTCTTGCGAGGGTTGACAGTGCCGGATTATGAATTCTAGTATTGCCACCCGTCGTGCGGCGCTCGCAAGATCACAGCAGAAGAGGCCGCGGTAGATCCCGACGTCATCGACTTCTACTGGAACGCAACAGGAGAGCCGAAAAGATGAGCGAGACAGAAGCGGCACCGCACCCGACGACGCGGCGCGGTTGGCTCGTGCCGTACCTGCTCGAAGGCGACGACGTCTTCGGCCACGGACGGCATGCATGGTGGCTGGACGCAGCGGATGCCGGCGAGCTCCCCGCCGGGCCGATCCCGCAGATCGAGTTCCGCGAGGTCGCCGACACAACGGTGCGTGACGGGCTGCCGACGATGTTGCCGGGACCGCCGCTGTCGGCGGACGGAGCGCGGCGGCACGTTCAGTCGCTCGTCGACGAGATGCGCGGTGGCTGGGAGTCGCTGACGTTCCTGGTGCGCTGGCTGGCGTGGGGACTGAGCGTTGGGTGCCAGGACCGTGCGCCCGAGGAGTGGAATGAACTGCTGTACCGCGAGCTTCAGCTCGGCCGACTACAAGCCGCGGACGCCGACGTACTCGGTTTCCTGCTGTCGGAGCGGCACGGCAAAGGCTGGAATCCCAACGCCTTTTATCCGACGCCGATGAACGTCTGCACTTGCATGGCGCAGATGGTCGTGGCCGACGTCGGCGACACGCTGCCGGACGGGCGCGATGGTCGGCTCGCATCGGTCTGCGACCCGTGCGTCGGAACGGGACGGATGCTGCTCGCGGCGAGCAACTACTCGATCAACCTGTGGGGCGTCGACATCGACGCCACCATGGTGGACGCCTGCGCGGTCAACCTCGCGCTGTTCGCTCCGTGGGCTGTCTACCAGACACCGGCCCATCGGTTGTTGCTCGGGCGCGGGACGCCGACGCTGGCCGGCGACCAGCGTGCTCTTCAAGGGATGGACGAGGCGCGCCAGGCGCAGGGCCGCGGACCACTACCGTCCGTGGACGTGAGACTTGACGGGGAGCAGCCGGACGGATCGCCGCTGTCGACCAATGGCGAGGTGGTTACGATTTACAGGTTCGACCGCCACGGGCAGGGCGATCTGTTTTCGCCCGCGGGAAAGCGCCAGGAAGGATGAAGGCAGGCCGGGACATCGCCGTGGCCATGGTGGGCCAGTACTCGTTGAGCGCGGCTGCGACTCAAGACGACGATCTTTTGGACTTGAAGCTGGCGCTGAGCGGACGGCGACGAGCCAGGCTGTCCCTGCGCGAGATCGAGATACTGGTGAGGCGCTACGGCCTAGACGGCGACGAGCCGAAGACGCTGGAGAAGACGGGCGAGGGTCTACTCGGGCCAGACCAGCAGCAGCGCAGGACGATCACGAAGGAGCGAGTCAGAATCTTGGAGATGTCGGCGATGAGAAAGCTCAGGTTGGCACTAGGCGTGAAGACCTACGTGTGCACCAGGTGCAGCTTTGCGAGCGAGACGAGGTTCTGCGAACGCTGTGGCGGGTGGATCTCGAACTGGAAGTTCTCGCCGGGAGAATAGCACGAGCCTCGCACGGGAACCTTGACACCTCGCAGACCCGTACAGACTATGCGCGATATGTCTGTACGAGGAAGGGCGCGAGAAGCACGGCTCGAAATCAGGTTGACCAAGCAGGAGAAGCAGTTGCTACGACAAGCCGCCAACGACAGGCAGACGACAGTCGCCGAGTTCGTCCGAGAAACGCTGCTCATACGAGCGAGAGGCGACGACGAGTGGGCGAGAAGCATGGTGCTCGACGCGCTCGCGGAGGCGCTGGCGGAATGACCAAAGTAACGAACAGCGGTCGCAAGCCCGCCAAAAACAGCCGGACCAAAGCCGCGCCGAAAAAACCGCCGCCCGCCAAGCGCAAGGCCAAAACGAAAAAGGTCAAGCCGAAAAAGGTCAAGCAGCCGCCCCGCATCGCGCCGTCGACCTACAACGCGATGTATCAGGCGTACAAGGAGCGGCAGTCTGTCGCCCACGTTGCCAGGGCCGCCGGTGTGAGCTACGACACCGCCACGCACTACGTCACTGGACCCGGCGCGCCCGACTTCGCGATGGAGCCGATTCGCGCGAGGTTCTTGCGAGCCGAGCGTTCTCGCCAGCAGGAAGAGGACATGACCGCCGCGAAGGCGGCGAAGATGAGGATCAAGCTCGTCGACGCGATTCTCAACCTCGCAGAGGGCGAGGGCGTGCTTTTACAGGACGACCTGAAAGCGCGTGTCGACGACTACCGCGCACGACTCGAGGAGTGGAAGAAGGGAAGCCCGGCGACGCGCGGCGAGCCGCCACGTGCGCCGGTGAAGCTCGGACTTGGCTCGCTCGGCAAGCTCGTCGACCGGATGGTGAGGACCGAGCAGTTCCTGCGCGGCGGATACGACTCGAAGATCGGAGTGGCCGACGCGACCGGCCGCTTTGCGAACTACACCGACGAGGAGCTGCTGCAGCACGCCCTGACCGGGCGTGTGCCAGATCATGACCGCTCGGCGAACAACGCCGGCAACGGCGACAGGTAGCAAACGAGCGCGGGACTAACCGCGCATCGTTTGGCAGGCAAGGGGTTGAAGATGCAGACTATTTCGAAACGGTTTACCTTCGAAACTTCACACCGTTTGCGGTTTCACGAAGGCGCGTGCCGCAACCTCCACGGCCACAGCTACGCACTGACCGTCCACGTCGCGGGCGACCGCAAGACCAGTGGGCCAGCGACAGGCATGGTCGTAGACTTCAAGACGCTCAAGCAGGCCGTCGAGGGCGTACTGTTCAGAGGCGAGCTTTACGACGACGGCAGGATCGTTGACACGACGCCATTCGACCACGCGGTCATGCTCCACGAGGACGACGATCTGTGCGGCTTGCTGCGCGACACCCCGCTCGACGCCGACGGCTACGGGTTGCGCGTTGTCCCGACGACCGAGGAGCCGACGGCCGAGTACCTGGCGGGGCTGCTCGCTGGCTTGGTGCAGAAGAACCTCGACGGCATCCGCGCGGACGTCGACGTGGTGCGCATCGACCTTTACGAGACGGAGACGAGCTGTGCGACGTGGGAAGCAGAGGAACCATACGTCGACGAGGACGAGGGGCCGAACCTCGGTGAGGCACTCCTTGGCAAGCCGACGCACGAGCTGCTGGACCTCGCACGGAACGTGCTCAAGCACGCGCGCGACCAGCGGCTCAATGACGACGAGACGAACGAAGCGTTCGCGACGATCATCGACATGATCGACGACCTCGACGACGGCATCGAAAAGCAGGACGCCGACGACCTCGCGGAATGCGAAGATCGTTCGGTAGACTCGGATGGATCGCCCGGGCAGGAGAACACCGAGCCGTACAATTGACGGCAGCCAGGGGCCGCGAAAGATTCGGTTTCCGCCCCCTTTGCCAGAGCCGCAGGAGGATAACGTGGACACAACTGCAACGCTGATGAAGACACTGCTCGTGCTTCACGAACAGGGAAAGCTCGAGGTGACGACGACGCACCTCGCGCAAGCCGCCGGCGTCGGCGCAGACGATGTCTGCTACTACCTCAAGCACCACGCTGACATGGGCCGCGTCGGCTGCAGGCACATGAAGGGACACCGGCACGGCCGCCACATCAACCTGTGGCGGCTGCTCCGCACGGGAGAAGAGTACCTTGCGAAGAAGCTCGAGAGACAAAACCCATGACCGCACGAGAACACGAAGCCGTCCGGGCGCAGCTTGAACTACTCGACAGGCCGTCGGCGCTTGTGGTAGACACGAAGAGTCTGAGACGCACGAGGGGAGTGAGGACCGCGGCTTTGCCCCGATGCCCCCCCCACATCGACCAGGGCCGATGTTCCTCGCTCCCCTCGCCCGCCTCAGAGCCGCACATCCAAGGCCCGCACCCGCCAGGGACGAGCCCCCCACAGCCCGAGGTATTCAATGGCAAGATTGACCGACATCGAGCTGACCGCCCTCGTCTTCGCCGAAGCCAAGCGGATAGCGGTCGAGACGAACGAGACACGCTTCGTCGCCGACAAGCTCAAGCTTGCGCAGCACCTCGCGGATCTTGCGGACAACGTCGGAGCGCAGAAGCTCGCGCTGACTATGCCGTTCAGCGAAGCCGAGATCGACAACCTTCGGCGGGTGCTCACGTTCGACTGGACCGATAGGTCGAAGCGCGTCAAGTGCCCCGAGTGCGGGAAGCACTTCAAGGCGCAGTGAACGCCGTCCCGCAAGAGACGACGCACCACGACTTCGCACCGAGCGTGCGTCACCTGCCGAGGTTCGACGACGCCTGGATCGTCCCGGCAGTACGCGACGAACTCGTCGAGCAGCTTTCGTCGATGTCCTTGCTGCAGCGCCGACTCGCCCGCCGCGACTTTTCGGCGTTCATGGAGTATTGCTTTTACGACGAACGGACCGGTGTACCCTTCGCGCAACAGTGGTTCCACGACCAGTGGGCCGCGGCGATGGACAACGAGGACCGGCTTCTCATCATCGCACCTCGCGACCATGGCAAAACCTCGCAAATCGTCGGGCGCACACTGTTCGAGCTAGGCCGCGACCCGAACGTGCGCATCAAGATCGCTTGCGCCAGCGACGGACGCGCGAAAGAGCGGCTGTACGAGGTCGTGCAACACATCCTTTACAATCCGCGCGTGATCGAGGTGTTTCCGCACCTCCGCCCGTCTAACCACGGTGAGTGGAGCAAGCACAAGGTTGTCGTCGAGCGATCAGCCCGACACAAGGATGCAAGCGTCGAGGCGGTCGGGATCACTTCGACGGCAACGGGTGGGCGTTGCGATATTCTCATCGCCGACGACGTCGTCGACCGACGCAACGCGTTATCGTTCCCCGCGTTGCGCGAGCAGATCAAGCAGGCGTGGGCGTCGGACTGGACGAACCTGCTCGAGCCGGATTCGAAAATTTGGTATATCTGCACGCTCTGGCACAAAGACGACTTGTCGCATCGGCTGATGGCGAACGACGCGTACCGCACGATGTTCTACGCCGTGCCGAAAAATTTCGGTGCGCTCTGGCCAGCGAAGTGGAACACCGAGGCGTTGTACGCGCGATACAAAGAGATCGGTTCCATCGAGTTCAACCGGGCGTTTCGCAACGAAGCCGTCGACATCGAGAACGCGGTCGTGCAGCCGACGTGGATTCGATACTCCGACCTACGCTCCGACGAAAACTTTGTCGGACGTCTCGGAGAGATGGTGTTCTTCACCAGTTACGACACAGCGGGCACCCCGAGCGGACGCGCCGAGCAGGACTACGCAGCGAACGTCGTCGTCGCTGTCGACGCGACACGGCGCAAGGTCTACATCATCAACGCCAGCCGCTACCGTGCCACCGTGCAGGAACAGGCCAGGCGCGTCATTCGTGACGCTCGCAAGTACGAGCCGTTTCGCGCGTTGATCGAAAAGGCGAGCCAGGCGGCGGTCGACGAGTGGGTGCTCAACGAAGCGCCCGAGCTGGCGGGCGTCGTCGAGCCGGTCAAGCCGAAGAACCTGAGCAAGGCGCAGCGGCTACTAGGAGTGACGCCGCTACTCGAGGACGGCACCGTGGTGTTCGACAAGAAGCTCGACCCCGACGGCGATGGCTGGAATCCAGGGCGCGGCTCGCTCGTGGACGAGCTTGTCGACTTTCCATTCGCCAAGCACGACGACCTCGTCGACGCGTTCAGCCAAGCGCTTCACGCCGTTCGCAAGTATCTCCTTGACTGGGGAGCGGACGGCGGAGAAAATGGCATCGACGTCACGATCGGACGAGGCACCGAAAAACGCGAGTACCTACTGTGACCTCGCAGGGAGCGAAGATGGATCTCGAAGCGCTCGAGGGCAAGTCGTACGCTGTCATCAAGCCGCACCGCGCCGCGCTCGACGACCGGGTGTGGGGCGAAGCGTTCGGCATGTATATCGACCTGCCCGGCGGCTGCGAGATCGAGATCGACGACCGCCGCCTCGAGCACAGCATCCGAGCGACACGAGGGAACGGGCCCATTGACACCGCGCTCGTCGTCCCCGCCATCGTCCACGACCCGTACCTGCCGCCGCTGTGCATCGTCCTCTCGCCCGCCGACGTCTCGACGCTCTACAACGAGATCGAAAAGGGCAGCGGTCCGCGCGTTGCCGCTGGACGCAAGCGGTGCACGCATCCCGAGACGAACCCGCCGACAGCTCGCTGCGACTACTGCCTGTGGCGCTGGTGGACAGCGCGGGGAAAGGAGGCGGAATGACCGAACCAACAAACGACGCGGCGCGCCTTCGACTTGCGACTGACGTTGACCTCTCGTTAGCGAAACCGGGTTGCGCGCGTTGTCACGGCACGGGCCGGTGCGGGTACAAGACGATCGAAGACCCCGAGAACCCCGGCGAGGAGCTCAAGGTGCCGATCGTCTGCCGCTGCGTCACTCGCAGGGGGGGTGTCAAGAAGGACATGATGGACGAGATACTCGAGCAGGTGCAGCAGCAGCTCGACAACGGAACGTTCGCGCAGACGATGGCCGACGACATCGACGGACTACCAGTCGAGCACCAGCAGCGCGCGATTGAGCAGCTCGAGAGGGAAGCAAACAACAAGGAGAAGCCCGCACAGGTACGGATGCAACTGCGCGCCGCCGTCGGGCTGATTCGCCAGCGAGAAAAGGAGGCAGCTCATGGGCATGCCTAACGCAGCGCAGATCGAGATCCCGAACGACGGAGCAGGCAACGCCATCGTCGGCACCGGCGCGGAGGTGCAGGCGAGCGACCTCGTCGCCGGGTACGATTTCATTCGCGATGGTGGCGCGGCCTTTACCGCTGTCCTCGAAGGCAGCGTGAACCGCCGCAACTGGACAACGATCGTCGCGCTCGCGGCCAGCGGGCAGGGCAGCGTCGGATCGCACTACAGTTTCGTGCGCGCCAACGTCAGCGCGGCCGGCGCGTTAGGTGCCACGACCGAGCTGTGGTATCACGGCAAGAGCTGATGCCGCGTCGTCGAAAAAAAAGGGAGAGGCGTCCCGTCGAGACGCTCACGCGCAAGCACATTCTCGCCAAGGCACGTGAACTGACAGGCAACGTCGTCGACGAGCCGACAGCGATCGACGCCATCCAGTCGACCGAGGAGATGTTCGGCCAGCAGAACGCCGTCACTCCAGAATACGATCCCGAATCACTGCTCGCGTTCATCGAGCTGTCGCCGCACCTGTCGCCAAATATCGCAGCCTACGTGCAGAATATCGAAGGCTACGGGCACCAGCGTACGCTGGCCGAGTCGTGGATGGAGGACCTCGAGAGCGAAGAGGCGTTCGACGCGGTACGACAGGCGCTCGTCATCGAGGCGTGGGTCGACGCCGAAGATGCCGTTCTCGCGCAGGCAGAGGAGAAGGCCGAGCTCGCGGGCAAGCTCAAGGAGATCACCGGCAAACTCGACGACGCCAAGGCCAGGAAGCGCACCGCGAAGACCATCGCGAGGTGGCAGGCCAAGGCCGACGCCATCAAGCAGCAGCTCGACGAACTCGAACCGCCGTCCGATGCGCAGGAATCGCCCGACACAGTCGACGAGCAAGAGCAAGTGTCCGACGAGGTCGTGCAGAACAAGGTCGACGAGATCGACATGCAGATTCGCCGCGAGGGGTTTCTGTTCGATTCGTTTTTCGAGCACTGCGTCTCGACGATGTCGTTCACAAAGCTACGCCGCATCGTTCGGCAAGACATCGAGAGCCACGGCTGGGGCTGCATCGAAATGGAGCGCGACGGTTACGGACGCCTAAAGCGCCTGTCGTACGTCCCGGCATACACCGTGCGCCCGCTCAACGACACCGGCGAGTTGATTGAGGTCATCGAGGCCGACCCCGTCACGCCTCTGTCAGAGGACCGCGAGATAACGGTTCGCCGGCGCTTTCCGGTCTACGTGCAGATCGTACAAGAACGAAAGGTCTATTTCGCGTCCCCCGGCTACCCTCGCGTTATCTCGCGAACGACCGGCAAGACCTACGAGTCGATCAAGCACCTGCAGCGGAAGGACAACGAGGGGCCGTCGGCGCAACCGGCGAACGAGCTGCTATGGATCGCGCAGCACTCCCCGAAGACGCCGTGCCCACCGCCGCGCTGGATCGGAAACCTTTTGCAGGTGCTCGGCGGGCGCGAGGCCGACGAAACGAATTACTTCTATCTGCGCGACAACGCGATCCCGTACGGCTTGCTTTTCGTCAGCGGCGGGATCATCCCGAACGACATCATTGAGCGCGTCGAGTCGAGACTCGCGTCCGAGATGCGCGGCAGCGAGGGAGCAGGAAAGATCCTCATCGTCCAGGCGAAGCCGATGGGCAAGACCTCGAGCGACGGACGCACCATGTTGCCCGAGATGGAGTTCCAGAGTTTGCGCGACGCGCACGAGGACGACTCGCTGTTCACCAAGTACGACGAGCGCGGTGCCGACCGCATCGGCGCGTCGTTCCGTCTCAGCCCGATCCTGCGTGGCTACACGCCGTCGACACTCAACCGCGCGACAGCGATGGCCGCGCTGCAGTTCGCCGAGCAGCAGGTGTTCCAGCCCGAGCGGGCCGACTTCGACTGGATCGTGAACAAGTACCTGTTGCCCGAGCTTGGCATCAAGTACACGCGCTTCGTCAGCAACTCGCCGCCGACACGCAGCGTCGAGGACGTCGTCGAGATCATCAAGGCCGCGGCCCCGCAGGGCGGCATACTTCCGTACGAGATTCGACAACTGCTCTCGGACCTGCTCAACCGACCGCTCGCCAAGGTGCAGGAGGAGTGGGCGCAGCAGCCGATGGTGATGACCCTCGCGGGACTCGCGCCGGGCGGAGCGCCCAACACGCCGCCGGGCGAAGAGGATGTGGTCGGCGAAATGACCGACCTCGTCAAGCGGCTCGCCAACATCGAAGCCCGCGTACGGAACGTCGTCACAGAGGAGCTCGCGGCTTTCGGCATGGACGTCGACGTGTCACTCGTCGACCGGACCGACGCGTTCGGGGATGGAGCGGCCGATGGCGGCTAAACTTCCCGACTCGATCGACCCGTACACCGTCAAGCTCGCGCAGCCCGTGTACCCGCCGCCGCCATCGCCCGGCATCGAGGAGATCACATTCTTCTGGTCGATGGATAACGGCACGCTGCGCACGTACACGAAGGACGGCGAGGAAATGGAGTGCGCTGTCTACCGCGCCAGCACCGACCCCGACCTCGGATTCGGTTTCGAGCTTGGCATGCTCACGAACATCAAGACCAAGATGGTGCAACGGGCCGTTGCGAGCGCGCTCCATGCAGCGTGCAGCATGATCGCGACGATGCTCGTCTATGGCGAGAGCGACCCCGTACACAACGGGATCGGGTGGCCGCTGACGAAACAGCTTGTCGCTGGCGCAGCAGACGGCACCGACAGGATGCGAGGGTTTTCGGCGATCATTCGAGCGATCGACCCGGGCCTGGTGCCGACCATCGACAAGAAGCTCGAGGTGTACTTCGGGAAAGGGCTGCCGCCGTCATGAAAGAGCTGTTCACAGGACGGTGGCGCGTCATCGACAAGTCAACACTCGGAGAGCGACCGCGGCCAGCGCCCGGCGAGATCATCAAGCACAGGAGCGGAGCGGTCGTGCTCTGTTGCCCTGCGTGCGGGGCGATGCAGTTCGCGCATGCACCCGTCGTCGGCGACGACATGAGCCCCACTATCGCGAAGCCGATTCAATGCGGATCCGGAAACTGCAAGCAGTGCGGGATCTGGTTTAGCATCGACGCGGGACAGACCGCGCTGAACGAGCCGCCGAAGAAGCGCCCACAACGTGCGATTCCCGAGCGTCTGGTCAAGGCCGGCGTCAAGGAGGCACCGAAGCTTTCCGACGACTTGAGGTGAGCGGTGTCGAAGCAGCCGTTCAGCAGACCGGCGATCGGCTACGCTTCGTTGTGGCCCCGCATCGACCTCGGCACCGACCTCGCGAAGGCGTACTACGCCATTGGCGTTCGTTCTGACCTCCGCGTAGCTTCCGCCAGGGGATACGCTTTGAGCATATCGCCGCCCGCCAACGGCGGTGCTTCTCAAGCCGCCCATACGCCACCAGAACGGCTGTCCGCCTCGACCCTGCTCCTCGCCCGGCTCGAGGCTGTACACAAGGCACAGGGCCTGCCCTGCACGCTCTACCGGGCCGTCGGCCGCGCCCGCCTTACGCTCTGGCAGGCCATCGAGCGGATCGAGCTTCTGCGCTGGTCGCAGGGCGACGGGCTCGGAGACGCCTCGGAGATTCGGAACGACGGCACGCTCATCGAGAAAAACCTCAACCCGAGGATCGCGCTCAATATCGGCAAGCTCGCAGAGAAGCTCGCGACGACGGTGACGCACGACCTCTCGGGCCAGATCCTGCCACGGTTGAAAAACGAACTCGAAGAGCACGCGGAGATATTCGAGCTCAACATCAACAATCTTGATCAGGGCGAACTCGCCAGCCTGGTGCACGAGGTCAAGTCAGGAATTCAACCAGCAATCGACTCAGGACTTGGCTTGGCAGCACCACAAGTGACCGAGCACTTCAAGGTCGCGATCAAGACCGTGCACGACGCGTCGCAGACCTACCTCGCGCAATCGTACTTTCCGCAGACGGCGATCTCGTTTCGCCAGGTCGACGAGCTTGCGGTCGAGCGCATGGGCGACATGAACGGCTGGTACGTTCGGAACAGCTCGGGACAGGCGAGCGACTACCTCTCGAAGCAGGCAGGGCAGATCGCGCAGGAGGGATTGAAGCAGGGGATTGGCTCCGACGTCATCGCCGGGCAGATGATCAAGAAGCTACCAGACATCTACAGGAAGTGGAGCTTCAACTATGCCCGCACCGTCGCGCGAGCCGGAATCAGCAGGGCGCGCAGCTACTCGGAGGTGTCGGCGTATCAGCAAGCAGGAATCACGTACCTCGAGATCGTCGCCATGCTCGACGAGCGCACGACCGACGTCTGCCGATCACTCGACGGCACGATTGTGGAGGTCAGCGAGGCCGACGCGGCGCTCACTGCACAGCACAACCTGAGCGACCCGACCGACATCAAAGACACCGCGCCGTTTCTCACGGCGTGGAGCAACCCGCACAAGACGGGACATCCGCGTGAGGTGGTGGTCAGCGGCAAACAACTGCACGTCGCGACGATCACGAGGAGCGGTGTAGGCAACGTCGACGACCGTGGCGACTTCAAGCGCCACATGGGCACGAAGGACCTGAACAAGGCTGGCGTCACCGTGCCGCCGTTCCACTTCAACTGTCGCAGCATGACCGTACCGCGCGTCGAGATGGTACAGGTGCCGGGCGATTACGAGCCACACACCGAGCCGACGCCGAGCGCCGAGGACCACAAGCCGCCGCCGAAGCCGACGCCCACGTCGCCGAAACCAAAACCACAACAGAGGCCCGTCACGGTGAAGCCGATACCGACACCGAAGAAGCCCGTCGCCGCAGGGATGAAGAAGCCGATCGACAATCCAACGCCGCGCAAGCCGGGCGCAACACCGGCGAAGGAGATCAAGCCCGAGAAGACCAAGCCGAAGACTCTCAAGGAATACAACAAGCAGATGATCGATCTGAAAAAGGGCGGCGGGGCGAGCCCGAAGATCGACGGCATCCAACTCAACAAGTCGACGGGGGTGCTCGCGTACCAGTGGACCGACAAGAGCAGCGGAAAGACAAGCGTGTACTTCACGAAGGTAGACCCCGACCAGTACGACGACCTCGAGAAGCAGCTGCGTTATCGCGCATACAGGCAGAGAGCCAAAGAGAAGACGGTGCCCAAAGCACCGAAGCCGAAGAACAACCTGCCTGGCTTTCGACGGACGCAAGCGAATCGAAGTCAGTTCGAAAAGGCCGACAGGCTGACGGCGCAGATCGCGGCAGAGGCGGGTGGCTCCCCGCCGACACGCTTTAGCGCGACGATCCCCACAATGAGCGACGAGGCGAAAAAAGCGGCGAGGCAACGCAGGCGGTTCGCAATTGTCGATCGCTGCTACAAGGACCCAGACGTCCAGTACCTCGCGAGCACGTTCGGCGGCAGCTCCGCGTCGAGCGTCGCGCAAGAGCCAAAGGGCAGCGTGTACAAGCTGTCGAAAAGACTGTCGAACACGTGGGGTGCAACATCGAAAAACCACAATCAGAAAATGCATTTGATGCAGCTGGCCGTCGCCGAAGAATTCGACTTACCGAAAAGCACCCTCAAGGGAATGAAACAAGACGTCGTCCACCAACTGAAAAGCCGGCGCGACTACGACAAGCTAATGCGCGGGATGCGGAAATATGCACGGGCGCAGTACGACACGACGCAAGAGCTGTTGAAGAAAAAGGGAATCAAGTCGTTGCCGCTCACTCGCGGGCAGGGCGTCAGAAGAAAGAGCGACGGCCCTTCGAACGCGACGTTCACCGGCAACGTCGAACATGGTGTGTTCGAGCAGCAGCCGCTGAGCTCGTTTTCGACCAGCCCCGAGGTCGCTCAGGAGTTCGCAGCGGACAGCGGCTTGAGCGTGCTGTCGAAAGCCGACGTGCCTCGCGAACGCATTTTCGGAGGCTTCGCTTCAGGCATGGGCACCGACTACGAGACGGAGTGGATCGTAATCGGCGGAAAGGACGACTGCACGCATCTGACGTGGGACGAAGCCCGCGGATACGTTAGCCAGGAGAAGGCACTGAGGAAGCTTTTCTGATGAGCTCAAAATACGACGAAAACAACGACTGGATTAAAGCTGGGTGGACGCTTCCGCCGTACAGAAGCGAGGTGTTCAACAAATATCTCGAGGACAGCGGCACGACGATCCAGGAGTTCAAGCGCATGCCCGTCTACGCGATGGCGGTCAGCAACGGCATGATCGTCGACGACGAGTGGGTCGGCAGGCACAACTGGAGCGTCCCTTACTACAACGACGACCTCGACCTCGAGACGCAGCTCGACATTCGCATCGACAAGCTGCGCGACGAGTACGTCGCCATCGCCGCCGACGCGCAGAACGAAGCGAACCGCTCGCTCACGCAAGAGGAGGCGGGAGCGTTCCTGCTTGAGTTCATACGGTCGCACCAGACCTATGGCGTCGACGCAGACGACATCGTCATCGAGAAAGCAGACACGGCCGGCATCGACGGACTGTCGCGAGCAGACTCTGTTGGACTGTGGGCCGGAGCGCTCGGCGTCTACAGCGACCCGATCGTCAAGTACGCTCGTTTGCAGGCACTTCCCGAGGTCTGGATCAAGCCCGGCGCTCGAGCGACCTACTACCCGAAGCGCAACCTCGTCGTCGTGCCGCACATGAGTCGGCAATCGTTCCCGCAGTTCGTCCACGCCGCCACGCACGTCATCGAGCAGTGGGGGAAAAACCTCGAGGCCGTCGACACCGTGCGCAACCGTCTCGCGCTACCGGGCACGCTGCACATGATCCGACCCGGTCTGTTCGCGCTGCGCGGGCCGTGGCTCGACCAGCACGACGGAGCGCTCCGCGGCTACGACCGCGCGTGGCTCGAGCAGCAGTACGACGCGCGGCGCAGCTTCACCCGAAACGAAATCGCGCATCTATTCCGGGGACGACCGAGTGAGTTCTTGGCGATGGCAGCGCAGCGGATCGCACGACAAGACCCTCTCGAGATCGCGAACCAGTGGGCGCGAGTCCCCGGACAGCTTCTGCTGTTCCTCGCGGTCAGCGACGGCAGCTTCGTCGAGGGCGTCGCATGAGCTACGAGATACCGATACAAGACGACACCGGCGTCGTCGTGGTCCGCGTGGCATGGACCGGAACGCTGTACGACGGCGAGGCTCGCGTCGAGCCGATCATCGGCCACGAGGCGATCGCTCGACACGTCGCAGACAAGATCCTCGCAAGGCAGGATCTCAAGTCGCTGCGCCTCCGATCCGAAAGCGACCGCTACACCGTGAACGGCTGGCAAGGGTACGAAGGAGTGGTCGGTGCGCTTCGGATTTTGCTGCCGGCGCTCGGGTTGAGCATCGGCCACGTCGCAGGCGACACGCCGCCGCTCGGACGAGCGAGAAGCGAGGAGGCCGAGAGCAACTCTATAGCAGGCGGGATCGAGTGAGGCCGGATACCTAGTGTCACCAGTGAACAAGACATAATTGACACGCGTGCTTGGCGACTGTTACTTTCAAGATCGTCATGGCGCACATAATTGTACCGAAGCGTTTTGGTGAAGTGGAGAACGGCTATCCGTTCATGGACTTGGTGAAAGACCCTGCCGACGCGGTGCGGGTGTTCAAGGTCATTTGCGCCACGCTCGATCGATCGTTCAAAGACGACGAGCGCACGATGGGTCGCAGGTTCCGCGAAAAGGCGCAGACGCAGACGGAGATCGACAGGCGCACGGAGATTCTGTGCGGGTGGTTTCGCACGCTCCGCCACGAGTGTGGCTATTCGACCAGCCGTGCACTTGCCGTGCTACCTGACGCGTTGCGCGCGGAGCTAAACGGAGGAACGTTCGAGCCGCCCCGCAACGATGGAATGTATTCACCAAGCCAAGGAGAAGCGTGATGCTCAACGAAAAGATGTTCGCGATCCTCAAGCGTCAGACCGAGCTGACCGCCAAGCTCGCCGAAGGCACAGCGACCGACGACGAGAAGGCGGAGCTGGACAAGCTCGGCAAGACGATCACCGCGCTGACCGACGCCGACAAGGTAGACGTCGGCAAGACGCGGCTCGAGACGATGACGGTCGCCGACTTCCAGAAGCACGTCCAGGCCGAGCAAGCCGCTCTCAACGACAACCTCGACCCCGCGCGGCTCGCGCTGCTCAAGCGCAACATCGACAGCGTCAAGGCGCAGAACAAAACCAGCGCCGACGACCACGTCGCCGTCGAGATCGCGGTGCAGGCCAGCGCCGAGGACCGAATCGCAACCGTCGAGGCGAAGATCGACGAGCTGCTCGAGACCGTCAAGGCGTCTTTCGACCGGCGCACGTCGACCGGCGTCCACGACGGGAGCGCTGCGGACGATCCGACCGCAGGCGACGACGCGGGCAACAGCGACGCCGAATCCGGAGACGACGCAGGCGACAGCGACGCCGTCGGCAAGGACGACGACAAGCCCGTCACGACAGCGCTCGCGATGGAGGCGATCGATTCCGTGATCGCGTGCTTCAACTCCATCAAGGCCAAGGTGCAGGAAGGAACACTGACCAGTGACGAGCTGTACGAGATGTGGCCGGGCTGGGAGGTGCGCGAGATGATCGAGGGCGCGGTCGGCGTGCTTGCCAAGGCCGAGGAGTTGTCCAAGCTCGTCGATGAGGTCAAGCCCGAGCTGGAGAAGATCGCCACCGCCAAGGCCGACGACGCCGGAAAGGCCGAGCCGCCCGAGAAGTGTTTGAAGTGCGGGGCGCTGATGCTCGGCAAGATGACCTGTCCGTCCTGCGGTTACGTCGTCGAGGACAATGGCGACGAGGACACCGGCGACGACGACAAGGGCGACGACAAGGGCGACGACAAGGGCGACGACAACAGCGAAAGCGGCACCGCCAAGGGCGACTGGCTGTCCGGCGTCGACATCTCGCCGAACAGCGGAAGCGACACCGACGACTACCGGGCGATCCGCAAGGGCCGCTAGACCAGGGGGAACCGTGGGCGAACGAACGATCGGGATCTTCACAGCGCAAAAGGACGCGGGCGACGGCGTGCCGGCTTCGTTCTTCGGCTGTGACGACAAGACGCTGCTTGCGCTGCTATACCAGCACGCCGCCGAGGTGGCTGGCCCCGGCATGACCAAGTACGACCCCGCCAACGGCGACCTCGCCAAGCACGTCGGCGAGATCGTAGTGCGGCCCGTCGACGACGATTCGCTGTACAAGGTCAACGCCGAGGTCGGCAAGCCCGAGGTCAATCGCAAGCCCGACGGCGACGTCGGTACGTGGGCGATTCAGTCGATCACGTTCTCGAAGGATACGTTTACCGTCGACGAGGCCACGGCCTGGATCGACGAGCACTCCGACACGTTCGGAAACTACGGCGTCGACGAGACGGACACGCAACTGCGCTTTCGCCAGTTCGACCCGAAGTGGTTTACGGAGTTCCGAACCGTGACGCTCGCCGACGGCATCGCGGCTGTCTATGGCAAGATCGCCGAAGCCGAACAGGACGAGGAGGCAACGAAGGCCAGCTACGAGAAGTCGCTCGACAGCTACCTAGCCATTCGCAAGATTAACCGAGCGATCCTCAAAGACGGCGTCACGCTGCTTTGCGACTCCGCCAAGACGACGGTGCACAAAACCGACGACGGCAAGGAGACTGAGGAGCGCTTCGTCCTCTCGATGGTGCTCGAGCCGACCGACGGCACCGAGGGAGCACCGTTCAAGCCCGACACGCAGGCCGACGTCTACTCCAAGAGCGACGTGCGAAAAGCGTGCCATGTCTGGATGGAGTACTACGGCGCGATCGATCTCATGCACTCGTGGAAAGCGATCGGCAAGGAGGATGTGCGCGTCCTCGAATGCTATGTCGCACCGTGCGAGTTCAAGCTCGGAGACGACACCGTCCTCGAAGGCTCGTGGATGCTTGGCATTCGCGTGGTGAACGACGACCTTTGGAACGCCGTCCAGGCTGGCGACCTCGGCGCGTATTCGATCGGCGGCACCGCGAACCGCGTGCCGCTCGAAGTGGCGTAGGAGGGACCGATGCGCAGCGACAAGCGAGTCAGGATCGCCAAGGCAAACGGAACGCCCGACGACGAGAAAGTGTACAGGCTCACCGACATCGAGCCGCAGTTCGTTTCGCTGGTCACAGCGGGAGCCAACCGCCAGAAGAAGTTCCAGGTGGTCAAGGCCGACGAGGCGGGACTCGGGCCGGGTGGTGTGTGCGTCTGCGTCGAATGCGGCAACGAGGAGCCGCACGAGACGGGCGTCAAGTGCAACGAGCTGACCTGCTCGAAGTGCGGCGGCACCATGGCCCGCAAGGATGAGACGGCCGTACAAGAAGCGAAGGACCGCATCGCGGATAAGACCGAAGACGACGGCGATGACAGTGCCCCCGAAGACGGAGCCAATAGCAAGGGAGCAGTCGACACCCTCGCTTGGCTCGACGAAGCCGGCTCGCGCGTCGGCGACATGTTCGTGAGCCTTGCGCTCGAGTCGCCCGACGCTCTCGGGGTGAGCACGTCCGCCGCAACGGTCAACACCGCGCAGAAGGCGCAAGTCGACGATTCGACACGGAACGCGCCGTCCGTGAAGCAGCTCACCGAAAAGGTGAGCGAGATCGAGTCCGACCTTCGCGTTGCCAAGGCTGACCGCGACGCGCTCGAAAAGGAGCGCGACAACGTGGCCAAGGAGCGCGACCAGCTCGCCAAGGCGAACGCCGAACTCCGCAAGGAGCGCGACAAGCTCAAGGTGCAGCTGGCGAAGGTCCGCAAGGGACTCGGTGGCCCGACTGCGCTCGTCACCGGCATGGTCGCGCAGCAACAGAAGAAGAGGAGCGACGACGACGACGACGGACCGCTGTGGGCGTCGGGTGGTGACCTCGCGCAGAAGGCCACGAAAAAGCAGACGGGGTAGCAGGAAACCGAACGACAACAGCTTCACGGAGGAAAGAGATGATTACGAACAAGAGCATCATGGCGAAGGCCGACATGGAGGTCGCCGATCTCATCGCCGACGGCGGCTACCTGCAGGACGAACAGAGCGAGAAGTTCGTTCTCAAGATCATCGAGGAGGCCGTCGTGCTCAAGATGATCCAGGTGGTCGGCACCAAGAGCCACACCAAGCTGATCGACAAGGTCGGCATCGACGGGTGGGTGCTGCACCCTGGCGTGAGCGGCAGCGCGCTCGCCGCGGCCGACCGCACCAGGCCGACGACGGAGCAGGTCACGCTGACGACCCATCTGATGAAGGGCGAGATCCGCCTCAACGACGAGGTGCTCGAGGACAACATCGAGGGCGGCCAGTTCAAGCAGACCGTCATGAAGAAGATGGCGGCGCACGTCGCGCTCGACATGGACCGCGTGGCGGTCAACGGCGACACCGCCGGCGCGACCGGCTCCGTGCTCGACCTCATCGACGGCATGCTGAAAACCGCGACCTCGCACGTCGTCAACGGTGGCACCGTGCCGATCCACAAGGGCATGCTCAAGCAGGCGATCAAGGCCATGCCCTCGCAGTACAACCGCAACCGCACGAAGCAGCGCTTCATGACCAGCGAGGACGCCGAAACCGACTATCGCGACTACCTCGCCGACCGCGCGACGGTGCTCGGCGACAAGTTCCTCGAGGCCGACGCGCCGACCCGGTACGGCGGGCGAGCGATCCTGCCGATCCCGGTGTTCCCCGACAACCTCGGACTCGGCTTGGACACCACGAACATCCTGCTCACCGATCCGAAGAACGCCGTGTGGGGCGTGTGGCGCAAGGTCCGCATCGAGACGGACCGCGACATCACGACCGGCGAGTGGATCATGGTCGCCACCGTTCGCGCCGGGTTCGTGTACGAGGAAGAGGACGCGGTGGTGAAGGTGATCAACGTCAAGACGCAGTAGCTGCGACCGCTGCGGCTTTGCCGTAGCTGAAAGGAGAACCGAAGATGGCACTCGTCTTGATAGCTCTCGACCATTTCTCGGGTCAGCGCAACGTCGGGCCGACGCCCGACGACACCGAGCGCGACCTCGCTCGCCTCGTGCGCGAGATGCAGACCGAGATCAACAACATCGAAGCGGGGATCATCGGCCCCGACGACGCCAGCCGCGGCCACATGCAGGCCGTCGCAGCGACCGCAAACGACGTGATCATGATCGCGCCCGCCGCGGGGCAGATCACGACCGCGCAGGCAGTCGCAGGCACCGGCGCGAACGCGGGCGAGTCGATGGACTGCGACGTGCAGATCAACGGCGTCAGCGCCCTGTCCGCGCCGATCACGCTCGACAACGCCGCCGGCACGAACGTGCAGACCTCCGCGCTCGGTGCGGCGGTCACGTTTGCACAAGGCGACCTCATCAGCGTCGCGCGCACGTACGTCGCTGGCGGTGGTGCGGCACCGATCGCCGACACGCTCGTCGACATCGGCTATCGGCTCGACTAGATCGAGCAGCCGAGGGAACGGAAAGAGAAACGAGCGGCGCGGCCGCTCACAAACAAGGAGATCGAAATGCCGATCGGAGCAATTACACTCGGGACCGCCGCTGGCTTCAAGCCGAGCGCCCCGCTGTTCTACATCAACATGGAGTTCGACGGCGACAGCGCCTACCCGACCGGAGGCTCGCCCGACTTCGTCGAGGACGTCAAGGACAAGTTCCAGGCGGAAATGGCCTCGTTGCCCGACGCCAACGTGCGCGGGCGCATCGACGTCACGGGTCTAGCGATCGTCGGCTTCGAGTGCGGCCAGTACGTGCCGTGGTACGACGAGGCCCACGACAAGCTGTTCGTGCGCGATGGCGGACACGCTACCTGGCAGGAAGTGCCCAACGGCACGAACCTCGCCGGAACGAAGTTCAAGCTGACCCTCGCCTGCTACTAGGCGATGTCGGCGAGGTAGAAGACGAGAGAACCCGGCGGAAGGAAACCCTCGCCGGGGTCTTCAAAGGAGGCAGAAGATGATCTTTGCTGTCAGACTAAGGCCGCACAACAAGAAAATCGGGCACGGCATGCGCGATTACATAAGCGCGAACAGCGGAACGAAATACCGCGTGGGCGTGTCGAATCAGCCTTCCCCGATCAAGATCGTCGAGGACAAGAGGGAGCTGCAGGAGCTCCGACAGTTCCCGCAGTTCGAGATCATGCCCTTCGACTCGCGAGGCGAGATCGAGGACTTCGTCCGCACCGAGACGGAGACGGCAACCCGCGCTGGCAAGCCGACGCTTCCACCCGTCATCGAAGACGGACCGAAGCCCGTCGCTCGCACCGTCGGCGTGCTCGACGACGACGACGACGACGACGATGACGACGTCACCGAAAACGACGTCGGTGCCGGCGACAATGCGTCGCCAGCGTCGTCGCCCGCACCGACGGTGAACAGCGGACGCCAGGCCAAGAAGCCAGCCAGCAAGAGGCCAGCTTCGAAAAAGGGCAAGAGGAAGTCATCGAAGAAGAAGTAGCTGCGCCGAGCGGCACAGGTGGAGGGTTAGGGATGACACGGACACAAACGCGTGATGCGGCGTTTAAAGAGACGAACGACATGGCCTTCGCAGCGTACGCGCACATGCAAGGCATGAAGGTCGTCAAGGCGGTCGAATGGAAGCGCGGACGAGCAGTCGAGTACAAGTTCACGTTCGACGATCCGCCGACGGCGAAGAACCCCGAGGGGCGATGGAACGCGCTGCAGATCGACTTCGTAAACAGCGAGGCGCTGCAATTCGACTTGTCCGTCAGGACGCTGAAGAAGCTCTGCAAGCGCAGCTACGGGGAGTGAACACCGAGGAGGTGTCATGGCCGACAGCTTGATCTTGCGGTGGCGACACCCCGTGCCGAACCCGCTGCTCGATGCAGGCTACAAGCTGTGGCGCGTCGAGCGCGAGGACACGCCCGGCAACTGGACCGCCGTTGCTCCCGACAGCGCTTGCCCGCCGATCGGCAAAGACACGTTCGACTATGTGTTCCGAGACACGTACGTGATCGGAGCCGTCAAGCCGTACCGCGCGTACCCGTACAACCCCGATTCTGGCCTCAGTGGTCCCGTGGAGTCGGTAACGACATCGCCAGCGGGCTACTGCAAGGTGAGCGACATTCGAGCGCAGGGGTACACAGCAGCGCTCTACCCGAGCGACGTCGTCCGAGCCGCCATCGTCCAAGCGACACAGCTCATCGACCGGATCACTCGTCAGTGGTTCGAGCCGCGCTTCCGCTGGATGATGCTCGACGGCAATGGCGTCGATACGCTCTGGCCGAAGGTGCCGATCATCGCCGTGCAGTCGATCGAGGTCGACGAGCAGCTGCTCGAGGTCGCGGAATTCGAAATCTACAACCGCCACTTGACGCACGGCATCGTCAACCCCGACGACCGCGCTAACCCGCGCATCGCGTGGGGAGACGCGCGCATCCCGGTCGACGTGCAGCGCCTCTACGGTGGTGGACGCTTCCCGAAAGCGCGCAAGTCGATACGCGTCGGCGGGATTTTCGGCTACACCGATCTCTCATTCGACGGACACACCGGCGAGACGGTCGTCGGAAGCCAGGTGCCTTTGGACTAC
This sequence comes from uncultured Sphingomonadales bacterium, assembly GCA_964590595.1. Taxonomy (GTDB): domain Bacteria; phylum Pseudomonadota; class Alphaproteobacteria; order Sphingomonadales; family CAKZYD01; genus CAZPXQ01. Next base: position 61,979 of record CAZPXQ010000008.1, on the reverse strand, counting down.
GGCGAGACGCCGGCCGCCATCAAGCGCGCATGCACGAAGCTCGCGATCCTCAAGATGGTGCCGTTCGACGAAGCGGCGGCGCTCGTCGCTGGCAGCAAGGTGACCGGTGAAAAGACTCGCGATCAATCCTACACGCTCGCGAGCCCCTCGACGGCCGACGCGAGCTACGGACTGACCGGCGACATCGAGGTCGACAAGACCTTGCAGATGTACGCCGCGCCGTTCGACTGCAAGGTGGTCTGATGCGCGGGCGACTGATACAGCAGTTTCTCGTCGGCATCGCGCGACTAGACACCGCAGCGACCGCGGCTGTCCCTGGCGGCGGCTACGACCCCGACTTCCATGAGCCGCTGCCAGTCGACGACGGCAGTCTGCTCGGATCGTCATCGCGCCGCTATCATCCCATCGACCAGCTGCACTGTCAGCTCGACCGACGCAAGGAGTGGGGAAACCCGCAGTTCACGCGGGCGGGAGAGGACGTCGACTGCGACATCGTCGTCGTGCTTCACTGGCCAGAGCTCGAGAAGCTCGGCTTGCTCGACACCGACCGCCAGCCGCTGTTCAAGGCGGGCGACAAGGTGGTCGAGCTTCACGACGTCAAGGGCAACCTCGAAGAACGCTTCGACGATCCGCCCGGCATGTTCGTCGACGGCATGAGCCGCGCTGGCTACGGCCTCAACGCGTTCGGCACGCCGAAGACGAACCTGCTGTACCTGTACTGCAACTACGACCGGAAAGGCACGCCGGAGAAAAGGAGCACATGACGTCGGCCGTACCAGCGCAGACCTCGATTGGTCTCAAGATAGAGATCGAGGACGCGCACGCCTCGCTGCTCAAGCTCGAAGGCATCAAGAAGGCGTTGCCGTCGGCGGTCCTCAAAGCAGCGGGCACGGAGGCGCATATACTGCGCCGCATGATCGTCATGGGGATTCGTCGACAGGCTCCAGCTGGAAAAAAGTTTCAGCCGCTCGCCGCGTCGACCAAGAAGCGCAAGAAGTCGAGCAAGGCGCTTATCGACAAGGGCGATCTGATTCGGAGCATAACTGTCGTCCGCCTTTTCGGAAGCGCCTACTTCGTCGGCGTTCACAAGATGCACATCGACAAAACGAGCGGACAGCCGATCGCCAACATCGCCGAGGTGCATGAGTTCGGAACGAAGGACGGCAGGATACCGGCGAGGCCGTACCTGCGCCCCGCGTTCGACCAGTGGAAGAAGGACACGAACAAGCGCCTGATGATCCACGTCGTGGCGATGGTGGGACTCGAGGAGCCGTACAAGTCGGGGATGAAGAAATTTACGCTGACCGACTCGACCAAAGGAAAGCCGTTCAAGGGTGAGGTGAGAGCGACCTACACCAAGAAGGGCAATGTGAGCTGGAAGATCATATGACGGTGCCGACCATAGCAGGGGCGAACCCAAGCAGCGGATCGACTCGCGGCGACAACATCATCCGCGTCGAGGGTTCGGGCTTTCGTCTGCCGCCACCGCCACCGCCGACCGGCTACCTCGGAGGCCCGCAGCCGAAGACCGTGTCCGTCAAATTCGAGGGCGTCGAGTCCGAATGGGCGTACACTGCGAGCGACGGATTGATCCTCGCTCGCGTGCCTCAGTGGAGAGGCGCGTACGACGTGCCTTTCCCGCTCGCGCTCGACGTGCGCGTCGCCAACCTCGACGACAGCGGCGTCGAGATCCCAGGGGAGAACGCAACACTCGCGGACGCCTACCAAATTGATCGGCACAGCCTGTCGACAGAGAGCTATCTCCAGCGCGTCATCCGTGAGTTTCAGCACTTGTTCAGACGACACGTCACCGACAAGACCTTCGTCACCGTCAGCCGCGACGCAGCGACCGCTGCGCTCGACGATCAGCGCCTCCGCGCCGCAGCTCCTGCTGTGCACCTCGTAGGCCCGAGAACAGCCGTCAATCGTTTTTACAGCATCAACCGCGAGGAAATAGAGCAGGACAGCATCGACCCGACCATGTGGATGCGGCGGCGCTTCCCGGTGACGGTCGACGTCGACTTCGACGTCTACCTATACGCAGACAGTTCGAGGCACCTGTTCAGCATGGCGCAGTCGGTGATGCTCATGTTCCGCGACGTAATCGTCGTCCGCGTTCCAGACGATCCGACCGATCCGGCGGGGCCGCACAAGGATTTTGAAATCGACATGCTGTGGCCGTTCCAGCCGACCGTCGAGGACAACGAGGCCAACGAGAGCGACCTGTTCGTAGCCACGGCGGGCGTAGTCATCCGCGGCGTGCATGTCGACGAAGAAGCTGGTACGATCGTTCAACGTGGATGGTTGATCACCGGCAACGACGGCGAGCCTGTCGCGCAGGTGCAACCGACCGAACCGACAGGCCCGTAGGAGGAAAACGATGCGACAAGTCATAATCCGCAACCTGACCAAGCAGATGAAAATCTTCGTGCTGCCGCACCAGATCGTCTGTGTGAAGGGTGGCCGCTGCCTCTGTCGCAACGGCTCGCCCGCGTCCGTCCACGTGCCGGCGCTCAGGCGCACCGCTCCGCTGCCAGGCGCGGTGTGCGAAGCACCCGACATCAAGCGCGCGCTCGCCAAAAAGGAGATCGCGATCCTTGCCGCGCCGACCAAGGCTGAGCCAAAGAAGGCCGCGCCAAAGAACAAGAAGGACGAACCGAGGTACGCCACCGACAAGACGACAAGAGCAAGAAGAAGTAGCAAACCACAAACGACACCCGGAAACCGTGTGAACATGGAGGAAAAAGATGGCATCGACTGAGCTTCTTGCATCGAAAGTCGTCATTCTGGAGGAGGAGCCGAACATCCCGGCGATCACCGCGTTGCCGAGCGCCGTGCTCCTCGCTTGCGGAATCACCGAGCGCGGACCGATCGCCGACCGCACGCTGCTGACCTCGTTCGACGAGTACACCCGCGTGTATGGCGGCTTCACGCTCGATTCGCCCGTCGCGATCGCGATGTACGGTTTCTTCGGCCAGGGTGGCAGCTTCGCGTGGGTGAGCAGGACCTGTCACTTCACCGACCTGACCGATCCGACCACGTACACCGCCGCCAAGGGCTCGACCACGTTGCAGACGAGCGGCACCGCTGCGACGCCAGCAGTCGTCGGACCCGGCACCGAGATCGGGCCGTTCCCGATGAGCGACGGCGATCACATCGACATCGACGCAGGCGGTGGCAGCATCGCCACGACGTTCAACGGCACGCCGGCGAGCTTCAACAGCGCGCCCGCAACCGAGCCGTTCGCGCTCCTCGGCGGCGAAGATCTGCAGCTGCGCATCAACGGCGTGTTGCAGGTCGTAACGTTCCTGCCGACCGACTTCGTCGCGCCAGGCGCGGCGACCGCGCTCGAGGTCGCACATCGCATCAACAGCGACATCGTCAACGCAAAGTGCAAGCTGACCGGCGTGGCTCCCGGTCCGTACGGACTCGAAGTCGAAACGGACGGAGCGGGCACCGACTACTCGCTCGAGGTCGTCGGCGGAACAGCGGTGCCGATCATCGGCTTCGCGCCCGCCGTCTATCCCGGCGGTGGCAACGTCGGCAACATCGCGGCCGTGACCGGACTCGAGGCCGAGGCGCTCATCGAGGCCGCGCACGCGGGGCCGAACGCCGTCGACGTCACCGTGAACGTCACCGGCACGCTCACCGTCGAGACGGTCGGCACCGGATCGGGAGAGTCGATCCAGTTGCAGGGAACGTCGACCGTCGACTTCGGCCTCGACTACCTGCCGCACGTCGGCACCGACTCGACGCCGGAAAACACGCTGCTCGTCGAGGGAAAGACGCCCGGCAGCTACACCGACGCGATCACGATCCAGGTCGAGAACGCAACCAACGGCGAAGCCGCGCAGTTCAACTTCAAGGTGCTGAAAGACGGCGCGGTGAAGGAGACGTTCCCGAACGTCACGATGGACAGCAGCAGCGACGACTGGATCGAAACGCGCGTGAACAATGTCAACTATGGCAGCGACCTCGTCGCCGTGACCGACCAGCTCCTGCCGTACGTCGCGCTGCTCAAGCGCCCCGCCAACGGCACGAGCGCCGCACTCGTCGGCGGTGACGACGGACTCGTCGGGCTGGTCGATACCGACTACCTCGGCAACCAGGCAGGGCCGACGGGCCTCTACTGCTTCGACGTCGTCAAGTCGGGACGCATCTTGATCGTGCCGGGCATCTACACGCCCGCCGTCCACAAGGGCATGCTCGACTACGCGGAGATCCACCGCAACGGGTCGATGTTCTGCGTGCTCGACTGCCCGCCGCAACAGACCGCCGCGCAGGTCGTGACCTACGTCGAGACGACGGCGGCGATTCTGGGTTACTCCGAGTTCGGCGCGATCTACTGGCCGTGGCTCAAGATCACGAACCCGCAAACCAGCGTGTTCGGCTCGGACGAAGCGATCACCGTCGCACCGTCGGGGTGGATCGCGGGCAAGTACGCGGCCAACGACCAGCGCATCGGAGGGATCTACGAGTCGCCCGCAGGCATCGGCGGCAACTGGGGCGTGCTGCGTGGCGTGCTCGGCGTCGAGGACGACCCGAGCGGCTCGTCGGTGCACGAGGTGGAAGACGAGCGCAAGCGTGACCTCGTCTACCCGAAGCGCATCAACCCGATCACGCGACTTCCGGGAACGCCCTGGCACATCGACGGCGGGCGCACGCTCAAGTCGAACGGCAACTTCCCGAACGTCGGCGAGCGGCGCGGCGTGATCTTCATCGAGCAGACGATCGCGGACTCGATGATCATCTTCAAGCACCGCCACAACAACAAGGAGACGCGGCGGCAGGTCAAGCGCGTCGTCACCGTGTTCCTCGTGCAGGAGATGAACAAAAGCGCGTTCCGCAGCACGAACGCGGACGAAGCGTTCTTCGTCGACGTCAGCGACCAGCTCAACCCGACCGCCAACGAGTTCGCCGGAATCCTGACGCTACGGATCGGACTCGCGACGAACAAGCCGGCCGAGTACATTGTCGTGCTCGTGACCCAGGACACGAGGGCACTAGAGGAAGGCAGCGCGGCATAGCCGCAGCAGCAGTGACCGTGAGACTCGCGGCGTAACACCCGCGGCGAAGGAGGATACCGATGGGAACGCCGACCAACTGGTACAAGAAGTTCAGTTTCGTGATCGAGATCGACGGCATCGCTCGCGCGGCGTTCAAGACGTGCAGCGAACTGCGCGTCAACGCCGACACCGTCGCCTACCGCGAAGGTGGCAGGCTCAACCCGCACAAGTCGCCGGGGCTGGTCGAGTTCCCGCCGATCACGCTCGACCGCGGCAAGACGAACGACTTCGACCTGTACAACTGGATGATGGACACGTTCGACGCTGCCGCTGGCACGGGCCTCGTGACCCCCGACCTGTACCGCAACTTCGACATTGTCCAGCTCGACCGCAAGGGCGAGGAGCTCGAGCGCTGGACCGTCTACGACGCCTGGTGCAAGGAGTTCGGCGCGGGCGATTGGGACAACGACGCGTCCGAGACGGGGCTCGAGCAGGTCGTCGTCGAGTGCGATCGCTGGGAGCGCGTGCCCGCGTAACACGTGCATGAACTGGCAGGGTCGAATTCGCGGCCCTGCCACTAGGTTGTAGATAGGTCGACATCTAGGGTGCAGAAGCAGAAGGAGGTTTCCATGCGCCAAGAAGTTTTTGAGCTTCCGTCCAAAGCAAAAATCGAATTCCGCCAGATCAAGCTGGCCGAGGAGAACTTGCTCGCCGCCGCCATGAAGGAGCGGCGCGTGACCATCGACTCGGTGATCTCGGACATCCTGTCGGCGTGCGCAGTCGGCGTCGTCGACGCTGGCCCGTACGATTTCCTCTCGGTCGGAGGCAAACCGAAGTGGGACAGCATGGCGCGCGCCGATCGCTTCCAGGCGATGGTGGACCTGCGGTGCATCTCGTACAAGGAAGGCCACGTGTTCGAGGCCGACCTGCGTTGCCCCGCCATGACGTGTGGCCACCGCTTCGGATGGGAGATCGACTTGAAGACCGATCTTTTGCGCGTGCCGATGCCCGAGGAGTCGGTCGCGGCGGTGCGCGAAGGACGGCCGTTCGAGGTCACGATCGACAACCGCGTCGTCAAGTTCACGATGGCGCTCGGCAAGACCGAACAGACGTACAACGCGCTGCTCGAGCAGCACGAGGATCGAGACATGGCGTGCGCGCTGCGCTCCCGCATCGTCGAGGTGGAGGATCTGCGCCCGCACGAGATCATGGACTGGCTCGACGGCGGCAGAGGCGACAAGTTCGAAGGACTTACCAGCGAGGACGCCGAGGAGATGCGCGAGGCTTTCGACGTCGTCGAAGGCGGCATTGACACGGCGCTCGAGGCCAAGTGCCCACGCTGCAAGGAGTACTTTGACTTCGATCTCCCTTTTTCGGGCATGCTGCTCCCTGGCAGCGGAATCGCCAAGCGCCGCCGGCAGGCACGGAGGAAACAGACGGGGAAATCGTCCCGATCGGAGGACTCGACGCCGACGACGTGAAGGAGATACGGCGGTTTCTATCGTGGCAACCGCTATTCGGCTCCGGACCGCGCATCGGCTACATGGAGACGCTAGAGCTGCCGATGGATGAAGTGTCGGAGTTGATCGACTGGACGATCGACCAGCGACGCGCCGAGTGGAAAGCAGCTTTCGGCAAGAAAAGGTGACGTCGCTATGGCGATGAACGAGTTTGGCGCTGGCTTCAGAATTTACGCGAAGGACCTTGCGAGCAAGGTCTTCGACCGTGTCGGCAAGAACTTTTCCGGCATGGCCAACAAAGCCGAGACGGACGCCAAGCGGCAGCAGGTGTCTATGCAGCGCATCGGGCGCGGCATGGCGATGGTCGGCGCGGGACTCGGACTGCTCAAGCCAATGAAAGACGCGCTCGCCGAGTCGTCCAAGCTCAACAAGGCACTGGCCGAGGTGACTACGCTCACCGACGAGGCGACATTCCCTGTCAAGGAGATGAAGGGACTCGTCAAGGGACTCGCTGCCGAGTACGGCAAGGACGCCACCGAGAACGCGAAGGCACTTTACCAAACGATCAGTGCGGGTTTCGGGGAAGCGGAGCAAGCGGCAAAGCTGCTCGAAACGGCAAACCAGCTCGCCATCGGAGGAGTGACCGAGGTCGAGACGGCGGTCGACGGACTGACCAATGTCATGAACACGTACTCGAGGCAGAACCTCGACGCTCTCGACGTGAGCGACGCGTTCTTCGTCGCGGTCAAGGCAGGCAAGACGACCGTCGGCGAGCTCGCGTCGCAGATCGGCCGTGTGGCACCTGGCGCGGAGGCGATGGGGATCGCGTTCGACGAGGTGCTCGCTTCGATCGCTGCCGTCACGACCAAGGGCATCGACACGCGGCAGACCGTCAGCGGACTCGCCGCGTCGCTCGCCAACATCAACAAGCCGACCAGCGACGCGAAGAAGGAAGCGAAGCGGCTCGGAATCGAGTTCGACGCCGCAGCGCTGCGCGCCAAGGGTCTGACCGGTTTCCTCGACAGCATTACCAAGAGCGCCGGCTTCAACGAGGATAGCATCGCCAAGCTGTTCGGATCGATCGAGGCGTTCAAGGTCATGACCGCGCTGACCTCCAACGAGTCGGAGAAGTACAACGAGGTGCTCGAGCAGATGGGCAAGCGGGCCGGCGCTACCACGCAGGCTGTGCAGAAGATGGAGAACACGTTCGAGCACCAAGCCGCGCGCCTCTCGCAGACACGAAAAAACATCATGTCAACGATCGGCGATACGGTCGAGTCGATGGTTGCTCCGATCTTGAAGGTGCTCAACTGGATTACGACCGGGATCTCGAAGCTGCTCGACTCGCTGCCGCCCGGGGCGCGCAAGGCGATCGTCGGCATCGTCGGAGCGCTTGGCGGTTTCGTCGCCGTAGTCGGCGGTATCGTTGCGGTGCAGGGCGTGCTCGGGCTTCTCGGGATTTCGTTTACGAACATTCTCGCAAGCGCAGGTAAACTGCTGTTACTTGCTGGCCCGCTCACGCTGTTATTCGCCGGCCTTGGTGTCGCCGCGTACTCCGCGTACCGCGCGTTTCAAAAGAACACGGGCGGGATCTCGATGTCGTGGGACGACATGGTGAAAAAGGTAAAGCTCGGGTGGCAAGGGATGATGGCGATCCTCACCGGCGACGACTTCCCGCGCAAGCTCAAGCGGCAACTTGGTAAGGCGGAAAACGAGGGCGTCGTGAAGTTTCTCGAGGGCTTCGAGCGGTTCGTCGAGCGCGTCAAGTCGTTCTGGTCGGGACTCGTGGCAGGCTTCGAGAAGGGCGTCGACGCTCTCGCAGGCTCGTCGGCGATGAAACGGCTGAAGGGGACGATCGACGAGGTCGTCGGCATGTTCACTGGCAAGGGGCAGGAGAACACGCCGAGCATTTTGGAGAAGTGGGAGAAGGAGGGAGAGTCGACAGGACAGCGCCTCGCGCGACTGGGAGAGATCGCACTGAACGCGATCGATAGTCTCGTGTCGTTTGGAAAGCGGTTCGCCGATTTTGTCGGGGATTTTAGCGCCGCCGATCTCAGCACGACGATCAACGTCGCGGTGACGGCATTCAACGAGCTGTGGGCGTCACTCAAAGAAGTCGCCGCAGCGTTGCAGATGATTTTCAGACTCGTGTCGACGGTCATCAACGCGATCCAGCTCGTCGGCGGTTTCCTTGGCGACGTCTTCGGCGGAGCCGCGTCGAACATGAGCATGGCGAACAACTACCTCGAAGCTTTACTGAGTGGCGACGAGGACCGTAAGAAGCAAGCAGCTGCACAGTACGTCGAGTTTACAAAAAACTTCAAACCATTCGAGGCATCGCAAGAGCAGCTCGGCGATTTTGCGCGCATTTGGGGAAGCGACACGCAGTGGGGACTGCCCGGGCAAGTACAGCAACAGAGAGACGTCGTCGCGCGGCCGAGGAAACCAGTCGCGCAAGAAAACCGCATCGTCTGGGAGCAAGGAGAAGACGCGATCGGGGATCTTCGCGCGGCGCGTGCGTCTCTGCTCGAATCGATGAACACGTCGACCGAGGAGTGGCGAACGGCGCATCCCGACAAGTACAGCTATCAGGAGGCAACGGTCGAGCAGCAAAAGATGTGGGCCGCAGAACTGGATCGAATCGAGCGGCTCATCAAGGCAGAGGCAGAGAGGCCACAGATTCTACAGGTCGACGGCGAGGTGTTTGCGCGATCCTACTCCGAAAGCGACGAGGCACAGGGGACCCGCAGCTACGAAGACACCGCATCGATGGGGTACTAATGGCGTCACCGACTGACAAGCCGAACGGGACGAACCTTGGCGACCTCGCATCGCGAGCGCCAGACGGCGAGGTCAAGGGGTCCGTCCGCAACTTGATCCTCTACGAGGACGACCAGACCGAGTTCACCGACACCATGACGTTCATGTTCCGCCCGCCGATGGTGCGCGAGCAGGTGTCCGCAGTGTTCGACAAGACGCGCGTCATGGGCATGAGCCACCAGTATCAGAACTACTCGCACACCGAGAATTTCACTTGGACGTTCGAGGTCTACGAGAACGCGCTGATGATGCTCAAGTCGCTGGCGCAGCAGAACTACAAGACGCAGGCTTCGACCATCGGCAGCGCGCAGCGCACCGTCGGCTCGTCTGAGGGATCGAAGAACGACATCGAGCTGATTTCTCAGATGCTCGAGGAGGACAGGCGCTTTCTCGAAGCGCTCTTGCTTCCCTACGAGACGCCGACGGGCGTCATAGGCGGCACCACGCCGCCGGTGATCCTATGCATTCCAGGCATTGTCTCCGCACGCTGTCGCCTGCTTTCGCTCTCGTGGACCGCACAGGACTGCGACGTGAACGGAAACCTCAAAGCTTGGGCCGCGCAGGTCACGTTCGAGGAGGCACCGATGGCGCGAATCACGATGCGCGACCAGCTTTCGGCCGGCTCGTTTAGGACGTGGGGATTCTAAGATGCCGATGTACCCGTGGAGCCGCTATCGCTACTGTACGTTGTTCACTGGCGACGACCGTGTGTCTTACATCGACGAGCGCGAACCGTTCGGCTACCGCGAAGAGGTCGACAACCGATACCACCGAGCACGACGCGGCGATACGTGGTGGGGCCTCGCGCACATCTACTTTCAAGGCGTGCCGCGCGCGTGCGGGCTGTGGTGGCTTATCTGTGAGTACCAGCCGACGCGAGTCATCGACCCGACATGTGTCATCGAGGAAAACACGTTGATCGTCGTGCCCTCAATGCGCGTCATTCGCATGATGGCTTTCTCGCCAGAACGGCGGAGGTTTCACTGATGCCGTTCGGTGGCGCACAGGTGATCATTCAGATGGTCGACTTCGACGAGGGCGACGACACTATGTCGGCGGCGATCAACGAGAGGATGATTTCGTTCGAGTTCTCCGACCACGAGAGGAAGAAGGACGAGCTCAAGCTGCGCTTTCGCAACGACGATTTCGCCTTGCTCGAGAACCCGGTGTTCACCAAAGGCCAAAAGCTGCTGGTGACGTGGGGTTGGCCAGGTCAGATGGCAATGCCGCGCCGCGTCGTCGTCGTCAAGGTCAAGGGTGGCAACCCGATCGAGGTTGTCGCGCACGACGTCTCGACGCTGCTCGACAAGGAGAAAAAGTCGCGCGATTGGGAAAACGCGACGGCGAGCGAGGTCGTCCGCGAGATCGCCAGCAAGTACGGCTACAACGGCCAGTTCCTGCACGTCGAGGAAACGACGGACCGCAGTGACATCTGTCAGGACTACCGCACCGACGCCCGGTTCCTCGCTCGCCTAGCTCGCGACTACGGCTTCGAGTTCTACGTCGACCAGTCGGGGCTGCACTGGCACAAGCGAAAGCTTGAAGCCGAACCGATACGGACGTTCATTTACAGGACCGACCCCGACCGCGGCGACATAATCGACGAGCCGCGCTTCGACGTGAACCTTTCGAAGGGCGTGTCAAAGATCAAGGTCGTCGCACGCGACCCGCGCACGAAGGAGCTGTGGGAGGTCTACGGAGGACCAGACGACACCGAGATCGTTTCGCTCGGCCTGGAAGACGAGGCGGGCGATCCCGACCAGAGCGTGGCCGAGCAGGGCTTGCGCGCTTCCCGCGTGGCTCGCCTCGACGTTCGCAACGTCGGCGTGATGACCAAAGAGCAGGCACAGGCAAACGCCGATGCTCGATACCGCGAGGTCGTCAAGGGCAAATACAAGATGTCGCTCAACGTCATCGGCGACGCGCGCGTCGGAGCGAAGGCACTCATCGACGTCTACGGGATCGCCGAGTCGTGGGATGGTCTGCACTACGTCAAGGAATGCGTGTCTCGCGTCGACGGCGGGAAATTCACGCAATCGCTCAAGTGCGAAAAGGACCAGCTCCGAAAGGTACAGGCGACCAAAAAGAAGGGGCGCGGCAGCAAGGAGAAGACCAACGCGCAGACGGCGAGCGGCGAGGTCAAAGAGGAGGTCGGAGCGCTGCGCCGCAAGCGCGTCCTCACGACAAACGCAGAGGGAAAGGTGATCCTCGCGAACTATTGGGTCGACGAAACTGGCACGACGGTCGGAGATGTCGATTACGAGACGAGCGCGTTCTTCGACCAAGAGGCCGACCTTGAGATAGTCGCAGTCGAAGGAGCGCAGAGCGTCCAGCCGGACGCAGGGACGTAGGCCGATGCCAGGCAACACAGGATACAAAGGCGACGACTTCCAGGGCGCACCCGATCATGGCGTGTACCTCGGCACCGTAGTCGATCGCGATGACCCCGACGGTCTGTGCCGAATCCGAGCGCGAGTGCCAGGTCACAACGAACGCACGCCGTGGGCACGACCTTGCGGCGGCGGCTCGCGCTATCGCGGTAAGGCCGACGTTCCGCCGCTCGGCGCGGACGTATACGTCGACTTTATCAACGGCGACAGGCGCATGCCGCGCTACGAGCCGGCCGACTACGGCATCGTCGACGGAGAGTCCGAGGTGTTTCCCGAGCACGTCGACCCCGACGTGCATGTCTTCGGCATCGGGCCGTTTCGAATCGTCTTCGACAACCGAAAGCCAATAGAAGGGGAAGCCCGCACCATGCGTGCGAAACTCGTGAAGGAAGTAGGAGGCGAGGAGCAAGACATCGCCTGGATCGAAATCAGCGAGGACAACAGCATACAAATTTACGCGGACAGCGCCATCGGGATCGAAGCCGGTGGCATCGTCGATATCGACGCATCGGTCGTGCAGGTCAAGGGCCGCAAGATCATGGGCGCGACACGACCGATCAACTGAGGAACCACGATGGCTTTTCCGCCCGAAGAACTCTGTTTCGATATGCCCGAGGTTCCGAGCCTCGACGACATCTGCTTTCCGGGTGGTTTCTGTCTTTCGTACGTGTGGGACGCCATCAACAAGATTCCGAGCGTTGCCGACATCTCGCTCGACTTCTTTTCGCAGATAGGACCAGCGCTTGCGCCGCTGAAACCGTTTTTCGATCTGCTCGACACCGTGCTCGCCATCTATCGGTGCGTGAAGGCGATCCCCGACGCGATCACTTCACTCGACCCGAGCGAGCTGCTGAACTGCGTTCCCGCGCTCGCGCAGCTCATCGACCAGTTGTTGAAGCTCATTCCGCAACTGTCGATCCCGAAAATGGTGATCGCTGTCGTCAGGAACATGGCGAAGCTGCTGCGCGCTATCGCCAACGACCTTCGCTATTTGCAGTCGCAGCTACAGCGAATCGCGGACATGATCGATCGCGCCGCAGACCTCAACGACGTCAAGCTGAACGGCTTCCTCGTTTGCGCGCAGAACGACCTCGACACGACCGTCATGTCGACAGCCGAAGCCCTCAAGGGGGTCGGCCGCATGATTCTTTTGGTGAACATTTTCATTGGCTTGTTTGGCGGCGAGGAGATCCCGTGCTTCGGTTCGCTCGTGTCGGACAACATCGCCGAGGGATTCGACGTCGTCATCGATTTACTGACGACGCTTGCCGAGCTGCTCGACACGTTGGCCGACGCAATACCAGATCCCGATCTCGTGCTCACGCTCGCGATGGGCGACATGAAATGCTAGGATGATCAGCGATGGTTGACTACGTAAACGAATTTGGACACGGCATCATTTGCCCGTTCATCCGCGACGGCAAGGGCGACTTCGCGCACGACACCGGGCGCGCTATGTTACGCAGCGACATCGCGGAATTGATCGGGATCATCGGGCCGACGGCGACGACGCCCGGCGAGCTTCCGTGGAACACCGAGATCGGCTCGCGGGTGTTACTGATGAAGCATCGACGCATGCATGTCGAGATGATCCGCGCCACAGCGGACCAGATGGCGGCGGGCGTAGTCCGTCGTTGGGAAAAGCGCGCGCGTCCAGGGCCGACAGAGGTCGTCGTCGACTACAACCGACAGGAGATGCGCCTGCGCTTTTCGTACATTCCGCTTGGCCGCTCGACGGCACAGGGCGTGGAGTCGGTAGAATTCACCGTGCCGCAGGGTGCGTAGGAGGTAGCGATGGGCATACTGCCACCGAGCATCGACTACAGCGACAAGGACTACGAGTCGCTTCGAGCGCGCATGTTCGACCTCATCCGCTCGGTGTTTCCGCAGTGGACCGCAAACGCTGCCGCGAACTTCGGCAATCTTCTGGTCGAGTCGTTCTGTTTCGTCGGCGACGTGCTCACGTACTACCAGGACCAGCAGGCCCGCGAAGGGCGCTTCGCCTACGTGCAGATGCGGAAGAACATGATCGCGCTCTGCAAGCTCATCGGGTACGAGCTGTCGGGAGCGGAGGCAGCATCGGCCGATGTCGTGCTCACGATCACAAACGCGGCGGCGCTCGTCGGAACCGTCGTCCCGACGTCTACGAGGGTTGTCGTCGGAACGGCGGCGATCACGAACCCAGTGCGAGGAGAACTCCAGGGCACCGTCGCATTCGACCTGTCACTCGGAGAAACGTCGAAGACTTTCACGTGGGAGCACTCGTTGACGCAGACGACTTACACCGTCGCGTCGACGGGGAAGAAAGACCAGAGCGTCACGATGCCGTTCGGGCCGTACCTGGACGGCACGGGCAGCGTCGACACGCCGACGCAGGGACCATGGATCAAGGTCGAATCTTTCTTCAACAGCGGCCCGCTCGACCCGCACTACCGCGTCGCGGTCGACCAGAACGACAGGGCGACGTTCATCTTCGGCGACGGAAAGAACGGCGTGATCCCTGTCGGCAACATCGAGTTCAACTACAAGACCGGCGGCGGCATCGCGGGCAACGTCGAGGCGGGCTCGCTCAAAAAGATCGAGGGAGCGTTCATCGACAGCGTCGGCACGACAGCCTATGTGGTCGCGACGAACCCGGCAGACGCCGAGGGAGGGTTCCCGCGCGAGGAGGTAGAAGCCGCTCGCGTCAATGCGCCGGAGTCGCTCCGCGTTCTCAATCGCACCGTCGCGAGAGAGGACTACGAGATCAACGCAAAGCGGGTGCCAGGTGTCGGGCGAGCGCTCATGCTCACAAGCAACGAGGACGTCGGCGTCGGAGAGAACCGCGGCAAGCTCTTTGTCATCCCGACGACGGGAGGAACACCGTCGACGGGAATGCTCGAGGACGTCGAGGAGATGGTGACCGTCACGTACCCGAAGACGATCACGTTCCAGCTCGAGGTGCTCGCGGCCGTGTACCTCGGCATCGACGTGCGGGCGACGATCTACCTGAGGCAAAACGTCACACCGTCGGCGGCGAAGGCAGCGGTCGTAGCGGCGCTGGAAGACTTTTTCGAGCCGATGCTCGGAGACGGCACGCCGAACCCGAATGTAGACTTCGGCTACAATTACAAGGACGAGGACGGAAACCCGGCGGGAGAGGTCGCGTGGAGCGACGTGTTCAACATCGTTCGCGACCTCACGACCTACGTGCGCAAGGTGGACGCGGGGCCGACAGGGTTCCTGCTCAATGGTCTGCGCAACGACGTGCACCTGCCGAACTGGCAGTTCCCAAAGATCGGAAATGTCGTTGTGATCAACGGAGACACCGGCACGGAGATTTGAGATGGCGCGACCGTTCGCAGTGTGGGACCCGTCTTGGAATGCTGACCTGATTCAGCGTTCAACAGAGGGCCCGCTCGTCGTCTCGATGCCGGATGCGCCGACAGCGGCGCAGCTGGAACGATTCGACAAGCTCGTGACCAAGGTCACGCATCCGGTGCTGTACGCCGATCAGAATATCCACTACGCGCAGACGGAGTCGCAGGAAGGCGGGACAGCGCCGACCAAGGGAAAGAAGATCGAGCAGTATCAGTGGCTACCGCAGAACCTCACGTTCCCCGCGCCGGGGCCGGACCCGTTCGACCTTTCGAGCCCGTACCTCGCCGTGCAAGATCGATACGTCAACCTCGGCTATCGCTTCATGCTGCGCGGCTGGTGCGGAACGATGGGCGACGGCTCGATGACGGGCGAGTTTCGGATCAAGTGGGGAGACGGCGACGTTCGCAACGCGGCGGACCTCCGCGCGGCATGGACGGGGCTACTGCTCGCGGCGTTCAACACCGACAACCCGAGGGCCGACCACCTGCTCGACATCCTACACGGCAAGCGGCAGACAGACCCCTCGTGGCTTTTTCACGCAGGGTGGCTCGACCGCGTGCCGTTCCCTGGCCCGGAGGTCGTCAACGAAACGACGACGGCGAAGGACGGAGTCGACGCGGGTGAGGTCCGCATCGTCATGTCCGGAGCGTCGCCGTGGAACGTCACGATTCAGTACTACGACGGTGGCTGGATCACGGTCGCCACCTACGCCGTCGACCTGCGCTCTCACCTCACAGGACCGTTGAACGAGGTGGGCTTGCTCGCCTACTTGTTCAGCGGAGTCGGTGTCGACAAGCCAGGCGTACTGCCGCCAGACTGGCCAGTGCAGACGATCTGGTTTCCAGAGGTCCAGGTGCCGATGTTCGAGCCGTGGGTGCCAGACCGCGGCGACTGGTCCGAGCGAGACTGGTCCGAGCACTTCTCGTGGCTTGTGCCGACGACGCCGTACTCGATCGAGCTGCGACGGCCGAAGCTCGACCTCGCGCACATGCCGATCGGTGCCGCTCGAGCCCCGGTGGAGCTGCGGCACAGCGACCCAGAACTAGGGATCTGCGTCAAGCTCGGCGCGTCGTCGTTCCTCGCGACGCTCGGCATGGACGACAACAGGTTGATCGACCTCGGCCCGCTGCCGATCGAGGCGATCGCGCCTTGCGACTCGACAGCATACGGCCCCGACGCGCCGTTCACGCTCTACATGCGCGGGCGCTTCGACGATATGATCGCGTGGGGAACCGACAGGATGATCGCGTCGGTGGGAGAAATTTCGAACCCGTTCCCAGCACCAGGAAACAACGGGCTCGGCGTCTACTGGCACGACCTCGGTGGCGGGACCGGCGAGTTCGTTGCCCGCTGCTTCGTCGCCTCGGTCGGCACATGGGTCGACGTTCCGTTCGCAGTAGCAGACGTGTCGGAATGGGCGAACCGGCCGATCGAGATCGGCTTCGTCTACTCGGGAGCGCGCGGCACGTCCATCGGTCGGCCGAACTACGAGCTGAGACTTGTCGTCGACGGAGTCACCAGGGCCGCAGCGGTAGTCGGTCCGATCGACCTCGACCAGGCTTTCATCGTTCAGTTCGGCGCTCTGCCTCCGTGGCAGGGCTTCCAGGGCCTTTTCAGGGGCGCGGCCATGTGGGCGGACGCCCTGACCGACGCGGCGCTTCTAGGGGCGTTCTGGCCGGTCTCAGAGGGATTCTACAACCCGTCGTTCGAAGAGGCCGACGCTTCTAGCCGTCCAGGCGAGGCGGAACGGTGGGAGTGGTTTTCACACCAGCAAGCAGTCGAGTGGGCCGAGTTCAACGCTTACGATGTCGACCTGCTCGCATGGCGCACGGCGATGGAGGAATTCGGGCCGGGGTGGAGCGGGCTCGAGAACTGGATCGACAACCTCGACGACGCCGTCGCAGCAGCGGCCCTGTTCAACGCGGGCGTCACTCTGTACGAATCGACGATGGAGGAGTTCGCACTGTGGGGCAAGGTTTGGCCGAGCTTCACGTGGAGCGGCACGCCGTGGCGAGATGACTTCGTCTTCGTCCAGCCGTTCGAAGACACGCTCGGCCCGTACACGGGGCCGACAGGGTTCGACAGTTGGTACGATGAGTTGTACGGCACGAACATTTTGCCGCTTGAGATCGAGGCGTTCGACGAGGCATGGGGTAACGATTCGTTCAGCACGTCGGGGCCGATGTGGTCGCCAGGTACGGCGCACGACGCGGTGCTTCGAGGCAAGCCGCTGACCTTTCCGCTTGACGTGCCGCCCGACAAGGCGCTGCTAGTCGTGTACACCGACGTCGCCGGGCCGGGGCTGCTGCACGTCACGCCGGGAACCTACAACACGATCGGCGACCTCGTTGTCGACCTGCAAACGCAGTGGGATCTGTACATCGGCTTCGCGTCAGGCATCGCGTGGGGTAGCTGGACCGAAGGCGGCGAGGAAGGGTTGACCTTCGGATGGAATGGCGTGTCGTTCTCTGCCATGGCGATCATATTCGGAGAGCTGGCGAGCCAAACCTCCAACGACGTGCGTGAAACGATCGGCATGATCGGATTCGGCATCGACGGTGCAGCGACTCGGCTCGTCGTCGGCGCGTGGCTGTTTCCGCCGATCCCAACCGTCGACCCGACCGACAAGTTTTATTTCGACAACTGGTCGTTGATTGATTTCGTCGTCGACGCCGACCCGTACATGGCCGACTACCCGCTCGTTTACGAGCAGTACTATGCGCTTTTCGACACCGCCGTACCCGATCCGACTTGCGTCGAGCGCTTCACGCTTGAAGGGTGGGTGTCGCCAAGCGCGATCTGGATCGACGAGTACCTGCCGGGCGACGTCACGGCGGCGATGTTCAACGGCGGCACAGTCGACGTGGAAGAATTCGATCCAGCCGAATGGCCGGACGAGATTTGGACGTAAGGAGTGAACGATGGGACAGGCCGATTGGGGTGATCTCGGAGGAGCGTTGAGCGACGCGACGCTCAAGCGCGGCGTAACCGCAGGCATCGCCGGGCCGGCCGGCAGCAACGGATTCGTATTCGGCTTCAACAGCTTGGACGGCACCGCCACCGGCGCGCACGGCAAGTTTGTCGACCTGCCTGGCTTCGCCCCGACAGGCAGCTTGCTGACCAACCCCGACGGCGGCGGAGGCGTGCGCGGCGCGGTGAAGCGCGTTGCCTCGCCGAACAACACTGGCATGACGCCGGTGCTGTTCTTCTGCGCGCAAGGCGGACCGCCGACCGTCAACGACGAGGCGTACATGCTCGGCCTCATGGACCGCGACCCGTACAAGATCGTTCTCGCCAAGGGACCGATCGTCGGCGGTATCACCGAGGACATGGAGGACGGCAAACTGCTCGTCGAAGGCTCGCAAGAGTTCGCCATGGGCGATGGACTTTGGCACCACTTGCGGCTCGACCCGATCGTCGAGCCGAACGGCGACGTGTTGCTCAAGTGCTACTACAGCGATCTGACCGTCCACGACATACACACGCCCGACTGGCAGCTCGTGCCCGGTTTCAGCGCCGACGGCTACATTGACGACGCGCTGCACATCGAGACGGGCACCGCACCGCTTTGGGGTGGCTACGTCGGATTTGCGTTTGCCATCAATCAGGCACTGAACAGGAGAGGAGCGTTCGACGCGCTGCAAGCGGTCCGAGCGATCTAGAGATGGGAGCTACTTGGTTCGACCGAGATCGAGGTGTCCGCTCTGGACGTGTCATCCCGTCGGTGATCACTCCCGCCGACGGCGAGCGCGTTTTTGTGCTCGGCGCAGAGGCGCTCGAGGAGCTTGCACAGGTCGGCGTCGGCGACTACACCGAGGTGACGCAGAACGTCGACCTAACAGGCATCGACCTCGTTGGCGCGACGCTCGACACGATCGGCACCATGATGGGCCAGTACCAAGCGCTCGCAGGCTTCGACTACTCCGACCCGCTGCACGTCTTCGGCTTCAACTTCGAGGTGCCAAACGTCCCGGCGGCGAACAAGGTGGCTGGCGGCTTCGCGCTCACCGACGCAGGCGACGTCGAGTCGGCGAAGGAGACGTACTCGCCGAACGAGTCGTACTGCAAGGAGATCCCCGAAGGCGTAGGAGCCGCGACGCTCGTGGGCGACAACGTGCCGCAGGCGTTCCCGCCTTTGATGCCGGAGTTCACGCTGCAGTGGTGGATGAATTTCCGAAGCGACCTTTACCCGTCGTCGACAGGGATAAGCCCCGAGGTGCTCAACGCGTACCAGACCCTAGTCGGCGGGTTGCGTCTCAGGCTATTCGGCGCAGCCGGTTTGCACGAGTGGCGCTTCGGACTCGAGACGCACGCGCCTGCGCTGTCTCAGTTGAACCTAATCGGCGGCTTCGTCATCGACGCGCCGCAGGGCTGGCGGCTGTACACGATCCGCTTCGACCAAACGCTCGCGCCACCGAACCAGCTCGAGGTGTTCGTCGACGACGCGCTCGCGGCCGGGTGCCTCGGCAACTTTCCGTTTGCACCAGCGGCACCGCCAAGCCCCGCGAGCATCGTCTACGGCGATCCCGAGCTTGTCGGACAGGTCGACGACATTCGGTTGATCTCTCGCTGGCTGTCGGACGTCGAGATCGCGGACTCGTATGCGGGGTGCATCGCTAACCCCGCGCCGGTCGACTTCAAGTGGACAATGCAAATTCGGATCGACGGTCGGCTGTGCGCCGAGCGGACGATCGCAAGCGACGAACAGCGGAGGTGGACGGACTTTCTTGCCCCGGTGCGACTGCTGACCGGGCCCCACGAGGTGGCCTTCCGCCTCAAGCTCGAGCTCGCATAGGAGAAGCGATGTTCAATACGCCGAAGATGAATATCCCGTGGATGAGCGAGTTCGAGGACCCGTTCATTGTCACCGACCAAGCGAAGGCCGCAGCGATCGACAACTGGCTGCAGGCGATCTACGAGAGCACGTCGTACGGCGTCGACACGACTGGCCCTGTAGACGTCGACGCGTCCGCGAACACGGTGACGTGGCACAACCCGATCACCATCGTTTCGGCGCAGAGCGGCGGCGTCCTGCGCGCGCTCCCCAACACGCACGCGTGTCTCGACGGCGAGGTGCTCTACGTCGAGGCACCAGCACGCCCGCTGCCCGTTGGCGTAACAAACGTGACGATGCAAAACGGTCCGGCGCTCGGCGTGTCGCAGACGGCGATCGTCGTCGGTCGGCGCTACGGCAACGACTTCTATTTCACGAACCGCGCGGTCGAGGCGAATTACCACTATTTCGGTGAGTCATCGTATTGCGAGCTCAAGGAGGAACATCCAGCAGCGACCGACGCCGGCGATTTCAACTCGGGATCGTGGGTGGTGCGCAACCTCAACACGCAGCAGGCAGGACAAGGCGACGACATCGCGTTCACTGCACCGCCGACCGTCGAGGTGCAGAAAGGAACCTATTTCGTCGAAGCCTCCGCGCCTGCGTACAGAGTGGACAAGCACCAGGCGCGGCTGCGCGACATAACGACAGGCACGACTTTGTTGCAGGGGTCGACGGAAATTTGCGGAAAAAGCACCGGCCTCGCTATCGACGTCTACGTCCAGACGCGCAGCTTTGTCTCGGGCTATGTAGAACTGACAGACGTCACTGAATTGCAGCTGCAGCACCGCTGTTTCACGACACGGCTCGTCGACGGACTCGGCCTTGGCGTATGGGGAGCGGGCGACGATTTCGGCGAGACGGAATGCTTTGCTAAAATGCGCATCAAGCGTATCAGGTAGGAGGGACCATGAAACCGACCGGCCGAGAAAAGCTTCAGTGGGGAACGGTCGAGCTGACTGCCGAGAAGGAAAAGGACGTTACTTTCGGCGAGGCGTTCACCGACGCGCCGCAGAACATACAGCTCACGCTATGCGGGGCTGGTGACGGGTCGCCCGAAGTGCACGACAGAACGAAGGACGGGTTCAAAGTCAAGGTGCCGAAGAACTACAACGGCAAGATCATGTGGCTCGCGATCGGCAAGTTCGACGAAAAGGTCGCCGAAACGAAAGAGAACGAGAAGTAGAGGATGCCGCTGACCATCGACCAGTTGCTCGCGACACTCGCCGTCGACGCGGCATCGGCGACCGTCGTTGCGGGTCGCATCGCAGTGATCCAGCGCGACCCGCAACCCGACGAAGCAGGCATCGCGATCGACACCGACGTTCGATTCTTGATCGTCGACCTCGACGCAGACCCGCTCGCGCCGGGCGTGATGCCGACGTTCGACGTTAGCATCGAAGGCGTGCTTGCGGGTTCGTACAGCGGTGGCGTGTTCACGCCAGCAGCACCGTGGACAGGCAGTGTCACGCCGACGACGGCGACCGACCCGTTCGTCGGCTGGTATGTCGTGCTCGAGCAACCTGCGCCGCCTGTGTTCAGCAGCGAGCAGATCGTCAACGTCGAGATCGAGGTGTACCTCGGTTCGGGTTGGGGATATGGGCCATGGGGGCACTTTCCCTGGGGGCACCCGCCCGCGGCGGCATCGGTCAAGGTCGAGTACGAATTCACGATCGAGGACCTGACGCCGCCGTGCATCGTTTCCGCCGACACCGTAGACCCGTTCACGGTGCGCGTGACCTTCAACGACGAGATGGCGACGAGCGGAAGCGGCAGCGTGCTCGACGTCGACAACTGGCTCAACACGATCGTGCGACTCAACGACGACCCAGAACCGGGCGTGAATCTCGAGGTGGTCGACGTCGCAGAGGTGGCAGGCAGCGGCGGCACGCAATTCGATCTGACGTTCCAGTGGGAGATGACACCCGGCTGTCTCTACCGCATCGACGTCGACCCGCTCGTCGAAGACTCGTCGAGCAACAGCATGGACGTGACGTGCTCGTCGACGCTGTTCTACGGTTTCCAGCCCGACGTGCCAGCGTGCCGTTTCTTCGACCACTGGCGGCAGATGGTGCCGCTCAAGAATCGGATCGAAGACGAGGCCCGCGACCTCGAGCGCTTCTCGCTCTGCGCGCAGGAGGCAGTCGAGCTGCTGCTCTACCAAGTCGACAGCTTCACCGACCAGTTTGACCAAGACCTCGCGAGCGATGCTGTCGTCGACGCGATGCTTTACGACGTCGGAAATCCCTTCGAGTGGGCCGACCTCGAGCTGGACGCGGACCAGCGGCGCAAGCTGCTACGCTACTTGATCAATATCTACAAGCTCAAGGGCACGTCGCCCGGCATCGAAGACACGATCTTTTTCCTGCTCGGCGAGGACGTGACAGTCGTCGAGTACGCAGCAGAGGGTTGGGTGCTCGGCGAAGACGAGCTCGGCGAAGGCAACATCGCAGAGGTGCTGTGCGACGCGGGTGAGCCGTACGACTTCTCGGTTTCCCGCGACCTGCTGCTCGAGGTCGACTCGGAGCCACCGCAGACGATCACGTTCGACCCGACCGACTTCGTCGACCCGTCCAACGGCCTGGCGTCCGAAGTCGCGGCAGTCGTCGCCGCGCAGATCGTCGGCGGCGGTGCCTACGTCGTCGCGGCAGGCACGCCAGCGATCTACACCTCGCCAGCCGGACCGTTCGCGCTTCTCGGCGGCGAGCAGCTCGACTTGACGATCCAGGGCGAGGCGCACAGCGTCGTGTTTCACGTGGGCGACTTCGGCGTGCCGGGAGCAGCGACACCGGAGGAGATCGTCGCAAGACTCGAGGCTGAACTTGAAAGCGTCGTTGTTTACGTGGATGGCGCGATGTTCGGCATCACGACGATCCACACCGGCGCGGACGCGGAGATCGTGTTCGTCAGTGGCTCTGCGCTGGCTGGTTTGGGCATAGCGCCAGGGACGACGGCGACCGGCACCGACGCGAAGCGCGTCGCCGTTTACTCGAGCACCGCCGGAGTCGACTCGTGGGTGCGCGTCGACGGCGGCACCGCGAACGACGTGCTCGACTTCGACACCGACACCTATGGCGGCACGGGTGGCGCGATCCTCGCGCCAGACGACTCGTACACGCTGTATTGCTTCGACATCGAAACACAAACCGAGCTAGACTCTGAAACGAAGGCAATCATCCGCAGGATCGCGGACTACATGAAGTCGGCGCATACGCACTTGATCAACATCAGGACAGCGCCACCGCTTCCGTGGCCCGACGGATGGGTGCTCGGTGTAAGCGAACTCGACGTCTCGACACTGCTGACGTCGTAGGAGGGACGCCATGAACCTGTTCGATTTTTATTTCCGGCAGATCGTCACGCAGACCGTGATGGATTGGACGTTTGCGCAAGCGCAGCTCGCCGATCACGACCAGTCGGTCGACAACGTGTTCGTCGGCATTATGGACGGACTGAACGTCGTCGAGAACCATCTCGGGCCGGACCTGAGCGTCGACATCGACAACGGCGTCGCCTACACGCAAGAGGGTGCGCGAGTCTTCGAGGCCGACGTGCTGACCAACCTCAACTGCGCCGTCGACGAGTACAACGTCTCGACCGCAGTCGTGAACCCCGGCAACGAGCGGTGGCTCACGATCTTCGCTCGCTTCACTCGGGATCTGCAAGACCCGGCCATCGACGGCAACGGTCTGGAGGTCTACACGAAGCAGATCGAGGACTGCGAGCTAATCGTTCACCAGGGAGCGGAAGCACCGACAGGCACGGCATCGCGTCCCGCCGTGATCGACAACGCGGTGTTGCTCGCTGACATCAATTTGCAGTTCGGGCAAACGACGATACAAACCGCGCTGCACATCCACGACGACCGCCGGCATGACTGGACGCGCGTCGTCGGCACGACCCTCGCCGACTTCGTCCACGGCAACGCAAAGGACGCCGTCGAAAATTTGTACACGACGCTCGACTCGTGGGCGACAATCGGTTCGCCGTTCGTGTTCAGCGAAGCGTGGTGGAACGTACAGCCCGTACTCGGGCCGACGCCGCCGCCAGCGAACGTCAGCATGGCGCTCGACGCGATCGTCTACGACCTCGCGCGCGCATTTACTCCGAGCGGCGCGAGCCGCGTCGGAATCGAAGCGTTCACCGGTCCTGGCGCGTACGTCTCGTGGCCAAACACGAACATCAAGGTCGCGATGGAGGCCGTCGGCACCGACCTCGACGCGCACATCGGGGGAGCTCCGCCGCAGCACCCCGCGACGTCGATCACATTTGCGCCGTACCTGTGGATCACAGCCGCAGACGTCCAGTCGGCGATCCAGGAAATCGCGGACGACCTTGCGGCCGCCGCACCAGGACCGTCAGGTTCGACGCTCGTCGGTTACGAGACGCCAGAAGGCGGGTCGCTCACAGTAGAGCAGGCACTTGACGCGCGGCCTCGGAAAGCTCTCGACGATGTGATTTCTGGATCATGGGGGTTTGCTAGCGTGGTTTTCGCGCCGCTCATTCAGGGCGGGTGGCTACCTCCCCGAGTCAGTTACGGCAACGACCTGCCAAAGGCCGCGTGGTGGAATCACTCGTGGGGCACGCCATTCGCCGGCGACTCAACGGTCGACCTCGGCGTCGCGTCCGAGTTCGTAGACGTCTGCGCGTTTTACAGCAGCATCAACGCCCTGACTGGCGCGGGATCCGAGACGGTACGTCCGTTCGTCGGCGCTCTGAACGGCGGCGCAAGCACGCCAGAGTTGCGCGTTGTCGACCCGCTCGACATGAGCTTGGTCGTCACCCTGCCTCTGTCCAGCGCGAGCTGGGGCGGACACAACCCCGCCAACGCCCAAGCGCGCTGCTGTGCCGCGACAGGCAACCGCTTGTACTTTTTGATCTCCGACGGCGTCCACGCTGGCGGCGACTACCTAGCCGAGTGGGACCTGGCATCCATGTCCGGCGGGTGGAGCACCGACCTCGGCGTCGGCGTCTTGGGCACGTATCCCAAAAACCGTCTGCGCGTGGTCAACAACGGCAACAATATCGTCGCGCTGTACGGAGGCGTAGGCAGCGGCGGCGCTGGCATGATCGAGTGCTTCAACAACAGCGGCGTGAGCCAGTGGCGCGCCGACGGAGACGCGCCAGCAAACGCGTTTCCGGCGGGCGGGTTGTGCTCGAACGGAACCGACGTGTTTTTCACTTGCCGTGTCAACGCGGCAGCGCCGTACAACTATCAGCTGTGCTCAGCAACGATCGGCGGCGGAGCCGATCCGGGGTATGCCAACCTGCCAGCAACCTGCTGCACAACGACAGGAGGCGGTGCCAAGGGCGAGTGTCACGACTGCGTTTACGACGGCCGCAAGGTGTGGTTTGTTACCGGGCACGACGGCGCGGCCGGAAACGCGCACGTGGGGTGGTTCGATCCATCAACGGACGTGTTTTTGAAGATCGCGTGGAGCCTCTCCGACGGCGTAACCCATCGTGACTCGTTTGCATGTTGTTTCGACGGGCTCAATCTGTGGTTGCATGACTTTGTGCAGGCGGGAGCCGCGGCAACTTCGTTCGCCCGCTTGGTGGGGTTTCCCGTGGCCAACGTTCAGTCTTTGCCCAGTGCAAACGCAGAACCGCCCGGAAATCAATACTTCATCAAGGACCGCGCGGCAGCGGCTAGCCACGGCATCCTGAACAAACTGTACGCAGGGCGAATGTGCTCCGACGGCGACTCGGTGTTTGTGATCGTCGACGACAACTTCAACAAGCGGCTGTTGCGCCGCGTGCCACGCGCAGGGCACCGAGGCTAGACACAACTAATTGTCACGGGAAAAACAAAATGCCTAGCGAACGCAGCGACAATATCAGGATCGTGTGTGCACGGCAGTTTGCAAAAATCGACGTCGCGATCGGAAGCTTTTCGGAGGCGCTGGACAAGCTCGGAAAAACCAACGAGCGAGTCATCCGGATCGAGGAGAGCACGAAGGGACTCTGGAAAGAACTGCGCGACGACGTCATGCCCGAGTTGAGACAGGTGCCGCGCGACGTACGCGACGCACTCGACCAGCAGCGACGGGACACGGCGACAGCGTTCGACACTCACCGACGCGACATGGTCGCGGCGCTCGACAAGCACGCCGCCGACTGCCCGGCACGGACGAAGGCGATGCGTCGAGCGACCGGACAGAACGGCACGAGGAGCGACCCTCCGCCGACAGGACGCATCGACCTAGAACCCGCACAACCAGTGGTCCAGCCGCGTCGATCGCTCTTGCCTGCGTCACCAGTGGCGATCCGCTGGTTGGTCTACATCGGCTTGGTCATCGGCGGCGCAATCGCAGGACTCGCGACCGCGTTCGGTGTCGAGATCGGACTACCCGACCGAGCGCCAGCCGCCACCGACCACGACGACGAGAGATCGTCCGCGCCAGCACGTCCAGCCTTCCCGCGTTGACACCGATCGGCGTAGTCGCAAACCCGTAGGCCACGTGGGCCAGCGGCGATCCTAACCCACGACGGGATCTGCGCTCGCCAGCGCCCAGCGTGGGTTTCCGCGCCTCGCAGCAAGCTGGCATTCAGAATCGCAACCACACGCGAATGACGCGGGTTTCCGGCGCACAGCGTCGAGCGCAAAGGCAGATCGCGCAAACCAGCACCACGAGCGACAGTCAGGAAACACCAAGAATTTGCGGCCAAACGACCCCAAACCAGCCGACTACAAGCTGCTTGGCACGACAAAAATCGTGGGTTGTCGCGCACTTAGAAAAAACAACAAAAAAAGCTTGTACGAGTACTAGAAAACGATGATAACGGTAGTGCAGGAGGTTGTTGTGATGACGAAGACGGAAATCAGGAAGGCAAACAAGGCGGCGCGGGAAAGCCAGCAGCGCCCCACCGGACAGTGGATTCGGACCGACGCCCGCCTCGCCATCTACCTCCGCGACGGGTTCAAGTGCGTGTACTGCGGGGCCGACCTTCACGGAGCCTCGAAGCTCGACGTCACGCTCGACCACGTTCACCCGTTCAGCAAGGGCGGCGAGAACACCCCGGACAACCTCGTGACCGCCTGCCGTTCCTGCAACTGCTCTCGCGGCGCTCGCAGCCTGAACGACTACGCCGACCCGAGCACCAAGGCGGCGGTGAAGCGCCAGACCTCGCGCAGCGTTCGCAAGTACAAGACCCTGGCCCGCGCGATCATCGACGGTGACTCGTACGAGTCGACCTGCGACGTGTGGGAGGTGAAGTAGCAACCCGGCGCGAAAGCGCCACAACGATGCGGCGATGCCGCAACTGCCAGGAGGCAAGCCATGACGAAGAAGAACGCGACCGAGAACAAGGCCCCGAAGACCGCGACCGAGCCCAAGGCCCCGAAGGCCCCGAAGGCCGACGGCGAGAAGACCTCGAAGAAGTACCAGGACAAGTTCGAGCGCGTCACCTTCGACGCGAACGTCCCCGGCGTCGGCACGATGAAGATCGACCTCGTGCAGGTCGAACTGGACGGCGAGACGTTCAGCGCGCCGACCCGCAAGGAGTGCCAGGTTTGGCTGCGGCAGCAGCGCAAGGCCAAGGCGGCGGAGGCCAAGATCCAGCGCGACGCCGAGCGCGAGCGCAAGGCGCTGGAGAAGGCCGAGAAGATGGGGCCGGCCGTGACGGACCGCCTCGACAAGATCGCCGACCGGATCGCGGCGCTCGCCACGAACCCGACCGTCGACGAGGACGACGCGGAGGCGCTCGCCGAGGCCATCGACGCCATTCGCGCCGTGGTCGCCAAGCGCGCCGTCGCCGAGGCCGCCGCATAGTTCCGAGTGGTGCTCTCAACCGTCGCCACGACGGACAGGAGGCAAACCGATGACCAACAAAAAGAAAGCCGAGTTTTTCGAGGAGCGCGAACGCTGGTCGAGAGCGATCCGCAAATCCGAGCGCGAGAACATGCGCGCCGTCGCCGCCAACGACTTCGGCAAGCCGCAGCGCCCGTACGGTCGAGTCGAAGCGAAGTCGACGTTCGCGTACTTCGGCGAGATCAAGGTGCCGGTGACGACGGCCGTCGCGCGCTTCGGCAAGCTCGAGCAGGAGTTCACCGATCTGGACGACGCGAAGCGGTGGGTCGCGGAGCAGCACCAGAAGTGGGAGTCCGAGCACAGGGCCGAGTTCGACAAGCAGGTCGCTCGCGTCGAAGCCAAGCGCGAGATCGTTCGCGTCCTCGACACGATGAACGAGCTGCTCGCCGAATTCAAGGAGTCGTTCACCGACGAGCAAGTGAGCTTGCTCGCGGACGCCGACGCGCTGCTCACCATCGCGCACAAGACCATCAACGCGGACGGCACGACGCGCACGATCGTCGAGGCCAAAGACAGCGCCGCGTAGTCGGGCACCCGCGCCGCAGAAGGCGCTTAAGCCAAGGAGGCTAACCATGACGAAGTCAGAGGTGATGAACAAGCTGTTGGCGATGCAGGAAGGGAAGCACCTGGGCGATTTGTGTGGCTGGTCGCTCAACGGATCGCACCGCCAGGCAACGGTGACCGAACTCGCCGAGCAGTACGGACTCGACGACGATCTCGGACTGCCAAAGCTCTCGCCCGCCAGCGCCTACCGCCGCGCGGTCAACGACGCCGTGAAGGGTGGACGCCGCGACGAGCGGCGCTTCGCGGCGGTCAAGCTCGAGGAGAACGAGTTGAAGATCGTGCACGCCATCGTACGGCGCGACATCGTCGACGCCGCCGGTGGCTCGCTGTCGCCGAAGGACGCGTCGTTCGAGACGGAGTGCAAGGTCGGGTTCGACAAAGAGGCGTACAAGGACGGCAAGGACGCCGAAGAAATGCTCAAGCTGTCCGACGAGACGCACCCGATCGCGCAGAGGGTCAAGGCGTCGTACGAAGACCTCTGCGTCCGCTACCTGCCCGGCGACATTCGCGTCGCGTTCCAGCGCGCGTTCGAGCGGTGGGGAGCGATCCGGCTGCTCGAGCACGGTGGATTGTGGTGGGTGCCGTCGCCGAACGCCGACAGGGTCCGCGCGTGGAAGGAGTTCATGACCGCGCTCGGCAACTCGACGGTGATCATTCCCGTGTTCGACACCGAGGAGACGGTCAGCAGCTTGATCGCGGCGTCCGAAGAGACGCTCGAGGGTCGGCTCAACGGATTGATGGAGCAGTTGCAGTCGTTCTGCTCGAAGGGGAACACGCGCGTGTCGACTCTGGAGAAGCGGGTCGAGATGTTCGACGACCTCCGCGACCAGATCGAGCTGCACGCCCGCGTGCTCGGCAACACGCAGGACGAGCTGATGAAGCGGCTCAACGACGCGCACAAGGCACTCGTCGCGTCGCTCGTCGTCGTCGTCGAGGAAGCCAAGAACAACTAGGGCACAAGCCCGGCGCTTGGAGGAGCGCCGAGGCCCGCTTGCGTGGATGAGCGGGCTTCGAGGTTCCTCGAGGTGAGAGGACAGAAGGAGGCAAACCAATGAACGCCGAACTACAGAAGCCGCAGTCGCTGCCAAACATCGCCGACGCCGCCGCCCGCGCCAAGGAGGTGGCAACGCAGCTCGACGCCGCGTTCCCCGAGCGCACCGCGCTCGTGCGTGGAGCGATGACCGCGTTGCTCGCCCGCGAGCACGTGTTGATGCTCGGACCGCCCGGCACCGCGAAGTCGATGTTCGCGCGCACGTTCGCCGACGCCGTCGCTGGCGGATCGTACTTCGAGATCCTGCTTACCAAATTCACGACAGTCGAAGAGGTTTTCGGCCCGGTGTCTTTCAGCGCTTTGAAGAACGATCGCTTCGAGCGGATGCTCGACGGCTACGCCGCGAAGGCTCGTGTGATCTTCGACGACGAGATCTTCAAGGCGTCGAGCGCGATCCTCAACACGAAGCTGACGCTGATGAACGAGCGCAAGTGCCACAACGGCGGACAGCTCGTCGACTGCGACCTCGAGATCATGCTCGCGGCGTCGAACGAGTACCCGCAAGACGACTCGTTACAAGCGCTGTTCGACCGCATCGGCTTCAAATTCTGGGTCGACTATATCAGCGACCGCGATTCTCTCGCGAAGCTGCTCGGCGGCGGCACGACGCCGGTGACGGCGAAGCTCGAGCCTGGCGACCTCGACGTACTGCGCGACGCCGTCGACGCGATGCCGTTCAAGAACGGCGACATTGACACGCTACTGAACATCAAGGCGGCGGTCGAGGATGAGGGCTTTGTCGCGTCCGACCGGACGTGGGTAAAGGCCGTTCGGATCATCAAGGCGCGCGCGATACTGGCCGGTCGCGACAAAGTCGTAAGCAACGATTTCATGGTGCTGGCCGACGTGCTCTGGAAGGAGCACAAGGAGCGCGAGCGCCTGTCAACGATCATCGGCAACGCCGCCGACCCGTACGGCGCGCGCGCCGAGGCAATTATCGACGCAGTGAAGACTGCGATGCGCGAGCTGCCCGACATATCGCTGCTCCGGAGCGGCCAGATGACGAAGATCGAGATGATCAAGAAGATCAGCGACGTGTCGAGCAACACCGCAAGCCGCCGCGACGCCCTGATGGATGTCATCGACGAAGCCGGCGACGACAACCCCGCGATCGCCGAGGCCAACGAGACGGTGAACGCCGCCATCGCCAATATCGACGAATTGATGAGCACGGTGACGTTTTTCCGTCAGAAGAAGTAGGGGGGCGCGATGTCTGAACCTCTCGTCTACAGGCCAAGCGGCTTTCAGCGTCATTTGTGGAAGTACCACAAGATGGTTGACCAAGCCGCCGAGCAATCCGACCGAGTCGGACGCGAGCGCTACGAAGCGTTCTCCGACTTTTCGTCGGAGGTGTTTCACCGCCTTTATGCGGAGCAGCCCGACAAGATCGAGGTGCCGGCGACCGGCGCTGACGTGTTCGTCAAGCTGCACGAGCGCATCAACGAGCTGCCCGAGGTCGAGGACTTCTGCCAGCGCAGCAAAGGCAACGAGCGGTGGGCCGGCATCGGCACCGCAGCGGTCATTGACACGCTGCTCGACTCCGTGCCAGCGCCCGAGGAACCCGTCGAGGATCTGCGCGGTGACGAGGAGGTGATCGAGTACCTCGAGCGGTTGCGCGACAAGGCGGAAGCCGACGAGGAGCGCGAGGCGCTGCAGGAGATGATTGACGAGCAGCTTGATCCGAGCAACCCGAACGGACTGCCCGCGCGCCAGCAGCGCAACGAGCAGGCCGCATCGATGCTCGACGATACCGACGTTCGCAACGCAATCCGCGCCGCCATGAAGAAGGCGAACGAGCAGGTCGACGCCGAAGAAAGGCTTGTTGACGCGTTCAGCTTCGGCATGGAATCGCACAGCGGGCGAAAGGCGCGGATGGCCGTGCACAAGAAGCTCGCGTCGGTGGTGAACCAGAACTCGCGCCTCAAGAGGATCGCGGAGCTCGCCGGCAGAATGCGGCGCATCGCGATGGAACAGCAGCGCCAGAAACCGCAGAAGGGAACCGACGAGGTGACGGGCGTCGAGTGCGGCGACGAGCTTCGCAAGATGGTTACCTCCGAGGCGCTTTACACCGACGACGACATCGACCTTGTATTCGCGTCCAAGCTGCACGAGCGCTCGCTGCTACAGTTCGAACTGTCGAAGACGCCGAAGAAGGAGCAGGGGCCGATCGTCATGGTCGTCGACTCTTCGGGATCGATGAGCGCCGGCGATGCCGATGTCTGGGCCGCTGCCGTCTCGCTCGCGTTCCTCGAGATCGCCTACAAGCAGAAGCGTGCGTTCGCGATCGTTCACTTCGGGCGCGACGTGCTGCGCGTGGACACGTTCACGAAGTGGGCAGACATCGACCGCGAGGAGGTGCTCGCCGCTGTGTCGTTCTTCGCCGCCGACGGCGGAACGAACTTCATGGAGCCGCTGTCCGAGGCGGTCAAAAAGATCCGCGACACCGGCGCGTTTTCCGAGGCCGACATCGTCATGGTGACGGACGGAAACGCCAACGTCGACGCTCCGTGGCTCGCTTCGTTCAAGGCGGCACAGCGCGAGCTGTCGTTTTCCGTGTACTCAATACTTGTTGGTGTTCACACGAGCGCCAACACGAACAAGCTGTTCAGCGACGAGACGGTGCACCTCGACGAGGTGCTTCGCAACGACGAGGCAATGCACAGGGTCTTTCAGCGGGTGTGAGAGCAAGCCCGGTGTCCGGGATCGTCCCTGGCACTACAGCCAATCGCAACCACGAGGAGGACACGATGACGATCCAGTTTTTTCAAACCCGCATGGGCTCGAAGTTCTACGAAACCGACGTACCTCGTATTTCACGCGCGCTCGAGCGTATCGCAGACAGACTCGACAAAACGGCCGACGCTATACCGCACGTTCGTAGGCCGGAGATCGCCGGGCGCTGCGAGGACTACCTCGCCGGATTTGACTACGCGTTCGAACTCGTGTCCGGCTACGAGTTCAGCTCACCGCTCACCGCCGACCGCGCCCGCGAAGCCATCCAGCGCGAGCTGGATTTTCGACGCGCACAGTTCGTGGCCAAGGCTGACCGCACATAGGCCGGTCTCGGGGGATGCGCGCGGCTCGTGGGTTTCCGATTCTTATGTCCCCGGAAACCTTGACGTGTACGCGCACCCGCCCCTATACTGATGGGCAGTTGGGCCGCGCGGGGCGCGGCTTTCAGGACACGAGGCAGGTAACAGTGACGAGTCAGAATGAACGGATCAACGACCTTCGCCTGCG
The DNA here is from genome assembly GCA_964590595.1 of uncultured Sphingomonadales bacterium. Classification (GTDB taxonomy): domain Bacteria; phylum Pseudomonadota; class Alphaproteobacteria; order Sphingomonadales; family CAKZYD01; genus CAZPXQ01. The sequence continues at coordinate 29,443 of CAZPXQ010000008.1, read as the reverse complement.
GATCGAGGTGGAGTGCGACCGCATCGGGATCTCGCGAGCCGAACTCGCGAGGCGAATCGGCAAGACTCCGCAGTCACTGCATGACGTCGTTAGCAGAGGAAACATGAAAGCGACACTCGCGCTCGACGTGGCGCGCGCTCTCGACATTCCGATGGAAGAGTTGCTGACGCCGGTGTCTGAGCACGAGTACGCACAGGCCAAGCTGGCCAAGATGGAGCGCCGCCGGAAGAAGATGACCGGGACCGACGGCGAAAGTTTCTTCGACGAGTCCCGCTGACAGAGGGACGTGCGAGCCGGGTGAGATGGTTTGCCTCCGTTGAGCAACGCTCGCACGTCCCTCTGTGGTCGGGACTCGCAGGGGTGGAAGATGCAGACGCGACCGAGAACACGCTACACGCCGAAGATGTTGGGTATCGCGGCGTCATGTCGACACCGCTTCAACATCGAGTATGTCAACGACTACAGACTCGCCAACCGATCGCGATGGCATCCGCCGCGCGTCAAGTCATTACTCGCCGAAGTGCTCTACGCTCGCGATCTTGCCCTGGCGCTCAACAAGAAGCCCGGCGAGGTCGACGGCATCGTCGCACGCGCGGTGAATAACTGGCAGCGAGACACGAGAGCCGCGTGCGCTTTCGACGAGGATTTCGAGCGCGTCGTGCGAGAGATCGAGGACGACGTCGCGGGCGTGCTTGTCCACTACGAAGACCAGCACGGGAACGTCGCGCATGCCGTCAAGCGCACCGGCAAGCCGGTGGTGAGGCGAATCGTCGAGTATCTCTTGCCGACCTACAAGAAGAAGCGACTCGGCGGTTCGTCGAAGTACTCGGCAGCGTTTCTGCTCGACCGACTCACCACGGACGAAGACGGCGAGCCGATGCTCGTCGTAAGGCACCTAACATCGAACGCTGACACGCTCGACGTTCGCACCGAACTCGGACACCGTCTCGACGTCCCAGGCATTTGTTGGGCAGCGTCGAAGTGCTACCGCAAGCCGGTGCGCGTCGTCGAGTTCGACATCGTCCGCACAAAGCCACCGTCGGAGCCGCGCACAACAAAATGTCGGCACTGCGTCGACGGATACCGCATGACCGAAGACGACGCGGGCCTCAAGGTGCGGAAGCCTTGCACAACCTGCAACGGCACAGGCGTCGGAGGAGTCAGCGTCGCACCGTGCGACACGACGTGGGCGATCTGGAATCGCAAGCTCGAGCAGTACAAGCACCTCGATTACGACAAGCAGCGCGAAGCCGCTCGTTCGATTCTGAACAAGCTCGCCAAACGCGGAGAGTCGTTTGCCTATCGCGTGCGACGCTTCGTCACCGACAACCAGATCGAAGCGTGGCTCTCCGACGCCTACGAAACGATCCGAGAGATCGAGGCAGCGCGTCGTCGAGGAACATGGCCGCGCAACCCGAGCGCATGCACCTCTCGCGGCGGCGTCTGTCCGTACCGGCGCGTATGCGCTGGAACACTTCGTGACGAAGCGGTCTACGAGATCGCAGATGACCCGTACCCTGGCTTGTATAGCTGGTGGTAGTAACAAGGAGGCAAACCGTGACGAAGAAAATCACAAGCGAACAAGAGTGGCTCGAGAGCCGACGGTGCGGAATCGGTTCGAGTGATTCGCCCGTGCTTGCACTCGGCAAGGTGTTCGAGTCGACACCGCTTGACGTTTACATTGCCAAGAAGTCGAAGCCCGAGCCGCAGCCCGACAACGTCAACTTTCGGCGCGGCCATATGTACGAGCCGCTCGCGATCGCCCTCGCCGAGCAGAAGCTTGGAATGACCATTCACGCGCCGGGGACCGACGAGGAAAGGTGGAATGACTTTCAAGTTTTCGACCCCGACCGCCCGTGGCTGTACGCCGACTTCGACGGACTGCGCGAGGACGGTTGGGTGGTCGAGGTGAAGTCGCCGATGCAGCGCATCGCGGACCGCATCCGTGCCGAGGGCTTGAAGGACTACTACCAAGTGCAAGGGCAGCATCTCGTGCACGTCGCCAGCGTCGGCGACCTTCCGTTCCTCGGCAAGCTGCCCGACGGTTGTCCTGGCGTGTGCTTCGTGATCTACGAGCCGGAGAAGTGCGATGTCCAGATTTACGAGGTGCCACGCAACGACGAGATGATCGGCGCGATCCTCGCCAACGCCGAACACTTCTGGGAGAACCACGTCAAGGCGGACGAGCCGCCGATCGACTCAACGCCGACGCACCCGGTCAAGGTGCTGAGGTCGAAATCGGAATACGAGCACGTCGAGGGCGAGGCGTGGGAAGAGGCGGTCAAGCAGTACACTCTCGCCGACGAAGCATGCATCGCGGCGAAGCTCAGGCTCGACGCGGCCAAGGCGCAGATCAGGTCGGCGCTCGAGGCCGCTGGACTCGACAAGGTGATCACGGCGAACGGACACAAATTTTCGAATGCGGAACAGGCTGGCCGCAAGAGCTTCGACAAGAAGCTGCTCAAGGCCGAGCACCCCGAGATCGATCTCGCTCGCTACGAGAAGCAAGGAAGCCCGTTCAAGTCGTTCAGACACTACGGGCCGAAGGACGAGGCCCGCTCCGGAGACGAAACGCTCGACGGGCAACTGCTCACGCTCAAGGATGAGCTGTCGCTGTTCGTATCGAGGCGCATCGGCGACGAGGATGCGGTTGGTATTTTCGACGAGCTCCGCGACCGGGCCGAACTGTACCTGCGCATGCTCAACCTCGAGCAGGAAGGGATCACAAACGGTATCGACAAGGCGCACAAGGCGCTGGTCGCCTCGCTGACCTAGTGATGGGCAACAAGGCGCAGCACCGGCTACCGACAAACGCGTACGTTGGCCGAGCGATCGTTCTCGAAGTCGAAGGACTCGAGGGCGCGCCCGTGCGCATGGTGCTACGACCGAAGCAGGTCGAAATCGACGACAACGTCGCCACGAGCACAACGAAGATCAAGGCCAAGGCGAGCAAGATAATGTCGCTGACAGGCGACCTACGTGGTGTATTCGAGCGCATCGCTCCAGCCGAGTTCCCAACGACGACACCGTCGAGGCAGTTCCACGGCAGACTGTGGGCCGTCCACATGAAGCCGAAGGACAAGAGCAAGAAGAACCTGATGCTGACGTACACGTCGTCAGACGGCAACGTCTACAGCGCGGCAAACGACGCGCTGCCGGGATCGCTACAGCTCGTCGCCACAGAGAAGGAGGTGGAGGAGCTGCGCGAGATGGGTTCGCAATTCGAAATTACAGAGGTGTCACTGCAAGGCGACACCATTGAGGGGTACATCGAAGCCCTGCGCTCGGAGATCGTCAGGATGCTCGAAGGCATGGACGGCAACGACATCGAGGCAGTCGACGAACTTACGAACAGAGCGGACCTGTTTGTCTGCACGCTACGGAATGAAGCGGAAACCATCGAGGAGAGTGTCGCCAAGGTCAGCACCGCCCTCGTCGAGTCGCAGAAGAAGAAAGCCGACAAGCGTCGGCTCAAGAAGAAGGAGACACCATGACCAACAAGAAGCAGGGATCATACGATCGCGTGAAGTCGTGGCTCGACAACGAGGCGATGCGCGACGTACTTCGCAAGACGCTGCCGCGCAACATTCCCGTTGACCCGTGGGTACAGGCGGCACTGACGACGATCCGTCTCGACGACAAGCTGCAGAACTGCGAGCCGCTTTCGCTGATGGGCGCGCTGATGACGATCGCGTCGCTCGGGCTACGGCTCGAGGGTCCGCTCGGGCAGGCGTACATGTCCGCGCGGTCCGTGCGCGAAAAAGATCCACAGACCGGGCAGTGGGTAACGAGCCGCTACGAGGCACAGACGCAGATCGGCTATCGCGGCTTTATCGATATCGCTTACCGCGACCCCGAGGTGCGCGAGGTCGAATCGATCATCGTTCGCCACGACGACGCGTTCGACTTCCGCCGTGGCTCCGAGCCGTTCGTGAACCACCGGTGGGACCATCGCAAGACGCCGGAGGAGCGCGGGCCGATGGTCGCCGTGTACTCGGGGTTGCGATTCAAGACTGGTTACTACAGCTTCGAGGTGTACCCGTTCAGCGACATTCTCGCGCACCGCAACAAGATCCTCGCGGAGAAAGGTATTCGCGTGGAAACAGACGGCTGCGGCGGCGAGCGCTACCTGCGCAACGGCAATCGCGGTGAGTACGAGATGACCGAACAGCAGATTCTGAGACAGCCGTGGCTGGCGTACCCGATCCCGATGATCAAGAAGACGCCGATCCGCTGGAGCGCGAAATACTGGCCGCTCTCGCCCGATTTCCAGCGCGCCGCCGATCTTGCGTCGCTCGAAGAGGCGAACGTGTCGCAGCGGCTCGCCGACATCGCTCGCACGACTCTGCCGTCGGTGATCGCGGGTCAGCTCGAGGCCAACGCACCAAGCGACGGCACCGGCAAGCTGGCGAGCTCGCAGAACCTCTCGCTCGCCAGGACGAAGGGCCTCGCCGCCAAGATGGCCGCAGAGGCCGCTGCGCGGGACGGCAAGGCCAAGCAGGACGACGGCGCTGCCAAGGAGGGAGAGGGCACGAGCCGCCCGCAGACGGGCTCTGAGGGCGACATGAGCGACGAGGAGAAGGCCGAGGCTTTGCGCTTGGAAGTGGAGGAGGCGGAACGCGAGGATGCGGAGCGCAAGAAGAAGCTTGGCGTCAACGACTAGATGGCAACGAACCGAAAACGGCTGTACGCCAAGTTCGAGCGGGCCACGTGGCGCAACCCGACGTTCCGCTACGTGCTGACGGACGACGCGCGGTGGTTGTGGGTGCATCTGCTCACGACCCCGCGCGCGTCCAAGTGCCCGGGCTTGATCGAGGCGTCGGCCTTGAACCTGATGGAAGACATCGGATGGGATCGGCGCGGAGTCACTGACGACGTGCTCGAGCACGTGCGCATCGCACAAGGCGTGCAGCGCACGAACGAGGCGCTCGACGAAATCGCATCAACAGTCCGAGACGACGGCGTCCCCTGGATCATTGTGTCGGCCGAGCACCGGATCATCGTGGTGCCACGCGCCGTTGCGCACGATTTGCCAGCGAACCCGAACATCGTCGACCACTGGCTGCGAGCGCTCGCGGAGTTTCCGGACACGGAGATCAAGAGGGCGTGGGTCAAAGCGGCTTTCTCGACACTACGCACCGCGTTCGGAAACGACGATGGACGAGTCGCCAAGCTTCGCAGCTTGCACTACTCGCTCGCCCGTAGACTCGGCGCTTCTGGACCAGACGACAGCGAACGATCCGATGACGTTTCAGGATCGTTTGGAGGACGTTTGGAGGACGTTTCGACCACGACTGCAATGCGCAATGGTGACTCGCACGCCAACGACACCGACACCGAAGCCACGACGTTTGACCGGCAAAGCACCGAAAACACAAGGGAACATGAAACCGTTTCACCTGGCAAGGCGGAACCGTCTACACAAAACGCCGGCAACCGTTCGCGCACCATTAGCATTAACAATAGCATTAACAGTAAGAAAGCAAGGGCAGCATCCGCTGCGCGGAAGCAGCCCCGTCAGCGTCAGCGGGTCATAGACGAAACGGTCAAACCGGCAAACCCGCCGCCGGAGTTCACGAACAGGCAAGCCGCGTTCTACCGCGCACTACAAGAAGCCGAGTACTACGTCAGAGGCAAAGGGATCTTAACCGCCTTTGAGGCAGTCCCCGATCCCATACGTCTAGCGCGCAACCTTGGTGACGCCGACACGTTTCCGCTCATCGATACCGGACTCGTCAAGCGACTCGGCGCATGGACTCTTGAGAACCGCAGTCGCGCGAAGGTCAATATCGCGAAGTTCATACTCAACCGCGCACGCTACAGTCAAGAGCGCGGCCCCCGGCGGGGCTCCGCGCAGCAGGACCGACCGTACCAACACGGCGGCGACCTCGCCGCCAAAGTCAACGCAACGAGGAAGAGATGATCGACCGGATACCACCGTACGACCAAGAAGCAGAGCGTGCCGTACTCGGTTCGATACTACTGAACAACACCGCGCTCGCGCACGCGCTGCCGATCTGTCAGCCCGAGCATTTTTACGTCGGCAATCTTCGCTTGCTCTACCAATCGATGGTTGACCTCGCGGGAACAGGCGCGGCGATCGACGCAGTTACACTCGGCAACCATTTGAAGACGAATGGCAACCTCGAACGCGCTGGCGGTGTCACCGCCATGAGCGAGCTGACCGACTCAGTGGCGACGGTTGCCAACGTCGAACACTACGCGAAGATCGTCAGGCAACTACACGCCGTGCGTTCCATGATCTACGCAACGATGGAGGCAGCGGCTCGAGGCTTCACGGTTAGCACGGACAACATCGACGAGTACCTCGCGGAGACGAGGCAAGCCGTTACGCTCGCAGCGTCGCAGCTCACGCTCGGCAACGGCCCGCAGCAGATCGACGACACGCTCATGCACCTGTACGACGAGCTGGAGAGAGGCGCACTGCAGCCAGGAATCATCAAGACAGGAATCCCGATCATCGATGAAACGACAGGCGGACTGTGGCCAGGATTGTTACACATCGTTGCAGCCAGGCCGGCAATGGGGAAGACGGCGTTCATGCTCAACATTGCGACGAACGCAGCGCTCGCGGGACACCGCGTGCTGTTCGTTTCACTCGAGGACGTCAAAGAATACCTCGTCGCGAGGATGGTCGCTCGCTTTGCCGACATCGACCTGAACGACATCATGCTGCGACGACCACAGGGAGCGGAGGAGTGGAAGCGACTCGTCAAAGCGGGGAACAAGATCGGCGGACACAAGCCGCTTTGGTTCGAGGACAGCGGCGGGTTGACCTCCGCAGCGATTCACCAGATTGCGGCGGCGCACCAGCAAACGAACGGGCTCGACTTGATCGTCGCCGATCATTTGGGAGAGGTGGCCGACACCGGAGAGAACGACACATCGGTCGCTACCAACGCGGCGCGCACGTTCCGCAACATCGCCAAGGAGTTAAACGTGCCTGTCGTCCTCGGTTGTCAGCTCAACCGCAACGTCGAGAACCGCTCGGACAAACGACCGATGATGTCAGACCTTAGGCAATCGGGAGCGATCGAGGCAGTCGCGCGTGTCGTGTGGTTCCTTTACCGACCCGGCTATTACGAACCGGACGGCGACGAGAGACGAGACCTGCAGCTCATCGTTGGCAAGGCGAACCACGGCAAGACCGGGATGCTCCGGTTATGGATCGAACTGAGCCGCATGTGGACGAGGCAGTGGGAATACGAGGACGGACCATTCCCAGGATTCGACCGACCTCCACAAGAAGCCCGTGACGAGGTCCAGAATCGAAAGCAGGGTAAATCACAACGCAATTTCTTTGGCAGCGCGGACGCGCACGACCAGTGGGAAAAAGGAGGCATAGATGACTACTGAGGAAAAGGCCAAGCGCGCTGCCCCGAAGCGCAGCAAGGTGAACAGCAAGAAGGACGACGAGGCCAAGGCAACCGGGCCGGTGCAGGCGGTCAGCGAGACGGCGATCGTCGTGTGCCAGTGCGGGTGTACGGCGTTCAACATCGACAAGCAGACGAAGACATCGGTAACGCTCGTCTGTACCAAGTGCAGCGACAAGACCAGCGTCAAGGGACCGATCGCGCTCGCACAGGTCAACGACGACGAGGTGAAGGCAGCGATCGCAAAGTCGGTCATCCGACCAGACCCCGACTACGACCCGGACGCGGGCAAGGACAAGAAGCCGACGCTGTCCGAGCAAGGATACACAATGCTGCGCTTTCGCGTCGGCCTCGAAGCCAAGGTGAACACGATCGATCGCGCGCTCGAGTGCATCCGCGTTCGCAACTGCACCGACGCGGACTTCAAGGACCAAACCTGGCAAGGTCACGCGCTCGAGTACCTCTGCGCCGAGCACCTCTCGGGAGAAGACCCGCAGGTGATCGCAATCGTCGACGAGATGCACGAGGAGGCGGACGCAGCGGCGGAGGAGGCGGAGCAGGCTGGCAAGAAGAAGTCGGCGATCACGCGCAAGGTGCGCGAGACGCGGCAACGCGTGATGGAACGCAGCGCAGCACAGATCGGGATCGTCGAAAAGAAGAAGGCACCGTCGAACAAGCCCAAGAAAAAGCCGCAGCCGCCAGTCAACGAGATCGACCCCGACACAATCCCCGACGACGGCAAGCTCGAGAAGTCGATAAAGAAGACGCTCATCGAGTTCGCCGAAGAGTACCGCGAGGACACCGGCGACACGATCGGGCTGCTCATCGGCAAGTCGCAAGCAGAAACCATGAAGAAGGCGGAGCGCGACGGAGGCTTCGCGATTTGCGTCGTAGGTGACGACAACACAAGGACGCGGGCGAACAATGTGCCGAACGTCTGCTTCTGGATCGAAAAGGAGCCAGCCGACCGCGCGCTCGAGCTGTCGCTCGAATACGAAGACGCGTTCGATGTTCCCGTCGGACTCGACGTGATAGAGATCGTCCCGGCGGACTTCGACAACATGGACCCGAGCGAGAAGTGGGAGATGCCCACGTTCTGCCAGAGCCGTCGATACTTGAAGTAAGGAGGAACGACATGAACGACCAGCAACCGATCGCGCAAACGATTCTCGCCAACACCGTCGACACGCTGCACGTGCTGAACAAGATGTTGGCCAGCGCCAAGGACGCCAACGCCATCGACGACGCCGTCAAGCTCGCCCGGGCGATCGCGGCGATCAAGCGGGACGCGTACGCGGTGCAGGCGAGCGCCGAAGCGAGCGGGCGCATGGCGATGGCCGCGATGCTCGGAGGAGCGCAGCACAGTGGCGCGCCGGGCACACAAGGCCCGACAGCAGCGCTCGAGCGGCTTCGCGGCATCGGCGACAAGCTCAAGGGCGCGGGCGTCGGAATACCCGTCAGCGGCGACGAAGATCGCCCGAAGCGGGCCGAGGCGGAGGACAAGGCCGACAGCGAAAACGACAGCGACAACAAGTGCTAGAGCATCGACGTGTGGTAAGATAGCCACGCTCTACAGGAGGAAGGATGATTATGCGACCAAGCATCAGCTTGACCGGTGAGCAGCTCGACATCGACGATTCGATAGTCGTCTGCGGTGACCTCATCGACATCGGCGCTCGCGTGTTCAAGTGGAACGAGCCGGAAGGCTTCAACGGCTACACGAGAAAGCGCGTCGTCGTCGAGGAAGAGAACAGGAGAACGGGCCGCATCAAGCACAAGGTGATCAGAGGCCCGCGCTACGACAAGAGGCCATGGGGCATCGACGACGTGACGCAGTTCTTCATCCACCACAGCGGCGGCGACGGGCGCAACCCGAGCGGCATGTACGAGACACTCTACAACACGCGCGGGCTGTCGGTACACTTCGCCGTCGAGGACGACGGTCGGATCTTCCAGTTCAACGACGTCGTCGAGCGGTGCTGGCACGCTGGAGGCCACAACAGGATCGCCGTCGGCGTCGAGTGCTGCCTGTTTCCCGACGCCGCCAAGCGCCCGAACTACTACAGCGCGGCCAACCGCAAGCGGCGTGGCAACCTCCCGCACAAAAAGGCCGTCGACGTGATCCACGGTCGCAAGCGCAAGGTGTTCTGTTTCACCGAGCCGCAGGTCGACGCGCTCGCTCGCCTCGCAGCCGGAACATGGATCGCCGTCGAGATCGCGCAAGGCATCAACGCGAGCGACATCGTCGCGCCGCGATTCCCGCGTGACGCGCACGGAGCCATCCCGCGCACCGTGGCGCAGAAGGCCAAACAGCACGTCGGCTTGATCGGGCACCTTCAATGCACGCCGAAGAAGTGGGACCCAGCCGGCTTCCTGTGGGAAAGGTTCGAAGCGCTCGTCGCGCGCTACATTGACCAGTTCTTGCGCGACGGTGCTAGCTACGGGGGATAGGAAAGGAGTTCGACCTTGCGAAAAGTCTACTTGACCTTGTTGGCGATGCTCGCAGCGTTGTTGCTCTGCGCTGGCACGACAGCAGAAGAAGACGAGCCGAGTCCGTTCTCGTACGAGAACCCTTACGACGAACCGCTCACATTCGACGCGCCAACCGAACGACTCATCGAGGAGATGGTCGACGGCTTCGTCGGGATGATACAGAAGGAGTCGGACAAGTGGTATGAGTGCGGCATCGAAACACCTCACGACCAGTGGCACAGCCGAGCAGAGACGATGGCGCGTCACGTCGTCGCATCGAGCAACGAAGTCGGCATGACCGCAACCCCGTGGGGCTTGTGGGGTGTCATTTACAAAGAGAGCCGAGGCAACCGCTGCAGCATCGGACCGAACCCGCGAAAGTACGCTGTGCGCGTTTCGATCATCGACGAACCGCGCAACCCGCACCTGTGGACCGAAGACGATGTGCGAAGCGTGCTTGGACACAAACGGTGGAAAGGACGAACCGCCGACCTCGGCATCGGCCAGATCGTTTGGCGCAGGTACGCTCGGCTACCCTGCGAGCAAGGATCGCGAGGATGCTTCAGGGAGAACCGAAGGTGGGTGCGGGTGCCGACGCTCGACGAAATGCTATCAGTGAAAGGCGGCGCGCGCGTCGCAGCCTACGGCATGAAGACGCGACAAAACTGGCGCGCGCGAAACAACATTCCGTGGATCTACTGGCCCGGCGCAAACGCCAACTACGAGTACGCGCAAGCGATTGCCGACATCGTCAGGCAGATGGGCGGCCCATACCATGCTGTACTCGGATACCATGATCGATAACACCGACAACTTGGAAGAGGTGCTTGTGCATCTCATCAAGAAAGCGGACCCGGAAGGCCACCGACACCCGCGGTTGGTGAAGCTGCTCGACCAAGTCAGGCGCAACGTGTTTCTCGGCCCGAAGTCGCGCGCGTTCATTCGCAAGTGCGTCGCCATTCTCGACAACGTCGAATGTCGCGGCGTCACCAAAACAGGACGCTGCACGCTAATCAAGGGCAAGAGACGCTGCGACCATCGAGAGCGGTACGACAAGTGTCTGAACTACTTACCAGTGAGGCCGATCAACAAAGGAAACCCGATCAAACTCGGAGGGTGAAATGGACAAAGCAGCAAAGGCCGTCGTCGGAGTCTTCGTCGGCGAGCAGAAGAGGCACGAGGGGCGCGTCGTTCGCAGCGAAGCGAAGCTCGTCGAAAAACTCGAGACGGGCAGCAACGTCGGCGAGCTTCTCAACGACCCGCACTGGAAGACGCGGCTGGCCGAGCGGTGCGCTCAATTCGGCACCGTGCTCGCCGTCGCCGTCTTGCGGCACGAGAAGCAGGGGTGCAACGTCGCAGTGAACGTCGCACCGACACAAGAGCGACCGCTCGAGCGACGAGCGAAGAAGCCTGTCACGCGAGGCGGCATTCCCATCGGCGAACCGGTCACCGGCAAGCGCACGATGGCGGGCCGTAGGCGCAAGGCGGCAAAGAGGCAGGGATGATCAGCGACGTCAAGCTGCGACGCTGGTGCGAGATGATTTCCGCCGCCGACTCGAAGTTCGGCTTTCAGCTCGGGATCAAACACGGCACCAAATGGGAAGTTGAGCCGCCGTATCCCGATCTCGAGGTCGCGTCGGCCAAGGAGACGCACGTGCGCCGACTTGTTTTGCAAGAACTGGTCGTCTCAGCATCCGTGCCGGAGGACGACGACGCCGCAGACCTAGTCGTCACGCGCCTTGTTGCAGAACTCGAGGGCGGACGCGAAGTCGAACTGAATAGGCACGCGCAAGCAGCGGGCGAAGACGTCGAGGCAGAGATACCGATGGACGTCTGCTGCGCATGTGGCGAGCGCATCTGCGACCCGAGCATTCGCGAGATGTACGAGGGCAAGCCGTACCACAAGAGGTGCATATCTTGACCTTCGTAGACGCAGCGCTGGCGTGCGTACTCGGCGGGGCGGTCCTCGTCGGAGCGATCGCGGTCGCCGTGTCGTTCGCAGACATGATCAAGGGAGCGAGAAGAAAAAGTGGGTTGCAGGTATCAGAGAGGAAGCATCGATGGAGAGAGCGGAGAACGTCGCTATCCGCTACCAACGAACGGGGACACTCGTCGCATCGGTAGCGATCGCTGTTGTAGGCGAACGCGAACACCTCGTTGTCGTGACGTCACCGTGGGCGGGTGCCGGCAGCGCTGTCGGCTACTGGCCGAGCGGTTTCGTCGGTGGCGACATCGCCGCGCATGACGAGCGAAAATACTTCTGTGCGAAATTCGGATTCAATCCAGACGTGCTATCACGCAAGGCGTTCGCGCACATCAACGAGCTGTTCCTCGCAGCACTCGAGGAGGTGACCCGTGTCGGGCAAAGATGAACTAATAACACGCGCGCAAGCGATAGCAGACGCCACGGGCGACAACCAGACAAGGATCGGCTTCGGTGCACCAGGGAACCACTTGAAGAACCTCATCGACGAGATTCACCCGACGGGTAAGGCGTGGGACGAGTCCGTGCGCCTTGGACCGTGGCCGCTCGCGATGGCGGCGATCGGCATGTACCTCGACGAAATGCGCGTCGGCCCGAAGGTGAGGGTCGAAGTCGACAACGACCACTTGGTACAACTGTCCGAAGACATAATCGCGGTGACGGCGATACCCGTCGGCGGGATCTTGATCACGCTACTCGGCGCGTACTCCTACGGCGAGGCGCGCGAGGTGATCGTGAAGGACGAAAACGGAAACGCCTCTGTCGCGAACCCGCTCGTCGTCGACGTGCAGGGTGGCGGCATGATCGACATGGCCGCAGTCGTCACGCTCACGACACCGTTTGCGTGTCTTCGCGTCTACTCGCAGGGTTTTTGGTATTCGATATGTTGAAGAAAACGAAACCGGCTCGCTGCAAGGAGTACATGCGCTTCGCTCACTCGACGAAGCCAGCCCCGTGTTGCATTTGTCGCGAGCGACCTTTCGTTCAGCTTCACCATTTCGGCAACGGCGGAGGCGTCGGCATGAAGCCGAGCGACTATCAGGTCGCCAGGGTCTGCAAGACGTGCGCGGACGCCTACGAGGTCAAGTACAAGGCGCTCGTCAGAGATGGGCGCTTCGAGGTGCTAGCCGCTTTTCAGCAGGACGCGCTCGAGCTGCATGAGGCGTGGCTCGCCTCGCTCGAGCAGACGAAGCCGAAGGTGCGGCGGTGCGCCGCCTGTCGCTACAACACGAGCGACGGGTGCGCCGCAGAATTCGAGCATCTCGAACCGGACGAGGACTGTGCGCTCGACGAGCTCGTCGAACAGCTCGCTGGCGGAATGCTGGACGACCCAGTCGAGGCACGCGCGTGGCTGGTGGCATGGGCAAACCGCAGAGCCGCCAACGTCGTGCGGTTCCTCGTCGAGCCGATGATCGAGATCGCGAACTACGAACCCGACGCAGAGGGTGGTTGGCAAGCAGCCTACCGCTCGATGCGCTTCGTCGCAGCGCAGGCACTCAAGACAGCAGGCATCAAGGCGGAAGGATGAGCCACAAGATCGAATGGACCGACGAAACGATCAACCCGTATACGGGCTGTCGTGGCAACTGTGGATATTGCTACGCTCGTAGGATGGCGCGTCGTCTCAGCAACATCAACGGGACAGTCTACAGCAGGGTGTTCTCGTCGACATCGGGCGTCGACCCCGAAACAGGATTCGCGGACGGCGACGGCGATCCGTTCAGGCCAGCAGTGCACCTGGACGTGCTAGAGAAGCACCGAATAAGGTTGACGAGATTCTTGCGGAGAGGCTGTGCAGGTCGCAAGACGAAACCAAGGCGTATTTTCGTCGGCAGCATGGGCGACATTTGCTTCGAGGGGCTCGCGCTCACGTTCGTAGCGGACGGCGGCTTACTGCCAATGGCGGCGTGGTACGACACCAGGAAGCTACAACACGCGATCGCAATCTTCGCGGCGAACGTCGCGCCGAACACGATTCAGATCCTCACGAAGCGGCCAGACCTCTTGGTGCCGCAGGTCAAGTGGCCGCGCAACGTCCAGCTCGGCGTCAGCATGACCAGCAACGAGGATCTGTGGCGGCTTGAGGAGCTCGTCAACAGAAGTGAGTACATGGCGTGCCAGTGGGCTCCGTCGCTCGTCAAGTGGGCAAGCGTCGAGCCGCTACTCGACAGCGACTTCGACGAGGAGAGCCTCGCGGGAGCGAACTGGGTCGTCGTCGGAGCGCAGACGGGTCCAGGGGTGAAGTTCGACGAGGAATTCCTCGACGAAAGGCTTTACATCCGCAACGTGGGCGAGGAGCTCACGGAGGCAGCGGCAAGGATCGTTAGGTGGTGTGCTCACAACAAGGTGCCCTGTTTCGTCAAGGACAACATGAGGCGGATACAGCGTCGGCACAGGCCGCCGATGGATTGGCCGCTCGAATCACCGGAGGTGTGACATGAACGACAGCGCAAGGATCAAGCTCTCGACCACGTTCGAGAAGAGGTGGTGGCAGAGTAAGAAGTTCGTCGCGTTCCTGCTCATGGAGCTGCTGCTCAGCGGCATGGCGATCGTCGCGCTGCTCTCACAGCCGCAGCTCGGCTGGCCGCTCGCGGCGTACATGCTCGGCGTGGTCGTCACGATGGGGTGTACCGCGCTCGTCTTCAACGGCTATCAGGCCAAGCTCGACATGTACATACGAGGCATGGCGCTGACTGGGCGAGCGCCGAGGTCGCTCGAGAAGCTCTTCATCAACAACGACAAGGAGATCGAGAACGAGTTACCAGACGACGGAGAAGCATGATGTGGTGGTTCATTGACCCCAAGTGGGAGAAGGCGGTCAAGGTCGCGGAGGCGGTTGCGCTGTTCCTAATCGTTGCGGTCGTCGCAGCTGCAGCCGTAGTGCTCATGCGGTCCTGCGAGCCGCAGACGGACGACGGCATCGACATCGCCATCGACCACGACACCGCACGCATCGAGGCGGAGCTGGCGGCAGCGAAGGAACGTGCCGACGTGCTTGAACAAGAACTTGGCATCTTGCAGGCAGACGTCGAGGTCATCAAGGGCGAGATCGCAGACAGCGTCCGCCAACGAGAGGAGCTACACGATGCGCTGGATGAAGCTCGCAGCATCGACGATATTGATCGTATACTCCGTCGCGGCATCGGCAGGTGACCCGAGGCCGCAGCAGCGGCACGAGGTGCCGCCGGGATTCTCGCTGACCAAGCGTGTCGCACGAACTCTCGACTTCAAAGAGGTCGAGGCGTACAAGTGCTTCACACCGAGTGAGTACGATGTCGTCGCTCGCATCGTCATCGACTATCGGTGGTTTTGGGATTATGCGATCAGGATGGAGCAGCTACAGCAGAACCACCAGCGGCAGATCCACAACCTCGAGGTGCAGCTTCAACTTTGGAAGGACACGACACGGCGGGTCGACGAGAGTCGGCTACTCGCTGTCGAGCTCTTGAAGGAGGAGCGGTCGACGAAGCTTGAGATACGGAGCGGCACCAAGCTCGCGTTGTGGCTCACGGGAGGCGCAGCGATCGTGGCGGCAATCCTCGCCGGGGGGTTCGCTGGCGCGTACGCGGCAAAGAAGCAATGAGCAAGCGCAAGTGGGAAATGATCGAGGGGATGATCAAGGCCGAGAGCGTCCATACGATCAACACCAAGATCACGATTTGCGACGGTAGCCACGAGCACGATTTGTACATCAAGCTCGGGTGGGCGGACGGTCGTTGGGTATGGATCGACATAACCGTGTCGCGCTACACCGCCAAGGACGACGAGCCGGAGAACGCGACGCTGGTCGACCTGCGGCGCAAGATGCTCGAGGTCCACCGACGGCTGCTAGAAATCGTTTGCGTTCACGCGTCCGAGCTGATGCAGTCAGACGAGAGAACTGTCGACGAGATCGTAGACAACTGGCGCGGCACTCAGTTCGAGCCAGCAGGGACGTGCGAATCGATCCGCACCGACGAAAACCAGGGGCGTGTGACTTCGCCGCTCGACGCGGCGGCGAAACTCATCGCAAAAAAGTGCAGGGTCTGGGAGTGCAAGTTGCGAACATTCTGAGGGGAGCATGGACGAAGGCATAATCGAGAAGATCATCGAAGAACTGCGCGAGCAGTACGAGGACGACTCCGAGGTGTTCACGCAGTGGGAGCAGGAATTTATCGAGAGCATCGACGAGCGGAACAGCTGGGATCATCTGTCGCCGTCGCAACTCGACAAGCTGCTCCAAATCTACGAGGAGCGAATGTGACCGACTTGCCGACGATCACGGTTTGCCCGAGCACGCTGCTCGACGTCCTGCTCGAGAAGGCGAAGCGAACCCCCGGCGACATCGCAGCCTGGCTCGTCGACTGCGAGCAGCTAGAGACGCCGCGCCGCGCGATCATCGCGAGCGACGGAATGCGGATCGCGATCATCGCCACAGTGCCGGGCACGTACTCGTGGCAGGTAGAAGCGATGCACTGCACACACCAATCGCACGGCACGCATCGCCGTTACGACAAGCTGTATTCGAGGCTCCGCTCGCTCGTCGAGCTAGAAGCGCCGGAATGTACCGAGTGCGACGGCTCGGGCTGGATACCAGCGAACACAGAACGAGGACGAACGCTGCTCATGCTCGCGCAGAATTTTCGGGTATACCGTGGCGTACGCATGGCCGACAATGGTTACGAGGTCGAGACGCTCGACGCGTCCACCCTACGTGACCAAGTGACTATTTTCGTCGCTGCACAAGCGAAGAAGGAGGCAGAAGATGAAGAGGATTGAGGTGCGGTGCAACACCGAGGGCGTCGCCATCGGCGCGATCGAGCTGGAGCCGGGCAAGCACAAGATCACAGCGCAGGCTTTCGTCGACGCATTCGTATTCGACGACAAGCGGTACGACCCGAAGGGCAAGGTGGCGAAGAACCATACGCTCGCGAGGTGTCCACACTGCGACGGATTTCTCGAGATCGTCGGCACCGAGATCGCCGGAGAGAGCGTCAGTGGTTCGGGCAAACCGGCGAAACGGATCTCGCGCGAGGACGCCAGGGCGAACGCGCAGCGTGCGGCGCGGTCCATGACGACAGGTCCGCGCGGTCAGCATTTGGCCGAGCCGGTGTCGCGGGCGATCGAAAACGTCGGCACCGAGCCGACGATGCGGATCGTTTTCGCTCGCACGACGATCGAGGTTCACTGATGGTAAACGCCGGCAAAGCTGAACTCGAGCGCACCGAACACCCGTAGGAAAGTTAGTTACTCGACGCGAGAGGCGTCGTGCAAGCAGGACAACCCTGGAGGGACACACCGATGGACACCAAGGAAACAGACAGGAAAGATCCGCCAGCAAGCTACGAACTCAACGGGCCCGAGACCGACCTCGTCTGCTACGGTTGCGACAAGACTGGCCCGTTTGCGATCGCAGCCGAGGCAAGCGTGCTCGTCACGATCGACGACGATGTGGCGCTCGTCACCATCGACGGCTTTCGCTGGAGCGACGACACGATCTGTAGGTGCAGCTCGTGCGGACTTGTCGCACGCGTCGGGCTATTCCGCTCGCCGACGAGCATGTGGCTCTATCAGGCAGAGGACTCGACCATCGCACGAGTCGATGTCACCGACCGCGACAGCATCGAGCACAGCAACGGCAAGACGATGGTGCTGGTCGCGCTCGACGATCCGATGTCGGCGGACAAGAAGTCGAAGTTCGCCGTAGACCCCGTGGCCTTGCGCACCTCGCGAGTCGGAGCGCTTGAGGACGCGCAGCAGCACCTCTCGATTTTGGAAACGCTCGCCGGTGCGATGCTCGACGACGTCGGTTCGCGTCTCGGTGAGATCAACATGGCGCTCGACAGCGCCCGAACCACGTCGTCGAAAGACAACGACGCAACGACGGAGGAATGAGATGAACAAGGCAATTTTGATCGGACGACTCGGCAAAGACCCCGACCTGAGCTACACGCAAAGCGGAACGCCGCGCTGTCGCTTTTCGATCGCGACGTCGGAGAAGTACACCGACAACAGCGGCCAGAAGCAAGAGCGCACCGAGTGGCACAACATCGTCGTCTGGGGCAAGCAGGGCGAGGTCTGCGCGAAGTACCTCGCCAAGGGGCGCATGGTCGGCATCGAGGGAAAGATCCAGACCCGCAGTTGGGACGACCAGCAGACCGGGCAGAAGAAGTACATGACGGAGATCAACGGCGATCGCGTCCACTTTTTGCCCGGTGGCCAGCAGCAGGGCGGCGGAGGCAACTACCGCGGAGGCGGGAGCGGCGACAACGGGCAGCAGGGCAGTGGTGGAGAGCCGCAAGGCGGCGAAAGTGGAGACGGCGGGAACGGCGGAGGCGGCGGATACAGCGGGCCGGGCGACGACCAAATTCCCTTTTAGCCGAGGAACGCCACGATGAGAAACAGAGGAACCTGGACAGACGCGAAGGTCGCGTACCTCAACGAGGTAAAAAGCGTCCTCAATAACATGCGCGGTTACTGGCCGCTGACGCTGCGACAGGTGTATTACCAGCTCGTGGCCGCGCTTGTCATCAAGAACAACCGAGGCCAGTATCAGAGGCTATCGCGTGTGCTGTCGCAAGCAAGACTCGACGGACTCGTGTCATGGCGCGCGATCGAGGACCGCGCACGGTCGACCCTCACATCGGGCGGATGGCGTACGGCAGGATCGTTCGTCCGCTCCGAGGTCGAATCTTTTCTCGACGGCTATCGTCGTGACCTAACACAAGGGCAATCGCACGCGCTTGAACTGTGGGTGGAGAAGGATGCGCTCTCGCGGGTGTGCCACGACATCGCGTTCCAGTACTGCGTGTCCGTCGTCGTCGCCAAAGGTTTCAGCAGCGTGAGCTACGTACACCAAGCAGCCGAGCGCATCCGCCACAACGAGCAGCAGGGCAGACCGACGAAGATCCTTTACTTCGGCGACCTCGACCCGTCAGGGTGGGAGATGCTGCCGTCGATGTTGCACACGCTGCAAGTCGAGATGGGTCTCGGGGACGACGTCGAGGGAATCCGCTGCGCGCTCACTCCCTCGCAGGTCAAGCGCTACAACTTGCCGCGCAGCCCCGACGCCATCAAGGCGACAGACTCGCGCGCGAAGAAGTACGTCGAACGCTTCGGCGCTCTCGCGGTAGAGCTCGACGCACTCAAGCCTCAACTGCTGCAGCAGATCATTCGCACGGCGATCGAGGACAACCTCGACATGGACGCCTTTCGGGAACAGGAACAGGAACAGGAACATGAGCGCGCACTACTCGACGAGTTGCGCGAACGCACGACGGTCTACGTGCAGCAGGAGTGGCCAGAAATCGAAGACGAAGAGGAGGATTGGTGATGAAGAAGCACCACGACAGGATCGCGAACGACAATTATGAAACGCCGACCGAGATCGCTCACTGGGCTGTCAACCATTGCCTCGGTATCAGCGAGCGATACTGCGGCAAGCCGACGACGCGCCTCGCCATGCTCGAGCCGGGGTGCGGTGACAACGCGCCGTTTGCACGATCTGCGGCAGCACTCGGCATCAACTCGTTTGCCTGCGACCTGCGCGAGGTCCCGACGCACAGCGACGTGACGGTCATTTTCGGCACCGACTTCGTGTGCATGCCGGAGAGGGCCGACCCGGTGATCTACGGCCAGCAGTACGACGTCATCGCCACGAACCCGCCATTCGTTCTCGGCGAGGAATTTGTCATTCGCTCGCTGAACCTGCTTGCGCCTCGTGGTGTTGCGGCGTTTCTGATGAAGACGTCGTTTCTCGCCTCGCAGGGACGGGCGAAGTTCTTTCTCGAGCGCCCGCCCGCCGAGGTTCACATCTTGTCGAAGAGGCCGAGCTTCGCGCACGGCAAGACGGACGCGCAAGAGTACGCAATAATGTTTTGGAACGGCGAGGAGGTCGACGCCAAGATCCGGAAGAAGTATGGCCGCATTTCCCGGCTGTATTGGGAGATCAACGCGGCGTGGCCGAAGCAGGTATTCGGAGACGCGGATGGCGAGCGCGTCGTCGTCAACAAGGAGTAAACATGAGCAGACGCAAGACGCAGAAGGAACGGAACGCCCGCAAGCTCCGTGCGGCAGAGCGGCGCAAGGAGGAGGAGAAAAAGGCGTACGACTTTTTCAAGAAGTTTGGCGTTCACCCGCAGGCGGCCTCGCCGCGCCGGATGGCGCAGGCGGAGCTACAGCGCAAGCGCTTTCAGCGTCGGCAGAGAGAAGAGTCCGCCGCGTTCCGCAGCGTGCTCGACGAGGCGAAGCTGCTAGCCGTAGTTCCGGAGGAGTTTGAGTACTGCAACCTCGCTTCGACTACGGCCGAAACCGTCGAAGTCTTCGCCGCAGAAATGAAGGCACACCTCTCCAAATATGAGGGAACGGAGACACCAAACAGCGTCGTCGACGACGAGATGCGTGACTTCTTGCAGAGCCGGATCGACATAGGCGTGCTCAAGGCTGCACCGACGCGAGCGGGCTCGACACCGAAGGCGAGGCTGTTCACGTCAGGCAAGATCGTCGTACTGCGGCGCGGCGAACCCGACTACGACTACATGATCGAGCAGCTCGGCAAGGGATGAAACAGCGATAGACTGTGGTCGACCACCGCAAAACCACCTGGAGGAGAAAATGACCAAGACCGACAAAATTGTACTGCCCGAGACAAAGGAACCGAAATTCCGACAGGGTGACCAGGTGCGCCTGCCGAACAAGTGGTCGAGGCAGTTCAGCAACGACGGCGTTTGCGCTGTCGTCAAATCGATCCGGCACGACAAAAACGGCGAACCGATCTACTTCGTGGAAGCCGAGCGCCCACCGATTCCGGTCCATGCCACCGAGGCCGAACTAAAAATCTGAGCCTGCTCCGCACCTCTGTCAACATAGTGGAAAACCAGTATTCATGCGGGTAAACTAGTAGGGTCATGAACGAACGACACATCGCCGCCAACCATAGGCAGTGTCCATTTTGCGCGAGGCTACTTGAGGTCTACGAGATAACGGAACCGAAGGCACGGTCAGTCGGCCTCGTGTACCTGTGCATGCGGTGCACGTCGTGCAACGTCAAAATCGAGGGCGCGGGTGTCGGCATGAAGGCAGCGCTCGCGCAACTCGACGCCTCGCGCGACAAGAGAGTCGGCACAACGATCGATCAGTGGAGAGTCAAAACAGGTGCACGCCAAAGGAGAAAGCGATGACCATCGGACCGATCAAGATTACGAACCCGCAAGACGTCCGTCGCGCTCTCATCGATCAGAGGACGATCGCCAGGTACAAAGACGAGGTGCCGCTGCTCAACTGCCCCGGATGCGGCTTGCTCGTGCCCGACTTCGACGGCTTCGGAATCGTCGCGCACCTCGACTCGGACCTCGACTCAAACCAATCGGCACAGTCCGAGGACCTTTCGCCCGGCTGTGGCTACTGCACGCACCCGACCGCCGACCTCAACGCAGACGGCCAGATGGTTTGCAGCCTCTGTGGCTCGGTCGAGGGATCGGAGGAGTGGCAAGCCCGCAAAGGGCGTAGGAATACAAAGTTCTAGGCGGCGCCAGCCGCCGACCAACAAAGTTGTGGGCGTTCGCGAATTCGCGCTACCGCGCTAGGCGGCAAAAGCCGAAGCCAACGGACGATTCACTGAGGAGACTGTCATGGAGACGTACTGGTATCTCGACATTCCCAACATCGGCAAGCGCGTATTCGACACGCGAGCCGAGGCGAAGAGCAAGTTCTTTTTTTTCAGGTTCGAAGAGATCACGCCAGGGCAGTTGCAGCAACTGTACGACGAACACGGCGACGACATCGTGTTCAGCAACGCGGCGCTCGAGCGATTCATCGGCTGATGCCCGTCGAAACCAAACACACTGTGCGCATTTTGATCTCACCGGAGACACGGCAGCTCGCGGAGGCGCAGACGCGCGCGTGCTGCAAGGGTGGTGCGTCGCACGTGCGTCGTGACGACGAGCGCCGCGAAAAGCTCTACGCCGACAACCTCGTCGGGCAACTCGGCATGATCGCGGTGAACCGCTACTTGCGCGGGCACGTCGGCGACTACATGGTGAACCAGTTTTACGCGAACCTGTATCGCGGAGCAGGCGATGGCGGATACGACTTCACCGCGTTGAACCTCGACGTCAAAGCAGCGCGGCTCGTCGGTGGTTCGCGCGATCTGCTCGACTACAGGCTCGCAGTTCACACGCGGGAGTGGCACGCCGACTGGGTGTACGTACTCGTCGTCGTCGACCTCGACAACAACCTCGCGCACATAATCGGGTGGGCCACCGCCGAGGACTTTCCGAACAGCCCGATGCCACCGGACGCCAAGCGCTTCGCGCAGTCGTTCGTGCTCGCCGGGCGAGACCTGAACAGGGTGCCGCCGTTTCGTTGGCGGTGGATTCCGCAACCGATCGAGGGGTGAGATGAAAGCAGGGATCGTGAACATACCGTGCGAGAGCGCAGAACTGGACAACCCGCCGCCGCGCAACCATAGCGAGCTGGCCGACGTCGCCTGGCGGCGCGCCGTCGAGACCGCGAGGAGCGGCAACGGGCACCCGCCGACGGCGGTGTTCCAGACCTCCGAGTGCTATCACTTGCTGAGCCTCCGCAACTTCTACGCGATGGGAAACGTCGCGCTCGGCAAGGAGCTTGCCGTCACCGCGATCCACCGATACGCGCACGACGTCGGCGCGACAGCGTGCGCACTCATCAACGAGGCGTGGATACTCGCAGTGCGAAGCGACGAGGCGGCGGTGGAAACCGAGCGGCGCGCGACCGAAGAAGGACTCGAGCACGCGCCCGGCCGCAAAGAGGTGCTGCTTGTCCAAGCGCAGGGGCAAACTGGCGACTGCATACGCCTTGGCGAGATCGTCCGCGATAACTTCGGAAAGGTCGTCGAGATCGCGAAGATGGAATTGCCCGCCGGCATGACTACCGAGAGCCGCTTCGACGGCGTGATCACGCGGGGCGAGGCATGAAACACGCGACGCTCGTACAGGCTGCGGCTGAGTGGCTCAAGAAGAACCATCGAGTCGTCTGCACAGAACTGCAGACCAACGCCAGCGAAACACCAGACGCGATCGGGTGGACAGGATGGGGACGCTGCACGGCCATCGAGTGCAAGGTGACGCGCTCGGATTTCTTCGCCAACGCGAAAAAGGTGCACGAGCTCGCAGGCAGCGGCGTCGGACACGAGCGGTGGTTCTTGACGCCGCCCGCGCTGGTCGAGAAGTCGGAGGTGCCCGAGGGATGGGGCTTGCTCGAGTACACGCCGAGCGGTCACTCGCGCGGTTACTACATGAAGCGCGTCGTCAAGGCACCCGAGCGGGAGCCAAACATGGTTGCGCTCGCCGAAGAACGCAAGATGCTCGTCAGCGTCGCAGGCCGATCGCTCGAAGCCGCGTCACGCGTGAGACATCTTGCGCTCGGCGCAGAACAGGACAACGAACCGCGCGTCGCGCAGTTGCTCGCGCGCGCCGGCACCAAGCTCGCCGAGGCAGTGCAGGCGCTACCAGAAATGAGAGAGTGTCACGACACCGCCGTGATGGAAGCGTGGGCCTGCATGGTCCACGCGCAGCGCAAAGCGATCGAGCTCTACGGTGCCGACGAACTCGAGCGGGCCGAATGGGACGGTGGCGCGTACGGCGAGTGGTTTCGCATGCTCGAGATCGCCAACCAGAAGATCGACTCGCTCGAGCGGGCCGCGCGGAAAGCACTCGAGGCGAACGAATGACCAACGCATCGACAGAGCTGACCGCAGCGTTCTTGGCCGTCGACGGTTGGTGCGACGCAGTGCGGAGCACCATGGCCATCGGCTGTGAAGCTGGGTGCAGCGCGTGCTGCAAGATCCTCGTCAGCGTCACGCTACCAGAGGCGATGGCGCTGCTCGAGAACCAGACCGGGCGAGCCGCGTTCGACCAGCACCGTGACAGCGTGGTGGACTCGGCGCGACTGTTCTTCACGCGCCACCCGCAGACGAAGGTCGAGCTGTGGGCCGCACGCAAGCAGGCGTGTCCGTTCCTCGAGGGCGACGTGTGCAGTGTCTATCGCTCGCGCCCGATCAGCTGCCGCACGCACCTCGCCGTCCGGAAGTCCCAACCGTGTCGAGACGGCAACTACTACGTCGACACGAGGGAGATACAGCGCGCCGGCTACGAGATCACGATCAACGCAGCGGCACGGATCGGCGTACCATTCGTGGCCGGCCCGATGCACCCGATGCTCGTCATCGCAGACGAGATCATGACGCGTGGACTCGACGCCGCGCGCAAGCGGTTTGGCGACGGCATGCTCTCGCCGCTGCAGGCGATGATGTTTTGGGCGTGGACCGAGATGTAGGCGTCACGATGGGCAAACCGACACACGTCCGCGACCTCGTACTGCACGTGCTCGCAGAAATCGCAGAAACCGCGATGAGACGTGATCGATACGAGATCGCGTCGGTGACAAAAAACGAGATCCCGGCAGACGGATCGGGTAACATGGACGAACACATGGACACACGAACCCGCAAACCCGCACCACGCGAGGGTTTCAGCAACTCGTAACGGACCGCTGCGCGGCGCTCGCCGCGACGGTATCGTCGTGTCTATCGGTTCGGCCGGAACGAAACCAGCAGGAGGCCGCACCATGAGTGACAATCCAGCCGTCGGCGCATTCGTCTACTTGCTCACCGCTTGGGCCCGCAGGGGATTCACGCCGCAGGGCGACGAGAAGGCCGCGACACGCGAGCGACTCGTCGAAATGTTCGAGCTGTTCGCCACCGGCGAGGCGACGTTGATCACAACGATCTACACCGAGGACGGCAGCGACACGTTGAAATCCGACTACTTTGGCGCAATGGGGCAGGAGCGGATCGTCGACATGCTCAGAGCGATCCCGAACGTAGCCGCCAACCTCGCCGCCAGCGCGCGACGCCTCGCGCCGCAGAGGCTGGCCGAGCATTTCACGACGTTGTGCGGTGCCGGTCAGACGCAGGTCGAAGGCGAGCAACCGCGTCGCGGGAACGACAGAGAGGACGCGGGTTTGCCGACAGACAACGTCGCACTGCTTCGGAAACCCGCGCCACAAGTGAGCGAGAGCAGCACCAAAAAAAACGCAAAAGGTGACACGGTGACATCGGCGACCGGAAAGAAAAACAACGGCGAACTGCCTAACTAGCGGAAAACACAGTAGACAAAAATGCCTCCGAAACCCGAAAAACTGTTGCGAATCGACCGGATAAATCCGATGATCAAAGCATGGTTAGGGTTTCAACAAACAACGGAGGCAACAAGATGGACACCAAAACCAAGGGATTCGAGATCGTCACCGCCGAGGGCGCGTTCCACAGCAACACGACGCCCGTCACCAAGCTCCGCGAGCTGCTCTCGCTTATGGCCAGCGACCGCACCTTCGTCGTCTGCGAGTTCGACGACGGACACGTCGACGTGTACGCCGACCTCAACGACTGCCGCCAGCAGAACGACATGGATGGCGACGTCGACGTCCTCGCCAGCGGGAACGCCTCGCTGTGGGACGTCAAGGCGTTCAGCGGCGAGCTGCTCGACGCTCTCATGGCACTATTTGAGGGCGAGCTGGCCCCCGAGGCGACGATCGTGTGGAGCGACGAGGCCGCTCAGAAGTGGGCCGCTCTCGAGATGCAGGGGGTGTGCTGATGAACCGCGCGAAACTCAACACCGCCAAGAAGGGCATGATCTGGTCGCTGACAGTGTCGCTGGCGCGCATGCCGTGGATGGTTTGCCCCGTCGAGTTCCAGGGAGCGGCCAAGGCGTACCAAGGCAAGTGGAACGCGGGCGAGCCGCACACGGTCTGCATG
The DNA here is from genome assembly GCA_964590595.1 of uncultured Sphingomonadales bacterium. GTDB lineage: Bacteria > Pseudomonadota > Alphaproteobacteria > Sphingomonadales > CAKZYD01 > CAZPXQ01. The sequence goes on along the minus strand of CAZPXQ010000008.1, from coordinate 3,822 downwards.
GTCGCCGCTCGCAACGCACTGGTGGGGAGGTAGCCGATGTCCCGCCGACGCTCACTGACAGCCGTGCAGATCCGCGCCATTCGGCGCATGTACGAGAACCGCATGAGCGTCAGGTCGATTTCGGACGCGCTCGGCATCGCGCGCTCGACAGTGCAAGAGGTTACCAGCTGGAAGACCTACACCGACGTGCGCACGCCGGGCGTCGTTTCCTTCGAGCCGCGCAGCGGCAAGCTCGTGGCGTACAAGCCGACCAACATGACCGGAGTCGTCGTCGCTGTCCCGCTTCCCGTCGACGTCGACCGCGCCTCTCGCTAGCTCAACCCCGCACAACGCAAACGACGATCGCGAACGCGGCCGCCGTCCATTCGGAGGCAGCATGACCCGTGGTGAAGCTGCCCTGGTCGTCTACCCGTTCGCGCTGGTGGCGCTCGTCGCGCTGCTCTCGCGCGGATGCATCGCAGTCTTTGGACAGGAGGAGAGATGGCAGATTGGACCGTCGTCATCGAGTCGAGACACCACTACGCAGAAGGCGAGCCGAGCGTGCCACGAGTTGTCGAGTACGACGGTCCCGAAGACCGAAAGCAAGAGGCGATCGCTTCGGCGATGGAGCAGTGGCACGACGATCAGCAGCAGTGCGTTAGTCGTTGAGCGCACCGCACGGCGGTGGTAGCATCGACTTTCAAAGGAGGAAACATGGCGGCAACAATCAAGATCGAAGGCGTACACAACGTTATTCAGACAATCGTCGGTGCGCCACCGATGCAGTCGATCGTCGACGACGACGACGCGAGGCAGCTTCGCAAGGACCTCACGAACGGAGATGCGATCTGGCTGACCGGGTGCCGCATCGACAACGCCCAGAACGAGACGCCCGCGTACGTCAAGTTCTACGACAAGGAGGATCCCGACGTCGGCGTTCATCCGCCCGCCGTCGTGCTCCGCGCCAAGCCAGGAACAATCACAGAGATCACCATGAGAGCAAAACTCGCGTACCTTTCGTATGTCGTTCACGCTGTGCCCGGCAAAGCCGGCACTGACGCGTGCGCCAACCCCGTCGCGCTGACGTACGGGATTTTCCCAGCCTAGGAAAGGAGCACGACGATGGCACATTCGCTCACAAACGGACAGGGCGGTTTGCGCTGGCCGTTCGACACGATGCTCGTCGGCGTCGATACCTCCGGCATTGTCTACGCCGACGTGTTCAATCAACCCGTCGAGCTGACGCAGCTCGTCGCCACCTCACGAGACGGCGGCATGGGCAGCACTGTCGCCTACCTCTTCTTGTACGACGAGGGCGACATCGAGGTCGGCGTCGACCCGCCGGAGATGGTGCTGCCGATCGAGGTCGGCGTCGATCCAACCCCCGACACGCTCGCGGGTTTCTTCGTCGTCGAGGACGGCGTGCCCGGTCAGCTCTGGAATGAGCCGACCCTCGCCGTGAACGCGGTGGCCGACGAGAACACCCGGCAGATGACGATCCCCGAAGGCCCCGTGTACCTCGGTATCACAGGCGTCAAGCCGACCGACTAGATCGCGCAGGGGGTGTTTAGACGCGCCAAGCGCGCCGTTCCCGCTGTGCCGCTACGAGGCGAGCACGCGGCCAGTCGCAGGTAGGAGGAGCAGATGAAGGCACTGACACTTTGGCGGCCGTGGGATCAAGCGATCGTCCACGGCAGCAAGCGGATCGAAAACAGGCCGTGGGGCCTGTGGCCGGACATGATCGGCAAACCGATCGCTGTGCACGCGGGCAAGCGCTACGACAAAGACGGCGCGTTTTCAATGCAAGTGAACGAGCTCTACGAGCCGCCCCCGCCTGCCGACTCGCCGCTCGGCATCGTCGGCGTCATGGTCGTCGGCAGCGTCGTGAACCAAAGCCACCCGCGCGCCGATCGCAACGTGATCGAGAACGCGTGGTTCGACGGCCCGTTCGGCTGGGTGCTGACGGAGGTCGCGGCGCTGGACGAACCGATCCCGATCAGCGGCAGACAGGGACTTTGGACACTACCGCCGGACGTGGAGCAGCGCGTGCTCGAGCAGCTGCCGAGGTTCCGGGCACGATGATAGGTGGCACAACGCGCGACAGTTGCGAAGCTGCTCGAGGGTGGGTCGTTTCGCTGCAAGCTACCACCGAAGCCATCGTCGCCGGCGACCGCGTGGGTGAAGCAGCAGCTCGAGCAGCGCGACATGACCTATGACGAGCTGCACGAGGAGGCGGCACCGCGCATCAGGACGTCGATCGCCGCCGCGATCGCGCACCTCTCGCGGTCGAACAGCATCGTTGCCGTCGGCACGAAGAAAAAGAAACAGCAACGCTGGCGCGTGTACCGCATTTGGAGCCTCAAGAAGGACAAGCCATGAACGACGAAAAGAGCAAACCGACCGAACCGGCGACGACCTTCGAGAACAACAGCGTGCGCGGCGTCCACGACGTCAACGGCATTCGGCGGGCGGCATCGATCGAACACGCCGTCGACGTGCTGAACCGCGCAGTGCGTGCAGATCCCGATGCTGTGGCTGAGCTCGTTTGCGCGCGTGTGCCGTGCAACCTTTCGCTCGCGAAAGACCCGACGATTCAAGTTCACGCCGACGGCGATGGTGGCACGTATCGCGCAGGGCTACTCGGGATCGTGAACGGGATCTTCGGCGTCGACAGCGACGGATGGGGACCGATCACGGCGAAGTTCGACGACCGCGGCAAGCTCGAAGGGTTTTTCGACAACGGAAGGCGCTGAGGACCAATGAAATGTTTCGCTTGAGCGGAGCCTCAGTATTTGGGTTGGTTGCGGCTCCGTGCGAGTGTCGCCGGTTGGGCGTGGAGGAGCTATCGCTCGGGTGCACTGGCGCTAGTGTCTCCACACCATTGGTAAGGCGACGACGGGTTGGCGTTCGGGGGCCCGACGCCGACTCAGGACCTTAAGTATAAAGGCGGAGACCCTACATGATCCGTAGATACGTCACGGCCTGGTGCACCCGCCAGGCCCTGAGCCTCTCGTCAATTACAGACGGTGGTTGACGAGGGTTGAGGGCTTCGAGGGTGCGTGTGAAGTGCATGCGGAAAAGGAATAGTTGCGATGGACGAACAAGGACCATTGGATGTCATCCTCGATGCCATGACAAGCGCCGCCGTCGCCGACCTGCTCGGCGACAGAGAAGAGCGCCGATAATGATGGGTCCTTCCTGCGACGAGATGGAAGCCTCAATGCCGGAGTCACTGGCTGCGATGGTCAGCTTCCTGCTGCAACAACTACGAGAGGCGAGAAGCGAGTGCACGAGGTTGCGGAAACTCAAGGAGAAGTCAGATAATGACAACGCGCTCACACAGCGCGTCAACGACAACGCAAACAAAGAGATTCAGCGGCTAACTGCCGAGGTGATGAAACTTCGAGAAAAGAAAACAAAGAGGGGAAAATGATCAAAGAGAAACTGTTATTCGTGGTGCACGGCGGGACTATCGGAGATCGCCGAGCCGGAATCATCATGCAGGATCACTGTCTGCCCATCGCGTGCTCGCACAGGTCGTATCCTGGACATGGCGGTGCTGCAGCCGAAGCGGGCATCTGCGCGCTATGGGAGTCCATGTGCGAAGTGGAGGCATTCTTCGCCGCGCTCGGGATCGGGCCTGGTATCGAGGCCGGGCCGGGCGTCGGCGGACAGTATAATCCGCCAAACGGGCTGTATGTCTACACAATCGAATATGATGCGGGCGCGGACGGTGGCCCAGACTACGAAGACCTCGCCGACGACGAGTGGCCAGGCTGTGCGGCGGAACGCTGCGCCGCCCGACCGCCGGGGAGTTGGAGCCGCTGACGCGGGGTGAGGCCC
>CAZPXQ010000007.1:0-109328 GCA_964590595.1 uncultured Sphingomonadales bacterium | reverse complement strand
GAGGGCGAGATGGGCGACAGCCATGTCGGCCTGCAGGCGCGGCTGATGAGCCAGGCCTTGCGCAAGCTGACGGCGTCGATTTCCAAATCTGGCTGCATGGTCATTTTCATCAACCAGGTGCGGATGAAGATTGGCGTCATGTATGGCAATCCGGAAACCACCACCGGCGGCAACGCGCTGAAATTCTATGCTTCGGTGCGGCTTGAAATCCGCCGCACCGGTCAGATCAAGGAACGTGACGAAATCACCGGCAACACGGTCCGCGTCAAGGTCGTCAAGAACAAGGTGGCGGCGCCCTTCCGCACTGTCGAGTTCGACATCATGTATGGCGTTGGCATTTCGAAAATGGGTGAATTGGTTGATTTAGGCGTCAAGGCCGGAGTGGTCGACAAGTCTGGCGCCTGGTATTCCTATGACAGCCAGCGCATTGGCCAGGGCCGCGAAAACGCCAAGACCTTCCTCAAGGAAAATCCGGAAATCGCCGCCACCATTGAAGCGGCGGTGCGGCAAAGCGCCGGTCTGGTCAATAACGCCATGGTCGGCGACGATGGCGAGGCGTTTGACGGCGAATAGGACAACGTCCAGGGGCAATCATCCTCACGCCCTTTTGAGCCTATTTTTCCGCGAAGCCATCCTGGTGACAGGGTGGCTTTTGCGTTTGTGCCGGGCAGTGGCGACCGGGGCCATGGTGCGGCGTTTGTGGGTCATGGACAGCGGCTGGCATCGCCGTTAAAAGCAGGGCCTTGGGCTGGTGTTTGGCCAGTGCTGGCGTTTGTAAGGATGGGATGGCCGCCATGGTGACCAGCGCGAATGCGATTCGCGATCAATTTTTGAATTTCTTCGCCGCCGAGGGGCATGAGCTGGTGCCGTCGGCGTCATTGGTGCCGCGCGACGACCCGACATTGATGTTCACCAATGCCGGCATGGTGCCGTTCAAAAATGTATTCACCGGCCAGGAAAAGCGCTCTTATGTTACCGCCACGTCGTCGCAAAAATGCGTCCGCGCCGGTGGCAAGCACAATGATCTCGACAATGTCGGCTACACCGCGCGCCATCACACGTTTTTTGAAATGCTGGGCAATTTTTCCTTTGGCGATTATTTCAAGGAACGCGCGATTGAACTGGCTTGGCGGTTGTTGCGCCAGGAATGGGGCTTGCCGGCCGATCGGCTGCTGGTCACCGTTTATCATGACGATGAAGAGGCGGCGTCATTGTGGCGGCGGATCGCTGGTCTTGGCGAGGACCGGATCATCCGCATCGCCAGCAGCGATAATTTCTGGTCGATGGGCGATACCGGGCCCTGCGGGCCATGCTCCGAGATTTTCTATGATCATGGGCCGGATGTCGCTGGTGGCCCGCCGGGGTCCGCCGATGCCGATGGCGACCGCTTTGTCGAGATCTGGAACTTGGTGTTCATGCAGTTCGATCAGGCTAGCGACGGTACGCGATCCGCGTTGCCAAAGCCGTCGATCGACACTGGCATGGGCCTGGAGCGGATTGCGGCGGTGCTGCAAGGCACCCATGACAATTACGCCATCGATTTGATGCGTGGCTTGATTGAAGCCTCCGCCGCCGCCAGCCATACCGAGCCCGACGGCCCGCACCGGGTGTCGCACCGGGTGATCGCCGATCATTTACGTGCCAGCGGCTTCCTGTTGGCGGACGGCGTAAGCCCGTCGAATGAGGGGCGCGGCTATGTGTTGCGGCGGATCATGCGGCGGGCGATGCGCCATGCGCATTTGTTGGGCATGGAGCAACCGCTGTTGTATCGGCTGGTGCCCAATCTGGTGTCGGCGATGGGCGCGGCTTATCCAGAACTTGGCCGCGCCGAGGCCTTGATCACTGAAACGCTGCGGCAAGAAGAATCCCGCTTTCAACAAATGCTGGCGCGTGGTTTGCGCTTGCTTGACGATGCGGTGGCCGAACTGGGCGCGGGTCAGGATTTGCCGGGCGATGTCGCGTTCCGGCTCTATGACACCTATGGTTTCCCGCTCGACTTGACCGAGGATGCCTTGCGCGCCCAGGGCCGCGGTGTCGACCGCAAGGGCTTCAACGCGGCGATGGCGGCGCAACGGGCGGAAGCCCGCGCGGCCTGGGCCGGTTCGGGCGAAACCGCGACCGAGGCGCTGTGGTTCGACCTCAAGGAACGCCATGGCGCTTGCGAATTTCTCGGTTATGACGCGGAGGTCGGGCGCGGCACCATCCTGGCCCTGGTCAAGGATGGCGCCTTGGTCGATCAGGCGCAAGCAGGTGACAAGGTCGCGGTGGTCGCCGATCAAACGCCGTTCTATGGCGAGTCCGGTGGCCAAATGGGCGACACCGGCGTGATTGTTGGCCCCGAGAGCCGGCTCAGTGTTGACGATACCGCCAAGCCCTTGGGACTGACCGTGCATCATGCCAAGGTCGAGCATGGCATATTGCGGGTTGGCGATGTCGCCAGTTTTGAAGTTGACGCGGTGCGGCGCAGTGCGTTGCGCGCCAATCATTCGGCGACTCATTTGCTGCACGAAGCCCTGCGCCGGGTGCTTGGGCTGCATGTGGCGCAAAAGGGCTCGCTGGTTGCTCCCGACCGGCTGCGTTTCGACTTTTCGCATATGAAACCGATGACCGCCGATGAATTGGCCAGCGTCGAAGCCGAGGTCAATGCCATGATCCGCGCCAATGAGCCTGTCGAGACGCGGGTGATGAGCCCGGATGCCGCCATTGAAGCCGGCGCCCTGGCCCTGTTTGGCGAAAAATATGGCGATGAGGTCCGGGTCTTGTTCATGGGCCGCGATCAGGCGGCGGCCGCGCGCGGCGGGCGCTATTCGATCGAATTTTGCGGCGGCACCCATGTTCGGCGCTTGGGCGATATCGGCTTGTTCAAGATCATTTCGGAAAGCGCGGTGTCGGCGGGCGTGCGCCGCATCGAAGCGCTGACGGGCGAAGCGGCGCGGGCCTATTTCAGCGCTCAGGAAGCGCGGCTGCAGGAAGCGGCGGCATTGCTGAAAACCGCGCCTGGCGATGTGCCGGCGCGTTTGCAGGCCTTGCTCGATGAGCGGCGCAAGCTTGAGCGGGAATTGAGCGAAACGCGCAAGAAGCTGGCCTTGGGCGGCGCTGGCCAAACGGCGGCGGGGCCGGAAATGATCGACGGCGTTGCTTTCATCGGCAGGGTGTTGGATGGGGTCAACGCCAAGGAACTGCGCGGCTTGATCGATGCGGAAAAGCAGCGGCATCCCAGTGCGGTTATCGCGCTGATCGCGGTCAATGACGGCAAGGCCAGCATCGCCACCGGCGTGACCGATGATTTGACGGCCAGGGTTTCAGCGGTCGAACTGGTGCGGGCTGCGGCCGAAGCCGTAGGCGGCAAGGGCGGGGGCGGCCGGCCTGATATGGCCCAAGCTGGCGGCCCCGACGGTGCCGCCGCCGACCAAGCCCTGGCGGCGGTGCGTCAGGCCTTGCGCACCGCGACCGGGGCCTGATGGCGGCCGCGACCAACAGCTTGGTCCGCCGGCTCAGGCGCCGGTTATATGAACTGCTTGAACTGTCTCCGGCAACTGACCGGCTGGCCAATTTGCTGGACGCGTTTTTGATCCTGCTGATTTTGGCCAATGCGGCGGTGGTGGCGGCTGAAACCGTGCCCGCCATCGCCGCGCGGTATTACTGGCAATTTCTTTATTTCGAGTATTTTTCAGTCGCGGTTTTTACCCTGGAATATGTGTTGCGACTGTGGGTGTGTGTGGAGCGGACGGCATTTGCCTCGGCCCCACCATGGCGGCGACGGCTGCGTTATGCCTTGACGCCTTTGGCCTTGATCGACCTGGCGGCCGTGCTGCCGTTTTTCCTGGGCTTGGCGGCGGTCGTGGATTTGCGGTTCTTGCGCCTGTTCCGATTGGTGCGGCTGTTGAAGCTGCTGCGCTATTCCACGGCGTTGGCGGCTTTGTCGCGGGTCATTCAAAATGAATTCCGGGCGTTGTTGGGCGCGCTCATTGTCATGGCCGGCCTGGTCTTTCTGGCGGCGACATTGATGTATCATGTCGAGCGCGCGGCGCAGCCGGACCATTTTGGTTCGATCCCCGACGCGATGTGGTGGGCTGTGGTGACCCTTACCACGGTGGGTTATGGCGATGTGGTGCCGGTCACCACGGCGGGCCGCATTCTGGCCGCGGTGATCATGGTCTTTGGCCTGGCCGCCTATGCCATTCCCATCGGCATCATGGCTTCGGGCTTTTCCGAGGAAGTCAGGCGCCAATCCTTTGTCGTGCGCATGGAAATGGTTGCGCGGGTGCCGATTTTCGCCGGTCTTGGGGCCCGCGTGCTGAGCCGCCTCAGCCATCTGTTGCGCGCCGAGAAATTCATTCCCGGGCAAGTGATTTGCATGGCCGGGACCAATGCCCATGGCTTGGTCATCATCAGCGAGGGTCGCGCTGTCGCCCATGTCGGCGGGCGTGAAATTCAACTGGCGTCGGGCGATTATTTTGGCGAACGGGCGTTGTTGCAACCGGTCTTGCACGATATCAGCGTGGTTGCGCGCACGGCGGGCCGGCTATTGGTGCTGGAGAGTCATGACTTCGAGCGTTTGATCGCGCGTGAACCGGATGTTGCAGCGGCCATGGCGCCGGTGGTGACCGCCAAGCTCAATGAATTGGGCGAGACCGGCGAAATCACCGAGGAAGCGGCGCAACGGGCGATCAAGCGCTGGCGCGCCTTAGCCGGTTCGATCGATCTGGGCTAATAACGCGAGGTTTGCGCAACCCACGCGCCCGGCGCGCGTTAACACAAGCAGCCTCATCAGCGAAAATGCGTCTGAGACTGGCCACAAGGCGGCGCGCGCAAAAAGGAAGCCATGTTCGTCCCGGCAAAGCTGAAAGCGGTGCATTTTGCCGTCCGGTTCAATGTGATCGGCAAATATCTCGGCCAGCTTTTAAGCATTGTCGCCTTGCTCAATCTGGTGCCACTGGCGGTGTCGGCGCTTTATGGGCGCTATGACGCGGCATGGCGCTATGGCGCGATCATTGCGTTGATTCTCGTCATCGCGGCGCCCTGCGCGCGGCTGCGGGTGCAAGCGGGCTTGCAGCGCAATGAAGCTTTGGTGATTTCCGCCTTGGTCTTTGTGTTGCCGCCCTTTCTGCTGGCGGTGCCGCTGATGAGCTATGGCATCGGTTATCATGATGCTGTGTTTGAAGCCATATCCGGCGTCACGACAACGGGCTTGAGCGTTGTCGGCACGGTGGAGGGCGCGCCTTTTCCATTTCATTTCAGCCGCGCCTGGATGCAATGGATTGGCGGTCTCGGCGTTGTCGTGCTCAGCGTCGCGTTCTTGATCGAACCGGGCATGGCGGCCAAACATCTTGGTTTTGAGCGCGGCGAGGTCGATGATCTGGTCGGCGGCACCCGCGCCCATGCCCGCCTGGCGCTCATCGCTTATGCCGCACTAACGGCGACCGGCGTTGCGGTGTTGTGGCTCAGCGGCATGGCGCCAAGTGACGCGGTGCTGCACAGCCTGGCGGCGATCTCCACCGGCGGCTTTTCAAATTACGATGACAGCCTCGCCGGCTTGGGTTCAGGCATCGCGCGCGCTGCCGTGATCGGCTTGTGTTTTGCCGGAGCCTTGCCACTGTATCTTTATTATCGCGCGCGGTTTCGCAATTGGCGGTCGATTTTTGCCGATGTCCAGTTGCAAGCGCTGGTGCTGCTGACGGTGTTGGTGACGCTTGTGCTGGCGGCATTGCTGTGGCGTTCAGGCCAAGGCGACATCAGCCAGCGTTTGGGCGATGCGGCGCTGACCGCGATTTCGGCGCAAACCACGGCGGGGTTTTCGGCATTGCCCTATCAAGATTTGAATGCCGCTGCCATTGGCCTGCTGATCGCCGCGATGCTGATTGGCGGCGGCCTGGGGTCGACCGCGGGCGGCATCAAGCTGTTGCGGCTGGTGATCTTGCTGCGCTTTCTGTTTCGCATGGTGCTGCGCTGCTCGGTTTCGGCAAGCGCTTTTGTCGCGGACTCCGTGGCCGGCCGGCGCCTGGGCGCGCAAGAGCTGGAATCGGCGATGGCGGTGATTATCGGCTATATTGGGGTGGTGTTTGTTTCCTTCTTGATTTTCCTTGGCCATGGCCAACCGGCGTTGGACTCCCTGTTCGAGGTGGCGTCGGCGGTTGGCACGGTCGGCCTCAGCAGCGGCCTGACCGCGCCAGACATGGCGCCAGCGCTTAAAACAACCTTGTGCGTCAATATGTTGATGGGCCGGGTCGAAACCGTGGCGCTGATCGTATTCTTATTTCCCGGCACATGGATTGGAAAAAGGAGGCGCTTATGAGATGCGTTCTGGTTGGCGCCGGTTCATTAGCGGTGACGACAGCCAAGCTGTTGATCGAACATGGCCATGAGGTGGTGATTATTGAAAAAGACGCAGCGCGGGTGGAGCGGCTGAGCGAGGAACTGGATTGCAGCTTCATCATTGGCGACGGCACGCGACCATCGATTCTGAAGGAGATTGGCCCAAAGAATACGGCCTTTCTGCTGTGTCTGACCGATGACGATCAAGACAACATCATTGCCTCGCTGGTCGGCCGCAGCCTTGGCTTTGGACGGGTCGTCACCAGTGTTCAGGATACCGATTTTGGCCCGATATGCACCGAATTGGGCTTGCAAAGCCCGGTCTATCTCGATGCCACCATCGCGCGCACCCTTTCCGACATGGTTCAGGGCATTGAAACCGCTGGTTTATCGGCTGTGCTGAGGGGCGGGCTGCGGTTCGTGTCGGTGAAGGCCCAAAAGGCCCACGCGGGTCAATTGGCCGACTTGGCATTGCCCAAGGGCGTGCGCGCCGTTGCGGTTTCACGCGATGGGGATTCGATGGTCGCCCGAGATGAGCTGCGGATTGAGGCCGACGACGAAATTCTGCTCGTCGGCGTTGAAGATCAGATTCCCAAGCTACGCGAAGCCTTCGCGGCCGACAACGCAGAGGGCCAAAATGGTGCTTAAGCACGAGGTAGGCGGCGGCTGAAGCGGCGCGCCAGAGCAATCCGACGCGCCGCCCGATTTGACTGCGCTCAGGCCGTGGCCATCGCCTTTTCGAGATTCTCGACAATGCGGTCGAAAAATTGTTCGGTCGTCAGCCATTTTTGGTCGGGACCGACCAGCAGCGCCAAATCCTTGGTCATGTCGCCGGATTCCACGGTTTCGACGCATACCCGTTCCAGGGTTTCGGCGAAACGGGTGACATCCGGGGTGCCGTCAAGCTTGCCGCGATGCTTCAAGCCGCCGGTCCAGGCATAGATCGACGCGATTGGATTGGTGGAGGTCGCCTTGCCTTGCTGATGTTGGCGGTAATGGCGGGTGACGGTGCCATGGGCGGCCTCGGCCTCGACGGTTTGGCCGTCCGGGGTCATCAGCACCGACGTCATCAGGCCCAGCGAACCAAAGCCCTGGGCAACGGTGTCGGACTGAACGTCGCCATCATAATTTTTGCAGGCCCAGACAAATCCGCCCGACCATTTCAGCGCCGCGGCGACCATGTCGTCGATCAGGCGATGCTCGTAGGTGATTTTTTTCTCGGCGAATTTGTCCTTGAATTCGGCCTCATAGACTTCCTGGAACAGGTCCTTGAAGCGGCCGTCATAGGCTTTCATGATGGTGTTCTTGGTCGACAGATAAACCGGCCAGCCAAGCTGCAAGCCATAATTCATCGAGGCGCGCGCGAAATCGCGAATGGAATCGTCGAGATTGTACATTGCCATTGCCACGCCGCTGCTGGGAAAGTCGAACACTTCATGTTCGATCACCGTGCCGTCTTCGCCGGCGAAACGGATGGTCAGCTTGCCCTTGCCGGGAATTTTGAAATCGGTAGCGCGGTATTGATCGCCAAAGGCGTGACGGCCGATGACGATGGGCTGAGTCCAGCCCGGCACCAGGCGCGGCACATTGCTCATGATGATTGGGGCGCGAAACACCGTGCCGCCTAAAATATTGCGGATGGTGCCATTCGGCGAGCGCCACATTTTCTTGAGATTGAATTCCTCGACCCGTGCTTCGTCGGGGGTGATGGTGGCGCATTTCACACCGACGGAATATTGCTTGATGGCATTGGCGGCGTCGATGGTCACCTCATCGTCGGTCTCGTCGCGATACTGAATGCTGAGATCATAATATTTCAGGTCAATGTCGAGATAGGGCTTGATCAGCCGTTCGCGAATCCATGCCCAAATAATACGTGTCATTTCATCGCCGTCGATTTCGACGATCGGGTTTTTAACGGTGATCTTCGCCATGGCTACCTCTGATTATGCCTATTGTCAGTCAAGCGGATGCGACAGTGCTCTAGCACCTTGGCCGGGGAAGGAAAAGGCATAAGGGACGAAACTTGCATCAAAGCGCCCGCTGGGGGCGTGTCAAGCGCCGGCCTGGCGGCATGGGCGGGGCGTGCGCAGGGCGTTCAGGCTGGTCATCAACGCGTCGAGATTGGGCTGGTGGCGCAGCAGGGAGGCGGCGTTGGGCGCGGCGAAGCCTTGGTCGATCATATGGGTGATCATGGCCATCAGCGGCTGCCAATAGCCGCCGTCGCCAAGCAGGAAAATCGGCTTGTTATGCAGGCCAAGTTGCGCCCAAGTGGTGATCTCGATCAGTTCATCCAAGGTGCCTGTGCCGCCGGGCAGGGCGATAAAAGCCTGCGACAAAGCCGCCATGCGCGCCTTGCGCTCATGCATGCTGTCAACCAGGATCAACGCGCTTAGCCCGGCTTGCGCGACCTCGCGTTGCTCCAGAAAGCGCGGGATCACACCCACCGCGACACCGCCAGCCGCGATCGTGGCGCGGGCGGTGATTCCCATCAAGCCAACGCCGCCGCCGCCATAAACCAGCCTGATATCGGCCGCGGCCAAGGCTTGGCCCAAGGCGGCGGCGGTGGCGCCATGGCGGGGGTCGGCGCCTGGGCGCGAGCCGCAAAACACGCATGCCGAAAGGTCATTGGCGGTGTTGCCATGGCTGGGGTCTTGGCTGATTGGTGGCACCAGGTTCACCCGCATATAAGCTCGGTCTCCTTCTCGCCATTGTTGGCGGTTAGTATTATGAATATATCGAAAGGATCAAAGAACCGGCATCATCATCCAGATAAGCTGATTTTTGTGGCATATGAAATTTTTCATGTCTGATCGATGATCCGGCGGCAATTTGGGCATTAAGGATGACAGCTTCATGGCAGACCAGTCGGGCCCCCCGAATTTAGCGCGCAAATGGGTGCTGGTGGCGGGTGCCCTGTTGATTGCCGTGGTGGCGCTGGCGCTGTATTGGATGCGGTCGGAGCAACCGACGCCGCCACCGCCTGCGCCGGAAGTCGCGCAGCCAGCGCCAACCGCCGAAACGCCGGCCCCGCAGCCGCAACCGGCGGATGCGGCGCAGCAATTGCCCAGTTTCGACATTGTCCGGCTCAGCCGAGGCGGCAGCGGTGTGATCGCCGGTCGCGCCGAGGCGGGGTGGCAGGTGCGGGTACTGGCCGACGATGCGGTGATCGCCGAAACCGTGGCCGACCGCCGTGGTCAATGGGTGGTGATTTTGGAACAGCCCTTGGCGCCGGGTTCGCGTGAGTTGACATTGCAAGCCAGCAATGATGCCGGTCAAACCGTGGAATCCGCCGATTTGGTCGTGGTGGCCATTCCCGCCGGCAGCGATCGCCCCGATGAAGGCGTAGTGGCGATGATGACGCCGAAAGCCGGCGGTCCCAGCCGGCTTCTGCAACGTCCCCCGGCGCCGGCGCCGGGCAATGGCGGCGTTTTGTCGATCGACACCTTCGACATTCTGCCCAATGGTCAGGTCGCGATGTCGGGCAGCGGCACCGCCGGTGGCGCCACCCGGATTTATATTGACGACCGCTTCGCTGGCGAGACCAGGGCCGACGCGCAAGGCTATTGGCAATTGCTGGTCGACGCGCCGGTGGCGATGGATGCCGAGGCGCCGCTGCGCTTACGTGCCGATCATGTGCTGGCGGAAGGCCAGGTTGAATTGCGGGTCGAGCAAATTTTGCAGCCCGGCGCCTTGCCGGTGCTGGAAGGGGGCGTTCAGTCGCTGATTGTGCGGCCGGGCAATAATCTATGGTCGGTGGCGCGCAAGGTTTATGGCGCGGGCACGCAATACAGCTTGATTTTTCAGGCCAATGCCAATCAGATCCGCGACCCGGATCTGATCTATCCAGGCCAGGTCTTCGTGTTGCCGGGTGGTCAATAGCAAGCGCCGATGCGGCTGATCAGCCGGCGGATGCTGCCGTGGCATCGCTTTCCGGCTCCAGCATGTGCGGAATCAGATTTTCCAGCGCATCGCCAACATCGGGTAGCAAAATGACCAGCAATTGCGACAACACGACCAGAAATTCCGAAGCATTCGGGATTTGGGGCAAAATCGTTGGCTGATCGATCCACAACCGGCCATGGCGGTCCATATATAACCGTCCGGGCACTTGGTGGCGATTGTGCCGTACCCAATCGACAACGTCGCGGCGGGCGGTTTCATTTTCGCTGGAAAAGGGCAAATGGCCCAGGCAGGCGCTTAAATGCGCGTGGATTTCGCCATTCTTTTCTTCCAGCCGGGCGCGGCAGTTCAAAGCGGCGACCTGGAAACGGATATCCAGGGGCAGCCCAAGCGGATGTTCCAATGTCAACTCCCGCAAGCGGGAATGGGCATCACCCAATGGAAGCACATGCGATTGGCTGAGCGTCATGGTCCTCAAAATCTCACTTTTGACCCCGCGCCAGGGTCTGCGTCCCGCAATGCCCGGCTTCGCCACACCATGGCGTTGCAGCCTTAAAGTTGCGTAAACCTGGCGCACTTTCGCAACATTGCTGGCTGCGATGGCTTTGCCACTGGAAACCGGCGCGCCGCATCGTTACATATGCGACTTTAGGCGCGGCACAGGCGCGCCGGATTGGACCGGCAGCCAGAGGGGAGAAGCAGCAGCGATGAATTGGTCCGATTATATGCCGCCCTTGCATCCGGAGGGCCGTAAATTCGTTTTGCCACTGGGTGCGTTGACGGTGTTGATGCTGTTTGTCGCTTGGCCCCTGGTCGTGATCGCCTTGGTGCTAACCCTGGCCGTTGCTTATTTCTTTCGCGACCCCGCGCGCTATGTGCCGCAAAACGCCGGCATCATCGTCTCGCCGGCGGATGGCCGGGTGCAGTCCATCACCCAAGTGCCGGCGCCGCCGGAATTGGCGATGGGTGAGGACCTGCGCACCCGTATTAGCATCTTTTTGTCGGTATTGGATGTTCATGTGGCGCGCGCCCCAGCAGCTGCCACCGTCGAGAA
This sequence comes from uncultured Sphingomonadales bacterium, assembly GCA_964590595.1. Lineage (GTDB taxonomy): Bacteria > Pseudomonadota > Alphaproteobacteria > Sphingomonadales > CAKZYD01 > CAZPXQ01. The sequence goes on along the minus strand of CAZPXQ010000007.1, from coordinate 98,056 downwards.
GGCAGTGTATGTGCCGGGGCGGTTTTTCAATGCCTCGCTCGATAAGGCGAGCACCGACAATGAACGGCAATTGCTGCGGCTGCGCACCGATGAGGGCCAAGATTTGGCATTGGCGTTGATTGCCGGTCTGGTGGCGCGGCGAATCGTCTGCCCGCTTGAGGGCGGTGAAGAGCTGGAGCGCGGCGAGCGTATCGGCATCATTCGTTTCGGCAGCCGTGCGGATATTTATCTCGATCCCGGTTTGGTTCCGGCGGTTGCGGTGGGCCAGGTCGTGCTGGGCGGCGAGACGGTATTGGCGGTGGCTGATGCTGCACGCGAAGCGCCAACGGCGATGCGGCGGTGAAGGACGAACCTGACACAGGCCGCCGCCGGCCCGGATTGGGCGGGATGCCATTACGGGCGATGGCGCCCAATATCGTGACCATGCTGGCCTTGTGCGCGGGGCTGACCGGCGTGCGCTTTGCCTTGGCCGAGCGTTGGGAGGCGGCGGTACTGGCGATCGTGGTGGCGGGCATTTTCGATGGTATGGACGGCGCCGTGGCGCGGCTGCTGAAAGCCACCAGCCGGTTCGGGGCCGAACTGGATTCGCTCAGCGATATCGCTGCGTTCGGGATCGCGCCGGCGATCGTGCTTTATGCCTGGACCCTGCACGAAATCAGCGGCATTGGCTGGTTGATTGCCTTGGCCTATGCGGTGTGCTGTGCATTGCGGCTGGCGCGTTATAATGCCCAGATGGACGATGCGCTGACGCCGCGCAAGCAATTGGGCTTCCTCACCGGAGTGCCGGCGCCAGTGGCCGCCGGCTTGGCGCTGACGCCGCTGATGATAGGTTTTTGGACCGGCAAGGATGAGATCATCACACCAACGCTGACGGCGATTTATTTAGGCGGCGTCAGCTTTTTGATGGTTTGCAATCTGCCGACCTTCTCGTTTCGCCAAATGCGCCTGCGCCGCGCCTATCGGTTGCCATTGCTGGTTTTCGTGGCCTTGTTCGTCGCCTTGTTGACCAGCTACACCTGGATCACCCTGATCACCTGCTCGGTGCTGTATCTGGGCAGCCTGCCGCTGGCCTGGCGCATGTATCGCCGCGCCGTGGCCCGGCAGCAAGCCGCGCAAAGCTAGCGCTTTATTCGCCCGGTTCCACCGCGCCGCCGGGGCGGATGCGGCCTTGTTGCTGGTCCAGTTTGGCAATTTCATGGGCCTGGGCGTTGGGCGAACCGGTGCGCCGCGCCAGCAGATCATAAAATACCGGCACCACGAATAGGGTCAGCGCGGCGGAGAACAGCACGCCTGAGAAAATCACCGCGCCGATGGTGGCGCGGGCTTCTGCGCCGGCGCCGCTGGCCAGGACCAAGGGCAGCGCGCCCATCACCGTTGACAAGGCGGTCATCAGCACCGGCCGCAACCGTTCTGTCGAGGCTTCGATCAGCGCTTCGCGAAAAGCCATGCCCTTGTCACGCAATTGGTTGACGAATTCGACGATCAAAATGCCATTTTTGGCGGCCAGGCCAATCAGCATGATGATGCCAATATTGGAATAGATGTTGAGCGACATGCCGGCCAGCCACAGCCCAAACAGCGCCGCCACCGCCGCCAGCGGCACTGTCACCATGATCACCAGCGGATGGATAAAGCTTTCAAATTGGGCCGCCATCACCAGATAGGCGACGAGCAAAGACAGCGCGAACGCAAATAACAGGGATTGGGCGGAATCGGCAAAATCGCGGCCTTCGCCTTTATAGTCTAGCCGCGCGCCTTCGGTCAGAATATCGTCCGCGGCCGCCTCGACATAGGCCATGGCGTCGCCAAGTGGATAGCCCGGCGCCAGGCTGGCGCTGATGGTGACCGCGCGCATCCGGTTATAGCGCGGCAATTCGGTCGCGCCGGCTTGCTCATCGACCCGCACCAGATTGGCCAGCGGAATCAGCTGACCGGTGGTGACGGAGCGGACATAGATATTGGCCAGGTCATGGGGGCTTTCGCGGTCGGACTGTTGGGCCTGCACGATCACGTCATATTCCTCGCCGCGATCGACATAGGTGGTCACCTGCCGTCCACCCAACAGGCTTTCCAGGCTGGTGCCGATGGTCTCGATCGGCACCCCCAGGGTGGCGGCGCGATCACGGTCGATATCGACCCTGAGCTGCAGATTGTTTTCCTTATAATCGCTGTCGATGCTGAAGATGCGGTCATTGGCCTCCAGCGCCAGGATCAGCTGATCGCGCATCACGGCCAATTCTTCGTAACTGTTGCCACCGATCACCACTTGCAGCGCGCCGCGCGCCCGGCCCTGGCCCAAACCGGGGCGCGGCACCGCGATGATGCGCGCGCCAGGATTGGCCTGCAAATCGCGGTAAACGCTCATCATCGCTTCTTCGGTCGAGGCCTTGCGGGCGCCCCAATCCGCCATTGTCGCCAACAGAAAGCCGCTATTGGGGGCGCCGCCAAAGGCCGGCGCGATGGTGATGATTCGTTTGGCGACTTCCTCGTCATACAGGCGCATCAATACCGTTTCAGCCTCCGTCATGCGGCTGGCGGTATAGTCGAAGCTGGCGCCTTCCGGGGAATTGACGAACACGAAGAAGGCGCCGCGGTCTTCACGCGGGGCGAATTCGCCGGGCACGCGGGTCAGGAACACCGCAATCAAGGCCAGCAGGCCGACATAAATCAGCACGATGACCCAGCGATGCGCCAATGACCAGTCGAGCGCCAAGCGATAGCCACGCGCCAGACGGCGATTGCCGGCATCAACCCATGCTCGCATCATATTCGACTTGCCCGGGTCGGGCCGCCGCAACAAGCGCGCCGCCAGCACTGGCGCCAAGGTTAAGGCAACGATACTGGACACCGCCACCGCCGCCGCCAGCGCCAAGGCGAATTCGGAAAACAATCGGCCGACATTGCCGGGCACCAAGGCGATCGGCGCCAACACCGCGACCAACACCAAGGTCGTGGCGACCACTGCGAATCCGACCTGGCGACCGCCACGATAGGCGGCCAAAAGCGGCGGCTCGCCCTTGTCGATGCGGCGATAGATATTCTCCAGCACGACGATGCTGTCATCGACCACCAGGCCAATCGCCAACACCAACGCCAGCAGGGTCAGAATATTGATCGAAAACCCCATCGCCGCGACCAGGATGAAGGAGCCGATCAGCGAAATCGGTACCGTGATGGCGGGGATCAAGGTCGGCCGGACCTCACCAAGAAATAAATAGATGATGAACACAACAAGCAGGGCGGTGATCGCCAAGGTGCGTGCCACTTCCTTGAGCGAGGCCTCGATATAGACCGAATAATCGGTGTTGATATCGAGGCTGGTGCCCGCCGGCAGGGTCGGCACGATGCGCGCGACCTCAGCCTTCACCGCCTGGGCCACGGCCAGGGTGTTGGCTTGCGACTGTTTGACGACGCCAAGGCCCGCTGCCGGCTTGCCATTGGCGCGGAACAAACGGTCCTCTTCCTCAGGCCCCAGTTCGACCCGGGCGATATCGCGCAGTCGCACCAAATAGCCGTCAGCGCCGCGGGCGATGACCAAGTCGCGAAAATCCTCAGGCGTTTGATAGGCACGCTTAGTGCGAATGGTGAAGTCGCGTTCAGCGCTTTCCAGGCGGCCCGCCGGCAATTCGATATTCTCGCGGCGCAATGCCTGTTCAACATCGCCAACGGCGATGTTGCGCGCCGCCATCGCCCGACGGTCCAGCCAGACCCGCATGGCATAACGCTGTTCGCCGCCAATGCGTACCCGGCTGACGCCATCGACCGCCGACAACCGGTCGACAAGTTGGCGGTCGACATAATCATAAAGTTCCAGCGACGCCATCGATTCGCTGGTCAAGGTCAGCCACATGATCGGTTGCGCATCAGCGTCCGCCTTGGCGATATCCGGCGGTTCCGACTCCTCGGGCAGGCGGTCCAGCACCCGCGAGACGCGGTCGCGAACGTCATTGGCGGCGGCGTCGATATCGCGTTCCAGATTGAACTCAATGGTGATGCGCGAGCGGCCGTCGCGGCTTACCGACTCCATGCTGCGAATGCCGGCGATGCCGCTGATCTCGTCCTCGATCACGCGGGTGACTTTATTTTCAACAATGTCGGCGGCGGCGCCGGGATAGTTGGTGTCCACGGACACGATTGGCGGGTCGATGTCGGGGGCTTCCCGCAATGGCAGTTGGGTCAGCGCGAACAAGCCGAAAGCCACCATCAAGGCATTGATAACGGTGGCCAGAACCGGACGTTTATTGGCGACATCGGTTAGCAGCATCAGCCATGTCCCGGCATTTGGGCGACGGCGGCACCGTCCAGCACCCGCACCGGGCTGCCGTCGCGCACCGCTTGCAAGCCGCGCACGATCACCTGCTCGCCATGCCTGAGGCCGCTGACGACCTCAGCCGCGCCCTTGACGCGGGTGCCCAATTCGACCGAGCGGCGCTGCGCCACGCCATCGACGACGACAAACACGAATAGGTCATCGCCCAGCGCCTGGATCGCTTCCTCTGGCACTTGCAGCGTTTGTCGTGGAGCGCCGAACAAATCCACGGTCAACAACATGCCAGGCCGCAATGTGAGTTCTGGATTGGGGATTTGCGCCTGCACCTGGAACGACCGCGTCGCTTGATCGATGCGGCTGTCGACGGTCACCACTTCGCCGGTGAAGACCGTGCCGGGAAAGGCGGCGGCGCGGCCATTGACGGCCATGCCCGGGGCGATGGCTTGAAAAAATGGCTCCGGTACCCCGAAGTCCAGCTTCAACACGCTCAAATCATCAAGCGTGGTGATGACCAGGCCCGGCCCCGCCAAGGCGCCGGGGCTGGCCTGGCGAATGCCCAGGCGGCCGGAAAAAGGCGCCCGCACCGTGCGCTTGGCCAGCGCCGCCTCGGCCACCTTGACATTGGCTTCGGCCCGTCGCAGCGCCGCCGTCTGTTCATCCAGTCGAGCGGCGGTGGCGACATTGCGCGCGGCCAAGTCGACTAAGCGTTCATATTGCTTGCGCGCTTCCGCCAATTCGGCCCGGGCGGCGGCCAGCTCCGCTTGTTCCTCGCGCGAGTCCAGCCGCAGCAGCACCGCGCCGGCTTCCACCTGTTGGCCCTGGGCAAATAAAATCTCTTCAATGATGCCGGTCTCTTCCGACACCACGTCGATTGATTCATTGGCCCGCAGGGTGCCCAGGGATTCGATGCGGTCGGTCATGCTGACCCTGGCGACCGGCGCCAACACCACCGGGCTGGCCGGCCGCGCCGTGGCTTGCGGTGCGGTGTCGGGATCGCCATTCTGCCACAGCCAATAACTGCCGCCCCCGATGATGGCGAAAAGGAAGAGGGCAAGCAGCCATCGCTGAAAAGGCATCAAGACATCCACCTGTTTTGCAATATGAAGCAGGGACTAGGCCCAGGACTGATACGCAAGAGTCAGGCGGCATCCTTCGCCGCTGTCCCGCGATCTAATCACATAGACCGTTGACTTGATGTTACAAGGCGATGGCGCGCAAAGCCACGCAAATTATCGTGCCGGAACAGGCCGCTGCGATTATCGCGCCGTTGGCGGTACGCCGCCGCGCTGGCTGGTGGCGGCCAAGGTGTTGCCCTGCGCGGCCGGCAAGCGTGCGGCGCGCAGTGCTTGCAGCATGTCACGCATGCCATGGCCAATGCACAGCGCCATCGCCGCCAAAACCATCATCATCAGATAAAAAATCAGGTCATCCATGGCGCGGCATCCTCAGATATTCATGAAATGTTCTTTATTTATACCGCGCACGTTTTCATTGTCAAGGCCGCTCACAGAGGTCCCGCGCTGCCGCTTCGGGCTTCTAATAATCCCGCGACCAGCGAATGGAGAAATTGGCGTCGGCTTGCTGGCGGATGCGGCTGAGCAGCGACAGCCGGCGGGTGATGTCCCATTCCACCACGGCGCTGGAATTGCCGGTCGAGGGTTCGGTGGTGACCTCCAGATAGACGTCGTCAGTGAGATATTTCCCGCCCGTGATGGTGGTGTCGCCCGCGGGGCCGCTGCCCAAGGTGAGGCGGTCGATGCCGAGGGTGGAGCGGGCGGTGTTGAGCACGTTCAGCGCGCCGCCGCCGCCGCCGCCGCCTGACAAGGCGGCAACAGCGCTGCCAAGCTGGACCGCTTCCAGCGGCGTCAAATCGGTCACCGAGGTGCCGAATAATAGCCGCGAGAGGATTTCATCTTGCGGAAAAGCGGGATTGGAGCCGAGTTCGATCCGTGGCCGCGAGGCGCGCCCAGCGACCGTCATATTGACGGTGAGATTGTCGCGCTGGCTGGTGCCGGCAATGTCGAGCCGGGGGTCGATTTCGTCGCCGCCGTCAAAATCCAGCACGCCCCGTTCCAAATCGAAGCGGGTGGTGGCGAAATCGAATTCACCGCGCACCAATTGCATGCTGCCTGACAAACGCGGCGCATCCAATCGGCCGCTCAATTGCAAATCGGCGCGCCATTCGGAATTCAGGCCAAGGCCCTGGAAGAACAGTTTTTGCGGCGCCGTCACTGCCACATCAAGCGCCACGGGCAGGGCTTTTTCGGCCTCCAATGTGGGCCGTTGCAGATAGGCGGGAACATTGACTTCCTGAACCTCGACCCGGGGAATGCTGGCGCTGCCGCGGTCGCTTAGCAGGATTTCCGCGCGCTCAACGGTCAAGGCGCCGGAAAGCCTCAGACCCTGTGGCCGCCGCGCCAATTGCATGCCGCCGCTGACTGTGGCGCGTAAATCGTCGCGGCGTAAAATGCGGAATTTCGCCAGGCTGATGGCCATGGCGCTGGCTTGGCCCTGTTGCGGCGTCAAATATAAATCGCCTTGGCCCGACAAACTGCCGCCATTGCCGTCGCTGGCTCGCAGCCGGGTCAACCGCAGATGATCGCCATCGATTGCCAGTGCGGCATTCAGCGCCTCAAGCCTTAGGCCAAGGTCGAGATGCTCATAACGGGCGTTGCTCAAGCGCAGTTCGCCAACGGCGCGCGGCGCCTGCAAAGGCCCCTCCAGGCGCAGGTCCAGCCCCAAGGTGCCGGTCAGCGCATGTTCATCGCCTGGCACCAGCGCCCATAAGGGGGCCGCCGGCCCTTCGCCGGACAAATCGGCGTTCAGCGCGCCGTCTGAGGCCGGCTGCGGCCATTGCCCGGCCTGTGGCGATGTCAGCGGCAGCCGTGCCTGGCCGCTGAACAGGTTTTCGTCATGCCGGGCCAGCCGCAGTTTGGCAGTGGCCGCCTCGGCGTCCAACCCGCCGTCGATGGCCAGTGCGAAGCCGGACTGCGCCGCCAGCTTCGCGCCCCGCCATTGCGTCAGGCCGAGCCGCCATTGCCCATCGCGGTCTTGACCGTCCTGGCGCAGGCTGAGGCTGCCGGAAAGATCGCCATTGACCGGCAGTGGTCCGGTGGCGAGAGCCAGCGCCTCGCTCGGCAGTTGGTCGAATTCAACCTCAAGCCGCAAGGCATCGGGTTTCTGGGCGGCCTCGGCGGTCAGAAAACCTTCGCCGATGATCAGCCGCAGCGGTTCCAGCCGCCAGCCCGTCGCCAGCAGATTGAACGCAATTGGGTTTTCGGTCCGCACCGCCGCGCCGCCCAATTGGCCTTCCAGCGACGTTTCCAACGCTTGCCCTTCGGCCGTCGGGGCCAAGCTGCCGGCCAGGTTCAGACGATCAGCGCTCAAGCCGCCAAATGCGACCTCAGCGGTGAAGTCGGTGCGTTTGCCGGCGTTTTGCGCTTCAAACCGCAGCGATTGCAGCCTGGTATCGGCGATGATGGCGTCCTCAAGCGCGGCATCGGCATCCAATTGCGGGATCTCCGCCAGCCGCAGCGTTGCGTTCAAGCGCCCGGGTCCGGTCACCAGCAATGGCGGCCCATCGCGGCCTTCGCCGGCATAGGCCAAGGCGGTGATGTCGGCATTGGCCTCGATCACCGGCACCGCGCCATCATAACGGATGGCGACCCGGCCTTGCGCATCGCCGCTAAGGCCCGCCAGCCGCGCGCGATGATCCGGTTGCAGCAGAAAATCTAGCGCGCCTTCCACGGTGCCGCCGGCGGGGCGGGCGATATCGCCGCTCAGCGAAAGATTGCCCCAATCCAAATTCAACGGCCGCGCCGCCAGGCCGCCGTCATCCTGGTGGATCGCGATCAGTCGGCCCGACAATGGCGCCTCAAGGGCCGCGCCATCCAGGGTGATCTCATAGTGGCCGGCGTCTTCCAGACTGCTCAGGCCAAGCTGCAAGCGCCCATACTGGGCATGGGCCAGACGCGCCTGTGCCGTGATCCGCCCTTCATTGGCGCGACCTTGGCCCGACAGGCTGAGCGGCGCGCCTTCCAGGGCGGCGCGGTTCAGGCGCCAATTGTTGGCATCGCCATATGCACCTTCGACAATCAGCCGTGGTTGGCGGCCGAGCAGGCTAGCCAAATTATCGTCGCTCAATGCCAAATTCTGAAACGCGGCGGCAACATCGGCGGCGATCGGCGCTGATGCATCGGCGCGGTTGATCCGTCCGGCCACTTCCAAAGCGCCAGAGAGCGACTGTCCGGTCAAATCCGCCAGTAGGCTGAGATCATCAAGTTGGGCGGTCAGGCCCAGTTCAAGCTGGCTCAGGTCCAAGGCCAGGCTGCCGCTGGCCTCGGCCATGCCGGTGGCGGCTTGCACCCGGATCGGCGCTAGCGCGATTTGGCCGGTCTCGTTATCCAGTTGGGCTTCGCCGGTCAGCGCCAAGCCTTCGGCGGCCCAGGCATTGACCGATTGCAGTGGGGTGTCGAGGCTGGCAATCGCGGCGTCCAGCGCCAATTGCGCGCGATCGTCTTGCCATGACAACAGCAGGTCGGCGCGCAGGTCTTGCGCGCCATAATCCGTCATGTGCACGCGCTTCGCCGCCACCCGCGCTTGCGCCAGCGGCTGGGTCAGCGGCCCGTTCAGCACCGCGTCGATGCGTGGCTCTTCAATGGCGATGCCGGCAATGCCGATACGCGCGGCTTGGCGGGCGTCGGGCTCGATTGTCAGCACCATGTCCTCAAAGCGCAGTGCCGCGCGATAGCCGATGCCACCATCGAAACCGATGCTGCCGGGCGGCCCTTGCAGTCGACCGGCCAGCAACAGCACCGCGCGGGTGGTGGCGGTGGCGTCGATGCCGATGTCATAGCGCCCGCCCAAGGATTGTCGGTTGCCGGGGTCGAGCAACAGGCTGGGGTCGACATCGCCCTCAAGCCGGCTGCTGGCGCCAAAACGCTCCCAGCGCAGATTTGCGATCGCTGTATCCGCGCTTGCCAGCCGCGCTTGAGCTTGCCAGTCATTGATCGGCCCGTTGCCGCTGACCGTCAGCATCAATGGCAGCTCGACGCCGATCAGTCGGCCGATCAGGCCATTGCGCGGAGCGCTGATTTCGGCTTCAAGTTTGGCTTGTTGGCCGCCTTCGTCGACCGCCAGGCTGAGGTCGATTTCATCTCCGGCATCCCCCAGCGGACGCAGCCGCAACTGGCTGTCGCCCAATTCATTGGCGGAAATGTGAAGTAGCCCGGACAGCGTGAAGGCGAGGGCGTCACCGGTCAGCGCCGGCGCGGTTTCCAGTCGCTGGATGACGATGGCGTCGATAGCCAAGGCCATCGGCAGTCGCGGTACGCCGATGCGCAAGGGCTGGTCGTCGCCATTGGCCGATGCCGTTTGCGGCAAACGATGCCAACGAACCCGCGCCGCCGACAGCGAGTCGATACTGATGGCGCCGGCCAGCAGCGCCAGCGGATGCCAATGAACATCGATGCGCGGGGCGTGCAGCCAGCCGCCGTCCTGGTCGTCTGTCAAACGCAGTTCATGAAGGCTGAACTGGCCAAGCAGCGAGCCTTCCAGGGCGCCAATGCGGCCATCGGCGCCCAACGCCTGGTTGGCCTGGGCCAAGGCCCAATCGCGCCCGGCTTGGCTGGCAAGAAATGCCAAGGCGGCCGCCAGCATCAAGACCAGCAGGCCAAGCAGCGCAAGCGCCGCCTTCAGCGCCAGCAGCCAAGGCCGCGACCGCGATTTATGTTTGACCGCCGGCATCTAAAAGCTCTGCCCAATGCTGATATAGATTTGGAAATCATTGTCGCCCGGACGCGGATTGATGGGCACGCCAATGTCCAGCCGGATCGGCGCGAAACTGGTGTAATAGCGCCCGCCCAGGCCCGCGCCCCAGCGTAGGCCGGAAAATTGCGGTGCTGATTGGGTATAGACATTGCCGCCTTCGATGAAGGGCACCAGGCCGATGGTTTCGCTGATCCGCACCCGAGTCTCAAAACCGAATTCGACCACCGAGCGCCCGCCCAAAGGCTCGCCCTGTGGGTCCAGCGGGCCGACATCTTGATAGCCGAAACCGCGAATGGAGCCACCGCCGCCAGCAAAGAACCGCCGGCTGGCGGGCAGGCGGTCGGTGTCGGAAAACAGCACGCTGCCAATTTTCATCCGCGCCGCCAACACCGTCCATTGGCGTTCACCCAGCGGGTAATAGCCGCTTGCCGTCAGTTCGGTTCGGGCATAGGCGAAGGCGCCATCCTGCAAGCCGGCCTCTGGCGTGACGATCAAGGCGGCGCGGGCGCCACGGCGTGGGTCCAACACGTCGTCGGTATTGTCGAACCGCAGCGAAGCGGGCAGCGCGCCGAGGATGAAGCGTTCCTTGCCTTGGTTCAAATTGTCGGTGATGCGGCTGAGATTATCGCTGGTGCGGACCCATTCGGCGCGGCCGCCCAGTGACGCCACCCAGTGTTTGCCCAGCCGCCGCTCGACCGCCGCGCCGGCCTCGACGCCATGGCTGGAAAAGGCGTCGGTGTCTTCGCGTTTGAGGCTGATATCGGCGCGCAGCACCTGGTCGCGGCGGAAAAAGGCGGGCTTGGCGAATTCGGCGTTCAGGCTTTGCTCCAAGGTGGCGGCGCGGGCCAAAAAGGTCAGCTCCTCGCCGGAGCCGAAAATATTGCGGTGCGTCCAACTGGCTTCCAGGCTGAAGCCTTCGCTGGTGGCGTAGCCGGCGCCGACGCCGACGGTGCGATGCAGCGCCTCGCGCACCTGGACTTGGATGGCGGCGTCGACTTGCTCTTGATTGGCGCTGTCGCCATCGGGCTTGACCGGCTTGACGCTGACACTGCTGAACAAACCGCTGCCATAAAGATCGGCGCGATAATCGTCGACCTGGCGTTGATCATAAATTGCGCCCGGCTGCCACGGGGCCATGCGTTGCAACAGTCCGGCGGAAACCTTTTCCAGACCCTCGAACCGCAAGCCGCCATAATGCACCTTGGGTCCGGCGGCGATGTCGAGGCTGATGCTGACCGTGGCTTCGGCATGATCGGCAATGAAGCGGCGGTCGGCGATTTCAGCAAAGGGGTGGCCGATTTGCGGTAGCCGGCCCAGCAATAAGCGTTCGGTGGCCAGAATGGCTTCATGCCGGGCCGGCTCGCCTGTGGCCAATGGCAGGGCGTCCAGCAGCGCCTCATGATCCGCGGCGGCGAGCGGCGGATCAAACCGGATCTCCGACGGCGCGAACTGAAAGCGTTGGCCGGGGTCGACCTTCAGCCGCACAGCGATCTTGCCGCCATCATCGGCGGCGGCAATGTCGCTGAACACTTGCGCGCCATAATAGCCTTCCGCTCGCAGCAGTCTGCGCAAGCTTTCAACATCGCCCTTGACCCGGCGGCTAAGGCCCGCCCGCGAACTGGGCGGTTGGCCCTTTTCATTGACCAGCCGCGATAATTGCCGCGCCTGCTTGGTGAGGCCGATACTGTCGAGGCCTTCAATTTTTACGTCATAACCGATCGTGGCACTGGCGCCATTCTGTGCCTGGGCCAAGGTGGGGGCGGCCATCAGCCACGCCCATGCCAGCGCCAGCCGGCACAGCCAGCGCCAGTAATGCCGCCCCTGCGATGGCGATGGCCAGCGCCGGGTGGGCGCTGCTATGTCTGTCGAGATCAAAATTTCCAAGCCCATTGTGAACCGATTCAGAGACGTTGCCAGTGCTGGCCTTGTTCCGGTTCGCGGTATTCCGGCTCACGGCAACGCGCCCTGGCAGGCTGCTGAAAAAATCCCTTTATTGTGTCATGCCCTGAATTTTTGGAGAAAAATTCTAGGGCAGCCCAGCCCTTCTCGAGGGTTATGGACTGCCGCAGATTTTGGGCAAGCCCAAATTCAGGCAGTGACAGGGATTTTTTTGCACCCTGCGCACATGTTGGCGCATGAAATGGGCGTATCAAAGGCGGCCGCGGCATTAATTTTTTTACTGGCCGCGGCGGATCCTGCTTGAAACCTTATCAATGCGGATCGCCGCCGGCGCCGTCCATCAGCAAGATATTCGCCGCGCTTTCAACGCGACGCCAAAAATAGGTTTGTTGGCGTTCGCCCTTCAATTCGTGGCGGTCGGCCTTGTTCAAGGCTTCTAGCGGCGCTGCGGTCCCGAACTTCTTGATCAAGTCGCAAGCGCCCAAATAGGCGGCCTTGTCGTAAATCACCATCGGCATTTTGGTGCCATTTTCCTTCAGCATTTTCACTTTGCCTCCCCTGATGCCGGCGTCGGCCAGTGCATCTTGCCGGCGCGCGGTCAGACCTGCCCATATTTCACAGCAAAATCTGGGCCAAACCAAGATCTCCGCGCGATTGGCCGGTTTGCACCGGGCTGGGGCCAGACCAAACGTTAAATTTGCCGACACTGCCTGTCCCGTCCTGGGACAGGGCTTGACGCTCTGCTGATTTGGGGTGGTCTGGCCGGTGGGGCAAGATACACGCAAAGCGGGTAAGTGGGGCCATTGTCGCAGGAGCGTTAAAAACCTATCTTCGGCCCAGCAGCCGCCTAGAGGCGACGCCCCATCCATGCGACTCGGCCAATTACCGCCAGCTCGCCGGGGTCGCAATCAGGCCAGCTGTCATAAGCGGCATTGTCGCTCTTGACGCTGATGCGGCGGTTGACGGGATTGACCGAAATACGTTTGACCTGAAGGCTGTCATGGGTGCGGATCACGTAAATACCGTCGCGCAAATGCTGCGCCTGGCCGGTATCGACCAGCACATGATCGCCATGCGCCAGGGTCGGATACATGGAATCGCCTTCCACTTGCAGCACCACCAAATTGTCCATCGCGCTGGGGCCGATGCTGCGAATCCAACTGCGCCGAAATGCCAGCGCGCCAAATGGCTGTTCCTGCTCCGCGATCCGGCCCGAGCCAGCAGAAACGCTGATATTATAAGTCGGAACAAAAACGAAGGAATCGGCCGTGTCGGGATGATTGGCGGCATCCGTGGGGCTAGGCATGTCGCCAAAGCCGGGGCCGCCTAGGGCCGCTTCCGGGACCCGGAAATGGGCGGCGAGGCGGCGGCGGTCATCCTCGTGCAGGCGCCGTGGTACGCCGCGTTTGATGAATTGCTGAACATAGCTGGGGTTGCGGCCCAGCAGCCGCGAAATCGCGGCATAGTCGGTGCCATGCTCGCGAATCAATCGGTCCAGCATGCGTCGGGCGTCCTCGGACGACATCGCCATTTCCTTTTCGGCGCCGGTTGGGCCGGCGCTGGTCGATCAACAAACCATCAGCCTGACATTGTACGCGCGCTTACGTTCAAATTTTCTGCCCCCGGCAGCCATTTATAGGCATTTTCCTGTCGGCGGCAAAATTTTCGTGATAGATAGGCAATCTCCTATAGGCACGACACACGGAAAAGTAGCATGAGCGGAAAAATCCTGGAGCGTCTTGAGCGCTATTTGGTCGACCGAACTGTCGCTCCTTCGCGGTTCGGACGGCAGATTTGCGGGGATCCCCGGCTCGTCTTCGATCTCCGGCGTGGCCGTGTTCCCGGCGCCGCTCTAACCGAGCGGATCGAGCGGGCAATAAGAAAATCCCCAGAGGTTGGCGGGCTGGCGTTGCAAAATAGGGAAAAAGCCGATGAACGCTATGCCAATAAACCAAGCCGACCGGTCTGTAAGGCCGGTCAAGCCAAGTCATGCCAGCAATGATTCGCTGGCCCGGCTACACCGATTGGGGACTTTGACCGACCATGATTTGATCATCGCCTGGGATATTGAAATCGCGTGCCGCGATCTAGGCGGCGAACCGATGCGGTGTTGGGCGCGGCACAGCGCCGCGGCACAGCGTTTCAAGACGTGGATCGACTGCCTGAGCGCTATGCGTTTGCCGGCGGGCCCGGTGTTGGACGTGGTGTTGCAGTCGCGCGGCTTGAATGAGATCGACCGCCGGTGGCGGCGGCGCAAGGGTTGGGCGCGCGGCATTATTCGCACGGCGTTGGACCAATATCCGGATGTCTTCGCACCGGCGCCGGCAGGCGGGGGGCGGATCGCCGGGTTTCCGCGCGCGGCCATCTTCCAGGCCGCAACGCTCAGCCATGGCGGCCGCTGGCAGGAGGTGGCGTGATGCGGCAACCAGCGGCCATCTTCGCGCGCGGTATTCAACACCGGCTGGCGGGCGACCCGGCTTGGCGGGCATTTAGCGGGCATTGGCGCTTGCCGGCGCCGCCACGCCTGATTCGGCTGGAAACCAAGCCCTGGCAAAGCGCCACCTTTGACGGTTGGCTGTTTGAATTCACCTTGGAGGCATGTTTGCCCGACCATGCCGAAGCGGTGGCGCCATTGTTATGTGACCGCCTCAGCGCCGCTTTGCACGACGCAGACTTGCCCTTGCCCGGTCAGGTGGTGATTGAACTGACCGCCGTCAACAGCGTGATCGATGCACAAGCGCAAGGCGCCGCAACCTGTCGGGTGACGTTCAACGCCTTGACGGTGGCGGACTAGTCCTTGCCCGGCCAGGGCGCGAACGGGAATGGCATCGCCCCCAGGGGTTGGTCGATGAACGCCAAGATTTGCGTGCCATAAGCGCGCAAGTCGCGGCGGATGCCGTCGAGGCCGCTGGCTGGCTCGTCGCTGGCCATGGTGAAAGCACAAGCGGCGATCGACAGCAGGCTGGCGACCGACAACACCGCCAAACCAATGCCGGCGAAGAACACCACGCCGATCATCGCCCAGACATAGTCCAGCTTGGTCGGGGCGGCTGCGGCGGCGGGCGTTGCGGTGTTGGGCATTTCGCTGGCCGCTGGCGCGTCTGTCGGTTGCGCCTGCTGGCTTCTACCGGCAGTGCTTTTGGTTGCGCTGGCGCGGCTTTTGGTCTTGGCGCCGCTGGCGGCCTTGGCCTTGGCCTTGGCCTTGGCCTTGGGCTTGGCCGCCGACGCCGTTTTGCGTGGGGCACGGGGGCGCTTGGGTTTTTCGGCGGTCGCGGCGGTGGCTTTGTCGGGCGCCGCGGCTGGTGCTTCACCGGGCGCCGGTTGATTGGCATCAGGCGCAGGCGCAGGCGCAGGCGCGGCGGCTTCGGCGGCGGATTCGCTGTCGGGTTTGCGGTCGTCCTGGCTCATGCGGCTATCCTCGTTGACAAGTCTTTGCGGGCATTAGGCCCTCAGCACCACCATAACCGGGGTGACCAAGCCGCTGCAAGGTGAACAGGTCAAAGGATCAAAGCTGCGCCGAACGTTTTTGGCCGCGAAGCTCGGCGATATAGAGCTCGACTTCATCGGCGGGCATCGGCCGCGAGAAGTAGAAACCCTGGCCATATTGACAGCCCAGGGCCTGAATCAGCAGCAATTGTTCGGGGGTTTCGATGCCCTCGGCGACAACATCCAGGCCCAAGCGCTGGGCCAGCATGGCGATGATTTCCACCAGCTTGTAATTTTCGCCGCGGGCTTCGATATCGCGCACGAAGCTGCGGTCGATCTTGATGATATCGAAGGGCAGGCGCTGCAAATAACTGAGCGAGGAATAGCCGGTGCCGAAATCGTCCAGCGCCAATTGCAAGTTCAGGGCCTTGAGTTGATGCAGGGTCTTGGCTGCCAGATCTGGGTTTTCGACCAACGCGCTTTCGGTGACTTCCAGCCGCAGTAGCTGGCCATCAAACCCGCTCGATTCCAGGGCCTGGCGGGTGGTGCCGACTATGTCGTCGCGGCTGAGCTGCAGGCCCGAGACATTGACGCTGAGGTGCAGATTTTCCGCCAAGCTGCCAAGCTTGCGCCGCCATGCCATGGCCTGTTCGCAGGCCGTGCGCAGCGCCCAGCGGCCCAGCGGGATGATCAGCCCCGCGTCTTCGGCCAGGGGAATGAACTCGGCCGGTGAAATGAAACCGCGCTTGTCATGGCGCCAGCGCGCCAGGGCTTCAAATCCGGCCAAGGCCTGATTGCGCGCGGTCAAAATCGGTTGATAATATAGTTCCAGGGTCTCGTTTTGCAGTGCCGCCCGCAAATCGGCTTCCAACTGGAATTGCGCGCGCGCCCGATGATGTACCGCATAGCGATAGATTTCGGTGCGGGCCTTGCCCTGTAATTTGGCCCGATGCATGGCGAAGTCGGCGTCGCGGACCATGTCTTCGGCAGCGCCTGGGCTGATGGCGCTGGTCGAAATGCCAATGCTGACGGTGGCATAGACCTGCTCGCCGCTCAATTTGAAGGGATGAATTAGCGCGTCATGGATGTGATTGGCCAATGCCAACGCGTCCTCGACGCCTTTGGCCTGGGGCATCGCGATGGCGAATTCATCGCTGTTGAACCGGGCCAGGCAGTGTTCGCGGTCCAAGAGCGACTTAAGGCGGCTGGCCAGCGCAACGAGGAATTCATCGCCGGCGACATGGCCAAGGCTTTCATTGATGCTTTGAAACCGGTCGACATTCAAAATCAACACTGCGGATTGATCGTCGCCCTCATGCCGCGCCGTCAATTTGTCGAGATGATCCTGAAAATAGAGCCGGTTCGGCAGGCCAGTCAGATTGTCATGCTGGGCATTATACTGCATTTGCCGCTCGGTGCGGCGTTCGGCGCTGCGGTCGGTCATGGTGCCCAAGACTTCGACGATGGCGCCGCTTTCATCGCTCATCGGGGTGAGCTGACAATAGAGAAACTGCTCGTCCGGCGGGTTTGACAAGCGCCATTCAAAGGACACGGTCTCGCCGCTGGAGACGCAGGCCTGGAACTGGGTTTGGAATGGTTCGCCTTGATCCAGCAACGGCAATTGCGCGGTGGTTAGGCCCAAAGCATGATAGGGCGCGAAGCCGAATAAGTGTTCGACAAAGCGATTGGCCATGCGGCAAACAAATCGGCCCGGCGCCGCCACCCGGAAGATGAACACGCCGATCGGCAGGCTGTCGATCAGTTCATGCGCGGCCAAGGCGTCATCGCGCGTAGCCAGCGGACTGGCGGCGATCTTCTCGACGGACACGCCTGGCCGTTGCTGAGCGGCTAAATTCGTCGGCTTGCTCACACAATATCTTCCGCGTAATTGGCCAATAACTGAGCTTTTCTTGCTGCTGTCCTCCACATTCGCGATGCGCTGTAAATTTATTGTAAATGCGCGCCAATTAATGCGGCTTTCCATGCCCTTGCCACAACTCACAAAAACAATTGGGGCCGGCTAGGCCGACCCCAAGTTGATGTGGGACGTATTATTGGGCTTTGGGCCGGTGGAAAGTCGTGGCCTAGCTACAACCGCTTGTCGATCCACACGAATCGCATTTCAGGCAGGTGCCGTTGCGAACCAGGGTGAAATTGCCGCACGTATCGCAGGCGTCGCCTTCATAGCCCTTGATACGGGCTTCATAGCGGCGCATGTCCGCGGTGATGGTCACCTCTTCATGACGACTGACGGTCTGCGCCGCTGTGACCATGGCCCCGCCACCGCCGGCGGCGGCAAGGGCGGTGGTTTCCCGCACCTCGTTGACCGCTGCGCTGGCGCGGGCCTTCTCGGCGCCGCCGGTCAGCACATACAAATTGGTCGAGCGGACAAAGCCGGCGCTGGTCAGGCCCAAGACCTTGGAAATAGCCTCGTCGGTGGTGCCGGCGTCGACCGGTTCCTTGCCGCCGCCGCGCACGCCTGAGCCCAGCGCGTCGATCTGCAGGTCGGCGGGTTCGACATGCGCCAGATCGTTGCGGCCGAGATAGGAAATAGCCAATTCACGGAAGATGTAATCCAGCACCGAGGTTGCCATTTTGACCGCGTCATTGCCTTCGACAATGCCCGACGGTTCAAACCGGGTGAAGGTAAAGGCGTCGACAAACTCTTCCAACGGCACGCCATATTGCAGGCCAATCGACACCGCGATGGCGAAATTATTCATCAAGCTGCGGAAGGCCGCGCCTTCCTTGTGCATGTCGATGAAGATTTCCCCAGCGGTGCCATCCTCATATTCGCCGGTCCTGAGATAGACCTTATGGCCGCCGACAATCGCCTTCTGGGTATAGCCCTTACGGCGATGTGGCAGTTTGCGCCGGCGCGCGGCGACTTCGCGTTCGACTACCCGTTCGACGATGCGTTCGGCAACGACACGGGCCTGTTCATTGGCCGGCGCGTCGATGATTTCGGCTTCGAATTCCTCCAGATCGTCATCGTCCAGCAGCGAGGCGCTCAAAGGCTGCGACAGTTTCGACCCGTCGCGGTAAAGCGCATTGGCTTTCAAAGCCAGCGACCAGGACAGCTCATAGGCGCGCTTGCATTCCTCCACCGATGCCGAATTCGGCATGTTGATGGTCTTGGAAATCGCGCCGGACAGGAACGGCTGGGCCGCCGCCATCATCAGGATATGGCTTTCCCAGGACAGCGCCCGCTTGCCGATCTTGCCGCAGGGATTGGCGCAGTCGAAGACCGGCAGATGCTCGGCCCGCAAATGCGGTGCGCCTTCCAGCGTCATCGCCCCGCAGCAATATAGATTGGCGGCTTCGATGTCTTTTTTGGCAAAACCCAGGGCACTCAGCATGTCGAAACTGGGATTGGCCAGATCCGCGTCAGTCAGGCCCAGCACTTCGCGGCAGAAATCGGCGCCCAAGGTCCATTGGTTGAAGACAAATTTAATGTCGAAGGCAGATTCGACCGCAGCCTCCACTGCATCAAGTTGCGGTTGGCCGAAGCCCTTGGCGCGCAAGCTGTCATGATTGACGCCGGGCGCCGACACCAGGGTGCCATGGCCGACCGCATAGTCGATGATCGCGCCAATCTGATCGGCGCCATAGCCCAGCACTTGCAGCGCCTTCGGTACGATGCGGTTGATGATTTTGAAATAGCCGCCGCCGGCCAATTTCTTGAATTTCACCAAAGCGAAATCGGGTTCGATGCCGGTGGTGTCGCAGTCCATCACCAAGCCGATGGTCCCGGTGGGCGCGATCACGGTGGCTTGGGCATTGCGATAACCATGTTCCTCGCCCAATGCCAGGGCGCGGTCCCAGGCCAGGGTGGCGGCATCGATCAGCGCCGTGTCGGGGCAAGCGCCATGGTCCAGCGGCACCGGTTTGGTGTTGAGATCTTCATAGCCATCGTCCAGGCCATGGGCGGCGCGGCGATGGTTGCGGATCACCCGCAACATATGCTCGGCATTGTCCGGATAACCGGGAAAGGTGCCCAGTTCCGCTGCCATTTCCGCCGAGGTCGCATAGGATGTTCCGGTCATCAGCGCTGAAATGGCGCCGCAAATGGCGCGGCCGGCGGCGGAATCATAGGGCAGGCCCAGGCTCATCAACAAGCCGCCGATATTGGCGAAGCCCAAGCCCAATGTGCGGTAGCGATAGGACAGTTCGGCAATCCGCTTGGACGGGAATTGCGCCATCAGTACCGAGATTTCCAGCACCAGCGTCCAGAGCCGCACACCATGGGCGAAGGCATCGGTTTGGAAGGCGCCATCGGCACCACGGAAGGTCAACAAATTGAGCGATGCCAGATTGCAGGCGGTGTCGTCCAGGAACATATATTCGGAACAGGGGTTCGACGCGCGGATCGGCCCCGACGCTGGGCAGGTGTGCCAGTCATTGATGGTGGTGTGGAATTGCAGCCCCGGATCGGCGCATTGCCAGGCGGCCTCGCCGATCTGTTCCCACAATTCGCGGGCCTTGATGGTCTTGGCCGGCTTGCCGCTGCCGCGCAAGGTCAATTCCCAGTCCCGGTCTTGCGCGACCGCGCGCATGAAGTCGTCGGTTACCCGCACCGAATTGTTGGAGTTTTGGCCCGAGACGGTGAGATAGGCCTCGCTGTCCCAATCGGTGTCATAGGTTTGAAAGTCGATCCGGTCATAACCCTGGCGAGCGAAATGGATCACCCGCTGGACATAATTTTCCGGCAGCATCGCCTTGCGTGCGGCGATAATCTCGGCCTTGAGCTGCTTGTTTTCCTTCGGTTCGAACGCCTTGTCGCCGAGCAGGTCGCGCTGGCTGACACAGGCGGTCATGATCGCGTTCAGATGCCGCTCGGCCAATTTCGATCCGGCGACCAGGGCAGCGACCTTCTGTTCTTCCCGAACCTTCCAATTGATGAATTGCTCGACATCGGGATGGTCGATATCGACCACCACCATTTTCGCCGCCCGCCTTGTGGTGCCACCGGATTTAATGGCGCCGGCGGCGCGGTCGCCGATTTTCAGAAAGCTCATCAGGCCCGAGGATTTGCCGCCGCCAGACAAGGGTTCGTTTTCGCCGCGAATGTTGGAGAAATTGGAGCCGGTGCCGGAGCCGTATTTGAACAAGCGGGCCTCGCGCGACCACAAATCCATGATGCCGCCGTCATTGACCAGGTCATCGGCGACCGACTGAATGAAACAGGCATGCGGCTGCGGATGCTCATAGGCGGATAGGGATTTGACCAGCTCGCCCGATTGGAAGTCTACGTAATAATGGCCCTGGCTGGGGCCATCGATGCCATAAGCCCAATGCAGGCCGGTGTTGAACCATTGCGGGCTGTTGGGCGCGCACATCTGGGTTGCCAACATGAAGGCGATCTCGTCATGGAAAGCGCGGGCGTCTTCTTCGCTGTCGAAATAGCCGCCTTTCCAGCCCCAATAGGTCCAGGCGCCGGCCAGCCGGTTGAACACCTGCACCGCCTTGACCTCGCCGCCATAACGGTCGGCCTCGGGCAGGGCGCCCAGCGCCTCGGTGTCGGCGACATGGCGCCAAAGCCAAGACGGCACGCTGTTTTCCTCAATCGGCTTCAAGATTGCCGGCACCCCGGCCTTGCGGAAATATTTCTGCGCCAGAATGTCGACCGCGACCTGGCTCCAGGCCGCCGGGACTTCGATATTCTGCAACGAAAAAACCACGCTGCCATTCGGGTTGCGGATTTCGCTCGACGCGGCTCGAAATTCGATCGCCTGATAGGGCGATTGTCCGGCCTTGGTGAATTTACGCGCGATCCGCATGTCGTCTTTCCCCTGTGTCTCGTCTCAATGTGAATTCGGTCTGTGGTTTCGGTTGAACGCAAAAAGCTTACAAAGACTCCAATCCCGCCACCGGTATTCAGGCCCGGCTCTTGGCACGCACTCATCAATTCCCTGGCGCTGGAAGAATGGCCCCCACTTTGCCCCGTCCCGCGGCATCCATGCCGACGCAACTCCGCCATGTGGCCGGCCCGCAACCCCTACACCGCGCGGGCCGCTACCAGATCTGGGGTGACCTCTCCGGCA
Organism: uncultured Sphingomonadales bacterium; assembly: GCA_964590595.1. Lineage (GTDB taxonomy): Bacteria > Pseudomonadota > Alphaproteobacteria > Sphingomonadales > CAKZYD01 > CAZPXQ01. The sequence continues at coordinate 76,648 of CAZPXQ010000007.1, read as the reverse complement.
ACGCAGGGGCAATAGTAAAGGCGCGATTCATCAATTTGCAACAAGATATTGTGCTTGACGTGACTTTAGTCACAAGCCCTGGTTAGCAGGGCGCTATTCTCGGGAAATCCGCGTTACCTCAATATGTTGCGCCTAACTGTTGAAGCCGGCGCTCAGCCGTGGCCTTTGATTCGAGTCTCGGCGCGGCTCTGATTTCGGTCACAAAATCTTGCCGCAAATGGCTGACAAGCTTATCAGATCGAGGCTGGACCTAGGCCGGGTGAAGTGCCATAGTCCGGCGCGTCGCCGCCATTTCCGGCGGCGTGTTGGATTCAGGCGGGATGGATTTTCGACCATGCGATGGCTGCTGCGGCTTCTGACTTGGTGGCACGACTCAACCTTTGGCACCGCTTTGTTCACCTGGCGCAAGGGCGAACGGGTTGGCGAAGATGATCAAGGCAATGTCTATTATCTTGAGCGTGGCGGCCGGCGTCGCTGGGTGATGTACAATGGCGAGATCGAAGCCAGCCGAGTGCCGCCGGAATGGCATGCTTGGCTGCATGGCTTGACCAATGAACCGCCGAGCGAACAGCCCTTGCCGCGCAAGACTTGGGAAAAGCCGCATCAGCCCAATGTCACCGGCACCGACGCGGCTTATGCGCCGCCTGGCAGTTTGCGCACGCCCGAACCGCGCGCCAAGGCGACCGGCGATTATGAGGCCTGGCGGCCCGGCGCTTGAGACTTTTTGAACCTAAGCTGCAGACAAAAGGCATGCCCGCATGAAAAGCAATCTGGTCGAGGCCCTGATCGGGGCGGTGGTCTTGGTGGTGGCCAGCCTGTTCGTGGCCTATACCTATGCGCGCACCGATGTCGGCCGCAGCGGCGGCCATGAATATCAGGCCCGTTTCAACCGCGCCGACGGTTTGGTGGTGGGCGCTGATGTCAGGATCAGCGGCATTAAGGTTGGCACCGTCACCAAACAGGATCTGGACCCGAAAACCTTTCAAGCCTTGGTTCAGTTCACCGTGACGCCCAATATTGAATTGCCGGTCGATACTTTTGTGAAGATCGCATCTGAAGGGCTGTTGGGTGGCAATTATCTGAATGTCGAACCCGGCGGCATGGATGAAATGCTGCAACCCGGCGACGAAGTTGAGTTCGCCACCGGCAGTGTCGATTTGATGAGCCTGATCGGCCAGGCCATTTTCAGCGCCACCGGTGGCGATGAAGAAGGCCAGGACGCCAATGCGCCTACGCCTTGATAGCCAGGTCTTGCCGTCATTGCGAGCCGCCCTTGGTCGGAGCTTGGCCTTGGCGGCGATGGTGGGGATGGGCTGGCCCAGTGGCGCTGCCGCGCAAGAGCTCCCTGCGCCGGCCGACACGGGCAAGACCGTGGTGCTGCAAGCCCTGGACAAAATCACCGCGCGACTGACGACCTTGGAAGCCGCCACCGGCCAAGCCATTCGTTTCGGCACCTTGGAAATTACGGCGATGACTTGCGACAAGCGCCCGCCCGAGGAGCCGCCGGAGACCGCCGCCTTCCTGATCATCGATGACCATGGCGTTGGCCATGCCGAGGCCGAGGCTGAAAACCTGAAGCCCGAACGCGTGTTTTCAGGCTGGATGTTCGCGTCCAGTCCCGGGGTTAGCGCGCTTGAACATCCGGTTTATGATCTGTGGGTAATCGACTGCAAGACGGTGGCGCCATCGGCATCACCGGGCAATCTGTAAAAATCGGCATTGACCGCCAGCGCTTCATCGAGCCATTCATGATAGCGGCGGCGGTCGATTTCAACGGCGCCGAATTGCTTCAAATGCTCGGTCACGAATTGGGTATCGAGCAGCACGAAGCCGCCAATCTTGAGCCGCGCGATCAAATGCACCAAGGCGACTTTTGAGGCGTCGCGGGCGCGGTGAAACATGCTTTCGCCAAAAAAAGCCCCGCCCAGCGCCACGCCATATAAGCCGCCAACCAGGCGCCCCGCTTGCCAGGCTTCAACACTGTGGGCATGGCCCAGCCGGTGGAGGTGGCCGAAATGTTTTTCAATGGCTTCATTGATCCAGGTCTCGGGCCGCTTTGGTCCGGATTCGGCGCAACCCGCCAAAACCTCGTCAAAGGCAGTGTTGATGCGGACCTGAAAAACATCCTGGCGGACGCTGCGCGCCAATCGCTTGGGCAGATGAAAACTGTCGATCGGCAACACCCCGCGACGCTTGGGGTCGACCCAGAATAGTTCTTCCGCCCCGCGCCGTTCCGCCATCGGGAACACGCCATAAGCATAGGCCTTCAACAGCAGATCCGGAGTCAGTTCAACCATGGCCTTGAAATTAGCGCGCGTCAGGCGCGAAGGCGAGAAAATCCCTCCGTTTATTCACCGTCCAGGAAATGCGCCAGCCAGTGAATGTCATAGCGGCCGGCGTTGAAATCGGCATTTTCGGTCAGTGCCATATGCAATGGGATCGTCGTCTTGATGCCGCCAATGACATATTCTTCCAGGGCTCGGCGGAGGCGGCGAATGCATTCTGGCCGGTCGCGGCCATGGACGATGAGTTTGGAAATCAGGCTGTCATAATGCGGCGGCACCCGATAGCCAGCATAAAGCGCGCTGTCGACCCGCACATCAAGGCCGCCGGGTGGGTGATAATCGGCTACCCGCCCCGGTGAGGGCGCGAAGGTCTGTGGGTCTTCCGCATTGATACGGCATTCGATGGCGTGGCCGTAAAAGCTGATATCGTCCTGGCCATAACCCAGCGGTTCGCCGGCGGCGATGCGGATTTGCTCGCGCACCAGGTCGATGCCGGTGATGGCTTCGGTGACCGGATGCTCGACCTGCAGGCGGGTGTTCATTTCGATGAAATAAAATACCCCATCCTCATAAAGAAATTCGATCGTGCCGGCGCCGCGATAGCCAAATTTCTCCAGCGCGGTGATCACCACCTGGCCGATCCGCGCCCGCTCACTTTCGGGCAGAACCGGCGAGGGCGCTTCCTCAAGCACTTTCTGATGCCGCCGCTGCAGCGAGCAATCGCGTTCGCCCAAATGCACGACATTGCCATGGCTGTCGCCCAGGACCTGAATTTCGATATGGCGTGGCCGGCCAAGATATTTTTCCAGATAGACCGTGGCATCGCCAAAGGCGGCTTTGGCTTCTTGTCCGGCGGCAGTGAGGGCAGAGGCCAATTCGCTAGCCTCATGCACCACTTTCATGCCGCGTCCACCGCCGCCAGAGGCCGCCTTCACCAGCAGCGGATAGCCAATATCGGCGGCCAGCGCCTGCGCCTCTTCCAGCGAGCCGATCGCGCCATCGGAACCGGGCACCACCGGCACGCCCAGTTTGCGCATGGTTTCCTTGGCCGCCACCTTGTCGCCCATGATGCGGATATGCTCTGGCTTGGGTCCAATGAAGGTGATGCCATGCTCCTCTACGATTTGAGCGAATTGGGCATTTTCCGACAAAAACCCATAGCCGGGATGAATCGCGTCAGCGTTCGAGATTTCCGCCGCCGCGATGATCGACGGGATATTGAGATAGCTTTGCGCCGCTGGCGCCGGGCCGATGCACACGCTTTCGTCGGCCAGTCGCACATGCATGGCGTCGGCATCGGCCTCGGAATGCACGGCGACAGTCTGGATGCCCATTTCACGGCAGGCGCGATGCACCCGCAGCGCGATTTCACCGCGATTGGCGATCAGGATTTTCTTCAACATCGCGGGTTTGGCCGCCGTCATTCGATAATGACCAGCGGTTGACCATATTCAACCGGCTGCTCGTTTTCGACAAAGACATGACTGATCTTGCCGGCGCGTGGCGCGGCGATCGGGTTCATCACTTTCATCGCCTCGATAATCAGCAGGGTATCGCCCGCCGCCACGCTGTCGCCGACCGTGACGAAATTGGCCGCGCCTGGCTCCGCCGCCAGATAAACCGTGCCCACCATTTCCGATTTGACGACGCCAGGATGATCTTCCAAGGCAGCCGGTTTGGCTTCAGGCGCCGCCGCCGGGGCACTGGCCACCGGCGCTGCGGCAGGGGCAGGCATCGCCATGGTCGCGGCCGCCGGCGCGCCGGCATTGCGGGCCACGCGAATGCGGCGCTCGCCATCTTCCACTTCAATTTCGCTGAGGTCGGTGTCCTTGAGCAATGCAGCCAGCTCACGAATGAGCCGGGTATCGACTTGCATCTTGGTCATGCATCGGTCCCGTTTGTTGTTGTCTGCGTTCATCTAGGCCGGGGCGGCAGCGCCCGTCAATCTGTTTAGCGTCCTAGCCGGCCAACCGTCGGGCTAGCGCCTCGATGGCCAATTCATAGCCGATGGCGCCAAATCCGGCGATGATTCCCCAAGCGATGTCGGTGACATAGCTATGATGCCGGAAGGCCTCGCGTTTGGCCAAATTGGACAAATGCACTTCCACCACCGGCAGCCCGGTGGCCAAAATGGCATCGCGCAGCGCGACCGATGTATGGGTCAGGCCGCCCAGATTAACGATCAGGCCATCGGCGTGGCCAATCGCGCCCTGGACCCAGTCAATCAATTCGCCCTCATGATTGCTTTGCCGAAAATCCACAGTCAACCCAAGCGTTTGGCCGCGCGCCTTGGTGGCCGCTTCGATATCGGCCAGGCTTTCGCGGCCATAGATTTCCGGTTCCCGCTGGCCCAGCAGGTTGAGATTTGGGCCATTGAGGACAAATAAGGTATGTGTGCGTTGTTGCGCCACGGCGCGGTCCCCGCTTGTGTTGTTCCGGCCATCTGTATAAAGGCCAAGGTCAGCCAAGAAAAGCGCCGCGTTGCGCGCCGCCTGTTTTGGAGTTGAAAGGAATGGCCGTGATTCACATCAGCGTCAATGGCGACCGTCAGCAATTGACCGCGCCGATCACCGTTGCCGGCTTGCTGCAGCATTTGGGTATTGAGGGCCGCAAGGTGGCGGTGGAGCGCAATCGCGAGATCGTGCCGAAATCGCTGTTTGCCGAAACCGCGCTGGCCGAGGGCGATGCATTGGAAATCGTGCATTTTGTTGGCGGCGGCGATGCGGCCGCGCCGGCTTACCACCCCGCCGACGACCCGTTCGAGGTTGCCGGCCGCCGCTTTACCTCGCGGCTGATTGTTGGCACCGGCAAATACAAGGACTTCGCGCAAACCCGCGACGCGCTGGCGGCGTCGGGTGCTGAAATCGTCACCGTGGCGGTGCGCCGGGTCAATGTCATGGACGCGTCGAAGCCGATGCTGAGCGACTTTGTCGATCCCAAGAACTATGTCTATTTGCCCAACACCGCCGGTTGTTTTACCGCCGACGACGCTGTTCGCACCTTGCGGTTGGCCCGCGAGGCTGGTGGCTGGTCGCTGGTCAAGCTGGAGGTGCTGGGCGACCAGAAGACGCTTTATCCCAATATGCCGCATACCTTCCAGGCGCTGGAGGCGCTGGTCAAGGACGGCTTCGAGGTGATGGTCTATTGCAATGACGATCCGATCGCGGCGAAGACGCTGGAAGACATGGGCGCGGTCGCCATCATGCCCCTGGGGGCGCCAATCGGCTCTGGTCTGGGCATTCAAAACCCGGTCGGTATTCGCCTGATTGTCGAACAAGCCAAGGTGCCGGTGCTGGTCGATGCCGGTGTTGGCACCGCCTCGGACGCGGCGGTGGCGATGGAGCTGGGCTGTGACGGCGTGTTGATGAACACCGCCATCGCCGAAGCGCGCGACCCAGTGCGCATGGCCCATGCCATGAAACTGGCGGTGGAAGCCGGCCGTGCTGCCTATCTCGCCGGGCGGATGCCGAAAAAGCGCTATGCCGATCCGTCCTCGCCGCTGGCCGGCCTGATTTAAACGCCGCCGTCACTGCGCGCCCCGCAGGGGTGCTGCAGTCCAGGCGCGGGTTATCTGGCTTGGCGGCGCCAGCGGTCGATGATATCGGCGACAAAGCCTGGGGCGTCTTCGGCGCTGATGCCGGCGCCTTGGCGGCTTTGCAGGCCGGCGGGGCGCATGCCTTCCGGCAGCGTGTCGAAGCGCAGACGCATCGGCAAATTGGTGCCAAGGCCGACCATGATGGCATCGCCATTGCCCAGAGATGGCAAAAAGTCGAGCAGGCCATGGGCGGCGTCCGAGACGACCCCGCGCAAGATTTCCTGGTCGCGCAAATTGGTCATGCGGAAGGCGATGACGGTATTACATTGCGACAAGGTGCTGGGTTCTATCTCGGCTGGGCGCTGGCTGATCACGCCCAGCGAAATGCCGTATTTACGGCCTTCCTTGGCAATGCGGGACAGCGCCTGCTTGGTGGGTTCAAAGCCCGAGGAATCATTGGCGGGGGCGTAGCGATGGGCTTCCTCGCAGATCAACAGCAAAGGTTGGGCGCCCTTGCTCCAGAGCGCGAAATCGAAGCTCATGCGCGCCAGCACCGAGACCACGACATTGAGGATCTCGGAGGGCACATGCGACAGATCGACAATCGTCAACGGCTTGCCATGGGCGGGGATGCGCAGCAGCCGGGAGACGATTTCAGCCATGCTGTCACGCACGGTAAAGCCGCCGAACATGAAGCCATAACGGGCGTCGTTGCGTAAAATATCGAGCCGCGCCCGGATCCAACGATAGATCGGCAGATTGTCCTTGTTCTCCAGCCGGCCCATTTGCTCGTCAAGCATGCGCTGGACATCGCGCACCGAATAGGGGGTCGGCGTGTCGACGGTGATGAAATTGTCGGCGTCGGCGATGCGTGGATGGTTGGCGCGGTAATAGCTGCGCCGGGCCTGGGCGATCAGCTCGTTCAAAATGCCGCTCACATCCTGGGCGAATGCCGCGTCTTGCTTGCGGCCCAAAATCACTTGCGCGATTTCCTCCGCGTTCAGCAGCCAAAACGGTAATTGCAGGTCGCTCGGCCGCACCAGCTCGGCCTGCCGACCGAATACCGAGGAATATTCGTTATGCGGGTCCAGCAGCAGAATATGAGTTTCGGTGCCGGCGCTCAGGATCTGCCGCAACATCACCGTAAGCGCGCAGGACTTGCCGCACCCCGTGACCCCCAACAAGGCGAAGTGATTGTTGAGCAAGGCTTGGCTGTGGACCATGGCCGGCTGGCCGGGATCGTCATGCAACGTTCCAATGACCAGGTCGTCGCCGCCGGCATGGCCATAAACCTTTTGCAGGTCCTTGGCGCTGGTGGCGAATACGAAATCGCCCAAAGCCGGATGGGCGCCGATGCCCCGCGCAAACGGCCGTTCCTGACCATCGGGGTCGATCAGCACTTCGCCGACTAGGTCGATTTCCGCCAGCGCGACTTCAGCGTCTTCCGCCGGCATCGGAATATTGAGGCCCGTGACGATGCCGTAAATCGCCGAACGGGGACCGAACATGCGCACCAAACTGCCCTTGCGCAAAGCTTGTTGTGGCGCGGTATCCTGGGGCTGCGGCTTGTCCAACGCGACGATCAGTTGCGAGCCGGAAACGCAAACGACACGGCCCAGGCACGCGATCTCGGCGACGTTGGGATCGGGCGCTCGTCCCGGCGCCGGCGCTGACGCTGGCGCGGTAGCTGGAGCGGCGTCATCCTCGCCGCTCGCCAGCGGCCAAAAGGCGAAAGCCTTGGACATCGGTCAGAATACTCCGGACTCGTCTGCAGCAAGCCCGCAGCATAAGTTGAAATTTGCGAAAATTACGTAAACGGATGGCTAAAAAGGGTTAACCGTCAAACGTTTGGCTTTTGTTCAAAGCGGTCCGGCACCAGCCCTTGGGCGGGCTCCCGGGCAACGGCGGTGACTTCGGCGCGGGGCGGGCCTTGCCAGCATAGGTCGAGCATCGCCTCAACCTGTTCAGCCGGCCCCTTGAACAACGCCTCGACGCTGCCGTCTTGACGGTTGCGGACAAAACCCTTCAGGCTCAGCCGGGTTGCCTGTTCGACGGTCCAGGCGCGGTAGCAGACACCTTGCACGCGGCCGCTGATCCGCGCCCGAACCGCGATGTCGGCGTCGCTGGTCACTCAAACTCCATGATCACCGCATCGACCGGCAAATTGCTGCCGGGCGTGGCATTGATCGCCTTGACCACCGCTTGGCGTTCGGCGCGTAGGATGTTTTCCATCTTCATCGCCTCGACAATGGCCAATGGCTGACCGGGTTCAACCTGGTCACCGACCGCAACTTCAATGCGCACAACCTGGCCCGGCATCGGGCATAACAGCATTTTGGAGGTGTCCGGCGGCACTTTCTCGATCATATGCGCGGCCAGAACGGCGGCTTGCGGATCATAGACCACCGCCTTGTGGGCGGCGCCTTGGGTTGACAGCCGCATACCCAAATTTTCGCGATCGATCTCAACGACCACGGCGTGGCCATCGACTGTACCTTCAAACACCGGCATGCCCGGCAACCAGTCGCTTTCCACCGCCAAGGATCGGCCGTCGATCTTGACCAACAATTGCTCGCCATCGGCGTCCAGGCGCACGGGCACGCGCTGTTTGTCCAATTCAACGATCCATTCGGTGCGGGCGCTGGGCGCGCCGTTCAATTGACCGCTGATTTCGCTGTCGCGCGAACGCTCCAGGATGTTGATGATGGCAGCGACCGCGATCAGTCTCTCGCGCAGGCCATCGGTCATTGGCGCGCCGGCGAAGCCGTCGGGATATTCCTCGGCGATGAAACCAGTGGTCAGCCGGCCTTCGCGAAAGCGGGGGTGTGCCATCACCGCCGACAGGAAGTGAACATTATGGCTGATGCCGCGAATATAATAGCGGTCCAACACCTCCAACTGACGGTCGACGGCTTCAAGCCGGGTATCGCCCCAAGTCACCAATTTAGCGATCATCGGGTCATAGAACATTGAGATTTCGGAACCCTCGACCACCCCGGTGTCGACGCGAACGCGGTCGCCCTCGGGCTGGCGGTAGCGCACCAGCCGCCCGATCGACGGCAGAAAATTGCGATATGGGTCTTCGGCATAGACCCGGTTTTCAACTGCCCAGCCGGTCAGCTTGATGTCGTCTTGCGTGAAGGGCAGTTTTTCGCCGGCGGCGACACGGATCATCTGTTCCACCAGATCGATGCCGGTGACCTGTTCAGTGACTGGATGTTCGACTTGAAGACGGGTGTTCATCTCCAGGAAATAAAAGGATTTATCGGCACCGACGATGAACTCCACGGTGCCGGCTGAGTGATAGTCTACGGCGCGCGCCAGGGCCACCGCCTGTTCGCCCATGGCCTTGCGCATGGCATCATCGACAAAAGGCGAGGGGGCTTCCTCGACCACTTTTTGATGGCGCCGCTGGATCGAGCATTCCCGCTCGCCCAGATACAAGATGTTGCCATGCTGGTCGCCCAGGATCTGAATTTCGATATGGCGCGGCTCGACCACGAATTTCTCGATGAACACGCGGTCGTCGCCAAAGGAGGAGCGGGCCTCATTGCGCGCGCCCTCGAAGCCTTCGCGGACCTCGCGGTCATTATGGGCGATGCGCATGCCCTTGCCGCCGCCGCCAGCCGACGCCTTGATCATCACCGGAAAGCCGATGTTCTGGGCGATCTTGACCGCTTCCTCGGGATCTTCGATTTCGCCGATATGGCCGGGCACCGTCGACACGCCGGCCTTGGCCGCCAGTTTTTTCGATTCGATTTTGTCGCCCATCGCCGCGATCGCGCCCTTGGGCGGGCCGATGAAGGTGATGCCGGCTTTCTCCAACGCTTCGGCAAAGGCCGTGCGTTCCGACAAAAAGCCATAACCGGGATGCACCGCCTCGGCCCCCGTCTGCTGGCACGCGGCGATGATCTTGTCGATCAACAAATAGCTTTGGCCCGCCGGCGGTGGCCCCAAATGCACCGCTTCATCAGCCATTTCCACATGCAGTGCGGTGGCGTCGGCATCCGAATACACCGCCACCGTCTTAATGCCCATGGCACGCGCCGACTTGATCACGCGGCAAGCAATCTCGCCACGATTGGCAATGAGAATTTTTTTGAACACGTTCAGGCCCTTATGATCGTATTTTACAACGGTATATTATCGTGCTTCTTCCACGGGTTTTCGAGCTGCTTGGAGCGCAGTATGCGAAGCCCGCGGGCGATCCGGCGGCGGGTGGAATGCGGCATGATCACCTCGTCGATGAAGCCCTTGGAGGCGGCGACGAAGGGGTTGGCGAAGCGCTCTTCATATTCCTTGGTCCGGGCCGCGATTTTTTCGGGATCGCCGATATCCTTGCGGAAAATGATCTCGACCGCGCCCTTGGCGCCCATCACCGCGATTTCGGCGGTGGGCCAGGCATAGTTCAAATCGCCGCGCAAATGTTTCGACGACATCACGTCATAAGCGCCGCCATAGGCCTTGCGGGTGATGACGGTGATTTTCGGCACCGTCGCCTCGCCATAGGCGAACAGCAGCTTGGCGCCATGTTTAATGATGCCGGAATGCTCCTGACCAACGCCGGGCAAAAAGCCGGGGACGTCGACGAAGGTCAGGATCGGAATGTTGAAGCAATCGCAAAAGCGCACGAACCGGGCGGCTTTTTTCGATGAATTGATGTCAAGGCAGCCGGCCAGCACCATTGGTTGATTGGCGACGATGCCCACGGTGCGGCCTTCAATCCGGCCGAAGCCGATGATGATATTGGCGGCGTGGGCCGGTTGCAGTTCGAAAAAGTCGCCTTCATCGACCACCTTGGCAATCAGCTCATGCATGTCATAGGGCTGGTTGGGATTGGGTGGCACCAGGCTGTCCAATGACATTTCCAAGCGATCGCCATCGTCCCAGGTCGGGCGCACCGGCGGTTCCTCGCGATTGGACAGCGGCAGGAAATCGAAAAACCGGCGGGTCTGCACCAAGGTCTCGATATCATTTTCAAAGGCCAGGTCGGCGACCGAGGATTTGGTCGTATGGGTGATGGCGCCGCCCAATTCCTCCTGGCTGACTTCTTCCGCCGTCACCGTTTTGACCACGTCAGGGCCGGTGACGAACATATAAGAGGAGTCCTTGACCATGAAAATGAAGTCGGTCATTGCCGGCGAATACACAGCACCGCCCGCGCATGGCCCCATGATCAAGGAAATTTGCGGGATCACGCCCGAGCCCAAAATATTACGCATGAACACATCGGCATAGCCGGCCAGGCTGGCGACGCCTTCTTGAATGCGTGCGCCGCCGGAATCATTCAGGCCAATCACCGGTGCGCCGGTTTTCATCGCCATGTCCATGACCTTGGCAATCTTGGTGGCGTGGCGTTCCGACAAGGAGCCGCCAAACACCGTGAAGTCTTGGGAAAATACATAGACCAGGCGGCCATTGATGGTGCCGGAGCCGGTGACCACGCCATCGCCAGGCACGGTATTGTCGGGCATGCCGAAATCGACACAATTATGCTCGACAAACATGTCATATTCCTCGAACGAGCCGATATCGAGCAACAGCTCGATCCGCTCGCGGGCTGACAATTTGCCGCGTTTATGTTGCGCGTCGATCCGGTCCTGGCCACCGCCAAGCCGCGCACGCGCGCGTTTTTCTTCCAGTTTTTCCAAGATTGCTCGCATTGAGCAGGTCCCCTCCTTCCAGCCCAGTCGCAACAACGTGACGCTGCTATAGCGTCAAAATTCCGTCATGAGAAGTTAAAGCCGACAAACCGCCCTGTATCCTCTTGACCTTTGTACAACCGTTTGCGACCACATAATACATTGTAAAACAACGGGAAAGCGGCATATGACCACCACCGAAGCCAATCCGCGACCGCCACACACGCCAAAGCACAGCCATCGCCTGTGCCATCATGGCGTGACTTGGGACGACCCCTATGCCTGGTTGCGCGATGCCGCTTACCCGCAAGTCAATGACCCCATGGTGCTAGACTCTTTGCGCGCGGAAAACGCTTATTTTCGACAGGTCATGGAGCCCCATGCCGGTTTGATCGAGGCCATCTTCGCAGAATTGAAGGGCCGACTGAAGGCGGACGATGAATCGGTGCCGCTGAAGGACGGCGATTATTTCTACCAATGGCGGTTCGCGCCGGGCGCCCAGTATCGCCACTGGCTGCGCTGGCCGGTGGCCGGTGGCGCGCCTGAGGTATTGCTGGATGAAGTCGCCCGCGCCGAGGGCCAAGCCTATTACCGCCTTGCCGGCCTGGAAGTCAGCCCCAATGGCGGTTTGATGGCCTTCGCCGAGGATCGCGACGGTTCCGAGCGCTATTGCCTCCAAGTCAAGGAGCTGGCGAACGACCGGCTGCGCGACCTGGCGATCGCCAATACCTCGGGCGCGGTGGTGTGGGCGGCGGATGACCGCAGTTTCTTTTATGTCGAACTTTCAGCCGCGCATCGGCCCTACCGCGTGCGCCGGCATGTGTTGGGCACGCCACCGGAGACCGACGCCATTGTCTATGAGGAAGCCGACGAGGCTTTTTTCGTCGGCATCGGCAAGACCCGGTCGCGGGAATTCATTCTGATCCGCGCCGCCGATCATGTCACCAGCGAGCTGCGCTTCCTGCCCGCCAGCCAGCCCGACGCGCCACCCAGGCTGATCGCGCCGCGCCAGGCCGGCCGGGAATATGAGGTCGATCATGGCCATGGCCGGTTCTTCATCCGTGTCAATGACACCGCCCGCGATTTTCGCATCGTGACCGCCGACCCGGCCGATCCGGGCCCTGAACATTGGGCTGAGCTGATCGCCGGCGGCGATGGCCGCTATATTCGCGGCTTGGCGGTGTTCAAGCATTTTCTGGCGGTCGAGGAGCGTGTCGACGGCCGTGATGAAATTCTCATTCGCCAGCATGATGGCGAGACCCATCATATTGTCTTTCCCGAAGCCGCCTATGAGGCTGGGCTCGGGGCCAATGCCGAATATGATATGGACATATTGCGGTTGCGCTATCAGTCGATGGTGACCCCGCCGACGGTGTTCGACTACGACATCGCCAGCCGCGAATTGATCACGCGCAAGGTGCAGGAAATCCCGTCGGGCTATGACAAAAGTCGCTATCGCACCGAGCGGCTGGTGGCGACGGCGCGGGACGGCGCCAAGGTGCCGATTTCCATTGTCATGCCGCGCGATTTTCCGCGTGACGGATCTGGGCCGCTGCATCTGTATGCCTATGGCGCCTATGGCCATGGCATGGGGCCATATTTTTCGTCCAGCAGGATCAGCCTGTTGGAACGCGGCTTTGCCTATGCCATTGCCCATATCCGGGGCGGCGACGAACTTGGTTACGGCTGGTATGAAGACGGAAAATTATTCAAGCGTTGGAACACGTTCAACGACTTTATTGACGCGGCGGATCATTTGGTGGCAGCGGGGTTCGCGGCACCGGGCGCGATTTCCATTTCCGGCGGTTCGGCGGGCGGCGAGTTGATGGGCGTCGCCTTGAACGAAGCACCGCAGCTATGGCGCGCCGCCGTTGCTCATGTGCCCTTTGTTGACGTGTTGAACACCATGCTGGACGACAGTTTGCCGTTGACTCCGATCGAATGGCCGGAATGGGGCAATCCGATCATCGATCCGGCGGCCTTCGCCTATATTCGGTCATATTCACCCTATGATAATGTCAAACAGCAGGATTATCCGGCGCTGCTGGTTACCGCCGGCTTGAGCGACCCGCGCGTCACTTATTGGGAGCCGGCGAAATGGGTGGCGCGGTTGCGGGAAATGAAGACCGATGGCAACCCGCTGCTGTTGAAGACCAATATGGAAGCGGGCCATGGCGGCAAGTCGGGCCGATATGAGCGGCTGCGCGAAACGGCGGAGGAATTCGCCTTTATTTTGAAAGCATTTGGGAGAGCGACATGAGAAGCTGGATTGCGGCGATTTTGGTTTGCGCGCTCACGGCCCATGCCGCCGCGCAAGCGCCCGAGGAGGATGATTTTGAAATTCCGCAGGCGCCTGCGGTGCAGCCGCCCGGCTGGCCGCCGCCCGATGATTTATGCGCTTTGGCCGAAACCTGGGATTTCAATGCCGAACCGCTTAATCCCGGCCTCTATACGGTTGAGCAGTTCCGCACCTGGTCGATCAGCGGCATCGACCGCGACGATCCGGAGCAATTGTTCTTCCTGGGGCTGATGCATGAATATGGCCAAGGCGTGTTGCGTGACATGCGCAGGGCGGCGGAACTTTATAAACAGGCGGCCGAGGCCGGGCTTGACCGGGCGCGGCTGCGGCTGGGCAAATATTATTGCAATCGCGAGCTGTATTGTCTGGCCGCGCGCTCATTTTATGACGGCGCGGTCGATGACGATGGCGACAATCAAATGATGCTGTCGAAGCTTTACCGTTGGGACCTTGGGGTGTTTTACGACCCCATCGAAGCCTATCGCTGGGGCTATCTGGCGATGGAAAAGACCGAGGGTAATTGGCTGGTCCAGAATATGGAGGGTGTCCGCTATTTGCGGTCCTTGCAGGATATCCTGATGCCCGAGGAACTGATCGAGGCCGAACGCAAAATCGAGCGCTGGAGAAAAGGCCTCGATGTTCACGCGCTGAAATGCAAGATCGATTAGGCTGCGCCATCGCCTAAGCGCAACGGCCTGCTGCCTCGTAAATTGCGTCACTGCGAGACCCGCAGGGGCGCGCCAGTCCAAGGCGTGTGTGGTTATGAAAGGGGCTCGACTTCGAGGCTGGAGCCGTCGGCAGCGACGACCTTAACGCGGCTGTCCTTGGGCAGGTCGGGGCCAGTGACCCGCCAAGCGCTGTCGCCAACCTTGATCCGGCCGACGCCGTTTTCAATCGCCTCAACCAAAGTGAAAGTGCGGCCGATCAGTCCTTCGGCGCGGCGGTTGAGGCCTTCATCCTCGCTCGGGGTTTGGTGGCGTTTAACATAGCGTCGGCCAGTCCAGGTAATGACGATCGCCAGCACCGCATAAGCCGTCAAATGCAGTTCCCAGCCCAGGCCAGGGGCGAAAAACACCAAACCGGCGGTGATCACGGCAGCGATTGAAAGCCATAGGAAAAACACCGCCGGCACGACCAGTTCCAGCACCGCCAAGACCAGGGCAATGCCCAGCCAGACCCAGTGATTGAACGCCAAATCCTCGAACATGACGCCAAATTTCCTTCCCTTTAGCCGCGCGTGGTGGGGACGTTGCCGCCGCCACGGCGTTCGGCCAGGTTCTTCTCGAAGCTTTCCTTGACCAATTCGCTGATGCCGCCCAAAGCGCCGATCAAATTACTGGCCTCCAATGGCATGAACACCATCTTGTTGTTGGAGGAGGTGGCGAACTGACCCAAGGCTTCGACATATTTCTGAGCGACGAAATAGTTGATCGCCTGCGGATCGCCCTTGGCAATCGCCTCCGATACCATGCGGGTGGCTTCGGCCTCGGCTTGCGCCAGCCTTTCGCGGGCTTCCGCCTCGCGGAAGGCGGCTTCGCGTTCGCCCTCGGCGACCAGGATGGCCGATTGCTTTTCGCCTTCGGCGCGCAAGATACGCGATTGACGGTCGCCCTCGGCATCCAAAATGGCGGCGCGTTTCACACGTTCCGCTTTCATTTGTCGGCCCATGGCCTCGACAATATCTGCTGGCGGTTCGATATCCTTGACCTCGACCCGGGTGATTTTCACACCCCATACCGCCGTCGCTTCATCCAATACGATCAGCAGTCGGGCGTTGATGTCGTCGCGCTTGGACAAGGTTTCATCCAGGTCCATCGACCCCATCACCGTGCGCAAATTGGTGGTGGTCAAGTTTAGCACCGCCAATTCCAGATCATGGACCTCATAGGCGGCCTTGGCGGCGCTTAGCACTTGGAAAAATACCACCGCGTCAACCCGCACCATAGCATTGTCGCGGGTGATGATCTCTTGGCTAGGGACATCAAGAACTTGCTCCATCATATTGATTTTTCGACCAATGCGATCGATGAATGGAACAATCAAATGGAGTCCCGGCCGCAGCGATTTGGTGTAGCGACCAAAGCGCTCAACCGTAAATTCATGGCCTTGCCGGACTGTCTTGACGCCCAAAAAGACGACCAAAACGGCCAGGAAGGCGAATAAAATAACGATAAAACCGCTGTCCAGCATGGTCTGTTCCCTTTGCCCGCGCTAATGAACGCCAGCGTCAATATCGCGCGTCAACATTAAAAAAGGGCGACCGCGCGTCGCGGCCGCCCCTTGATGTCGCATCATCGCCAATCCGCTCAAAGCTGGGTCAGCATATGTTCCGCGCTGGAGACCTTATATTCGCCCGGCGCCTCGACATTCAATGCGGTGACGACGCCATTGTCGACGACCATCGAAAAACGCTGGCCGCGCTGGCCGAGGCCGAATTTGGAGCCGTCCATTTCCAGGCCCAGCGCCTTGGTCAGTTCGCCATTGCCGTCGCCCAGCATGGTGACGCTGCCGTCGGCGTTTTGCGCCTTGCCCCAGGCGTTCATCACGAACGCGTCATTGACCGCGATGCAGGCGATTTCATCGACGCCCTTGGCCTTCAATTCGGCGGCTTTTTCGACATAGCTGGGCAGATGCTTGGCCGAGCAGGTCGGCGTGAACGCGCCCGGCACTGAAAACAGCGCCACTTTCTTGCCGGCGAAATAATCGTCGGTGGTGACGGCGGTGGGCCCGCTGTCGGTCATTTTGTGCAGGGTCGCGGAAGGAATTTTTTCGCCAGTCTTGATCGTCATGTCACACCTCCATTCAATGGCTTGGCCCGATAACACATCGTGTCATGAGCGGCTAACATATCGAAAAGCCGGCAAGAAGCAATCCGCCCGGCTTGCGAATTCGCGCAAAACACCCCATGCTTTAAAGAGTAGCCGCGATTGCTGCGGCTCAGCGGGCATAGCGGAAGGGATGATGACCAAGACCCCTTATCTGACCGGGCATTTTTTGTTGGCCATGCCCAGCATCGCCGACCCGCGATTCGAGCGCACCGTGGTTTATATGTGCATGCACTCCGAGGAAGGCGCGATGGGCTTGGTGGTCAATCGCATGCATCCGGGTCTCGATTTCGAGCAGCTTTTGGAGCAACTCGACATCGAAGTCGACGCCATCAGCCGCAATGTACCAATCCATCAGGGCGGGCCGGTGGAAGTGGGGCGCGGCTTCGTGCTGCATTCCGCCGATTATGTGCAAGAAAGCACGATGATCGTGTCCGAAACCGTGGCGATGACCGCCACCGTCGACATCCTCAAGGAAATCGCCCGTGGCGGGGGGCCTAGAAACGCGCTGTTGGCGCTGGGTTATGCCGGCTGGTCGGCGGGGCAACTGGACGCTGAAATTCAGCGCAATGGCTGGCTGACGGTGGCTGCCGACGATGAAATTCTGTTCCATACCGACGCCGACCAGAAATGGCCGCGGGCGATGGCGATGCTGGGCGTCGATATTTCGATGCTGTCCAGCGAATCAGGACATGCCTGAGCATGTGGCGCGGCGGTCCAACCGACACCACCGCCGCCGCCGTCACCCCGCTTGACGCCAAGGAACGACTGGCGCGGTTGCGATTGGCGCGCACCCAACGGGTTGGACCGGTGGCGTATCGGCAATTGTTGGCGCGGTTCGGCAGCGGCGAGGCGGCGTTGGCGGCATTGCCGGCCTTGGCCCAACGCGGTGGTGCGCGGGCACCGCTCAAACCTTATGCCGAGGCGGCGGCGCGGGCCGAACTGGCGGCGGTCGCGGGCTTGGACGGCCGCAGCTTCATTTTGGGCGATGCCGATTACCCCCGGCTGATGGCCGCCGCCGAAGACGCGCCGCCGGTGTTCCATCTGCTGGGCCATGCGCATTTGCTGGCGCGGCCGGCGGTGGCCATTGTCGGCGCCCGCAATGCCTCCAGCAATGGCCGCCGCATCGCCGCCGACCTCGCTCGCGAACTGGCGGCGGCGGATTTGGTGGTGGTCTCCGGCATGGCGCGGGGGATCGACACGGCGGCGCATCAGGGCGCCCTTGAGGGCGGCACCATCGCGGTGCTGGCGGGTGGGCCGGACCATGTCTATCCCACCGAAAATAACGATCTTTACCGGCGCATCATTGGCCAAGGCGCGGTGTTGAGCGAGCATCCGCCCGGCACCCAGCCGACGGCGCGACATTTCCCACGCCGCAACCGCATTATTTCCGCTTTGGCGCTGGGCGTGGTGGTTGTGGAAGCGGCCTTGCGTTCCGGTTCGCTGATCACCGCGCGGCTGGCCGGCGAACAGGGACGTGAGGTAATGGCGGTGCCGGGTTCGCCGCTGGACCCCCGGGCCCAGGGCGCCAATATGCTGATCCGTGATGGTGCGACGCTGGTGCAAAACGCCGCCGACGTGATCGATGCCCTGGCGGGCCTCATCAACAGCGCCATTGGCGAGCCGGACCTGCCGCTGTTCGCCGCAGCCGCCCAGCCGTCGGTAGAACCGGACGAGGCCGCGCGGCAGCGGGTGCTGACCTGTCTCAGCCCGACACCGGTTGCGGTTGACAGCATCATTCGCGACAGCGGCCTCAGCGCCGCCATGGTGTCGGCGATCTTGCTGGAACTGGAACTGGCCGGGCGGGTTGAGCGGGCCAGCGGCGGCCGGGTTTGCCAGACCGGCTGAGCGCTCCATATAAACAGCACAATTCGCGGAAAGGGTTGCAAGCGCGGCGGACGGCTTGTAGAACCCCGCGACGTTTGCGCTGGCAAAAGCGCCACTCACGCGAGAGGAAGACGCGACTGTTATGGACGTCGTCATCGTCGAATCCCCGGCGAAAGCCAAGACCATCAACCGTTATCTGGGACCGGGCTATAAGGTTCTGGCCAGCTATGGGCATGTCCGCGATCTGCCGCCCAAAGACGGGTCGGTGCGCCCCGACGCCGATTTCGAGATGGATTGGGAGGTCCAAAAAGGCTCCGATAAGCGGCTGAAGGAAATTGCCGACGCGGTCAAGGGCGCAGCGCATCTGTATCTCGCCACCGACCCCGACCGCGAGGGCGAGGCGATTTCCTGGCATGTGCTGGAGGTGCTGCGGCAAAAGCGGGCGCTGAAGGATGTCGATGTCAAGCGCGTGGTATTCAATGAAATCACCAAAAATGCGGTGCGCCACGCCATGGCCCATCCGCGCGATCTGCATCATGAGCTGATCGAGGCTTATCTGGCGCGCCGCGCGCTCGACTATCTGGTTGGCTTCACCTTGTCGCCGGTGTTGTGGCGCAAACTGCCGGGCGCGCGCTCGGCCGGCCGGGTGCAGTCAGTGGCATTGCGGCTGATCGTTGATCGCGAGATGGAGATCGAAGCGTTTCAGCGGCAGGAATATTGGACCATCGAGGTCGGTGCAGAAACTGCTGCCGGCGAGGCCTTTGCCGCCCGGCTCACCCATCTCAACGGCAAGAAGCTGGATAAATTCGATCTTCCCAATGCCGATGTCGCCGAACAGGCGCGCGCCACCGTCGCGGCCGCGGCGTTTGCCGTGTCAGCGGTCGAAGCCAAGCCGACCCGCCGCAACCCGCCGCCGCCCTTCATCACCTCGACCCTGCAGCAGGAAGCAGCGCGCAAGCTGGGTTTCGCCGCAGCCCGCACCATGCAATTGGCGCAGCGGCTTTATGAAGGCATCACGCTGGAT
Source organism: uncultured Sphingomonadales bacterium (assembly GCA_964590595.1). Taxonomy (GTDB): domain Bacteria; phylum Pseudomonadota; class Alphaproteobacteria; order Sphingomonadales; family CAKZYD01; genus CAZPXQ01. The sequence continues at coordinate 57,211 of CAZPXQ010000007.1, read as the reverse complement.
GGCGAGACCACCGGCCTGATCACCTATATGCGGACCGACGGTGTGCAGATGGCGCAAGAAGCCATTGCCGGTGCGCGCGATGTGATCGCCGACCGTTTTGGCCGTCAATATATGCCAGAGCAGCCGCGCTATTATAAAAGCAAGGCGAAAAACGCCCAGGAAGCGCATGAGGCCATTCGCCCAACGGTGATGGCGCGCGCGCCGGAAACCCTGGCCCGTTTCCTCGACCGCGATCAGTTGCGGCTTTATGAGTTGATCTGGAACCGCGCCGTGGCCTGCCAGATGGCGGCGGCGGAAATTGAGCGCACCAGCGTCGATATCCAAGCCGAGGATGGCAGCGCGACGCTGCGCGCCACCGGCCAAGTGGTGACATTTGGTGGCTTCCTCAAGCTTTATCAGGAAGGCATTGACGACCCAGAAGAAAATGCTGGCGATGCGATGCTGCCGGCGATGCAAGTGGGGATGCGGCCAAGCATTGCCAAAGTTGAGCCGGTGCAGCATTTCACCGAGCCACCGCCGCGTTTCTCGGAAGCATCGCTGGTCAAGAAACTGGAAGAATTGGGCATTGGCCGGCCGTCGACCTATGCGTCCATTCTCTCGGTGCTGCGCGACCGCAATTATGTCCAGATGGATAAAAACCGCTTCGTGCCTGAAGACAAGGGGCGGCTTGTCACGGCATTTCTGGAAAAATTCTTCGAGCGCTATGTCGAATATGATTTTACCGCAGGGCTTGAGGAACGGCTGGACGATGTCTCCGCCGGCAAGGCCGACTGGAAGGCGGTGCTGCGCGATTTCTGGCACGACTTTTATGCCAAGACCGAGGAAGCGCTGGGCCTGAAGCCGTCCGACGTGATCGCGGTGCTGGATCAATATCTGGGCCCCTATCTGTTCAAGGCGGAACAAGCGGATGGCGACCCGCGTGCTTGTCCCAATTGCGGTGATGGCCGGCTCAGTTTGAAGGGCGGCCGTTATGGCCCGTTCGTGGGGTGCTCCAATTATCCCGACTGTCGCTACACCCGACCATTCTCGGCCGAGGCGGCGGCGTTGCCGGCGCAAGACCGGGTGTTGGGCAGCGATCCCGAAACCGGTCAGGACGTGACGTTGAAAAGCGGCCGTTTCGGGCCTTATGTGCAATTGGGTGAAGGCGGCGATGGCGAAAAGCCGAAGCGCACCAGCCTGCCAAAGGACGTGCCGGCGGACGCGCTGGATTTTGACATGGCGCTGGCCTTGCTCAATCTGCCGCGCGAGATTGGCGTCCATCCCGAAACCGGCGAGGCGATTACGGCGACCATTGGCCGGTTCGGGCCTTATTTGTCGCATTCCGGCAAGACCGCGCGGCTGACCTCGACCGAGGATGTGCTGAGCATCGGTCTCAACCGCGCCGTCGCGGTGCTGGCCGAAGCCAAGCCCGGCAAGGCGCGCGGGCCAGCGGAATTGCGCAGCCTGGGCGATCACCCGCAAGGCGGTGAAGTGAAGCTGATGGACGGCCGTTACGGCCCCTATGTCACCCATGACAAGGTCAATGCCAGCTTGCCAAAGGACATGGACCCCGACAGCCTGACCTTGGATACCGCGGTTGAATTGTTGGCGGCGCGTAAGGCCAAGGGTGGTGGCAAGACTAGCCGGCGCGCCAAGTCGCCCGCCAAGGCTAAATCCGCGACCAAGGCGAAGACCTCCAGCAAAGCCAAGGGCACCGCCAAGAAGAAGGCCCCCAGCGCGAAAAAGACCTGACATGGCCAAACCGCCCCGCTCGCCCAAGACCGCGACGGCCTTTCCCGATCAGGCGGCGATCTTGGACTATATCGCGGCGGCGCCTGGCAAGGTGACCCGGCGCGACATCGCGCGGGCGTTTAAGATCAGCGGCGACGATCGGGTGCGATTGAAAGGCATGTTGCGCGACATGGCCGCCGCCGGCGTGCTAGAGCGCGATGCCAGCAAGGCGCTGCGGCCGGCCGGCCAATTGCCCAAGGTGGCGGTGGTGCGGGTCGAGCGGGTCAGCGATCAAGGCACGGTTTATGGCCATGCCGACGCCTGGCAAGGCGAGGGCGCCGGGCCGCTGATCCGGATCATCGCCGACAAGCCCGATCGCCGTGCCCGGCTGCCTGCCTTGGGTGAGGGTGAACGGGTGCTGGCGCGACTGGAATGCCATGACGGGCAATGGCGCGGCCGGGTGATTAAAAGACTGGAGCGGCGGCAAGCCGATATTTTTGGCGTGTTTCGGGCCGAGCCCGATGGCGGTGGCGGCTGGATCGAGCCGGTCGACAAAAAGGCCAAGCTGGTGTTCATGGTGCCACCGGGCGATACCGCTGGCGCGCGCGACGGTGACCTGGTTCGCGGTGCGCCAATGGCCCGGCATCAGAGTCATATGGGGCCGCCACGGGCGCGGGTGGCGGCGGTGTTGGGCAATGTCGATGCACCGCGCTCGATCAGCCTGATCGCCATTCACGCCCATGGCATTCCCACAGAATTTTCGCCCGAGGCACTGAGGCAGGCGGAAAGTGCCACGCCGCCGCAATTGGAAGCGACGATGGCGGATCTGCGCGATGTGCCCTTGATTACCATCGACCCCGAGGACGCGCGCGATCATGACGACGCGGTCTGGGCCGAGGCCGATGGCGATCCCGGCAATGCCGGCGGCTGGCATGTGATCGTCGCGATTGCCGATGTCGCGCGCTATGTATTGCCGGGCTCAGCGCTGGACCGCGATGCCCGGCTGCGTGGCAACAGCGTCTATTTTCCCGATCGGGTGGTGCCGATGTTGCCGGAGGCGCTGTCGGCGGATCTGTGCTCGCTGAAAGCCGGCCAGGATCGCGCGGCGCTGGCGGCGCATTTGTTTTTCGACGCCCATGGCCGGTTGCGCCGCCATCGCTTTGTGCGGGCGTTGATCCGGGTGGCGGCCAATGTCAGCTATGCGCAAGTGCAGGCCGCTGTCGACGGTGCCGGCGGCGCCGCCGAAACTTTGCTCGAACCGGTGTTGACGCCGCTCTATCAGGCTTATGCGGCGGTGGCCAAGGCGCGGGCCAAGCGTGGGCCGCTGGAGCTGGATTTACCCGAGCGCCGGGTCGAACTGGCGGCTGATGGCACGGTTGCGGCGATCACCACGCGTGAGCGCTTGACCGCGCATCGGCTGGTCGAGGATTTCATGATCGCCGCCAATGTCGCCGCCGCCGAGGCGCTGGAAGGCGCGCATAGCCCGCTGATCTATCGGGTGCATGAGGAACCGTCGCTGGAGAAGCTGGAAGCGCTGCGGCAATATTTGGAAAGCCTGGGCCTTGGTTTGGCCAAGGGCCAGGTGCTGAAACCGGCACTGTTCAACCGGATCTTGGACCAAGTGCGGGATCAGCCGTTGGCCGAGGGCGTGTCCGACATGGTGTTGCGCAGTCAAATGCAGGCCTTTTACACGCCGGACAATCGTGGCCATTTCGGCCTTGCGCTGCCACGCTACGCGCATTTTACGTCGCCAATCCGGCGCTATGCCGATCTGGTGGTTCACCGGGCCTTGGTGCGGGGCTTGCGCTTGGGCGGGCCTGGCGGGCTGGACGAGCAAGACATGCTGCGGCTGGCGGAAACCGCCGAGCATATTTCGATCACCGAGCGCCGCGCCATGGCCGCCGAGCGCGACAGTCTGGACCGCTATTTGGCCGCCTATTATCAGCGCCATGAAAATGAGGTGCTGAAAGGCCGCGTCACCGGCGTTGCCCGTTTTGGCTTGTTCATTCGGGTTGAACCCGGCGGCGGCGATGGCTTCGTGCCCGCTGCCAGCCTAGGTGATGAATATTATCACCATGATGCCGAACGCCAGGCGTTGATTGGCGAGGTCAGCGGCGAGGCCTATCGGCTGGGCGATAGCGTCGAAGTGCGGGTGTTGGCCGCCGACCGGCTGACTGGGGCGTTGCGGTTGGAGATGGTCAGCGAAGCGCCATCAAAAATGAAACCGGCCCGTGGCGGCGCGCCCAGGCGTGGCCGCCAAGCCGTTGGCCCCCGCCAAGCCAAGGGGGGTCGGCCCCGCCGCAAACCGAAAGGCCGTTCTTAGGCGCCTAAGCCGCGCGGTCGAGACGGTCGCAGATTTGGTCGATCAAGCGCGGGTCATGCAGCAAGCCGTCATGCGCCAGGTCGCGCAGCCGATGGATGACATCGCCGGTCAGCGCCAACAGGGCATCGTCGAAGGCGGTTTGCCCCACCAGGCGATCTTCCAGCCGGTGACAAAGCGATGCCAGCCCATGCAAGCCAAAGGCGCGGACCAGGCCTTTCAAGGAATGGATGGTGCCGATAAAAGCGCGCAAGCTGTCTTGGCGCGCGTGCGAGGCGGCTTGGGCGTCGGCCAAGATCGTGGCCAAGGTGTCCAGCCGATCTTCGACAGTTTCCAGCACATCGAGCATCATGGCGTCGGAAACGGCATCGGCGTCATGTTCGCGGCGTTGGTCAGACATCCTCAGGCTCCTTCGCGGTGTTGATAGTACATCAATTCTTGCAAAAGCATTTACCGTCCCGCGCAGCGCTTTAGGCTTGACAGCGGCGGCGCCTTCGCTAGGGTGCGCGCCCAGGCTTATAAGCCGCTATTTTTCTTCAGTCGGAGTCCGCTATCATGGCGAAGCCAGTCTCGCTTAAGATCAAATTGGTCAGTTCCGCCGGTACCGGCTATTTTTATGTCACGCGCAAGAATCCGCGTACCCAGACCGAAAAAATGTCCATGCGCAAATATGATCCGATCGCGCGTAAGCATGTCGATTTCAAGGAAGCCAAAATCAAATAGCGCTTCCGATCGCCTTGACGATCAACCCGGTGACGCCGTCGCCGGGTTTTTTAATGCCCAAAACTCAGGACGCGGCGGCTTTCGGCGTCAGCACGTCATGGCTGCTTTCAACCCGATTGCGGCCTTTTTTCTTGGCCGCATAGAGCGCGTCGTCCGCGCGTTCCAAAATCGCATCGCCATTATGATCGCCGGCGGTATAGGACGCCACGCCCAGACTGGCAGTCAGCGCCACCGGCTGGTCGATGGTGCTGCAGGGGAAGGGCTCATCGGCAATCATGGTGCGCACCCGTTCGGCCACCATCAACGCGGTTTCCTGAATGGTGTCCGGCATCAACACGACAAATTCCTCGCCGCCATAGCGAGCGACCATGTCGACGCCGCGCACGCTCATCGACACTCGGCTCGCGAATTCGCGCAGAATCTCATCGCCGGCGACATGGCCATAAGTGTCATTGACCTTCTTGAAATGGTCAATGTCCAGCATCATCAGCGAAAATTCTTTTTTGCTTTCATGAGCTTTTTGCACCAGCGTCGATAGGTGGCTGGCCAGATAGTGGCGGTTATAAACGCCAGTGACGGCATCAGAGGTCGCCAATTTGATCGACAGGTGAAAGCTTTCGCGTAAACGGTCGGCATAGCGCTTGCGGCGAATTTGCGTGCGCACGCGGGCGCGCAATTCGTTGGCGTCGATCGGCCGCATCAAATAGTCGTTGACGCCGATATCCAGGGCCTTGACCGCGTTTTCGGTGTCGTTTTCCTCGGCAATTGCCAAAATTGGCACTTGCCGGGTCTCGCGATAAGATCGCAGGCGTGATGCCACCCGCAAACCGTCGGCATTGCCCAGGCTTAAGCGCACGACCATCAGATCATAGGGGCGTTGGCGCACGACATTGGCGCAATCCTCGGCGCCGGAGTCCAGTGTCACCCGGCCGAACGCGCTCAGCATCTGCTGCAAATTTTTGGCCTCATGATCATTGGGATGCACCAGCAGGATCGACGCTTGTGAGATATCTTCCTGCTCGGCGGCGGCGCGATTGGTCACGCCCAACAGCGTGCCGGTCAGCTCGCGGTTGCGCAATTCGTCCATCATCACCTTCAGCCGCACCAGGGATCGCACCCGTGCGTGCAGCGCCAGGTCGTCGACCGGCTTGGTGAGAAAATCGTCAGCGCCCGCTTCCAGTCCGGCGACCCTGTCACTGGCTTGGTCCAGCGCGGTGACCATGACCACGGGAATATGCGCGGTGGCGGCATTGGCCTTGATGCGGCGGCAGACCTCGAACCCGTCCATGCCCGGCATCATCACGTCCAGCAGCACGACATCGGGCATTTCGCGGCCGATGACCTTCAACGCTTCGGGCCCGGAATCGGCCGTCAAAACGTCAAAATACTCGCGGGTCAGCTTGGCGACCAGCAATTGGATATTCGGCAGCACATCGTCAACTACCAAAATACGCGCCGTCATGCGCTTTTGTCCCCGTTCAACCCACCAGTTCGCGAATGGTTTCGATAAATTTGTGCACCGAAATCGGCTTCGCTAAATAGCCTTCGCAACCGCCGTCACGAATCCTCTGTTCATCGCCCTTCATGGCGAATGCTGTGACCGCTAGCACCGGAATCGACTTCAATTCCTCGTCTTCCTTCAGCCAGCGGGTGACTTCAAGGCCCGACACTTCAGGCAACTGAATGTCCATGACAATGAGATCCGGCTTGTGCGCGCGCGCCAATTCCAGCACCTGGGTGCCGTCACGCGTGGTGACCGTGCCATAGTCATGCGCTTCAAGAAGGTCGCAAAACAGGCGCATGTTGAGGTCATTGTCTTCGACGACTAGGACCGTCTTGGCCATGTGTGCTACTTTCCAACTGAATTGCCGCCAAGCATCTGAAAGCTTCCGGCGCCGTTTTTTTAGTGTTCGGTCGCCGCGCCAGGGATGCTAGCCGCAAACTATTTTTCAAACTAGACCCGCAAAGTTAAGGATGGGTTTAGCACCGCCGAGTTTAAGAAGGATGGCCATGCGGGAACAACGACTTGACCGCGAAACCGCGCAAACCCTCGCGCTGCGCGCCGTCACCTATCTGGCGTCGGACGAAGAGCGCTGGCGGGCGTTGCTGCTGCAAACGGGTCTGGATGCTCAGACCGTGCGCGGCAGCCTGCAACAAACCGGATTTTTGCGCCAGATCGTCGCGTTCTTGATGCAGAACGAAAAATGGGCGGCGGAATTTTGCCTCGCCATGGGCGGTGATGAAGGCTTGTTGTGGCGGGTGGAGCGCGGCCTGGAAGAGGCATCGCGTTGATCGCGAGATGCAAAAATTGCCGGGTCAAAACCGCCGCTTGGATCGTATCGACAATGAAAAATACGCAATAATCCGTTGAATTTCATAAAATTTTAAGCTGGCATGCGTTTTGCTGGGTGGGCTGCGACAGAGCTTTTTTTGAGGAGCGCGCCATGGCCCAGCCCCATTTTTCGCTGGAAAGCATCGACCCCGACATTAATCCGCTTGTCGCCCAATTGGCGCGCGATATCGCCGCCCCAGGGTGTGGCGCCGAGCCAGACCTGGCACCGGGCCAGGACGCGCAAACCAGCCGCCTGCTGGCCTTCGCCGCGGAAGCCGAACAGCAATTGCAATGGGCGCGCCGCCGCATCGCCGCGCTGGAAGGCATTTGCGAGACCGACGAATTAACCGGCCTGTTGAACAAGCGCGGTTTGCGCCGCCAGATGGAACGTGCGCTGGCCCATGCCAAGCGCTATGGCACTTATGGCACGGTTTTGTTCATCGATATCGATGATCTCAGCCGGATCAATCTTGACCATGGCGAACCGGTCGGCGATGCCGTGTTGCGTCATGTCGCTCGCATATTGGAACGGCAAACCCGGATTTGCGATCTGCTGGCGCGCTATGGCGGCGATGAATTTGTCTTGGTGATGGAGCGCTGCAGCCAGCCCAATGCACTGATGCGGGCGCAGTCGCTGCAAGACTATTTGCGCGCCAACCCGTTGAGCCTGGGCGACATTACGGTGCCTGTCAGCCTTAGCTACGGCTTCGCGCCGCTGGGTGGCGGTTCGCCCGACCAGGTTCTCGGCCGGCGTCGGTCCGCCGAACAAGTCAGCCATTAACAGCCGCCGATGATTTTAGGCAACCGCCGCGCTTTTCAGCGCGCGCGGTTTGGCTTATGGTGCCGCCCAAGCATCTAGGCTTGGCGATGAAAGGCACCAGCATGACGGTTGAGCAGCGTTTGCGGCAATTGGGCATCACCTTGCCGGTGGCGGCGGCACCGGCGGCTAATTATGTGCCATTCGTGCGCGCCGGAAATATGGTCTTTGTCTCCGGTCAATTGCCCTTGGTGGGGGGCCAATTGCTGCATCCCGGCATTGTTGGTCGCGATGTCGGCGTGGATCAAGCGATCGAGGCCGCGCAACAATGCGGCCTTAATATCATCGCGCAATTGAACGCGGCGCTTGAGGGCGATTTGGAACGGGTGCGGCGGATCGTGCGGCTGGGCGGCTTCGTGGCCTGTGTCGATGGCTTTAAGGATCAGCCCAAGGTGATCAATGGCGCCTCTGATTTGATGGTTGCGGTGTTCGGCGAGGCCGGGCGCCATGCCCGTGCAGCCGTCGGCACCAATGCCCTGCCATTGGGCGCCAGCGTCGAAGTCGACGCGGTCGCGGAGGTCGCCTAAGCATTATGGACAGCGGCGCGCAAGCCCGGCGAACGCGATTGCACCATTGGTTGACGGCGCAGCCTTTCGCCCATCGCGGTCTGCATGACCCGGCCCATCGCATTCCCGAAAATTCACTGGCCGCGTTCCGACTGGCGGTTGAAAAAAAGCTGGGGATCGAACTGGATGTGCTGCTTAGCCTGGACGGTACCGCCATCGTTTTTCATGACGAAAACACTGAACGGCTGACCGGCCATGCCGGCCTGGTGGCAAAAATGACCACGCCGCGCCTGGAAGCCCTGACCCTGTTGGGCAGCGATCAGCATGTATCAAGCTTGCAGTCGGCATTGGATACCATTGCCGGCGCGGTGCCATTGCTGATCGAGATGAAAAGCGATCCCAAGACCCGCAATGCGCTTTGCGCGTCGGTGCGGCGGGTGTTGGAAGGCTATCGCGGGCCGGTGGCGATCATGTCTTTCGACCCGGAAATTCCGCGTTGGTTCGCTGCGCATGCGCCGGCCATTCCGCGCGGTATGGTGATGACCACCCATGGCAAAAGCCGCTATAATAAGTTATTGCATTTGCCGTTGGCGCAAAATCTGTTCGCGCGCTATGCCAAGGCCGAATTCATCGCCTATGATTTGACCAGCCTGCCAAATCGTTTTGTTCATGCGGCGCGGCGGCGCGGCCTGCCGGTTTTGACGTGGACCGTGCGCGGCGAAGCGCAGGCAGCCTTTGCCCATGCGCATGCCGACAATATCATCTTCGAATTGGTCGACGAGGCGGCGTCGCAGCCGGCCGCCTGACCTGAGCGACGGAGTTTACGGCAAGGCTCATGCCTGACCACAGCAACGCAGCGTTCACGGCGCGGGTATTGGATGGCGCCGCGGCTTTGGACGCGGACCAGTGGAACCGGTTGGCCGGCGCGGGCAACCCGTTCTTGATGCATGGGTTCATCAGCGCGCTGGAGGACTCAGGCTCGGCCACGGCCAAGACTGGCTGGCGGCCTTTTCATATCGCGCTCTATGACGCCCAGGATCGCCTGATCGGCCTGATGCCGGCCTATTTAAAGGGGCATTCCTATGGCGAATATGTGTTCGACCATGGCTGGGCCGCGGCTTATGAACGGGCCGGCGGGCGCTATTATCCCAAATTGCAAAGCTGCGTGCCGTTTTCTCCGGTGACTGGACCGCGCCTGCTGGCGGCAACGCCGGCGGCCGCCGCCGGGCTGGTACAGGCGGCGAAGGCGCTGGTGACGCAACATCATTTGTCAAGCTTGCATGTCACATTCGCGCCGGAGTCCGAATTGCCAGTCTATCAGGCTCAAGACATGCTGATCCGCACCGATCAGCAGTTCCATTGGCGCAATCAAGACTATCGCGATTTTGACGACTTTCTCGACAGTTTCTCCTCGCGCAAAAGGAAGGCGGTGCGCAAGGAGCGCCGTGCCGCGCTGGACTCGGGGCTGGAAATCGTCCATCTCAGCGGCGCCGACTTGACCGAGTCCGCCTGGGACAGCTTCTACGCATTCTATATGGACACCGCCGACCGCAAATGGGGCCGGCCCTATTTGAACCGCCAGTTTTTCTCGTTGCTGGGCGAACGCATGGCCGATCATGTGGTGTTGATGCTGGCCATGCGCGCCGGCCGCGCCATCGCCGGGGCGCTGAATTTGCGTGGTGCGGACGCGCTTTATGGCCGCTATTGGGGCGCGGTCGAGCATCACCCCTTTCTGCATTTCGAGCTGTGCTATTATCAGGCGATCGACTATGCCATCGCGCATGGCTTGGGGCGGGTGGAAGCTGGCGCCCAGGGCGAGCATAAATTGGCCCGTGGTTATGTGCCGATCAAAACTTATTCCGCGCATTGGCTGCGCGACCCCGGCTTTCAAGACGCGGTAGCGCGGTTCCTGGACGCCGAACGCCGCGAGGTCGATGCGGTGATCAATTATTTGGGCAATGCCGTGCCGTTCAAAAAGTCCGGTCGATAGGCAATCACCGCGATCACTGCCAACAGCGCCAAGCACCAGGCCATGGTAAACAGGATCATCGAACGCCGCGCGCCGGCGCGTTCCTTCCAAGTGCGAGGCTGCACGCCGCGCAACCAGAACACCGCGTCGGCGGCCAGATTGACGCTGATCACATTGGCCGCCAACAGCAGCGCCGCGCCGGCGGCGAAATCAATTTGTCCTGTCCCTAAATATAGGCCCAGGGTTACCGCTGGCGGCATCAGCGCCACCGCAACCATCACCCCAATCAAGCTGACGGCGACGCCGCTGGCCAACGACAAGGCCGCCGCTGCGCCTGACGCAATGGCCAAGGCGATGCCGTCGAAACCCACCGCCGTGCGCGCCAGCAGTTCCGGGCTGTCCAGCGCCGTCGGCCAGAGCGCGCCCATTGCCACCGCCAACGCCAAGGTTACGGCGAGACCGGCGGCGTTGGTGGTGATGGCTTGGCGCATCAAGGCGCTGTCGCCCAGCACGGTGGCCAGGGCCAATGCCAGATTGGGGCCCAGCAGCGGCGCGATGACCATGGCGCCGATAATGACCGCGACATTGTTTTCGACCAGGCCGATGGCGGCGACGATGCTGGACAACACCACCATGATAATGAAGCCAAGGTCCAGCGTGGCGCCGCTGCGGACATCTTCATACAGCTCCTCGCGGCTGATGCCCTTGAGCAGGGACTTTCTCTTGGCAGGCTCAGGTTCGGCGACGGGCGCGGTCTCGACATCCTGTTCCAGGCGGGGCAGGGCGGCTTCGACCGGCATCACCACGATGCGCGCCAAATGTTCCGCCGCGAACAGCGATTGCAGCCGGTCGGTGAGGGCTTGCACGTCATCGGTGGCGACCAGCAGCGCATAGGTAGTGTCAACATCGTCGGTGCCCAGCCGCCAGGCTTCGCGGACATCGGCTTGCTCCTGCAATTGGTCCAGCACATCGCCAACCTTGCGCAGATGCAGCACGATTAATCTGGTGCTCATGGTCAATGTCCCAAGCTTAGCGCCAACACCAACGCACCGGCGCCGATCATCGCGCCAAAGCCGATTGCCAGACGACGGGCAAATAAGCCGCCGCCGATGCTGATGCCCAAAACCGCCTTGGCAAAACTGTTGGCCAAGGCCGCCAGCACCACGGCAGTCGCGGCGGTCGCGGCCGGCGTGCCGGTTTGAAATAATTGGCTGGCCGACACCGTCATGGCATCGACATCGACCAACCCGGTGCCGAGGGCGACGCCATAAATGCCGACATCGCCAAAATAATCTTCCAACAAGCGGGCAAAGAAAATGACCAAGCCCAAGCCGATGCCGAAAAACAGCGCACTGTGCAGTTCAAGCGGGTTTCTGGGACTGAAGGACGGAGCTTGGCTACCACGGCTGCGATAAACCAGGGTCAGGGTCGCCGCCGTGCCGGCCACCGCCATAGCGGCCAGCGGCGCGGCCAAGACTGGCAGCAAGGCTGGCGCCAACACCAGCAACACCACCGCGACCCGGGCGATCATGATGGTCGAGGCCAGCAACACGCCGGCGGCCAGAACGCGCTGTTCGGCGGCATGGGCGCGGGCAAAGCGGGCAAAAGCCAGGGTGATGGCGGTGGAAGACACCAAAGCTCCCAACGCCGCCGTAAGCATCAAACCCTGACGGGCGCCCCACAGTTTGACCGCGACATAGCCGATGAACGACAGGCCCGCGATCAACACCACCATCCACCAAATCAGATAGGGGTTGATGGCTTGATAGGGTCCGAAGCCCTGATTGGGCAGCAGTGGGAGAATCACCACCGAGATCAACAAAAACCGCAGTGCCGCCGCCAATTCGAACTCTTCAATATGCTTGAGCAGCTCATGCAAGGGCTCGCGTAGGCTCAAGATCAAAGTGGCGACCACCGCCGCGCTGATCGCCAGGCGCGGATAACCAAGGCTGGTCAGCGCGCCCAACAGCAAGGTCAGCAAGGCGGCGATGGCGGTGGTGGCACTGAAATCCGGCTGGCCGCCGGCTTGATCCACGGCCATCAAATTGCGCCAAAAATACAGGCCCAAAAGGGCGGCAGTGGCGAGCAGGGTGGCGGCGATCATCATGGCGCCGTAAATCTGGGTGAGCAAGCCAGCCACCCCGCCGATCAAACCGATCAGCGCGAAGGTGCGCAGGCCGGCGACGCGCGCGCCAGCACCCAAGCCGCGCTTGCGCCAGCCGCGTTCAAGCCCGATCAGCAGGCCGATGGCCAGGGCCAATGCCAAATGTCCAAAATCGGCGACTGTTGCCATTGGGCAAGCTTAGCGCGTGTCGGAGGGTTTGCCGAATCGGTCGCCGGCAAACGCTTCGATTTCGGCCAGCATGCCTTCCCATTCCTGTTTGTGACCACGAAAGCGGCGGCTCATCGGCAGCGGGCCTTGGCGGGTGTCGATCACGCCGCGGCAGCGCGCCGCCGCATCATCGGCCGCGCATTCCAGACGCAGGCCTTGAACATCCTCCAATTTCAAAGTGCCGTCGCGCAATCGCCAAAAGCTCTCGCTGCGCCAGCGCAATTGATCGCGGCTGAGGTCAAACACGAAGCGGCTGTGGTCGGAAAGCAGCACGGCCAGAACCAGCGCCACGGCGGCGCCAATGGCCAAGCCAATATCGCCGGTAGACCATGCAGTGCTGCCTTGCCAATGCTGCCACAAGGCAAAGGCCAAGCCGATGCTGGCGATGAACAGAATGCCCGGCAAGAACCATGGCCGGTCGATAAACACCAAACGCTGCCCGGCGGTCTTCAACCGCATTCCTACCCCCCAAACCCCTTCAGCCTTTGGGATATTGCCTTGAAGGGTCAGTCTTGTGCAAGGTTTTGTGCGGCGGCCAGCACATCGGCGATTTCAGGCCGTGCCTTATAGCCTTCTTCCATCAATTTGGCGCGTACCACGCCTTTGGAGTCGATCACGAAAATCGCTGGATGCGGCACGCCATGGGCGATGCTTTCGGGGCCATAATCGGCATTGCGCAGACCAAAGCCGTCGATGATTTTCGATTCGGGGTCGGAAATCAGGGTGTAGGCGATGTTTTGACGATTCGCGAAGCGGGCCAGTTTCTCCACCGGATCATAGGTCAGCAACACCAGCGGTGTACCCAGCGCGGCGAATTCAGCAGCGTGGCTGTTGGCGTCAATGGCTTGGCGCTGGCAATACGGGCACCATTCCATCGATCGGCTGAACACCAAAATCATCCCGTTTTCGCCGCTGAGGTCGGCGAATTGCCGAGCCTTGCCTTGATGATCGACGGCGGCGATGGTGACCGGCACGGCGGCGCCGACGGCGGGGCCCAGATCCGGCGCCTCGGCGGCGGCGGGCAAGGCGGCGAGGGCAAACAGGCTCAAGAAAAACGCGGCAAGGCGGGGCATGATGTCCTCAACTACATGATCGACGATGCTGGTTTTGGCTTATGACGCCTTAACCCGGCAGGAGGTTACATGGATTTCACAGCCAGCCGCGCCGCTTGAAATAGCGAAACGTCAGCACCACAGAGAGCACCATCAGCAGCAATGCCACCGGATAGCCATAGGGCGAGGCCAGTTCGGGCATGAATTGAAAGTTCATGCCGTAAATGCTGGCGATCAAGGTGGGAGGCAAGAACACCACCGCCATCAGCGAGAAGATCTTGATGATGGTGTTTTGCTCGATACTGATCAGCCCCAGCGTGGTTTCCAGCAAGAACGCGTTGCTGTTGGACAGAAAGCCCGCATAGTCCGACAGTGAGGCGGCATCGCGCTGCAACACCTCATAGGAGCGCGCGGCGGGCTGATGGCCACCGTTTTTGTCGGCGCCGGCGGCGCGGCCGATGAACGACAGCACCCGGCTGATCGAAGCCAAGCTATCACGGGCGCGCGAGGTCAATTCCTCATTGCGGCCGATATGACGCAAGATACCGCGAAAATCCGCCTTGTTTCCCGGCGTTGGCGGCGTGAACACTTGCCGCGACAGCATGTCGACATCACGCTGCACATGCTCCAGGATATCCGCCAGGCGGTCGATGATGGCGTCGATCAGACCGGCAAAGGCATCCTCGCCCCGGGCGATGCCATGGTCGGGTTTGGCGACCTGATTGGCGAACAGCCGAAACGGTGTTGGCTCGACATAGCGCAAGGTGACCAGCCGATCGCCGGCGAGAATGAAGGTGACCGGCGCGGTCAGCGGGTTGTCGCTGTCGGCATGGGCGACCAGGCTTGCGGTCATGAACAGCGCGCCATGCTCGCTATACAGGCGGCTGGAAAGCTCGATTTCCTGCATTTCCTCGCGGCTGGGTATTTCAAAGCCCAGCGCGGCTTCAACCGCTTTTTCCTCTTCCCGGGTCGGTTCCAGCAGATCCAGCCAAAGCGCGTTTGACGGGATCGGGCCGCCAGGCTCAACCCCCGCCGCCTTCAGTGCGCCGGTCTCGGCCATGGCGGCATAAGCGGTGATCATGGCCAGCCTTCTCCCCGGCCCAGCTCTGGACCGGGCCTAGACTTTTTCCGCCTTGGTCTTGGCGTTGCCGGGCTTCGCCTTGCTGGTCTTGGTGGTGGCTTCGTCAATGGTGAAGGTCAAGTCGTCATCCTTCACATCGACCGTGACATCGCCGCCATTGACCAGCCGGCCGAACAATAATTCGTCGGCCAGGGGCTTTTTGACCTTATCTTGGATCAGCCGCGACAGCGGCCTGGCACCGAATTGTTTGTCATAGCCGCGCTTGGCCAGCCATGACTTGGCGGCATCGCTAAGACGGATATGAACATGGCGCTCGACCAGTTGCGCTTCCAGCTCCAGCACGAACTTCTCGACCACCCGTTCGACCACGGCGGGAGGCAGATAGTCGAAGGCGATCACCGCATCCAGACGGTTGCGGAATTCCGGCGTGAACAGCCGCTTGATCGCTTCCTCATCCTCGCCTTCCTTGGTGGAGCGACCAAAGCCGATGGCGGTCTTGGCCATTTCAGAGGCGCCGGCATTGGTGGTCATGATGAGCACGACATTGCGGAAATCGACCTTTTTGCCGTTATGGTCGGTCAATTGACCATTATCCATCACCTGCAACAATATGTTGAACAGGTCGGGATGGGCCTTCTCGATCTCGTCCAGCAGCAGCACGCAATGCGGCGACTGATCGACAGCGTCGGTCAACAGCCCGCCCTGGTCGAAGCCAACATAGCCGGGCGGCGCGCCAATCAGCCGACTGACCGAGTGGCGCTCCATATATTCAGACATGTCGAAGCGGTGAATGGCGATGCCCATGATGCTGGCCAGCCGCCGCGCCACTTCGGTCTTGCCGACCCCGGTGGGCCCCGAAAACAGATAGGAGCCGATCGGCTTATTGGGTTCGCGCAAACCGGCGCGCGACAATTTGATGGCCGAGGCCAGGGCCTCGATCGCCGCGTCCTGACCAAACACCACGCGCTTTAAATCGCCGGCCAGATTGGCCATCGACCGTTTGTCGTCCTTCGACACCGATTTTGGCGGGATCCTCGCGATCTTTGCGACAATCGCCTCGACGTCCTTGACACTGACGGTTTTCTTGCGCTTTGACGGCGGCAACAGCATTTGCGCTGCGCCGACTTCGTCGATCACGTCGATGGCCTTGTCCGGTAGCTTGCGGTCATTGATATAACGCGACGACAATTCCACCGCCGCCTTGATCGCATCGGCGGTATAGCGGACACCGTGATGGTCCTCGAAATAGGGCTTCAAGCCCATCATGATCTTGATGGTGTCGGCCTGGGTCGGTTCGACGACATCGATTTTCTGGAACCGCCGCAGCAGCGCCCGGTCCTTTTCGAAATGGCTGCGGAACTCTTTATAGGTGGTGGAGCCGATGCAGCGAATGGCGCCCGAAGCCAGTGCCGGCTTCAGCAGGTTGGACGCATCCATCGCCCCGCCCGAGGTGGCGCCGGCGCCGATCACGGTGTGGATTTCGTCGATGAACAGCACCGCGCCGGGATAGTCTTCAAGTTCTTTGACCACGGCCTTCAACCGTTCTTCGAAATCGCCGCGATAGCGGGTGCCAGCTAGTAAGGCGCCCATGTCGAGCGCGAAAATGGTGGCATCGAGCAGCACGTCGGGCACGTCGCCTTCAACGATCTTGCGCGCCAAACCCTCGGCGATCGCGGTTTTGCCAACGCCGGGATCGCCGACATAAAGCGGATTGTTCTTAGAGCGCCGGCAAAGAATTTGAATGGTGCGGTCGACTTCCGCCTGGCGACCAATAAGGGGGTCGATCTTGCCAGAGGCGGCTTTGGCGTTCAAATTGACGCAATAATTTTCAAGCGCTGAATCGCCGGCCTTCTTGGCACCGGCACCCTTGGCGCCACTGGCTTCGGCTTCGCCATCGGCTTCATCGTCGGCGCCGCGCACCCGCCGTTGTTCGTTCATCCCCGGCGCCTTGGCGATGCCATGGCTGATATAGGTAACGGCGTCATAGCGCGTCATGTCCTGCTGCTGCAGGAAATAGACCGCATGGCTTTCGCGTTCGGAAAACAGCGCCACCAGCAAATTGGCGCCAGTGACCGATTCCCGGCCCGATGATTGCACATGAATGATCGCCCGCTGCACCACCCGTTGAAAGCTGGTGGTGGGCGAGGATTCATGACCGTCCTCAAGCCGCAGCGTCGCCAGCTCTTCATCGACATAATGGCGAACGGTGGTACGCAGGGCTTCGATATCGACATTGCAAGCGGCCAGCACCGCCGCCGCGTCGGGATCGTCGATCAGCGCCAGCAGCAAATGCTCCAGCGTCACATATTCATGATTCCGGCCATTGGCCTCGGCCAAAGCGCGGTGCAGCGTCTGCTCAAGATGCGATGAAAATGCAGGCACTTTGCATCCTTTCCTTGCGCACCGTGCGAACCGCTGTTGCGCGGTTTGGCATATCCGGCGCGGCTATTCCTTTTCCAAGGTGAGCTGCAAGGGATGTTGATTCTTTCGTGCATAATCAACCACTTGAGTCACCTTCGTTTCCGCCACCTCATAGGTGTAAACACCGCAAATCCCGACGCCCCTTTGATGAACATGCAGCATCACGGTGGTTGCCTGACTCATGTCCATGCGGAAGAATTTTTGCAGCACATGGACCACAAACTCCATCGGCGTGTAGTCATCGTTCAGCATAATGACCTTGTACATCGACGGCTTTTTCGTCTTTGTCTTGGCTTGCGTCAGCGTGCCTTGCGCTGGTCCTTGATGACCAATGCCCATATCGCCGTCCTCATGGTCCTCTTGCAGGCGCGGGGCAAGGCGGTCCGAAACCTTGGCGTTGATTATCTCGGTCCTGACAATCATATTTTTGCGGCCATCGTTATAGGGCACACCCTGCCTTTAGTTGCTGTCTTCCACACGTGTCTTCAGACCGCTTTCTGGTCTGTCGCTGTTTACAACGCTCATGACGAAGCATTGACTGTCCATTAAGATAGTGCGAACGGGTCCTATCACCAAGCCCCTTGGCGTAAAATCGGGCGCAGCGATACCAGATAGAGGCAGAATACAATGCAATGCAGCACCATGACTGAAGTCCGCCGCGAGATCGATCGGCTTGACCGCGCCATCGTGGCGCTGTTGTCGGAACGCTTTGGTTATATCGCCCAGGCCGCCGCCATTAAACAGCGGCGCGAGGAAATTCGCGATGAACCGCGAATCGAGGACGTGATTGCCAAGGTCAGCAAATTGGCGGCTTTAGCCGACGCGCCGGTTGAGCGTGTGGCTGCGGCCTATCGCGAACTGGTGGAGCAGTCGATCGCCCATGAAGCGGCGCTGTTCGAAGCGCGCATGAGTCAAGCCGGGCCGGCGGGCAAGGCGGAATAAAAAGCGGCCAAGGCTTATTACAAGGCGGACGCGGCATGAAAAAGCCCGGTGGCGTCACGCAGCCACCGGGCTTGATCGTCTTGGATTCGGATGCGCCTTAGGAGGCGGCGCCGAAGCGTTCCATGGCAGTGGCGAAACGGCTGTTCACCGGTTCGAACACGTCATTGGCCATCTTCATGTACATTTCGGTGAAGCGGCTGGATTCAGCGACGAAACTGTCATAGCTGTCCTTGGCCAAGCTGTTTTGCAGGTCGAAATATTCGCGCAGGTTTTTCGCACCCGACAACGCCTTGACCGCGGCCAGGCTGTCTTCAACCGACTTCTTGGAATACGCCATCAACTCGGCGCTGATTTGCTCGGCGCCCTTGGCGGCGGCATTGGTGGAAGCCACCAGCGCGTCCAGATTTTCCTTGGATAAGCCACTCAGCTCGCCAAAGTTCTTTTGCGCTTCTTCAAACTGCTTTTGGGTCATTTCAAAACTCTTTTCCAAATTCTTGGTCGCGGCTTCAGTGGTCACCTTATAGGCTTGTTCGAACTTTTCCTTGCCAGACTCGACCATGGTTTCAACGGTCTTTTCGGCGGTCTTGCTCTTGCTTGCGGTCGCCATTGCTTGCTGTCCTTCCAATTCGTTGCATTCTGACTTGCACAAAGGCGCTGCTGCGAACGCCTGAATTTCAAACTTGCGCGCAACCGTCGTGGGGGGCGTCGGTCTTGCGATATTGCACTGCCGTTGCTGCACTGCAATATGAGCTGAAGATACAATGATATTTGCGCCTGTCAAGGGCTTTTTGTGCAATGCACAAAAAAGAGCCGATTCGGCTCCATTGACCATGCTGTCGGCGGTTACAGCCCCTCGGGCCGGGCGACCCCGCTAGCTTCCAATTGTTCGACCAGGGCTGCTTTAAGGCGTTCCAGCGCCGGCTTGTTGCGGCCCTCGCAACGGGCCACCAGCACCGCCTGGGTGTTGGAGGCGCGCAGCAGCCACCAGCCATCCTTGGTGTTGACGCGGGCGCCGTCGATATCGTTGAAATCGGCGCCGGCGGCGCGCAGCCGGGCGACAACTTCCTGCACCACGGCGAATTTGCGGTCCTCGGCGCAGGGAAAGCGCATTTCCGGTGTGTTGAGGACCTTGGGCATCGCATCCTTGATAGCGGTCAGGCTGCCACCTTGGCGGCTGATGGCGCCAATCAGCCGGACCGCGGCATAAAGCGCGTCATCGAAACCGTAATAGCGATCGGCATAAAAGATATGGCCGCTCATTTCACCGGCCAAAGGCGCGCCGGTCTCCGCCATCTTGGCCTTGATCAGGGAATGGCCGGTGCGCCACATCAGCGGCTGACCGCCCAAGGCGGCGATGCGATCGAACAATTTCTGGCTCGCCTTGACGTCGGCGATGATGGTGCTGCCGGGCCGTTCCCGCAGTACGTCGGCAGCCATGATGCTGAGCAATTGATCGCCCCAGACGACGCGGCCCTTGCCGTCGACGGCGCCAATCCGGTCGCCATCGCCGTCAAAGGCAATGCCGAAATCAGCATTGGCTTGTTTCACCGCCGCCTGCAAATGGGTGAGGTTTTTTTCTTCCGTAGGATCGGGGTGATGATTGGGAAAACCGCCATCGACATCGCCGAACAGCAATTGATGGGTGCCGGGTAACTGTGCGATCAGCTTTTCAACCGCGGGGCCGGCGGCGCCATTGCCGGTGTCCCAGACAATGTTCATCGGCGTGCCGTCAAAGTCGCTGGCGATGCGCTCGACATAGCGATCCAACATCGTCACGCCTTCGATCCGGCCGCCGCTGGCGCTTACCATGTCGCCGGCCGCGGCCAGTTGGCCCAATTCCTGAATCTGCGCGCCATAGAAGGGCTTTTTGCCGATCATCATCTTAAAGCCATTATAGTCCGGCGGATTGTGCGATCCGGTCACCATCACCCCACCATCGGCGTTCAGGGCGTTGACGGCGTAATACAGCATCGGCGTTGGCCCCAAGCCGATCAAGGTGACGGCAAGGCCAGTGGCGGCCAAGCCTTCCGCGACCGCTTCGGCCAAGCCCGGTGAACTGATGCGGCCATCATAGCCGACCACTGCCGTCTGCCCGCCCTGGCGACGGATCATGCTGCCCAGGGTTTGGCCCAGGGCTTGGGCATCGTCGCGGTTCAGCGTATCGCCGACCACGCCGCGGACGTCATATTCACGCAAGATCGACGGATGAAAGCGGTGCCCGGGCATGCGATCGCTCCTTAAGCTGGCGGCGCGGCGGTGGCGCGGCCAATGCTGCTATAATGAAAACCGGCGGCAACCATGTCGGCGGGCCGGTAAATATTGCGCAAATCAACAAAAATAGGCGACTTCAGCAGCGCCTTGACACGGCCCAGGTCAAGCGCGCGAAACTCGTTCCATTCGGTCAGGATGGCCAATGCGTCGGCACCGTCGATGGCTTCATAGGCGCTGGCGCAAAACGCGACGTCGGTCAGGTCGCGGGCCGCCTCGCGCATGCCTTCGGGGTCGAATGCCCGGACATTGGCGCCGGCGCGCTGCAGGGCGGGGATGATGTCCAGCGCCGGGCTGTCGCGCATGTCGTCGGTATTGGGTTTGAAGGTCAGGCCCAATACCGCGATGGTTTTGCCGGCGACATCGCCGCCGCATGCGGCGATGATCCGCTGCGCCATTGTCCGTTTGCGGCTGGCATTGACGTCGATCACGGTATTGACGATGCGTAGTGGCACGCCCAGGGTTTCGGCGGTGCGGGCCAAGGCCAGCGTGTCTTTGGGAAAGCAACTGCCGCCATAGCCGGGGCCGGCATGCAGGAACTTGCTGCCGATGCGTTTATCGAGGCCAATGCCCTTGGCCACTTCCTGGACATTGCCGCCTGTCTTCTCGCATAAATCAGCCATTTCGTTAATGAAACTTATTTTTGTCGCCAGAAATGCGTTGGCGGCATATTTGATCAGTTCGGCGGTGACGCGCTCGGTGAACATTACCGGAGTCTCGCGCAGGAATAGCGGCCGATACAGTTCGCGCATGGCTTCGCGCGCGGTTTCGGTCTCCGCGCCCACCACCACCCGGTCGGGATGCATGAAGTCCTCGATCGCGGCGCCTTCGCGCAAAAATTCAGGGTTGGACGCGACGTCGAAAGCGGCATCGGGCGCGTGTTGACGCATCCGCGCCTCGACTTGCGCACCAGTGCCCACGGGCACTGTCGACTTGGTCACCACCACGGTATAGCCGGTCAAATTGGCGGCGATTTCCTCGGCGGCGGCGAACACGAAACTAAGATCGGCATGGCCGTCGCCGCGCCGGCTTGGGGTGCCCACGGCGATGAACACGGCATCGGCGTCGGGCACGGCGGCGGCGAGGTCGGTGGTGAAACGCAGCCGCCCGGCCTTGACATTGCGGTTGACCAAGTCATCCAGGCCCGGCTCGTAAATCGGCATTTGGCCTTGTTCCAGGCTGGCGATCTTGGCCCCATCCTTGTCAACGCAAGTGACGCTGTGGCCGAATTCCGAAAAACAGGCGCCTGACACCAGCCCAACATAGCCGGTGCCCACCATTGTCACGCGCATGGCTTTGTCCCCTCCCTAATGATCAGCGCAACGAGGCCATGAACGCGGCAACGCCGTCGCGCATATCGTCACGTTCCAGCGCGAAGGCGATATTGGCGGCCAAAAAGCCGACCTTGTCGCCGCAGTCGAACCGCTCGCCGTCGAAGCGCAGGCCGTGAAACGGCATTTGTCCTAACATCTTGGCCATAGCGTCGGTGAGTTGAATCTCGCCGCCGGCGCCTTTTTCCATTTCTGATAAATGCTTGAACACATCCGCTTGCAGGATATAGCGGCCAATCACCGCCAAAGTCGAGGGCGCCTGATCGACCGGCGGCTTTTCGACCAAGCCACGCACTTGTGTCAGCCGGCCTGTGGTTTCGCCGGGAGCTAAAATGCCATAGCGGTTGGTGTGTTGGCGCGGCACGTCCATCACCGCCACCATATTGCCGCCGCTTTGTTGATGAGCATCAACCATCTGCTTCAGACAGGCGGTTGGGGCCTTGATCAAATCGTCGGCCAGCAGCACCGCGAAGGGTTCATCGCCAATCAAATGCCGGGCGCACCACACCGCATGTCCCAGCCCCAGCGGTTCTTGCTGGCGGACATAACACAGCTGTCCCGGTTCCATGACCGGCGACAAAACATCCTCCAACATGCTGGTCTTGCCACGGGTTGCAAGGGTGTTTTGCAGTTCGAAACTATGGTCGAAATGATCCTCGATGGCGCTTTTACCGCGTCCGGTGACGAAGATGAACTGCTCGATACCGGCGGCCTTGGCTTCCTCAACCGCGTATTGAATGAGCGGTTTGTCGACCACCGGCAGCATTTCCTTGGGCATGGCCTTGGTCGCGGGCAGGAACCGCGTTCCCAAACCGCCCACTGGAAAAACCGCTTTTCGCACTGATTGCGCCATCACGTCCTCTTCTTACCTGGCTGAATATGGCGTTATTATTACGCCCGGGTCACCAAAAGATGAAAGCCCCGTTCAGGGCTTCATATTCTTCAGCAACAGGTCTTTCGCTTCGTTTAATTTGGCGGCCAGATAATTGGAACCGCCTTGATCGGGATGGAGTTTGGCGATCAACCGGCGATGGGCGGCGGTGATTTGCGCCGCCGTCGCGTTGGCGTCGACACCGAGGATTTCACGCGCTTCCTCGACACTCATGCCGCCACGGCTGGCGCCGGGGGGCGGGGCCTGGCGGTTGCCATGCTGCCGGTTCAGGCGCGGTAGACGGCGCCAGGCAAAGAAGATGGGAATGATGAAGGGCAGGGCGGCGGCAAACCGGCCGCTGATCGCCAAAAATATCGCCAGCGCCAGGCCGGCTGCGGCGGCGGTCAGCCATAACACGCGCTTGATCTGGCGAATGTCGGCATAGGCGGCCCAGCGCAAAACGCCGACAATGGCAATGAGGGCAACTAGCCCCAGCAGCAACCAAGGCATGGCCGATTCCCCGCGCGCCGCTCAGGCGCTTTGCATGCTTTGATCATCGCTCAGTCCGGGCAGTTTCAACGCCGCGATCAAATCGCGCAATTCCTGCCGGGCGGCGACATGCGACATGGTCAGCGTACCACCGGCGCGGCTGTCGCGCAAATCAAGCAGTGTCAGGCCCTTGACGAATAATTCGCGGTAGATCACCCGTTCGCACAAGCCCGGCACGAACCGGAAGCCAACCCGCCGCGCCAGATCGGCGATGGCACGTTCGACGCGGCGCTTGTTATGCGCATCCAGCGACGCCAAGCGGTTGCGCATCACGATCCAGTCGATTGGCGTGCCGCCTTGGGCGGCGCGGGCCTTGCGCGCTTGCCATACCAGCTCGGCATAAAAGCTGGGACGGGTGACCCGATAGGTCGCGGGGTCAACCTTACCCAGCAGGTCGAAGTCGACAAAACTATCATTGATGGGCGTGATCAGGGTGTCGGCATGGACATGGCCCAGCCGGCCCAAATGGGTGTTGGAGCCAGGGCAATCGATGACGACGATATCGCGGCCGGCGCCTACCCGCTGCAAGGCTTCGGTGAAGGCGGCTTCGTCCGCCGCTTCGGCCTCAGCCACGGTGGTGGCGGCGGCACTAGCGATCGATTCGAACGCCGGCATTTGCAAGGCCAGCCCGTTCTTGGCGGCGAAATCGCGGCGATTCTCCAAATAGCGCGCCAAAGTGCGTTGGCGGCCATCCAGGTCCAGCACGCCAACCTCCAGGCCGGCCCGCAGGCAGGCGATGGTGATGTGCATGGCGGTGGTCGATTTTCCCGAGCCGCCCTTCTCATTGCCCAAGACTACGATATGCGGCACAGTCGCTTGCCTCGCCTTCCCGATGGTTTTATGTCACGGATTTGCAATAGACCAAGTCACCCGAAACAGGCAGGCTAGTAAGTCGCATGGGTGTTGGAGGGAGTCAACGCAAGGCTGTGCAAAAGGCATTATCGCTATGGTTATCGGTGGTCCTTGTCGGGCTGGCTGCGGCGGTCGCGCTGTTGGGCTATAGCCGGGCCGATTCGGCGCAGGACCGGGTATGGACCACGGCGACGGCGCAATTACAGCGCATGAATTGGCAAGCGGTGGGTGGTTATGCCACCACGGCCTTGACCCAAAGGGTGCCGAAATGGCGCCGGCAGGGAGAGGTCGGTCCGCTGTTCATGGACGGCGTGCCCAGCCAAGGCGATGACGGTATCGACATTCTGGCCCGCAAGCGGCGCTTTCTGGCGGCGATGGTGCCGGCCACCTTGTTGGTCAATCGGCTGCTGCAGGCAGAGCGCGACCGGCTGGTCTTGATCGCGGCGCAAACCGCGCGCGGCAAGCCGCTTTCGCCGCGCCAGCAAGACTGGCTGGCAACCATCGCGGGGCGTTATGGCGCATCCCCCAACGACCTAGACACCTTGCTGCGGCGGGTCGATCAGGTGCCGCCATCGCTGGTGTTGGCGCAAGCCGCCATCGAATCGGGCTGGGGCTTGTCGCGCTTTGCTCGCGCCGGCAATGCCTTGTTCGGGCAATATGCCTGGGACGGCGAAGGCATGGTGCCAAAACAACGCAAGGCTGGCGCGCGCCACACCATTAAGACTTTTGATAGTCCTGCCGGAGCGATTTTTGGCTATATGCATAATTTGAATACGCACCGGGCCTATCGCCAATTTCGGCAACAACGGGCTGCGGCGCGGGCGCGGGACGACGCTTTGGATTCGCTGGCCTTGGCCGGAACCCTTTCAGCATATTCGACCCTGCGTGAAGCTTATGTGAGGCGGGTGCGCACGGTGATCAGGCAAAATCAACTGACGGATTTCGACGATGCGCAACTCAGCCCCGCGGCGATCGCGAAACTGCCCTCATGAGTGAAATGCGATCCGTGGTGGTGGTGCCGGTTGTCCGCAGCGTGCGGGAAGTGCGCGCGCGCGTGCGACAATGGCGCCATGAAGTTAAGACCATCGCGCTGGTGCCGACGATGGGCGCGTTGCATGCGGGCCATGTGTCGCTGGTCGATCTGGCGGTGCGGCAGGCCGACCGCGTGGTCGTCAGCATTTTCGTCAACCCGATGCAATTCGGTCCCGGCGAGGACCTCGCCCGCTATCCGCGGCAGGAGGCCGCCGATCTGGCGCTTTTGGAACAAGCCGGCGCGGCGCTGCTGTTCGCACCGGCGGTGGCGGAAATCTATCCGCCCGGTTTCGCCACTACGGTGCATGTTGGCGAAGTTGGCCAAGGCTTGTGCGCGGTCGCCCGGCCGACCCATTTCGACGGCGTGGCGACGGTGGTCGCGAAATTGCTGAACCAGGTTCAGCCCGACATCGCCGTGTTCGGCGAAAAAGACTATCAGCAATTGCTGGTGATCAAGCGCATGGCGCGGGATCTTGACTTGCCAGTCACCGTGCTGGGCGCGCCGCTGGTGCGCGACGGCGATGGCTTGGCGCTGTCGTCGCGCAACGCCTATTTGAGCGCCGATCAGCGGTCGCGGGCGCTGGCGCTGCCGCGCGTGCTTCACGACCTAGCCGCGCAATTGGCCGATGGCCGGCCAGCCGCGGCCTTGCTAGCGGACGGCATCGCCAGTTTGCGGGCGGCCGGTTTCGAGGCGGTTGATTATCTGGAATTGCGCGACGCCGATGATCTGGCGCCGTTGACCCGTGTCGACCGCCCAGCGCGATTGCTGGCGGCGGCGCGTATCGGCCAGACCCGGCTGATCGACAATGTTGCAGTCGCACCTGTGGCGAGTTAACCCAATTTTGCCACAGAATCGGCTATGGTCGCGCTTTACGGCGAAAGACCAAGGCGTTAAAGGCTGCAAGCCACTTGCAATTCAAACCCATCTGCCGGGCCGGGGACATGATGACTGCACGCTTTCTTGCCATGGCGCTGTGCGCGGGCTGGCTGCCTGCCCTTCCGGTGCTGGCGCAGGAGCCGCCACCGGCGGTGGCCGAGGCAGCGGCGACAGTTGAGGACCCGGCGGCGTTCGCCGCGCGCATCGCCGCCGCGGTCGACCAGCATCCAGCGGTGTTGGCGGCCATCGCCGCCCAGCGCGAGGCGCGGCAGGCCAAGCGCGAGGCCGGTGCCGCCTTTAGGCCCAGTCTCGACTTCGACTTGACTGGCGATGGTTCGATCGCGCGTGAGTTCGAGGATGATTTTGACAATATCGTCGAGCGATCGCGCCCGCGCGCCCGCGCCAACGCCCGCTTGACCGGCAATCAGCTTCTCTATGACGCTGGCGAGACGGCGGCCCGGGTGGATGGCGCGCAAGCCCGCGCCCAAGTGGCTGAACAGGCCGTGTTCGGCACTGCGGCAGAAATCGCGCTCGCGGCCATTGGCGCCTATCATCAGGTGGTGCAGAATCGCGGTCTGATCAGTGTTGGCGAGGAATTCGTCGCTCGCCATCGGGAAATTCTGGCGCAAGTCACGCGGCGGTTTAATGAAGGCGTTGGCGCCCGCCGCGATGTCGCGCGGGTGCAAGCTCGTCTGGCCGACGCCGAAGCCCGGCTGGCCGGTTTCGAGCGCGGCCTGGCCGAAGCCGAAAGCCGGTATTTTGAATTGTTTGGCGAAGCGCCGCCGGTGTTGCTGCTGCCCAGCCCAATCGTTTCGGATGCCGCGAGCCAAGACGCGGCGATTGCATTGGGCACCGCCGCCCATCCGGATATCGCCGCCGCCCGCTATCGCGCCTTGGCGGCTGAGCAGGACTACCGCGCCGCCCAGGCTGGCCGGCTGCCCAGCATTTCACTGGGCCTTGATGCCACCAAATTCGATTTGGGCGAGGAGCGGGCGGATTTCGACATTCGTGGCCGGCTGGTGATGAATTATAATCTGTATTCCGGTGGCGCGGGATCGGCGCGGCGGGCGCAAGCGCTGCAACGTTGGCGTCAAGCCCAGCACCAAGAAGAGCAAGTGCGCCGAGAGGTTGCGCGCGATATTTCCATTGCGTTCCGGGAAATGGAAGTGCTGCGCGAGCGGCTGCTGGTTCTGCGCCGGGCGCTGGACGCCAATGAGGAGGCCCGTGCCATTTATCTGGAGCAATTCAGGGTCGCGCGTGGCACCTTGCTCGACGTGCTGGAATCCGAGGACGATTATTTTAATGCCGCCAACGCCTATTTGCGCGGGCTGGTTGAGGCGGAGATGGCCCGCTTCGCGCTGATGGCGGAAACCGGCGAATTGCTAGAAAAGCTTGATATTGGTTTCAGCTTTGCCGAGGCTGGCGACTTGTTTGGAAGCGGACGTTAATATGACCGATCACGCGCGTTCACGGGCTGACTTGAGCGAACACTGGTTGTGGTCCGCCTTGCTGCGCAATCGCCGTATTTATGGCCAGGTGCTGCTGGCGGCGGCTTTTGTCAATCTTCTGTCGCTGGCCAGTTCGCTGTTCATCATGACGGTCTATGATCGGGTGATCCCGCACCAGGCGATTGAATCGCTGATCGCACTGGCCATCGGCATGGCCATCGCGCTGAGCATCGACTTCGTGCTGAGAAGCCTGCGCGGCTATTTTATCGATATTGCTGGTCAGCGGGTCGATTATGAGGTCGGCGCGGCCCTATTCCAAAGGGTGCTGAATTTACGGCTTTCGGAGCGTCGCGGTTCGGCCGGCGGGTTTGCCAGCGCCATCCGGGAATTCGAGACCCTGCGCGATTTTTTCGCCTCCGCGACCTTGGTCGCCTTGGTCGACCTGCCGTTCATCGCGCTGTTTCTGCTGGTCATTGGCTTGATTGGCGGTTGGGTGGTGCTGGTGCCGGTGATCGCGGTGCCGGTAGTGTTTTTGGTCGGGTTGCTGATTCAGCCGGCACTGGCGCGGCTGGCGGAAAAGACGATGGACGAGGGCCAGAACAAACATGGCGTGCTGGTTGAAACCGTCGCCGGGCTGGAGACGGTGAAAAGCGTCGCCGCCGGGCAATTGATGGTGCAGCGCTGGCAGCGCGGCTTGGCCGAACATTCGACCACCGCGCGCAAGAGCCGCATTCTTGGTCAGCTTGCGGTCAATGTCGCCAGCAGCGTGCAGCAGGCGGCACAGGTTGGCACGGTCATCGTTGGTGTGTTCCTGGTGATGAACGGGTCATTAAGCGTCGGCGGATTGATTGCCTGCGTGATTTTGACCGGACGGACATTGGCGCCGCTGGGCCAACTTGCCAATGTGCTGAGCCGTGCCAACAGTGCGTTGTCGTCTTATCGCAATCTCGACCGCATCATGCGCGGGGAAAGCGACCTGGCTGACGGGCGGGAGTATTTGCGGCGGCCGCAATTGCAGGGCAAGATCGAGTTTCGCAATGTCACTTTCCGTTACCCTGGCCAAGCTGGACGGGCCTTGGACGATGTCAGCTTCACCATCGAGCCGGGTGAAAAGGTTGCGATTCTGGGCCGGGTCGGGTCCGGCAAAAGCAGCATCACGCGACTGATCCTGGGGCTTTATGCGGCGGAAGAAGGGGTCGTGCTGGTTGATGACTCGGACGTCCAGCAAATCCACCCCGATGATCTGCGCGGCAATATCGGCACGGTGTTGCAGGATATTTACCTGCTCTCCGGATCGATCCGCGAAAATATCACGCTGGGTGCGCCAAACGCCGGTGACGATGAAGTGCTGCGCGCCGCCAGGATCGCCGGAGTGCATGACTTTGTCGGCCAGATCGCCAATGGCTATGATTTGCGGCTGGCGGATCGGGGCGAAGGCTTGTCTGGCGGGCAACGCCAGGCCATCGCGGTGGCGCGGGCGCTCATTGGCAAGCCGCCGGTTATGCTTTTGGATGAGCCAACCAGCGCCATGGACGTGAATTCGGAGAATGCGTTGATCTCGCGCCTGGAAGGGGAGTTGAAGGGCCGTACGGTGGTGTTGATCACCCATCGCGCGTCGATGCTGCGGCTGGTTGATCGGGTGATCATTTTGGACCGCGGCCGTATCGCCGCCGCTGGCCCCCGCGATGACGTCTTGAAGTCGACCGCCGTCGGCCGGCAGGATTGAGCCGATGTCCGCACCGCTGGATCATTTGGACCAAGATTTGCCAGTAACGCCGACACGCGCCGCCAATTTATTGTTGTGGGTCATCACAGGCTCCGTGGTGCTGTTGATCCTGTGGGCGGCATTGGCCCAAATCGACGAAGTGACGCGCGGTCTTGGCCGAGTGGTGCCGTCGCAGCAATTGCAGGTGGTGGAAAACCTGGAAGGTGGCATCGTCAAGGAAATTCTGGTTCGCGAAGGTCAAGAGGTCAGCGCCGGCGATCTGTTGATCCGGCTTGACAGCACTCAATTCAATGCAGCCTTTCTGCAAGGTCAGGAAGGCTTCAACGCGCTAAGCGCCAAGATTGCCCGGCTGGAGGCATTGGTGAATGATCAACCATTGCGCTTCGCCCCGGCGCTGGAAGATGGCGCGCCGGTGATCGTGGCCAGCGAACGGGCGCTTTATGCCGCCCAGCGGGCAGAAATGGAATCAGCCTTGAATGTGCGGCGTTCACAATTGATGCAACGCCGGCAAAGCTTGGAGGAGGCGCAAGTCGCCGTCGCGATGGCGGTTGATAGCGAGGCGCTGGCGGTGGCCGAGCGCGACATGCTGGCGCCATTGGTGGAAAAAGGCATTGAGCCGCAAATCGAATTGTTGCGTGCCCGCCAGCGGGTCGCCAGCGCCAAGGGCGAGGCGCAAACGGCGCGGTTGGCGGCCACCCGGGCAGCGCAGGCGGTGGAAGAGGCGGAACTGGAGATCCACGCGCTGGAGCAGCGTTATCGTGCCGAAGCGTCGCAGGCGCTGACCGACGCCAAGGCCGAGATGGCCGGTCTGGTCGAGGAATTGCCGGCCTTGCGGGATCGGGTTTCGCGCACCGAGGTGCGGGCGGCGATCGATGGGGTCGTCAACCGTGTGTTGGTGACGACGGTTGGCGGCGTCGTTAAACCTGGCGAACCCCTGGTGGAAATTGTACCGCGTGATGATTCATTGCTAATCGCCACCGAGATCAGCCCCGCCGACATCGCTTTCCTGCGCGCCGGGCAAAAGGCTCGGGTCAAGCTGACGGCTTATGATTATCGGACCTATGGCGCGCTGGAAGGCCGGCTGGAATATATCTCGCCCGATGCGATTGAAAATGACGACGGCCAGCGGGTTTATATCGTCCATGTCCGCACCGACGCCGACAGTCTGGCGACCAAGGATGGCGAACTGCCGATCATCCCCGGCATGGTCGCCGAGGTCGATGTGCTGAACGGCAAGCGCTCAGTGCTGGACTATATCCTCAAGCCGATCGCTCAAGTGCGCGACAAGGCATTGCGCGAAGGCTGATTGTTCAGCTTTTTTGCCGCGCCTTCATCGCGCGCATCACCCGGCCGGCGTGGCGAAAGGCATCGATGCGGGCGCGCACGCGTTTCAACAGTCCAATTTTCGCGGGTATTTTGCTGAGGAAACGATCGATCGCGGCTTGCGCCTCGGTTTCGGTCAGGAACGGGGCGTGGCCGATGCCTGGCACCGTCACCACCTGCATGGCAGGATAACGCCGCACCATCGCGGCCAGGGTTTCGGTTGACAGGATGTCCGATGTCTCGCCCCGCACCAGCAGCAGCGGCAGGCCAGTCAAAGCGTCGAAAAACGGCCACAGATCGGTGCCGCCGACCGGCGCCTTGCTGAACACCTCGGCGATGCGGGGGTCGTAATTGGGCACGAATTTGCCGTCCTGCTCGATATAGGTGCGCTTGGCGAAGGCCAGCCAGTCAGCCTCGTTATAATGTGGAAAAGCATGTTGGTTGGCCGCGCGCACCGCTGCCGCGGCGTCTTCCCAACTGGGTTGCGGCGGTGCTTTGCCAACATA
This sequence comes from uncultured Sphingomonadales bacterium, assembly GCA_964590595.1. Lineage (GTDB taxonomy): Bacteria > Pseudomonadota > Alphaproteobacteria > Sphingomonadales > CAKZYD01 > CAZPXQ01. The sequence continues at coordinate 26,223 of CAZPXQ010000007.1, read as the reverse complement.
TTCGGCGATCCGGGCGATGCCGTCGGTCTCGATCACCGGGCCGACATCGTTGATGATGGCGCCAGCCATGAGATGACGACCGATCCCCGCCGTCAGCATGGTGACAATGCCACCCAATGAGGTGCCAATGAACACCGCGCGTTTGACCTCGGCATGTTTGAGAAGGTCTTGAATGTCGAGCGCGTATTGCACTGGGACATAACTACCGGGATCGGCCGCCCGGTCGGACCGGCCACGGCCGCGCAGGTCGGCCGCCAGCACCCGGGTTCGGCCCGCCAGATGTTGGGCAATGCCGTCAAAATCGGCGCTGTTGCGGGTCAAACCTGGTATGCACAATAGGGTCAGCGCGTTGGCGTTGTCGGATGGATAGTCGCGATAATACAGCTTCAGTCCATCGCGGGCGTTGAAAAAGCGGTCTTGGTATTGCGGCATCGGGACGGCTTTCGGTTTGGAATATCGGCGGATCAACCTATGATGGGCCGATATCGCTGTAGGGAGCAAGTGTGATGACGGAACATGCATCGGTTTTTGTAATTGCCAGCGACGGTTCGCCTCAGGCGGAGGCGGCGGCGCTGCATGGCGCTGACCTGGCCAAGCGGGCCGGGGCGCCGATTTTGTTGATCCATGTCGTGCCATGGTCGGATTACAGCTTCATCAATGTGTTGGAAATCGAGGAGCGCCACCGTATTCGTCAGGCCGAGCAAGAGGCCGCTCAAACCCAGATACTGGACCCCTTGGCGGAAAAGCTTAAGGCCATCGGCGTGCGGGTGGAGACGCGAGTCGAATTCGGTCATCCAGCGCGACAGGTTGCCGAACTGGCAACGGAGCGCGGTGCCGAGATGATCGTCGCCGGCACCCGTGGCCGCTCCAATGTCGCCAGCGTGTTATTGGGCAGTTTTAGCCATGGCTTGCTGCAACTTGCCAGCCGCCCGGTGTTGCTGGTGCCTGCTGCCGAATAACAGCTTAAGTGCGGTCGGTGTTAAAGCGAAAGCTGGCCAGCACCAGCGCGATCCAACCGATCAGCAGGCAGGTGCCGCCCACCGGTGTTAGCCATGACCAGAAGCCCAGGCTGCCAGGTCCGGCCAGCGCCAGCCAGTAAAGCGAGCCTGAAAACAGCGCCATGCCGAACACAAATCCAAGGGCTGCAAAACCGATCAGCCGGCGATTGCGCCCCAGCCGTCTGAACACCAGGCCAATCGCCACCACCACCAAAGCGTGGCAGAGCTGGAAGAAATAGGCCAATTCAAACAGGCGGCTGGCTTGGCCGTCTTCCAGGGCGACGGCATGACTCCCAAGGGCGGCCAGGGCAACGGCGGTCAAGCCGTTGAGGCTGCCCAGCGCCAACCAGATTTCGCCTCTGCGCCATTGGGTCATGGCGCCAGCATAAAGCTGCCATCAGCGCCCGCCAACCGCGAAAATCAGAACCGGCCTTGCCAGCGCAACAGCAAGGCCAGATCCACGGACCCGGCAACATGGCCGGCGTCGTGGCGGTACAGCATGTCGGCGCTGAGCATGGTGCGGCCGCTGCCGCCAAGGCTGCGGCGGTACCCCAGTTCGACATCGATTTGCCGGCCGCTGGGGCTGAGGGCGACACGCTGATCGGTGAACAGAAAACCGCCATCGGTCTGGCTGAAGTCGCGGCCAATTGGCACCTGGGCGCGCAATTGGCCGGCTTCCGCGCGCAGGGGTTGGGCCAGGCGCAGTCGCAGCTGGTCGCCGGGCTTGAACAGGCCATGGCGGCTGATGTCGGCATGCCAGGCCGAGGTCCACAAGCCGGCCGGGTCCGCGAATAGGCTGGCCTGGCCAGCGTTCAAGCGGGTCTTGGCCAGCATCAGCGCGGCGGTGAACTGCCAGCCATTCGCGGTGGCATAATCGCCATTGAGGCGCATGAAAGCGGTGTGCGCGCCATCCGCCAAGCGCAGCGCCCCAAAGGAGCGGCTGCCCAGCAGCATATTGCGTTCCAGCACCGCGCCCAGGCTGAGGTCCCACAGCAGCGCCCGGTCCCCCGAGCCATTGCCAAGGCTCAAGGCCGCGACCTGACGACTGGCGCTGTCTTGGCCGGGCAGCACGAACGCGCGTGGGTCGTCGGCTTCATCCTCGCGGGCGAAGGCGGCGCGCAGGCCCAGTGTCAAATCCTTGCCCAAGCGCCGCGCGGCCATCAGCGCGGTGGTACCGTCGCCGCCCAGCAGGCCGCGCATATCGGCGGCTTGCGACAGACCGTCGGTGCCGTTGCCGAGACCGGCAATGGCGAGGGCGCCATGGCCATGGCTGAGGGCGATGGTCCAGTCCTGCCAGGTGCCATTCAGCCGGAACGCCGGTTGGCGCTGACGTTGCAGATTGGACTGCATCCATGAGTCCAGGGCGGCGGCGACTGTGGCGCTCAGATCATGCTGGCGCCGGGCCTGTACGGTCAGCGCCAGGCCGCGGCCCAGCGCGCCGCCGGCCAAGACGGTGGCCCGCTCAAGCCGCAGCCGGTCCAGCAAATTCACGCCACTTGGCGTTGGCTGCAATTGCTGGCCCAGATCCGCCACGAAGGCGCGGTCGAAAGCGTCGGTGAACAAAACTTGGGACAGCCCGTCGATCCTCAGCAAGGCATCGCCCAGGGCTGCTGGCGATTGGCCAATGCTGGCTGCCAGCGTCGCGCCGCCGGCGTTTTGCGGCAGTGGCACCGTCGCGACGCCTTGGGGCGCCATCGCCGCTGCCACATCGATCAAACCCCAGCCATACACCGTGTCGACACCGGGTTCACCCAAGTCGCGCGCGGTGGTCTTGAGAATTTCCAGCAAGCTGGTGGCGTCGGTGGTGGGGAAGTTCTCCAGCAACAGCGCCAACGCGCCGGCGACATGGGGTGCGGCAAAGGAAGTGCCGGAAACGATGACGCTGCCGCCGCCCAAATCGGTGGTGGTGACGCCCGCTCCCGGCGCCATGACGAAAAATTGCGCCGCGGTGCCAGCGCGGTTGGAAAAACTGGCGATGTTATCGCCGGCCGTGCTGGCCCCGGCGATCACGACGCGGCCCTGGGTATCGGGATCGGCGGCGATCAGCGCCAGCGGATCGGGTTCATTGCCACCATCATTGCCTGCGGATATCACCACCATCGCGCCGGCGGCGGTGGCGGCGCGGATCGATTGCGCCATGCGGAAATTGGCGGGTGAGCCGCCCAATGACAGATTGATGATCCGCGCGCCATTGGCCACGGCATGGTCGATGCCGGTGGCAATGGCATTGTCGGGCAATTGGCATTCATCGGCGCAACTGCCGTCGATATCGGCACGCAAGGCCATGATCTGGGCGTTGAAGGCAACACCATGACTGCCGGCGTCATTGCGGCGGGCGGCAATGATGCCGCTAACCTGGGTGCCATGGCCGTCATCGTCGATGAAACTGCTGCCGCCATTGACATTGCGGCTGGCCGGGTGGATGGCGGCGGCGAGATCGAAATGGTCGCTGTCGATGCCGGTGTCGATCACCGCGACGGTAACGCCATCGCCCGAGACGCCGCTGTCATAAGCGCCCAGCACATTGATGGCATCAAGGCCGAAATTGGCGCGAAATTCTGCGGTATCGAAATTTTCCGGCGGCGGCGGTGGTGGCGGTGGTGGCGCGGCTGGGGCCAGATTGGCGGCGGGGCCGGCGCCGCCGCTGCCGCCACAAGCCGCCAATGCCACGCCAAGTAGCATGACTGCGGCGGCGGTCATGGACCGGGGCAGAGGGCGGCAAAAACGGGGCATGGCGTCTCGCATCAAGCAGCGGCGTTGACACCTCATTTCACCCCATAGTGGTTAAGCTTTCGTTAGGATTTCCGCAATGGCCTATTGAAGGGCGTCTATTCTCGGGCAATCGCGCGCAAGGTGACCGGCATTGCCAAGGTGGTGACGATGGCGACGATGACCACGGCTGAAAACAAATTTTCGACAATCGCCGGGGTCGGTGTTGGGCTCTCAAACAAGCCGGCGCGCAGGGCGATGCCGGCCAACACCAATTCGACCGCGCCACGACCGCTCATCGCCGCGCCGACCAGCAGGGAATCCCGCCGGTTCATGCCCAATAAGCGCGCGGTGCCGCCAGCGCCCAGCAATTTGCCAAAATACGCGGCCAGCACCAATAAGATCAAGAACAGCGGAATGTGCACCACCGCGCTGGGCTCCAGGCTAAGGCCGATCGAGGCAAAGAAAATGGGCGCCAAGAAACCACTGGTCAGGCCGCCAATTTTTTTGGCGACATCTTCATAAACCCGCTTATTGGTGTTGCGGCGGCTGAAAAACAAACCCGCCAGAAACGCGCCGAGGATGAAATGCAGTTCCAGGCTTTCCGCCAGGATCGCCAAAGCCAGCGCCGTTGCCAGCAAGGCGCTGAGTTCAAATTCCTCGACCTTGGCGCGCAAGAGCAAGCTGCCCAGACGCGGCATGACAAAAAGCCCGAAGATGATGGCGATCGCGAAAAACCCGACTATTTTGACGCCCAGCATCACCAATTCGGTGGCGGGCGGCAGCCCGCCAGTGCGGATCAAGGCCAGCAGCAACGCCAACAGCAACAGGCTGAGGACATCGTCGAAAATCGCCGCCGACACAATCATGCGCCCGGCATTGCTGTTCAGCTTGCCAATCTCCATCAACGCCTTGACGGCGACCGGAATGGCGGTGATGGCCATCGCCGTGCCGATGAACAAAGCTTGCGGGAATTTCAGCGACGATGCGGGCAGAAACGCCCAGCCAATGCCCAATCCAATCGCCAGCGGCAAAAAAAAGCCGGCCACTGCCACCCAAAAGGCGCGACCCGATGCTCGGGCGATTTCGCGCGGCTGCAATTCGATACCGGCAAATAGCATCAGGAAAAAAATCGCCAGATCGGTGATGGCGTGGAAGACCGGTTCGTCCTTGAGGCCGGCCAGGGTCGGCAATTGTTCGGGGAAGGCGGCGATCAGCCCGCCCAGCAATATGCCGCCAATCAACTCACCGGCCAAGGGTGGCTGTTGAAAACGTTGCGCGATTTCCGCACACACCCGGGTGACGACCAGCAATACCAGCAAAACATAAAAGAGTTCCACGCCTTCTCCCCGCTTGTTGCCATGTGGTGACAACAACGTCGCGAAGCGTGCTGGGGTTCTGCCTGCTAATCCTTAAGGGAATCCGGCGGGCTATAGGCTTGATAGCTGGGCGTGGCTTCCGGCCAGTCGGCGGCCTGCGGTTCGGCATAGGCGCGCATGCGCATCGGCGCGCCCAACAGGGCTTGATAGTCTCCGATGTCGAGATAATAGCCGAAGCTGAGCAGGCGCTCCGCGAACAGCCAAGCGCCGGCATGACGGACATAGCGGTCCTGATAGCGCAAGGCGACAATCATCGGCCGACCATTGCGATAGAGTTCGGCATGGGAATTGACCAAGCCATGAGCATGGTCGGCGCCGTCGATGGTGATGACATGATTGTGGGTGAAATGATTGGTCATGCCCAGCACCGCGAACCGGCCATGGAATTGGTCGATGATGGCATTGCGGCCGCGCGCGTTCATCACCCCGTCGGCGGAACGGAACACCGCGTCGGGCGCCATCAAGGCGGCGATGCCGTCGATGTCGCGATCGTCAATGACGAAGCAATAGCGGGCGACCAGATTGCGGATCTCCTCACGCGCTTCCAAGGCGGCGATGCGGGCTTCCAGGCTCATGGGCGGGACCTCCTGCGGCGGCGAGGCACTATCATGCGCCATTTTCGGTCTTGAAATAATCGGGCATGCCGGCGGGCCAGATCACACCCCATTGGGCCTGGCCGCCGTCGATCACCAGCAAATCGCCGGTGATGAATTTTGCGGATGGCGCCGCCAAATAAACCGCGGCCTCGGCAATGTCCCAAACATCGCCCACGCGCTTCATGGGGTTGGCTTGATGAAACCGCCGTACCGCTTCCTCGGGATAGACTTGAAAGCCCTCGGTCTCGACCGCGCCGGGGGCGATGCAGTTGATGCGAATGCCCAAAGGCGCCCATTCGGTGGCCAGGGACTTCGATAAATAAATCACGCCGGCGCGGGCGGCGCAGGTGTGCGCGGCTTGCGGCATGCCACGTTCGACATTAGCCACGATGTTGACGATGCTGCCGCCCTGGCCATGATCGCGCCATGCCTTGGCGGCCGCCTGCATCATATACCAGGTGCCATTCAAGTTCAGGTCGATCACCGCCCGCCAACCCTTTGGGGTGAAGTCGATGGCGTTTTGCGGAAATTGCCCGCCGGCATTGTTGACCACGGTGTCCAGCCGGCCGAAACGTTCATAACAGCCGTCGATCAGACGCGCCACCGCATGCTCGTCGCGGATCGACATGGCTTCGATGGCGACAGGGCGACCCGTTTTCTCGGCAATCGAGTCGGCGGTGGCGCGCAGCACATGTTCGCGCCGGCCGCAAATCAAGACATTGGCACCCAGGCGCGCGAACAAAAACGCCATCGCCTTGCCCATGCCAGTGCCGCCGCCGGTGATGATGGCGGCTTGGCCAGCCAGCAGGTCGTGACGATAGACCGTCTCGCGACTGGCCAGCAATTCATCCGGCATGCCCCATTGGCGGTCATTGCCTGGCGTTTTCGGCGCCGTCTTGCCGCGCCGCGTCGCGGCCTTGGATGAGCTGTTGTTCATGGGCCTATGTCCCCCAAGCGGTCCCTTTGTGGCGCGGCGGCAGGCCCGGTCGCCGCCGCCAATCGGCGCAAGGGCCGCCAACGATCCTTTATCAAGCAGTTGAAAAACTTGTTATATGAATTCGGTCCTCAATACAATAAAAGACAGACAGGCCTGTTTTTCTTTAAGCTTGGGGAATGGCGTCAAGCCTCTGCGTCAAGACCATAAAACGCGCGGATATGAAGGTGCAGATGTTGAAGCAGCGCATCATCGGCGGCGGTGGCGTCGCGACTCATCTGCCGCAGCGCCAAGTGCTCGATGACGGCTTGACTGAGGCCAAGGCCGATTTCAAGCCGCTGGTCGCTGACTTGCGGAAACAACCGCCGCGCCAGTTCCAGGCTGCGCGCCTCCAGCGTTTGCTGGCAGGGCGCGAGCAGGGCGTGCAGTGTTTTGTCGGTGCGTGCGGCGACGCTCAATTCAAAAAATGCGATGAAATAGGGATGCTGGGCCTGGGCTGCGAATATCTCCAACGATTGCGCGATGGGATGGCCCTTGGCGGCCACCTCGGCAACCATTTTCTCGAACGCGGCCAGACGCTTGCGGAAAAGAAACTGCACTGTCTCGGCAATCAGTGCTTCGCGCGAAGGGAAGTGATGCAGCATCGCCCCGCGCGAGACCCGCGCCGCCTTGGCGACCATGGTGGTGGTCAGGCCATGATAGCCATGGTTGACGATCGCCCTGACCGTGGTGTCCAAGATATGCGCGCGGGTGGCGGCGCCACGGCGCTCGCGGCGGTCGATCTTGGCGGGCGGTTCACGCGTCATCACAACAGCCTTGTGCTTGGCAATAAAATCCTTCGCAATGCGTTAGGCCTAGTCGTTTTGGCGGCGGTTGCAAGCGGTTTGGCACCAGAAAGGGGGAGGGAGCAGGCATGAACACCGGGGTTTTGGCGGGCATTCGGGTGTTGGATTTCGGCCGTTATGTGGCTGGGCCCTATTGCGCGACCTTATTGGGGTATCTCGGCGCCGATGTGATCCGTATTGAGCGGCCAGGCGGTGGCGAGGACCGCGCCATCGCGCCGGTGTCCAGCCATGGCGAGGGCGCGATTTTCCTGCAAACCGCCTGCAATAAGCGCAGTTTGAGCCTGAAGCCGGGCACGCCGGCTGGCCGCGCCGTGATCCGCCGGTTGGTCGCCAGCGCCGATGTCGTGGTCGCCAATCTGCCGGCGCGAGCCTTGGTCAAGCTGGGGCTGGACTATGAAAGCCTGTGCGCGATCAAGCCGGATATCATATTGGCCAGCCAATCGGCCTTCGGCGAAACCGGACCCTGGGCGGAAAAGGGCGGCTTTGACGGTGTCGGCCAAGCGATGTCCGGGGCGATGTACATCACCGGCACGCCCGGCCGTCCGGTCAAGGCGGCGGCACCCTATGTCGATTACGCCACTGCCGTGCTTTCCGCCTTCGGCGTACTGGCGGCCTTGATGGAGCGGGCCAAGACCGGGCGTGGTCAGGAAGTGCAAGCGTCGCTGTTAAGCACGGCGTTGGCGGTGTTCAATTCGCATTTGATCGAACAGGGAGTCTTGGGCCTGGACCGGGTCGGTACCGGTAATCGGGTGCAAACCTCGGCGCCGTCGGACGTGTTCGCCACCCGGGATGGGCATATTCTGGTGCATGTGCCGTCGGATCACCTGTTCGCGCGCTGGGCGCAATTGATGGGCGAGGCAGATTGGCTGACCGATCCGCGCTTTGCAACCGACGCCAAGCGCGGCGACAATCGGGATGTCATTTGCGAGCGCATGGCCCGCTGGTGCGCTGAACACAACATGGATGAGGCCTTGGAGATCTTGGCGCGGGCGGGCATACCGGCGGGACCCGTGCTGTCGCCGCGCCAAGCCTTGGCGCACCCGCAAACCCAAGCCCTGGGATTGTTGGGCGCGGTTGATTTTCCCGGCCTTGCCAATCCCGCGCCGGTGGCAAATTTGCCGGTGCGGTTGGCCCATGGCGCCCCCGGTATCGTCAACCCGCCGCCGTTGCCAGGAGCGCAGTCTCGTGAAATTTTGGAAGACCTTGGCTATTCGGCCCAGGAAATTGCTGAATTAGAACAAAGCGAGGTCATTTAATCATATGAAAAGTATAGAGAAATTTCATCATTATTGACAGTCATGACTGTTTGTTTATGATCGGCGCGCGAGAATGCATGAACAGGCAAGCGAGGCGGCGATGACCCCAAGCGAAGTGCAGCGTTTTCTGGACGGAATGGTGCGGGAGGAAGAACGGGACGGCCCGCCCGAAGGCTTCCCCGAGTTGCCGACCGTGCCGGGCGGACGCTATACCGATCCCGCCTTCTTGGCGTTGGAGGAACAATATCTGTGGAAACGGTCATGGCTTTATGCTTGCCATGCCGACCAGTTGCCGCGGCCGGGCAGTTTCCTGCTTTGGCAGAAAACCGGCTCGCCAATTTTGATCTTGCGCGGCAAGGACCAGCGCATTCGCGCCTTTTACAATACCTGCCGGCATCGCGGCGCGCCCTTGGTGCAAGACGGCACGGGCGAGGTGCAGGGCTTGGTTTGTCGCTATCATGGCTGGACCTATGATCTGGCGGGCAAGCTGGTCAATCTGCGCGACAAGCGTGATTTCCCGGGCTTGGACATGGATTGTCATGGCCTTGTTGAGATCGGCTGCGCCCAGTTCGGCAACTGGGTCTTCGTCAATGAAGACCCTGACGCGCCGCCCTTGGCTGACAGTATCGGCCCCGCCTGGGACGATTGGCGGACATTGGACATAGCCGGCATGCGCCATGTTCATTCCGCCAGCTATCCGGTGGCCTGCAATGTCAAAGTGCTGTTGGACGCGTTTTTGGAAACCTATCATCTGAAGTCGATCCATCAAAAGACGGTGGACCGCTTCCTCAATCATCGCGGCACCTATAGCGAACTTTACGAAGGCGGGCATTCGCTGATGGTAACCCCACAGCGTCGGCCGGATTGGGAGGATCCCGGCGCCAAGGGCATGCCCAAGGTGGAGGGCGCCACCGAATTGCAGCGCCATCACAATCCGTCCTACAACATCTTTCCCAATCTGGTGGCGCCGGTGTCGGACAGCGGCATTCCGTTTCTCACCTTCTGGCCGGCCGGGCCAGGCGCGATGACCATCGATTGTCATTGGTTTGGCCTCGACGGCAGTCAGGATCATGAACTATGGCCGACCCGGATCGGCAATTTCGAAACCATCCTTTATGAGGACACGCAATTCGCCCCGGATATTCAGCACTCGGTGGAATCAGCCGGGTTCAAGGGAATTTATCTGTCCTATCAGGAACGGCGGATTTATCATTGGCATGAGGAATTGGACCGCCGCATCGGGCCAGACCGCATCCCCGCGCATTTGCGGGTGAAGCCGTTGTTGGCGCCGTGGCGACAATCGCGAGCGGCATGATGATGGATCGGGGCATCTTGGCGGCAGCGGCCTATGTGCCGACGACACGGCTGGCCCGTGCCGTGATTGCCGATGCCCATGCCTGGGCACATCCCGGCTTGCAGGCACATGCCAAGGGCTGCCGCGCCGCCGCCAATTGGGATGAGGACGCCATCACCATGGCGGTGGCGGCGGGCCGGCGCTGCCTGCGCGCGGGGGCGGGGGTTGGGCAAAGCGTGACACGGCTTGGCTTTGCCACCACCACCGCGCCGTTTCTGGACCGTGCCAATGCCGCCCTTATTGCCCAGGCGCTGCATTTGGGTGACGAAGTCCAAACCGCTGAAGCGACGGGCTCGCTGCGGGCCGCCACCGGCGCCTTGCGCGATGGTCTGGCGGCAGGCGGGGGGCTTAGCCTGTTATTGGCCGCCGATAAAAGGCCCGCCAAACCCGCCAGCGTGCAAGAATTGCGTTTTGGCGACGCGGCGGCGGCGCTGCTGCTGGGCGAGGGCGATGTCATTGCCCGTCCATTGGGCGCGGCCAGCTTCAGCGTCGATCTGGTCGATCATTATCGCAGCGCTGAAACTCATGGCGATTACGCGGTGGAAGAGCGCTGGTTGCGCGATGTCGGGCTGGCGAAAATCCTGCCACGGGTGATTGCCCTGGTGCTGGCCGATGCCGGCCTGGACGCCAGCGCCATCGACCGCGTGATCCTGCCCTTCAATCCGGCGATGGTGAAAAAGCCGCTGGCCCAAGCCGGCTTGGACACGGCATTGCTGGCTGATCCATTGTCGGCCGAGATTGGGGACAGCGGTGCCGCCCATCCGTTGCTGATGTTGGTGGAAGCCCTGGCCATGGCAAAGGCCGGCGAACGGATTTTGATGATCGGGTTTGGCCAAGGCGCGGATGCGTTGATATGGCAAGTCACCGACGCGATTGCTGCGCGGCGGCCGCAAGCGGTCAGCGCCGAAAGCGGCCGCCGTGACGATAATTATCTGAAATTTCTGTCCCACCGCGGCGAGATCGCGCTGGATTGGGGTATTCGCGCCGAACGCGACAATCGCACCGCCTTGACCGCATTCCACCGCAAATCCGCAGCGGTGACCGGGTTCGTCGGCGGTATTTGCGGCCATTGCGGCACGCCGCAATTTCCCAAGGCGCGGGCTTGTGTGGCCTGCGGCGCGATCGACGCTCAAGACGATTATGATTTTTCCGACCGCGCCGCGACCTTGAAAACCTTTACCCAGGACTGGCAAGCGCACAGCCCATCGCCGCCTTATGTTTATGGCAATGTCGCGTTTGAGGGTGGCGGCAATTTGTTCATGGAGCTGACCGATTGCGACCAGGCGGCGTTGGCCATCGGCATTAATCTGGCGATGGCCTTTCGGGTCAAGGACTATGACGTGCGGCGCGGTTTCCGGCGCTATTTCTGGAAAGCTATAGCGATGCCGGAAGGGCAGGGCTGAGATGGCGGCGGGCATTCGCGACAAGGTGGCGATCATCGGCATGGGCTGCACTCGCTTTGGCGAGCGTTGGGACTGCGGCCCCGACGATTTGATGATCGAGGCTTATCAGGAAGCCATGGCGGATGCTGGCATCGGCAAGGATGATTTGGACGCCGCCTGGCTTGGCGTTTTCTTCGACGAACAAAATACGGGAAAATCCTCGCTGCCATTGTCGATGGCGTTGCGGCTGCCCAATATTCCCGTCACGCGGGTGGAAAATCTTTGCGCCACGGGGACCGAGGCGCTGCGCGGCGCGGTCTATGCGGTGGCGGCGGGGGCGGCGGATATCGCCCTGGCGATGGGCGTTGAAAAGCTGAAAGACACTGGCTATGGCGGCCTGCCGGAACGCACCAAGGGCACGTTCGAGGATTTGTATCTGCCCAACAGCACGGCCCCCGGCGCCTTTGCCCAGCTTGCTGCCGCCTATGCCGCCAAATACCGCATCGCGATGCCCGAATTGAAGCGGGCGATGGCGCATGTGTCGTGGAAAAGCCATCAAAATGCCAGGCACAGCCCCAAGGCGCATCTGCGCAATCCGCTCAGCATGGAGCAAATTCTCGCGGCGCCGATGGTGGCATCACCCTTGGGGGTTTATGATTGTTGCGGAGTTTCCGATGGCGCGGCTTGCGCCATCGTCACCACGCCGGAGCGGGCCCGCGCCTTGGGCCGGCACACCATTGTCAGTGTCAAGGCGTTGCAATTGGCGCCATCCAACGGCATCGAGATGGGCCATCAAAGCTGGGATGGCACGCACACGCTGACCACGCCCATCGCCGCCCAGCGCGCCTATCAAGAGGCCGGCATCACCGACCCGGTGGCCGAGCTTGATTTGATCGAGGTGCATGATTGTTTCTCGATCACGGAATTGGTGGTGATGGAGGATTTGTTCTTTTCGGAACGCGGTCAGGGCTGGAAAGATGTGTTGGATGGCAAGTTCGACCGCGATGGCCAGGTGCCAGCGCAAGTCGATGGCGGGCTGAAATGTTTCGGCCATCCCATTGGCGCGTCTGGCCTGCGGATGGTCTATGAAGTCTATAACCAGCTTCTGGGCCGCGCGGGCGATCGCCAGCTTGACGGCGCCCGTTTAGGCCTGACGCATAATCTGGGCGGTATTCCCAACCGCAATGTCGCGGCGATTGCAATTTTGGGACTCTTGTCATGACCGCCAAACGCTATTTTGAGGACATTGCGGTCGGTGCCGTGGAATATTCCCAAGAAAAGACCGTGACCGAGGCTGAAATCATCGCGTTCGCGCGCGAATATGACCCGCAATATTTTCATGTCGACCCGGAGGCCGCCAAACAGTCACGGTTTGGTGGGCTGGTGGCATCGGGCGTTCATAATTTCGCCCTGTGGCGCCAGCTTGACCATCAAACCGCGCATGACATCGCATGGATTTGCGGCGTTGGTATGGATGAAATCAGGCTGATGAACCCGCTTCGACCGGGCGACACGGTGCGGGCGCGCGGCGAATGCGTCGCCAAGCGGCGGTCGGAAAAAGACCCCAGTCGCGGGGTGCTCAGTTTTCGTTACAGCCTGGTCAATCAGCGTGACGAGACAGTGATCACGTTCTTGTCCACCAATCTGGTTGAATGCCGATCAACCCAAGGGGAGCCATGACATGGATTTGAAACTGCGCGGCAAGCGCGCCATCGTGACCGGATCGACCAAGGGCATTTGCCGTCGGGTCGTCAATCTATTGGTGGAGGAAGGCGCCAGCGTCGCGATCTGCGCGCGCTCGCCCGAGGAAGTCGCCCGCACCGTCAAAGAGCTGAAAGTACAGGCCGATGGCGAGGTCGTTGGCGCCGCCTGCAATGTCCGCAAGGCGGATGAATATCGGCAATGGATTGACGACATGGCCGCGGCGCTCGGCGGGATCGATATTTTCATCCCCGGCGTCAGTGCCGGCGGGGGCATGGACAGCGAACAGAATTGGGTCAACGCCTTTGAGGTCGATGTCATGGCCACGGTGCGGGGTTGCGAAGCGGTGATCCCCTATATGAAGAAAGCTGGCGGTGGCGCCATCACCATGATCAGCACCACCGGCGCGATCGAAACCTTCCTGGTGCCGCAAGCCTATAATGCGATGAAGGCGTCATTACTGACCTATGCGAAACAATTAGGTCAATTCGTCGGCGCGGATGGGATCCGAGTCAACAGCGTGTCGCCGGGGCCGATCGATTTTCCCGGAGGGGCGTGGCAAATGATCAAGGACACCATGGAGCCGCTGTACAAAAAGACCTTGAAGGACCACCCCACCGGCCGCATGGGCACGCCCGAGGAAGTCGCCAACGCCATTGTGTTTTTATCGTCGCCCGCCGCCAGTTGGATTAATGGCGCCAATCTGGTGGTTGATGGCGGCTATACCAAGCGGGTGCAATTTTAGAGGTTGGGATGCAATTAAAACCGTCATTGCGAGCCGCCCGTTGGTGGCGTGGCAGTCCTTGGCGCTGGCGATGACAGCGGCATGTTTTCAACCGATGCAAAGCGAGTGTAGTCATGAGCGACATCATCCGTCCGCAGCAGATTAAGCGGGTCACGCCCGAGGTGGCGCCAGCGGGCGGCACGCCGGTGGAGCATGTCGGCTGGCCGGACATGGGTACGGCGCTGATTCCCAAGGATCGTTATATCAGCCCGGCCTTCATGCAAGCGGAATGGGATCGGATGTGGAGCAAGGTCTGGCTGCTGGGCGGCCGCGCTTGCGATATTCCGGAACCGGGCGATTTCATCGCCACCGAGATTGGCCGCGAATCCGTTTTGTTGATCCGGCAAAAGGACGGTGGTGTCCGCGCCTTCCACAATGTTTGCCTGCATCGCGGCAACCGTTTGGCCGATGAAGGCCTGGGCAGCATGGAGGATGGGCGGCTGCGCTGCGGCTATCATGGCTGGGAATACGCCCAGGATGGCCGCATCCGCCATATCCCCGACATGAAAAGCTTTCCTCAGGGAGCGCCATGCAAGAAACTGCCGGAACTGCCCTGCGACGTTTGGGGCAGCTTCATTTGGTTCTCACTCAACCCCGATGCGCCGCCGCTGGCCGACTATCTGGGCGAAATGCCAGCGCATCTCGACCCCTATCATTTCGAGCGCATGGTGCAGACCCGCGACATCACCGTGGAGTGGGACTGCAATTGGAAAACCTCGGTCGATGCCTTTAATGAAAGCTATCATGTCCAGGCCACCCACCCGCAATTGCTGTGGTATCTGGACGATCTCAATATCCAGTTCGACTGTTATGGCCGTCATAGCCGCTATCTTGTGCCCTTTGGCGTGGTCAGTCAGCGGCGGCCCTATCCGCCGGAGATTCCAGCCCCAATCAAGGTGATGATGCGGGAAGCGGGTATGGATCCCGCGTCTTATCAAGGCGACAAGACCAATATTCGCGAAGCCATCCAGCGCCACAAGCGCGCGCATGGTCTTGAGCAGGGAAGGGATTACAGCGCGCTCAATGACGATCAGTTGACCGATGATTATAATTACCTGATCTTCCCAAATGTGACGCTGAATACCCATGCGGACGATTTGATGCTGTTTCGTCATCGGCCACATCCCAGCAATCCAGACAAGATGTTTTTCGACATTTGGACCTTCATGCTGCCGGATCGGGAGGAGCAGGAAAAATACCGCGACCGCCCACGTCCACGACCGAAACACAGGCGTTATTTAGGCAATGAACGTACGCTTGGCCTGGTCATCGACCAGGATGGCGGCAATTTGCCCCGGGTACAGCAGGGCATGCACAGCGCCGGCTACCCTGGCTTATGGCTGGGCGAACAGGAAATCCGCCTGCGCCATTTCCATCATGTGTTGATGAAGTATATCGAAGGCCGCCTGGACTAGATTTTCGGGCGACGGGGAAGGAATTTGCAGCGCCTTTCGTTCTCCATGCATCGGGCAACAACGATAGCGCCCGTGTCGATAGCAATGGAGAACGACCATGAACATGAAATTTACCATTTCAAGCCTTGTTTCAACGGCGTTTTTGGCTTTCGCCGCGCCGGCCGTGGCACAGGATGCCGACGCGCCGTCGGAGGAAATCCGCGCGGTGGTTGATCAAGCCCGCGCCGACTCCCGGGCGGTGTTGGAAGAAACACGCAGTCAAAACCAAGAGACCAATCAAGCGGCCCGCGGGGTGCGCCAAGACACGCTTGGCGCCGCCCGCGAGGATCTGCGGTCGATCACCGAGAACGCCCGCACGGAAGGCCGGCCGCTCACTGAAGATGAACGCGCGGCCATCCGCACCAATCGGCAAGGCGCAGCCGATGATGTGCGCAGCATTAACCGCGAGCGCCGTGACGATGTACGTGTCACCCGCCAAGGCGCCGGTGATGATTTGCGCACGATCCGCCGCGGCGCGCGTGACCAAATCCGTGACATTCGCGCCAACCGCCGCGCCAATGGCGGCTAAGCGGCGTTGATCGTCGCCGCGCCGGAGCGTCATCATGGCGCTCCGGCGTTTCGGCTATTTTAGTAATAAGGATAGGGCAAAGTGATGAAAGTAAACCGTTTTCTTGGTTGCATCCTTGGCGCCAGCCTGCTGCCCATCAGCGCGTCGGCGGCTGATGCCACGCTGCGCTTTTCCAGCGGCCTCGATTTCTCCAAGGGCGATTATGGCTCCGACACCGATACCGAGATTTTGACCGTGCCCTTGCGCGCGGCCCTGGCGATGGGCGATTTTGAAATCTCGGTCACGTCCAGCTATCTGGATGTCACCGGCACCGGCAATGTCATTCCCGGCGGTGCCGGACCCATCGTCACACAACGCTGCGAGGTTTTGGCGCAAACCCGGCCAGGGCTGTTCGAGCGGTTGTGTCGGGACCGGCTCAATCAAGAGCCTACCGAAACCCGCTTTTCCAATTCCGGTATCGGCGACACGGTGGTCGGCGCGCTATGGTCGGTGCCGGCGGCGATGACCGGCGATTGGCTGGTCGATCTGGGTGCGCGGGTTAAATTGCCCACGGCGTCCCAATCCAAATCCCTGGGCACAGGCAAGACCGATTATGCCTTTTCGCTGGACCTTTCGCGCGGATTTGGCGCCTGGACCTTTTACGCTGGCGGTGGCTATAGGGTGTTCGGCGACCCCGCATTGGACCTTGACGGCACTGGCGATGTCGAGCGGATCGATCTGTTGAACGGCGCCACCGCCAATGGCGGCGCGATCTATAGTTTCGCCAATGATGTCAGTGTGTCGCTGGGCTATGATTATCTGGCGCGCTCGATTGCCGAGGCCAGCGCCACCCATGAAGCAACGCTGGGTATCAGCTTGCCGATTGGCGATGGTGGCTGGCGTGTTTCGGGCTATGGCGTCGCCGGCCTGTCGCGCTCCAGCGCCGACTTTGCCGCCGGTTTTTCGTTGTCCTATTCCTTCGCGGTGCGTTGAGGGGCCGGCGTCGGCAAGGCCCGATAGCTGACCCAGCCGGCACCATAAACCGGATCGCGGCCCGGATCGCCCAGATCCTGGGCCGTGTTTTCCATCAAAGCCAGCGCCGTGCCGGCATTGGGTTGATTGGGGCTGGGATAAAGCCGCAGCAGACGCGCCGCCACCTCTGGCACGGCAAAGGACGTGCCTTCCACGGCGATCAACCCATCCGGGTCGGCCGCCGCCGGCAATGACACGCCCACCGCCGCCAGCATTACCTCCGGTCCGCGATGGGCGGTCAGGAACACACGGCCTTTATGGTCGGTCGCGGTGACGGCGATAACATTGGGGTGCGCGGCGGGCCAAGCCACCGGTTTGGTTGGCCCATCATTGCCGACCGGAGCCACGACCATGATGCCGCGCGTGGCGGCGCGGCTGAGCGCGATATCAAGCAGCGCATTGGGTGGCCCCGCCAATGGCATGGCGACCACGGGAATTTCCATCGCCGCCATCCATTCCAGCGCGCCAACAATGGCTTCTACCGAGCCGCCGTCATCCGCCTCGCCGAACACGTCGGCGGCATAAAGTTCGGCGTCCAGACTGGCGCCTGCAAAGCCTTCATGGCGGCCGACCAACAAGGAAGCGATTGCCGTGCCATGGGCCGAGGGTGCGGGCTGGTCCTCGCCAGTGAATATCTGGGCATGGATCCGGGCCTGTTTCAACGCCGGATGCTCCTGATCTATGCCCAGGTCTATTTGGCCGATCTTCAAGCCGTCGGCGTGCGGTAGATCGCGCCATGGTAGCGCATTACCGTTCAACGGTCGCGGCGTGGCGCCGGCATCTTGTTGGCTGGAGGGGTCAAATAGGTGATTGGCTTCGAATCTGACCTCTGGCGCCAGTTCCCGTGCCAGGGTCAAGGCGTCTTCAGCGCCAATGCCGGGCGGTACGCGAAGGATGGCGATATCGATGTCCAGCACTTCAAACCGACGTAGGCGCTGAACGCTAAATCCATGTTCGCCCAACCGCGCCAAGGTCGACTGGTCGGGGGCGATGGAAAGGATATGGTTGCGCAAAATCCACCGCCCGAGGCGGTCGCGGATCAACGCTCGGGTGGCTGCCTTGCGGCGTTCTGCTATGGCACGGCCGGCGCGATATTCCACCCACCGCCGCAATGCCGCGCGTTCCGCCCGCCGCAACGCTTCTAGCCGCTGGGCACGGCGCAGCCGTTCAATGGCCAAGCGCCGATCGGTCCGGGCCTGGGCGCGGCTGCCGGCATCGGCCGCCATGGCCAGGGCGATCATATGATGTTGCGCGCGGTCGGTCACGGCCGGAGCGGGGGTGTCGGCACCGCCAGTCGGGCCGGCATGACCGCTGAACGTCAAGCTGAGCAGCATCAGGAGGACATATTTGCCCATCATCGCATTCTCCCATGAGGGTCATGCCAGATTAACGGTTAACGGCATGCAAATCTTCCCGTCCTAGAAAATGCGACATGGCGGGAAGGAATTGGCCAGCGCCGCCGTTAGCAGGGCATGAGGGCGTGATCATGACCGATGCGTTTGCCGATGAATTGATTCGTCTGATCCCGCGCTTGCGGCGATTTGCGAGATCCCTGGCCGGCGATGCCGACCGTGCTGACGATTTGGTGCAGGACGCGATTGAGCGGGCGCTGACGCGGCGGCGGCAATGGCAGCCCGGCACCCGGCTGGATCACTGGCTGTTCCGGATCATGCGTAACCGCTGGATCGACGACTGGCGCATGGCCAAGGCGCGGGGTGTCCATGTCGGTACCGAGGAGGCCGAGGCGCTGCCGGGCCTCGATGGACGCGCCGAATTGGAGAATGAAATGCGGAAAACCGAAATCATGCGTGCCTTGGCCGCTTTGTCGGCAGACTATCGCGAGACCGTGGCGCTGGTGTTGATTGAAGGTTTCAATTACCGCGAGGCTGCGGACATATTGGGCGTCAGCGAAGGCACGATTGCCAGCCGCCTGGCGCGCGCCAAAGGGCAAATGTTGCGGCAACTCAGTGGCGAGACCGAGAGGATGGCGACATGACCGAAAATGCGACCGAGGACGAGCTTTTGGTGGCCTATATCGATGGCGCGCTGGATGCCGCCACGCATCAACGGTTGGCGGCGCGTGAAGCGGTCGATACCGGTTTCCGCGCCCAGGCTGATGCCTATCGCGCCCTGCGCCAAGAGTTGCGCCAAGCGTTCGACCCGGTGTTGGATGAACCGGTGCCGGAACATCTGCGCCAAGCCGCCTTGGGTGGTGGGGGCGGGGGTAAGGTGGTTGCATTCCGGCCCGCAAAGGCATGGCTGACGCAATGGGCCAAGCCAGCGATGGCGATGGCGGCCAGCCTGGTCGTCGGCTTGTTCCTTGGCGGTCAATGGCAAGAGGGCGGTGGCGGCCCGTTCCAGCTGCGTGACGCGGGTCTATATGCCGATAGCGCCCTGGCCGCCAGTTTGGACCATCGGTTGTCCGGTCAGGTCGGTGATGGCGATAACGATGACGTGACAATCCTGCTTAGCTTCCGCAGCCTGCAAAATGATTATTGCCGGGTGTTTCGGATTGACCAAGCGATGGTGGCGGGACTGGCCTGCATGGAAGATGGCGCTTGGCACATTGCCGGCGTGCAGACTGCGATGCGCACTGGCGACGGTGCTGGCATGCAGCCCGCCGGAGCCGAAGCCCTGCCGCCGGCATTGCGCGTCAGCATTGCGGCCCGTATTGCCGGCGACGCCTTGGGCCTGGAACAAGAAAAGGCCGCCCGCGCCGTCGGCTGGCGCACGCCGACACCTTGATTTGATTTGCTAATCCGTGGCCCGGGGCAGGGGAACATTGCTGCGGCGGAAAATCTTGCGGATGGCGAAGTTCGACATCAGCCGGTCCACGCCTGGCAATCGGGTCAGAATCTGTTTGTGGATCCGCTCATAATCCTCAACGTCGCGGCAGACGATGCGCAGCAGATAATCCGACGTGCCGGCCATCAAATAGCATTCCATGATGTCACCATGGCGCTGCACGGCGGTTTCGAATTCCGTCAGCACGGCCTCATGCTGGCTCTTCAGCGTGACCTGGGCGAAGATGTGGGTGCGCAGGCCCACGGCCTCCTCATCGATGATGGCGCTATAAGCGTCGATCAAGCCGCGCGCTTCGATCGCCTTGATGCGTTTATGGCAGGCCGAGGCGGAAAGGCCGACATCGGCCGCAATATCGGCGAGCGAGGCCCGACAATCGCGCTGCAGGAAAGTCAGGATGCGGCGGTCGAATGAGTCCATAATTTTTCTCAATATGGCTAGTATGAGAAAAACTTTATACCAAAATCAGGGAATGAAATTCCAATATAAAATTATTTTCGGTGTTTTCAGGATATCATTCGCCTTTGGATCTGGAGGGTGAGCGATGCTGATTGGCGTGCCGAAGGAAATCAAGACGCGGGAATATCGGGTTGGTTTGACGCCCGCCAGCGTGGTCGAATTGGTGGCCCATGGCCATCGGGTATTGGTGGAAACCGGCGCCGGCGCGGGGATCGATTTGGGCGATGATCTTTATCGCGAGGCCGGTGCCGAGATAGCGGTGACGGCGGCGGACGTATTCGCGCGCGCCGACATGGTGGTTAAGGTGAAAGAACCGCAACCTCCCGAATGCGCGATGCTGCGGCCGGGACAAATATTGTTCACCTATTTGCATTTGGCGGCGGACAAGCCACAAGCGCAGGCGTTGTGCGAGTCTGGCTGCTTGGCCATTGCCTATGAGACCGTGACATCGGCCGATGGTCGATTGCCATTGCTGCAGCCTATGAGCGAAGTGGCGGGGCGGATGGCGGTGCAGGTGGGCGCGCGGGCACTGGAAAAGGTGGCCGGCGGGCGCGGTCTGCTGCTGGGCGGGGTGCCCGGCGTGGCGCCGGCCAAGGTGGTGATTCTAGGCGGCGGCGTTGCCGGCGAGAATGCGCTGCAAATGGCGATTGGCGCGCGGGCCAGGGTGACGCTTTTTGAAAAATCGCTCAGCCGCATCGCCGCTTTGGACCATCGCTATGGCGACAAGGCCGGAATTGCCTATTCCACCGCCGCGGCCGTGCGCGAGGCGGTGCTCGACGCTGACCTGGTGATTGGCGCGGTGCTGATTCCAGGGGCTGCGGCGCCCAAATTGGTGACGCGTGAGATGGTGGCCCAGATGCGGCCGGGCGCGGTGCTGGTGGATATCGCCATCGACCAAGGTGGCTGTTTCGAGACCTCGCACCCCACCACCCATGACGAACCGACCTTTGTCGTCGACGATGTGGTGCATTATTGCGTCGCCAACATGCCCGGCGGCGTACCGCGCACAGCGACCTTTGCGCTCAACAACGCCACCCTACCTTATGTGCTGGCGCTGGCCGACAAGGGCGCCGAAAAAGCCCTCGCCGACGACCCGCATCTGCGCGCCGGCGTCAATGTCGCCAACGGTCAGATTCGCCATCAAGCCGTCGCCGAGGCTTTGGGCATGGAATTCAGCGGGTTCTGAGACGCACACCGACACTCCACCGCTGGCGCGTTTGCGGTATTGGGTTGCGCTGTGCCAGACTGCCAGCGATGGCAATGGGCAGCGACGGCAGATGGCAGCGCGGCGAAGGCTATGACGGATCGGGTGGAGTGCGTGGTGATTGGCGCCGGCGTGGTTGGCCTCGCTTGTGCCGCCGCTTTGGCCCGGCAAGGCCGCGAAGTCGTGGTTTTGGAGGCGGAACCCGCGATCGGACTTCATGCCAGCAGCCGCAATTCGGAAGTCATTCATGCGGGCATCTATTATCCGCCTGGCTCGTTAAAGGCGGTGCTGTGCCGGGCCGGCAAGGCGATGTTGTATGATTTTGCCCGCGAGCATGGCTTCGCGGCGCGGCCTATCGGCAAGCTGATCGTTGCGGAAGGACCGGCGCAAGAGGCCGCGCTCGAGGCCATTCACGCCAGCGCCGAGGCCAATGCCGTCACCGACCTGGAGTGGCTAAGCGGCACCGACATTAGCGCACTAGAACCAATGGTGCGGGCGCATTGCGGCTTGTATTCCCCCTCTACCGGCATTGTCGACAGCCATGGCTTCATGCTGGCACTGGAAGGCGTTCTGCGTGCCCATGGCGGCGTGGTGGCGTTGAAGACCCGGGTGTTGCGCGGCGAGGTCGGCGAATCCGGCATCACATTGACGACCAGTGCCGACGGCTTCAGCCTGCAAGCGCGCTGCGTGGTCAATGCCGCCGGGTTATCGGCGCCTGATCTGGCCCGCCGGCTGGATGGCTTGGCGGCGCGCCATGTTCCGCAGGCCTATTATGCGATTGGCCATTATTATCGGCTGTCGGGCGCGGCACCTTGCACGCATTTGGTTTATCCGGTGCCGGAGCCGGGCGGCCTCGGCGTGCATTTAACCCTCGACATGGCGGGTCAGGCCAAATTCGGTCCCGATGTGCGGTGGCTCGAACAGCCCGACTATCGCTTCGATGACAGCGCCAAGCCCGCCTTCATCGCGGCGATCGAGCGTTATTTGCCGGACATCGATGGCCAACGCCTGCAGCCTGACTATACTGGCATCAGGCCCAAATTGGTGGGACCCGGCGCGCCCGCCGCCGATTTCCGCATCGATGGGCCCGACCAACATGGCGTGCCCGGCTTGGTCAATCTGTTCGGCATAGAGTCGCCGGGCTTGACCTCCGCCTTGGCAATTGCCGAACACGTCGCGGCGCGGCTAAAGCCCAATCTTGGATTGGGATGATTGCGGGTCGCCGTCAGCTAAACCCTTTCAATCGCCATCGCTGTGGCCTCGCCGCCGCCAATGCACAAGCTGGCTAAGCCGCGTTTGAGGTCGCGTTGTTCCAGAGCGGCAATTAAGGTGGCTAAAATGCGGGCGCCGCTGGCGCCGATCGGATGGCCCAAGGCGCAAGCCCCACCATGAACATTGAGCTTGTCGGCGGGGATATCCAACTCTTGCGCGGCGATCATCGCAACCACCGCAAAGGCTTCGTTGACTTCGAAAAGATCGACATCGCTCACCGACCAATCGGCCTTGGTCAATGCCTTGCGCATCGCCGGCACAGGCGCGGTGGTGAACAGGGCCGGGTCGTGGGCATGGGCGGCATGCGCGACCACGCGGGCGGCCACGGGCAGGCCCAGCTTGTCGGCGATGCTTTGGCGGGTCATCAGCAAGGCCGCTGCACCGTCAGAAATTGAGGAGGCATTGGCGGCGGTAATGGTGCCGTCCTTGGCAAAAGCGGGCTTCAAATTTGGGATTTTGTCCAGCTTTGCCTTGCCTGGTTGTTCATCGGTCTCGACGATGCTCTCGCCGCCACGCCCAGCCACCGTGACCGGTATGATTTCCTTGGCGAAGCCGCCATTGGCAATCGCCGCATTGGCGCGCTGCAGCGAACCAATCGCATAGGCGTCTTGTGCTTCGCGGGAGAATTGATAGGCGCGCGCCGCATCCTCGGCAAAAGCCCCCATTGCCTTGCCCGGGGTATAGGCATCTTCCAGTCCGTCCAACATCATGGTGTCGACAATACGGTCGTGGCCGATATGGGCGCCAGCCCGGTGCTTGGGCAGCGCATAGGGTGCATTAGTCATGCTCTCCATGCCGCCGGCAATCATCATGTCGGCGCTGCCGGCAGCCAAGGCATCATGCGCCATGATTGCCGCCTGCATGCCTGAGGCGCACATTTTATTCACCGTCGTGGCTTCCACCGACAGCGGCAGCCCGGCGCCCAATGCGACCTGGCGCGCTGGTGCCTGACCCAGGCCGGCCGGAAGCACGCAGCCCATGTAAATGCGGTTGATTTGTTCGCCAGCGGCGCCGGCGCGTGCCATTGCCGCCTGCACTGCTGCTGCGCCCAGGGCGGTTGCGGTAACCGTGGCGAATACGCCGCGAAACCCGCCGATCGGCGTTCGCGCGTAGCTGCAAATTACGACAGGGTCTAACATAAGCCGCTCCTCCGCCCGATCCATGCGCCCGCAACGGAGCCTCCGGGTCGGGCAATTTGGCAAATGGTGCCGGCTGAGGGACTTGAACCCACGACCCCCTGATTACAAATCAGGTGCTCTACCAGCTGAGCTAAGCCGGCCCAGAATGGCGTGCGCCTTCTATGTCGCGATTGCGGTCGAAAAGCAACGCCGCAATCGCTGTGGCGACGGATCAGGCTGATCGGTTGCGCAAGGCATAGAGTGCCACGGCGGCGGCGTTGGAGACATTCAGGCTTTCCACCCGGGCATCGATTGGCAGCTTTGCCAATTGGTCGCAATGGCTGGCGACATTGGGTCGCAGGCCGCGGCCTTCGGCGCCCAAGACCAAACAGGCGGGGCCGGTCTTGGCCAGCACTTGGGCGAGGGGGGCGTCGGCGCTGCCGTCGAGGCCGATGCGCCAGTAGCCGGCTTGGGCCACCTGTTCCAGTGCTCGCGCCAGATTGACCACTTGCACCCGAGGCAGAATTTCCAGCGCGCCGGACGCGGCCTTGGCCAAGGCAGGAGACTCCGGCGGACTATGACGGTCTTGCGTGATGATGGCGGCGGCGCCAAAGGCGGCGGCCGAGCGCATGATGGCGCCGACATTTTGGGGATCGGTTACTTGGTCCAACAGCAGCAGCGGTGCGCCGGCGGCGGCATCCAGCACCGTCTCAATGGCTGCTGGTGGCAGTGGCGCGCAAAACAGGATCAGGCCTTGATGCACCGCGTCTGGCCCGGCGACGCGGTCGAGATGCTGCGGTTCGACGGTTTCGATGGCCAGGCCCTTGGGCCAGGCATCCAGCGCCGCCAAGGCATTTTTGCTGGCCAGCAGGCGCTGGCATTGCCGCCTTGGATTGGCCAAGGCCGCGGTGACCGCGTGGCGGCCAAACAGGAAATGGCCGCCGGCAGCGCGGCCGCTGGTTGCGGATTGAGAGTGGCCGTGCGGACGGCGCGATTGTTTTTTCATGATCCAGACTTGCCCATTGGCCGTTGACACTGATAGGTCTTTCACCATAGACACCACGCGCCCCGCAATGGTGATGATGCCGTGGCGCGGAGGGGTGGCCGAGTGGTTAAAGGCAGCAGACTGTAAATCTGCCGACGTTAGTCTACGTAGGTTCGAATCCTACCCCCTCCACCATCAAGCGCAGAACGCAGGCGCGTAGGCGGGTGTAGCTCAATGGTAGAGCCCCAGCCTTCCAAGCTGGTTACGTGGGTTCGATTCCCATCACCCGCTCCAATCTTCTGGGGCATAGCCGGCCTCGCGCAGCAGCGCCGCCAAGGCTTTGGGGAAGTCGGCATAAACGATCCGTTGGGCACAGCCGCCGTCGGCCGCCGTTTTTGCGCAGGCGGTTAAGTCCCAGTCGCTCGCCTGGTCATAATGGCTGAGCATGAACGTCCAGGCCTGGCTCAGCCGGTCCAGCCTTGCCGCCGCCGCGACCATGGCGGCGCACCCGCCATTGGCCCCCTGTTGGCAAAGAGCGCGGAAGTTGGCTTCCTCGGCGGCGAAAATGGATTGAAAGGCCGCTTCCCGAGAAATGTCTGTGACGGCGCCTTGGCGGAGCGCGAAAAAGCGCGAAGGCGCGGAGCTGCCGGCATAGCTGGCGAAACGATAGAGAAAACGGTCGTCGCGAACCTGGATTTCGGCGATGCCGTCGCCGTCGACATCGGCGCTGGTGATGCCGCCGCCGTCCCAGGCGCCAGCATCCAGCCAATGCCAGCCCCCATCCTGATGGTGGGCGATGCTGACCACCGTGCAACAATGCGCGCCGCCGCTATATTGGGTGAGCAGGAATTCCGGGCGGGACGGATCGCCGTCCAATTCGGTGCGGGTCAAGGCGGTACCGCCGGGCATGAATTGAACCATGCCGACATGATGAGCGGCTGTCGCATCGGGCGCGGCAATGCTGATTTGTGGCATCCATTGGCCCTCATCGGCGGCGAGGGCGGTGATGTCGACACGAATGTCACCAAAGGCCAGCGTTTGCGATTGGCCGTGCCGCCAAGCCTCCAGCGCATGGCGTTGCTGGTCGAGGGGTGGCAGCGGGGCTTGGATGGGCTGCTCCCGGCAGGCCGTGACCAGCGCCCAGGCCAGCGGTGCGCATACCATCATCATTTGGGCCCGGTGCATCTCGACCTCCTCGTCTGTCGCGGGGTCCCTGGGGGGCGATGATATCGTCATGGCGGGGCCGGAGCCAGCGCCCCGTGCGGCCGGCGAATTGTTGCGAATTTGCCCGCACAAACTCTTGACCCTGGCCGTGGGGCTGATTATGACCCTCGGCCAAGTAACCGGCGGCCTTTGGGGGTCGCCGTTTGCGTGGTTTTGCCGGGAGGATAGGAAGATGGCGAAGGCGAAATTTGAGCGGACGAAGCCGCATTGCAACATTGGTACGATTG
>CAZPXQ010000006.1:0-112348 GCA_964590595.1 uncultured Sphingomonadales bacterium | reverse complement strand
TATTTTCGTTGAAATCAACAGTCTTGTCGGGTTTAATCAGAACTGACGAAAATGCGCGATAGAGCCTTAAGCATTGGGATTTAGCCCTTCATGCATAAGGCCGGGAATTCTGGGGTCAAGATGGCATTGGCGACGGGGGAAATTAACGGCACTGGGTTGGAACGGGTCATTTATGGCAAACCGGCGGCGGATGCGGTTGCCGAAGAGGCGGCTGGGCGCGACGCGCGGCGGGTGTTCTTGCTGGTGAGCCAGCATCTAGACACCAAGACCGATGAAATTGCCGCCATTCGCGCCGCCCTGGGCGACCGTTGGGCCGCCAGCCATCACGGTATCCGGCCGCATGTGCCGCAATCAGACATCGTCACGGCGGCGGCCAAGGCACGCGCGGTGGAAGCCGATTTGATCGTCACCATTGGCGGCGGTTCGGTGACCGACGCGGGCAAGATTTTGCCGATCTGCCTGCAACATGACGTGACCGACGTAGACCGGCTTTATAGCCTGCGCATTCAATATGACGAACAAGGACGGGTGCAGCCGCCCTTGTTCGATCCGCCGGCGGTGCGGACGATCGCGGTGCCGACCACGCTGTCGGGTGGCGAGTTCAACCCGTTGGCCGGCGCCACCCAAGATGGCGGCCATAAAAAACACGGCTATAAACATCGGTTGCTGGCGCCGGTCGCGGTGGTGTTGGACCCGCGCCTGGCCCGCCATACGCCGGACTGGTTGTGGTTGTCGACGGGCGTGCGCGCGGTCGATCATGCGGTCGAGACCTTGGTGTCGACGTATTCCAACAGTTATTATGCTGGCATCGCCGAAAGTGCGTTGGGACTGCTGGCCCGGGGCCTGCCGCGGGTTAAGGCAGACCCGCAGGACTGGCAAGCGCGGCTCGACTGCCAGTTTGGCGTTTGGCAGTCGATGGTGCCGATGATTGGCGGCGTGCCGATGGGCGCCAGTCACGCCATTGGTCATATTTTGGGCGCGGTCTGTCATGTACCGCATGGCTATACGTCTTGTGTGATGGCGCCGTTCGTTCAGGATTGGAATGCGGCCGTTGCCAGCGAGGGGCAGGCCCGCATCAGCCGCGCCTTTGGCCAGCCGGAGCGGCCGGCGGCAACGGTGCTGGATGACTTTATCGCTGGCCTTGGACTGCCGCGCCGGTTGCGCGATGTCGGTGTCGAGGAGCGCCATTTGCCGATCATCGCTGAAAATACTCTGCATGATATTTGGGGCAGAACCAACCCGCGGCCGCTGACCAATGCGCAAGATGTAATGCACATTCTAGAGGCCGCGATGTGATCGCGGTTGTTGAACAGGGGCCGCAATTTTGAAAAAAGGATTGGGAGAAGGTCATGAATAAGCCAAGCCGAAATTTGCCGCCGGCCGAGGACCGTTGCCCCGGGCCAGGCTGGGACGATTATGCCAAGGCCGACACCAATCCGGTTCCGGAATTTCTGTTGGAAGACTCCTATACCGATTTGGGGTCGCAACCGATCGACGCGGCGCGCTATGTCAGTCCGGACTTTTTCCGCAAGGAAGTCGAAAAGATGTGGCCGAATGTCTGGCAGTTTGCGGCCCGCGAGGAGGAGTTGCCGGATCCAGGCGATTATGTCGTCTATGAAAATGTTGGCCGCTCATATTTGATCGTTCGTCAGCATGATGGCGCAGTTAAGGCCTTTCACAATGTCTGCCTGCATCGGGGTCGCAAATTGCGCGATGAAAGCGGCTGCGCGCAAAAATTCAAATGCGCGTTTCATGCCTTCACCTGGAATTTGGACGGCACTTTCGACCAGATGCCGTGCCAATGGGATTTCGCGCATTTGAACAAACAGGATCTGAAATTGCCGGAAGCCCAAGTCGGGCGTTGGGCTGGCTATATTTTCGTCAAGGAAAATCCCGGCGGACCAAGCCTTGAGGAATATCTTCATCCTTTGCCGGAACAGCATAAGCGCTGGGCGCATGAAGAATGCGTTACCACCACATGGCTGGCCAAGCCGGTTTCGGCCAATTGGAAGGCCTGTGCCGAGGCCTTTATGGAGGCTTGGCATTCAATTGCCACGCATCCGCAAATTTTGCCATTCGCTGGTGACGCCAACACAAAATACAGCATTTATGGCGATCATGTGAATTTGGCGATCACGCCTTTTGCGGTCACGTCGCCGCATTTGGCTGACCAGAAGCAAAGCGAGCAATGGGTCGCCGATCAAATGATCCGCTATAATGGCCGCGCGGCGGTGGAGGGGCTGAAAGTGGAAGTGCCTGCGGGTTCAACCGCGCGGGCGGCGTTCGCCGCGGTCAATCGCGAGCGGTTGGCCCAAGAGTCGGGCCGTGATTTTTCCAATGTGTCGGATGCGGAAATGCTCGACGCTTTTACCTATAATGTGTTTCCCAATTTCTCGCCCTGGGGTGGCTTTCCACCGAATATCGTTTATCGCTGGCGGCCTTGGCCGGATCAGGACCGGACCTTGATGGAGGTGCGCCGGCTGACCCGCGTGCCTAAGGGTCAACCCAAACCGCGTTCGGTGCCGATGAAGATGTTGGATGAACATGAGTCCTGGTCGGCGGTGCCGGAGATGGCGGTGCAAGGCGGTGTGTTTGATCAGGATTGGGATAATCTGCCGCATGTTCATGCCGGCTTGAAGGCGTCGAAAAACGGCTTGGTGCATTTGGGCAATTATCAGGAAGTACGTATCCGCCATTTTGCCCAAACGCTGGACAAATACCTCTCGAAATAACAAGCTGGCCGGGTGCGGTCGGCGCGGACGTGGCAACGTCCGCGCCGACTGTGCCCGCGATATGGCCGCTTCCATACAGGCAGATGAGGCATGGACGTTCGACTGAGCGAGGAACAAGCGCTGATCCGCGACAGCCTCGCGCGTTATTTGGCAAGCGAATATGATATCGACGCCAGGCGCCGGGCGGTGGCGTCGGAGGCGGGCTGGGACGCGCGCTTGTGGCGGCAATTGGGTCAGGAACTGGGCATCTTGGCAGCACCTTTTGCTGAGGATTTTGGCGGGTTAGGCGGTCAGCCGCTGGACCTGCTGGTGCTAGCCGAGGAACTGGGCCGCGGCCTGTTGATCGAGCCTTATCTCAGCACAGTGTTGATGGCGGGTTGGCTGCTGGAACAGCATGGCAACGAAGATCAGCAAAAATTGCTGGGCCAGGTTGCTAGCGGCGATCTGGTGATCGCTTGCGGCCTTTATGAAGCGGAAGGCCGCTATGATCCCAGCCATGTCACCACCCGCGCGGTCGCCGACGGACAGGGCGGTTTCGTAGTCGACGGCGCCAAGGCTCTGGTTTATGCGGCGCCCTGGGCCAGCCATCTAATCTTCAGCGCCCGCACCGATGGCGCAGTCAACGACAGCGCGGGCATCACTGTGTTTGTCATTGAAAAGGACCGCCCCGGTGTTTCGTTGCGCGGCTATCCAACGGTGGATGGATACCAGGCCGCCGAATTGAGCCTGCGGCAAGTGCAGTTGGATGCTGGCGATATTATTGGCACCTTTGGCGGCGGCCATGACCTGATCGAGCAGGTCATCGACCGGGCGACGGCAGCGATCTGCGGCGAAGCATTGGGCGTGTTGGGCCGGCTTTATGAGGACACCCTGGCCTATGCCCGCGAGCGCCGGCAATTCGGCCGCCGGCTGGCGGATTTCCAAGTCCTGCGCCACCGCATCGCCGATTTGTGGGTGACGCTGGAAGAGGCGCGGTCGATGGCGGCGGCGGCGGTGCTCAGCTTGGGCGCGGCGCCAGCAGCGCGGCGGCGCGCGGTGTCGGCGGCCAAGCTAAGCATTGGCGAGGCTTGCCGCTTTATTGGTCAGCAGGCGATCCAAATTCATGGTGCCATTGGCATCACCGAGGAATTGGCGCTGGGCGCCTATTTCAAGCGCGCGATGGTGATTGAACGCCAGTTCGGACCGCCGGACTTTCATTTGCGCCGCTACCGCGCGGCGGCAGCGGAGGCTGAGCAATGACCGATGCCATGAACAGGGAAAGCCCCGAGGATGGCGCCTTTCGCGATGAGGTGCGCACATTCCTGGCCGAAAAATTCACCCCCGAGCTGCGCGCCTGGGCGGCATTGCAAACCGGGGTGTTCGCGGAACCACCGCTGGCGCGACGCTGGCACCAAATCCTGTATGAACAAGGTTGGATTGCGCCAAGCTGGCCGCGTGAATATGGCGGCACCGGTTGGTCGCTGAGCCAACGCTATATTTTTCATCAGGAATGCGCCGAGGCGGGCACCCCGATCTTGCCAGCGATGGGTTTGCAAATGTGTGGGCCGGTGTTGATGCGTTTTGGCACCGACGCGCAAAAGCAATTCTTCCTGCCGCGCATTTTGTCGGGCGAGCATTATTGGTGCCAAGGCTATTCCGAGCCACAAGCGGGGTCCGACCTGGCGTCGCTGCAATGCCGTGCCGAGCGCGATGGCGAGCATTATATCGTGAACGGCGCCAAGATCTGGACCACCCATGCCCATGTCGCCAATTGGATTTTCCTTCTGGTGCGCACCCAAAAGACGGAAAAGCGTCAACAGGGCATCAGTTTCTTGCTGGTCGAGATGAACACGCCGGGCATTCAAGTCCGGCCGATCATTTCGATTTCCGGTGAGCATGAAGTCAATGAGGTGTTTTTCGATCAAGTGCGGGTGCCGGCCGAAAATTTGGTTGGCGAAGAAAATGATGGCTGGACCGTCGCCAAATATCTGCTGGAATATGAACGCGGCGGTGGCTCGCCTTCAGCCCGGGTGAAGGCTATTTTGGGCCGGGTCCGCCAAATCGCCGCGCGGGTGCCGGCCGGGCCGGGCACCCTGTTGAGGGACGATGATTTTGCTAACCGGCTGGCACGGCTGGAGATTTCCCAACAAGCCTTGCAAGCGACCGAGGCGCGGCTGTTGGCGGCGGCGACAGGCGGTGAGGGGATTGGTCACGCCACCGCCTCGCTGATGAAGCTGCGCGGCAGTCACCTCATCCAAGAGGCGACGGAATTGGCCTTGGAAGCCGTTGGCCCCTATGGCTGGGCCGATCAGCATGAAGCCCTAACGCTGGATACCGCCGATCAGGCACTGGGTCCAGCGGCGGCGGCCTGGCCTACCGGGCTCTATCTCAATGCCCGTGCCTCGACCATTTTTGGCGGCTCGGCCGAAATCCAGCATGAGATCATCGCCAAGATTTTGGTCGATTAGCGCGTCCGGCAATGATGGCGCAGGTTAGCCTTTCACCACCGTGCAGACTTATCGGCGGCCCTCCAGATAGTCGTTGATCACTTCATGAAAGCGGCGGACCCGGGTTTCCTGTTCGGCCAGATAAGCGTCTTCGAACGCCATTGACCGCAGGCCCTGTTGTTGGGTGACCGCGACCCCCAGGTCCTGGATGAGGAAATCGCCTTGCGGCAGCGAGGTTTGATAGTCGTCGAAGCTGCCGGCTTCATGCTCGGCTTCCGCATAGGGGCGCATGCCATAAAGTGTCGGCACTTCAGTTGCGCCTTCCACTGGCGGTACCAGATACCAATAATCGAAGGTCGACCAATTGGGGTCCTCGGGGTCTGGTTCGGTGCGGAAGACATGCAAACCTTCAGGCGTGCCGGTCAATGTGAGATTGGGAAAGCAGGTATGATGAAACTGATCTGTCAATTCATCATCCGTCAGCGCGTTGAAATAGGTATAGCCGCGCGCTGGGCCCAGTCGGCGGCGGGCTTGTTGCAGCGCAAGCCGTGCTTGTTGGGCGCGGCCGTCATAGGCAGCGGGGTCGATGTCCCACTCCTGCAATACCTGCGCCCATAAGGGCTTCATCTGCTGGGCGTCGGGCCAGCGGCTGGACGGCTGCAATTTCTCGATCATCCGATTGTGGCCGGACGGATACATTTCGAAAATCGTGGTGGAATAATGATCGTCGATCATTGGCTGAAACTGGGGATGCACCGACGGGATATGATAGGATTCGTTGAAATTGTCGGAAGCGAATTTCCAATTCGTGTTGACCCGCAAGGTGCGCCAGACAACGCGAATATAATTGTCGAGGTCGCGGTTGCCCAATAATTCCGGAATCGGGTCGAGATAGTCACGCAATGGCATGGCATTGGGGTCGAACGACCAGAAGATGAAACCGCCCCAGCTGTCGCAGGGCAGTTCCTTCAGCCGCAGCTTGCCGCAAGGGTTGCCTTGGGGGAAATCCTCCGCGTCTTGAACCCAGTCCAGGGCGCCGTCGATATTCCATTTCCAGCCATGATAGGCGCAACTGAAATGACCGTTCACGGCACCTTCCTCGCCAATCAGCAGGCGGTTGCCGCGATGCAGGCAAACATTGAAGAAGGCGCGGATGCCGCCATCCTTCTGTTTTACGATGATCACGGATTCATGCCAGAAATCATGGACGATATAATCGCCCGGTTCCTGCAATTGCGAAACCCGGCCGCCGACATGCCAGACCCGCTTCCACATCTGCTGCCATTCGCGCTCGGC
The DNA here is from genome assembly GCA_964590595.1 of uncultured Sphingomonadales bacterium. Taxonomy (GTDB): domain Bacteria; phylum Pseudomonadota; class Alphaproteobacteria; order Sphingomonadales; family CAKZYD01; genus CAZPXQ01. The sequence goes on along the minus strand of CAZPXQ010000006.1, from coordinate 105,894 downwards.
GAAGTCCTTGCTGTAATAGCGGTCGCCGGTGATCTTGTCGCCACGCGCCTTGGGCCGCAACGCCTTGGGCGAAAACGGATAGGTTTTGGGCTCTTCACGGGCGTCGATTCGAGTTGCCATGATCCTCGCTCCTTGAACAGGTCCGGGCGCGCCGCGCCCATTGTGATTTTTTTATAACGTGCATTATAACAAAAACATTGGCGTCGGCAAAGCCGATGCTGTCATGGCGCTGGCGGTCGTGGCGGCGACAGGCGTTTTCCAAGGGTTGCGCGGCAGGCGCGCCGGCTGCTTGCGCCTAGCGCTTGTTAGAGGTGCGGCCTTCCGACGCTGCACATACTGTAGCTTGAAATAATTCCGCGAAGACGGTGGCGCCATGCTGGCGGTCAAGCCAGGTTTGGGGGGCAAGATGGCTGACCTTGAAGCTGATTTGCGGGCATTGATCGACCGGCAAAAAATCTACGAAGTCATGACCCGCTATTGCCGCGGCGTCGATCGCGGCGACGTGGCGTTGATCCGTTCCGTCTATCACGAGGATGCAACCGACGACCATGGCATGTTCAAGGGGCTCGGCATCGACTTCGCGCAGTGGATTGTCGATTGGGAACGCGAGAATATAAAACAGTGCCAGCATGTTATCGGCAATTTTAGTTGCGATCTTCATGGCGATATGGCGTTGACAGAAACCTATTGCATCTCATTCAGCGAGACCATGAGCGGCGAGCATGTGACGGTTTATAATCGTTATATCGACCGCCTGGAGCGACGCGACGGGGAATGGAAGATCGCCGACCGGCGCGTGGTGCTGGATTTGACCCGCGTCGAACCCGCCACGGGCGCTTTTGGTGATGTCCCTGGCTGGGATTTCACCTGGGGCCGTCGCGACCGCGACGATCCCGTTTACAGGCGTTGAACAATCACGGCATTGGAAATGGCATGAGCAGCAGCACCGACTTTGCGGGACGTACGGCCATTGTGACGGGTGCGGCGCGAGGGCAGGGGCGTGCGATTGCGCTGCAACTGGCGCGGGCTGGCGCCGATGTCGCCATTTGCGATATTGGCGAGCCGGCGCTGGCGACGGTCGATTATCCGCTGGCGACAACGGCCGAATTGGACGCGGTCGCTGACGCCATTAGCGGGCTAGGTCGTCGGGTTGTGGCGCGGTCGTGCGATGTGCGTAACCAGCAGCAGATCGACGCCCTGGTCAAGGCTGCGGCCGATACATTCGGGCGCATTGATATTTTGGTCAACAATGCAGGCATTTTGTCGGGCAATGAGCCGGTCCATGAAATGTCGGAGGCGCGTTGGCTGACCATGATCGACGTGAATCTGACCGGCCTATGGCGGGTCACGCGCAGCGTCGTGCCGCATCTGATCGCAGCCGGGGGCGGGCGCATCATCAATGTCGCCTCAGCTGCCGGGCTGGTTGGGGCGCCAGGATTCGGCCATTATTGCGCCGCGAAGCATGGGGTGATTGGATTGACCAAGACCATGGCCGCCGAACTGGCGCCGCACAAGATAACCGTCAACGCCATTTGCCCGGGCCTTGTCGACACCAAAATGGTCGAACATTCAGCGGCCGAATTGTCGGGCAAGCTTGGAATCAGCGAGCACGAGGCTTATGACGCCTTTCTCTCGGTGCATCACATCAAGGAACGGATTACGCCCGACCAATCGGCTGCCGCGGTGCTTTATCTGGCAAGCGAGCCGGCGCGGGTTGTCACGGGCGCCTGCCTGCCGGTCGATGGCGGATGGGTGGCGACCTGATCATGGCGCAACAGGGAGATGCGATGATGGACGGGTTGAGGGATGCGGTGGCGATTGTCACCGGCGCCGGTGGCGGCATTGGCGCTGCCATTTGCAAGGCGCTGGCGGCGGCGGGAACAACGGTTGTGGCCGCGGATCTTCCCGGTGCGGGGCACGCCAAGGACGGTGATTGGCTGGCGCTTGATGTCACCAGTCCCGAGAGCTGGGAAAAAGCGGTTGCCGATGTCCGCGCCCGCCATGGCCGGCTCGATATTCTGGTCAACAATGCTGGCATCGACATCGTTGAAAAATTCGAGAACATGACCCTGGAAAGCTGGCGGCGAACTCAGGCGGTGAATGTCGATGGCGTCTTTCTTGGTATATTGAAGGCGCTGCCGTTGCTGCGCGAAAGTGGCAAACTGCGGCGTGGCGGTGCCTCGGTCATCAATATGTCGTCGATCGCCGGCATGGTCGGCGCTGATTTCAACGCGGCTTATTGCGCCAGCAAGGGAGCTGTGCGCTTGCTGACCAAAGCGCTGGCATTGGAATTCAGCGCACTGGGATACAAGATCAGGGTGAACTCGGTGCATCCGGGAGGCGTCAATACCAATATGGTGACTTCGATCTTTCAAAGTTATGTCGATCTTGGCGTCATCGACTCCGCGCAAAAAGCTTATGATCTCTCGTCCAGCGCGCATGCGCTTGGCCGCATGGCCGAACCTGCGGAGATCGCCGCGGGTGTGCGCTTCCTGGCCTCGGATGAAGCAAGCTTTATGCATGGCGCTGAATTGCTATTGGATGGCGGTTATACCGCGCGATGACGGGTAAGGCCGCAGCCATCCAGTGGTTGCCGACCTGAAGCGGACAAATCAAAGCCGTCGAAAGAAGGTTTGGTGCGGTCGAGAAGACTCGAACTTCCACGGGAGTTACCCCACAGCGACCTCAACGCTGCGCGTCTACCAATTCCGCCACGACCGCATGATCGGCGCCGAGATAGCAAATGCCCGCGTCAGGCGCAACCGCTAGATATCCGAGTTTTCGTCGATCAATTCGGTAATGGTGACGCCGATGCGGTCGCCGACGATTACCACTTCGCCGCGCGCGATCAGTTCGCCATTGCCATAGACCCAGACTTGCTCGTCTTGATGGGCGTCGAGGTCGATGACCGCGCCACGGCCCATTTTCAGCAAATGCCGGATGGGCATGCTGGTGCGGCCAAGGACCACGGAGACCTCGACCGCGACTTTGTTCAACGCATTGATGACGGATGTCTTTGCCATGGCCGCACTATTGGGCAACTCTGGTTAGCAAGCGGTTAAAGCCGGATGCTTGCCGGCTTGCTCGCCTGCTGCTATCGAACGCCGATGCACAGTCAAGTCATGCCCTGGGACCGCGATATCGAATGGCGCCACAGCCGTCAGTTGGTGGCCTATGACGAAGCGGTCACTTGGATGGAGCAGCGCGTTGCCGCCATTCGTGGCGGCAGCGCGCCTGAAACGATCTGGCTGTTGGAGCATCCGCCGCTTTATACCGCCGGTACCGGCGCGCGCGCCCAGGATTTGCTGCAACCAGAGCGCTTCCCGGTCTATGCCAGCGGCCGTGGCGGGCAATATACCTATCATGGCCCGGGCCAGCGCGTGGGTTATGTCATGTTTGATTTGTCAAAACGTGGTAATGACTTAAGGGCCTTTGTCCATAATTTGGAAGCGGTATTGATCAAGGCGTTGGCGGCTTTGGGGGTGGCGGCGGAAGTGCGTGAAGGCCGGGTCGGCGTTTGGGTCAGGCATGATGATGGCCGAGAAGAGAAGATCGGCGCCATTGGCGTGCGGGTGCGCCGCTGGGTCAGCTTTCACGGCTTTGCGCTGAATGTGAATCCGGATCTCAGCCATTTTGGCGGCATCGTGCCATGCGGTTTGCCCGATTATGGCGTCACAAGCTTGGCGGCGCTGGGCCGTCCCGCGGACATGGCGTCGGTCGACCATGCCTTGCGCCAAGCATTCGCGGCGGTTTTCGGTTCCGCGCCCGCGCCTTAACCGGTTTTTGAGACGTCGCGCCTAGTCTGTTGCGCCTGTACAGCTGTGGATGGGGCAATGGCAAAGCCGATGTCGAGTATCGCGGGGATGGGCGCGCAGCCCTCCAGCGGGTCGCTGCTGGCCCGCTACAGCCGCCAATTGCGGGCTGCCAAAACCCGTGTCCGGGCTGACTTCAGCGATATCCAAGGCCTTGAAATCAAACGCCTTGATGCGTTGATGCGGCATATCGTGGAAGCCAATTTCGACGCTATATTGATTATCGACACCGCCGGCCGTCTGACCATGGCCAACGCCGCCGCCGCCGCGATCTTCGGCTATAGCGCCAACTACATGAAGGGCTTGCGGGCCGAACAACTGGTGCCCGGCTACAAGGCTTGTTCAGATCCCCGCAGCGAACATTATTGCGTTGGCCAAGGCCACCGCGCGACTCTCGGCGTTAAGGGCGACGGCACCGGCTTTCCCATCGATCTGTGCCTGACCGAGACCCGATTCGGCGAAGACGTGGTGATGATCGCCATTGTCCGCGACGTGACCGAATTGCGCCGCCGCGAGCGGCAATTGGAGCATCAGGCACTGCATGACGCCCTGACCGGCCTGCCCAATCGGGTGCTGCTGGGCGATCGGCTCAATCATGCGGTTCAGGCTGCTCGCCGGGACAATGCCTATGTCGCGCTGTTGATGCTGGACCTAGATGGCTTCAAGGACGTCAATGACACGCTGGGGCATCATGTCGGCGATATGCTTTTGGTGGAATTGGGCAAGCGGCTGGCCGGACCGGTCCGCGACGGCGATACCGTGGCGCGGCTGGGCGGCGATGAATTCGCGGTGCTGTTGCCCGGCGCGGCGCTGCCGCGTGCCCGGCAAATCGCCGAACGCTTGGCCGATGTGATCGTTCAACCGGTGACGGTGATGGGCGATTTACGGCTAGAGGTTGGGGCCAGCATCGGCATTGGCATTTACCCCTTGCACGCGCAGGAGCCGGGCAAGCTGATGCAATGCGCGGACGTTGCCATGTACGCGGCCAAGGCCGGTCCCACCAAGGTGGTCAGCTATGATCCGGCCTTCGACAGTTCCAACATCCGCCAATTGCGCCTGTCGGGTGAATTGCGCGAGGCCATCGAGGGCCGGCAGTTGGGCCTGGAATTTCAGCCCAAGCTCAATCTGCAAAGCTGGGGTATCAGCCAGGTCGAAGCTCTGGCGCGCTGGAATCACCCCCGTCTGGGCCGGGTGTCGCCCGAGGAATTTGTCGTCCATGCCGAACGCAGTGGCCTGATCATTCCGCTGACCCGTTTGATTGTCGAGGCGGTGTTGGATCAGATGTTGGCCTGGGAGGCGGAAGGTTTGATCCTGGACGTGGCCATCAACCTCTCGCCGCGCACATTGCATGACCCAACGGTGCCGGAATTGCTAAGTTCCTTGATCGGCGACCGTGCTATCGCCAGTGAAAGACTGACGTTGGAAATCACCGAAACGGCGATTTCCCTGGACCCGGAGCGGGCCTTCGCCAATCTCAATAAAATCGCCGATATCGGTGTTAAATTATCGATCGACGATTTTGGCACCGGCTATTCTTCCTTGTCCTATTTGCAGCAATTGCCCTTGGCCGAATTGAAGATCGACCGCCGCTTCGTCACCAACATGCTCAACAGCGAATCCGATGTGGTGATTGTGCGCTCCACGATCGACCTGGCGCATAATCTGGGACTGCATGTAGTTGCTGAAGGGGTGGAGAACCGCCAGCATGTCGACATCCTGAGTCGGCTCGAATGCGATTACGGCCAGGGCTATTACATTGCCCGCGCGATGCCTGGCGCCGCGTTCAAGAATTGGGCGCTGGGCTCGGAATGGCGACTGCCCAGCCTGCGCGACGATCGTGACGGCGACGGCTTGCCGATCTTGGCGCCGGAACCGCCGGCCCGCCGCCTGCGCTTGGAAAAAGCCCTGAAGCGCTAACCGGGTTCTCGAAGCCCTGCGATCATCAGGCTGGGATTGGCCGGCGGCGCACAAACAAGGTGCCCAGCATGGTCATGACCGCTTCGCCATCCTGGTTTTGGGTGGTCAGGCGGTTGCGGATCAAACCGACGCCGGGGCGGCTGGCGGAAGCGCGGGTTTCTAGGATTTCAGACTTGGCGCTCAGCCGGTCGCCGGCATAGACCGGTTTCAGCCAGCGGATTTCATCAATGCCCGGCGAGCCCAGCCCGGCCATATTGAGGGCCATGAATTTGCGCGTCATCAGGCCGGAACTGATCGCGCAGGTGTGCCAGCCAGACGCCGCCATGCGTTCAAAATGCGTGCCCTTGGCGCCCGCATCCGACAAATGAAAGGGCTGTGGGTCAAAGCGGGCGGCGAATGCGCGGATATCCTCGGCGGTAACAAGCTCAGTTTCGGTTTCCAGCACCGCGCCTTCAACAAGGTCTTCCCAATAAAGCATAGCGATTTCCGGCTTCAGACGTTGAAACGAAACAACATGATGTCGCCGTCGGCGACGACATAGTCCTTGCCTTCCACGCGCATGCGGCCGGCGTCCTTGGCGCCCTGTTCGCCGCCATTGCTGACAAAATCGTCATAGCCAATGACTTCGGCGCGAATGAAGCCCTTCTCGAAATCGGTGTGGATTTCCCCGGCTGCTTCCGGCGCGCGGGCGCCGCGCCGCACTGTCCAGGCACGGGTTTCCTTGGGCCCGGCGGTGAAATAGGTGATCAGGTTCAGCAAGCCATAGCCCGCGCGGATCACCCGCGCCAGGCCGGTTTCCGCCAGGCCGATCGATTCCAGGAAATCGCGGCGCTCGGCGTCATCGTCGATTTGCGCGATCTCGGCTTCGATGGCGGCGGAGATCACCACCACCGCCGCCTTTTCCGCCGCCGCCTTGGCCGCCACTTTTTCGGTCAGCGCATTGCCGCTGGCCGCCGCCGCTTCATCCACATTACACACATAAAGCACTGGTTTGGTGGTCAATAATTGCAAGGCCTTCAGGCGCTTGGCTTCTTCTTCATCGGTCGCGACATAGGTCCGCGCCGGTTTGCCATCGGCCAGAATTGGAATCAGTTTTTCGACCAGTTGTTTTTGCGCGGTCGCTTCCTTGTCGCCACCGCGGGCCTTTTTGGTCAAGCCGTCAAGCCGCCGTTCCAGGCTGTCCAAATCGGCCAGCATCAATTCGGTTTCCACCGTCTCGGCGTCGGCCAAGGGGTCGATGCGGCCATCGACATGGGTGATGTCGCCATCCTCGAAGCAGCGCAGCACATGGACGATGGCATCGACTTCGCGAATATTGCCCAGGAACTGATTGCCCAGGCCTTCGCCCTTGGAGGCGCCCCGCACCAGCCCAGCGATATCGACAAAGGCCAATTGGGTGGGGATAGTTTTGGCCGATTGGGCGATCTTGGCGATGGTTTCCAGCCTTGGGTCGGGTACTGGTACTTGGCCGACATTGGGTTCAATGGTGCAAAAGGGATAATTCGCCGCCGCCGCCGCCGCGGTTTCGGTCAGCGCGTTGAAAAGCGTCGATTTGCCGACATTCGGCAAACCGACAATGCCGCAGCGAAAGCCCATCAGTGTGATTCCTTGTTTTGCGGGTTCTTGTCATTGGGTTTTAGGCGCAGCGCGACATCGCTGGCAAAGCGTGCATCCGCGCCCCGCGCCAGCCACGGCGCCGCGGCGGCGACGGCGTCCAGCAACGGCTCCAGCCAGGCCTGTTCGCCTTTGGCGAAATCCGACAGGACATGGCGTTCCACCAGTTCCTTGGCGCCGGGATGGCCCACACCCAGGCGGACCCGGCGAAAATCCGGTCCGATATGGCTGGCGATGTCGCGAATGCCATTATGGCCGGCGGCGCCGCCGCCTTGCTTGACCTTCAGCTTGCCCGGCGCCAAATCGATTTCGTCATAAAGCACGGCGACATCGGCAGGGGCCAGCTTGTAAAAGCGCACGGCTTCGCCAACCGCCTGGCCAGAGCGGTTCATATAGGTGAGCGGTTTGAGCAGCAGCACCTTGTTACCGTCCAGCAGGCCTTCGCGGCATTCACCGGCAAAGCGGTCCCGCGGCGGTGAAAAACCGTGGCGCGCGGCAATCCGGTCGATGGCCATGAAACCGATATTATGGCGATTGCCGGCATAGCGCGGACCAGGATTGCCAAGGCCGACCAGCAGCAGCATTGCCGTTCCCCAGCCATCAAGGCCGGGCGGCTGGCCATCGCCGCCGCCTCGGCCTCTTGCTCAAGTCTATTCGCCCTCGGCTTCGCCTTCGTCCTCGCCTTCGCCAGCGGCTTCCGAACGGGCACCGCTCGACGGCGCGATGGTGGCGATGGTGAAGTCGCGGTCGGTGATGGTGGGCTTCACGCCTTGCGGCAGCGGCACCGCCGAAATGTGAATGCTGTCGTTGATGTCCAACCCGTCGAGTTTAATTTCAATCTGTTCGGGGATGGAATCGGCCGGACATTCGACTTCCACTTCATGGCGCACGATATTGAGCACGCCGCCGCGCTTCAAGCCGGGCGACGCGCCGTGGCCGGTGAAATGCACCGGCACTTCAATCACCACGCTGGCGCCCTTCGACACCCGCAACAAGTCAATATGCAGGGGAAGGTCGGTGACCGGGTGCAATTGTAGGTCGCGCGGCAGCACCCGCTGCTTCTTGCCGCCCAACTCGATTTCGAAAATCGAGTTCAGGAAATGGCCGCGATTGATGATGCGGATCAGCTCCGGACGCTCGATATTGATCATTTCCGGGGCTTTTTTGTCGCCATAGACCACGCCCGGCACCAAGCCTTCGCGACGCGCTGCACGAGCGGCTCCCTTGCCGGCTCGCTCCCGCGGCTTGACCGCGAGGTTAACGATTTCTGCCATGATATTCTCCTTGGGTTCAGCCGGACGCCTCCAGGGATGTTGTCCGGCGATAAGCCGCGCCCTTTAGCGCATGGGCCAGCAAAACGCAAGGCCGCGCTTGCCTCGCGCCGTTCCGCTAATCGAACAGGCTGGAGACGGAGGATTCCAGGCTGATGCGGCGGATCGCCTCGCCCAGCAGCGGGGCGATGGTGAGGCGGCGGATTTTTTGGCTCACCCGCACCGCTTCGGTGGCGTGGATGGAATCGGTGATCACCAGTGATGCCAGTTTAGACGCGCCCACCCGCGCCACCGCGCCGCCCGACAGCACGCCATGCGAGACATAGGCGGAAACGCTTTTCGCACCCTCGCGGATCAAGGCGTCGGCGGCATTGCACAAGGTGCCGGCGCTGTCGACGATGTCGTCGACCAGGATACAGTCATGGCCGTCGACCTCGCCAATGATGTTCATCACTTCCGATTCGCCGGCGCGTTCGCGGCGTTTGTCGACAATGGCCAGCGGCACGCCCAGCCTCTTGGCGATGGCGCGGGCGCGCACCACGCCGCCGACATCGGGCGAGATGATCATCAGGTTGCCAGTGTCGAAATTCTCGCGAATGTCGCGCACCATCACCGGGGCGGCATAAAGATTGTCGGTCGGGATATCGAAAAAGCCCTGAATCTGGCCAGCATGCAGGTCCATGGTCAAAACCCGGTTGGCGCCCGCCGTGGTAATCAGATTGGCCACCAGCTTGGCTGAAATCGGCGTCCGTGGACCGGGTTTGCGGTCTTGCCTGGCATAGCCGAAATAGGGAATCACCGCCGTCACCCGCCGCGCCGACGAGCGCCTCAGCGCGTCGCAGCAAATCAGCAATTCCATCAGATTGTCATTGGCTGGATAGGATGTTGATTGCATGATGAAGACATCTTCGCCGCGCACATTTTCATGGATTTCGAGGAAAATTTCCTCATCCGAAAAGCGCCTAACCGATGCCTTGGTCAGCGGAATATTGAGATAGGCGGCGATGGCCTCGGCCAGGGGCGGGTTGCTGTTGCCGGCCAGCAATTTCATGACGCGTTTCCACCGATTGATTGGCTGTTGCGCCGCTGCTTAGCAAGGCTATGGCGCCGTGTAAACGCTGCATTCATTCCGCCGCCCTGGTTTTGTCGTCGGCATTATCGGCGGCGATCAGGATTGCCGAGATTTGCCGGCCATAATCTGGCTCGCCGCGATGGGTGGCGCGGCGAAAGGAATAAAACAACGCTTCCTCGCCATAGGTGTCGTGCGCCAAGGTCTCGACAGCGCTGATTCCCGCGCCGCGCAGCCTGGCGGCGACCAGGCCGGGCAGGTCGAACAGCCATTTGCCCGGCGCGGCGGCGGGCCGGAAAAAGGCCCCGTCGCCTGTGTCCCCTTCGGCCAGGAAGCGGGCGCGCACCTCTTCGCCCACTTCATAGGAGGTTTGCGCGATTGCCGGCCCGATGGCGGCCTGAATGCGGCTGGGTTCGGCGCCCTGCGCGGTCATGACGGCGAAGGTGCGGGCGACAATGCCCGCCAGCGCGCCGCGCCATCCGGCATGAACGGCGGCGATCACCTGGGCTTGGCCATCGGCCAGTAGCACCGGCACGCAATCGGCGGTGAGCACGCCAAGGGCCAAGCCTGGCTGGGTGGTTACCAGCGCGTCGGCTTGCGGCCTGGCTTCCAATGTGAGCGGCTGGGAGATCAAAACCGCGTCATTGCCGTGGACCTGATAGAGTGTCTGGATATGGGCCGTGCCGAGCCGGGCTGCGACACGGGCGCGATTTTCCGTCACATTGCCAGCGGCATCGGCGGAGCCCGCACCCAAGTTCAAACTGGCGTATACCCCGGTCGAGACGCCGCCTTGGCGGGTGAAAAAGCCATGGCGAATGCCGGGCAGGGCCGTCAGCATCGGCGCGCTTACAAATGGCGGGGTCATGACATTGCGGCCTCGAAACCAGGTGGGGCGGCGGCGCCTTGAGGGCCAACCGCCAACGCCTTGAACAAGGTGCCCATTTGCGCCGGTGCGATCAAGCGCTGGCGAGCGGCCTCGATGACGGCACGGCCACGGGCGTCCTGACCGCGTTTCAATGCCTCGGCGCGATGATCGATGCCAAGGCGCTCCAACAATTGGCCTTGGCTGACTGGCCCGAAAACCGCCGCGCCGGCGTCACGGGCCGCCCGCGCCATGGCGGTGAAATCGACATGCGCGGTCAGGTCCTGGGCGCCCGGGGCGGTGAAAACCGGGGCTGGCTGGTGCGCGCGCAGGGCTTGCAAGGTCTCGCCCAAGGCCGGCGCGGCGGGACCATAATCGATCAACAGCGCCCAACCGCCACTCCTGGCGATGCGTTGACCGATCTCGGTCATGATAGCTTCGGCGGCGAAATTACGTTCAAAAATAGTGCCTTGAGGCGCGTCGTGGAATTCCCTTGGCAGCAGCGCCGCGCAATCGGGTCGGTCCAGCAATGCCATGGGGGTGAACCTCTCATGCTCAAGGCCGACGCCGCGTTCGCGCCAGCCGGCGCCGGTGCGCACGAATTGGCGGATCGGCAGCGCGTCGAGAAATTCATTGGCGACGATCAGGCTGAAGCCCGGCGCGATGTCGGCCAGCTGGTCATGAAATTGCGCCCGTGGCAGCCGCGCGGCCTGGAGGCGCCGCAAGCTTGGGCTGGTTTCGACCAGCATGACCCGGCTGGCGTCGGCAAAGCCCGGCACGCGGGCGGTGGCGCGGACGATGTCGGCCATCATCGTGCCCTTGCCAGGGCCCAGTTCGATCAGCGCGCAGGGCTTGGGCTGGCCCGACGCCAGCCAGCGTTCGGCGCACCACAGGCCAATCAATTCGCCGAACATCTGGCTGATTTCCGGCGCGGTGATGAAATCGCCGGCCGCGCCCAGCGGCTGGCGCTGGCGGTAATAGCCATGCGCCGGGTCGTAAAGCGCATGCGCCATGAAGGTCTCGACACTAACCGGCCCATTGGCGCGGATCAGCGCCGCCAGCTTGGCGCCGAGTGGGGTCACCGCGCGGGCCGGCGCCAGGCCCAAATCATCAAGCCGGCACCGAATATCATCATCGGCAGCGACAAGAGTTGGCCCATGGTGATGCCGATGGACAGCACGCCCAATTGCGGATCAGGCTCGCGCGTGAATTCAACTATGAACCGGAACAGCCCATAAAACAGAAAGAAATGACCGGCGATCAAGCCCGGCTTGGCGCGCGCGTCGGTTTTAAAAAATAGCCAGGCCAAGATCAGGAACAGCACCAGGCCTTCAAGCCCGGCTTCATAAAGCTGGCTGGGATGGCGCGGCCAGGGGCCGCCGTCGGGAAACACCATCGCCCAGCCCACATCGCTGGGGCGGCCAAACAGCTCGCCATTGATGAAATTGGCGATGCGGCCCAAAAACAGCCCAATCGGCACGACGCAGGCGACATGGTCCGCGAAGGCCGGCAGGCTGATGCCGCGCTTGCGGGTGAACAGGATGATGGCCAGGGTGGTGCCCAACAACCCGCCATGGAAGGACATACCGCCTTCCCACACTTTCAGCGCGTCGATGGGATGGTCGAGATAATAGCTGAAATTGTAAAACAGCACATAGCCCAGCCGGCCGCCCAAAATGATGCCCAGAGTCGCCCACAGGATGAAATCGTCGACATGCCGTTTGGCCATCGGCGCGCCGGGACGGTCGATCAGCCGCAGCATATACCACCAGCCCAGCACGATGCCGGCGATATAGGCCAGGGAATACCAACGGATGGCGATCGGCCCGATATGGATGGCGGGGTCGATATTGGGAAAGCTGAGCGCTGCGGCAAGCAGGGTGGAAGCCATGGACAAGGGCCTTTTGCTGAATTGGCGCTGATCTTGCGGGCCAAGGCCGGTCTGTCAAGCCCCGAGGGCCGGGCGCTTGCGCTTTGCCGCTGAAACGCCTATGTGCAGCATTAAGGAGAGCATGTCATGCAGAGCGACAATAAATTCGTCGACGATCTGGCCAAGGTGACCACCGGCGCAATGGGCGTACTGGGCGGCATGCGCGGCGAAGTGGAGCAGGCGCTGCGGGCGCGTTTCGACCGCTGGTTGGCGGATCTCGATCTGGTCCGTCGTGACGAATTTGAAGCGGTCAAGGCGATGGCGGCCAAGGCGCGGGCGGAAAACGAAGCGCTGGCGGCCCGCCTCGATGCGCTCGAATCCGCGCAAGCCGCGCCCAAGCCCAAGGCCAAGGCCGCCCGTAAAAGCCCCGGCGGCGGCGAATAATCCTCTTGGCACTGACCTTGGCGGACAAGTTGGGCCATGAAATTTCGCAAAGACGGTTGCGTCAAGCCACGCGGCATGACAGGGTATGTTGTGGCTTTGGCCATACGTGATACAATATCTGGGTCGCACGTCCCATTGCGCGCCATGTTTAGGCCGGGAGGTCCAATGGCACATCCGCGCACAGCGCTTGCTTCTTGCCCTCTTCACCTGCAAATAGGCCGCTCGGGCGCGCGCGCTCGCGTCCGCGCCTTGGCACAAGGAAACTGGCAATGACCAATTTAGCCTCTGAAGATCCAGTTGCCGCGCTCCACAACCCGCTCGATTTGCTTGAGCAGTTGGTTGCCGAGCAGGACTGGGTCTATGACCGCACCAGCGAGGACGAAGTCAGCGCCGTGGTGCCGGGGTCCTGGTGCGAATATCAATTGCGGTTTTTCTGGCGTGAAGAAGAAACCGTATTGCAAGTGGCGTGCGCCTTCGACATGCGGGTGCCGGAAGCTAAGCGGCCGGTGATTTACGAAACCCTGGCCCTGGTTAATGAGCGGATGTGGATGGGCCATTTCGAATTGTGGAGCGAGGACGGCACTGTGTTGTTCCGCCACGCCACGTTTCTGGACGAGGATGTTTCCGGCATGTCGCTCAATCATGCTGAATTGCTGATTCAATGCGCGATCAGCGAATGTGAGCGGCTCTATCCGGTATTTCAATTCGTGCTGTGGGCCGGCAAGAAGCCGCAAGAAGCGCTGGAAGCGGCCCTATTGGAGACGGTGGGCGAAGCCTGAGGCCAAGGCATCGCGCCAGAGCGAGATCGGGAAAGAGGAAACGACCATGACGGTTGCGATCAGTCGCGAACGGCCCTTGCTGCTGCTTGGCTGCGGCAATATGGGCGCCGCGATGCTGAAGGGCTGGCTGGCCGGCGGCATTGACGCCGCCGCCGTTCATGTGGTGGAGCCCGCCGGACCCGAGCGCGCGGTGGAAGCCGGATTGGACCCGTCGCATATCAGCGCTGAACTGCCCGCCGATTGCCGCCCAGCGGTCATCGTGCTGGCGATCAAGCCGCAAATGTTCGACGCGGTGCTGCCAACGCTCGCGCCCGCTCTGGCGGGTGGCGAATGCTTAGTGCTGTCGGTGGCCGCCGGTCGCACCCTGGGCGGCATGCGGGCTTTGTTGGCGGATGCCGGCGGCATCGTTCGGGCCATGCCCAACACGCCAGCGGCGATTGGCCACGCGATGACGGTCTTGTGCGCCGAACCGGCGGTCGACGCGCCGTCGCGGGCGCTGTGCGGCGATCTGCTCGGAGCCATTGGTGATGTCCGCTGGGTCGAGGATGAAGACCTCATGGACGCGGTCACCGCGGTTTCGGGGTCGGGGCCCGCTTATGTGTTTTATCTTATCGAATGCTTGGCGGCGGCTGGCGAGGTTCAGGGGCTGGCGCCCGAACTTGCGACCGATTTGGCGATCGAGACCGTCGCTGGTGCAGCGGCGCTGGCGCGACAGTCCAAGATTAGCGCGCGCGATTTGCGCCGCCAAGTCACGAGCCCCGGCGGCACCACCCAGGCCGGTCTGGAAGTGTTGATGGGCGAGGGCGGGTTGGCCAATCTGATGCGCCATACCGTCGCCGCAGCGGCCAAACGCTCGCGGGAAATGCGCGACTGACGCTGGCTTTGCCGATGTCGTGGCGGCCGCCCCGCTGATGCCTTCAAGGGCTTGCGATAAGCCCGCGATAGGCTTGGGCGAGGCGGCAAAAATCGTTCAGGTTAAGGGTTTCGGCGCGGGCCTGGGGGTCGATTTCGGCGGCGCTTAACAGCGTTTCCGGTGTTGGGGTCAGCGATTTTAGCGCCGCGCGCAGCATTTTGCGGCGCTGACCGAATGCGGCTTGGGTCACCCGTTCCAAATCGGCCAGGGTGACGGCCATGACCGGCGCATGCGGCGACAGCGCCACAACCGAGGAGGTGACCTTGGGCGGCGGCGTGAAGGCTTTTGGCGGCAGGTCGAACAGCCGCCGTGCGTGGCTTCGCCATTGCGCCAGCACCGACAGGCGGCCATAGGCCTTGGTGCCAGGCTGCGCGATGATGCGGTCCGCCACTTCACGTTGAAACATCAGCGTCAGGCTGCGCCACCACGGCGGCCAGGGGTCGGCGCGCAACCATTTCACCAGCAGCGCCGTGGCGACATGATAAGGCAAATTGGCGACCACCTGATAAGGCGGCGGTAGCGACGCCAGCAAGGCGGGTTCGTCAATCGTCAGCGCGTCGGCGTGGTGCACGCTCAGACGGCCGGGATAGGCGGCGGCAATTTCGGCCAGGGCGGGCAGGCAGCGGCGATCGGTTTCCACCGCCACGACATGGCGCGCGCCGGCCATCAGCAAAGCGCGCGTTAAGCCGCCGGGGCCGGGGCCGATTTCCAACACCGTGGCGTCGGTCAACGGGCCGGCGGCGCGAGCGATGCGGCCGGTCAAGTTCAGGTCCAGCAGAAAATTCTGCCCCAATGATTTTTGCGCCGCCAATTGATGGCGGCGGATTACATCGCGTAAGGGCGGCAGCGGGTCATCGATCATGGCGCAAGCGGGCGGATGCCATCTTGCCGGCCAAACCCAGCGCGGCGATGAAGCTGGCGGGATTGGCGCAACCCTTGCCGGCAATGTCGAAGGCGGTGCCATGGTCCGGCGAGGTGCGAATGATCGGCAGCCCCAGCGTGCAATTGACGCCGCCGTGAAAATCCAGGGTTTTCAGCGGGATCAACGCTTGGTCATGATACATGGTCAAGGCCACGTCATAGCCGGCGCGAGCCTGGGCGTGGAACAGACTGTCGGCGGCATGGGGACCGCTGACGGCGATGCCTTCCGCCGCCAATGCGGCAATCGCCGGGGCGATGACCTCGATTTCCTCGCGGCCCAGGGCACCGTTTTCGCCGGCATGGGGGTTCAAGCCGGTGATCGCCAGGCGTGGTGCTGTCAGGCCGAAATCGCGCTGCATCGCGCGATGCACGATCCGCGCGCGGCGTAAGATCAAATCCCGGCTGATCAAGTCAGGCACCGCGCGCAGGGCTTCATGAATGGTCAGCGGCACCACTTTCAAGGCAGGCGCCGCCAGCATCATCGCCACATCATCGGCCGCCAGGCCGCATAGGTCCGCCAGCAATTCGGTCTGACCGGGATGGGTCATGCCCGCTTGATACAGCACATGCTTGGCCACCGGCGCGGTGATCACCGCCGCCGCCGCGCCGGCGCGGGCATGGGCCACGGCATGTTCGATCGCCGCCAGCACCGCTGCGGCGTTGGCGGGGTCAGGGTGGCCGGGCCTTGCGGTCGCCGGCAATGGCAGCGGCAGCACCGGCAGCGCGTCGGCAAAGGCGGCGGCGGCGGCGGCGGGCGCGTCAATATGGGCGACCGGCACATCGGCATGGGTGGTGATGGCAGCGGCATCGCCCAGCCAATAAAATGGCGGCAAGCCAGCCTGGCGGCGGGCCAGCCAGGCCTTGGCCACCAGTTCCGGGCCGATGCCGGCAGGCTCGCCCATGGTCACCGCAAGGGGTGCGAGCCGCGCCATGATCAGCGATAGTCGACGATCGCGTCGCGGCGCAAATCCCGCAAATACCGCCGCGCCATCATCGACAGGCGTTGCTGGCTGAGCTGGTCGTAAATATCGTCATAGGTTGGCGGGCGGACCTGCGGTTCCCGGGTTTCGCAAACCACCAAGGCCCGCACCCCGGCGGGGAAAGCAAGCGGCGGGGCAATATCGCCGGCTTCCAGGCCTTCAACCTGTTGGCGCAGTTCCGGCGGTAAGTCGCGCAGGCGCAGCACGCCCAGTTCGCCGGATTGCGTCGCCTCCAGCCGTTCAGCCAATTGCTCTACCTCGTCGCATGCGATGGTGGCCGGCAGTCGCCGCCGCAAATCGGCAACCATTGGCGCCTTGTCCTGGGCTTCGCCGCCTTCAGCTGCCCAGAAGATTTGCTTGAGGCGGAATTGCTGATCCAGGGGGTCGGCGCTCAAAATCCGCCGCCGGTCGCGCAAGGAGAGAATTTGATAGCCGCCGGCGGTGCGCAGCGGCTCGCTGACGGCATTGACGCGCATGTCGCGCACCGCCAGGCGAATGTCGGCATTGAGTTGGCTTTCCGCCAGCCAACCCATGTCGCCGCCGACCGCCGCCGTGGCGGAATCGGAAAATTGCCGGGCAAAGGCCTCGAACGGCGCGCCTTCCTTGATCCGCTCAGCGATGCGGGTTGCCGTCAACCGCACCTGGGCTTCATTTTCTGGCGAAAAGCTGAGGAAAATCTCGGCCAGATTATATTCGAACTCGCCTTTTGATTGTTCCAGCCGCTGCAACACGTCTTCGACTTCGCCATCGCCGATATTGATCTGCGGTTCCAGCCGCCGCTGCACCAATTCGCTCCATGCCGC
This sequence comes from uncultured Sphingomonadales bacterium, assembly GCA_964590595.1. Taxonomy (GTDB): domain Bacteria; phylum Pseudomonadota; class Alphaproteobacteria; order Sphingomonadales; family CAKZYD01; genus CAZPXQ01. The sequence continues at coordinate 88,639 of CAZPXQ010000006.1, read as the reverse complement.
CTCAACCCGGATCTGGTCCTCCAGGGCTGCGCGGGACGTGCCGTTTTCCTCCAGGAAGTTTTCGAACTGATCCGGGGTTTGATTGAAATTGCGCGCGATATTGGCGAAATAATTATCCAGCATTTGTGATTCGATGCTGATGTCGTGTTCGCGAGCTTCCTGCATTTGCAGTTTTTCATCGACCAGGCCGCGCAACACCTGCTGGCGCAATTGCTCGACTTCTTGCGGGCTGGGCCGGCCACCGGTGGAGGCCAACACCAGCGACAGCCGCCGATCGACATCGAATACCGAGATCACGTCTTCATTGACAATCGCCACCGCCCGCATGATTTGGCTTTGCGGGTCCTCGGCGACATTTTCGGTGACCGAGGCAATTTGCGCCTGTGCGGGCCAGCCGGCGAGGAGCAGGGCAAACAGGCTGGCACCCACCGCGCTCGCATGTGCTGTCCCGGCACGGCGCAATAGGGTCCAGGCAGCACGCCGGGCATGCTCAATCATTGCACAAATACTCCATCCGTTTGTTCGCCGCCCCCGCCTTGCACCGGCCTCCGGATGCCCCTTCCATCATTGGCCAGACGCTGACGCTTCATACCGCCATTAACCGAGATTGCGAAGTTTGACATTCACCGTGATGGTGGTGCCAGGCTCGAAATCCCGATCCGCTGTGAAGTTTTTACGGTAATTAAGGCGAAATTCCAAACACTCGTCTTGGTAAACGACACCAACCGATTGCGCGATGGAATCGCGGCCGCTGCTGAGATCCTGAATTGTGCCGCCACGCAACAGCCAGCGCTTCGAGAGCCGCAATTGCGCACTGAGCCGGACTTCCTCGCGATTGGGTAGGTCCTCGATGTCCAGGTCCCGGTTCAGCTTCACATAACCGACCGTTATCCAGTTGTTTTGGTTGCCGATTCTGGCTTCCACCTCATTCCGGCGAATGGCCAGGTCGGATTTGTCGATTCGAAAACGATGGGTTAATTCTATGCCATTGGTGAAATTGACCGCGACCCGGCCGACAAAGTCCGAAAAATTACCGGAAAGGCCGGTGCCGTCGGGAAAAGTCACCGAATCCTCGTCAAAGCGGTAGGATTGGCCGACCAGCACATCGAGGTCGAATTTCTTGCCCAGCAAGGCCCAGCGGGCGCCATAGGCGGCGCGGCTGCCGCCTTCCCAGCGGTCGAGGCCGGAAAACCGGTCCAGATCGAACAGGTTATTGTCATCGAGGTCGAAGGCGCGGCTGTCTTCATTGGGAATGGCTTCCGGATTGCCGCCCTCGCGCGCCGCCACCAACAGCACCATCGGTTCCAAGGTTTGGGTCCAACGGCCCAGGCTGTTGATCAGCGGCCATTTCAGGCTGACCGCCGCGCGCGGCAAGAAGCGGTCGGAAAAGCCATTTTCGCCGGCATAAACAGCGCTGTCGGGCCTGGCGGCGTCGGAAACATGATAAAGATCGCCGCGTACGCTGCCGGACAATTCCGCCACTACGCCGGTACTGAAATAATGCGGCATCTTGAAGCCGAATTGGCCGATCAGGCGCCGGGTGTCCATGCCGTTGGTGCGGGTGAGGGCCAGGGCGTTGAGGCGCCCATCCAGCCGCAAGCCCCGCCACAACGGCGCGCTTTCATAAAAATAATCGACACTGGGCAAGACAAAGGGCGTCAGGCCGGTGACGTCTTCCACCCGCAGGCCTTGGAAGGCCAGGCTTTGGGCGGCCAGATAGCTGCGGCCCATGAAGCGTTCAAAGGTGTAATGGCTGCGCAAGGTGTCTTCGTTGGAAATGTCATAGCGGCGCAGGAAGGTGTCATCGCTGGCCCAGCGAATGCCATAGCGCGAACGGCTCTTGGCCCCATGATTGAAAATGCCGTCGCTGAAGACATGGCCGCGAAAGGTCTGCTTGCCGGTCTTGACGTTAAAGTCGTCGCGGGCGTCGGTATAGGTCAAGCTGCCATCGATCTTGAAGCGGCCAAAGCCGACATGTTGGCGATATTCCGCCGCCAACAATGGCCCTTCATTGGCGGTTATGGTCGGCGTCAAGGTCAAGTCGCGATGCGGCGCCAGGTTGATGAAATAGGGCACTTCCAGCACGAAACCCAGTTCCGGGCTGACTCGGGCTTGCGGCACCAACAGGCCGCTGGCCTTCTCGACACTGGGGTCGGGATGGGAGAGCCAGGGCACCCAAAACACCGGCAGGCCAAGAAACTCCAACTGCACATTGTCGTATTTCAGCCGCTTCTTGTCCTGATCATGGGTCACGGTGACGGCCTTGATCTGCCATAAGGGCTGGTCGTTTTCCGAACAGACATGGCAAGGCGAATACACTGCGCCACGGAACCGGGTTTTGCCGCCCTCGCGCACGCCTTCACGCGCCGCCACCCGCGAGCCGTCCTCCAGCAGCAGGCGGACATTTTCGACAAAGCCTTCCTTCAGCGTATCGGTCAGCTCGAAATGCGGCGCGGACAGCACATTGCCCTCGGGGTCGCGCAGTTTGACATCGCCATCCGCGACTGCGCGGCCGGTATTTTCGTCATAGACCACGCGGTCGGCGCGCAGCAGATAGCCTTGATGGCGTACCAGCACCTGGCCGCTCGCGGTCACGATCTTTTTGTCGATGTCATATTGCAGCTGGTCGGCGGACAGCTCGATCTCGTCATCGGCCAGCGGCGCGTCTTGGGCATGGGCCAAGCCATGGTGGCCGGCGGCGAGACTGGCAACGACAATCAGACGGCGCGCCCAACTCAGCCACCAAGGGGAAGATAAGAACATCAAGCGCCACCGCGTCTTATTGGAAAATGGGCGAAAAAACCTCGACCGGCTGACTGATACACGCAGCGCGCCTGCAACGCAACGCGGCCGCGGCACCATGCTGATGCGAAATCTTGGCGCAATCAGGGCTTTTTTCCTGCCCCTGAACGGCTATGTTGAGAACTGAACGCCAAGCAAGTGAGGACCGATGGCATGAAAATCCGATTTTCCGCGTTGAAACTGCCGAGCGCCGGCGCCTTGGTGCTGCCAGTGGCTGAAACCGGCAAGCTGACCGGCATGGCCGCGGCGTTGGACCAGCAGAGCGACGGCGCCTTGAGCCGCGCGCAGAAGGCCAGCCGTTTCACCGGCAAGACCGAGCAAATGCTGGAAATTCTGGCGCCGGCGGGAGTCGGGCTTTCGCGCGTGCTGCTGGCCGGCATTGGCAAGGCCGGCACGCTGGACGCCCTCGGCTGGCAGCGCTTGGGCGGCCGGGTGATGGCGCGGCTGTTGTGCTCGGGCGAAAGCCGCGTCGCCATCGCCATCGAGGACCTGAAAGGCGAGGTGACGACGGCACAAGCGGCGGCGCTGACGGCGGCGGGAGCGCGGCTGCGCTCTTACCGGTTCGACAAATACCGCACCAAGGAACCGGCGGACAAAAAGCCCAGCGTCAAGGAACTGAGCCTGCTTTGCGCGGAGGCGCGCGCGGCATCATCGGCCTATGGCCGGGAAGACAAGGTGATCGACGGTGTGTTCCTGACCCGCGATCTGGTGTCCGAGCCCGCCAATGTCATCTTCCCCAAAAGCTTTGCCGACAAACTGGGAGAATTGGTCGATCTCGACGTCAAGATCGAGGTGCTGGGCGAAAAGAAAATGCGCGCCCTGGGCATGGGCGCCCTGCTTGGGGTGGCGCAAGGTTCGGCGCATGAGCCGCAATTGGTGGCGATGCGTTATGACGGCGGCAAAAAAGGTGAAGCACCGGTGGTGTTCATCGGCAAGGGCGTGACCTTCGATTCCGGCGGCATCTCGATCAAGCCCGCTGCTGGCATGGAACAGATGAAATGGGACATGGGCGGTGCCGGCACCGTCGCCGGGGCGATCAAGGCCCTGGCCGGGCGCAAGGCCAAGGCCAATGTCATTGGCATTGTCGGCTTGGTGGAAAACATGCCATCGGGCACCGCGCAGCGGCCGGGCGATGTCGTCACCTCCATGTCGGGTCAGACCGTGGAAGTGATCAACACCGACGCCGAGGGCCGCTTGGTGCTGGCTGATGCCATGACCTATGCGCAGCGCAAGTTCAAGCCGCGCCTGATCGTCGATTTGGCGACGTTGACCGGCGCGATGATGGTGGCGCTGGGCCATGAATATGCCGGCCTGTTCGCCAATGACGACAAGCTGGCCGAGCAATTATTGGCGGCCAGCCAGGCGACCGGCGACAAAATCTGGCGGATGCCATTGGGGCCGGCTTATGACCGTATGATCAATACCCCGACCGCGGACATGAAGAATGTCGGCGGCCGCAATGCCGGCGCCATCACCGCGGCGCAATTCCTGCAGCGCTTCATTGAAAACGACCTGCCTTGGGCACATCTCGATATCGCGGGCACGGTGTGGGTCGAACAAGACAACGCGCTGTGGGAAAAGGGCGCGACCGGGCATGGCGTGCGCTTGCTGGACCGTTTCATCGCCGACAATTTTGAAGGCTGAGGGCCGAAGGGCAGGGCGCGGCGATGGCGGAGATAGGATTTTATCATCTGCAATCCCAGCCGCTGGAGCGCGCCTTGCCGAAACTATTGCAAAAAGCGCTGGCGGCTGGCCATCGGATGCTGGTGCTGGCGCGCGACCCGCTCTTGGTTGACGCGCTGGATCAAGCCTTGTGGAGTTATGACGAGGCCAGCTTCCTGCCCCATGGGCGTGCCGGCGCGGCGCATGAACAGGACCAGCCAGTGTTGTTGGCAACGCATCTGACCGATGCCAACCAAGCCGACATTCTGGTGGTGCTGCAAGACTGCTTTCCTGACGACCTTAGCCGCTGGCATCGCTGCCTTTATATGTTTGACGGCCATGACGATGCCGCGCTCACCGCTGCCCGCGCCCGCTGGCGCGTGCTGCAGCAAACCGGCGGCGACATCAGTTATTTTCAGCAAAATCCAGGCGGCGGGTGGGAGAAGAAGGGATGAAGGGGTAGTCTATCTGCGGCCCCGGGGGTTTGGATTACCCCATAAGGTTTCTAGCGAAACGCTCAGGCAATGACATGGACCATAGACAGAAATATTTTTTATGTCTTATTCACCTGTAGTTTGTTGTTCGAGCTTTTCCTGAGCTTCCAGCCATTGCGTTTCCAGTTCTGACATGCGGTCTTCCAAGGTCCGAATATCTTGCTGCAGGGCCTTGATATGTTGGAGATTTTCCTCGCTGGCCTGGTCATAAAGGCCGGGGTCGGCGAGCCGGGTTTCCAGCGCCGTTTTGTTGGCGGCCAGTTTAGCCAATTGTGCTTCCAGCGTTTCCGCCGCGCGCCGCAGCGGCGCCAGTGCGGCGCGCTTTTGGGCGGCGGCTTGACGCTCGGCCTTGGCGCTGCGGTTGGTTGATTTGTCGCTGGTCTTGGCGGTCTCGGCGGCCTTGCGCTGAGCCAGGACCCGCGCGGCATAATGTTCCAGATCGCCCTGATAGGCTTGGATGGTGCCAGCCTCCGCCAACCAGAGCCGGTCGGCCGCGGCGGCGATCAAATGCCAGTCATGGCTGATCAACAGCACTGCGCCTTGATAGGCATTGAGGGCTTCCAGCAGCGCCTCACGGGCCTGAATGTCGAGATGGTTGGTTGGCTCATCCAGTATCAGCAGTGCTGGCGCCTTGCGACTGATCAGCGCAAAGAGTAGCCGCGCCTTCTCGCCGCCGGACAGGCTTTCCACCGTGCGGTCGGCATGCTGGGCGGTGATGGCGAAACGGCCCAGGGCCGCGCGCACCTGGGTGGGATTGGCATGCGGCATTGCGGCGGCCATGTGCTGAAAGGCGGTTTCACCGGGGCGCAGGGCATCAAGTTGATGCTGGGCAAAATGCCCGACCGAAAGCTTTTTGGCTCGGTTGATGGTGCCGGCTTGGGGTTTCAGTTCGCCCGCCAGCAATTTGGCGAAGGTCGATTTGCCGGCGCCGTTCACCCCCAAAAGCGCCACCCGGTCATCGGGATCCAGGCGCAGGTTCAGGTTTTGCAACACCGGCGTCTCTGCGTCATAGCCGGCCGCCACGGCGTCCAAATGGATCAGCGGCGGCGACAGATGCTCGGGGCTGGGAAAGTCCAGGGCGATGGCGTGTTCGGGCGGCGGCGGCGGGTTGTCGGCCAGGCGCTCCAGCATTTTCAGGCGGCTCTGTGCCTGGCTGGCCTTATTGGCCTTGGCCCGGAACCGGTCGACAAAATTTTGCAAATGCGCGCGGCGGACCTGGACGCGGGCGTGCTCCTTCGACTGACGGGCTTGGTTTTCCGCCCGCGTGCGCTCGAACCGGTCATAATTGCCGCGATAGCTGGTCAATTTGCCGCCGGACAGATGAATAATGCCGGTGGCGACCGCGTTGAGCACATCGCGGTCATGGCTGATCAGGATCATGCCGCGGGGGTAGTGCCGGAGATAATTTTTCAGCCAAATCACCCCCTCGAAATCGAGATAATTGCTGGGCTCATCCAACAACAACAGATCGGGCTGGGCAAACAGCACGCCGGCCAGCGCCACCCGCATGCGCCATCCGCCCGACAAGGACCCAACCGGGCCTTCGATGGTGGCTTGATCGAAACCGAGGCCGGATAGAATGGCGGCGGCACGCGCCGGCGCGGATGCCGCGCCGATATCGATTAGCCGGGCATGAATTTCCGCCAGTGCATTGGGGTCTTGTTCCCGCGCCAGCGCGCTCTGCAATTGCGTCAATTCAACATTGGCGGCCAACACGGTGGCGATCAAGCTGGCATCGCCCGACGGCGCTTCTTGCGCCACTTCGCCGACACGGGCGCGGGGATGCACGCTGATGGCACCGGTTTCCGGCGCCAGCGCACCGGTGATCAATCCAAACAGGGTCGATTTGCCGATGCCATTACGGCCAACCAGGCCGACCCGTTCGCCGTCATTGAGGTTGAGGTCGGCGCCGTCGAACAACAGCTGTTGGCCATAGCCAAAGCGCAGATCGGTAATGGAAAGCAGCATCGTTTCGGACATCCAGGCATTGCGGTTGCGCGCGCTTGCCCCTATAAGCCCGCCGGAGACAAAACCCAAGACCAGACCGAAAGGAAATGGCGCCATGGCGCTTGAGCGTACTTTTTCGATCATTAAACCCGATGCCACCCGCCGCAACCTGACCGGCAAGATCAACGCCATGTTGGAAGACGCCGGTTTGCGCATCGTTGCCCAAAAGCGGCTGTGGATGACCAAGGCCGACGCCGAGACCTTTTATGCGGTGCACAAGGAACGGCCGTTCTTCAACGATCTGGTCAGCTTCATGACCTCCGGGCCGGTGATTGTGCAGGTGCTGGAAGGCGACAATGCGATTGCCCGCAACCGCGAAGTGATGGGCGCCACCAACCCTGAACAGGCTGCCGAAGGCACCATCCGCAAGACCTTCGCGGAATCGATCGAGGCCAATTCGGTTCATGGTTCCGACAGCCCGGACAATGCCGCGATCGAGATCGCTTTCTTCTTCGCCGGCCGCGAAATCGTCGGTTAGGCTTAAACTTAGATCTGTGGGTTGATCGTCGGCGCGGGGGCTTGCTCGGCGCCGTCGATCAACACCCGCCGGCCTGAAACCCGCACCCGGCCCTCGGCAATCCATCGCACCGCCAGCGGATAAATGCGGTGCTCCTGCGCCAACACCCGCGCCGACAGGCTGACCTCATCATCCGTCGCCAACACCGGCACCGCCGCTTGCACGATCACTGGCCCGTCATCCATTTCCGGGCTGACGAAATGCACCGTCGCACCGGTGAAACGCACGCCGGACTCCAACACCCGCTCATGAATGTGCAGACCCTTGAAGGCCGGCAACAAGGACGGGTGAATATTGATCAGCCGGTCTTGCCAGCGGCGCACGAACTGGGCGGTGAGGATGCGCATGAAACCGGCCAGGCAAATCAGATCGGGCTTGGCTTTGGCAATCGCCGCATCTAGCGCCGTCTCGAAGCTCTCCCGGTCTTCAAAGGCCTTATGATCGACAATGGCGGTGGCGATGCCCGCCGCCGCCGCGGTCTTGAGGCCGGCCGCGTCGGGCCGGTTGCTGATCACCTTCACCACTTCGGCGGGATAGCCTTGCGTCTGCGCGGCATCGATCAAGGCGCGCATATTGCTGCCGCGCCCGGAAATCAGAATCACCAAGCGGCGGCGTTTTTGGGGTTTTAGCGCCATCTCGTTCAATCTGCCTGGCTGGCCGCCTGGCTGGTCACCGACCAGGCATCGTCATAACCCCAGACGCGGGCGTCGGCGCTGATGCGCGCGCTGGCGTCACCCGTGTGCGCGGCAATGCGGCCGATCAGCCGCGCGTCTTCGCCGGCACCGTTCAGGGTCTGAAGCAGCGCATCGGCGTCGGCGTCGGCGCAGACCAGCACCATGCCAATGCCGCAATTGAAGGTGCGTAGCAATTCGCGCGGCGGCAAATTGCCGGCATCGCGCAGCCAGGCGAACACCGGCGGCAGGTCCCAGGTGGCGGCGTCGATGTCGGCGCGCAGGCCAGCGGGCAACACCCGGGGCACATTATCCGGCAGGCCGCCGCCGGTGATATGGGCCATCGCTTTGACCATGCCGGTCTTGGCGGCGCTCAGGCAGGCGGGCACATAAATCCGCGTTGGCGCTAAAAACGCCGCCGCCAGGCTTTGATCGGGCGCGAACGGGGCCGGGTCTTGCCAGCCTTGGCCACTGTCGGCAACGAGGCGGCGCACCAGCGAATAGCCATTGGAATGTACGCCGGTCGAGGCCAGGCCGATGACGACGTCGCCAGCCGTGACGCGGCTGCCATCAATCAGCGCGCCCCGTTCAACCGCGCCGACGGCAAAGCCGGCGAGGTCATAGTCGCCCTTGGCGTACAAGCCGGGCATTTCCGCCGTTTCGCCGCCTGAAAGAGCGCAGCCGGCGATGCGGCAGCCTTCGGCGATGCCGGCGATGACATCGCGGGCGACCCGGACATCCAATTGCCCGCTGGCATAATAGTCTAGGAAAAACAGGGGCTCGGCGCCCTGCACGACGAGATCGTTGACGCACATGGCAACCAGGTCGATACCGATGCTGTCATGCTTGCCCGCCTCCAGCGCGATTTTCAACTTAGTGCCGACACCGTCGGTGGTGGCGATCAGCAATGGGTCCTTAAAGCCGGCCGCGCGCGGGTCGAACACCGCCCCGAAACCGCCCAAGCCGGCTTCGGTCCCGGCGCGGCGGGTGGCGCGGGCCAGGGGCTTGATCGCATCGACCAGGGCTTCGCCGGCATCGATGTCAACGCCGGCGTCGCGATAGCTGATGCTGGTCTTGGATGGATCGGTCGTGCTCAAGCTTATTCCTTCTCGCCGCATGATTTCGCCGCAATTTTTTTCGACCCTTCCCTAATCGGAAAGCCTTCCGATTGCGACACCTATTTCGTACAGTGCGCCGGCGGCGCGGGAAAGGGATGATGTTGAAAACCGCGATGACGGCCAAAAGGATTGGACTTTGCTTGCTGGCGCTGCTGCTGGCGGCGGTCCCGCGCCCGGACACGGCGCTAGCGGCCAGCGAAGCCACCGCCAATCCGTTCCGGATTGAAACCATCGCCGTCGATGTCAGTGCTGATACCGCCGCACAAGCGCGCGAAATTGCCATGGCGCAGGCTCACCGCATGGCGTTCGAGCGCCTGTTCACCAAATTGGTAGCCGAGGAAGACCATGCCTTGATGCCAGCCTTGGGCGATCCGGAATTGTCGGCGCTGGTGCAGGCGGTGGATATTCTGGAGGAACGCACCGCACCAACGCGCTATCTGGCGCAATTGGCGGTGGTGTTTGAAGCTGGGGCAGTGCGCCGCTTGCTTGGCACGCTGGGAGTTTCCTTCGCCGAAACCCGCAGCCGGCCGATTCTGGTCTTGCCAGTGCTGCGCCATGCCGGGGTCGACCGTTTGTGGGGCGGCGAGAATGCTTGGCTGGCGGCCTGGCGCGCTTATCCCATCGGCGGCAGTTTGATCGGCTTTCAGCTACCGGCCAATGATCTGCGCGACCGCGCCTTGATCAGCGCCCGCCAAGCGCTGGCGGTGCAGCCCGACCGGCTGGAAGCGGTCTCCAGCCATTATCAAGTCAGCGAAGTGCTGGTGCCATTGGCGGTGTTGTCGCGCGCGCATCCGGCCGCACCGTGGACGCTGGCGGTGTCGCTGACCCGGGGACCAGCGCAGCAGCCGGTATTGAATTTCAGCATCGCGGCCGAGCAACAGGAAGCGGTCGAGGACCTGCTGGGCCGCGCCATTGCGGTGATCGATCAGCGTTTGTCGGAGGCTTGGAAGCAGCAGGTCCTGGTGCAATATGGTCAGCAGGATCAGTTCAGCGCGCGCGCCGTATTCAGCGATTTCGCCGGTTGGCGGGCGATCCAAGCGCGGCTGGATGAAGTGGCGCAAATTCGGGCGCTGCACGTGCGCGGGCTTGCAATCACCGGGGCGGATGTTGATATCGAATATTTTGGCGGCTGGGACAGCCTCAGCCGCGCCATCGCCGAGCGTGGGCTGCGGCTTTCCGGCGGCGCCAATGGCCAATGGCGTCTGGCCCTGGCCGACGGCGATGCCAGCACCGGCGCCAGCACCGGCGACCGAGACGAGGAGGCGCCCTGATGGCCGTCGCCATGCCGAAATGGGGTTGGCTGGCGCTGTTCCTGCTGGGACTGCTGATTTTCCTGTTTTCGATTTCCAGCATTTTATTGCCGTTCATCGCCGGCTTGGCGATTGCCTATTTGCTGGACCCGGTGGCCGACGCGATGGAGCGGCGGCGGGTGCCGCGCTGGCTGGCGGCGAGCATTGCCATCGTCGGCTTCTTTCTGATTTTGGCCGGCGTGCTGGTGGCGATCTGGCCCTTGGCGGCGGCGCAAATCACCGGCCTGGTCAAGACCTTGCCCGATTATATGGTGCGCCTGAAACCGCTATTGGCGCATCTGCTGGATCAGGCCAGCCCGGAAGACATCAAGCAGGCGGTCAGCCAGTTCGCCGGCCGCGCATTAGAGGTCGCGGCCAGCGCCGCCGGCACCTTGATCGGTGGCGGATTGGCGGTGTTCAATATCTTAGGGCTGTTGCTGATCACACCTGTGGTGGCGTTTTATTTGTTGCGCGACTGGGACCGTTTGATCGGCCATGTGCGCAGTTGGTTGCCGGCCCGCTATGAAAACAGCCTGTTGGAATTGGGGCGCGAGAGCGACCGCGTATTGGCCGGTTTTGTGCGCGGGCAAATGCTGGTTGTGTTGGGCGACATGGTGCTATACGCCGCCGGTTGGACCTTGCTGGGCCTCAATTATGGCTTGGTGCTGGGGCTGTTGGCGGGCTTCTTGGCATTCATTCCCTATGCTGGGCCAGCCATTGGCGTCGGCCTGGCGTTGGTAGTGGCGATCGGCCAGTTCGGCGACAATTATCTGATGATCGCGGCGGTGTTCAGCGTGCTTCTGGTGGTTCAGACCATGGAAAGCGCGGTGTTCCAGCCGCGTTTCCTGGGTGGCCAGGTGGGCTTGCATCCGGTTTGGGTGATTTTGGCGGTGTTCGCCGGCGGCAAGCTGATGGGCTTTGTCGGCATTTTGGTGGCGGTGCCGGTGGCCGCCGTGGTGGCGGTGCTGGGTCGGTTCGCGTTGAAACGCTATTTGCACAGCGACCTTTATGGCAAGCCCGTGTCCGCCGCCGAATTGCCTGGACAAGGCGAAGATCAGCCGCGATGAGCCAATTAGCCCTGCCGTTCGAGGCGCGCCCGGCATTGGGCCGCGCTGATTTTCTGGTCGCCCCGGCCAATCGCGACGCTATTGCCTGGATTGACCGCTGGCCCGACTGGCCGGGCCATGTGCTGGCGCTGCATGGCCCGCGCGGATGCGGAAAAAGCCATTTGGTGCAGGTGTTGGCGGTGCGCGCCAAAACCCGGATCATTGCCGCCGCCGATTTGCCGATGGATGCCGATTTTGGCGCGGAGCTGCCGGATATCGTCGTGGTCGAGAACGGTCCACCGCCGGGCGCGGGCGAGACGGCATTGTTTCATCTGATCAACTGGCTGCGCGAGCATGGCCGCAGCTTGTTGCTGACCGGCCGCGCCGCGCCGGCGCGCTGGCCTGTCGCGTTGCCAGACCTGGGTTCGCGCCTGGCGGCTGTGACGGCGGTGGCGATCACCGCGCCCGATGAAAATCTATTGGCGGCGGTGATGCTGAAACAGTTCGCCGACCGGCAAATCCTGGTCGAGCCGAAGCTGGTGGCATTCATCTTGGCGCGGATCGAACGATCGTTTGGCGCTGTCCAAAGCGTGGTGGCGGCGCTGGACCAAGCTTCGCTGGCGGCGGGCAGGCGAGTCACAATTCCATTGGCGCGCGAAATTCTCAGCAAAATCGCAAGAAATCCGTCATAATGTGGTCATGGATAGGCTGGAAACTGGCGCTCCCGATCGGTTGGCGGGGCGCGCGCAGGGATAAGCATCGGACCATGGACGATTTGGTGGGGCCGGTGGCGGATCAAACCGCCATGACGGCGTCGAAACAAGACAGTGCACATCAAGGCACGGCGCAACAGGATAATGCGGCGCCGGGTCGGGAGCAGAGATTGATCAACCGCGAAACCTCGTGGTTGGCTTTCAACATGCGGGTGTTGGAAGAAGCCGACAACAACAATCATCCCTTGTTGGAGCGGCTGCGGTTTCTGGCGATTTCCGGCTCCAATCTGGATGAATTCTACATGGTTCGGGTCGCCGGGCTGAAAAGCCAGATCGAAGCCGGCATTGAAAGCCTCAGCGATGACGGGCTGACGCCGCAACAGCAATTGGACCGCATCTACGAAAAAACCGAGGACCTCTTGCAGGCCCAGCAGGGCCGCTGGCGGGCCTTGCGCAACGAAATGGCAGCGGCCGGGATTCTGGTCATGCGGCCCAATGATGTCAGCGCCAAGGACCGCGCCTGGCTGCAGCATCATTTTCTCGATCAGATTTTCCCGCTGCTGACGCCATTGGCGATCGATCCGGCGCATCCGTTTCCGTTCATTCCCAATTTGGGGTTTTCGCTGGTGCTGGAATTGCGCCGGCAAAGTGATAACAGCGTGTTGAACGCCTTGCTGCCAATTCCCAACCAGCTTGATCGTTTTGTTCGACTGCCCGGCGATGAAATCCGCTTCATCGCGCTAGAGACCTTGGTCGGGTTATTTTTGGCGGAATTGTTTCCAGGCTTTCGGGTTGCCGGCTTTGGAGCCTTCCGCATCATTCGCGACAGCGATATCGAGATCGAGGAAGAAGCCGAGGATCTGGTGCGGGTGTTTGAAAACCTGCTGCAGCGCCGTCGCCGTGGCCATGTCATCCGCCTCAAGGTCGACGCCAATATGCCCGGCAATCTGAAGCGGCTGGTGGTGCGCGAACTCCATGTCGGCGGTCGCGAGGTGGTCGAAATCGATGGCATTCTGGGGATCAATGAATTATCGCAGTTGATTGTCGATGATCGACCCGATCTGAAATTCGTGCCCTATAATGCGCGTTTTCCAGAACGCATTCGCGACCATGGCGGCGATTGTTTCGCGGCGATCGCGAAAAAAGACATCTTGGTGCATCATCCTTATGAAAGCTTCGATGTGGTGCTGTCGTTCCTGCGCCAGGCCGCGGCCGATCCTAATGTGGTGGCGATCAAGCAAACTCTGTATCGCGCAGGCAAGCAGTCGCCGATCATCCACGCACTCATCGACGCGGCGGAAGCCGGCAAGTCGGTGACCGCTGTGGTTGAGCTGAAAGCGCGCTTCGATGAGGAGCAGAACATCAAATGGGCGCGCGACCTTGAACGCGCGGGCGTGCAGGTGGTCTATGGCTTCATCGAGCTCAAAACCCACGCCAAGGTGTCAATGGCGATCCGCCGCGAAGGCACCAAGCTGCGCAGCTATATGCATTTTGGCACCGGCAATTATCATCCGGTCACCGCCAAGATTTACACCGATCTCAGCTTCTTCACCGCCGATCCCAGCTTGGCCTGGGACGCGGCCCAGCTCTTCAACTACATCACCGGCTATGTCGAGCCATCATCGCTGGAAGGGTTGGCGATGTCGCCGTTCAATATCCGCAGCAAGCTGATTGAACTGATCGACGATGAAATCAGCAATGCCCGTGCTGGCAAGCCCGCGCAAATCTGGGCTAAAATGAATAGTCTGGTCGATCCTGAGATCATTGAAAAGCTGTATGAAGCCAGCAACGGCGGTGTTGAGATTGATTTGATCATTCGCGGCATCTGCTGCCTGCGTCCGGGCGTGCCGGGCATGTCAGAGCGGATTCGGGTCAAGAGCGTGGTTGGTCGCTTTCTCGAACATAGTCGCATCGTGTGTTTCGCCAATGGTGCGCGGCTGCCGTCGCGTCAAGCGCTGGTCTATATTTCCTCGGCCGACTGGATGCCGCGTAATTTCGACCGCCGGGTCGAATCATTGGTGCCGATTCGCAATGCCACAGTGCATGCCCAGGTGCTGGACCAGGTGATGGTGGCGAATTTGAAGGACAATACCCAAAGCTGGTGGCTTAAAAGCGACGGATGCTATGAACGCCTGCAGCCCGGCGACCATCCTTTCAATTTGCATCAATATTTCATGACCAACCCGTCTTTGTCTGGCCGGGGCGAAGCTTTGCGCGATCCGTCCGCCGTGCCGCATCTGGAGTTGGACCGGCCTTGATCGGGTGCGGCGGATCGGCGCTTTGCATCGCCGCCTGAGTGGGTTATGTGTGGCGGCGATGAACAAGCTCCTCACACGCAACAAAGCCCGATCCAAGCTTGCCGGCGGTGTCGACAACCGGCCCATTGGGGTGATCGACATCGGCTCCAATTCAGTCCGCATGGTGGTCTATGAAGGGCTGATCCGCAGTCCCCAAGCCTTGTTTAATGAAAAGGTTCTGTGCGGTCTTGGCCGCGCCGTTGGTAAGACTGGCCTGATCGACGATGCGGCCTTCGCCATGGCGCTGACCACCTTGAAGCGGTTCGCGCATCTGGCAAGCGACATGGGCTTGCGGCATTTGGAGGCGGTGGCCACGGCCGCGGTGCGCGACGCCGGCAATGGCGCTGATTTCCTGCGCGCCGTGAAACGCGAATGTGGCTTGTCGGTCAGGCTGCTCTCGGGTGAGGAGGAAGCCCACTATTCCGCGCTGGGCGTGATCGCGGGCGTGCCCAATGTCGATGGCGTGGTTGGCGATTTGGGCGGCGGCAGCCTGGAATTGATCGAAGTCAAGCGCGGGGTAATCGGCCGTCGCTGCACTCTGCCAATCGGGCCGGTGCGGATTTTGGGCGAAAATGGCAAGACCGGCGTCGGCTTGGCCAAGCGCGTCGATGATGTGTTGGCGACGGTGCCATGGTTGGCCGAGATGAAGGGCAAGCCGCTTTATGTTGTCGGTGGTTCGTGGCGGGCGCTGGCGCGGGTCGAGATCAACCTGAAAAGCCATGCCTTGGCAATCTTGCATCAATATCAAATCGCTCGCGCGGACATCGATCCATTATGCCAGGCGGTGCAAGACCTTGGCCGCAAGAATCTGAAAAAGATGCGCGGCGTGTCCGAAGCCCGGGTCCCGACTTTGGCAATCGCCGGCACCATCTTGCAACGGCTTGCGGTGCAATTGGACACGCCGCATGTCATTGTATCGGCGCTGGGTTTGCGCGAGGGCCTGCTTTATGAACAGCTTAGCCCAGAGGTTCAGGCCGACGACCCACTGTTGTCGGCCTGTCAGGACCTGGCGCGGCGGTTGGGCCGTTTTCCGGAACATGGCGAATTGGTGATGCGCTGGCTGGACGCGCTGTTCGCCGATCATGAGGCGGCCGAGGATTTGCGACTGCGCCGGGCGGTTTGCCTGCTCAGCGATATCGGCTGGCGCGGCCATCCCGACTTCCGCGCTGAGCGGGCGATTTATGAATCGCTTTATGGCTGGTTTGTCGGCATCGACGCGCATGGTCGGGCGATCATGGGCTTGGCTCTGTTCATTTGCTTCGGCGGCAATGAAAACGACCCAACGACGGCGATTTTCCGTGCCCTGTTACCGGAAACCGAACGCCGCCGCGCCATCGCCTTGGGCCGTGCGGTGAGGCTGGCGCAGCGTTTGTCAGCCGGTACGCCGGGACCGCTGGCGGCCAGCCGGCTGATGGTTGATGGTAATCAGGTGGTGCTGGAAATCGATGCCCAACATCGCAGCTTAATTGGCGATGTGGTCGAGCGGCGGCTGGCCAATCTGGCCAGCGCCCTGGGCCTGAAGCCGGCTATTCGGGCGCGTTGACGGCGGCGCCCAGCAATTTAACGCCGTCGCCATCGGCTTGAAACACCAGTGCGCCGGACTTCACCTTCAGCGCGTCGGCGCCAAACAAGGCATGGCGCCAGCCTTGCAGGGCGGGGATGTCCGGGGAGTCCTCGCGCGCCAGGCGTTCAATATCGCTGGTCGAGGCCACCAGCTTGGGTGCGACGCCGGCTTCCCGGCAGCGAATTTTCAGCAGTAATTTCAAGAGATCGCTGAGCAGAGTGTCCTTGACCGGCGCGCCGCCGGGGCGTTCATCGACCGGCAGTTCGGCTTTGGGCAAGGCGGTTGCCGCCGCGAGAGCTGCCAGCAAACGCGCGCCCTGGCTGCCATGGGCGAATTTTTCGCTCAACCCCCGCATCGTCGCCAGGCCAGCCGCGTCTTGCGGAGGGTGGCTGGCGATCTCCAGCAAATTCTCATCGCGCAACACACGGTTACGCGGCAGGTCGCGGTGACAGGCTTCTTCCTCGCGCCAGGCGGCCAGGGCCTTCAGCCGGCCCAAAAACTCCGGATCGCGCGAGCGATGCTTGATCCGCCGCCAGGCATTGGCAGGATCGACGCGGTAGGTCTCGGGCGCGGTCAGAATCGCCATTTCCGCCTCCAGCCAATCCAACCGCTCATTGCGCGCCAGTTGCTGGCTCAGGCCTTGATAGACGTCACGCAAATACAGCACGTCATCCAAAGCATAGCCCAATTGCCTGGCCGATAATGGCCGGCGGGCCCAGTCGGTGAAGCGGGCAGCCTTGTCTAGCCGTTTCTTGGCGTATTTGGCGACCAGGGTTTGATAGCCCACGGATTCGCCAAAGCCGCAGACCATGGCCGCCACCTGGGTATCGAACAGCCGGTTGGGGGCTTGGCCGGTGGCGTGGTAGAAGATTTCCACGTCCTGGCGGGCGGCGTGAAACACTTTCAAGGCGTCGGCTTCGTTGAGCAACGCATAAAAGGGGGCAAGATCGATGCCAGGGGCCAGCGGATCGATCACCGCCGCTTCCTCATCGCAAGCCGCCTGAATCAGGCATAATTGCGCGAAATAGGTCTTTTCGCGGATGAATTCGGTGTCGACAGTGACATAAGGCGCTTGCGCCAGCCGGGCGCAAAAGGCGGCCAATTGGTCGGTGTCGGTGATGGTTGGAATGGCTGTCTGTGTCATGCCTTAGCGCTTATATAGGGGCAAGGGGGCAATGGGCAAGCTTGACAAATGCCTCGGTTCCGTGTGCTTTGGCGCCCGCCGCCAGCTCGGCGCCCGACAATAGAACGAGATCAAGCTCCGATGCACGTTTACCGCACCCATAATTGTGAACAAATCCGGCCCAGCCATGTCGGCGAAACCGTCCGTCTGTCCGGTTGGGTTCACCGCAAACGCGACCATGGCAATCTGCTGTTCATCGACTTGCGCGACCATTATGGCTTGACCCAAGTGGTCATCGATCCCGACAGCCCGGCGTTCGCGGTTGCTGAAGGCCTGCGTGCCGAAAGCGTGATTACGGTGACCGGCCAGGTGGTGGCGCGGACCGCCGAGACCGTCAATGCCGACCTGCCGACCGGTCAGGTGGAATTGCGCGCGGCGGAAATTGCGGTTCAATCGGCGGCGGGCGATTTGCCGATGCCGGTTTTTGGCGACGCGGAATACCCCGAGGACATTCGCTTGCGCTACCGCTTCCTAGATTTGCGGCGTGAAAAAATGCACCGCAATCTGGTGCTGCGTTCGGCGGTGATATCCTCGATCCGGCGGCGCATGACCCAAGCCGGCTTCATGGAATTCCAAACCCCGATCCTGACCGCGTCCAGCCCCGAGGGCGCGCGTGACTTTCTGGTGCCATCGCGGCTGCACCCCGGCAAATTTTATGCGCTGCCCCAAGCCCCGCAAATGTTCAAGCAATTGACCATGGTGGCCGGGTTTGATCGCTATTTCCAGATCGCCCCTTGTTTTCGTGACGAGGACGCCCGGGCAGATCGTTCGCCGGGCGAATTTTATCAGCTTGATGTTGAAATGAGCTTCGTCACTCAAGACGATGTGTTCGCCGCCATCGAACCGGTGATGGCCGGCGTGTTCGAGGAATTCGCCGACGGTCGCGCGGTGACGCCGGCGCCATTCCCGCGCATTGCCTATAAGGATGCGTTGCTGCGTTTTGGCAGCGACAAGCCGGATCTGCGCAATCCCTTGGAAATTAGCGACGTGACCGAAATTTTTAGCGGCTCTGGCTTCGGCATTTTCGCGCGGATGATTGAAAATGGCGCGGTGGTGCGCGCGGTGCCGGCACCGGGCGCTGGCGAACGGCCACGTAGTTTTTTCGACAAGATGAATGACTGGGCGCGTGGCGAGGGCTATGCCGGACTTGGCTATATCAATTTCAAGGACGGTGTCGCCGGTGGCCCGATCGCCAAGAATTTGGGCGACGAGCGGGTGGCGAAACTGGTCGCGGCGCTCGGCTTGGGCGGCGATGACGGGGTATTTTTTGCTTGTGATAAGGAGGCCGGCGCCGCCAAATTGGCTGGTCTGGCGCGCACCCGGGTGGGCGAGGCATTGAGCCTTATCGAACAAAACGCCTACCGCTTTTGCTGGATCGTCGATTATCCGATGTATGAATGGAATGAGCAGGACCGCAAGGTCGAGTTCAGCCACAACCCATTTTCAATGCCCCAAGGCGGCATGGACGCGCTGACCCACAAGGACCCGCTGGAAATTCTCGCCTATCAATATGACATTGTTTGCAATGGTGTCGAATTGTCGTCAGGCGCGATCCGCAATCATCGTCCCGACATCATGTATAAGGCGTTTGAGATTGCCGGCTATGGCAAGGACGAGGTGGAACAGAGCTTTGGCGGCATGCTCAACGCTTTCCGTTATGGTGCCCCGCCGCATGGCGGCTTGGCGCCAGGGGTTGACCGCATCGTCATGCTGCTGGCCGACGAACCCAATATCCGCGAGGTCATCCTGTTTCCGATGAACCAAAAGGCCGAAGACCTGATGATGGGCGCGCCTTCAGAAGTGTCGCTCAGGCAATTGCGTGAATTGTCGATTCGCGTGGTGCTGCCGCAGGACTGAGGGGGCGCGGGCTGCGGCGGCGAATGCGCGGCTATTCGCTGAGGAAAAAGTCGATGGTGGTGACGACGCGCACATTCTTCGAGCGGGCGCGGCGTTCTTCATAGCTGCCGCCGCCATCCCGGGGCAGGATCGAGAAATAGCCCTGGCTGGCGCGGCGAATGGCGCCAACCTTGGCGCCGGAATCGGCGGCGAATTGCTCGGCGGCGCGGCGGGCGTCGCGGGTGGCGGCGGCCACCATTGCCGGCTTGATGTCCTCAAGGCCGGTAAAAATATAGCTGGGACCGCCGAAATCGGGCGTCAACACCACGCCTTCGCGGACCACGTCACCCATTGCCGCCAGCGCCTTGACCACGGCGTCGACCTTGTTGGTGCGAACCTGCAGGGTTTGGTTGATGACGAAACGGTTGGCGACATTGGCCTGGCGATAGGGGTCGGCCATATTGTCGCGCACTTCCAGGCCCAGATCCGCGATCTCCGAAGCGTTGAAGCCATGGTTGGTCAAAAATTTGCGCATCGCCGCGCCATCGCGGGCGATCTTGTCCTGGGTTTGCGCCAAGTCGCCGCCGGCCGCCACGATTCGCATCGGCCAGACCACCAAATCGGCGTCCACCGCTTGTTCGGCGAGGCCGCGCACGGTGACGAAGCGGTCGCCGGCGCGGGCCTTTAAAAAGCCGTCGCCAATGAAAAAGCCCGCCAGCGCCATGCCCAGCGCCAACAACAAGGCCGATGTCAAGGCCACCCCACGCGTCATCGTCCGCTTCCTTCAATCCAGGCGTGCGGCCAGCTTGACCCGGCCAGATGGCAAGATCAAGGCAACAGCGATGGGGGGACCGGGCGCTCAGCCGGCGGCAGCGCCCTTCAGCACGGCCATTTCACTTTGTGCCTTGCCGGGATTGGCGCCATTGGCGACGGCCTTCACCTCGGCCTTCGCCGGCCCCTTGCCACTGTCATGCTGGGCCGGGTTTTGGGTGTGGGTGAATTTGCCGTCAATGCGAGCGCCGGCTTCTATCGACAAGGTCTCGTGAAAGACATCGCCATTGATCTTGGCTGAGCGTTCCAACACCACGGTGCGGGCGCGGATGGCGCCGGTGACTTCGCCGCGAATGACCACATTGTCGGCCACCAGCGTGCCTTTCAGGGCGCCGCTATCGCCCATGGTCAAAGCGCCGGCTTGAATATCGCCCTCGACCGAGCCGTCGAGCTGGATTTCGCCAGCGGTGGCAACATTGCCCACGATGTGCACATCGGCGCCAATGATCGACGGAGCGCTGCCAGCAGCGCGGGTTTGGCGCGGCGCCTTGGCCGCCGTTTCAGCCATTGTCGGCAGGTCGTCTTTGGATTTTGAGAACATGTTCGGATGCCTCTATATATGGTTTCGGGTCAACTGGTTTGCCATTGAACCAGACTTCATAATGCAAATGCGGCCCCGTACTGCGGCCGGTGTTGCCCGATTCCCCAATGGTGTCACCGATCGCGACCTTCTGGCCCTTTTTGACAAGCACTTTGCGCATATGCCCATAGCGTGTCTTGAAGCCATTGCCGTGGTCGATTTCCACCATTCTGCCATAGCCCGCGATATAGCCGGCGCGGGTGACATGGCCATCCGTCGCCGCCATTATCTTGGTTCCATACCAAGCCGCCAGATCAATGCCCGAGTGCATCGCCCAACGTTTGGAAATAGGGTCGCGGCGCTTGCCGAAATGACTGGATACGAAATAATTATCCACCGGCACCAGCGCCGGCACGCTCAACATCGCGTGCCTCACCAAAAGCAACTGTTTCCATTCCTCCAACATCTGCTCAACCGGATCGCCTTCGCTGATTGAAGCGAGATCGACCTCTTGCGCTGAAGCTGGAATGAACGGACCACCGACATTATTGCCCGCTACGCCGTCGGCGTCGAGAAAATGCGCCAAGCTTAAATTGAGGCTGGACAGGGTTTGTTCGACGGAGTCGATTTCCGATTGCGCGACATTGACCAATGCCGAAGCCAAGCGCTGTTGCGATTGCGCCAGGCTTTGATAGCGCCGCTCGAAACCCGCCGCCACTTGTCCTGGCGATGGCGCCAACACGGCATCCAGCGCGGCGCTTTTCTCGCCGTCTTTGGTTTCGGGTTGTTGCGGCTGTTCAATCAGGTCCAGGCCTTCAAGCGATTCTCCCAGGCCCTGTTCCAGCACCGATTGCAGCAAGGATTGCCGTGCTTCCAGGGTGGCGGCTTGCTCGATGATGTCGGTTTGCAGCGACTGCAGGTCGGACGAGAGGGCCTCGATATGGCCGCGCATTTCCAGCAATTTCGCTTCTTTCGCCGCCAAGCGGATATTTTCGTTGAAATAGTTCCAGGTCGCCACGGTCATCCAACCGACCATCGCCAAGGCAATCGCCGACAGGCCCATTTGCAGGCCGCTTGGCAATGTGACGAAGCGGACCTTGCCATTGGTCCGCAAATAAATCTGGTGCTCAGGGAAATATTTTAGGAGTCGCGACCAAAGGTCCCCCAGCGCCCGTGTTCGTGACACCACAGCCCACCTCGCCAATTGTGTTCGTCCCAGTCGAATGAGCTCGATCTTGTGATCTCAGTCGAATCAATTCAGTACCGTTGGCCCTTACGTCCCGCTTGTCACGCCCTCTCCATTAAGCGTCACCCGCGAACACTAGCACCGGATTTCACACAAAGCGTTAACGCCACGCAACTGGGATTTGGCCAAAATTGCATCTTTTTCCGTGATTTAGGAAAAAATCCGACAAAGCAGCGGCAATGATGGTGTTTGATTGACATCAAACCCGGCGATTCCACGCCCGATGGTTGTTTTTTCGGCTCTCAGCGGTATTTGGGTTTCAGCAAAGCTTTGCCGATTCGCGGGCCAGGATCAAAGCGCCTGCACCGCCGCCAATACGGCCTCGGCATGGCCCTTGACCTTGACCTGATGCCAGACTTGGCGGACCACGCCCTTGCCGTCGATCAGGAAGGTGGCGCGTTCAATGCCCATATATTCTCGGCCATATAGCTTTTTCTGCACCCAGACCCCGTATTTTTCGATCACCTCGCCCTCCGGGTCGGAGGCCAGGATTACCGCTAAATCATGCTTGGCCTTGAACTTGTCATGCTTGGCGACACTGTCCTTGGAAATACCGACAATCACCGCGCCGGCTTTTTTAAAGGCGGGCGCCAGGGTGCTGAAATCGCGGGCTTCATTGGTGCAGCCCGGGGTGTCGTCCTTGGGGTAGAAATACAACACCAGGGTCTTGCCCTTCATGTCGGCCAACGACACCGTGGTGTCGCCATCGGCGGGCAGCGTGAAATCCGGCGCCTTGTCACCGGCTTGTGGCGCTTGGGTCATGACGGTTTTGCCTCCTGTTCGGGATAGAGTTCATCAAATAGGTCTTTGACCTGCTGTTTGGCAATGTCGATGGCGTTGCCGACGGCTTCGAGGTCGGGATAGTCGAGGGCGCGGGCAAAGGCGCGGCGGCTGGCGTCGCTGGCCTGTTCGATCTTGGCCGCATCGCCGACCAATAACCGCGCCATCGCACGCGCGGAAAACAGCAAGGTCTCAGCCTCGCGCAGTAGCCGCGCCTGATCCGCGTCAAGGGCGCCGGACTGGCTCAGCAGCGCCACCCGGCGCGGCAGATCGGCTTGCAGCAGGCGCGGTTCGTCATGCGCCGCGGCCAGCGTCAAGCCTTCGACAATCAAATCGATATCGCCAAGCCCGCCGCTACCGGTTTTCAGCGCCCAGCGGCCGCCATCGCCAAATTCCTCGCTCAAGCGGCGGCGCATGTCGCGGGCATCATGGGCGATGCGTTCGCGCGCGCGCGGTTGGCGCAGAATCCGGGCGATCGCCGTTTCCACCGCTTTTTTCATCGCCGCGTCGGTGGCAACCATGCGGGCCTTGGTCAGTGCCATATGCTCCCAGCACCAAGCTTCGCTTTCCTGATAGCGGCAAAAGGCGTCGAGGCTGACGGCGATGACGCCTGCGCGGCCCGACGGGCGCAAGCGCATGTCGACTTCAAACAACCGGCCTTCGGATGTCATCGCGCTCAAGGCGGTGATGATGCGTTGTGACAAGCGGCTATAATATTGGCTGGGCGCCAGTGGCCGCGGCCCGTCCGATTGGCTGACTTCGCTGGGATATTGATACAGGAAAATCAAATCCAGGTCGGATGTATAGCTCAACCGCCTAGCGCCATAGCTGCCCATGGCGATGGTGGCAAAGGCGCCGCCTGGCACCCATCCGGCGCCGGCCTCGGCGAATTCAGTTGTCACCCGCGGCACCAGGGCTTGCAAAATCACGTCGGCCAAATCGGCCAGGCGGTCGCCGGCTTGTAGTGGCGTCAACAGCCCTTCCAACATCAGCACGCCGATTTGAAAGCGGCGGTCGTTGAGCCAGACCCGGGTGTCGTCCAATACGTCCTGAAAATCGCGGGCCATCGCCAGCTTGGCGTCCAGTTCCGTCCGCAGGCGCGCCGGCGGTGGTAAGCGGGTGAAAAAATCCGCCGACAACACGGAATCCAGCAGCGCCGGGCGCCGCGACAGCCGCTCCGCCAGGGCCGGCGCCACGCTCATGATGCGGGCCAGCAAATGAAACAGGGACGGATTGGCCTGGAACAGCGAGAATAACTGCACCCCGGCGGGAAGCTGGCTCAAGAACTGATCGAACCGCGCCAGCGCGTGATCAGGCGCGTCGGCATGACCGAAGGCGTCCAGCAATTCCGGCAGGAAAGACCGCAGCAGTGTTTGCGCGCGCTGCGTCGCCAATGCCTTATAGCGTCCGCTTTCCCAGCGTTCCAGAATACCGGCGGCGCTGGCTGGGTCGGCAAAGCCATAGCCGGCCAAGTCGCCGATCTTGGCGCTGTCTTCCTTGCGGGTGTCGGGCAGTAGCCGTTCATAGCGCTGATGAATGGCCTTGATCGCGCTTTCATACGCGTTAGCGAAGGGGGCCAGACTGTCCCAGCCCATGAACCGGGCCAGCGCCTCGAGACTTTCGTTGTCGTCGGGCAGAGATTGCGTTTGGGCATCGTCGATCATCTGCAGCCGATGTTCAACCACCCGCAGCAGCCGATAGCCGCGCGCGAGCAGGGCTTCATCCTGGCCCTCCAGATCGCCGGCTCGGGTTAGTGCCGCTAGCGTGTCAAGGGTGGCGCGGGTACGCAATTCCGGGCGTTTGCCGCCGGCGATCATTTGATGGATCTGGGCGAAGAACTCGACCTCGCGAATGCCGCCCATGCCGATTTTCGCGTTATGACCGGCCAGCTTCAGCGCCGTCAGGCCATAATGTTCGTGAATCCGCCGCTTCATGGCGTGAATATCGTCAATCGCCGCGAAATCGAGGTGACGGCGCCAGATGAACGGCCGCAGATCCTCCAAAAACGCCTGGCCCGCGCTAATGTCGCCAGCGATCGGCCGCGCCTTGATCAGCGCCGAGCGTTCCCAGGGCTGGCCGATGCTGGAATAATAGGATTCAGCCGCGTTCATCGAAATCGCCACCGGGGTGGCGCCAGGATCGGGCCGAAGCCGCAAATCGACCCGAAACACATAGCCGTCACCGGTGCGGTCCTGCAGCATCTTGCTCCATCTTTGGGTGGCCCGCACCAGCGCGTCCTGCAGCGACCGGTTGCCGTGATAGGCCATCTTGTCGGCGTCATAGAAAATGATCAGGTCGACATCGCTGGAATAATTCAGCTCGCGGCCGCCCAGCTTGCCCAAGGCATAAACACAATAGCCGCAACGCGCGATGGCGGCCTCGGGATCGTCGCCACCGTCAAGGTCGCCCTTGCGCATCAAGGCCGCCAGGCTGTGGGCGACGGCGCGGGCAATGGCGGTGTCAGCGAAGCTGCTGAGATTGCGGCAGACTTGATCCACCGGCCATAACCGGCCGATGTCGGCCATCGCCGCCACCAACGCCATGCGCCGCCGACCCACCCGCAGGGCACGCATCATCTCGTCCTCCGGCCGGTCCAATGGCAGCGCTGCCATCTCGGCGACGATGGTGTCATGGGTGGCTTGCGGCGGCTGGTCCAGATGCGCCGCAAAAAACGCCGCCTCGCGTTCGATCAGCCGGGTCAGGAAGGGCGAATGATCAACGATGATCTGGCTCACGCGGCCGAGCGGCCCATCGGCCAAGCGGTCGGCCAGTGTTGCCTGATCCTGGCCGCGCAGCGCCTCCAGCAAAGCCTGGTGTCGCGCTTGACCGGCATCGCTGATTGGCGGCGATGGCGGCATGGCGTCAGCCAAGGCGGTGGCTGGCGAGGCGGAAAAATCCAGGCACGGCCAATTGCCGCCATTTTCGTCAGTTATTTGTCGTTCCATCCAAATTCGGGTCCCTATATGAAGGGCTCTAACATGACCGTGCCCGCGCCCGGCGGCAAGACCGGGGCGGCGGATTTGAGGTTCCATCTTTGAAGACAAGCCGCAGGATCGCGATTGCCCTGGCCGCCTTTGCGCTGCTGGCCGCCGTGACGGCGGCATTTGTGCTTTGGAGGGCGACGCAGGCACCAATCGGCCTGGGGCCGGCGCAAGCCTTGCTGACGCGGGCATTGGCGTCGGCGGCGCCGACGCTGACAACCGACATTGGTGCCGCGCGTTGGGCTTGGCGGCGGAATGATGGCACGCTGGCGCTGTTGTTGGACGATGTCGCGCTATCCGCCCCGACATGGCCTGCGCCCTTGCGGATCGGCCGCTTGCGGATCACGGTGGAGGCCGGAGCTTTGGTGCTGGGCCGGCTACGGTTGATTGGCGTTGATGCGAGTGGCATTGCCGCGCAAGTCGACTGGTGCTTGCAAGATTTTCCCACGGAGGCGGGCCAGGCTCGTGGCTATGGCGAGGTCCGCGCGGCGGTGCAGGCGGCGCTGGATTGGATATTGCGGCAAACGCCGGAAACGCGGCAATGGCGCTATCTCCGCCTTGACGGTGAAAATGTCGTGCTTGTTCATGAGACTGGCTCGGGCGTGCGCCATCGCTTGCACGTGCGGCAAGCGCAGTTTCAGCGCCAGGGCATGGCGGTCCGCCTCAATGTTGCCGGCAGCCTGAAAAACGCCGAGACGGATGCTGTCTTCAAGCTGTCGGGGGATATCGACGCCCAAGGCAAGGGCGCGGTCGATCTGGCGCTGGAGACGGAAGGCTTGGACGGTTTGACCGCCGGCTTGCCGCTGGCTGGCTGGGACCAAGCGGCGGCATTGCCGCTGCGCGTCGAACTGGGCTGGCGCGGCGCTGCGGCCAAGGCGGCCGAGGACCGGCTGCTGTTGGCCGTGGACGGCGGCCCCGGCCAGATCGGTCATCCGCAACATTATCCTGAACCACGCCGGTTCGACGCGCTGTCGGTGCGGGCGCAAGGCACGCCGGCCAACGGCCTTTGGCACGTCGACCGGATGACGGCGGATTTCGCCGGCGCCCGGTTCGCCGGCCAGGCCGAGATCGGCCCCGGCCAACCCGGACCCGATGTGCGGATCAGCGGTCAGTTCAGCGACTTGGCGGTGACGGTGTTGAAAGGCTATTGGCCGGTCACGGTCGGCACCGGCGGGCGCGATTGGGTGGTCGAGAATATCGCCGCCGGGACAATCCCCGCCGCCGACTTGACTTTCACCGCGCGGCCGCAGCATTGGGCCGCCGGGGCGATGCCCGACGACGCCTTGAACCTGGATTTCGCCTTGGCTGGCATCACCGCGCATTATCGCCGGCCGATGCCGCCGATCGTCAATGCCCATGGCCGCGGCCACCTGCATTTGGACGGTCTGAGGCTCGAAGTGGCGTCTGGCCAGGTCAATGGCTTGACGATCAAGCCTTCGACCATGGTGATCGCGCCGTTCAACACGCCGCCGACCTATGGCGATATCGTCATGACGCTGGAAGGCCCGGTGCGGCCCATGCTGGAGATCGCCGATTCCGAACCCTTGGGCTATATCGGCGCTTATGGGCTGACGCCGGCTGACGCCAGCGGCGAGGCCAGCGCGCGCATGACCTTGCGGCTGCCGTTGCTTAAAGACGTGCCGATCGACGCGGTGGATTTTGCCGGCGATTTTACCCTGCGGGCCTTGGCGATGCCCGGCTTGATGCCGCATGGCGGTATCAGCGATGGCGAATTGGCCTTGCATGTCGACACCAACGCTTTACAGGCTGATGGCGTTTTGACCTTGGCCGGCGTGCCAGCCCGGATGACCTGGCGCGAGGATTTCGCGGCCACCACCGAACAGCCGACCACGTTGACATTGAACGCCAGCATCCAGCCCGATGACTTGCGCCGCTTTGGCCTGACGCCGGAACCGCGTTTCGCGGGCGAGGCGCGGGTGGCGATCGATGCCAGGGGCAGGGGCACGGAAATCAGCCGTGGCCGCCTGGCGATAGAGTTGCGCGACGCGGCGGTGCGCGAGCCGCTGCTGGGCTGGCACAAACCCGTCGGCCAGCTTGGCAGCTTGACCGGTGCCTTCCGCATCAGCCAAGGCCAGTTTTATTTGACCGATGCCGCCGCCGCCGGTGCCGGCCTGGACGCGCGGTTCAATTTGAGCCTGGACCCCAAGGCCGAAAAACTAAGCCTCGATTTCAAGCAATTCCAATTGGGCGAAACCAGTCTTGCCGGCAGCATGATCATGAACGGCCCGCAATGGCATTTGCTGATGCATGGCGCGCGGCTGGACTTGCGCCCGGCGATTGAATGGCTGTACCGGCCCGGCGACCGCGATGAGCAGGCGGTGCCGCTGCCCAATGTCGCGGCCTCGATCACCATTGACGAGGTGTTATTGGCGGAAGATGAAATTCTCACCGGCATGGTGGCGGGGGTGGAAACCGGCGGCAATCGCTGGCGTGATGTCACCTTCACCGGCCATTTGGGGGAATCCAGCGCGGTGTCGTTACGGGTGGTTTCGGATGGCGATCAGCGACAATTGACTTTGCGCGCCGACGATGCCGGCCGCGCCGCGCGCGCCTTAGGCCTGTTCAGTCAAGGCGAAGGCGGTGAACTGGAAGTGCTGGCCGACCTCACCGGCGACAATGCCGCCATCGCCATGGACGGCCGCGCCACCATGACCGACTTTCGGCTGCGCGAGGCCCCGACCTTGGCGCGCATTTTGTCGGTTGGTTCCTTGACCGGCATCGCCAATCTGGCGCGCGATGGTGGCATTCATTTCAAATCCTTCGACGTGCCGTTCAGCATGCATGACGGGGTGATCGACATTGACGATGCCAGCGCCAATGGCCCGGCGCTGGGGCTGACCATGACCGGCCAATTCGTGCGCAGTCTGGAGCGGGCCAATTTGAAGGGCGTGATCGTGCCCGCCTATACGCTCAATTCCTTCATCGGCAAGATTCCGATCTTGGGCAATATTCTGGCCGGTGGCGACAAGGAGGGCGTGTTCGCGATCAATTATCAGGTGGAGGGCGATTTGACCGAGCCGCGAATTTCGGTCAATCCAATGTCGATACTCACCCCCGGCATCTTGCGCCGCATTCTGCAAGGCCCCCGCGGTACGGTCGAAGCGGAGACGCCAACCACCATCGAGCCCGACGCGGCCAACTCAGCCGAAGCGCCGCAATAATCCATCAGCCGCAACGGCGCAGCCAGTCGCGCATCGCCTGGGTGACGGGCACCGGCGCTTCCAAGGGCGCCAAATGGCCGGCGCGGGGGATGATCGCCAGTTGCGCGTCGGCGATGGCGGCGGCCATGTCGCGATGCACGGCAGGGGATGACAGGCCGTCATGCTCACCACACAACACCAAGGTGGGCACCGCGACTTGCGCCAATAAAGGGGTGCTGTCGGCGCGGCCGATAATGGCGCGCTGCTGGCGAATGAACACCTCGGCGCCAGCGTCGAGGGCCATCGCCTTGTAAACGTCCGCCACCGCTGACTGATCGACATGGTCGGCGGCGACCAGCAGGGGGATCAAGCCATTGACCACAGCGGCATAATCGCCAGCTTCCGCGCGCGTGATCTGTTCTGAGCGGCGGGCAGAGGACTCTGGCGTATCGGCATGGGCATTGGTGTCGACCAAAGCCAGGCCGATGACCCGCTCCGGCGCCTGGCGTAACACTTCCAGCGCCACATAACCGCCCATCGATAGTCCGGCGATGGCAAAGCGGGGCGGCGCGTCGGCCAGAAATGCCGCGGCCATGGCAGCAATGCTGTCATGCTGGGTTTGATCGGCGAACAGAATGCGGGTGTCATCGCCCAAAACCAGCGCTTGCTGCGCCCAAAGGCGGCGGTCGCAGCCCAGTCCGGGCACCAGGATCAGTGGATCGGCCATGCTGACTTTCCTCTTCTTCGGCATGCGATCATACTCAATTGGACGCGCGATCCAACAGCCGATCCCCGCTTTGTCAGCCCGGCTTTGCGTGAGATTGATTGACAGCGCGGGCGATAGCCGTATCTTGCGCGGCGACAAAGGACGATTAAAGCAATGGTTCCGGGCCAACAGGTGGTGCGGCGAAGGATTTTATGGATTTTGAATTTCTCGGGCTGAGCGACCGACTGCTTGCCGCCGTCAGCGATGCCGGCTATAGCGAGCCGACCCCGATTCAGCGTCAAGCCATTCCCACAGTGCTGCAAGGCCGAGATATCCTGGGCATTGCCCAGACTGGCACCGGCAAGACCGCGTCCTTCACCTTGCCGATGATCGATATTCTGTCGATGGGCCGGGCGCGGGCGCGGATGCCGCGTTCGCTGATTCTGGAGCCGACTCGAGAATTGGCCGCCCAGGTGTCGGAAAATTTCGAGAAATACGGCAAGAATCACAAGCTGACGATGGCGCTGCTGATCGGCGGCACCTCATTTGCCGATCAGGAAGCGCTGCTGGACCGCGGCGTCGATGTGCTGATCGCCACGCCGGGCCGGCTGATCGACCATTTCGAGCGCGGCAAGGTGTTGCTGAACGGCGTTGAAATCCTGGTTGTCGATGAAGCCGACCGCATGCTCGACATGGGCTTCATTCCCGATATCGAACGGATTTGCTCGATGATGCCGCAAAAGCATCAAACCTTGTTTTTCTCGGCGACCATGCCGCCGCCGATCAAAAAATTGACCGACCGTTTTCTCGATAATCCGAAGATGATCGAAGTGGCGCGGCCCGCCACCGCCGCCGCTGCCATCAAGCAGCTCAAAATGGCGGTCTCGCCGCGCAAGAAACGCGACGCGCTGCGCGCCGTGCTGCGCCGCGACGGCGTTGCTACTGCCATCGTCTTCTGCAACCGCAAGCGCGATGTGCGGGAGGTGCATGACAGCCTCAAGCGACATGAATTTCCCGTGGTGCAACTTCATGGCGACATGGACCAGCCGTCACGCATGGAAATGCTGGGCCGGTTCAAGGCCGGCGAAGCCCGGTTCTTGGTCGCTTCCGACGTCGCCGCCCGCGGCCTCGACATTCCGGCGGTCAGTCATGTCATCAATTTCGACGTGCCGCATCATCCCGATGATTATGTTCACCGGATCGGCCGCACTGGCCGCGCCGGCCGCTCTGGCGAAGCGGTGTCGCTGGTGACCCCTGGCGATGAAGAATATATGGCGGCGATCGAAAAATTGACCGGCCAGTCGGTCGAGGCGATTGAAATGGCCGAACTGGCGCCTTCCCAGTCCGACACCGAGGAGGCCAAGCCAACCAAGCGCAAGACGCGCGGTGGTCGCAAGCCCGCCAAAGGCGACGAGGTCAAAGAGGCCAAGCCCGCCGGAAGCAAGGAAAAGGCCAAAGCCGATGGCGGTGGCGGGTCAGCCAAGCTGAACAAAAAGACAGGTGGCAAAAGTCGCCGGATTGAAGATGATGACGATACGCCGGTCGGCCTGGGCGATCACGTACCTGCCTTCTTGATGCGGCCGGCGCGCAAAAGCTGAGTCTGGCAAAAGGAAACGGTCGTGGACTATCAGCATATCCGGCTTGACATCGATGGTGGCATTGCCCGCATTACCCTCAATCAGCCCGAAAAGATGAATGCGCTGTC
Organism: uncultured Sphingomonadales bacterium; assembly: GCA_964590595.1. Classification (GTDB taxonomy): domain Bacteria; phylum Pseudomonadota; class Alphaproteobacteria; order Sphingomonadales; family CAKZYD01; genus CAZPXQ01. The sequence continues at coordinate 57,510 of CAZPXQ010000006.1, read as the reverse complement.
GCTGCGCATGGTCGAGGAACTGGGCCAGGCGTTCAAGAATATCAATGAAGGCGACGATGGTGTCCGCTGCGTGCTGATCACCGGTGCCGGCCGCGGCTTTTGTTCGGGCGCCGATTTGACCGACAGCCGGCTGCCGCAAGATGCCGAGGGCCGACTTGACACCAGGATGTTGCTGCAATGCTATTATGAGCCGATGGTCAAGCGCATGGCCGAGGCGCGGGCGCCGATCATCGTTGCCGTCAACGGCGTGGCGGCGGGCGCGGGGATGAGCCTGGCACTGCTGGGCGACATCGTGCTGGCCGCGCGCAGTGCTTATTTCCTGCAGGCCTTCGCCAATATCGGCCTGGTGCCTGATGTCGGCGCCACCTTCACCATGCCGCGCCTGGTTGGCCGCGCGCGGGCGATGGCGGCGATGCTGTTGGCCGAGAAAATTCCCGCCGAAACGGCGGAGGCCTGGGGCCTGATTTATAAAGCCGTCGATGATGAGGCCTTGGCCGGCGAGGCCGATGCCATCGCCAGCCGGTTGGCGGCGGGGCCAACCTTGGCCTTGTCCAGCATTCGCCAGCTCATTCAGGCCAGCGCCGACAACAGTTTTTCCGCCCAGCTCGACATGGAAGCCGCACGCCAGGGCCAAGCGTCGCAATCGGCCGACTTCATGGAGGGCGTGATGGCATTCCGGGAAAAGCGCAAGCCCAATTTCAAGGGCCGCTGATCGCCTCGCGCCGTGAACGACCGCGCCGCCTCAAAACAACAGATTGCGGGTTGATTTGGGGAGGCGCAGCACCAGGCCATCCAGCGCCGGAGTGATGCGGATCTGGCAGCCCAGGCGCGAGGTTGGCAGCGCTCCCGGGGCCAAGTCGAGCAGGTCTTCCTCTTCCTCGCTGGGCAAGGGCAGGCGGGCAAAATCCTCTTTTGAGAGCATGACATGGCAAGTCGAACAGGCCATCGCGCCCTCGCAAGCGCCTTCCATGTCCAAATCCGCGGCTTGACCGGCGTCCAGCACGGTGTCGCCTTCCCGCGCGTCCACCGCCACTTCGCCGCCATCGGCCTTAATGAACACCAAACGCACCATCGTTATTTCACCTTGCATATCTGGGCGGCCTTACCAATGATCTCGGCCGCGCGCGCCACCTCCGCGTCGGTCGTAAAGCGTCCGGTGCCAATCCGCAAACTGGCCTGGGCCAGCCGCTTGGGCACACCCAGCGCCTGCAGCACATAGGACGGGCCGCTGATCGCCGACGCACAGGCAGCACCCGACGACACCGCGACCTGGCGCAATTGACTGAGCAGGCGGCTGCCGTCGACACCGGGAAAGCTGACGTTGAGATTGCTTTTCAAGCGCCGCGCCTGGCTGCCATTGACGACCAGGTCAGGCACGTGGGCTTGCAGACCGGCCAGCAGCATGTCCCATTGCCGCGCCGCGCGGGCGGCGTCTTGGCTCATGTCGGCCTGGGCGCATGCGGCGGCCTTGCCCAGGCCGACACATAAGGCGGGCGATAGAGTGCCGGAACGAATGCCGGCTTCCTGACCGCCGCCATCCATATGCGGCACCAGACTGCGTTGGCCAAGGTCGCGCACATAAAGCGCCCCCACGCCCTTGGGGCCATAGATTTTATGCCCGGAAATGCTCATCAAATCGATGTCCAGTTCGCGCACATCCAGCGGCATTTTGCCGAAGGCTTGGGCGATGTCGCTGTGCAGCAGCGCGCCATGGCGGCGACACAAGGCGGCGATCTCGGCCAGCGGCTGAATGACGCCGATTTCATTATTCACCGCCATCACCGAGACCAGCGCGGTCTGATCGTCGATCGCCGCTGTCAGTGCCGCCATGTCGACCAGGCCGTCGGCTGACACCGGCAGCATGCGCAGTTCCACCCCTTCGCGGGCCAGCGTGGCGGCGGTTTCCAACACGCATTTATGTTCGCTGACCAGCGTTACCAACCGCCGGCGCTCATCGCGCATCGCCCGCATCACGCCCTTGAGCGCCAGATTATTGGATTCGGTGGCGCCACTGGTGAACACCACATCGCCCGGCGGGGCGCCAATCAGTGCCGCTGTCTCTTCGCGGGCGATGTCGACCGCCGCCTTGGCCTGCCAGCCATAGGCATGGGTCGCGGAATGAGGATTGCCGAAATGGCGGGTGAAATATGGCTCCATCGCCGCGAACACACGCGGGTCCAGCGGCGTGGTCGCCTGATAGTCCAAATAGATCGGCTGCGGCATCGTCCTGCTTCCGGTCAAAGCGGGCAGAGGACCTGTGCGACATGCGCCTGCCAGGCCTCCAAAAAGCGGTCAACATCACGCCGCTGGCTGGACCAGCCGAGGCTGACCCGCAAGGCTGCTCGGGTCAAGGGCTCGGGTGCGCCCATGGCCTGCAGTACATGACTGGCCGCAACCTTGCCGGACGAGCAGGCGGAGCCGGCGCTGATTGCCACCTTCGCCAGATCCAGCGCCATCAACTGGGTTTCCGCGTTCAAGCCCGCCAGCGCGAAACAACTGGTATTGGCCAGGCGCGGCGCGTCTTCCCCAAAAATGACCACGTCACTGGCAATCGCGCGCAAGCCGGATTCCAGATCATCGCGCAAGCGGCGGCAGTTTTCCGTCCAACCGTCGCGCCGCGCCATGCCTTCCACCGCCGCCGCGAAGCCGGTGATCCCGATCAGATTTTCAGTCCCGGGCCGGCGCCGGCTTTCCTGCCCGCCGCCGGCCAACAGCGATGTCAGGTCCAGGCCGCCGCGCACCAATAACGCGCCAACCCCCGCCGGTCCGCCGATCTTATGCGCCGACAGCGATACATAATCAGCGCCAAGCGTTTGAAAATCAAAGGGTATTTTAGCCAATGCCTGGACCGCGTCGACATGGACCCGAACATCATGGGCGCGGGCGAGGCGAATCACATCGTCCAGCGGCTGGATCACGCCGGTTTCATTATTGGCGGCCATGACTGAAATCAGGTCGATGCCGCCGGCGGCCAGGCGTTGCGCAAGCTGCTCGAGATCGATCACGCCGTCGGGGCGAACCGCCAGCCATTGCTCTGGCGCGGCATGGGCCAGCACCGAGGGATGCTCGATCGCGCTGACCGCCCGCCGCGATTGTGGTGCCTGCGACAGGGCCAGGGCATTGGCTTCCGTGCCGCCGCTGGTGAAGATGATTTGCGATGCCGCGGCGCCGCTAAACCCGGCAATTTGCCGCCGGGCGGTTTCCAACAGCCGCCGTGCTTCCCGGCCCCAACGATGCACTGAGGAGGGGTTGCCGAGCTGATCCATCGCCGCGATCATTGCTTCGCGCGCGCTTTCCTGTAGCGGCGTGGTGGCGTTGAAATCTAAATAACTGTTCAGCAAATATTCCATCACCTGTTCCTCAAGCGCCGCAACTTTGCTTGCGTCAATGCCTTGCTGCCCTATATAGAGTCTCTCGCTTGAACCGATAGCCGGCACTTCTCGTCCATTATCGGTTTTCCTGGAAAAAATATGAAGAGGGTATGACCCCATACCATGCCTGATGTCATCATAAATGGACCCGAAGGCCGCCTGGAAGGCCGTTATTCGCCTGGTAAATCGGCTAATGCGCCGATTGCGATGATTTTGCATCCGCATCCGCAAGGCGGCGGTACCATGCATAACAAGGTCGTCTATCATCTGTATCACAGCTTCGCCAAACGTGGCTTCGCGGTGCTGCGGTTCAATTTTCGCGGCGTTGGCCGCAGCGAAGGCAGTTTCGACAATGGCACCGGCGAATTGTCGGACGCCGCGGCGGCTTTGGACTGGATGCAGGGCTTCAATCAAAACGCCGCCAGTTGCTGGATCGCCGGCTTTTCCTTCGGCGCGCTGATTTCCATGCAATTGCTGATGCGGCGGCCCGAGATTCGCGGTTTCATCTCGGTGGCCCCACCGGCGAACATGTATGATTTTTCGTTCCTGGCGCCATGCCCGGCCTCGGGCTTGGTGGTGCAAGGCACCGCCGACGACATCGTGCCGCCGGCGTCGGTGGAAAAATTGGTCGCCAAGCTGAAGACCCAAAAGGCCATCACCATCGATTATGAGACCATCACCGGCGCCAATCATTTTTTTGAAGGCCATTTGGAAACGCTGGTCGACACCGTGGACGGTTATTTGGGCAAGCGGGCGCAGGCGGGTACGCTTTAACCCGCCGCCGCTGGCGCCCGCCGAGCGCAAACGACATGGACTGACAGCATGGCCGACACTCGCTCTCCGTTTCTTGCCGCGCTTCAAGACCGTGGCTTCATCCACGATGCCACCGATGTGGCCGCGTTGGACGAGGCCGCCAACGCCAAGACGCCGCTGATCGCCTACATTGGCTTTGATTGCACGGCGCCGTCGCTGCATGTCGGCTCGCTGGTGCAAATCATGATGCTGCGCTGGCTGCAGAAAACCGGCCATAAGCCGATTGTCTTGCTGGGCGGCGGCACCACCAAGGTTGGCGATCCAACCGGCAAGGATGAGGCCCGGCGGTTGCTGAGCGAAGATGACATCGCCCGCAACATGGAAGGCATCCGCCGGGTGTTCGAGCGGTTTCTGCAATTTGGCGACGCCGCCACCGACGCCGTCATGGTCAATAACGCCGACTGGCTGGATCAATTGCATTATATCCCGTTTCTGCGCGACATTGGCCGGCATTTTTCCGTCAACCGGATGTTGGCCTTCGATTCGGTGAAGCTGCGGCTTGAGCGCGAGCAGCCGCTCAGTTTCCTCGAATTCAATTATATGATCCTGCAATCCTATGATTTTCTGGAATTGTTTCGGCGTCATGGCTGCACCCTGCAAATGGGTGGCTCGGATCAATGGGGCAACATCGTTTCCGGGGTCGATCTGGTGAGGCGGGTCGAGGGCGGCCATGTCCATGGCTTGACCTCGCCGCTGATCACCAATGCCGATGGTTCAAAAATGGGCAAGACCGCCAAGGGCGCGGTGTGGCTCAATGAAGACGCCTTGCCGGCTTATAAATATTGGCAATTCTGGCGCAATGTTCAGGACGCCGATGTCGGTCGTTTCCTGCGGCTGTTCACTGAATTGCCCTTGGCCGAAATCGACCGCCTGCAGGCCTGCGAAGGCCAGGAACTGAATGACGCCAAGAAAATCCTCGCCAATGAGGCGACCGCCTTGTGCCGTGGCCGCGAGGCAGCGGCACAGGCCGCTGAGACCGCGCGGCGCACCTTCGAGGAAGGCGCGCAAGGGGCGGACTTGCCAACCCTGACCGTGACCGCCGCGGCAGTGGCGGCGGGCATCGGCGTGGTCGATTTGTTTGTCGGCGCCGGCCTGGCGGCATCGAAGGGAGAAGCCAGGCGGCTGATACGTCAAGGCGGAGCGCGGCTCGACGGCGCGGCGGTGACGGATGAAAATGCGACGCTGGCCCCGGGTCTGTTGAGCGCCGGCCAGCCGCTGAAATTGTCAGCCGGTAAAAAACGCCATGCGCTGGTGAAACTGGACGCCTGAACGCGTCCGAAAAGCCACGCTAAACGTCCAATTCCTCGACGAATTTGGCATTGGCCTGAATGAAGTTGAAGCGATGTTCGGGCTTTTTGCCCATCAGCCGCTCGACCAGTTCGCGGGCTTCCAGGCGTTGGTCATAATCCGCCGGCAAGGTGACGCGCAAGAGTGTGCGTTTGGCCGGGTCCATGGTGGTTTCTTTCAATTGCGCCGGCGGCATTTCGCCCAGCCCCTTGAAGCGACTGACATCGACCTTGGATTTGGCGTTGAAATCCTTCTTGATCAGCGCGTCCTTATGGGCATCGTCGCGGGCATAGGTGACCTTGGCGCCCTGGGCCAGGCGGTATAAGGGCGGTTGCGCCAAATACAGCCGGCCTTCACGCACCAGGCCCGGCAATTCGCGGAAGAAGAAGGTCATCAACAAGGTCGCGATATGGGCGCCGTCGACATCGGCGTCGGTCATGATGATGACCTTTTCATAGCGCAGGTCCTTGGCGTCGAACTGGCTGCCCGGCGCAACCCCCAGCGCCAGCAGCAAATCCTTGATTTCCTGATTGGCACGTATTTTCTCGGCGGTAGCGGAGGCGACATTCAAAATTTTGCCGCGAATAGGCAGCACCGCTTGGGTGCGGCGGTCCCGCGCTTGTTTGGCGGAGCCGCCAGCGGAGTCGCCCTCGACAATAAAGATTTCAGTGCCTTCAGCGCTGTTTTGGGTGCAGTCGGTCAATTTGCCGGGCAATCGCAATTTGCGCTTATTGACCGCTTGCTGGCGCTTGACCTCACGTTCCTGACGGCGGCGCAAGCGCTCCTCGGCCCGTTCCAGTGCCCATTCCAGCAACGCCTTGCCTTGTTCCGGCGCCTGCGCCAACCAATGGTCGAAATGATCGCGCACGGCGCCCTCAACCAGCTTGGTGGCGTCGGCGGTCGACAATTTGTCCTTGGTTTGGCCCTGGAATTGCGGATTGGGAATGAACACCGACAACACATAGGCTGCCGGCGCTACGACATCGTCGGCGGTGATTTGGCCGGCTTGCTTGTTGCCCAGCAATTCGGCATAGGCCTTAAGCCCGCGCGCCAAAGCCGAGCGAAAGCCGGCGTCATGGGTGCCGCCTTGCGGTGTTGGAATGGTGTTGCAATAGCTTTCGGCAAAACCGGCGCCGTAAAGCGGCCAATTGACCGCCCATTCGACGCCGCCTTGCCCGCCTGGGGCACGGAATTGGCCGGTAAAGCCCTGATCGGTGACGCATTCGGTCTCCGCGAGGGACTCGCGCAGATAATCGGCCAGGCCACCGGGGAAATGCAGCACGGCTTCCGCCGGCGTGGTGTCGTCGGACAACAGCGCCGGATCGCAGCGCCAGCGGATTTCAACGCCACGGAACAAATATGCCTTGGACCGGGCCATGCGATAGAGCCGCGCGGGCTTCAGCCGCGCCGGCTGACCGAAAATCTCTGGATCGGGCACGAACGTGACCTTGGTGCCGCGACGGTTCTTGATGGCGCCCAGCTTTTCCAGTTTGCCCACCGGCGCGCCCCTGGCAAAGCGCTGGCGGTAAAGCTGTTGGTCGCGGGCGACCTCCACTTCAAAGGCCGATGACAAGGCATTGACCACCGAGATGCCGACGCCGTGCAAGCCACCGGCGGTGGCATAAGCCTTGTTGGAGAATTTTCCACCGGAATGCAGTGTCGTGACAATCACTTCCAGGGCTGATTTCTTGGGAAATTTCGGATGTGGGTCAACGGGAATGCCGCGGCCATTGTCGCTGATCGACAACGCGCCATCCGCCGCCAACAGGATTTCAATGCGGTTGGCGTGGCCGGCCACCGCTTCGTCCATGGCGTTGTCGATGATTTCGGCCGCCAGATGGTGCAACGCGCGCTCGTCGGTGCCGCCAATATACATGCCCGGCCGCCGTCGGACCGGTTCAAGGCCCTCCAGAACCTCGATGTCCTGGGCGGTGTAATCACCGTTTTTGCTGGTCCCTGCGCGGGGCGCTTGGTCAAACAGATCGTTCATGCCGCGCTTATACGGTAGCCGGGGCGGCTCTGACAACAACATGTCGTGTCCCGGGCGAGAATTTCTTAGTTCCGCCCCCGGCACAGTCATTTACCCCATTTTAACGCATGCGGCCGGACAGTTGAGTGGCGTTGGGCCCATGACAGCGGGGGAAGGCAATATGATGCGAATGGGAGCACCGGCATGGCCCCGTTGGTTGGCGCGCGGCCTCGGCGCTGGCGCCGGCACCGAGATCGCGGCCGAGGATATTCAGATCGGCGACCGGTTTTTTGAAGCGGCGTCCCCGCACGCGGTTTGGACGGTGGAGAAATTCCTGGTCACACCGTCTTGCGCCATCCCGCATGTCATCATCGGCCGCGGCGGATACGCGCCGACCACCAAGATCATTTCCACCACGGTGTTGAACGATTCCCGATTTTTTCGCCGCGACCGTCGCCAAAGCGAGTTAGGGGATAATGGCAAGCGTCGTCGCAAGCAAGACTTGCCAAGGGCCTGAGCCACAGCGGGAGCGCGGCTCAGTCGAACAGCGCGTCGATTTCGGCTTGGGAAATACTGCCGTCCTGACTACCGTTCTGACTGCTGTCGGCGGCGGGCTGGGGCAGGCGGCCCTGGATCAAGCCGGTGATTTCAGCAATCAAGGGCAGAGCCTCGGCATGCGCCATGGCGGCGATTTGCTCGATGCCAGCGAAATCCTCCGTCGCCGCCAGTTCCGCCATATCGCCAATCGAGTCCGCGAGCAGGCCGCTCAGCGCCTCGACCGCTTGGTCAAAAGGATTACGGTAGATTTCCGGCGCGGTCTCATAGGCGTCAACCACGCCTTGCCAGTCGGAAAAGCCGCTCTTGCTGAAATGCTGATGATAGCTGATTGGGCGCCAATCGGCGATTTCCTCGAACAATTCAGGCGCCGTTGGCAGCATTTCCAAGATCATCACCACTTCATTGAAATGGTTTAGATAGTCTGTTGCCAAGCCCGATTTGGGGTCGACCGGCGTGCCTTGAGCATTTCCTGGCATGGTGCCTGCAGCCTCGATTTCTGCGGTTTCTTGCATTTTGGCGACGCCCCTGAGCAAAGCGATTCTCGGTTTAGCCCAGTGCGTCCTAAGATGCCGTAAACACGCCGAAGTCTGCCGAAAAAGCAAAACATCAAGAAAATATAATGGCTTAAGGGGCAATGCGCGGGGGTCATAGCTGCTATGCAAAATTGTGCATTGCAAAAATTCTAGTGCAGTGCAATAAAGAGCTTGCCTGTCACTAGGCGATCCTCCCCAAGGATCCTAACTAAAGGCCGAGCCCCCCAGCTCGGCCTTTTTTTCTTGGCTTGCATGCCTTGGATCCATCTCATTGACCACGCGTGAGCCGTTCAGCCCGGTTTAATATCCCGCTTTGCCAATTATTTGCGCACGAATTGCCTAATATTTGATCTGTGTCGTAATTTTAATCAATAACCGCGTCGGCTTTTTGGCTTTCGGGCCGCTCATCGCCCCGCATCCGGCGCGCCCAATGGCGCTGGCGTGGTTTTGGCGCGGCGAAACTGTTGCTGCGTTGCAGCATGGCGGCGCAAAGCCAAGCCTCCAAGATGGCCTCGGCGCGCAATCGGCCCGCGCGCCCGTAATGTGGCATGCATGTTGCAGGGCTTGGCGTGAAGCGGTGCCGTTATGCGCCGCCAGTCTAGCGAGGAGAACCAGGCAGCCGGCGCGTGCCGGAAACAAAATGACGGACCCCCATGCACCTGAGGGAGAGAAAACAATGAACCAGAGGCAAAGAGAGGATTTACGTCATGACACAAGCCAAATTGTTCCTGTCGACATCGCTGATCGCCGTTGGCGTTGCCACGGCCACGCCAAGCTTCGCGCAAGATAGCGATTTGTCGCTCAGCGCCAATGTGGCGGTCGTCAGCGATTACCGGTTTCGCGGCGTCAGCCTGAGTCAGGAAGATGTCGCGATCCAGGGGGGCTTGGACGCCGGCTATAAAGGTTTTTATGTTGGCACCTGGGGTTCCAGCATTGAGAACTTCAACGGCGCCGAAGCTGAAATCGACGTCTATGGCGGCTATAGCTTCGATGTTGAAGCCGTGACCTTGGATATCGGTGTGATTGGCTATCTGTATCCGGGCGGCACCGGTACTGACTATGTGGAGGTTTATGGCTCGGTGGGCTTCAGCCTGGCCGAAGTCGGCTTCACCGTTGGCGCCGCTTATGCGCCTGACCAAGGCAATATTGGCGGTACCGATAATATCTACATCTACACGTCGGCGGAATATGCCATTCCTGATACCGCGCTCAGCCTGGCTGGCAGCATCGGTTATGAGGACGGTGCCTTTGGCGACGACAAGATCGATTGGTCGATCGGCGCCAGCTATGGCTATCAGCAGTTCAGCCTTGGCGTTTCCTATGTCGACACCAATGACTTCGATGGCGCTGTCGTGGTGTCCTTGGGCGCCAGCTTCTAAGTCCCAACCACAAGCCAGAGACAACAAGCGAAGCCGCCGGATTTATCCGGCGGCTTTTCTTGTTTTTGGCGTGAGGTCGCCAAACACAAAAAAACCGGCCGGGGAAATGCCCCGGCCGGTCCGATTTGGTTTAGAAAAATTATGGCTTAGGAGCTGTAGTACAAGTCGAATTCAATCGGATGCGGGGTCAGCTCCAGCTTGTGCACGTCTTCCCATTTCAGATCCATATAGGCATTGATCTGGTCGTCATTGAAGACGTCGCCTTTTTTCAGGAAGTCGCGGTCTGCGTCGAGATTTTCCAGCGCCTCACGCAATGAGCCGCACACCGTCGGCACATTGGCCAGTTCTTCCGGCGGCAGCGCGTAGAGGTCCTTGTCCATTGCGTCGCCGGGATGGATTTTGTTTTCGATGCCATCAAGACCCGCCATCAACATCGCGGCGAAGGCCAGATAGGGGTTCGACATCGGATCCGGGAACCGGCATTCCAAACGCTTGGCCTTGGGGCTGGCGCCATAGGGAATGCGGATTGAGGCCGACCGGTTGCGCGCCGAATAGGCCAGCAACACCGGCGCTTCAAAGCCCGGGGTCAAGCGCTTATAGCTGTTGGTCGACGGGTTGGTGAAGGCGTTCAGCGCCTTGGCGTGCTTGATGATGCCGCCAATATAATACAGCGCCGTTTCCGACAAATCGGCATAGCCATTACCCGCGAACAGCGGCTTGCCGTCCTTCCAGATCGACTGGTGGGTATGCATGCCAGAACCATTGTCGCGGGCGACCGGCTTGGGCATGAACGTCGCGGTCTTGCCATAGCTGTGGGCTACCATGTGGACGACATATTTATAGGCCTGCACATTGTCGGCGGTGCGCAGCAAGGTGTCGAAGGTGATGCCCAGCTCGTGCTGGCTGGCCGCGACCTCATGGTGATGCTTGTCCATGTTGAGGCCCATTTGCCGCATCGTCGCCACCATCTCGGCGCGGAGGTCCTGGCAGCTGTCGACCGGCGGCACCGGGAAATAGCCACCCTTGGCACGCGGCCGATGGGCATAATTGCCTTCATCGAATTTGCGGCTGGAATTATAAGGGCCTTCCACGTCATCCAGATAATAGGCCGCCTTGTTGTAGTCGATCTCGAAGCGGACATCGTCGAACACGAAGAATTCTGGTTCCGGCCCGAAATAGGCGGTGTCGCCAACGCCGGAATATTTCAGATATTCCTCAGCCCGCTTGGCGGTGGAACGCGGGCAACGGCCATAATATTCGCCGGTCGACGGTTCCTTGATGTTGCAGTTGATGATCATGGTCGGCTGCGCCGTGAACGGATCCATCATCGCGTTGGACGTATCCAGTTCCAGGATCATGTCTGACTCGTTGATCGCCTTCCAGCCGGAGATCGATGAGCCGTCGAACATGATGCCTTCTTCCAGCACGTCTTCATTGATGAAGTCCGAAACCATGGTCAAATGCTGCCACTTGCCGCGCGGGTCGGTAAAACGCAAGTCGACCCAGTCGATCGACTCATCCTTCAGTTTCTTCAAGATACTCGCTGCATCGGACATGGATTGTCCCTCCTTGCTTTCTGGTCCTGACTTGGGGGTTGTGGAGCCTTCGCTCTCGATTTCCGCGGCGGTCTAGATCGCGTCCGCGCCGGTTTCGCCGGTGCGAATGCGGATCGCATTGTCAATCGTCGAAATGAAAATCTTGCCGTCGCCGATCCGGCCGGTATGGGCGGCCTTTTGGATCGCTTCCACGGCCCGGTCGAGAAGCGAGTCGTCGACCACGACTTCCACTTTCACCTTGGGCAGGAAATCGACCACATATTCCGCGCCCCGGTAAAGTTCGGTATGCCCCTTCTGTCGGCCGAAGCCCTTGGCCTCGATCACGGTGATGCCGGAAATGCCGACATCCTGAAGGGCGTCCTTCACTTCGTCCAGTTTGAACGGTTTGATTGTCGCTTCGATCTTCTTCATGTTTTCGTCCCTAGCGGCATTGCGATATGGGTTAAGCAGGAACCGTGCCAACTGCGACCGGCCGCGTCGTGGCCGCCGGATCATGGCTTTCACACAGGTTTCACGGCGTCGACGAATTGTCGCCACATCCGCCAAGACGGCAAACTGCCACGGGTTTGTGCATGGTGCTTATTTTTTGTGCAAGGCGCGGGCGCCAAGCCTTGCCAAAAACGATCCGGTCTGGTGCGATTGCTTGCTTGACGGCGGGAAAGATTGAGCGCTAAGACAGCGCCGTCCTCCACGGCCCGCGCCGGGCCGGCCTTGAGGCGGGTGTAGCTCAACTGGTTAGAGCACTCGGTTGTGGTCCGAGAGGTTGCGGGTTCAAGTCCCGTCACTCGCCCCACCTTGCTGGCCTTGCGATGGTGGTGGCTGAATCCGGTCCCAAATTGGTTCCCCCATTTCATCGCGCGGCACGCTGCCTGGCGTGTGAACGGCACCATCGCTGGTGAACAGCCGTGAGCCGCCACAGGCAGTCAGGCTGGCAAGTATCAGGGCGGCAAGGCCAATGTTCAGCATGGGAATTAGGGGCTTCATGGTCCACCATCTTGTCTTCAGCGCGCGGCGATACTAGGCATTGCTTATCGCCGCCGCAAGGACCCAGCGCCATGGCCTATATCGAACACCGTCTTTTGACCGTTGAACAAATGGCCGACGCCGACCAGGCCAGCATCGCCGCCGGTACACCGGGGGCGGTGTTGATGGAGCGCGCGGGCGCCGCCGTCGTCGCCGCCGCCTTGGCCCATCGCGGCCGTGGCCGGGTTTTGGTGTTGGCGGGTCCGGGCAATAATGGCGGCGATGGATTTGTCGCCGCGCGGCTATTGGCGCAGGCCGGCTGGGTTGTCACCTTGGCCCTGTTGGGCGAGCGCGCCAAGCTAGGTGGCGATGCGGCGGCGATGGCGGCGCGCTGGCATGGCCCGGTCATCGGCCTGGACGCAGCCGATTTCGATGCATGCGACGTGGTCATCGACGCGCTGTTTGGCGCTGGCCTGGCGCGGCCGCTGGAAGGCCCGGCCTTGGCCGCGATCCAACGCCTCCAGGAATCGCGGGCGTTCAAAATCGCCGTCGACTTGCCCAGCGGCGTGGCCGGCGATGATGGTCAGGTGCGTGGCGCCGCCGCCGCCGCCGACATCACGGTCACTTTCGCCGCCAAGAAACCGGGGCATTTGCTGCTGCCGGGCCGCGATCTCTGCGGCCGGCTGCGCTTGGCCGATATTGGCGTCGATGCCGATCTGTTGGCGGCGCCGGTGACGCTGTGGGAAAATCACCCCGATCTGTGGCGCGGCGCCTTGCCCGATGTCGCCAGCGGCAGTCACAAATACAGCCGCGGCCATTTGTTGGTCGCCGGCGGCGGCGCCTGGTCTGGCGGCGCGGCGCGGCTGGCGGCGTTGGCGGGTCTGCGAGCGGGGGCGGGGTTGGTGACGGTGCTGGCGCCCGAAGCCGCTTGTGCCAGCTATGCCGCGCATTTGACCACGGTGATGCTGGCACCTTGCGACGATGCTGAGGCGCTGCGCAGGATCGCGCAGGAACGTCGCGCCGCCGGTTTCGTGCTGGGGCCAGGCAATGGCGTGGCGCCGGCCACCCGCGCTAAGGTGCTGGTGGCATTGGAGGCGGGCGTGCCGGCGGTGCTGGATGCGGATGCCCTGTCGGTGTTTCAGGACCAGTCGCAGGCCTTGTTCGCGGCCATTAACAGCCCGGTGGTGTTAACGCCGCATGAAGGCGAGTTCCGGCGTTTGTTTCCCGACCTCGCCGCCGATCCCGATAAAGTGCGCCGGACCCGTGAGGCGGCCCGGCGCGCCGGTGCGGTGGTGCTGCTGAAAGGTGCCGACACCGTCATCGCGGCACCTGACGGCCGCGCTGCCATCAATGCCAATGCGCCAGCCTGGCTGGCGACGGCGGGGTCGGGGGATGTGCTGGCGGGGATCATCGGCGCCTTGCTGGCGGGCGGCATGGCGGCATGGCCGGCGGCGGCGGCGGCGGTGTGGATGCACGGTGCGGCGGCGCAATGCGCGGGGCCGGGGCTGATCGCCGATGATCTGATTGCCGCCATACAGACGGTGCGCGCCCGCAAACTGAACTGACCCTAGGGCGCCATCGCTTGTTGCTTTCGCCTTGGGCTATGGCTATTAGGGCGCTTGAAATTGAGATAAGCACGCTGGTAACGACCATGGCCCAATGGGCGGGCGTGGCGGAATTGGTAGACGCGCTGGTTTTAGGTACCAGTGTCCTTGCGACGTGGGGGTTCAAGTCCCTCCGCCCGCACCAATGGTCCCTGCCAGCATTGGAATAACGCAGCGGAACAGCGCAGATTGTGAGTCATTCATGCAGATCAACGAAACAGTCAATGAAGGCCTGAAGCGGGAATTTACCGTCCTGGTGGAGGCGAATGAGCTTGAACAGCGGATCGTCGCCGAACTGGACCGGCTGAAGCAACAAATCCGCATGCCCGGCTTTCGCCCCGGCAAGGTTCCGGCTTCGTTGATCCGCAAGTTGCATGGCCAAGCGGTGGAAGGCCAGGTGTTGGAAAACACCATTCAGGAAACCACCCGGCAATTGCTGGACGATAAGGCGATCCGCCCAGCGACCCAGCCGAATATCGAAGTCACCAAATTCGAAAGCGGCACCGATCTGGAATATAAGGTGGCGCTGGAAGTGTTGCCGGATATCGAAAGCCCCGATTTTTCCGACCTGAAGTTGGAAAAGCTGGTGGCGCCGGTGGCCGATGAAGCGGTGGACGATGTGTTGACCCGGTTGGCGGGGCAGCAAAAAAGCTTCAAGGCAGCCGCCAAGACCCGCAAAGCCAAAAGCGGCGACGCGGTGGTGATCGATTTTGTCGGCAAGCTGGGCGATGAAGTCTTCGAGGGCGGAAGCGCCGAGGATTTTCAGCTTGAACTGGGCTCGGGCAGCTTCATTCCCGGTTTTGAAGAGCAGTTGGAAGGCGTGAAGGCTGGGGACGAAGTTGCCGTCAATGTCACCTTCCCCGAGGATTATGGCGCTGAAGACTTGGCCGGCAAGGACGTGGTGTTCGATGTCAAGGTCAAGGAAGTGAAGGTTGCCGAGGAAGCCAAGGTCGACGATGACCTGGCGAAAAATCTCGGCCTGGACGACCTTGGCGCCCTCAAGGATGTGCTGCGCCAGCAAATCGAGCGCGAACATGCACAAATGAGCCGGGCGCATTTGAAGCGGCAATTGCTGGACGCCTTGGCCGAGCGCCATCATTTTGAAGTGCCTGCGGGCATGGTTGATGCCGAGTTCGAGCAGATCTGGCAGACCCTGCTGTCGCAATCCAATGAGGACGAGCGCAAGGCACTGGAGGACAATGACGCGGAAAAAGCCGATTACCGCGCTATTGCCGAGCGCCGGGTGCGGCTGGGCCTGCTTCTGGCCCAGGTCGGGCAGGACAACAAGGTCGAGGTGCGGCAGGAGGAAATCAACCGACTGATCGCCCAGGAAGCCCAGCGTTTCCCCGGCCAGGAACAACAGGTGTTTGAATTCTACCGCAAAAATCCCGGCGCGATGGCGCAATTGCGGGCGCCGCTTTATGAAGACAAGGTCGTCGATTTCGTGCTTGAACTGGCCAGCGTGACGGAAAAGCAGGTCGACCGGGCGGCGCTGGAGGCCGCGCTTGAGGAAGACGAAGCGCGCACCGAAGCCCAGGCGGCTGACGCCGAAAAACCGAAAAAGAAAGCCGCTGCCAAGAAAACCAAGGCCAAGGCCGCTGACGCCGATCCCGATACCGATGCTGGCGCTGGCGAGGCAGCGGAAAAACCGAAGAAGAAGGCCGCTGCCAAAAAGACCAAGGCGAAAGCGGAAGAATGAGCGTATTCAAACGCTTGGGTTTATTTTTGTAGATCGATTTCGCAGACAAATAAGGTGAAGAGGCCATGACCGACATCGTCGACCAATTTCACAGCGCGCTGGTGCCGATGGTTATCGAACAGACCAATCGCGGCGAGCGGTCCTTCGATATCTATTCGCGGCTGCTGAAAGAGCGGATCGTGTTCGTGACCGGTCCGGTGGAAGATCATATGGCCGGCTTGATCGTCGCCCAGCTGTTGTGGCTGGAGGCGGAGAACCCCAAAAAGGACATTTCGATCTACATCAACTCGCCAGGGGGAATCGTCACCTCCGGCTTGGCGATTTACGACACCATGCAATATATCCGGCCGAAGATCGCAACCTTGTGTATTGGCCAGGCGGCGTCGATGGGCTCGCTATTGTTGGCTGCCGGCGATCCCGGCATGCGTTATGCCTTGGGCAATGCCCGGGTCATGATCCATCAGCCGTCGGGCGGTTTCCAAGGCCAGGCGGCGGACATCGAGATCCAGGCCCGCGAAGTCTTGAAATTGCGCGCCCGCCTCAACGACATTTATGTCAAGCATACCGGTCAACCGCTTGATACGGTTGAGAAAGCCATGGATCGCGACAAGTTCATGGAGCCGCTGGAAGCGAAGGAATTCGGCCTCATTGACGAGGTTTACACCAAGCGCCCGGAAGCGAGCGAAAGCGCTTGATGCGGCACATCGCCCGGGGGGCTTCAAATCCGGGCGCATTAAACAAATCTTGAGGGGCAGGTCCTAAAGTCGGCGGACCGGGGCTGAATGCGGTTGGCGTGCCTGCCTCAATTTAGCCGTTTCGTCATTTTAGGCGTTGTCCGGGCGACGGGCATCGGTCTACGATAGAGCCATACGCAGTCGAGGAGTGGCAATGTCCAAGGCAGGAGGCGGCGATTCCAAGAACACGCTGTATTGTTCGTTCTGTGGAAAAAGCCAGCATGAGGTTCGCAAGCTGATCGCAGGGCCGACGGTGTTCATCTGTGATGAATGCGTCGAGCTGTGCAATGACATCATTCGCGAGGAAAGCAAGAACTCGTTGGTGAAGTCCAGCGACGGCGTGCCGACACCAAAGGAAATTTGCCAGGTTCTGGACGATTATGTGATTGGCCAGGCGCGCGCCAAGCGCGTGCTGTCGGTGGCCGTGCACAATCATTACAAGCGCCTCAACCATGCCGCCAAGTCCAATGATGTGGAATTGGCGAAGTCGAATATTCTGTTGATCGGCCCCACCGGCTGCGGCAAGACCCTGCTGGCCCAGACCCTGGCGCGGATCATCGACGTGCCGTTCACCATGGCCGATGCGACGACCCTGACCGAGGCCGGCTATGTCGGTGAGGATGTTGAGAATATCATCCTCAAGCTGCTGCAAGCCGCCGATTATAATGTCGAGCGGGCGCAGCGCGGCATTGTGTATATCGACGAGGTCGACAAGGTCAGCCGCAAGTCCGACAATCCCTCGATCACCCGCGACGTGTCGGGCGAGGGGGTGCAGCAAGCCTTGCTCAAGATCATGGAAGGCACCGTGGCCTCGGTGCCGCCGCAGGGCGGGCGCAAGCACCCGCAACAGGAATTCCTGCAGGTCGACACCACCAACATCCTGTTTATTTGCGGTGGCGCGTTCGCCGGCCTTGAGCGGATCATTTCGCAACGCATGGAAGGCAAGTCAATCGGCTTCGGCGCCAAGGTCGATGCCGCCGAGGACCGCCGTCTGGGCGAGGTGTTCTCCCATTGCGAGCCCGAGGATTTGCTGAAATTCGGGCTGATTCCGGAATTCATTGGCCGGTTGCCGGTGATCGCGACGCTGGAAGACCTCGACGAAGCGGCGTTGATCGAAATTTTGACCATGCCGAAAAACGCCCTGGTCAAGCAATATCAGCGCCTGTTCCAGATGGAGGACGTGGCGCTCAGCTTCTCCGATGACGCGCTGCGGCAAATCGCGCAGCGTGCGATCGAGCGCAAGACCGGTGCGCGTGGCTTGCGGTCGATCATGGAAGACATCCTGCTCGATACGATGTTTGACCTGCCCTCGCTGGAAGGCGTCGAGGAAGTGGTGATCAACCGCGAAGTGGTCGAAGGCAAGTCGCGGCCACTCTATATCTATTCCGAGCGGCGTGGGGATGTCGGCTCGACCGCATAAAGCCGTTTTGCCGGTGCCGGTCGGGCGCCGGCCGCGCTTTTTTCGCGCGCGCCTTTGTCCCTGCCACAGCCAACCTTGAATCGAAGAGGAGCAATCGCCATCTGATTGTTAAGCAATGGCGGGTCGTGTCCTGCGCTCTTGGACTTGCGCGCCATGATAAACAAGATGAACAATCAAGGCAGAATTGCCAGCGATGGCAAATATGGCCGCCCGGCGCGATCGCGCGGCCAAGAGAGGTGTAAGGACGCATATGTCTGAACTGATTTCGGTTTTGCCGCTGCGCGACATAGTCGTGTTCCCGCATATGATCGTGCCCCTGTTCGTGGGCCGCGAAAAGTCGGTCAAGGCGCTGGAACATGTGATGCGCGGCGACAAGCGTATTTTGCTGGTGGCGCAGAAGAACGCGTCCGAGGACGATCCCGGCGCCGACGATATTTATAAAATCGGCACGGTGGCGACGGTGCTGCAATTGCTGAAATTGCCGGACGGCACGGTGAAAGTGCTGGTCGAAGGCTTGCAGCGTGCCGCGATCACCCGTTTCGCCGAGCGCGAGGACTTTTTCGAAGCCGAGGCCGAGTTGATCGCGGAAGTCGCCGACGTTTCGGACGAAGGCAAGGCATTGTCCCGCTCGGTGGTGTCGCAATTCGACCAATATGTGCGGCTGAACAAGAAAATTCCGCCCGAGGTGCTGGTCACCGCCAATCAGATCGAAGAACCTTCGAAACTGGCGGACACCATTGCCTCGCATCTGGCGCTTAAAATCGCCGACAAGCAGGATCTGCTGGAGACGGTCGATGTCACCAAAAGGCTGGAGAAAATTTATGGCCTGATGGAAGGCGAAATCGGCGTGCTGCAGGTCGAGAAAAAGATCCGCACGCGGGTTAAGCGGCAAATGGAGAAAACCCAGCGCGAATATTACCTCAACGAACAGTTGAAGGCGATTCAGCGCGAGCTGGGCGAAACCGATGAAGGCCGCGATGAAGTCGCCGAGCTGGAAGACAAGATCAAGAAAACCAAGCTGACTAAGGAAGCGCGGGAAAAATGCATGGCCGAGCTAAAAAAGCTACGCGCCATGAGCCCGATGTCGGCCGAAGCCACCGTGGTGCGCAATTATCTGGATTGGATGCTGTCCTTGCCATGGGGCAAGCGCTCTAAGGTCAAGAAGGATTTGAAGCTGGCCGAAAAAGTGCTGGACCG
Source organism: uncultured Sphingomonadales bacterium (assembly GCA_964590595.1). GTDB lineage: Bacteria > Pseudomonadota > Alphaproteobacteria > Sphingomonadales > CAKZYD01 > CAZPXQ01. Next base: position 38,427 of record CAZPXQ010000006.1, on the reverse strand, counting down.
CGATCATTATGGCCTGGAGAAGGTCAAGGAGCGGATCATCGAATATTTGGCCGTGCAGCAGCGCACCAATAAGGTGAAAGGGCCTATTCTGTGCTTGGTCGGCCCGCCCGGCGTTGGCAAGACCTCGCTTGGCCGCTCGATCGCCGAGGCGACGGGCCGCGACTTCGTGCGCTTCAGCCTGGGCGGGGTGCGCGATGAAGCGGAAATTCGCGGCCACCGCCGCACCTATATCGGCTCGATGCCGGGCAAGGTGATTCAGAACATGAAGAAGGCGGGCTCCAGCAATCCGCTGTTCCTGCTCGACGAGATCGACAAAATGGGCCAGGACTTCCGCGGCGATCCGGCATCGGCGCTGCTGGAAGTGTTGGATCCGGAACAGAATGCGCGCTTTAACGACCATTATCTGGAAGTCGATTATGACTTGTCGGATGTGATGTTCGTGACCACGGCCAACACACTGCGGATGCCGCAGCCCTTGCTGGACCGGATGGAGATCATTCAGCTCGCTGGCTATACGGAGGACGAAAAGGTCGAAATCGCGAAGCGCCATCTGTTGCCCAAGCAACGCAAGGAACATGGCTTGAAGGCCGAGGAATGGGTGGTTTCCGACAGCGCGCTGCGCGACGTCATCCGCTATTATACGCGGGAAGCCGGCGTGCGTTCGCTGGAACGTGAAATCGCGCGGTTGGCGCGCAAGTCGCTGAAGATGATCCTCGACGGCTCGCGCAAGCGGGTCAGTGTCACCGCCCGTAATCTTGGCAAATTGCTGGGCGTGCGCCGCTACCGCTTTGGCGAGATCGAGGAACAGGACATGGTTGGCGTGACCACCGGCTTGGCCTGGACCGAGGTTGGCGGCGAGTTGCTGGCGATCGAAGCCTTGACGGTGCCAGGCAAGGGTCAGATCAAGACCACCGGCAAGCTGGGCGACGTGATGACGGAATCGATTCAAGCCGCGCTCAGCTATGTCAAGAATCGGTCCATTGTTTTCGGTATCAAACCAACTTTGTTTGAGAAGAAAGACATCCACGTCCACGTTCCCGAGGGCGCGACCCCGAAGGATGGTCCGTCCGCCGGCGTGGCGATGGTCACCTCGATTGTCTCGGTGCTGTCCGGCATTCCGGTCAGGCGCGATGTCGCGATGACCGGTGAGGTTACCTTGCGCGGCCGCGTACTGGCGATTGGCGGCTTGAAGGAAAAACTGTTGGCGGCGCTGCGCGGCGGCATCACCACGGTGCTGATTCCCAAGGACAATGAAAAGGACCTGGCCGAAATTCCCGATAATGTGAAGCGCGGCCTGACCATCATTCCCGTCGCCAATGTCGATGAGGTGATCAAGAATGCGCTGACCACGGCGCCGGTGCCGATCGAATGGACCGAGGACGCGGAAATTCCGCCGGTCAAGGATCAATCCAGCACCGACGGCGGCGAGGGTTTGCTGACTCACTGAGTCGCCTTAGCGGTGTATGCAAAAAACAGCGCCGCGCGTCGTGATGCAATGCAGCATCCGGCGCGCGGCGTTGCCATTGCCTTGGGTTGGACGCAAAAACATCAAAAAACAGCGGTTTTATGCGGTTTTGTGCGGTTTTCCTTTTGACAGTTTCCGCGTCCGGCACATAAACTCCCCCGACTTTCCAAGAGGGAAGGATGCTCCAACCACGAAGGGGGATTCCGCGTGAATAAGAACGATCTGGTAGCGCGTGTCGCCGATGCCTCGAAATTGTCGAAGGCTGATGCGGCCCGTTGTGTTGATGCTGTTTTCGAAACCATCACCAAAACCCTGAAGAAGGGCGATGAGGTGCGTCTGGTGGGCTTCGGCACCTTTGCCGTGACCAAGCGGGCCGCCAGCGAAGGCCGCAATCCGCGCACCGGCGAGAAGATCAAGATCAAGGCTTCCAAGCAGCCCAAATTCCGGGCCGGCAAGGGCCTGAAAGACGCCGTCAACTAAGACGCTGTCGATAAACCAAAGCCGTTGAGGCTGGGCGTTACGGAGCGGGGGGCGATCATGCCCGCCGCTTTCGTGCCCCCAGTTCGGATCAAGGCTGGACAAGCGCCCCGGGTGGCGCTAAGCAATCCGCCGGCCCAATCTAGGGCAGGATGCCGGGCGGTTAGCTCAGTTGGTAGAGCGCCACGTTCACACCGTGGAGGTCACTGGTTCGAGCCCAGTACCGCCCACCATGTCATCTTGTTTCGCCACTGTCAGCGGGCGGTTAGCTCAGTTGGTAGAGCATCTCGTTTACACCGAGAGGGTCGGCGGTTCGAGCCCGTCACCGCCCACCATCGCCTGATCCCCAAACATCTGCTCACCCACGCCAACCAGATTTTCATATTCTGGCGATAACGCTGCTAATGTGAAGATGATAGCGGCGGCTTTAGGTTTGCCGAAGGGAGGGGCAAGAGTGCAGGCAAAAGCATGGGCATTGCGCAAGCTGTTATGGCGGTGGCGGCATGGCGCCGCCCAAACACCGCTGACCGTGCTGGTGCCCGGCGTGCAGCGTTCCGGCACCAATATGATGATGGAGGTGCTGGAGCAGAGCCTGGAAACCCAGGTGTTTCATGAGAGCGATCCGCGCGCCTTCGATGGCTACTATCTGCGGCCGCTGCCGCGTTTATTGGATTTGCGGGCGAAGTGCCGGGCGCCTTATTTCGTCCTCAAGGCATTGCTGGACAGCCATATGACGGCTGAGTTGATGAGCTATTTGGCGCCGGCCAAGGCCGTCTGGATTTATCGCGATTTTCGCGACATGGTGAATTCCAACATGGTGAGTTGGCCTGGCGGGCGCAATCAGATCGAGGATCTGATGACCGACCCCTATAAGACCGGCTATCGCGGGCGCGGCATGACGGCGGCCACCCTGGCCACCGTGCGGTCGCATTACCGGCCCGACTTGCCTGACGCTGGCGCGATTGCCTTGTTTTGGTATTACCGCAATCAATTATTCTTCGATCAGGGCTTTGATCGTGACGCACGGGTGCTGTTGTTGCGTTATGAGGATATCGTCACCCAACCGGCGGCCACTTTGCGCGGGGCATGTGAGTTTCTTGGCCTGGAGTATAGCGCGCGGATGGCGCGGCAAATCCACGCGCGGTCGATTGGCCGGCGCCCGCCGCCCGCCATCGACCCCGGCATCACCGCGTTGTGCGAGGCGATGATGGCGCGGTTCGATGCCGTGTTCGAAGCGCAAACAAAGCCGCAAAAACGGCAAGACTTTGCTTGACAGTGGTGCCTTGCTGCGCCTAAACGAATGCCTCACCTGACGCGGTGATTTCCCCAAAAGGGGGTGTAGCTCAGTTGGTTAGAGCGCCGGCCTGTCACGCCGGAGGCCGCGGGTTCGAGTCCCGTCACTCCCGCCATTTTAGCCATTGCCGCGCCTTTCGGGCTTGTGAGCAGGCCCCAGTCGCGACGGCGACCGCCGACGAGAGCCGACGATCCCGCCGCCTTTGACAAGGCAGCCGGAGGCTATGACGTCGCCTGATCATCAACATCTTTCCCAGCAACACCCCAGTTTTGCCGCGCTGTTCACGCCAAAATTGCTGACGGTATTGCGCGAAGGCTATGGCCTGCGCCATCTCCGCGCCGATGCCGTGGCTGGACTGACCGTCGCCATTGTCGCCTTGCCATTGTCGATGGCGATTGCCATCGCGTCGGGCGTGAACCCGGCCCAAGGCCTGTATACGGCGATTATCGGCGGCTTTGTCGTATCGCTGCTGGGCGGCAGCCGGTTTCAGATTGGCGGCCCGGCGGGCGCCTTCATCGTTCTTGTGGCGGCGACGGTGCAGGCCCATGGTGTCGACGGGCTGATCTTGGCGACCATGGTGTCGGGCGTGCTGTTGGCGCTGTTCGGCTTTTTGCGGCTGGGCACCTATATCAAATTCATTCCCTATCCGGTCACCGTGGGTTTTACCGCCGGCATCGCGGTGATCATTTTCGCAAGCCAAGTCAAGGAACTGCTTGGCCTCAGCCTGACCCAGCCTGAGCCTGGCCCACTGATTGAAAAACTGCCGGTTCTGTGGTCCAGCCTGCCGAGCGCGGATGCCACCGCCACGGCCCTGGCGCTGGCCACCCTGGCGGTGATCTTGGGTTTGAAGAAATGGTGGCCGCAATGGCCCGGCATGCTGGTGGCGGTGGCCGCCGCCAGCCTGGCTGCCGCCATCTTCGACTTGCCGGCGGCCACCATTGGCAGCCGGTTTGGCGGCATTCCCAGCGGCTTGCCGCTGCCGGCCTTGCCTGAATTCAGCATCGCCAAGCTGCAGGCGGTGTTACCCAGTGCCTTGGCTTTCACCCTGTTGGGTGCGATTGAATCGCTGCTATCGGCGGTGGTCGCCGACGGCATGACTGGGCGCCGCCACCGTTCGAACTGCGAACTGGTCGGCCAGGGCGCGGCCAATATCGCGTCAAGCCTGTTTGGCGGCTTTTGCGTCACCGGCGCGATTGCTCGCACCGCCACCAATATCCGCGCTGGCGCCCATGGCCCGGTGGCCGGCATGCTGCACGCGGTCTTTTTGCTCACCTTCGTGCTGGTTGCGGCACCCGTGGCGCGTTTCATTCCGCTGGCCAGCCTTGCCGCCGTGCTGGCGGTGGTGGCTTGGAACATGGTTGAGCGCCATGCCTTTGTCATTCTGTTACGCTCATCGCGCGGCGATGCCATGGTGCTGTTGACGACTTTTTTGCTGACGATTTTCCGTGATTTGACGCAAGCCATCATTGTCGGTTTCGCGCTGGGTTCGGTGCTGTTCATTCACCGCATGTCCAAGACCACGGCGGTGGTGACCGATACCCCGTTCGTGGCCGAGGACCGGCCCGACACTGCCGACGCCGGCAGTCGCGTCGCTTATGACGAGACCCAGGCGCGCGATCCGGCACTGATGATCTACCGAATTTCCGGGGCCTTTTTCTTTGGCGCGGCAGCGTCTATCGGCGCGGTGATCGAGCGCATCGGCGATACCCACAAAAACTTGATCATCGACTTCTCGGCGGTGCCGTTCGTCGATGCCACGGCCGCGCACACGGTCGCGGGCATGGCGGCCAAGGCGGCGGCGCGCGATGTGCAAATGATCTTGACCGGCACGTCGCACGAACACCGCATGGTGCTGGTGCCGCATGGGGTGAAGCCGCCGCTGGTGCGTTATGAACCAAGCATCGCCAAGGCGGTTGAGAAGCTGAAAGCCGCCCAGCCAGCGGCGCCGGCGCTTAGCGAAACTCGATCTTCGTGATCTCGTAATATTTTTCGCCGCTGGGCGTGATCACTTCCACTTCGTCGCCGACCTTTTTGCCAATCAAGGCCCGGCCCATCGGTGAGGTATAAGAAATCTTGCCGCCGCGCACATCGGCTTCATCGGCGCCGACGATCTGATATTGCATGTCTTTGTCGTCTTCATCGAGCAGCGAAACGGTGGCGCCAAACAACACCTTGTCGCCATCCAGACTGGAAGGGTCGATGATTTCGGCGCGCGAAAGCTTGTCTTCCAATTCGTTGACGCGGGCCTCGATCATGCCTTGGCGTTCCTTGGCGGCATGATATTCCGCATTTTCCGATAAATCGCCATGCGCCCGCGCTTCCTCGATCGCCTGCACGACTTCGCGCCGCTCGACGGTTTTGAGCCGGCGCAGTTCCGCGTCCAGCGCGTCATAGCCCTGCTTCAACATCGGAATACGATCACCCGCCATGATGGCCGTTCCTTTCTGTCATGCGGCCCTCAAAACGCCATGCCGCCATAACGCAAACAAAAAAACCCACCCTGAGCAACCCAAGGCGAAACGGGGGATGCTCATGGTGACTCGCTCTTAGCGGGGGTTGCCGACCATGCCCTTGGCCATGCGCTAAGACCAAATAAGATAATTAGGCGACTGCTTGGCCGCAAGGCCTATCACCCCGATCAGGCCGCCAGTGACCTTAAAAATAAGACTGTAGCGGGGCCACGCTCAGTTCGTCTTTCTGCAAAACAGCAATCGCCTCCACCGCCGCCAGCGAGCCCGCGACAGTGGTGTAATAGGGGATCTTCAGCATCAAGGTGGCATGGCGAATAGAGTAGCTGTCCTTGATCGACTGCGCGCCTTCGGTGGTGTTAAGCACCAATTGCACCGCGCCATTTTCCATTGCGTCGACAATATGCGGCCGGCCTTCCAACACCTTGTTGATACGTTCCACGGCCAGGCCCTGGGCCTTGAGATAAGCCGCCGTGCCGCCAGTGGCGATGACCTTGAAGCCCATGTCGATCAACGCCTTGCTTGGCGCCACCATGGCCGGTTTGTCGGCGTCCTTGACCGAAATGAACACCGTGCCGGCCTTCGGCAGCAGGGTGCCGGCGGCGATCTGGCTTTTGGCGAAGGCGTGTTCGAAATCGGCGTCGAGGCCCATCACTTCGCCGGTTGAGCGCATTTCCGGACCTAGCAACAGGTCGACACCCGGGAACCGCGCGAACGGAAACACCGCTTCCTTGACGGCGGTATGCTTGGGCGTGTGCTGAGGCAGCGTGAAATCGGCCAGCTTTTCGCCGGCCATGATCCGCGCCGCGATTTTAGCAAATGGCGCGCCTTGGGCCTTGGCGACAAAGGGCACCGTGCGGCTGGCGCGGGGATTGACCTCGATCAGATAAACCTCGTCATCCTTGACCGCGAATTGCACGTTCATCAGCCCCACCACGTTCAGTGCGCGGGCTAATGCCTTGGTCTGGGCGGCGATTTCCTCGATCACCGCTTTCGGCAGATGATGCGCGGGCAGGGCACAAGCGCTGTCGCCGGAATGGATGCCGGCTTCCTCGATATGCTCCAAAATGCCGGCGACATGGACATCGGTGCCGTCGGCCAGCGCATCGACATCAACTTCGGTGGCGCCGCGCAAATAGCCGTCGATCAGGACCGGGTTTTTGCCCGACACCTTGACCGCTTCCTCGATATAGCGTTCAAGCTGAGCTTGGCTGTCAACAATCTCCATGGCGCGGCCGCCCAGCACATAGGACGGTCTGATCAACACTGGATAGCCGATATGCTCGGCAATCTCGATCGCCTCCTGGCGCGAGCGGGCCAAGCCGTTTTTGGGTTGGCGCAGCCCCAGTTTGGCCAGCAATTGCTGGAACCGCTCGCGGTCCTCGGCGAGGTCGATGGCGTCGGGCGTGGTGCCAAGGATCGGTACGTCATTGGCTTCCAGAATGCCGGCCAGCTTCAACGGCGTCTGACCACCATATTGCACAACCACGCCCTTCAGCGTGCCGCACTGTTGTTCCACGCGGATCAACTCCAGCACATCCTCGCCAGTCAGCGGCTCGAAATACAAGCGGTCGGAGGTGTCATAGTCGGTCGACACGGTTTCCGGATTGCAATTGACCATGATGGTCTCATAACCCGCTTCGGTGAGCGCGAAACAGGCATGGCAGCAGCAATAATCGAATTCGATGCCTTGGCCGATGCGGTTGGGGCCACCGCCCAAAATGATCACTTTCTGTGCGTCGCTCGGCTGCGATTCACATGCCGCAGCACCCGCCGGAAATTCATAGCAAGAGTACATATAGGGCGTTTTCGCCTCAAATTCGGCGGCGCAGGTGTCGATCCGCTTGAATACGGGGTGGACGCCCAGCCGATGCCGCTGCGCCCGCACGGCGGTTTCTTCCAGGCCGGTCAAATGAGCCAGGCGGGCGTCGGAAAAGCCTTGCGCCTTCAAGCGGTTCAATGCCTCGGCATCGTCCGGCAGGCCAGCGGCGCGAAGCTGTGCCTCGGTGGTGATGATTTCGTTGATCTGGCGTAGGAACCAAGGGTCCCATTTGGTGACTTGGTGAATGGCGTCGATGTCCATGCCCTCGCGCATCGCCTGGGCGATCACGCGCAACCGATTGGGTGTCGGCTTGGCTAGCGCGGCAATGATCTTTTCGCGGTCCGGCTGGCTTGGGTCATAGCCCTCAATGTCGATTTCATCCAAGCCGGACAGGCCGGTTTCCATCGACCGCAGGGCCTTTTGCAGGCTTTCTTGAAAGCAGCGGCCAATCGCCATGGCTTCGCCGACCGATTTCATCGACGTCGTCAGCAGCGGTACCGCGCCGGCGAATTTTTCGAAAGTGAAGCGCGGCATTTTGGTGACGACATAGTCGATCGTCGGTTCGAACGAGGCGGGTGTGACGCCGGTGATGTCATTGCTAATTTCATCCAGGGTATAGCCGACCGCAAGCTTGGCCGCGACCTTGGCGATGGGAAAGCCGGTGGCCTTCGACGCCAGCGCCGATGACCGCGACACCCGCGGGTTCATTTCGATCACCACCAAGCGCCCGTCGGCGGGATTGACCGCGAATTGCACGTTCGAGCCGCCGGTTTCGACCCCGATTTCGCGCAAGCACGCGATCGAGGCGTTGCGCATCACCTGATATTCCTTGTCGGTCAAGGTTAGCGCCGGCGCGACGGTGATCGAGTCGCCGGTATGCACCCCCATCGGGTCGATATTCTCGATCGAGCAGATAATGATGCAATTGTCGTGCTTGTCGCGCACGACCTCCATTTCATATTCCTTCCAACCCAACACCGACTCTTCGACCAAAACCTCGGTGGTGGGCGAGGCGTCCAACCCGCCTTCGACGATTTCGATGAATTCGGCCTTGGTATAGGCGATGCCGCCACCGGTGCCGGCCAGCGTGTAGGACGGGCGAATGATGGCAGGCAGGCCGACATCCTCAAGTGCCTTCAACGCATCATCCAGGCTGTGGGCGATATGGCTTTTGGGGCTTTCCAGACCGATTTTGTCCATCGCCTCGCGGAACAATTGCCGGTCCTCGGCCTTGTCGATGGCGTCGCGATTGGCGCCGATCAGTTCGACGCCGAATTTTTCCAGCACGCCATTTTCGGCCAGCGCCAAGGCGGTGTTGAGCGCGGTTTGTCCACCCATGGTCGGCAAAAGCGCGTCAGGGCGTTCCTTCTCGATGATCTTGGCGACGAACTCAGGGGTGACCGGCTCGATATAGGTGGCGTCGGCCAGTTCCGGGTCGGTCATGATCGTCGCTGGATTGGAATTGACCAAGATGACCCGGTAACCCTCCTCCTTCAACGCCTTCACCGCTTGGGTGCCGGAATAGTCGAACTCGCAGGCTTGGCCGATCACGATCGGGCCGGCGCCAATGATCAGGATCGAGTGGATATCGGTGCGCTTTGGCATGGTTGTCCCTGGGTTGTCCCTGGCCTCGTCCGATGGGGGCCACCGGATGCGTTGTTAATCATGCTCGTCTGGGGATCCGGCGGCGTGCGCGCGGGACCCGTTGGGCATTAGCCCAGCACGCCGGCCAGGGCAACCTTTTTTCAGCCTTTTTTCGGCCGTTCAGGCGGCGTCTTTCACCGCGTTGATGAAGCGGTCGAACAAATAATAGCTGTCTTGCGGGCCGGGCGATGCCTCGGGATGCTGTTGGACCGAGAAAATTGGCTGGTCCTTCACCTTGAGGCCGCACAGGGTGCCGTCGAACAAGGAGACATGCGTGGCTTCGACGTCCTTGGGCAGGCTGTCGATGTCGACCGTGAAGCCATGGTTCATCGACGTGACTTCCACCTTGCCGGTCGCCAATTCCTTGACCGGATGGTTGGCGCCGCGGTGGCCTTGATGCATTTTCACGGTCCTGCCGCCCAACGCCAGGCCCAAAAGCTGATGCCCCAGGCAGATGCCGAAGATCGGCTTACCGCTGGCGATCAATTGCTTGATCACCGGCAGCGCATAGGTGCCAGTGGCGGCAGGGTCACCGGGGCCGTTGGAGAGGAAAATGCCATCGGGTTGATGGGCCATGATCTCGTCATAGCTGGCGGTGCAGGGCACCACCGTCACCCGCGCGCCGACCTGCGCCAAATTGCGCAGAATATTGCGCTTGATGCCATAATCGACGGCCACGACATGCACGCTGGGCGCGGTCTGGCGGCCATAGCCCTGGCCCAATTGCCAGCGGGTTTCGTCCCATTGATAGGTTTGACCGGCGGTGACGTCGCGCGCCAGGTCCATGCCTTCCAGACCTGGCCAGGCCCGGGCTTCGGCCAATAGCGCATCAATATCGAAACGACGGTCGGGGCAGTGCGCGATCACGCCATTGGGCGCGCCATGTTGGCGGATATGCCGGGTCAGGCTGCGGGTGTCGACACCGGCAATGCCGACCAGGTCATTGGCCTTCAGCCAATCGTTCAGGTGTCGCTCAGCGCGGAAATTGGACGGGTCCGTGATTGGCTGACGGATCACCAAGCCGCGTGCGGCGGGCGTGGTGGTTTCGACATCGTCGGTGTTAGCGCCGACATTGCCAATATGCGGGAATGTGAAGGTGACGATCTGGCCGGCATAGGAGGGATCGGTCATGATCTCCTGATAGCCGGTCATCGCGGTGTTAAAGCAAACCTCGCCCACCGCGCTGCCGGCGCGGCCCAGGCCAAAACCCCAAAACAGGGTGCCGTCGGCCAACAGCAGTACAGCGTTATGACGGTCGGTCGGAGGTGTATGGGCAGAACGGGCATTGGTCATTGAAAAGACCCTCAAGCGCCCCATATCGCGGCTGACGGTGCGGCGATTCTGCGGGCGAAACTTCGTGGCTGATGACGCGCGGGCGCAAGATATCGACGCCCCTGGCCGCCGTCAAGCAAAGCGGAAAATAAAAAAGTTCTTTTTTTTCAATTATTTAATGGCCGTTTTGGGGATTGCGCTTTGGCGGGGCATTCGATAGGATCGCTGCCCACGGGCGCTTCCGATGGCCAAAGATGGAATTACAGCAATGTTGAGAGAGCAATTGCAGCAGGCGCTGAAAGACGCCATGCGTCAAAAACAAGGGCGCAAACTGGCCACTATCCGGCTGATTTTGGCCGCGGTGAAGGACCGCGATATCGCGGCGCGCGGTGGGCCTGAGTCAGACATGGACGATGACGCGCTGATCACCGACATCTTGACCAAGATGGTGAAGCAGCGCCGCGATTCGATCAAGGCGTTCGAGGAAGGCGGTCGGTGCGAGCTGGCCGAGCAGGAACGCGAGGAAATCGCCATCATCGAGGAATTCCTGCCACGGCAATTGTCGGAGGCCGAGGTTGAGGCGGCGTGCAAGGCGGCGATCACGGAAGTTGGGGCCGAAAGCCTGAAGGACATGGGCCGCACCATGGGCGCGCTCAAGGCGCGTTATGCAGGGCAGATGGACTTCGCCAAGGCTGGCGCCAAGGTGCGCGCCCTGTTAGGCTAGCCTTGGTTGGGCGCGGCCTGACGGTGCCATGCGATCCTGCGCCGGGCCCTTAGATTTTTCGATATATTGGTCGATGCGTCGATATTTTTATGATGCGCCCAGTGCCGGCGGGGAGGGCCTGAGGTGGGTTTTTCCGCCAGTTTTCTCGATGAACTGCGCAGTCGCTTGTCGTTGGTTGAGGTTGTCGGCCGGCGGGTGAAATTATTGCGCCGTGGCCGCGAGCATCTCGGCTTGTGCCCGTTTCACAATGAAAAAACGCCTTCTTTCACCGTTTCGGATGAAAAGGGTTTTTTCCACTGCTTTGGCTGCGGCGCCCATGGCGACGTCATCACTTTCGTGCAAGACACCGAGGGCGTCGGCTTTCGCGACGCGGTTGAGCGGCTGGCCAGCCTTGCCGGCATGGTCATACCAGCGCCGTCGCCGCAAGCCGCCCGCGACGAGGCCCGGCGCCTGACCCTGATCGACGCCAATGAAGCTGCCGCACAATGGTTTGCCGAGCAATTGCGTGGCAGCCGTGGCGAGGGCGCGCGCGGCTATTTGGCCGGGCGCGGCCTTAACGCCGACACCGTCAAGGCGTTTGCATTGGGCTATGCACCGCCGGGCCGGACATTGCTGAAACAGGCCTTGGTGGCGAAGGGTTTTGAAGAATTAATGCTGGTGGAAGCGGGTTTGCTGATCGCGCCAGAGGAGGGGGGCGAGAGCTTCGACCGATTCCGCAATCGGTTGATGTTTCCGATCCGCGACCGCCGTGGTCGGGTGGTCGCCTTTGGTGGCCGGGCGCTGGACGATGCTCCGGCCAAATATCTCAATTCGCCGGAAACCGCGTTGTTTCACAAAGGCTCGACGCTTTACAATCTGGACCAGGCGCAAGGCGCGGCGCGGCAACATGCCGCCGTCATCGTTGCCGAGGGTTATATGGACGTGATCGCCCTGGCCCAGGCCGGTTTTGGCCATGCCGTGGCGCCCCTGGGCACCGCCTTGACCGAGGACCAGTTAAAGCTGCTCTGGCGCATGGCGCCAGAACCGGTGTTGTGTTTCGATGGCGATCAAGCTGGCGCCCGCGCCGCTTGGCGGGCGGCTGAACGCGCCTTGCCGCTGTTAAGCCCCGGTCACTCGCTGCGATTCGCGCTGTTGCCAGCCGGCAGCGACCCCGATGACCTGATTCGCGACGCCGGCGCGGCCGCCATGCAGCAATTGATCGACCAAGCGTTGCCGCTGGCGGAATTGCTGTGGCGGACGCTGACTCAGCATGTCCCGGTCGACACGCCGGAGCGCCGCGCCGGTCTGGAGCGCGATATTTTCGCCATGCTTGCCAAGATAGAAGATCCAACCTTGAAGCGCTTCTACGGTCAGGAGATGCATGGCCGGCTGGCGGCCTTGTGGCGGTCTAACAGGCTGGAAAATAGGCGTATTTATACTCGTCGCGCGGCTCGTGGCGGGGCCGTGGGACGCTCCAGTGGGCTGCTGGCGGCAACCATGGCGGCGCGGGCGCCGGGGGGTGTGAGCCCAACCCGCGCGTTGGAACGGGTGATTTTGGCAACCGTTATTAACCATCCGTCGCTGTTGCCGGAATTCATCGAGTCGCTGGGCGCCGCGCATTTTGCCTCCAGTGACATTGACAAGGCGATTCGGAGTCTCATATCACTCGCTTCCACGTCTGAGGCTCTTGATTCGCAGGGGGTAAAGGACAATCTACAGAGGCGGGAGTTGACGGCGCTGCTCGCGGACTTGACGGAGGATCCGTTGTTGCGTCGGCATGGCTTCGCAGCGGCGTCCGCTCAGCCCGATCGGGCCGCCCAAGGCTTGGCGCATTGCTTGGCGAGACTGCGGCGGCTGGTTGATCTGGAACGCGAGCGCGCGGAAGCGGAAGCGGCGCTGAGCATGACCGACAGTCCGGAAGCCTGGGAACGCCTGCGGGCGGTCCAGGCGGCTCTCAACGAGCCGGATGGATTGGAAGTCGATTTTGACAATACCCCTCGGCGTTGACCGGCGGCGAGAGGGTCAGGAGACCAAACAGATATGGCAACGAAAAAAGCCGAAGCGCTGGACGAGACCGCGGACGTCGAAGAAACCAATGATGCGCCGCTCATCGACATGAGCGAAGCTTCGGTCAAGAAGATGATCGCCCGCGCTCGCGAGCGTGGCTACATCACCTATGACGAACTGAACAAGGCCCTGCCGCAGGAGCAAATGGCGTCCGAGCAGATCGAGGACGTCATGACCATGTTGTCGGAAATGGGCATCAATGTCGTCGAAAGCGAAGAGGCCGAGGAAAACGAGCGCGCCGAAGCCGCCAAGGGCGATGACGATGACGACACCGAAGTCGAGGACCGTTCCGACGAAAAGTTCGAAGTGACGGCCAAGACTCATGAGATCGACCGCACCGATGACCCGGTGCGGATGTATTTGCGCGAAATGGGTTCGGTCGAACTGTTGTCGCGCGAGGGCGAAATCGCGATCGCCAAGCGGATTGAGGCGGGCCGCGAAACCATGATCGACGGGCTGTGCGAAAGCCCGCTGACCTTCCAAGCCATGATCGAATGGTCGCAAGCCTTGAACGAAGGCCGGATGCTGCTGCGTGAAATCATCGATTTGGAAGCGACTTTGGGCAAGGACCCCACGTCCGACGATGACAATAGTGGGCCAAAGGTCAATTTCGACGAAGAAGATGAGGATCCGATTGCCTCGGGCAAGGAAAAGCACGAGGAAGAAAACAACGACGAGGATGATTTCGTTGCCCGCCGCCGCCGTGCCGAGGCGGAAGCCGATGATGACGAAGAAGAAGACAACACGATGTCGCTGGCGGCGATGGAAGAGCATTTAAAGCCCGACGCTCTGGCCAAGTTCGAGTTGATCACGGCGACCCACAAGAAATTCGCCCGCCTGCAGCAGTCGCGGCTAGCGGCGGCGGGCCGCAGCGAGGATCTGTCCGGCGCGCAGGAGCGGCGCTATCAAAAGCTGAAGTCTGAACTGACGGCGATGGTCAAGGACGTCAAGTTCAACAACGGCCGGATCGAACAGCTGGTCGATCAGCTTTATGGCCTGAACAAGCGGTTGCTCAGCCTGGGCGGCATGTTACTGCGTTTGGCCGAGCGCCACAAAATCAACCGCCGCGCCTTTCTCGATGAATATATGGGTTCGGAACTGGAGACCGATTGGCTGGACCGGGTCTCGAAGCTGGGCAAGAATTGGAAGGCCTTCGCTGAAAAGGAGCGCGAGGCGGTCGAAAATATCCGCGAGCAGATCGCCCAAATTTCTGGCCAAACCGGTTTGCACCTGGAGGAATTCCGCCGCGTTGTCGGCACCGTGCAAAAGGGCGAGCGCGAGGCCCGTATCGCCAAGAAGGAAATGGTGGAAGCCAATTTGCGGCTGGTGATTTCGATTGCCAAGAAATACACCAATCGTGGCCTGCAATTTCTCGATCTCATCCAGGAAGGCAATATCGGCTTGATGAAGGCGGTGGATAAGTTCGAATATCGCCGTGGCTATAAATTCTCGACTTATGCGACGTGGTGGATCCGGCAGGCGATTACCCGCTCGATCGCCGATCAGGCGCGCACCATCCGCATTCCGGTCCATATGATCGAGACCATCAACAAGATCGTCCGCACCAGCCGCCAGATGCTGCATGAATATGGCCATGAGCCGACGCCGGAAGAATTGGCGCTGCGCCTGGGCATGCCGCTGGAAAAAGTGCGCAAGGTGATGAAAATCGCCAAGGAGCCGATCAGCCTGGAAACCCCGATTGGCGACGAGGAAGACAGCCATCTTGGCGATTTCATCGAGGACAAGAACGCGATCTTGCCGGTTGATGCGGCGATCCATTCCAACTTGCGTGAGACCACGACGCGGGTGCTGGCGTCGCTGACGCCGCGTGAGGAACGGGTGCTGCGGATGCGCTTTGGCATCGGCATGAACACCGATCACACGCTGGAGGAAGTTGGCCAGCAGTTTTCAGTGACGCGCGAACGGATTCGCCAAATCGAGGCGAAAGCGCTTAGGAAGCTGAAACATCCGAGCCGGTCGCGGAAGTTGCGCAGTTTCCTCGACACTTAGGGCATGCGGCCTTTCGCGGATATTCACGACCTCGCCATCCTGCATGCGGGCAGCGCCGACAGGGTGGAAGCGTCTTTGCAAGACCCCCTGAGCGTCGCGCAATTGGCGGCCATCGCGGATGATCGTTGGCTTGCCGCCATCACCAAGCGGGTGTTTCAAGCCGGCTTCGTCTGGCGCGTGATCGCCAATAAATGGCCCGGTTTTGAAGCGGCCTTTGAAGGCTTCGATCCCGGCCGCTGGGTGATGATGTCGGATGAAGACCTTGACCGCCTGCTAGCGGACCCGCGGGTGGTCAGGAACGCGCAGAAAATCATGTCGGTGCCGGGCAATGCGCGCATGATCGTGGATGTCAGCGACCAATATGGCGGCTTTGGCCGCTTCATCGCTGATTGGCCCGATGATGATTATGTCGGCTTATTAGCGTTTCTAAAGAAACATGGCACCCGCTTGGGCGGCAATTCCGGGCAGTATCTGCTGCGTTTCATGGGCAAGGATGCCTTTATCCTGACCGATGACGTAGTCCGCGCTTTGATCCGCGAAGGCGTGATCGACAAGCCACCAACATCGAAATCGGCCATGGCCGCCGTGCAAACAGCATTCAACCAATGGCGCGCCCAGTCTGGCCGGCCGTTCAATCATATCAGCCGCATCCTCGCTTTCAGCGCAGGGTGAAAAACTGCACTTCTGGTTGCAAACGGCTCTATCTTCCCGTCGGAATTTCCGATATCCGGGCTGCATACGCAACAGGAGCAGTCCATGATCAAAATTCATCATCTCGATAATTCCCGATCGCAGCGGATCTTGTGGTTGCTCGAAGAACTCGGCACGCCTTATCAGATCGTCGCCTATCGGCGTGATCCCGTCACCAGCTTGGCGCCGCCGGAATTACTGGCGGCGCATCCATTGGGCAAGTCGCCAGTGATCGAGGATGGCGATGTCAAAATTGCCGAATCGGGCGCGATCATTGAGTATCTTGCCGAGCGTTATGGCAATGGCGCCTGGACGCCAGCCAAAGACAGTGCGGATTATATCCGCCATCAGGAATGGCTGCATTTCGCGGAAGGTTCGGCAATGCTGCCATTCTTGCTCGCGCTCTATACCGGGCGGCTAGGCGACGCCGCCGCGCCGTTGCAGCCGCGTATCGCCAGCGAGACCAGTAAATTCCTTGGCTATATGGAGGCGGGTCTTGGCGGCGACGATTATTTCTTTGGCGCGCGGCCGATGGCTGCGGATATCGCCTTGAGCTTTGTCGGCGAAATTGCCCGGGCGACAGGCAAAGGCACCGATTTTCCCGGCCTCATGGCATGGGTGGCCCGGATACAGGCGCGTCCGGCCTATCAGCGGGCATTGGCAAAAGGCGGTGCCTATCGCTTCGCGGGTTGAGCCTCACGCTTTAACTACCTTCAAGCTGGCCGCGATGCGACCTCCTCAACCGGAAACCAAGGCGGGCAGGCATAAGTGCGGGTCAGTTCCTCGCCCTGGCGGATGGGGTGCAGCGTCTTGGTGAAGGCGAGCCAGCCTAAAGCCGGATCATGCGACCAGCCAATAGTGACATTGGGCATGTCCGAATGGTTCAGCAGGCTGGGCAGGCCCAACACCAACAGGCCCTGGTCGGGGTCGGCGGGGTGGGCAAAATAATAATGGCCGGCGGGGGTATGTTCCAACAGCGCGCAGGCTTGCCCATCCAATGCCACCGTGGCGGCCACATCGATCATGATGTCCGCGTCCAAATCGGCCAAGGCGATGATGCCGCGCCCCTTGTCGGCGAAGGCATGCAAGCCAAGTGGCACGGCATGGGCAAGCGGCGTGGTCATAGGGGAGCCGGCGGTTCCGGCGCCAGGATTTTGCAAAATTCCACCTTGTCGTCGCCGGGCGCATAATAGTCCGGCAAGGTAGCGGCGATGTCATAGCCCCGCGCCAGATAGAAGGCGCGCGTGGGGGCGTATTGGGCGCGGCCGGCGGTGTCGAGATACAGCCGGCAACCGCCAAGTTTTCGAATGGCGTCTTCCGTGCGGGACAGGATTTGCCGGCCGAGACCGCCGCGTTGGCGGCCGCGCTCAACCGCGATCCAGTAGAGATCGAAGCGGCGCGGCGCGCCGGGAATGGGGCCAAAGCAGCTATAGCCGGTGACGCGGCCGCCTTCATCGGCGAACAGGAATTCATAACCGGATGCCACGCCCTTCATCAGGCGCTCCTCAACCAGTTCGGCGGCGACGGCGACTTCTTCATCGTTGAACATAGCGGTCGCCGCGACCAGACCGCGCACGGCCTCGATATCGCTGGGGCGGACCTGCCTGCGCCAGCTAAGGCCGGGCGGCGGTGGCGCGGGTTGCGGCATACGTGGTTTTTCGGTGGCCAAACCATTCGTAAGGCCAACGAAAAAATGACGTGCATTGGCGCCCAAGGTGCGGATGCGGTAGCCGCCTTCCTGCACCACCACGGCCGGCAGGCCCAACTGTCCCAAGGCGTGGCCAATGGCCTGGAAATCCTTTGTCTGAAGCTGCCAAGTGCCGGTTGGGTCGCCCTTGGCCGTGTCGAAGCCAACTGCCAGCACCAGATAGCTGGGCGCGAATTTGATGATTCTGGCTATGGCGCTGTCAAGCGCCTGGCGGTACTGCGATGCCGTGATCGTTTCGTCCAGCGGCAGGTTGAGATTAAACCCCGTGCCCGGCCCGGCGCCGGTCTCGTCCTTGAAACCGGAAAAATAAGGATAAGCAAAACGCGGATGGCCATGGATCGAGACGGTCAGCACATCGGCACGGTCATAGAAAATATCCTGGGTGCCGTTGCCATGATGATAATCGATGTCCAGCACCGCAACCCGGCCATAACGCGACAGATAATGCGCCGCGATGGCGGCATTGTTGAAATAGCAGAAGCCGCCAAAAGCCCGCCGTTCGGCATGATGGCCTGGCGGGCGCACCAGGGCATAAGCGGCCGGTGCGCCGTCTAAAACCCGTTGGGCGGCGGTCAGCGCGCAATCGACCGCATCGCGCGCGGCCTTATAGGCATTGGCGTTCAGGGGTGTGAATGTGTCGATGCAATAATAGCCGGCCAGCACTGAACGTTCCTTGGGCGGGCGGCTGCGGTTACGGATTGGAAAGACATAGGGGTAGAGCGACTTGCCGGCGGGCAGGTCGCGGCAGGCCCGTTCCAGATAATTGACCAGTGTGCTGTCATGGACGGCGCGGATATGGCTGTCGCTGAAATGGCGGCGCGGCGTTGCGGCAAACAAGCCGGTCTTGTCCAGTTCGGCAATAATGGCGCCGATGCGCGCCGGGGCCTCGACATAGCCGCGTTCGCGGATGTGATGGATTTGATGTTCCGGGTTGGACACAAGAGGTAAGGGGCGCACGGCCTTGGACGCGGCAGGGGCCACCGGCGCCTTGGCATAGCGCGGCGGGCGCAACCGGACCGGGTCATCGTTGAACGACTGCACCACGGTGTCGATATAGTCCGGCGGGCAGAGGTCGCCATATTTGCGTTCCAGGATGGCGCGCACGATCTGCCGTGCCTGACGCCGTGACGGCAAGCGGTGCTGCCCTAACCCGTCGAACACCAGATAGGGCGGGTCGGTATCGCCAGGCGTTACCGGCGTTTCATAGCGCGTGCCGGTGATGGGCCGCGCGCCATAGCGTTCGTAAAAGGCAAGGCGGCGGGCGTTTTGCTGGCGCGTCTTGGCATCGGGGCTAAGCGCCGGGTCGTCGGGCAGACAATCCAGAAACAGGCCGGTGACATCCAGCGCGCGGGCTTCCTCGCGCACCCGTTCATACAGCGCGCCGCCCAGGCCGCGCCCCATTTCCCGCGCGGCGGCCGAGATGGTTTCCAGATAGGCGAAATTCAGGTCCGGCAGGTGCAGCAAAAGGGCAAAACCGCGTACCCGGTCGCCAGCGCCCTCGGCAACGAACAGGATGGTGCGAAATCTGTACTTCAGGGGATCACGCATCTGATCGGGCAGTTTGGCAATGTCAGCCTCGCGCATCAGGGGAAATTGCTCGCGCAAAATCGCCTGAACGGCGGCGACCGCCGCTTTGTTCGCAGGCGTGATGTCGCCGGGCACTTTACGAATGCGAAACATAAGCCGCCTCCATCAGCGCGCGGATGACCGCAGTGGCGTCCAGTCCCGCCTGATGGGCGGCGGCCATGAAGCCTGCGTCTGGTGCCAGGCATGGGTTGGCGTTTATTTCCAGCACATAAGGGTTTCCGGCACCATCCACACGGAAATCGACACGCGCATAACCCGTCAGATTAAATACCGTCCAGCAGGCCAGTGCGATTTGTTGAAGATGGGCATAGAGTGGGTCTGTATTGTCCAGGAAACGTCGCTGTGTGCCATGATAGGCGGGATCGTCCGGGTTCCATTTGGCGCCATAATCGACGATGTGCGGGCGGCCGGCGGGAAAATCGACAAAGGCCATTTCGGCGATGGGCAGCACGTGCGGGCCGTCCGGCATTTGCAGTAGCGCCAGATTGAACTCGCGGCCATCAATATAGCGTTCGGCAAACCAGCGCCCGCCCAGGGCCGATGCCCGTTCGGCCAGCTTGGCCGCCACCATCGGGTCATCGACCACGCATGACGCGTCCATGCCCTTTGAGCCATGTTCGCTGACCGATTTCACGATCCAGCGGCCTGCCGGCGCGGCGCCTTCCGCGATGTCTGGCGTAGGAATGCCATGTGCCGCCATCAGGCGCTTGGCCAGCAGTTTGTCATTGGTCAGGGCCATGGCCGCGCTGCCGCAGCCAGTGAAGGGCAGGCGCAGGGCTTCCAACAGCGCGGGCACCACGGCGATCAGCCGGTCCTGGCCAGCCAGCGCTTCCACCAGATTGACGACGATACAATCTGTTTCCAGCGCGGCCAACACTGACAGGTCCAGCCCAACGGCCAGTATCCGGCGGTCATGGCCCAGTGAAGACAACGCCGTCTCCACCAGCGCGATCTGGTCGAACACATCGGCTTCGTCCGGGCTGGGCTGGGCGGCGGTGACGCCATGCAGGATCACCGCCCTCGGCTTGGCGTTCACGCGACCCTCCGGCCCCCGGCCTTGGGCAGGCTGAGGCCATATCGCGCGCAGGCGGCGGCCATGATGCGGCCAAGCAGCCGATCATAAGGCACGCCCGCCAGACTTGCCAAAATGGGCAAGTCGGAATGATGGGGATGAAGCCCGGCCAATGGGTTGGCTTCCAGGAAATAGAGCTTGCCGTCACCGTCCGCCCGCATGTCCAGGCGGGCGGCGTCGCGGCAGCCAAGCGCCCGGTAGGCGGCCAGTGCGACCGCGCCCGCCGCCATGGCCTCGGCATCGTGGCCCAGGCTATAGCGCACGCGGCTCTCGCATTCTTCCTTGTTGATGAGGCCGTAGACATCTTCATGCGCCGCGTCGGTCATGACGATTTCCATCACCGCGACGATTGCCGCATCGCGGCCGTTGCCGGTGATGCCGACGGTGAATTCCCGGCCCGGCAGATAGGTTTCGATCAGCGCCGGCTGATGATATTGCTCCAGCACGCGGGCGACGGCGGCTTCCAGTTCGGCTTTATCCCGCACCTTGGAGGCTTTTTCGCAGCCCTTGCCGGTGCCTTCGGCCAGCGGTTTCACGAACAAGGGAAAGCCCAGGTCAACCCCCGCCGCATCCGCGCGATCGCGGGCGACGGCGAAGGCCGCCGTGGGGATGCCGGCATCGCGCACGATCTGCTTGGCCACCGCCTTGTCCAGCGACACCGCCAGGGTCAGCGGGTCGGAAAACACATAAGGCACGTCATAGGCTTCCAGCAGTGCGGGCACTTGGGCTTCGCGCGAACGGCCCCTCAGGCCTTCGGCGATGTTGAACACCAAGTCCCAACGCTCACCCGCCACCAGCCGCGCGGCCAATGCCTTGACATGGCCGATACGGTCTACGCCGAAACCGAGGCGGGCCAGTGCCGCCGCGATTTCGTCGATGGTTTCCGGGCTGTCGAATTCGGCAATCGCTTCCTCGCCATAGCCCAGGGCGCGGTAATCGTCGCGCAGATCATAGGTGAAGCCGATACGCATCATTCAGCCGCCTGGCGCAGAATTTTGTTTGCGCCCAATGTGCCGCCCACATCAGGGTAGCGATAGACATGACCCTCGAAATTCCGCAGCAGCAAATCATCGCCGTCGCGGCCCACGATATAATCGGGCAGCAGCGGAATCTTGCCGCCGCCGCCCGGCGCATCGACCACGAATTGCGGGTTGGCATAGCCGGTGGTGTGGCCGCGCAAGCCTTCGATGATTTCGACACCCTTCTCGACCGGGGTGCGGAAATGCGCCGAACCCGAAATCGGATCGCATTGATAGATGTAATAGGGCCGCACCCGGCGCGTCAGCAGGCCCTGCATCAGTGTTTTCATGGTGGCGACCGAATCGTTGATGCCTTTCAGCAGCACGGTTTGCGAGCCCAAGGGAATGCCGGCATCGGCCAGGCGTTCGCAGGCTTCCTTGTTTTCCGCCGTCAACTCGCCCGGATGGGTGAAGTGGATCGACATCCACAAGGGATGATGCCGCTTCAAAACCCGTACCAGATCACGGGTGATGCGTTGCGGCAGCACGGCGGGAATTTTGGTGCCAATGCGGATGAACTCGACATGCTTGATGGCGCGTAGCCGACCCAATAGATAGTCAAGCTTGTCATCAGCGATGGTCAGCGGGTCGCCGCCTGAAATCAGCACGTCGCGGATTTCCCGGTGTTGCGCGATATAGTCGAGCGCGGCTTCCCAGGTCTTGGGCGTAAAGCTGTATTCGCCACTGGGATCGCCCACCGCACGCGCACGGGTGCAATAGCGGCAATAGGTGGAACAAAAGGCCGTGGCCAGGAACAATACGCGGTCGGGATAGCGGTGCACCAGGCCAGGCACCGTGGCGTCGTGATCCTCGCCCAGCGGGTCGTCGGCCTCGCCCGGCATGTGGATATATTCAGCGCCCACCGGAATATGGGTGCGGCGCAAGGGTTCGGACGCGTCGGCATGGCTCATCAAGCTGGCATAATAGGGCGTGATCCCCAAGGGCAGCGCGCCTTCATGGGCGGCAACCGCCGCGCGCTCGTCATCCGACAGCGCAAAAATCCGCTCCAGTTGCGCTAGCGTGCGTACGCGGTTGCGCGATTGCCAGCGCCAATCGTTCCATTCCTCGACCGACACGTCGGGGAAGAAGCGGCGCATGAACGCGCGGGTCTGGGCTGAAATGGGGAATCGCGGAATCCGGCGCGCGGTGTGAATGGGGATGGGCGCGTTGGCCGAAGGGGCTTGCGGCAGGTTCTGCGCCGGCAGAATGGACCGCTGGGTCAATGCCCCATCGGCGGCGATACTTGGAGGTTCCAACGACTTCCTTTGACCCGTCTGTTTCATCTTCGATTGCTTCCTGCAGCAAGAGGGGCGGCATGTCCCGGCCCTGGTTGTAACGCGGCTAAAGAATGTCGTCGCCGCGCAAATTTTCAAGAGTTTTTTACTTGGCGATGTTTAATTTTTTCTTGATAAAATATAGTTGTTATCGGGTATTTATTTTGTGAAATACCGATAAGAGATGATAGAATATTTGAAATTATAAAATACTGTGAAAAGAACTTGTTTGATAGCGTCATGTATAGAGCGAAAATCGCTGATTATTTTACTTATGGCCTAGACTAGACAGCAATGTTTTGGATGGCTCCGGTCTTGCTGCAGAATTGTCGCGTCGGTGCAAGTGCTGCCTTGGCATCATCGCGGGACGGCGTTCGTCTTGGTGGGATTTCGTTCAGGCGGGGCCGGCTCTAATGGCCGCCGTCGCTGGCGATGGCGCGGCGGCGCACGCCGCGAATGACCAGCCAAACCGCTAGCAATATGGATGGCACCAAGGCGGCCTTGAGTTCCTTATTGGCGATGCCGGGCAGCAAGCCGTGCCAGCCGTCGATAAAATAAAAGATCAGGCCGAGCAGATAATAGCTGACCGCGAACACCGACAAATTCTCGACCGCCGCTTGCAGCCGGTTTTGCAGCCGCACGCGGTCGTTCATGGTTTTCAGCAGCGCTTGGTTTTGGCGTTCCAGCGACAGGCTGATGCGGGTGCGGACCAAATCGGCGGCCTTGGCGATGCGGTGCGACAACTCGCTTTGCCGCCGGGTGGCGATCTCGCAGGTGCGCATGGCTGGCACCAGGCGCCGTTCGGCAAATTCGGTCAGCGTCATATAGCCAGGGATCTTGCGCTGTTGCAGTTCTGCCAGCCGGTCGCGGGTCAGCTGATAATAGGATTGGGTGGCGCCTTGGCGAAAATTATTGTCGGCCAGATCATGTTCCACCGCGCCAGCCAGTTCCAGCAGATCGGCGAGCAATTGTTCTTCGTCGCTGTCTTGGGCGCGGATGCGGTCGGTAATCGCCGCAAGCTGCAATTCCTGCTGGGTGAGGGTTGGCAGGATGCGCTGCGCGGCGGGAAAGCCGAGCAAAGCCAGCTTGCGGTAATTGCCGGTTTCCATCAGCCTTTGCAGGGCGCGCGCCAGCGCATTGCCGCGAGTCTCGATATCCTGGACCAGCACCTGGGCATAGCCATGGGGTCCCGGGCGCATGTTGCTCCACACCCGGGCGCCGCCGTCCGACACATAACAGCTCAGCGGCGGGTGTGGCGCGAACAGGGCGTCGATGGCTTCTGGCTCGGGCAAGGCCTGATCGCGGGCGCGGACCGCGAATTGCGCGCTGCGCAGCAATTCGCCAGGCAATGCGCCGAGCATGGCGGCGGCTTGACCGGCCAACAAATTATTGGCGAAGGGGGCCTCGAGTGGCGATTCGTCAATCACCGTCAGGGTTGAGAATTCGGTATGGCGGTCCCATTGGAACTGGCGGCCATCGATGGCCAGCAACAGCCGTTGCGGACCATCGAAGATGATATGATCGCTGAATTGGGCGCGCCAGCCGTCAACCGCTGCGGCTTCCGCGGCGCGGTCATCATTGGCGATCATGACAACCCAATGCTGCAGCCGGCATGGCGCCTTGACCGGCGGCAGGCTGCGCTGGTGCATGATGTCGTTCAACGCCGTGCGCAACGGGTGGTTGGGGATGATGCCGTGTTCAGCCGTTGTCATTGCGCAATCGCCGAGCCGATATAGTTGATGCCAAGGTCGCGTGACAGTTTCCAGGTGCCGGTCAGCGGCTGAAAGCTCAAGCCGGTGATATCGCTGACGGCGAAACCGGCAGTGTCGAGATATTGGCGCATTTCCGCTGGGGTGATCAATTTGCGCCAGTCGTGGGTGCCTCGGGGCAACCAGCGCAAGACATATTCAGCGCCGATAATGGCCGCCAAATATGATCGGGCGGTGCGGTTGAGGGTGGAAAACACCAACAAGCCACCCGGCGCCAGCAATGCCCGGCAATGCCGCAAGAACGCGTCAACATCGGCGACATGTTCGACGATTTCCAGAATCACCACAGCGTCGAACTGGGCACCTTGTTCCACCAAGGCCTCGGCGCTGGCGTGGCGATAATCGATCTCAAGCCCCATTTGCGCGGCATGGGTGCGGGCAACCGCGATATTTTCGGCACTAGCATCCGCGCCGGTGACTTGGGCGCCCAGCCTGGCTAGCGGCTCGGCAATCAAGCCGCCGCCACACCCCATGTCCAGCACGCGTAGGCCGGCCAGCGGCGTCAACCGGTCGCCGCCAGGTCGGCGCTGCCGACAAAGTTGGTCGCGGACATAGCCCAGCCGCGCCGGGCCAAGGCGGTGCAAAGGCTTGAACGGGCCTTCGGGGTCCCACCAGGTGGCCGCCATGCGGGAGAAGCGTTCGACCTCGGCGGGGTCGACGGTGCCATGGGTGCGCGCCTCTGTCATGCCGTCTCCGATCCACGAATTTGCAGTTTCATGTTCATAACATGTGGGCGCCGGCTTGCCTAAACGCCAATCACTGCCTATGAAGTGGCCCGCAGCGACAAAAATGGCAAGCAGGATTGGTACTGGCGGCGTCCATGGCCCGTATAGTGATGAAATTTGGCGGCACTTCGGTCGGTTCGATCGAACGGATCCGCAATGTAGCCCAGCGCGTCAAGGCGGAAGTCGACGCCGGCCATGAAGTGGCCGTGGTGGTTTCAGCGATGTCGGGAGAGACCAACCGGTTGGTCGAACTGACTCGCGAAGCCTCGCTTTTGCATGACGCGCGGGAATATGATGTGGTGGTGGCGACTGGCGAACAGGTCACGATTGGCCTGTTGGCGATTGCCTTGCAGGCGATCGGCGTCAACGCGCGCTCCTGGTTGGGTTGGCAAATGCCGATCAAGACCTCCGGCGCCCATGGTTCGGCACGGATCCTCGATATCGAGACCGAATTGTTGTCGCAAAGGCTGGCGCAGGGTCAGGTGGCGGTGATCGCCGGTTTCCAAGGCCTGGGGCCCGACAATCGCGTGACGACGCTGGGGCGCGGCGGATCTGACACCTCGGCGGTGGCGGTGGCGGCGGCGCTGAAGGCCGACCGTTGCGACATTTATACCGACGTCGATGGGGTTTACACCACCGATCCCCGGATCGTGTCGAAGGCACGCAAGCTTGACCGCGTGACCTATGAGGAAATGCTGGAGATGGCGTCGCTGGGCGCCAAGGTGCTGCAAACGCGGTCGGTCGAGCTGGCGATGAAGGAACGGGTGCGGCTGCAGGTGCTGTCCAGCTTTGAGGACAAGCCCGGCACCCTGGTTTGTGACGAGGAAGAAATCGTGGAACAGGAACTGGTTAGCGGGCTTACCTATTCCAAACAGGAAGCCAAGGTCACTTTGGTCGGCGTGCGCGACAAGCCGGGCATTTCAGCGGCCATTTTCGGTCCGCTGGCCGATGCCAATGTCAATGTCGACATGATCGTGCAGAATGTGGCGCCGGATGGTCGCACCACCGATGTCACCTTCACCGTGCCGGAGGGCGATTTGCCGCGCGCCGAACAGGCGATCAAGGCGGCCAAAGACGAGATCGGCTATGACCGCTTGATGGCCGATCGTGGGGTTGCCAAAATATCGGTTGTCGGCGTGGGCATGCGCAGTCATGCTGGCGTTGCCTTGACGATGTTCCGGACCCTGGCTGAGAAAGGCATCAATATTCAGGCGATCAGCACTTCCGAAATCAAAATCAGCGTGCTTGTCGGTATGGAATATACCGAATTGGCGTTGCGCGCCCTTCATACTGCCTACGGTCTTGACGCAGACTGAAGCCATGGCGGTGGCGGCAAGCCCCGCGAGCACGGCTGGATCGGCGGCGGGTCAGGCGGCGTTGCAGCGGCTGTGGCAGCGCGGCTGCGATTTTCTCGGCGTTCGCCATGCCATTCTGGGCGGTGCGATGACATGGGTCTCGGAGCGCAACCTGGTCGCCGCGATTTCCAATGCCGGCGGTTTTGGCGTGGTCGCTTGCGGCAGCATGCCGCCGGCGCTGTTGGCCCAGGAAATCGCCGCCACCCAGGCGCTGACCGACCAGCCATTTGGGGTCAATCTCATTACCTTGCATCCCGAGCTTGAAGCGCTGGTCGATTGCTGCATCACCGCTGGGGTCGGCCATGTCGTGCTGGCGGGCGGGTTGCCGCCGGGCTGGGCGATCGAACGGCTAAAGACGGCCGGGATCAAGGTATTGTGCTTTGCCCCGGCATTGGCGCTGGCGCGCAAGCTTGTGCGCTCAGGTGTGGATGCGCTGATCATCGAAGGTCATGAAGCCGGCGGCCATATCGGCCCAGTGTCGACCGCCGTGCTGGCCCAGGAAATCCTGCCGGCGATGCGCGACGTGCCGGTGTTCGTGGCGGGCGGCATTGGCCGTGGCGAGGCGATAGCCAGTTATTTGCTGATGGGCGCGGCGGGGGTGCAATTGGGGACGCGATTCGTTTGCGCCGCCGAATCGATCGCGCATGAAGCCTTCAAGAAAGCATTTTTGCGGGCCAACGCCCGTGATGCGGTGGTTTCGGTGCAATTGGATCCAAGGTTTCCGGTGATTCCGGTGCGGGCGCTGAAAAATGCCGGCACCGAAAGATTCATGGAAACCCAAGCCGATGTGATCGCCCGCTTCCAGAAAGGCGACTTGGGCCAGGATCAAGCGCAGCTTGCCATTGAGCATTATTGGGCGGGCGCGCTGCGCCGCGCGGTGATCGACGGCGATGTCGAGCAAGGCTCGCTGATGGCGGGCCAAAGTGTTGGCATGGTAAAGTCTATTGAACCGACGGCGGATATTATCGCTGGACTGGTCGAGCAGGCGACCGCGTTTTTGGCCGCATAGGGTTGCGGCCGCACCGGCCAGCCGTACCGACGGACGAACGGGCATGATTGCATCGGCATGAACAAGGTGACGACATCGCGCGATATTGGCAGCGACCCGCGGACCCTGCTGCGGCGTCTGCACGCGGTCATGGCCAGCGACGCCGAAGCCGACGCCAGACTGGCGCAAGTGGTGAGAGAAATTGCGCTGGTGATGCGGGTGCAGGTGTGCTCGGTCTATGTGGTCGCGCCCGATGGCAATTTGGAACTGTTCGCCACCGAAGGTTTGCGCGCTGAAGCCGTGCACATGACCCGATTGGCGATTGGCGAGGGTTTGGTCGGCGCCATTGCTCAGTCGGCGACGCCGCTGAATTTGGCGGAAGCGCGCGAACATCCCAATTTCGCCTATCGACCGGAAACCGGCGAGGAACTGTATCACAGCTTCTGCGGCGTGCCGATCATGCGCGCCAGCCAACCGATCGGGGTGCTGTCGATCCAAACCGTCGAGCCGCGCGATTTCGCGGCGGAGGAAGTCGAGGCGCTGCAAACCGTGGCCATGGTGCTGGCGGAGTTGCTGGGCGCCGGCGGCTTGGCCGATACCGCCCTGGCGGCCCGGCAACGTTTGGAACAGCGCGAGGCGCTGACATTGGCCGGCCTGCGTTTGGTTGACGGCATCGCGATTGGCGATGCGGTGTTCCACCAGCCCAAGGTGGAAGTGGTCCACACCGTGGCCGAGGATGTCGAGCAGGAAAAAATTCGCATCCGCGAGGCGTTCAAGACGATGCGGGCGCAGATTGACCGGATGATGGCGGCGTCCGACATCGGCCATGCCGGCGAACATCACGATATTTTGGAAACCTATAAGATGTTCGCCTTCGATCGCGGTTGGGGCGAGCGGATCGATGCCGCGATCGAATCTGGCCTCACTGCCGAAGCCGCGGTCGAGCGCGTGCAGCAACGCACGCGCGCGTCGATGCAAAAGACCAAGGACCCCTATTTGCTGGAGCGGTTGCAGGATTTGGATGATCTGTCGAACCGGCTGATCCGCATCGTTTCGGGTCAGATGGGGACTGCGGCAGTGCAAGGCTTGCGCGGTGACACGGTATTGGTTGCGCGCAGTCTGGGCCCGGCGGAATTACTGGAATATGACCGTCGCTATTTAAAGGCGCTGGTGTTGGAGGAAGGCTCGCCCACAGCCCATGTCACCATCATTGCCAGGGCGATGGGCATTCCGGTGTTGGGCCGGGTGCGGGGCGCGCTGGGCTTGATCGGGGCCGGCGACTTGGTGGTGGTCGACGCGGAATCGGGCCAGTTGTTCGTGCGCCCGGGCGCCGATGTGATGCAAAGCTATGAGCAGGCCTTGGCGGTGCGTCAGGCCCGCGCGCAACGCTATGCCGAGATCAAGGACCTGCCAGCTGTCACCCGCGACGGTGTTGAAGTCGCCTTGATGATGAATGCTGGCTTGAAAGCTGATTTGTCGGCGTTGGAAGCCACCAATGCCGATGGCATCGGCCTGTTCCGGACCGAATTTCAATTCATGGTTTCCGCCACCTTACCACGGGTGGTGGAACAAACCGCGCTTTATGGCGAAGTGATGGACGCCGCGGGCGACCGGCCGGTGCATTTTCGCGCCATCGATATCGGCGGCGACAAAAGGCTGCCCTATATCGCCGGCGACGTTGAGGAAAACCCGGCGCTGGGCTGGCGTGCGATGCGGGTAGCGTTGGACCGCCCGGTGCTGCTGAAATTGCAAATCCGCGCCTTGATCCGGGCCGCCGCGGGACGGTCGTTGAATTTGATGTTTCCGATGGTTGCCGAGGTGGCCGAGTTTGACCAAGCCCGCGCATTGGTCGATATCGAGTTGGCTTTTGCGCGCCGGGTCGGCTGGCCGCTACCGCAAGCGGTGCGACTCGGAGTCATGCTGGAGGTGCCGTCGCTGGCTTGGCAGCTAGATACCTTGCTACCCAGAATTGACTTTCTATCTATTGGCACCAATGATTTGATGCAATTCTTCTTCGCTGCCGACCGCTCCAATCCGCGCCTTGCGGACCGTTACGATCTGCTGTCTCCAGCGGCGCTCAGCTTCATTGGCTCGGTCGTCAGGGCCTGCGATCGCCATGGCGTGGCGGTCTCGGTTTGTGGCGAGGTCGGAGGCCGGCCTTTGGAAGCTATGGTGTTGATCGGACTGGGGCTTCGCCGGCTGTCGATGTCGCCGGCGGCGATCTGGCCAGTGAAGTTGATGGTTCGCGCGCTGGACTGGGGGGCGCTGTCGGCCTTTGTCGACTCCATGGTCGGCAGTCCTGACCATAGTATCAGGCGTTATGCGCTGGAGTTCGCTGAACGTCACAACATTCCGGTCTAAGCTTACAATTTTGTTGGTAATGGACTGATTCAATGGTTGACAGAGGGCGCTAAGAGTCTGTTGACTATATCTTGATATAAAACAAGACGATTGGTCGGGTTCGCCATTGGGATGAATGGGGCAATCCTGATGCCATAACCGAATAACGCGCTGGGGCGGTGCGTGTAGGGATGGGCGGATGGAAAGCCTTCTCGGGGGTTCCGGGGTTGAGCCTCGCATAAAACGGCATTTTGGCCAGCGAGGGTTTGGACGGTGGAGACGAATTCTAAAGAACGGCTTGAAGCGCAAGCGCGTGACAAGGCTGTCGATGAAGCGACAATGTCGCTGGGTGCTTTGTTGAAGCAGCAACGCTTGGCGCAGCAGGCGGAATTAGCGGCGGTGGCGGCGGCCATCAGGGTACCGCAGCATTATTTGCAGGCGATCGAGGACGAGCGTTATGATCGCTTGCCCGGTAAAGCCTATGCCATTGGCTTCATTCGCTGTTACGCGAAATATCTGGGTTTGCCGCAGCAAGACATGGTGGAACGCTACAAGGCCGAGGCCAATCCCTGTGGTCCGGTCCATAATCTGTATTGGCAAGAGCCGGCGCGGGAGTCGCGTTTGCCGCAGCGCTCGCTGGTGATGGCCGGACTGATCGCGGCACTGTGCGTTTACAGCGTCTGGTTCAGTCTTTCCGGCGACGATGTGGCAGTAGCGCCGCTGCCCGACATGGTGTTGGCGCGTGCTGGCCAAGCCCCGACCGAGACCGCCGAAGTGACGGAGACGGCGGCGCCGGCAGTGGCGGAGGCGGCGGACACCGAAGTGGCGGCGCTGATGACAGTCAGTCCACAACCTGGTGACACACAGGCCGAACCCGCGACAGGGGCCGAGATGCCCGCGCCAAGGCAAAAACCGGTCATCGCCGGCGCGGTGGAAACTGCGGTGGAAAAGTCTGTCGACACGGTTGCGGCCGCCGATACCGCAAATTTGGAACAAACGGTCGCCGACTTGGCGCCAAAAGTGCTGACTGAGCAGCGCTCGCGGGTGCTGATGGCGGCTCAAACCGTCGATGGGCCGCAAATGGTGACCGTGCGGGTGATTGAGGAAGCCTGGCTGCATGTCACCCAGGGCGAGAAAATTCTGTTCTCGGGCGTGCTACCGGCTGGGCGGGAATATCGGCCGCCATCGGGCGAGGGGGTGGAGTTGACCACCGGCAATGCCGGCGGCGTGATCTTGAAGCTGGATGATTGGGCCAGCGGCCCACTGGGCCGGTCCGGCTTGGTCCGCCGCAATATCCCGCTGGAAGCGTCGGTCTGGCGTTCACGGCAAGCACTGGCGGAAAGTTTCTAATTTAAGTTTTTCGGCTTTTCCTTGAGTTTGCCATGATCTTTGCGCATGGTAGCGCCGCCTGTGGCAGGCGCGGCGCGCCGCCCTGTTTTCATGTCAGGATTTTGGTGCATGCGGCGCTGGCCGCGTAACTCTTGAATGCCGGATTGGGGTTGTCATGAGCGTCCGACCTTATCGCGATATCATCAGGCGCAAGTCGCGCCAGATCATGGTTGGCAATGTGCCGGTTGGCGGCGACGCGCCGATCTCTGTGCAGTCGATGACCAACACATTGACCACCGACCCCAAGGCCACCATTGCCCAGATCGAGGCGTTGACCGAGGCCGGCGCGGATATTGTGCGGGTTTCCTGTCCCGATGAGGAATCGACCAAGGCGCTGCGCGAAATCGTCCGCGCATCGGCGGTGCCGATCGTCGCCGACATCCATTTCCATTATAAGCGGGCCTTGGAAGCCGCCGACGCGGGGGCGGCGTGCCTGCGCATCAATCCTGGCAATATCGGTTCGGCGGAACGGGTGCGTGAAGTCGTCCGCGCCGCCAAGGACAATGGCTGTGCAATGCGCATTGGCGTCAATGCCGGCAGCCTGGAACGGCATTTGTTGGAAAAATACGGCGAGCCGTGTCCCGAAGCGATGGTTGAAAGCGCGCTGGAACATGCCCGTATTCTCGAAGACAATGACTTTCGCGAGTTCAAAATCTCGGTCAAGGCGTCGGACGTGTTTTTGGCCGTTGCGGCCTATCATGGCCTGGCGGATGCTTGCGATTATCCGCTGCATTTGGGCATTACCGAAGCTGGCGGCCTGACCGGTGGCACCGTCAAATCGGCTATCGGCATTGGCAATTTGCTGTGGGCCGGTATTGGCGACACCATTCGGGTATCGCTGTCGGCCGACCCAGTGGAGGAAATCAAGGTCGGGTTTGAAATCCTCAAATCCCTGGGACTGCGCCATCGCGGCGTTCGCATTGTTTCCTGCCCGTCTTGCGCGCGGCAAGCCTTTCAGGTGATCAAGACCGTCGAGGTGCTGGAAAAGCGCCTGGCGCATATTGCAACGCCGATGTCGCTGTCGATCATTGGCTGCGTGGTCAATGGCCCGGGCGAGGCGCGGGAAACTGATATCGGCCTGACCGGTGGCGGCCAGGGCAATCACATGGTCTATTTATCCGGCGTCGCCGACCACAAGATCACCGACGACAAGTTGGTCGATCATATCGTGGCGCTGGTCGAGAAAAAGGCGGCGGAAATCGAGGCCAATAACGGCCAGTTGGCGCAAGCCTCCTGAACATACGGACCTGGGCGGGATGAGCAAATTACAGCCGGTGCGCGGCACCCGCGATCTGTTCGGCGAAGACGCGCGCCGGCATAATCATATTGTCAGCCGCTTTCGCGACTTGGCCGAACGACACCGGTTTCAGCCGATCGATCCGCCGATTTTTGAATTCACCTCGGTCTTTGCCCGCACGCTTGGCGATGTCTCGGACATCGTGACCAAGGAAATGTATAGTTTCGACGACCGCAACGGCGACAGCCTGACCTTGCGGCCGGAACTGACGGCGGGCATTGCCCGGGCCTTCCTGTCGAACGGTTTGCAGCAATTGATGCCGATCAAGCTTTATGCCCATGGCCCGGCCTTTCGTTATGAACGGCCGCAAAAGGGCCGATATCGGCAATTCCATCAAATCGACGCCGAGATCATTGGCGCCGGCGAACCGGAAGCCGATGCGGAGCTCATCGCCTTGGCGGCGGCGTTGCTGGAGGATCTCGGCTTGGCCGACACCGTGACGCTGCATCTCAACAGCCTGGGCGATGATGAAAGCCGGCTTAATTACCGCGCCGCCCTGGTCACCTATTTTCAGGACCACCGCCAAGCGCTCTCGCCCGACAGCCGGATGCGGCTGGAGCGCAACCCGCTGCGGATTCTCGACTCCAAAGACGAAAGCGACCGCAAGCTGATTGCCGACGCGCCGCTGATGGGCGCCTACATGACCAATGCCGCCCAAGATTTTTTCGCCAAACTATGTGAATTGCTGGCGGCATTGGGGGTTCATTATGTTCATGACCAGCGCTTGGTGCGGGGGCTGGATTATTATTCCCACACCGCTTTTGAATTCGTGACCGACGCCTTGGGCGCCCAGGGCACGGTGCTGGCCGGCGGGCGCTATGATGGCCTGATCGCGATGATGGGCGGTCCGGCGACACCGGGTGTCGGCTGGGCGGCGGGGATCGAGCGGCTGGCGATGCTGGCGGCCTTGCCGGACACCGCCGCGCGGCCGATCGCGGTGGTACCGATGGATGACGGGGCAGCGCAGGCGGCGATGGTGCTGGCGCGGGATTTGCGCCGCGCCGGTTTCACGGTTGAACATGCCTTGCGCGGCAACGCCAAGCGGCGGTTGAAAAAAGCCAATGAGGCGCAGGCGCGCTATGCTCTTCTCTTGGGCGCTGACGAATTGAGCGCCGGCACCGTGACGTGCAAGGATTTGGACAGCGGCGTGCAAACCACCTTGCCGCGTGAACGGGTGATCGAGCAACTGCGCAGCGGGCACTAGCCAAACTTCCCGACGACCCCAATATCAACCCGGGAAGGATGCCTTATGATACCGCAAGCCAAGCTGAAGCAGATTCTGGAACATCATGCCTATCTTGAACATGCCCTGGCCCAGCCTGACCAGGTCGGCAGCGACGCGTTCGTCAAAATGTCGCGCGAATATGCCGAACTCAGCGATGTCGTGGCGGCGGCTAAAAAACTGGACGGTCTGCGCCAGCAATTGGCGGAGGCCAAAAGCTTGCGCGCAGATGCCGGCCAGGACCGCGAGATGCGGGCGCTGGCGGATGCTGAAATCGAGAGCCTGGAGCGCCAAATTCCGGCCTGCGAACATGAATTGTCGGTGCTGCTGTTGCCGCGCGACGTCGCTGATCAGCGCTCGGCGATTTTGGAAATTCGCGCTGGCACTGGCGGCCATGAAGCGGCGCTGTTCGCCGGCGACTTGTTTCGCATGTATCAGCGCTATGCCGAGACCCAAGGCTGGCGGGTGGAATTGATGTCGGCCTCAGCGGGCGAAGTCGGTGGCTTTAAGGAAGTGATCGCCACCGTCGCTGGGCAAGGCGTGTTCGCGAAGCTGAAATTTGAATCGGGCGTGCATCGGGTGCAACGGGTGCCGACCACCGAGGCCGGCGGGCGCATTCACACCTCCGCCGCCACTGTCGCGGTGTTGCCGGAAGCCGAGGATGTCGATGTCGACATTGATGAGAAGGATCTGCGGATAGACGTGTTTCGCGCGTCCGGTCCGGGCGGGCAATCGGTCAACACCACCGACAGCGCCGTCC
This sequence comes from uncultured Sphingomonadales bacterium, assembly GCA_964590595.1. Classification (GTDB taxonomy): domain Bacteria; phylum Pseudomonadota; class Alphaproteobacteria; order Sphingomonadales; family CAKZYD01; genus CAZPXQ01. Next base: position 4,010 of record CAZPXQ010000006.1, on the reverse strand, counting down.
GCATCACCCATTTGCCGACCGGGATCGTGGTGTCGCAGCAGGATGAAAAATCCCAGCACAAAAACAAGGCCAAGGCGATGAAGGTGCTGCGGGCCAGGCTTTATGACGCCGAACGCCAGCGCGCCGCCGATGAGCGTGCCAGCGCCCGCAAGGCCCAAGTCGGTTCGGGCGACCGCTCGGAACGGATCCGCACCTATAATTTCCCCCAAGGCCGTGTCACCGATCATCGAATCAATCTGACCCTGCATAAGCTGGATCAGGTGATGGCGGGCGAGGCCTTGGATGAAATCATCGATGCCTTGATCACCGAGGACCAGGCCAGCCAGTTGGCGGCGATGAATGCATGATGACGGCCTTGGCCGACATGCTGCGGGCCGGCGTTCGGCATTTGGCCGATCATGGCATTGCCGGCGCGCGGCTGGACGCCGAAGTGCTGGCTGCCCATGTGCTGGGCCGCGCGCGGCTGGCGCTGCTGACCACGCCGCCGGCGATCATCGATGATGCCCAGCGCGCCCGCTTCGACGGGCTGATCGCCGCCCGCGCCAAGGGGACGCCAGTGGCCTATTTGATCGGCCAACGGGAATTTTGGGGGCTTGAATTTGGCGTTGGCCCAGCGGTGCTGATCCCCCGGCCCGACAGCGAAATCTTGATCGAGGCGGTGCTGGCGGCAGCGCCCGGAATTGGCGCGGGGCGGTCGGTACTTGATCTTGGTGTCGGCAGCGGGTGTTTGTTGCTCAGTCTCTTGACGGCATGGCCGGATGCCCGCGGTATCGGCGTTGATTTGTCGGCGGCGGCCCTGGCGCAAGCGCAAGCCAATGCTCAGCGCCTGGGCGTTGGCCAGCGGGCTGCGTTTCGGCAGGGCGATTGGTGGCAGGCCCTGCACGCCAGCGATGGCCCCTTTGACGTGATCATCGCCAATCCACCTTATATTGACCGTCAGGCCCTGGCGGGCTTGGCGCCCGACGTGCGCGCCCATGAACCGCGCGTGGCGCTGGACGGCGGCGATGATGGATTGGACGCCTATCGTGCCATTCTTGCCGGCATCGACGGTTGGCTGGCGACCCCGGGCTTGCTGGCCTTGGAAATCGGCCATGATCAAAAAGACGCGGTGATGGCGCTGTTGCCACCGGCATTGGCGGGCCGGGCGCGGGCGCTAAAAGACCTGGCCGGCCATGACCGCGTTATTTTGTCGCAATCATGACAATCGGCTTTGTGAACTAGGGCGAAAATAATGGTTGGAATAGGGCGGCAAACCGGTTAGGGTCCGCCTGCGTCGGCTGAGCGACGGGGGTATGGGCATAAACCCTCAGGTACCGACATCTCCGAAAATACTCGGTGTGCGCCCGGCTTTATTAAGTCAGGGCATCGGATGACCCTAAGCGGTAATCGCGAGACGTGGTAACACGAACAATTTGAGCAGCCTATTCATGAATAATCCGAAAGCGGCTCGCCGTGGGCGCGGGCGTCAACAAAACAAAAATGGCAGCCAAAATGGCCGCCGGGTGGTTGAAGGCAATAATCGCTCTGAACAGCGAGTGCGTGGCAACCCGATCCAATTGTTGGAAAAATACAAATCCCTGGCGCGTGAGGCGACCACCGCCGGCGACCGGATTTTGGCCGAGAATTATTTCCAATATGCCGATCATTATCAGCGTTTGGTGAATGAGCGTGCCAGCCAGCGCCATGGCCAGCCGGCGGAGCGCCAACATGAGCGGCAAAATGACCGTAATGATGACCGGCAGGATGAACGGCAGGACGACGAACGGTCCAGCCGCGAAACCGCGCCAGTGGAAGACGCAGTAGAGGTTAATGGCGCCGATGCCGAAACGGTGAGCGCGCCGGCGCAAAATGGCGCGCAAGACAGTGCGGACGCGCAAGCGGCCGCACCGGCCAAGCCTAAGCGCCGTCGCCGCACCACCAAGCCCAAACCGGTTGAAGACGCGGCGGTTGCCGAGGCCGATGGCGGCGGCGCGGCCTGATCGCGCCGCGCTAAAAAATCTCCCGGCTTGACCTTGTGTGATATATCTACAACACCATATCCCAGTTGAAGCATCGATCAACGAGGGAGCACAAGGCGATGAACCTGGAACGCTATACCGAGCGGGCACGGGGCATGATCCAGGCAGCGCAAGCTGTTGCGCTGCGCCTTAATCATCAGACTTTAACACCCGAACATATCTTGAAGGCCTTGACGGAAGACCGTGAGGGCTTGGCCAATAATTTGATCAAGGCGGCGGGTGGCCGGCCTGAGCAAGTGGCCCAGGGTGTTGATCTCGCGTTATCCAAATTACCGAAGGTGGAGGGCGGCGGCGGCCAGATTTATGCCGCGCCCGAAACCGCGCGCTTGTTTCAACAGGCCGAGGACGTGGCCGACAAGGCCGGCGACAAATTCGTCACCAGCGAGCGGCTGCTGCTGGCCCTGGCCTTGTCGAAGGGCACGCCGTCGGCGACGGTGCTGAAGGATTCCGGTATCACGCCGCAGGGCCTCAACGCCGCCATCAATGACATTCGCAAGGGCCGCACCGCCGACACCCAGTCAGCGGAAGACGCCTATGACGCCTTGAAGCGCTTCGCCCGCGACCTCACCCAGGCCGCGCGCGATGGCAAGCTGGATCCGGTGATCGGCCGTGATGAGGAAATCCGTCGCACCATCCAGGTGCTGGCCCGGCGCACCAAGAACAACCCGGTCCTGATCGGCGAGCCAGGTGTCGGCAAGACCGCGATTGCCGAGGGCTTGGCGCTGCGCATCGTCAATGGCGATGTGCCGGAAAGCCTGAAGGACAAGCGCATCATGGCCCTCGACATGGGCGCCTTGATCGCGGGTGCGAAATATCGCGGCGAGTTCGAGGAACGGCTGAAAGGGGTGTTGGAGGAAGTACGCGCGTCCGATGGTGATGTGGTGCTGTTCATCGATGAAATGCACACACTGGTCGGCGCCGGAAAGGCCGAAGGCGCGATGGATGCGTCCAACCTGCTGAAACCCGCCTTGGCGCGCGGCGAACTGCATTGCATCGGCGCCACCACGCTGAACGAATACCGCAAATATGTCGAGAAGGACGCTGCCCTGGAGCGCCGCTTCCAACCGGTGTTTGTCGATGAACCGTCGGTCGAGGATACGATTTCGATCCTGCGTGGCTTGAAGGAAAAATACGAGCTGCATCACGGCGTGCGCATCACCGACTCGGCGCTGGTGTCGGCGGCGACTTTGTCCAACCGCTATATCACCGACCGGTTCCTGCCCGACAAGGCGATCGACTTGATGGATGAAGCGTCCAGCCGCTTGCGCATGGAGGTCGACTCCAAACCGGAGGAGATCGAAAAGCTGGACCGGCGCATCATTCAGCTCAAGATCGAGCGCGAGGCGCTGAAAAAGGAAACCGACAAGGCGTCGAAGGATCGGCTGGAAGCGCTGGAGCGCGACTTGGCCGAACTGGAGCAGCAGTCGGCGGAACTGACTGCGCGTTGGCAGGCGGAAAAAGACAAGCTCGCTGGCGAACAAAAGCTGAAGGAAGAGCTGGACACCGCCCGCATCGAACTGGAACAGGCGCAGCGGCGCGGCGATCTGGCGCGCGCCGGCGAACTGGCATATGGCGTCATCCCGGCCCTGGAAAAGCGCCTTGGCGAGGCCAAGCAGGTGTCGGAAGGGGCGATGCTGAACGAGGAAGTCACCGCCCAGGATATCGCCGCCGTGGTGTCGCGCTGGACCGGCATTCCGGTTGATAAAATGCTGGAAGGCGAGCGCGAGAAACTGCTGGCGATGGAAGACAATCTTGGCCGCCGGGTGATCGGCCAGGCGGAAGCCATCGAGGCGGTGTCCAAGGCCGTACGGCGGGCGCGGGCGGGTCTGAAAGACCCCAACCGGCCATTGGGATCGTTTTTGTTTCTTGGCCCAACCGGTGTTGGCAAGACCGAATTGACCAAGGCGCTGGCCGAATTTTTGTTTGACGACGAAACCGCCATGGTCCGCATCGACATGTCGGAATTCATGGAGAAACATTCGGTCTCGCGGC
>CAZPXQ010000005.1:0-197619 GCA_964590595.1 uncultured Sphingomonadales bacterium | reverse complement strand
GGCACCTCGCCGCCCACGCTTCCCTTCATCAAAATACAATGTCAAAGAACAAAAACACGTCAAAGACCAAGTCGATCACGTGCCGCGCATTTTTCCGGCAAACAAGCCCAAGGCAGTGGATGCTGGATTGACCAGCCCGCCTATAGGCCCGATTTCCAAGAAAAAAGCCGCGTCGGCTTTCAGCAAACCGTTTATCGCGGCGCGGACTGTTTTTATAGAAGCTCCCGGCAATTCTTGTCAAGCGCGTTTGAAAAGTTTTCCGAGGGTTGCGGCATTTTGCCCGGTCGCCCTGAGACCCGCACTAAAAAACTACGGCAGCGCTTTGTAATTTATATAGAAATTCTTGACACACTGAATCTGCCTCGGCACTGTCGGCGCTAAGGATTAACCACAGCGCCACATGGCAGGGACAGCAACAGGCAAACAAGGCGCGGAAATGACGAGCGGACTCAGGCACAATCGGCAATCCGAAGGGGGCACGGCATGAGCCATTGGCCGCAACCGCACCACCCTGCCACGCCCAATATCGTGATCGACCTGGGCGCGGATTTGGGCAGCCGGCGCTGGTGGATGGGCATGGCGACGCTGCTGTTGTTGACGCTCGGCGCTACCGGTCTGGCGCTATGGCCGCGCCCCGACTGGCCGGCAAGTTCCGGGACGTCCGCGCCGCTGGCAGAGCTTGACGCCATGACGGCGCCGACGCCGACGCCGGACCCGGCCGAAGCCATGGCGACACAGACGCAATCGCAAGACTCCCAAATGCCAGAGTCCGCGGCCCCCACGGCTGATGCGCCGGCTGTAATCACCCCTGGCCCGCTGCGGCAAGTGCATGTTCTGGGCAGCGGCGACACCCTGATTGCCTTATTGTTGCGCGCCGGCGCCGACCAGATTGAAGCGCACCGCGCCGTTGCCACGCTGCGCGACGTCTTCAACCCGCGCAAGCTGCGCGCCGGTCAGGAGATTTGGACCGAAATTCAGCCGGCCAGCGGCAGCGCGCCGAAGACGGTGTTGCAATCACTGGAATTCGACATGGGCTTTGCCGAGCGCCTGCGGGTCGCGCGCGCCGCCGATGGCGACTTCATCGCGGAGCGCCATAGCCTGGATGTCAGCCGGTCTTGGGTTAGCGCCGAGGGCATGATCGACGACAGTTTGTATTTGGCGGCCGAACGCGCCAACGTACCCGCCGCCGCGATTGTCAATTTGATCCGGATTTTCAGTTTCAACGTCGATTTCCAGCGTGATATCTGGCCGGGCGATCATTTTGCCTTGACCTATGAGTTGCTGGAAAACGCCGACGGCAAGACCCGGCTGGGCGAAATCCTGTTCGGAGAATTGGTGCTGCGGGGCAAGCCGATTGTCCTGTACCGCTTCACCCCGGGCGATGGCCGCACCGATTATTTCGACGCCAATGGCATCAGCGCGCGGCGGCTGCTGATGCGCACCCCGGTCGACGGCGCGCGCCTTAGCTCCCGCTTCGGCAAGCGCAAACATCCGATTTTGGGCTATACCAAAATGCATAGCGGTATCGACTTTGCCGCGCCTACCGGCACGCCGATCATGGCCGCTGGCGATGGCGTGATTGAATTCATCGGCCGCAATGGTGGTTATGGCAATATGATCCGCATTCGCCATAACGGCACGTATAAAACCGCCTATGCCCATATGAGCCGCTTTAAAAGTGGCATGGGCAAGGGCAAGCGCGTGCGCCAAGGCGAAATTATCGGCTATGTCGGCTCCACCGGCCGCTCAACCGGGCCGCATCTCCATTATGAGGTGTTCATGCATGATAAACGGGTCAACCCGTTGAGCCTGGAATTGCCGACCGGCAAGGAACTGGCCGGCGCCGACCTGGAAAACTTCCAGGCCCACCGCGCTGAAATCGACACTGCCCGCAAATCCCCCTACCCGACCCGGATCGCCGCAAGCCAAGGCGAGTGAACCGCCGCCTGCCCGGCAAAAACCGCCGGGCAAGCTTTGCGCTGGCACCCTATCAATCCCCCGCGTGTTGCCACTAAGTCCCTGATTTGCATGGTCTGTCCAATTGGCACGGAACGTGCTTGGACAGTGTCAAGTCGAGGCTCCAAAAGGGACGCGCGAGATGGATAGCACGCTGTACGTTACTTTATCGCATCAGATGGCGATGCGCCGCTATATGGACCTGGTGGCCAATAACGTCGCCAATATGAACACCACCGCCTATCGCCGCGAAAAGGTGATGTTCCAAGAATATATGTCGCGGATGATGGGCACCGAAAATCCGGCCACTGCCGATGTCGCCTATGTGCAGGACTATGGCGTTCGCCGCGACTTCACCCAAGGCCCATTGATCACCACCAGCAACCCGCTGGACGTGGCGATTTCCGGCAAGGGCTTTTTCGCCATCGAGCGACCGGATATCGGCCAGGTCGACTATACTCGCAATGGTCATTTCCGCATTTCCGATGACGGCTTGTTGGCCAATGAAACCGGTGGCCTGGTGCTGAATGTCGATGATCAGCCGATCCCGATCGGTGTGCGCGACACCAATATCGTGATCGCCGCCGATGGCACCATTTCCTCCGACCGCGGCTTGCTGGGCCAGATCAAGATTGTCGATTTCGAGGACCAGCAAGCGCTTGAAAAGGTGGGCGAAGGCTATTACCGCACTGACGCTGAAGCGATCGAGGCCCAGGGCTTTTCATTGCAGCGCGGCATGCTGGAAACCTCCAATGTCAACCCGGTTCTGGAAATGACCGAAATGATCAACATCATGCGGAGCTATCAGTCGATCTCGCGCCTGACTGAACGTTATCAGGAACTCCGCTCACAAGGCATCGAACAACTTGGCCGGCTCGAATAGATGCCCCGCCATGCACATCGCTGAAAGGACAAAGCCATGAAAGCTCTAAGCACCGCCGCCACTGGCATGCTGGCGCAACAGCTGCATGTCGAGGTGATCTCCAACAATATCGCCAATATGAATACCACGGGCTATAAGCGCCAACGCGCCGAGTTTCAGGATCTGCTGTATCAGAATATCGAGCGCGTCGGCGCGGCGTCGTCCGATGCCGGCACCGTGGTGCCCAGCGGCATTCAAATTGGGGTCGGCGTCAAGGCTGGCGGTGTCTACCGGGTAACGGAACAAGGCAGCCTGACTGAGACTGGCAATCAGTTTGACGTCGCGGTCAATGGCCGTGGCTATTTCCGCATCATCATGCCTGACGGTTCCGACACTTATACGCGCGCCGGCGCCTTCCAACTCTCCGATCAAGGCGAAATCGTCACCACCGCCGGCTTCCCCGTCGCCCCCGGCATCACCGTGCCGCAAGAAGCGGTTGACGTGACCATCAATGAAGTCGGCCAGGTTCAAGTGCAATTGGCGGGTCAGGTCGATTTTCAAACCGTCGGCCAATTGGATTTGTCGATCTTTCCCAATGAAGCCGGCCTCGAAGCGATTGGCGACAACCTGTTTCGTGAAAGCCCGGCCTCTGGCGCGGCAACCGTTGGCGTTCCCGGCGACACCGGCTTCGGCACCATTCAACAAGGCTTTCTGGAAACCTCCAACGTCAATCCGGTGGCTGAAATCACGTCATTGATCACGGCGCAACGGGCCTATGAAATGAACTCCAAGGTCATCACCACCGCCGATGAGATGATGAATGTCACCTCCAACCTGCGCTAAACAAGGATTTGACGCCATGACTGCCTTAAACGCTTCTAAAGCCCTTTGGATCAACGCCTTGTTGACGATCGTGATCGCCATGCTGGCGGTTTTGGCGCCGCGTCCCGCAGCCGCCGCCAGCGAAACCGTGCGGGTGCCGGTGTTGGCACACAATGTCGGCCCCAATGAAGTGGTCGAGGAAAGCGACCTGATCTGGCAAGCGGTACCGCGCTTTCAGGTTCGCGCCGACATCGTCACCCAACCTGAAGACATTATCGGCCTGGCACCGCGCCGCGCCCAGCGCGCCGGCAAGGCGCTGCGGCGGGTTGAGTTCGCCCCGCCAATCGCGGTCAAGAAAGGCAGCTATGTCACGATGATGCTGCGTCATGGCGCGTTGTTGCTGACCACACAAGGTCGGGCGCTGGAGCAAGGCGCGGTGGGCGAAACCATCCGTGTCGTCAATATCGACAGCAACAACACCATTCCCGGTGAAATTGTCGCCCCTGGCATCGTCGCCGTCACCATTTACGGCAAAAGCGCCTTATTGGCTTTGAACTGATCCCATGCAACGGAGAAATACCATGTTTCGCGGTCAAAAACGCGCCCTTGCCTTGATTGTCCTGGCGGGCCTGACCCTCAGCGGCTGTGGCGCCGCACAGCGTATCGCCGATATCGGCAAGGCGCCCGACATGTCGCCCATGGCGCAAGTCAACGCGCCGATGCTGGAACGCTCCATCGCCAGCCAAGGCGGCCATGCGATGCGCCCAGCGCTGCCGGGCCAGCCACCCCAAGCCGGCAACGAGGCCGAAAACAGCGCCAGCAACGCTTCCTTGTGGCGCACCGGCGCCAAGGCATTTTTCCGCGATCAACGGGCCGCGGTCGTTGGCGACATCCTGACCGTCAACATCAACATTTCCGACCGCGCCCAAGTCGGCAACACCACGACCAGGACCCGCAGCAGCGGTGAATCGGCTGGTTTGGACAATTTCCTTGGCCTGGAATCCAATCTCGACAGCTTCCTACCTAATGCCGTCAGCCCTGGCGATTTGATCAACGCCGACAGCTCGTCGAGCAGCACCGGCAACGGTGCGGTGCAACGCAGCGAGACGATTGAACTAACCCTGGCGGCGGTGGTCACCCAAGTGCTGCCCAATGGCAATCTGATCATTCAGGGCCGCCAGGAAGTGCGGGTCAATTTCGAGGTGCGGGAATTGATCATCACCGGCATCGTGCGGCCGCAGGACATCACCACCGACAACACCATCAATCATACCCAGATCGCCGAAGCGCGGATCAGCTATGGCGGTCGCGGTCAGCTTACCGATGTCCAACAACCCCGTTATGGACAACAGCTTTACGACATTTTGTTCCCATTTTAATTGAAGCGATAACGACAGCGTGAAAAAGGCCGGCCCCGAGAAACGGGCGCCGGCCTTTTTCTTCTTCAAAGGGGGGGTAAACCCGATCAGTCGTCGCGATGGACTTTTTCCATCCGTTCATGCAGTTCCTGCGCTTCCAAAGTCATCGTCGCGATGGGCCGGGCGTCAAGGCGCTGCAGCGAGATCGGATCGCCGGTCACTTCGCAATAGCCATATTCGCCACTATCGATGCGCTGCAAGGCGGCTTCGATCTTGGCGATCAGCTTGCGCTGGCGATCCCGCGTGCGCAATTCAATCGACCAGTCGGTCTCCGAGGATGCACGGTCGGTAATGTCCGGTTCACGCAGCGACTCTTTTTGCAGGGTTTGCAAGGTCTCCTGCGCTTCCTTGAGGATGTCTTCTTTCCACTGCAGCAGCTTGCGGCGAAAATACTCAAGCTGCCGTGGGTTCATGAATTCTTCATCCGGGGTTGGCCGATAATCTGCCGGTAAGGTGATTTCCGACTTCATCTGGGCGAAAACTCCCCTTTTGCCAATTGCAATTCTGGGTCGCGCCTGGCTTGGCCCGGGGCGCGAAGCGGCCATCCTTATAATCGTTTAGGCCTTGGGCCACAAGCGTCAGACTGTGTTGGTTTTGTGACGGTTATAAACCCAGCTTGGCCAGCTCAACGCGCGCCCGTAACTCAATATCATCAAGCAGTTGGGTCAATTTGGGGTCGACGGCCACAGCGCGTTTTTGCGCCAATGTCTTGAGCAAGGCGTTCAATTTGTCGGCGGGGATGGCGCCGGCCAACAGGCCGCGTCGTACATTTTCCAGCAAATCCAACAATTCATTGGCCTGGGCCAAGCCCTTGGAGCGCCCTTGGGTGGCATCATCGACCGCTTGCAGGCTCATGATCGCATCGACCGCTGCCAACGGCCCCGCTCCTGCCGTGGCGGCTGGCCGCGCCGCGCCACCGGCGTCGAGGGCCGAAGCAAAGGCGCCGCCATCGCCTTTATTGGCGGCACTCGCCTTGCGCAGGGATGTATTTTGGGTGTTTTTAGGTCCCTCAATACGCATCAATCATCCCTTATTCGATCCAATTCATCCCCGCCCTGCTGGTCGGGCAGAGCCTGCCGGGCGGCAAAGTCAGGCGTGGCCTAAACTGCCTACTGGCCGCTAGCGATAACAAAACTTGACCATAAAACAAAGACTTATTCATCAGTGTCTGTTGGCACGCTTTTCGCATGGCGCCTTGCGCGGACAAAAGGTTCGCCAATAGCTGTGAGATGGATTCATGACGCGGAAATTCGCAAAAATCGTTAAGAACTGGCTTGTTTTTGCGCTGGCCGGCGCGCTGGCGGTACCACATCCGGCGCTGGCGCAATCACGCATCAAGGATTTGGTGCAGTTTGAAAATGTCCGCGAAAACCAATTGACGGGCTATGGCCTGGTGGTCGGCTTGAATGGCACCGGCGACACCTTGCGCAACTCCCCGTTCACGGAGAAAAGCCTGGCGGCCATGTTGGAACGCCTTGGCGTGAATATTCGCGATGTCAATTTGAACACCGACAATGTGGCGGCGGTCACCGTAACCGCGACCCTGCCGGCATTCGCCCGGCGTGGCAGCCGCATCGATGTGCAAGTCTCAACTCTGGGCGATGCCGAGGATTTGATGGGCGGCACCTTGCTGGTGACCCCGTTGATCGGCCTCGATGGCGAGGTTTACGCAGTCGCCCAGGGCCAAGTCACGATCAGCGGCTTTTCCGCCGGTGGCGCCGCCGAGACCATCACCCGCGGTGTGCCGACATCGGGGCGGATCGCCAATGGCGCCATCATCGAGCGTGAACTGGCGGTTGCCTTCAACGAGATGAACAGTCTGAAACTTGCCCTCCGCAACCCTGATTTCACCACCGCCAAGCGTATCGCCGACGCCATCAACCGCTTTTACGGCAGCCGCTTCGCCAGCGCCCTGGACCCGGCCACGGTTGAAGTGGCGAGGCCGCTGGACGGCAGCCTGGACATGGTCTCCCTGGTCACCGACATTGAGCAATTGACCGTGGCGCCGGACCAGATCGCGCGGGTGATCATCGATGAATCCTCCGGTGTGATCGTGATGGGATCGGAGGTACGGATCAGCCGGGTGGCGATTGCCCAAGGCAATTTGACCATCCGCGTGACCGAAACCCCGCAAGTGTCGCAGCCGCAGCCTTTCGCGGAAAATGGCGAGACCGTTGTGGTGCCGCGCACCCAAGTCGAAGTCGACACCGACGAGGAACGCCGGCTTGGCATTCTCGACACCGGCGTGTCGCTGCAGGATCTGGTTGACGGCCTGAACGCCCTGGGCGTTGGTCCCCGCGACATGATTTCGATCCTGCAAGCGCTGAAAGCCGCCGGCGCCATGCAAGCGCAATTGGAGATCATGTGATGAGTGCGCCCCTTGCCACCAATCTCGCTCCGCAAATGAGTGTCAGCTTTCGGCCCAATGGCGATGCCTTCACCCCCAAGACCGCGCGCCAAGCGGCCGAGGCCTTTGAAAGCCTGTTCATCGCCCAGATGATGGCGCCGATGTTTGAAGGCATCGACGATGACAGCGTATTTGGCGGGGGACCCGGCCAAGAAGTCTATCGCGGCATGATGATCGAGCACTATGGCGCTGGCATTTCCCAGCGCGGTGGCATCGGCATTGCCGACCAGATCGAACGCTACCTACTCCAATTGCAGGAGACCCCGTGATGAGCACAGCGCTGAAACACCGTTTGCAAGCCGCCCATCAACCAATGAGCGTGCCGCTGATGAATGAGAGGCTGACCAGCCTGCTCAACATCACCCAGTCCTTGACCCGATTGATCGAGGATGAAAGCCGGTCGCTGCGCGCCCGCCGGGCGTCCGACCTAAAAGCGCTGGCCGAGGAGAAAAGTCGCCTCAGCGCCCATTATCAGCAAGAACTGCGGCTGATCCGCCAGCATAAGGGCTTGATGCCGCAAGCAGACCGGCCGCTGCGCGAAGCCGTGCGCGAAGCCACAAGGCAATTTCATCAGGCCCTGGACAGCAACCAGAGAATCCTGGCCGGCAAGCGCAAGATCGGCGAAGGCTTGATCCAGGCGATTGGCGATGAAGTGGCGCGGCGCAGCCGGCCTTTGCCCAGCTACAGCCGCAACGCCCGCATTGATGGCCGGCCCAGCAGCCCGACCAGCTTGGCCCTGAACCAGACTTTTTAACTGGCCGCTGAAACACCGTGCTGCGCATCATGCCATTGGCATTGGCGGCCAACCGACGCTAAGGCTTTGTTTACCAGATTTGGTAATGATTTGCTCAGTGACGCGGCATCTGAAGTCGCGCGTGCCTTGGAGTTTGGCGATTGGTTCGGTCCCTGCCCTTTCTGCCTTATGGCCGGCAACAGCTTGATGAAGACGACATCAACGCCGTGGCCGCGGCGCTGCGTGGCGACCTGTTGACGACCGGACCGCAAGTCCCCGCTTTCGAAGAAGCCCTGGCGGCCATCACCGGCGCCGCCCATGCGGTGGTTTGCGCCAATGGCACGGCGGCGCTGCATCTGGCCTATGCCGCCCTGGGCCTGGGTCCGGGCGACGCGGTGATCGTGCCCGCCATCACTTTCGCCGCCACCGCCAACGCCGCCCGGCTGACCGGCGCCGATGTGGTGTTTGCCGATATCGACCCCGATACCGGGCTGATGCGGCCCGAGGATCTGCAACAAGCCCTAGAGCGCGCGTCGATGACGGTGGAAGCCGTCGCCCCAGTGCATTTGGCGGGCCGCTCTTGCGCCATGCCGGACATCGCCGCGATTGCCGATTCCTGCGGCCTGCGGCTGGTGGAAGATGCCTGCCACGCCCTTGGCAGCACGGTGGAAGATGCCGACGGCATTTCTCGCTCGATCGGCGACGGTCGCCACAGTGACGCCAGTTGTTTCTCCTTTCATCCGGTTAAGACCATTGCCATGGGCGAAGGTGGCGCCATCACCACCGAAGACGCGGCCTTGGCCCAGCGCATGCGCCGGTTGCGTCATCACGGCATGGTCAATGCCGCGCCTGAATGGGCCCACCCCGAACATGGCCTCGACCCGCGCGGCGAAGCCAATCCCTGGTATGCCGAAATGCCCGAGCTTGGCTTCAATTACCGCGCGACGGATTTTCAATGCGCGCTGGGCTTGAGCCAATTGCGCAAGCTGGACCGCTTCGCGGCGCAAAGACGGACCTTGCGCGCCCATTATGCGCGGCGGCTGGCGGGTCTGGAGCCAATCTTGGCTATGCCGTCGCCGCCGGCAACGGAAAACCCCTGCTGGCACTTGGCCGTCGCCTTGATCGATTTCGCGGGGCTTGGACGCGACCGCGCCGCCGTGATGCACGAATTGAAGGCGCGCGGCATTGGCAGCCAGGTGCATTATTTCCCGGTCAGCCACCAGCCCTATTATCGCCGCCGTTACGGCTTGCCGCATTTACCGGGCGCTTGGCGCTATTATGAACGCTGTCTGTCGCTGCCGTTGTTTGCCAGCATGACCACCGCCGATGTCGACCGCGTCTGCGATGCGCTCATCGACGTGCTGGCGCTGAAGGAACACGCGGCGTGAAGCTAGGCCTTGGAACGGCGCAATTCGGCCTTGATTATGGCCTCACCAATGCCGCCGGCCGGGTGCCGGAACGTGACGTTGCGGCAATCTTGTGGGAAGCCGCCCGGGGCGGTGTCTGTTATATCGACACAGCGCCCGCTTATGGCCGCGCCGAAACCGTGCTCGGCCGGCTGTTGCCAGCGACAAGCCCACTGCGCATCATCACCAAAACCCGCCATCAGCCGAATACCGCCAATCCTGGCCCGGACGTACAGGCCGATCTGGAAGCCACATTGCAAGCGCTGCGGCGTGACGCGGTGCATGGCCTGATCGTGCATCATGCCGATGATCTTCTAGGCCAGGCTGGCGAGCGGTTGTGGACCGCCTTGGAAGACATCAAAAGCGCCGGCCTAACCGCCAAGATCGGCGCTTCGGTCTACACCCCGGATCAAGCAGACGCGCTGGCCGCGCGGTTTCCGCTGGATTTGATCCAACTGCCCTTCAGCCTGTTCGACCAACGCATGTTGACGGGCGGCCAATTGGCACGGCTGAAGGCGCGGAATGTGGAGGTTCACGCACGCTCGCTATTGCTGCAAGGCGCGTTGCTGAACGACCCCCGGCGGCTGCCGGCGTTTTTGTCGCCGCTGGCGCCGCGGCTGCGGGCATTGGCCAGCGCCGCACGCGATTGCGGCTGCAGCGTCGGCGATTTGGCGCTTGCCTTCCCGCGCCTAGTCGGTCGCATCGATGTAGGTATCCTGGGCGTGACCTCATTGGCGGAACTGAAAGCGCTAATGGCAGCCATGGCGCGCCCTGTGCCCGCGCTCGCATTTGACAACTTCGCCGTCGATGACCCCCGCTTAATTGATCCGCGGACATGGCCAGCAGCCACGCCGCGCCTGAAAAAACCCGCCTGAACGCAAAAAGGCCGGCCATTGAGGCCGGCCTTTTTCGGGTTTGGTTTCGCTGTCCGGGTCTTAGTTGCCGAACAGATTGAGGATGATCTGCGGTTGACCATTGGCGATCGACAGCGCCTGAACGCCAAGCTGCTGCTTGACCTGCAATGCCTGTAATTTCGCGCTTTCCCGGGCCAGATCCGCGTCGACCAGATTGCCGATGCCGGTTTCGATGGTGTCGGACAATTTATCGACGAAAGTGCGCTGCAATTCCATCGACCGCGAACCGGCGCCAAACACCGTCATTACCGAGCTGACATTCTCGATCGAGCTGTCAATGGTCGCGATCAGCGATTGCGCTTCGGCTGCTGAAGTAAAGGTGGAAGTGGCCCCCAAAGTCACATTGGTGCCGCCCAAAGCCAGGGTTTGATGCGCCACTGAAATTGTCTGCGTAGCGTCGGCATTGGTGATGGCAACAACATTGTCGCTACCGCCATTGATCAAATTGGTGCCATTAAATTCGGCATTATTGACCATGGTCGTGATTTGATCGCGCAGGGATTCGAAATCTTCGCGCAGCGCGTCGCGGCTTTGCTGGTCCAAGCCGGCGTCGGCAGCGGCGACGACTTTTTCCTTCATTTGGATCAGAATGTCGGCAATCGACTCCGCCGCGGCGAGCGAAATATCGATGGCCGAGATCGACCGATCCAAGGATTGTTTGACGGCTTCAAGGCCGCGCTGGTTGGCGCGCAGGTTTTGCGCGATGGCGAACACCGCCGCATTATCCTTGGCACTGTTGACTTCGCGGCCGGTATTGACCCGAATTTGCGTCGAGTCCAACTCTTGTGTCGTGACATTCAAATTTTGCAGCGCATTAAGGGCGCTGGCATTGGTATTGATCGAGAGGCTCATTTCATCATCTCCTCGTCTGGCTTCGGTCCGGTCGGCCGTTGACTGGAAAACCGGCCGCTCCCAGATGGTTAAGCAAGCCTCGTGCCAATTCCGAAAAATGCATCAACTTATTGTTTTTATTGTATTTTTTAGACCACATTTTTGTTAATCCGCTTTGAATGGCAGATTTTGCCGGTCGTGTTTTTCAAATGATCGCCGGTAATTCTTGCCGGTCCCGGCCAAGCTACGCTGACAAAACAGGGGTTAGATATGTTGGCGAAGACAATGGATGGGGAGGAAAAGAAAACGGGTGGGGCCGGAGGCCAGCCCCACCCGTTTGATGAGTTTTAGTTGAACAGCGAGAGCACCGCCTGCGGCGCCTGATTGGCAATGCCCAGGGCCTGCAAACCAAGCTGCTGCTTGACCTGCAAGGACTGTAGCTTTGCACTTTCCCGCGCCAAGTCGGCGTCAACCAGGTTTCCGATGCCGGTTTCAATCGTGTCGGACAATTTGGTGACAAACTCCTTTTGCGTCTCCAAAGTCCGCGAAGCCGAACCGAAGGTGGTCAGCGCCTTGTTCACGTTGGTCAGCGAAGTCTCAAGCGTGGCCAAAACCGACTGAGCCTCCGTCGCCGTAGTGAATGTCGACGCCGCGCCCAGAGTGATGTTAGCACCACCCAAGGCCAGCGTCTGCTGCGCCACCGAGAAGGTTTGCGTCGCGGCATCCGACAACAGCACCTTGACAACGCCAGTGCCGCCATCAATCAAATTGGTGCCATTGAACTGAGCATTGTTCACAATGACGCCGATCTGATCCCGCAGCGCGTTGAAGTCCTCGGCCAACGCCGAACGGCTGGCGGCGTCAAGGCCTTCGTCCGACGCGGCAGCCGCCTTTTCCTTCATCTCGATCAAGAGGTCGGAAATGGTTTCGCCGGCCGAAATGGCGATGTCGATGGTTGAAATGCCACGGTCAATGCTTTGCTGCACGGCTTTCAACCCGCCCAAATCAGCGCGAAGGTTCTGCGCGATCGCAAAGATCGCACTGTTGTCCTTCACCGAAGACACCGCCAAACCGGTATTGATCCGGTTCTGCGTCTGATTGAGTTGGCTGTTGGTCACGTTCAAATTCTGCAAAGCAATGAACGCACTCGCGTTCGTGTTAACGGAAAAACTCATTTTGAGGTCTCCTTTCTAGGGTCAACCGGCGCTTTTGGCCGGAGCGAGCGTTTTGCTCGAGCACCAAGCAGCAAAAGCCGTGCCAAGCAGCACTTGCTCACCAATGCCTTGTTTTTAATAGAGAAAATGTGACTTCTCAAAGCCACTGAAGGATAAGCGGCATGGCAAAGCCTGCCGACAAGGCAATTTCTGCCAAGGGCATGGTTAATCAATCAGAATAATTTGGAGCCGCCTACGGACGGTTATCGCGGCTCAGGCGCTGTCGTCGACAACAAGGCCCGATTCCTGGCGATAATAGCTGAGGATGCGCAACATTTCCTCGGCCGGAAACTGCGCGACGACTTCGCCAGAATCGATATCAACCGTCTGCATGACAAAACGGCCGGCATCGCGGTCCAGATTGATCCGCAATTTGCTATTGGACAAACGGTCGACGAACAATTCGCCCAGCGCCTCGGCCACCCGCTCAAAACGGTCGTTTTCAGGCTTGGCGGCTTTTTCAGCCTCGGCGGCTTGCTGGGCAATGGACGCGGCTTGCACGGCGGGCTGCGGCTGAGCGCCCTCGCGCTGAACTACGGCGACGGGCCGCAGTGCCGCGACCGTGCTGGCCGCACCGGTTATGCCACTGATTTTGCCAATCCCGTCCATGGTTCAATCCCTCGCATTTTTTCCACGATGCGCAACGTGCTGGCGTCAAGGAATGCGCCGGTCGCCTTTCCTGGGTTGGTGAATGCGCTTGCCATTGCCCGGCTCCGCGCCGCGCGGCGGTGGCGAGGTGGGACGCCGCCAAGGGCGCCCCACCATAGCCTTGACCGTACCGCTGCTTAACGGAACAGACCCAACACCGAGGACGGCGCCTGGTTGGCAATCGACAAGGCCTGCAAACCAAGCTGCTGCTTGACCTGCAACGACTGCAACTTCGCGCTTTCCCGCGCCAGGTCCGCGTCGACCAGGTTGCCGATACCGGTTTGAATGGTGTCGGACAATTTAGTGACGAATTCCTTTTGCGTTTCCAACGTCCGCGCGGCCGAACCGAAAGTGGTCAGCACCTTGTTGACATTGGTCAGCGAAGTTTCAATCGTGGCCAGCGCGCTTTGCGCCTCAGTCGCCGTGGCGAAGGTCGAAGCCGCACCCAGCGTGATGTTGGCACCACCCAGCGCCAGCGTTTGCTGGGCCACCGAGAAAGTTTGCGTGCCGGCATCCGACAGCAACACCTTGATCGAACCAGTACCGCCGTCGATCAAATTGGTGCCGTTGAACTGCGCGTTGTTAACGATCGTGGTGATTTGATCGCGGAGTGCATTGAAGTCTTCGGCCAGGGCCGAACGGCTGGCGGCATCGACGCCTTGGTCCGAAGCGGCAACGGCCTTTTCCTTCAACTGGATCAGGATGTCCGAAATCGTCTCGGCAGCCGAAATGGCAACATCAAGCGTCGAAACGCCACGATCGATACTTTGTTGAACGGCGTTCAGGCCACCCAAATCGGAACGAAGGTTCTGCGCGATCGCGAAGACGGCGCTGTTGTCCTTCACCGAAGAAACAGCCAAACCGGTATTGATCCGGTTTTGCGTGACGCCCAATTGATTATTGGTGACGTTGAGATTTTGCAGAGCGATGAACGCGGACGCGTTCGTATTAACGGAAAACGACATTACTATGTCTCCCTTCTGGTGTGAAACGAGCATACTGCTCAGGGCATTTTGCCCAAGGGAGACAAAGCAAGGGCCGTGCCAGCCACGATGGTTACTGACCGCTTAACCACTTATAACCGCTAAGAAATTAGATTCTAGGGTGGGTAGAACTTACCAGCCTGCGGCGTTTTTGCCGGGTCGAATTTGCCGCCATGCAGAAACTGCCGGGCAAAAAATGCCGAGCCGGCAAATTTTGCCGCCGCCTAAACGCTATTGATGCGCGGTCCACGGGGCGTGTCTGTGGCAGCATTGGCTTGGCTGGCGGCGGCATTTTCCTGCTGCATCGCCAAGCCTTCCATGATCGCGGTATTCACGTCGATCAGCGCATCGATATCGGCCTTGCCACGCGCCACTTCCGACGAATAGCGGCTGACCCAAAGCGCCAGCGAGATAATTTGCGCGCGCAATGGCTTGGGCAAGCCATTGCCTTGCGCCCCACAGTCGGTTGACAAGGTGGACCACAGCCGCCGGTTCCAGTCCAGCGTGTTGATCAATGGCGCGCCCGTCTGCGTCTCGTCCCGCGCCGTGATCAGCGCCCGCGTGACCTGCGCAAAAAGCCGATACTCAGTCTGCCGCGGCGACTCTGAGACGGTCTGGGCTTTCCGATACGCCTCCAGCGACATAGTCCAGCAACTCCTTTTCATAGGCGATCAATTTTTTGCAATTGACCAGGGCACGATAATAATGGCCATTCATCACGTCGCCGCTGACTTCAACGCAAAGCGCGAGAACTTCTCTGTTTTCAATGACATTCATAAAGTCCATCATGCGTTGGATGAACTCGTCATAGTATTTTTGCGCCTTCTCGGGTTCGAGATAGGACAGCATGATTGGAAAATAGATGCGCCGCGCCGGCGAATTGGCGTCTTCTTCCTGCATGATGTCTTTTTCACGCAAGATCGACACTTTGTTTTGGATCACCAAGCTGGCCCGCCGGTCGCCATTCGCGATCACCGCGCCATTGACGACGAATTTTTCGCCGGGCTTCAAGGACAGCTTCAAGGCCATTTTGCCCTCCTCATGGCTTTATTGCCTGGACCCGATCCGGTCTAAATAAATTTGGTGCATATATCCTTAACGCCTGTGCCTCAATTGGACGACACCGGCTTACGATCTGTCGATATGCCCTCGCAATTGCCATGCCAACTAGATGGGTCAAGGTTTTAGCGCTTTCTTAACCACGCGCCGGCAAGTTGGCGCGGTCGGGCAAGTTTTCACGGAGAGACCGCAGCAATGGCGACGCAATTTGCGCCCATCCCATCTTTGCCGGCCCAAACCGGTATTTCTGCGAACACAAACAAGGCCAATGCGGCCTTCAATTTGGATCTCGACGCGGTCGCCGGCGGCCAAGGCGGTCGATCCAGGCACGACCCCAAATTGGCGTCACGGATCGTCAAGCTGTTGCGCAAGGGCAACCGTTATTCCGAACGCCATGACTATCAAAACGCCCTGTTATGCCATTTCGAGGCCTGGCAACTCGATTTCGAGAACACCGACGCCATCAAGTGCCTGGCCCATACCTTGGGCCAACTGGGTGAACGCGCCAAAGCCATCCACTTGTTTGAAATTCTGTTGCGCCGAAAGCCGGATGACCCTGAAGTCGCGGGCTTTCTGGGCCAAATCGCCATCGATCTTGAAATGTGGGAGCAAGCCGCAGCCTTGAACCGCATTTTTATCCGCATGAAACCGGATAACGAACTTGGCTACAATAATTTGGCCACCGCACTGCGCAGCATGGAACGGTTCGATGAGGCGATTGCGCTATTGAAAGACGTGCTGCCGATGTTTCCGGACAGCGCAGCCTTGTGGAATGTCCTAGGCTCAGCCGTCAACTACCGTGACGGCA
Organism: uncultured Sphingomonadales bacterium; assembly: GCA_964590595.1. GTDB lineage: Bacteria > Pseudomonadota > Alphaproteobacteria > Sphingomonadales > CAKZYD01 > CAZPXQ01. The sequence goes on along the minus strand of CAZPXQ010000005.1, from coordinate 181,558 downwards.
TTGAAGCCGCCCTGCCGTTTTTTGAAGAAGCGTTGCGGCTCAACCCCAAGCAATGGCATACGCTGAATAATCTCGGCCGGGCTTTTTACAATATCGGCGCCTATGACAAAGTTATCCATTACTGCGAGCGAGCCATAGAAGCCAACGCCAAGGCCAGAGATATCCATCAACCTCATATCGGTTTGGCGATGGGCTATTTGGCGGCCGGGCAACTGGAGGAAGGCTGGCGCGAATATGAGTGGCGCCAGCATCAGTCGCGCAATACTGCCATTCGCTGGACCCACGGCTTGCCGCGTTGGGACGGCCAGGACCTTGCCGGCAAATCGGTGTTGATTTGCCCGGAACAGGGTGTCGGCGACGAAATCCTGTTCGCCAGTTGTTTTCCCGACATTCTGGCCGAAGCCGATCGGGTTTATATCGGCGCCGAAAAGCGGCTGGTACCGTTATTTGAGCGCTCTTTCCCAGCGGCGCGGCACATCGGCACGTTCAGGGACATTTCCAACAACGCCTTTCGCTATCGCGACCTGCCCTGGGTGCGCGAATTGGATGACAAGATCGATTATTATATCGAAGCCGCCAGCTTGAATAAATTTTACCGCGGCAGTCTTGACGACTTCCCGGCGGATGGCGGCGGCCATTTGGTCGCCGATCCCGCCCGGGTGGCGTTTTGGCGCGAGCGGTTGGCGCAACGCGGCCGCACCCTCAAGGTCGGCATTTGCTGGCGCTCGGGCATCCGCAGCGCCGAACGCAATTTCTGGTATACGGACTTGGCCGATTGGCAGCCGATTTTCGAGACTCCCGGATGCGATTTCGTCAATCTGCAATATGGTGATTGCACGGAGGAATTGGCCTTCATCAAGCAAAATTTCGGGGTCGATGTCGCCGATTGGGAGGATATCGACCTCAGAAACGATCTTGACGATACCTCCGCCCTCACCAAGGCCTGCGACCTGGTCGTCACCATCGGCGCAGCACCTGGCATGATGGCGATGGCTGTGGATAAGCCGATCTTATGGATGTTCCCCTTCCCGGTCTGGTGGGCCTTTGGGCAAGCGCCGAAAACCCCGCTGCATCCCGGCTCACATCTGTTTTGGAGCGAAACCATGGGCCAATGGCGGCCGGTGACCCAGGCCGTTGCCGCCCGCCTTGGTGAAATCGCCGCCGATCACCAGCAATCGACACGCTGAGCAGCCAAGTTCCTCGCCCTATGGCTTGTGAGACTTGCCCATGGCGCCAAATCGACTAGATTTGGCCGCCATGATGGATGGCAAGGACCCGACGGCATGAAATTTGAAGGCACTGGCAATTATGTCGCGACAGACGATCTGAAGGTCGCGGTCAATGCGGCCGCAACCTTGAGGCGGCCGCTGTTGGTGAAAGGCGAGCCCGGCACCGGCAAGACCCAACTTGCCATTGAAGTCGCCAAGGCGTTCGATGCGCCGCTGATCGAATGGCATATCAAATCGACCACCAAGGCCCAGCAAGGCCTGTATGAATATGACGCGGTCAGCCGCCTGCGCGACAGCCAGTTGGGCGACGAGCGGGTCAAGGATATCCGCAATTACATCAAGCGTGGCAAATTATGGGAGTCGTTCACCAGCGACACGACGCCCGTGTTGCTGATCGACGAAATCGACAAGGCCGATATCGAATTCCCCAACGACCTGTTGCTGGAACTCGACCGCATGGAGTTTTACGTTTATGAGACCGGTGAAACCGTGCGCGCACAAAACCGGCCAATTGTGGTGATCACCTCCAATAACGAAAAAGAACTGCCGGACGCCTTTCTGCGCCGCTGTTTCTTCCACTATATCCGGTTTCCCGATACTGAGACCATGCAAGCCATCGTCGATGTGCATTTCCCCGAAATTCAGAAAATGCTGGTGCGCGAGGCGTTGCAGATTTTCTATGAAATTCGGGATGTGCCTGGCTTGAAGAAGAAGCCCTCAACATCGGAATTGCTGGATTGGTTGAAGCTGCTGATGAACGAGGACATGCCGCTCGACGTGCTGAAATCGCGCGATCCGAAAAAGCTGATCCCGCCGCTGCATGGCGCGCTGCTGAAAAACGAGCAGGATGTGATGCTGTTCGAGCGCCTGGCGTTCATGGCGCGGCGCGGCGGCAATTAGTCTGCAATTTTGCGCGCGATATAATAGCCATAGCTGAAATAGGCCGCATATTGCTCATAAAGCGCGATTTCGTTGCGTTCGGCGGCGATCAGGGCGCGGGCGGCCTCGGCATGGTCGTGACGCGCCAAGAATGCGTCGAAACCGGCCTCTAAGGGGCGATAATAATTGTCTAGCCAGCATTTCTGCGAAAGCGGGAAATAGCCGACCGGCATATAGCCATGGCTTTCCAGCTGCGCCATCTTGGCCGAGGCCGTGGCGACCTCCGGATATTGCCGCTGCCAATATTGCGTCAATGCCGGCGGTCGTTGATCGGTTAGCCAGGTCAGTTCCGACACCGCCAAAATACCACCGGGTTTCAAGAACCGCCGCCAAGCCTGAATACCGGCTTCAAAGCCGATATTGTAAATGGCGCCTTCCGACCAGATGGCATCAAAGACATTGTCTTCAAAATTGAGCGCTTCCATGGCGGCCGCCAGCGTTTCGATCCGCGCGCCCAATCCCGCGCGCTCTGCCCTGGTTTCCAATTGGCTTAGAAAGTCCGGTAAAAAATCGACGGCGGTGATCTGCACATCCAGCTCTCGCGCCAGGATCAGCGTCGAGGCCCCGGTGCCGCATCCGATATCGGCAATCTTCAGTGCCGGCCTGCCGCGCAATCTTGACAAATCGATCGCCAGGCGCGTTGCGTCGTCGTCGCCGGGGCCTTGGCGGTCGCTGTCGCGATGTAAATCGATGAGCAGTTCAAGATCGTCCATTCAGGGCCCCCTGGCTTGCCAAGACCTTGCCAAGCTCATCCTTGCCGTGGCTCGAAAGCTCGATACATCAGCCGCCGCTGGCCTTGCTGGAAGCCCAGGCGCAAGAATAGTCGCTCCAATTGTCGGCCCGGTTCCCCGCGCGGACCAATCACCGCCACCGCTTGGCTGGCGCCCTGCGCCTCGCACCATTTCAGCGCCGCCGCCATCAACCGGCTGCCAACCCGTTTGCCGCGCAATTTTGGCGCCACGTAAAGGCTTTCCACCTGTGCGATCAGCCCATATTCCAGGCCCGTTCCCATCAGCGCGGCACTAAAGCCAACCGCTTCGCTCTGTTCATCCTCGGCCAGGAATATCGCGCTGTTGGGCTCGGCCAACACCAGTTCCAAGTTGCGCGCCAATGCCGCGGGCGGGGTGTTATAGCCTTCGCCGGCGTAAAAAATTTCAATCATCGGCAGCAACCGCGATGCATCCGCGGCAGTGGCAAGCCGGTAGGAAATTTTCGCCTTGGTCATGACCCTGCGCTCCCATGTCGGCCAATTCAGGCGCGCATCATGCCGCCACAACGCCGGCTTTGGCAAACCGTTCCCTTGCCAGCGGGCCGGTTCGGCAAATTCAGGCCTTATATTTTTCGATGGTTTGCTTCAGTCCAGCCGACAATTGCGCGCCCAGTTCGCCGCCATCGCCGGAGACGCGCTCGCGAATCACGGCGCGCATGCTATCAATATGCGCCTTGATGATTTCCACCTGATTGTCGGTATAGGCGTTTTTCAGCGACGCCGCTTCAAAAAGCGAGCCCGCGAATTCGGTGATTAGCGGATAGCCGAAAGTGCCGCCCTGACCCTTCATGTCATGCGCGACATGGGCAATGGCCTCGAAAGCCGGCCGGCGCTCATGGGGCGTGTCGACACAGCGGGCATGATGCTCAGCCAATTTGGCGATCAGCCCCGACACCCAGTCTGGATAATCTTCCGCCATTTCCGCGAACAGGGCTTCCGCCTTGGCCAGCGCCGCGCCATCGATGGCGGCTTCATCGGCGCCCGGCCCGTCGCCCTTGGGCCCGATACCGGCAACCTTGTCTTTCAGCGCATTGCGCCGCCGATATAAACGCACGCGCACTGCGGTCTTGCCCTTGCCTGCCTCAGCCACGCACAATCTCCACTTCAGGGCTGCTATCGGTCAATGTGCGGCGCTCGGGTCCGTCGAACGGCACTTGCTGGCGTCGCCGGTCCGGGCCAAAATAATTGCTGTTATGGACAAATTGCCGGTTCCGATTGATCACCAGCATGATTTTTTCAGTCAATGACTTGATGGTGAATGGCTTGGCCAGCATTTCATTGACGCCCAGGTCGCGGGCCTCTTGCACGCGCTTTTTCTCGGTATAAGCGGTGATCATGATGATCGGCACGAACCGGTCCGGAGAGTCCTTGTGTCGGCGCACCCAACGCAGCAGCATCATGCCGTCCACCGGCGACATTTCCCAATTGGTGAGGATCAAGTCGATGGCCATGGTGCCGGCCTTCATCGGGTCGCGCTTGACCAGCTGAATGAATTCGATCGCCGCGCCAGCTTCTTCCACGGCGATGATCTTGCCAACGCCAATGGCTTTCAAGCTGTTGATCAGCAATGAACGGATAAAATAGCTGTCTTCGACCAGCAGAATTGTCAAGCGTTCCAAGTCAAGATCGGACATGGAGCTTTTGCCCCTTATTTAGCGCCAACATCGATCACCGGACACAAGCACTAGACGATCTTGACGCGGGGAGCAAGGCTGCTTCGTCAGGTCATGGCGGCGGCGAGATCGTCCAGCAAACGGGCGATTTCGGCCAACACATGATCGCGGCCGGTGCCGTCGCTCATGTCCATGCGTTCAGCGGTTTCGCACAACATCGCGATTTGCCAGCAGCCAATGCCACGGGATGCGCCTTTCAGCTTGTGGGCAGCATCACGCCAGCGCTTTTGCGTCGCCGCCGCATGCAGGGCGGAGAGATAGTCGCGGGCATTATGGCAATAGTCGCGCACCATGCCGCGTTCTAATACGATGTCACCGCCGGTGAAGGATGCCAGATGCGCACGGTCGTACAGGGGCGCGCGCGCGGCGATAATCCCTTGCTGCTGGGTCATGCCCGGTTCACCCCTTTCCCAACTCAGCCAGACCAGGGACCTTAGGGCACAAGCCTTAAAAGAGGGTTGTCACTAATGCCGCTGCAACGCTTGGCGTCCTGCCTCGGTTAGGCGGCAAACCAGCCAGTCGGGCTTGATCGGGTTGCGGAACCAGGGTTCGCACCAGCCATGCGCCAGGCAGGTTTCGATGGTGCGGCGGTGGATTTTTTGACCCTGTCGGTCGAACAATGGCAATTTGCCACCGGCCTGTTCAAGACCAAGCTGCAAATATCGCCGCTGCGCCCGGCTGGGACGCGCCGACGCGATGGCGTCTTCGGTCGTGGTCAATGAGGCATTCATCGCCCGCCCTTTCGGATACGGAGTTTACGCGATTGTGCCGGGCCGGTAAATCATCCCCGCCGCCGGTCTGGCGCAAAACACAACACAAGCGTGTAAACAACAGGTTGCCAGGCGTTTTTTCAGTCGCACATTGACGCGCGGCATGAATTCATCGACACTTAACCTTAATCGCCTTTGAGGGCGTCGCGGGAGGGATGGCTTGAGCGAAGGCAATTTTTCGGTGCAGCAAGCGCGCGCCTTGGCTGAGCGCGATATCAGCACCGTGCATGAGGATGGCGCAGCAACATCGAACCCCGCTAGCGGCACGACCGATCACAGCGCCGCCAATGACGTGCAACAGATTGAAAATTCAACGCAATTCAACCCGACGCGGCGGTTGTGGCCGGTCTTCGCGGCAACTGGGGCCAGCCTGTTATGGCTGATCGCCGCCGCCGCCGCCGGCTATTGGGCCTGGATGCAAGGCTGGATCGCTTCTGTCACCCCCACCGACATCGCCGCCGGGGTCGCCGGCTTGATGACGCCGATTGTCTGCATCTGGGTGATGGCGTTGGTGTTTCAACGCACCGACCCCTTGCTGGAGCGGCGCTTGGCCTTGGCCCGCACCTTGAACCGCGCCATCGCACCCATCGACGCGGCGGAGATCAAGCTCAACCAGCTCCTGGCCCGCCTCAATCGCGATGTCGACACCGTAGAGCGCACCGTCGAATTGGCCGCGGAACGCATCGACACCTTGGAAGCGCGGTTTCAGTCCCAGGTTTCGGACCTGTTTTCCGCCACCGCCGATGCCGAGGCCCGGGCCGCCAATATTCGCGACCTGTTGCGCCGCGAGCGTGACGCGCTGGACGGCATGGTGGCCAATCTCGACACCCGCGCGCGCGATGTCGAAGCCGCTATGACGGCGGTCGCCGCACGGGTCGATGAAGCCGACCAGACGGCCCAGCGCGCGGCGGAACAAATCGGCGCCCGGCTCGACGCCGAACGCCGTCAATTGGGCCAGTCTATGGATGGCGCGGCAGCGCAATTTGGCGCCATCAGCGACGATCTGGCGGCGCGCGCGGCAGCGCTGGAGCGCGCGGCGTTAGACGCAGAGGCATTACTTTCAGCGCGGCTGGCCGGGCTTGATGATGGGCAAGAGCAATATCGCGCCACCTTGGAGCATTTGGCCGCCCGCGCCGAAAGCCTGCGCATGGCGGTGGCCCGCGACATGAAGGCGTTGACCGACCTGACGGAAAATTCTGACACCAAGGTTCAGGCGCTGTCTCAGACCATGGCCGACAGCATCGCCCGGCTGCGCGCCGCCGCCGATACTGCCACGCAAGACAGCCTCACCGCCGCGCAAAAACTGGCCGACACCACCGGCGCGTTGGATAGCCAAACCGATCAAACCGCTCAGCGATTGCAGGCGGCTGCGGTATCATTGGAAGAGCGACTGCGCCAAGCCTTGGCGGATGCCGAGACCATGCTCAGCCGCACCGAAACCACGCTTGACGCCCAGGTCGAGCAGATCACTGGCAAAAGCGGCGAAGCGGCCAACCTGCTGGCGGAAAAGCTGGACATGCTGGAGCGGGTCGCGACCCTGGCGGCCAGCCAATTGCAAGATGCCATCGGCCATGCCAGCCAGGACGCCGGCACCAAATTAGCCGCCGCCCGCAGCGCCTTGAGTGACACCGCCGACAATCTGGTGACCAGCGCTGAACAGGCTGCCGCCCGCGTCGGCGCGCAAATGGGCACGCTGAGCGACGGCTTGCGTGACCAGCTTGACGGCTTGACGGCCATGGCGCGCGACAATCGGCAAGAAATCGATACCCTAAGCGCGCTATTGGCGGACCGGATCGAAGGGCTGTCGGGCCTAAGCAGCCAGGCACGGCAGGATTTGGCCGCCGCTGGCGAAGCCATCGCCGCGCAGACCGAAGCCTCGAGCGAAAATTTCGCGCGCCTGGACGATCAGTTCACTGGCCTGCAACAGCAATTGGACAGCCGCCGCGAGGCGCTGATGGCCATGGGCGCCGACGTCACCGCGCGTTTGAACACGGCGATGCAGGAATTGGCCACGCAGTCCGCCCGCATTGGCGAGGCGGTCGGCAATCAAGCCGGTGACTTGGGTGCCGAGAATGAGCGTCTGGCCGGCCAGCTTATGATGATGCGCGACCGCTTCACCGAAGCCATGCGCGATAGCGAAGGCGCCATCTCCGCGTTCCGGCAAGCCAGTGAAGATCTCGGGCAATTGGCGGCCAATAATGTCGGCCAATTGGACGAGGCCACCGCCAAATTGACCGGCCTCGGCAGTCAGTCGGAGCAGATTCAGACTGTCGTCGCCGACATGGCGCGCAGCATGACCCAGGAGATCGACAAGATCCGCGCCGCCGTGCGCGACGCTGGCGAAGCCGCCGATCAAGGCGCCGTGCAGGTCGGTGCGACCTATTTGTCCGCGATGGCGCGGTCGCGCAAGATTTCCGCCGACGCAGTCGATGCCGCGCGCTCAGCGGCGGAAAATGTCGTCCGCATGGTCGAGGATACCGTCGGCAAGACCCTCGACACCTTGCGCAACCAAGGCGACGCGCAGTCGGCGGAAGCCGAACAGGCGATCACCGCGACCGCCGAACGCATCGCCAAGACCCTGGGCGATACGCTGGGCCAAGTCGGCATGGCGGCGTCGCGCGCCAGCGTCACGGCGGAATCCGCGGCCCGCCGTGTCGCCAGCCAAGCCGAGGGACTGTTGAAAGAAACCCATGATCTGGCCAGCAAGATGAGCGCGATGGAAGCCCGGCTCGACACCGTGGTCCGCTCCGACCTGGTGCGGACATCCTCGCTGATCATCGAAGGCTTGAACGCCGCGGCTGTCGATATCGGCCGGGTGCTGGCGGCGGATATCACCGACCAGCAATGGCAGCAATATTTGGCCGGCGACAAATCCTTATTCACCCGCCAAACCTTAAAGCTGGGTGACAAGGCCAGCCGCAAAAAAATCGCCAAACGGTTCCACGAGGACAGTGATTTTCGCGACCATGCCACCCGTTTCCTGCGTGACTTTGAACTGCTGATGGCGCGCGCCCTGGCCGGCAAACAATCGACCCCCTTGTCGATCGCGCTGCTTTCCAGCGACCTCGGCAAACTTTATGTGTTGCTGGCACAGTCGGTCAAAAGACTGAATTGAATGGCCAGCTCGCGCTCATTACCCCATCCAGGCCGAGGGCCTGTCGGCGAAGGGGCACAGGCAAACGGCTATGTCACCTGCCCGGCTGCATGTGGCGAAACCCAGCGGCGAAAAACCGGGTGGCGTGGTCCAAAACGGCCTCGACATCGCGGGTTTGGCAAAACCCATTGGACTGGCGGTCGGCAACGCCGGTCTCCAGCAGGATATGGGTGATGGCGGTCTGCAGAAAATAAAAGCCCCAATGCATGTCAGCCGCGTTTTGCCCCGGTTGGCTGCGTTGAATCTGCGCCACATACGCGCGCACGACATTGTCATAATGTTCGTTCACCGGCGCCTGGAAGCTTTCCGTCTGTGGTTGATTGGCGACCCGCGCCAAGAGCTGGACATAATTTTTCCAGCCTGGTCCGCCATCGGCCCAGCGCTGCAAAATCGGCGACAGGAACGCCCGCACAATCGCGTCCGGCGCTGGCGGCCGACCGGGACTGGCGGCGATGACCAGGTCCAAAGCTTCGCTCAGGCCGCGCACATGTTCGGCGGCGCGGCGATCGACCACGGCGCGGAACAAATCTTCCTTGGCACCGAAATGATAATGGCTAAGTGCCAATTGCACCCCGGCCCGTTGGGCAATGTCACGCAACGACACCCCGTCGAATCCCCGTTGGGCAAACAGCGCCTCGGCAGCATCGAGAATGCGAGTCTTGGTCTCCGGCGCCTTGCGGCGGTCGATTTTGACGCCGCGCTTGGCCGCGACCCGGCCAGACACCGCACCGCCCTTTGCCGCCGTCCGCTCCGCTAAGCTTTTGTCCAACATGGCTTTCCCTGACCATAGCGCCATAATCGCGATGCCGATAAAGGCGCTCCAGCACAATTTGTAACGCCCGTTGGCGTTGGGGATTGACGAAGACGCATTCATCCTACATTGTTTGGTCGTTCGTTCAACCAATTTAGCGCGCGACAGAATCATGCCGGCCGGCCGCCGGGGTTTGGAGGATCGACATGAATGTAAAAAGCGATTTCGATGGTGCCACCGCCGAATTGGACCCGCCCGTGCGCGGCGATCCGATCACCGGCGAACGATATTATTGCCGCGACTGGGCAAAGGCGGAATGGGAAAAGGTCTTTACCCGGGTCTGGCATATCGGCGGCATGGCCTCTGACCTGGAAGAGACCGGCGATTATCTTTGCCATAATATCGGCCGGGAATCGGTGCTGATGATCCGCCAGCAAGATGGCAGCGTACGGGCTTTCTTCAATGCCTGCCTGCATCGCGGTAATCGGCTGGTCTGGAGCGAATTGGGTGGCGCCCCGGCGATCACCTGTTCCTATCACGGTTGGCGCTGGGGTCCGGACGGTGTGTTGCTGTCAGCACAGGACGCCGAAGATTTTGAAGGCGGCAATCCTTGTGGCAAGGCGCGGCTGGTGGAAATCGCCTGTGCGGTCTGGGGCGGCTTTGTCTGGTTCAACATGGACAAAAACGCCAAGCCGCTGCTGGACTGGCTTGGCCCAGTGGCCGCCCAGCTTGAGCCCTATCAAATGGAAAAAATGACGCGGGTGCTTTATATGACCGCCGAGGTCAATTGCAATTGGAAGATCATTCGCGACAATTTCAATGAATCTTACCACCTGCCAACCCTGCACCCGGAATTAGCCACCTTCATTAATGATGACTATACCGACACGATCTTTGAAATGTTCCCGAACGAACATAATCGCATGATCATGAAGGGGGTGCAACCAACCAAGCGGACACCGCAATTTGATCATGTCGAGGCACCCTTGGATGACGTACTGCGGGCCTGGGAATTGGACCCGGCCGATTTTAAAGGCCGCGCCCATGAAGCGCGCGAGGCCGTGCAAAAGCAAAAGCGCGCCCTGGGTGAACAAAAGGGCTATCTGCATTTCAGCACGATGAGCGACAACCAGCTCACCGACTATTATCATTATACGCTGTTCCCCAATCTGACCTTCACCATGGGGCCAGACGGCTTTCAAGTCCTGCGCTCCGAACCCCACCCGACCGATCCGGAGAAATGCATCTTCGACCATTGGTATCTGGCCCATGAAATCAAGGGCCAAGACCAGGTCGAAACACCAATGGGCATGATGGAGTTGAAAAACGCCGAACGGATCCGCTGCAAGCATGGCGACCGCAGCCTTGGGTTTGTCGCCGACCAGGACTTGTCTATCGCGGTCGGCCAACAAGAAGGCCTGCATTCACGCGGCTATACCGGTGGCCTTCTGACCAAGCAGGAAAAGCGCATCCAGCGATTCCATGAAATCTTGAACGATTATATCGAAGGCCGGGTTTAACCCGCGCGCCATAACTTTCCAAACTTCGCCGTGACGGGGGGTCTCCCCCGTCACCGTCATTGCGAGCCGGCGGCAGCCGGCGTGGCGCATCGTCACACAACCATCGGCAATTCCAGATAGTTTTGGTAAATATAATCGCGATGCTGCATCAATACGGGGGTCGCCGCCGCCAGGATGTCGGGGTCGGTTTCGTGATAACTGCCGTGCATTTCCTCCGATACCGGACATTGGTCCAGCGGCAATGGCTTGACCAGCGAACAAAAGCAGGCCCAGTAGATATCAACGGCGGTGAGCGCATCGCCCATGAAAAACCGATGGCCGGCGCTGGCTTGTGCCGTCAACTGTGCATCCAGCAGTTTAAAGATATCGATGATCCGTCGCTTCGCGCGGTCGCCATCCCCACCATAATCATATTTGGCCGCCAGGCGCGCCATTACCTCGCCTTGCAGCTTGGCGGTGGCTGGTGGCGCCGCTTTCAAAGCCGTGCGCGCCCGATCGAAAAACAATAGTCGGCGGTTCCAGCCATAACCATCATCGCCGGCGATCTCATGGATCAAACCAAACATCAGCGCCCGCTGCGTTTCATCGGCCGGGATCAATGGCGGGGTGGGCGCCAACTGCTCCGCCAGCAAGATCATTTGCGACCAATGGCCGCGCGGCGGCTCGTCATTGTAAATGGCGATGGGCGCGCTATTGATGCCGGTCCAGGCGACCAATTCGGCATTTTCATCGCCCACGACATGGCGAACCCGCGCATAGTCAATGCCTTTGACATAAAGCATGCCCTTCACCGCCTCGCCCCATGGGCTGGGCACGCCTTCGGTAAAGGCAATGCGCAAGCCATCGCGGGCCTTGGCGTCTGCCACGTCTATAAAGTCACTCATTTGCGGGCCTCGGCTTCGCGTTCCACCGAATCCCGACTTTGCCCATAAAGCATGCGCTTCTCCTCTTCAGTGAGCTTGATATCCGCCCAATATTGCTTACCCAGTTCATAGGCCCGCTCCACCGCCGGCCGCGCCGCCACCCGCTCGAACCAACGCGCCAGATGCGGAAAATCCTCCAGCGTCTGCGATTGCAAATCGTGCAACTTGATCCAGGGATGGCATGCCATGTCGGCAATGCTGTAATCGTCGCCGGCAATATAAGGCCGGTCGGCCAACCGCCGATCCATCACCCCATAAAGCCGTCCGGTTTCATTGACATAGCGGTCGATGGCATATTGGATCTTGTATTGGGTATAGCGGTTGAAATGGTGATTTTGGCCTGCCATCGGCCCTAAGCCACCCATTTGCCAGAACAGCCATTGCATGACTTCAGCGCGGCGGCGAATGTCGGTCGGCAGGAATTGGCCAGTCTTCTCGCCCAGATAAACCAGGATCGCGCCGGATTCGAACACCGACACCGGCGCACCGCCATCCGCTGGCGCCTGATCGACAATGGCCGGCATCCGGTTGTTCGGCGCGATTTTCAGGAAATCCGGTTTGAACTGATCGCCCTTGCGAATGTCGATCGGCACGATTTGAAAGGGCGTGCCGGTTTCCTCCAAGAAAATCGTGACTTTGTGGCCATTGGGCGTCGGCCAATAATAAACGTCGATCATAGATCCTCCTTGCCTGACATTGGGTTGGGCCGGGCCAGCAATTGGCGGGCGGCGCCCACCACATGCGCGGCCCATGCCGCTGGATCGCCACGCGCTTGGCTGCACGGTACCTCAAGGCTCAGCGGCAGGCCAGACGGCAACGCGGCCAGATAGCGCAAAAGATCAATGCCGCCGCTGCCGGGCGCCAGGCGGCCTTGCCGCGCGGTGTGGATCAGCGCCGCGTCATCATCCTCCCGCTCCGCCGTCGCGTCGCACAATTGGGCATAATGCAGCCAGTGCCTGGGCAGCGCTTGCAGCAAGGAAAAATCGGCGCCCGAACGGTCGAAATGCAGACTGTCGACCAATACACCGCTATTGGGTTGATCCGCCCAGGACAGAATATCAAGCGCGGCTGTCAGGTCCGCCACCTCGGTAAAGCGCATGAATTCCAGATTGGCGGTCAAGCCATAAGGCCGCGCCAGCGCGCAAAATGCGGCGAAGCCGGCGGCCAGACGTGCAGGCTCTGGATCATGGCCGGTGACAATGACATGGCCAGCCCCCAACCGCGCCGCCACCTCCAACACAGGCTCAAAAGCGCGCGCATCGGTTTCAGGCCGCAGCCGCGCCACTTCCACGTCCAACACCCGCACCCCGCTGACCTCTAAGGCGGCCAAGGTCTCGCGCAGGGCTGGGCCTTTGCCCAACATGCCATGGTCCGGCTCTTCCGGCGTTGCCGGGATCAAGCGCAGGCCAATATGCGACACGCCAAGGTTGGCCGCCAGCCGCACCAGTTGAGCCGGCGGCAATTGCAGAACCGTCACATGTGCCAGGGAAAGCGCATGACCCCCGGTCATCGCGCCTTCGCCAGCCGCCGATAATGATGCAACACCGGTTCGGTATAGCCATTGGGCGCCGCGCCGCCCTTGAAGATCAAGTCGCGGGCGGCTTGAAAGGCCAAGCTGGCGTCGGGGTCGACCGCCATCGGTCGATAACCGGGATCGCCGGCATTTTGGCGATCGACAATGGCGGCAACCCGGCGCAGGGTTTCGTCCACCTGATCCGGTCCGCAAATACCATGGCGCAGCCAATTGGCGATATGCTGGCTGGAAATGCGCAAAGTGGCGCGGTCTTCCATCAAGCCAACATCATCAATGTCGGGAATTTTTGAACAGCCGATCCCCTGGTCGATCCAGCGCACGACATAACCCAAAAGGCCCTGGACATTATTGTCCAGCTCGGCCTGCACTTGCGCCGGCGAAAGATTGCGCCCTGCCAGCAGCGGCAAGCTTAAAATCGTCGCCCGCTCAGCGCGTCGACGCTCTTGCAGCGCCCGCTGGCGGGCTTGGACATCGACCTGATGATAATGCATGGCATGCAGCACCGCCGCTGTCGGCGAAGGCACCCAAGCGCAATTGGCGCCGGCTTGTGGATGGCCTTGCTTGGTTGCCAGCATGGCGCGCATCTGATCGGGTTTCGGCCACATGCCCTTGCCAATTTGCGCGCGCCCGGCAAAACCGCATGCCAACCCAATGTCGACATTCCAATCCTCATAAGCGGCGATCCAGGGCTGCGCCTTGATTTCCTCTTTCGGCAAAAACGCCCCGGCTTCCATGCTGGAGTGGATTTCATCGCCGGTACGGTCCAGAAACCCCGTATTGATGAACACCACACGATGCTGCACGGCGCGGATGCATGCCTTCAAATTCACGGTAGTGCGGCGCTCCTCATCCATCACACCGATTTTGACGCTGTGGCGGGCCAGACCCAGTACATCCTCGACCATCTCGAACAAACGGTCGCACAGCGCCACTTCCTCCGGTCCATGCATTTTAGGTTTCACGACATACACGCTTCCGGCGCGACTGTTGCGGCCGGCCTGCGCGCCTCGCAGATCGTGCAGCGCGCAAGCCACCGTGACCAGCGCGTCCAGGAACGATTCCGGAATCGGCTGGCCGTTGGCATCCAAAACCGCGTCGGTCATCATCAACGGCCCGACATTGCGCACCAGCATCAAACTGCGGCCCGGCAGGCTGAACGCCGCGCCATCAGGGGAAACATAATCGCGGTCGGCATTAAGGCGACGTTCCAGGCGCTGGCCATTTTTGTCAAAGGTCGCGGTCAACGCGCCGGTCATTAAGCCCAGCCAATTGCGGTAGACGGCGACCTTGTCGGCGGCATCCACCGCCGCCACTGAATCCTCGCAATCCTGGATGGTGGTCAATGCCGCTTCCAGCACCACATCGCACACCCCCGCCGGCGACCCGGCGCCGACTGGGTGCTCTGGGTCGATGTGGATTTCGATATGCAGGCCATGATGAACAAACAAAAGCCGCGTTGCTCGGCTGTCCTGCGCATAACCGGCAAATTGTGCGGGCTGGGCCAGGCCCAATTCGCGGCCATCGTCCAAACGCATCAGCAGCGTCTTTTGCGCCTGACCGCGCAGCTCATAGGCGATCACCGCGGCATGGCTGGCGCCGTCGGCCAATGGCACGGCTTCATCCAGAAACCGCGCGGCAGCGGCGATCACCTTGGCCCCACGGACCGCATCATAGCCGCCCGGCGGCGGCGGAAACTCCAGCTCCGCCAATGCGTCGGTGCCATAAAAAGCATCATATAAGCTGCCCCAACGGGCGTTGGCCGCGTTCAGCGCGAAGCGGGCATTCATCACCGGCACCACCAATTGCGGCCCGGCGGTGCTGGCGATTTCGCGATCGACGTTGTTGGTGGCGATGGTGAAATCCGGCCCTTCCGGCTGCATATAGCCGATCTCAGTGAGGAAGGCCTGATAAGCCGCCGGATCGAAAACCTGGTCGCGATGCGCGCGATGCCAAGCGTCGAGCTGGCGCTGAAAATCGTCGCGCGCGGCCAACAGCGTGGCGTTGCGCGGCCCCAATTCAGCGACGATGTCCGCCAAACCTCGCCAAAATGCGGCGGCCTCCACCCCCGTGCCGACCAACACCTCCTGTTCTACCAGGTCGCGAAGTTGTGGGTCGACCCGCAAACCGCCCTCTGCGACAGATGACGCCATCACGCCCCCTTCCCAATCATCGATGCCCAAGCTCAAGCCTAAGCCTGTTCGGCCTTGAGCGCTTGTTGCCAGCCCAGTTCTGCCAGGATTGGCATGCCCTTGACCATGTCTTCGGCATTGGCGGAGGCCGCCGTGCCACGGACCAGCCGGCCCTTGATGCCATGGCAAATCGCCGCCAACCGAAACAGGTTGAATGCCATGTAAAAGTCGAGATGCGGGATCGAATCCCTACCGGTGCGGCGGCAATAGGCGGCGACATATTCCGCCTCGGACGGAATGTTCAAGGCGCCAAGATCAGCACCCAACAAGCCGGCGATCATCATCGGCGGCATCCGGTACATCATTAAATGATAGCTGAAATCGCCAAGCGGATGGCCCAATGTCGACAATTCCCAGTCCAGCACCGCCAACACTTTCGGCTCGGTGGGATGAAAGATCATATTATCGACCCGGAAATCGCCATGCACGATGCTGGTTTCATCGCCCGGCGGGATGCGTTCGGGCAGCCATTCGATCAAGCGGTCCATGTGCGGATCGCGGCCGGCTTCCTCATCGCCCAGATATTGCTTCGACCAGCGGCTGATTTGGCGCGCGAAATAATTGCCCGGCTTGCCGTAATCGCCGAGGCCTATGGCTTCATAATCGATGGTGTGAAGCTGGGCGATGGTGGCATTCATGGCGTCGAAATAACGCGGCCGGTCGGCGCGGTCGACATCGGGAAAGGTGGCGTCCCACAAGATCCGCCCATCGACATGCGCCATGACATAAAACCAAGTGCCGATCACCGCGTCGTCGGTGCACAGGCCATAGACATGGGCGACGGGAAAACCGGCGCTTTCCAAAGCCTGCAACACCCGCGCCTCGCGCTCGACCGCATGCGCGCCCTTCAACAGCTTGCCTGGCGGCTTGCGCCGCATCACATAAGTTTTGTCTGGAGTGGTCAGCTTATAGGTCGGGTTCGACTGGCCGCCCTTGAACTGGCTGACTTCCAGCGGCCCTTTGAAACCGTCGACGTGGGCGGCCATCCACTGGGCCAGCCGCGCTTCATCGAAACGATGCGCTTCCCGCACCGCCGTGGTGCCAGCGAATTGATCATGTTTGCTCATCAGCCCTGCGCTTTCAAAAAGTCACGCTTGATTTTCTTGGCCAACGACCATTTATGCACCTCGGTCGGACCGTCATAAATGCGGAAGGCGCGTATTTCACGGAACACTTGCTCGACCACGGTGTCGCCGGTGACGCCAGTGCCGCCCATCACCTGAACGCAGCGATCGGCGATCTTGAACAAGGTTTCCGCCACCGCGACCTTGGTCATGGAGGATTCAACAGTACCCGGCGCGCCACTGTCAAGCACCCCAGCACACCAGTCGATCATCAATTCCGTCTGTTTCAGGTCGATCATATTTTCCGCCAGCATGAACCCAACGCCCTCATGGTCGATCAAGAGCTTGCTGAAGGCCTGGCGTTTGACCGCATATGCGGTGGCAATGTCATGGGCGCGGCTGGCGGCGCCATGCCAGCGCATGCAATGCGTCAGCCTTGCCGGCGACAGACGCACCTGGGCATAGCGAAAGCCTTCATCCACCTCACCCAAAATCTGATCGGCGGGCAACCGCAAATCCTCGATCGACAGCACGGAATGGCCGCCCGGCATGGAATTGTCGATGGTGTCGAGCACCCGCTCCAATTTGATCGCCGGATTTGGCAAATCGGCCAAAAACATGGTCGCGCCATTGTCGGTCTTGGCCATGATGATCGCCACCGCCGCGCCATCGGCGCCGGTGATAAACGCCTTGCGGCCATTGATGACCCAATGATTGCCGTCTTGGCGGGCGGTGGTTTTCAGCATCGAAGGGTCGGAGCCAGCGCCGTTTTCCGCCGCAGGTTCGGTCATGAAAAAGGCCGACCGCGCCTGGCCCGCGACCAAGGGTGTCAAAAAGCGTTGTTTTTGCTCGGGCGTACCAACCTTGCCCAGCAAAAACATATTGCCTTCATCCGGCGCTTGAACATTGACCGCCACCGGCCCCAATGGCGAATAGCCGGCCGCGCGCAGCACGATCGCCACGCCTTGATGGCTCAGATGGCTGCCGTCGGCGCGAATATGCGGGGTCATCAGGCCAGCGGCGCGGGCCTTGTCGCGCAATTCGGCGACCAAATCGGCGCCGGGGCCGTGCGCGCCCTGACGCGGGTCTTTCTCATAGCCGATGACGACATCGCGTACAAATTGCCCCACCCGCGCGGCAATCTCCCGCGCTTCGTCGAAATCCTTTACTGCGGTCATCACCCGTTCCCTGTTGTTGTGCTTGATATCACGACATTGTGGGCCGGCCCGCCGCACCGCGCAAACCTAAATTCTGATAGGGAATGGGACCAAAAAACAAAAAAAAGACCGTCCGCAGGGTGGGATTGCGGACGGTCCAGGGATCGGGCCTCTAGACCCGCCTTTGAGGCGCCGGGAGCAGCGCCCTAGAAGCGATAGCCCAGTTTGATCCGAAAGTTGCGGCCAACAATGGGCCGAGCAAAAGTGGCGATATTAGAATCACCGCCGACCGCGAAGGCATCGGTGCGCGGATTGCCCTCGGTCACGCCAATGGTGTTGGTCAGATTATCGCCGGTGACGGTCAATTCAACCTTGCCCCAATTCAGCGCCAGGCCAACGCCAAGCGTGGTATAGCCCGGCAACACCACCGTATTGCCGTTATTGGCGAAGCGGGCATCGACATTGTAGATGCTGGCAAACAGCGCGCCGTTGAATTCATTGGTGACGAATTCATAACGCGGCTCAATCACCAGCACCCGCCCGGCAATGCGCTGCACACTATTGCCGATGAAATCATCGCCAACGACCCCGAAATTGCCGCCGCCGACCACTTCAAACCCATTAATTTCAGGATCTTGGAGCGTGGCCTTCAGATTGACCGAGAAGCCATGGAACGGCCCGACATCGATCTCCGCCTCAAGCCCGATGGTTTCCGAAGCCAACAAGACTTGGGCTTCAACGGTATTGCCATTTTCATCCAACACTGGATCCGAGAAGATCTGGTTGGTGAAATCGCTGAAGAAGCCGGTGACGAACGCGCGCACATAAGGGAAGTTGAGCTTGATGCCGCCTTCAGCCTGGAAAATATCATTGACCGGCAAATTGCCCGACGCCCCGGGCGCCGCCGCCAGATCATTGGGGTCTGGAGTGCGATAAGCGTCATTGGCGCGGGCATAGAAGGCAATATTGTCGTTCAGCGTGTAGTTGACGCCAATGGCCCAGGCGAATTCCTCATAGGTTTCCGCGAACGGGTCGAACACACCAGTGCCGAATGTGACATTGTCATCGGCCATGGTTTGCAGACCGCCGGCTTCAATCAGCTCGTTTTGACCGCTGAGGTCGAAACTTCCCAACCGTTCGGCGGCGCCGCTGATCCGCAGCGATTCAAACCGCGCGCCAAAATCCAGCCGCAACGCATCGGTGATCTGCCATTCATCCGTCGCATAAACCGCCAGGGTGCGGGTGTCGGCCTGATAATTGCGGTAAAAGTCGCCAAATCGGGTGAAGGAGTTTTGCGTCACCGCGCCGACCACGGCGGCACCGCCCGGAGCGTCGTCGTCCACCGCGAACACCTCCAGACCGCGCGGCGATCCGTCTACCTCTTGCAGAATGTTGTTGAAGTTCCACTCCGACTTATAGTCGGCGAAGCTGGCATAGGCGCCCAAGGTCAGGAAATGAAGGCCGCCGGCCTCGAACTCGCGCGAGACCTGCAGGTCATTTTGGAAATTGCGAACGCTGGTCTCAACATTCCACCAGCCGCTTTGAATGACCAGCCCATTGCCATTATTGCCGGCGCTACCACCACCCGCGAATTGGAAGGTGGAATCGGTGCCCGCGCCCTCGCCCAAAAACCGCAACGCCAACCGGTCGGTGCCGGCGAAAGCGCCTTGTGCCGCGGCCAGCCGGCTATTGAGGAAGCTCTGCGCATCGGTTGGCGCGGTGATCGAGAAAATCGCATTGAACACGGTATCGCCATCGATGAACCGGGATTTGTTCGACAAACGCCAAGCGCCGAAATCGCGCTCATAGGAGCCCCCAACAGAAAAGGCCTCGGTATTGATACCGTCGCTCAAGTCCCGCTCGCGAATACCGCCGGGCAACACCAGCCGCGCGATCTGCACATCGTCGCTGGTGAGCGTGTCCTTATTGGCGTCAAATCCCGGCAGATCAGTGAAGCCGCCATTTTCATCCAGCGCCAACGGAATCGGTAGATAGAAAATATTATGATCGTTGATATAGTGGCCGAACAGATTGAGTTCGCCCTCGTCCATTTCATAGGTCAGATTGGCACGCACCTGACCGCCCTCATTGGCGGTGAAGCCAGCCTCGCGGACACCGTCGTCGATCCGGTAAAACCCGCCGACCGCCAGCTTCAGCTTGTCGGAAATCGGCCCGGCATAAAAACCATCGGCCCGATAGCGGCCAAAGTCGCCCCACTCTACGCCCAGATAACCCTCGGGCGTGTCGGTGCCCTTGCGCGTGATGTGGTTGATGATGCCGCCGGCGGCATTGGAGGCGAAAATCGTCGCGGTGCCGCCGCGCACGGCTTCCACCCGTTCGATCATTTCATCGAGCTTGAGATAGCTTTCCGGCGGCAGAAATGGCAGGCCGCTTTCCTCGATTGTCGGCATGCCGTCAATCGACAATTTGGTGAAGCGGAACTGCCCCGGCGCCGGGATGCCACGGACGAAGATATTGGCCGCCGACTCGCCGCCCGAGGTTTCCGCCCACACCCCGGGCACCTCGGCATAAAGATCGGTGATGGTGAGCGGTGCGGCCTGACGAATGGCTTCGGCATTGAAGGTTGAAATGGCGATGGAGGATTCAAATTGCGAAACCCCACCGCTGGCGGTGCCGGTGACGATCACCTCCTCCAAGGCGTTGCGCGGCTGCGCCTGTTGCTGACCATCGCCCGCCGCGTTCGGCTGCTGTGCCGCCACCGCCATCGGCCAAGTCAGGCACAGACCGGCAACCGACGCCAAAAGGGAATGCTTGCGCTTGGATAGATTCATGTTGGGATCCCCCCAATTGATTTTTGCTTCCACCTGGCCAAGGCCGGAACCAGCCCTGACCGCCTGACCGCGCGGTATCGCCGCGCTTTTTCGGTGCCGCCGCGAATTTTCGCCGCCGCACGCTTGATGGCCTCACGCTAGACACGGATTTTTTGAAATACAAGCGCTTTCATTTTGCCTTATTTCGGATATAACTTGGAAAATGAAAAAATTCATTATAAAACTTGTTTATTTACAATTGTTTATAATTATTTAGAATATAATTTATGCAATAATATATTTTTATTACTGTTATTTTTTGCAAGCGCTTGTATTTTCGCGCAAAGCCTATATAAGCTTGGTTTTCAGCCTCTAATGCTCGACTGCTCATATCTTTTGCATTGAAATTGCGAGCGAATGAAATTTAAACACGAACCGCGACATCCGGATTCGGCGCGGCTGGCCGGCATCAGGCGGTAATTGGGGGGATCGACCATGCCCGACTTTCATCTCGGCACCGCCGACCTTTTGATCATCATCGGCTATTTCATTGCGATGATCGCGTTGGGATTGTTCTTGTCGCGTCGGGCCAAGGGTGCGGAGGATTATTTTCTCGCCGGCCGCGGCATGGTCTGGCCATTTATCGGGCTGTCGCTGTTTGCCTCCAATATTTCCAGCACCACCTTGGTCGGCCTCTCCGGTGACGCCTATGCAACCGGCATCTCGGTTTATAATTATGAGTGGATGGCGGCGATCATCCTGGTCATCTTCGCCGTATTCTTCCTCCCGATTCTGCTGCGCAGCCGCGTTTACACCATGCCGGAATTTCTCGCCGGCCGTTATGATGGCCGGATGCGGGTGTATTTCTCGCTGCTGACCTTGTTTCTGGGCATCGTCGTGGAGACCGCCGGTTCGCTGTTTGCCGGCGCCTTGGTGATCAAGATGATCCTGCCCGACGTGCCAATGTGGCAAACCATGACCGTGCTGGCGGTGATCGCCGGCTTCTACACCCTCACAGGTGGCTTGACCGCGGTGATGTTGACCGACGCCATTCAAGCCATGTTGCTGTTGCTGGGCTCGCTGGTCATCACCATCATTGCTTTTGACCAGGTCGGCGGCATCAGCGCCGCCTTGGATCAAATCGCGCCAGAGAAACTGAGCCTGCTGCGGCCTCTGGACGATGACGGTGTGCCCTGGCTGGGGTTGCTCACGGGTGTGCCGCTGCTGGGTTTTTATTATTGGGCGACCAATCAGGCCATCGTGCAACGGGCCTTGGCCGCCAAGTCGGTCGATCATGGCCGCTGGGGCGCGCTGTTTGCCGGAGCGCTGAAATTGCTGCCCCTGTTCATCATGGTACTGCCGGGCAGTGTCGCGATCCTGCTATATCCTGAACTGGAACGCGCCGACCTGGTCTATCCGACCCTGATGTTCGACCTGTTGCCGACTGGACTGCTGGGCCTCACCCTGGCGGGCTTCTTGGCGGCGATCATGTCGCAAATCGATTCGGCGCTCAATTCGGCCTCCACCTTGGTGACGATGGACTTCATTCGCCCCGCCAAGCCCAATTTGTCAAGCCGGCAATTGATGATCGTGGGCCGCGTAGTGATGGCGGGCTTCCTGATTTTCGCAGTGCTTTGGGCACCGTTCATCGCCAATTTCCGCTCGATCTTTTCCTATCTCCAAACCATGTTCTCCTATGCCGTGCCGCCGGTGGTGGCGCTGTTCTTGATCGGCGTCTTTTGGCCGCGCGCCAATGCCACGGGCGCCTTTGCCAGCGTTGTCGTAGGCCTGATCGCCGGCATTGGTGCCTTCATCGCGATTGAAGTTATGGGCCTCTTCAGCCTGCATTTTCTTTATATGGCGCCACTGCTGTTTCTGCTTTGCGGCGCGGTGCTGGTGGCCGCCAGCCTGGCCTGCCCCACTCCACAACCGGCTGCGGTCGAAAGCTATTTATGGCGCAAAGCCGCATTCGATGCGGAAACCAGCGAGCTGCGTCAAAAGCCGGCATGGCGCAATTACCGCTATCAGGCCTTGGCGCTGGTCGGCGCTGCTGGCCTGATCATGATTTTATTCGCTTAGTTCAAGACTATTTCGATTTTAGAAGGACCTATGATGCAAGATTGGTGGAAGGGCGCGGTGATTTATCAAATCTATCCGCGCAGCTATTTCGACAGCAATGCGGACGGCGTTGGCGACTTGCCTGGCATCACCGCCAAGCTGGATTATGTCGCCTCCCTGGGCGTCGATGGGATTTGGCTGTCGCCCTTCTTCACCTCGCCAATGCGGGATTTCGGCTATGATGTCGCGGATTATCGCGGCGTCGACCCGGTCTTTGGCGATCTCGCCGACTTTGACGCGCTACTGTCCCGCGCCCATGAACTGGGCCTCAAGGTGATCATTGACCAAGTCTATTCCCATACCTCCGACCGTCATCCATGGTTTCAGCAAAGCCGCGCCAGCCGCCAAGGCGAAAAGGCGGATTGGTACGTCTGGGCCGACGCCAAAGCCGACGGCAGTCCACCCAATAATTGGCTTTCGGTATTTGGTGGCAGTGCCTGGTCTTGGGACACCCAACGTCGGCAATATTATCTGCATAACTTCCTTGCCGAACAACCCGACCTCAATTTCCACAACCCGGCGGTGCAGGACGCAATTTTGGATGTTGCCCGGTTCTGGCTAGATCGCGGTGTCGACGGTTTCCGCCTCGACGTCGCCAATTATTATTTTCACGACCAATCCCTGCGCGACAATCCGGCCAGCGGCAGCGTCGATAACGCCCGCCCCTATTTCTTCCAGCGCCATTTATACAATCGCTCGCGGCCCGAAAATCTATCCTTCCTGGCTAAATTGCGGGCTGTGACCGACGCCTATCCCAATCGCATGACCGTCGCCGAAATCGCCAGCACCGCCCATATGGAGCGCAGCATTGAATATACCCAGGGCCAAGAACGCCTGCACACCGCCTATAATTTCATGTTTCTGGAAAGCCCGCGGCTAACGTCGGATCTGATTCGCAAGGCCTTAGCGCCCTGGCAGCAACAGGATGCCTGGCCGTCCTGGTCATTCTCCAATCACGATGTCAAACGCGCGGTCAGCCGCTGGGGCGGACCCGGCGGCGGACCCGCGATCGCCAAAATGCTGGTCGCGCTGCTGGCGTCGCTGCGCGGCACCGCCTTCGTGTATCAAGGCGAGGAATTAGGCCTGCCACAAGCCGATGTGCCGTTCGAGAAGCTTCAAGACCCCGAGGCGATTCGGTTCTGGCCAGACAATATGGGCCGCGACGGTGGCCGCACGCCAATGCCGTGGCAAGCCCGCAGCGTCCATGCCGGCTTTTCGCCCGCCGAGCCTTGGCTGCCGGTCGACCCTCGGCATGAAGCGCTGGCAGTCGATGTTCAAGACTTTGCACCCGGCTCCACCCTCAACGCTGTGCGGCGGTTCCTGGCGTTTCGCCGCCGCCATCCCGCCTTGCGAATCGGCGATATTCAATTTCACGACACCGTCGACCCGGTGTTGCTGTTCACCCGCCGCTGCTCACAAGAAACGTTGCTGTGTGGCTTCAACTTGTCCG
Source organism: uncultured Sphingomonadales bacterium (assembly GCA_964590595.1). GTDB lineage: Bacteria > Pseudomonadota > Alphaproteobacteria > Sphingomonadales > CAKZYD01 > CAZPXQ01. Next base: position 157,547 of record CAZPXQ010000005.1, on the reverse strand, counting down.
AGACGGCAGTGGAAATTTCGCTCGGCGCATGGCAAAAGGCTTCGCTATTGGCCGAAAGCGGCCTTGAGGCAAACATCGCGGGCGACCGCGTCATGCTGCCGGGCTATGGGGGATTTTTCGCGGATGTCGACTGAAGCGTGCGACCGGATATTGGCGAGCGATGGCTGAACGCCGTGGCAAAAAAGCGCCGGCGCCCAAGGCCGGGCTGATCACGATGGAAGACATCGCGCGGATGGCTGGGGTGTCTGAATCGACCGTGTCGCGGGCCCTGTCGGGCAGTCCGCTGGTGGCCGAGAAAACCCGCAAGCGCATCGCCGAGCTGGCCCAAGCGACCAATTTTTCCATCAATGAACAAGCGCGCAATCTGGCGCTTGGCCGCAGCCAGACCGTTGAAGTCATCTTTTCAATTGAAAGCGGCACCCTACAACAGGTTTCCGACCCGTTTTTTGTCGACATGCTGGCGGTGCTGACCGACGAACTGGCCGACCATGGCTATGATGTGCTGCTGTCCAAATCACCGCCTTGGGACGTCCAACGACCGGGCTGTGCGTTTTTGGGCGGCCGTGCCGCCGGCGTCATTTTTGTTGGCCAGGGCCGGCATCGCTCCAACATCCGCGACTTCGCCCGCGCGCACCGCCGGGTGGTCGCCTGGGGCGCGGTGGAAGCGGCTGACGATTATTGCATCGTCGGTTCCGACAATGTTGGCGGCGGCTTGTTGGCGACCCAGCATATGTTGGCCCAAGGCCGCCGCGCGGTGGTGTTTTTGGGCGACCGCACCTTGCCGGAAATCGGCCAGCGCTATGAAGGCTATGCCTTGGCCCTGAAGGCCGCTGGCCTGGAACTGGACCCCGACTTGGTGGTCGACGCGCCGTTCGACATCGAATGCGCCCGCGAAGCCGCGCGCGGGCTGGCCAGGCTATATCCGCGTTTCGACGCGATTTTCGCCGCCAGTGACATGATCGCGCTGGCCGCCATCGCAGCCTTGCGCGAAGCTGGCATTGAAGTGCCCAAGGATGTGTCGGTCGTGGGCTTTGACGACATTCCCGCCGGTGCCCATGTCAGCCCGGCGCTGACCACGGTGCATCAAGACATCCGCACCGCGGGCAAAATCCTGGTTGCCAAGCTGATCGCCGTTCTGGCCGAGCAGCCCGCGCCTTCGCAAATTATCCCGACCGAATTGGTGGTGCGGCAATCCTGCGGCGCCAAGCGCGATTAAGGCCATTGCATTTGCAGGCGGTTGCGCCATGTTAGGGGCAATTGCAATCGGGAGTCCCGCATGACCAAGAACCGCCGCTTCACCCTGGTGCGCCGCCCGAAAGGCACGCCTGTACCGGAAGACTTTCAATTCGATGAAGTTGAACTGCCCAGCTTGAGCGAAGGACAGTTCATCATCCGCAATCACTATGCCTCGCTCGACCCGGCGATGCGCGGCTGGATGGACGATGTGCCGTCTTATCTGCCACCGATTGCGCTTGGCGCACCGGTGCGCGCCTCAACCGTGGGCCAAGTGTTCCGCTCCAACAACCCCGACTTCCCCGAGGGCCAATGGGTGATGGGCATGAACGCACTGGAGGATTATTCCCTCGCGGAGAGCGGTGGCTTTACCCACAAGATCGACCCCGATGCCGTACCGTCGATCACCCATTATTTGTATATTTTCGGCGCCGTTGGCCTGACCGCCTATTTCGCCGGGCTGGAAGAAGGCCAACCCAAGGCCGGCGAAACCGTGCTGGTTTCAGGCGCCGCCGGCGCGGTAGGCTCGCTGGTCGGTCAATTGGCGAAGATTCGCGGCGCGCGGACAATTGGCATTGCTGGCGGTGCGAAGAAATGCGCCCGTCTGCTGGACGATTATGGCTATGACGTCGCCATCGATTATCGCGGCAAATCATTAGGCGCGTTGGTGCGCGAAATCCGCGACGCCGCGCCCAATGGTGTCGATTTTATTTTCGAGAATGTTGGCGGCGATATCCTGGACGCAGGGCTGATCAATCTGGCCAAGCATGGCCGCATCATTTTGTGCGGCTTGATCAGCGAATATAACAGCGAAAGCCGCGTGGGCGCGCGTCATATCTGGCGGCTGATCGTGGTCGCGGGCACCATGAAAGGCTTCATCCTCACCGACTATAGCAAGCGCTTCGGCGAAGGTGCCGCCGCCATGGCCGAGATCATGGCCCAGCACACGCTGCGCTTTGACGAACATATCGATGAAGGGCTGGAAAACGCCTATTCCAGCCTGATGCGTTTGTTCGAAGGCACCAATGAAGGCAAGATGATCCTGAAAATCGCCTAATCGCGGCCGTGCACGCCGGTCAATTCCGGCGGCAACGGCATCAATCCGGTTTCGCCGAATTTCTTGATTTTCCAACCGTCGTCGGTGCGGACGAAGTCGAGGAAATAATGGACATAGACCAGGATTTCCCGACCGTCATGCGCGCGCCCCATGCCGATGATATAAGCGGTACAATGCGCGTCATTGGCCTGCAATGACTTGACCTGGAAATTGGTAATGAAATGAGCATGATGGCTCATGTCATTAAAAACTTGCGTGAAAAAACCGCGAATGCCGTCATGACCATCGAAGCGCGGCAGGTCGATGCCGCCAAGATCGAATACCGCGTCTGCGGTGAAGCAATCGAGCAAGGCGTCCATATCGGACAATGAGTCGATCGCCGAGCAATAAGCGATCAACCGATCTTCCAGGGCCAAGCGATCCTCGATAGCTTGCAAGCGCGTTTCCAGGCTGTTCATGGCGTCTCCCCTTGCCGTTTCGGCGATTGATGAGGACTGCATTATAACAGGCGTTTTAATTAAAGCACCTGTTCTAAGCCATAGGCGACGCTTTTGTTCAGGCTTGCGCCAGCGCCTGTTCCAGATCGGCCACAATGTCGTCGATGTGCTCAAGCCCAATCGACAACCGAACATAGCCTGGGGTCACGCCGCTGGCGGCTTGCTCATCGGCGCTAAGCTGCGAATGGGTGGTGCTGGCCGGGTGGATGGCCAAGCTGCGGGCATCGCCGATATTGGCGAGATGGTAGAACAGCGCCAGCGAGTCGATAAAGCGCCGGCCAGCCTCAAGCCCCTGTTTCAGCTCGAACCCGACCAACCCACCATAGCCGCCATGTAGATACGCATCGGCGCGGCGGCGGGCTTCACCCGACATCAAGCCCGGATAAATCACCCGCGAGACCTTGTCATGTCCTTGCAAAAAAGCCGCCACCCTGGCCGCATTTTCCGAATGCCGCGCCATGCGCAAATACAGGGTCTCCAACCCGTTGAGGAACAGGAAGGCGTTGAACGGACTCATCGCCTGACCGCAATCGCGCAACAGCGTGACCCGCGCCTTGATGATATAGGCAATGGGTCCTAATGGCTTGACCGCCTCGGTCCACACCGCGCCATGATAGCTGGGGTCCGGACGATTGAGCATTGGGAACCGCTCGGGATGCGCCGCCCAATCGAAATTGCCGCCGTCGATGATGATGCCGCCAACCGAATTGCCATGACCGCCAATGAATTTCGTGCAGCTTGACGCAATGATCGCCGCGCCATGGTCAAGCGGCCGGCACAAGCCATGGGCAGCGGTGTTGTCAATGATCAAAGGCACGCCCAACTTGCGGCCCAAAGCCGCGACCTCGGCAATGGGGAACACCTCCAATTTCGGGTTGGGCAAAGTTTCGGCATAATAAGCGCGGGTCTTGGCATCGGTGGCGCGGGCAAAGCCTTCGGGATCGCGTGGATCGACAAAGCGCACCTCGATCCCCATGGTCGACAACGTGTTGGCAAACAGATTCCAAGTGCCGCCATAAAGATCGGTGGAAGACACAATATTGTCACCGGCATGGGCAATATTCTGTACCGCCATCATCGACGCGGATTGGCCGGACGACACCGCTAGCGCCGCCGCGCCGCCTTCCAGCGCCGCCAACCGCTTTTCCAGAACATCGCAAGTCGGATTCATGATCCGGCTATAAATATTGCCGAATTCCTTGAGCGCGAACAAATTGGCGGCATGCTCGCTGCTGTCAAACTGATAGGATGTGGTCTGGTAAATCGGCACCGCCACGGCATTGGTGGCGGGGTCGGCGCGAAAACCCGCGTGTAGGGCCAAGGTTTCCGGTTTCTGTGCGTCGCTCATCCTGCGTCCCCCTCTTCTTGGTTCAGCAATCGCGCATCCTTGGGCAAGGGCAGCCAGGCCTGCGCGCGACTGGTCCAATAATGCGTTGTCGGCCTCAAATCGGACACGTCGTCCAATGTGCCCGCTTTGATGAAAATAATGCCCTGTTCGCGCGCCCGTTCGGTGTCGGTCAGAACCGGCGAGCCACAATCGCCGCAGAACTGGCGGTAAACCTTTTGGCCAGAGGTGCCGCGATCTTCATAAACGCGCAAGGCGCCCTCAAGTTCAAGTTGGTCGCGGGGAAAAACAGCAACCAGCGACAATGCGCTACCAGCCTGTTTTTGGCAGTGCCGACAATGACACACAGCGGTGACAAGTGGCGCGCGCGGCACCCGATAGCGAATGCGGCCGCAAAGGCAGCCGCCCGTTCTGGTCTCGTTCATGATGTCAATCCCCCCGAGGACGACATCAGCCTACATCGCGCTGATGCCGCCGTCGACCCGCAATTCAGACCCGGTAATGAACTTGGATTCATCGGAGGCTAGGAACAAAACCGCATAAGCGACATCATCGGGCTCGCCCAGACGGCCCATCGGGACTTGCTTGGCGAATTTGGCAAACACGGCATCACGGTCGCGATCGCCGATCAAACCATCGAGAATGGGGGTTATGATATAGACTGGATGCACCGAATTGCAGCGGATCGGATTGGCCTTGCGCGCGCAATGCAACGCCACCGATCGACTGAGATGGCCAACCGCCGCCTTGGCCGAATTATAGGCGGCCAGATTACGATCGGCGATGACACCGGAGATTGAGGAAATATTGACGATCGAGCCGCCGCCGGCGCGGTCGATATGCTTGATAGCATGTTTGCAACCAAGAAATACGCTGTCAAGATCGACGGCGTGCAAATGCCGCCATTCATCCAGGCTGGTGTCCTCCACCGTTTTCATGAAGCCGATGCCGGCATTGTTGACCAGCACATGCAAGCCGCCAAAGCGCGCCACCGTTTGCTCCAACACGGCTTGCCAGCGCGCCTCGTCGGTAACGTCATGGTGAAAGGCCATCGCCGTGGCGGAGCCGTGGCTGGCGTTGATGTCATCGACCACAGCGCCGACGCCGGCCTCATTGATGTCGCTGAGCGCCAAGCGCGCGCCGTGCACCGCAAACAGCCGTGCCGTGGCGGCGCCCAAACCCTGGGCAGCGCCGGTTATCAGCGCAATCTTGCCCGCCAGTCTTTGTTGCTGCATATTAGCCCCCTACCCTGTTGAGCTGGCAAAGTTGCCAGTACCCATGGCCGCCCATCTTGCCTAAGCTTGCCGCTCGCCGCAACCAATGCGGCTAGGCAGGGAGCACAGCCATGACCCCAAGCCCCTTCACCGTTGACATCGACGAAGCCCGGCTTCAAGACATGCGCCATCGCCTGCGGCAAGTTCGCTGGGCCGATGATTTTGGCAATCAACACTGGCGCTATGGCGTCGAGCGGGATTGGCTGGAAGACATGGCCAGCTATTGGGCCAATGATTATGATTGGCGCGCGCAGGAAGCCCAAATCAACCGCTTTGCCCATTTTCGCGTCACCATCGACGATGTGCCGCTTCATTTCATTCATGTTCGCGGCAAGGGTCGTCGCGTCATGCCGTTGATCTTGACTCATGGCTGGCCATGGACGTTTTGGGACTGGAAAGACGTGATCGGCCCGCTGGCCGACCCCGCGGCCCATGGCGGCGACGACGCGCTCGCATTTGACGTGGTGGTCCCTTCCCTGCCCGGCTTCGGTTTTTCCGAGCCCTTGCGGACAACCGGCATCGGCGTGCGCCGGGTCGCCGAACTTTGGGTCGCGCTGATGCGGGGCATCCTCGGTTACGATCGCTTTGCCGCCGCCGGCGGCGACTGGGGCGCGCTGGTCACCGCCGAATTGGGCCATGCGCACGCCCAGCATCTGATCGGCGCCTATATGACATTGCCGATGTTGCCGGGCATCGATCCCTTGGCCATTCCCGCCGATGCCTTCGCGCCCGAGGAAGCCTGGATGGCCAAGCGCGCGGCCGAGGCGCTGCCGCTGATTACCAGCCATGTCGCGGTCCAACTGCATGACCCGCAAACCCTGGCTTATGCTTTGGCTGATTCGCCGATCGGCACCGCCGCCTGGATTTGGGAACGCCGCCGCGCCTGGAGCGATTGCCCTGGCGCACTCACCGACATCTTCGACCGCGATTTTCTATGCACGACAGCATCGCTGTATTGGCTGACCAACACCATTGGCACGTCGTTTCGCATCTATGCCGAACATTTCAGCCGCCCTTGGCCCAGCGTCCATGACGACAAGCCAATGATCCCGGTGCCGACTGGCTATGGCATTTCACCCAAGGAAGTGGTGATGATGCCGCGCGCCTGGCTGGAGGAACACAGCAACCTCAAACGCTATACCCTGTTCCCCAAGGGCGGGCATTTCGCGCCGATGGAACAGCCCGACCGGGTGGCCAAAGAACTGCACGCGTTCTTCGGCGCGCTTTAACGCGCTAGCGCCGGCGACGATAAACCATCGCCCAAACAATGGCGGCCAGCGGCGCCGCCACCGCCAGCGTCGCCACCGCGTCCTGGCGGCCGTCGACCAACAGCGCCCAAATCAAGCCAGCAAGGCTGACGACGAACAACACCGCCGGTACCATCAGCGTTGCCGTCGCGGGCGCTTGGAGAATAGGGCGGTTCATGCCCGCTCACCCACGATAGACGCGCCCATGGATGGCTCGGCGTGGCTTTCGCGTTTACCTAGCCACAAATATAGACCGCTTATCAAAACAATGATGGTGATCAGGTCAAGCACCGCCCAAACGATTTTCAAGCCAAGTCCGCCATAGTCGCCGAAATGCAGCGGCCGCGACAACGCCAGGGCCTTGACATACCAAGGCGAGGAACGCACGCCGTCAAAGTCGCCCGTGCGCGCGTCGATCAGCACCGGTGTCGTCACACGTTTTGTCAAAGGTGTCTGCCCGCGCAGAAAAATCGCATAGTGATAGTCGGTGGAAAACCCACCACCGGGAAAGGCGACAAACTGCAACGCCATATCGGGTGCCGCCTGCCGCGCTTGCGTCACCGCATCCTCAAGCGACGCCAACGCGCCAGATACCGGCAATGGCCCGCCGGGATTGACGATATCGGCCAATTCGTTACGCTTCCAAACATCAATTATCGGTTCGGCCAGGGTGTTGACCACGCCGGTAACGCCCACCACCAACACCCAGGCCACTGTCATCACGCCCAGCAAATTATGGTAATCCAGCCATTTCACGCGGCTTGAGCGGCCGGCCCTGACCGTGCCGAAATCGAGCTTACGCATGAACGGCGCATAAAGCACCACGCCCGACACCACCGCCACAACAAAGATCAAACCCATCAACCCCAAGAACAACATGCCTGGCAGGCCAAGGAACATGTCGGTATGCAGTTGCAGCAAGAAATGCAAGACATCCTCGCCTTTGTCCGCCGGCGGCACCAACGCCCCGCTAGTTAGATCAAAAGACGCAAAATGCATTTCGTTTGCGGCGGCGTCGGGGCGCGGGCCGCTGGTTACATTGACCACGGGCCGATCATCGTCGACGCTCATGAACAAAGGCACATCGCCATGGCCTCGCGCCAAGGCGATACGCAGAATGTCATCAAGGCTCAAATACGGGCCATCGGGATTGGCCGGCGCCCATTGCTGTGGATTGAGCGCGTCGTCAATCTCATCATGAAAAATCAACGGCAAGCCGGTGAGGCACAGCATCAACAAGAAAGCCGTGCAAATGATGCTGGTCCATTTATGAACCCAAGCCCATTTCCTGATGGCCGCCGACGACATCGACACTCACTCCCTGTTTTGCCGCCAGCCCTAGAAAGCGTAGGATGCAGACAAATGGAAAGTTCGCGGATTGCCCTGGATCAAATAATTCGCGCCCGGAAATCCGCCAGTCGATGCCCAATAAGCCTCGCCCGTGACATTTTCAACACGAGCTTTCACGGTGACCGGGCTGGAAGTGATTGGCAATTCGTAGCGCACGCCAAGGTCCAAACGGGTCCAGCTCTCCAGTTTGATGCTATTCGCTTCATTGACAAATTGATTGCCGGTGAAGATCACGCGGCCGTCAAATGTCAATCCAGCGACATAAGGCACATCCCATTCGGCATTGAGGTTGGTTTGGAATTCCGGAACGCCAATTGGCGCATTGCCCTCGTTAACGCCGCCTTGGGTACGTTTCAGCTTGGCATCGACATAGGTGGCGCCGCCAATCAACCGCAATCCAGGCAGTGGCTCGCCAAACACGCTGAGTTCGATGCCTTGATTTTGCTGCTCGCCCGAGGCTTGGAAAACCTGATCGACGACAATCGCATTCTGCCGCGACAATGAGAAGAAACTGAGCGTCGCGCCCAAATTGCCGCCATCATATTTGATGCCGAACTCGAACTGCTCGCCGCGAAATGGCTTGAGCACCTCTCCGGCGTTGACGATGGCAACGCCACCGCTGATCGCCGGGGCAATGGCGCCCGGTTGCAGGCTTTCGGCGTAGTTGCCGTAAAGGGCAAGACCCGGCGTTGCCTTGAAAACCACACCGAATGCGGGCGTGGTCGCGCTTTTGTCGAAACGCGAGAGCAAGTCGCCGCTGTTGAAGTCGAAAGACTGCGTTTCAATCGCTTGATAGCGCAAGCCGGCCGTCAGCAACACACGCTCGTCGAATAGCGAAATCATATCGGCGACCGCCAAGCTGCGGTTGGTCACCTTTTCCGTGGTCAGTGGATCCGACAAAACCCCGCCCGTGAAAAAATTCGCGGCCGGCAACATATCGACCAGGACGGGGTTGAACAAATCACTCACCACTGGATTGAGGAAATCAGATAACGCAAAGGCGTTTTTCGATTTCAAATCGACAATCGAGCCGGAAACGATCACGCGGTGGCCAATCGGACCGGTACGGAAGGTCGCGCGGGCGCCCGCATCCGCCGACAAGACGGTGTCCTCGCGGGCATTGTCGAAGCGAAAAGCGGTCGTCGCGCCGTCGGCGGTGGCTCGTGGATTCATCAAGACATTGGCTTCCTCACCACGGCGACCGCCGCCCGCCAGCCAAACCGTCACCGAGTCGGCAACGTCATATTCGCCTCGCACCGCGCCAAAAATCTGCTCTTCATCGCTGAAGGTGCCGGGTTGCGCGTAATTGCGGTCGGGCTTGGGCACGTCGGGCACCTCACCCAGCGGCCTGACCTGCGGACGCGGGTTGTCGATGCGGTTGTCTTGATAGCCGATGTCGGCGGCGAAGCGCAGTCGGTCGCCGCGATAGTCCGCGCCAATCGAGAAGGCCGTCAGCTCGCGATCTTGGCGGTCGATGGCGGTATCACCGTCGCGATAGACCGCGTTCGCGCGCACGCCCCATTGCTTGGCATCGCCGAAGCGCGCGCCCAAATCGGCGGCGGCGTACAACTGACCGTCATTTTCATAACCCAAGGTAAGTCGGCGCACGCCATCCTCGGGCGCGCGTTTCGGCACCAAATTGATGGTGCCGCCAACGCCGCTGCCGCCCGGTGCCGCGCCATTGATGAACGCGTTGGCGCCGCGGAACACCTCAACCCGTTCCAGCAATTCAGCCGCCACGAATTGGCGCGGCAGAATGCCGAATACGCCGTTCAAAGTGAGGTCATCCGAAAACACCGGGAAGCCGCGAATCATGTAAAGTTCCTGGAAGTTGCCGAAGCCTTTCGCCACGCGCACGACCGGGTCGTTCAACAATACGTCGCCAACGCTTTCCGCCTGCTGCGCGGCGACGAGGGATTCGGTAAACGCCGTGCCGGAAAACGGTGCGTCCAAGAAATCGAGATTGCCCAGCAACCCGGCGCGGCCGCCGCGCGCCACCTGACCGCCAGCATAAGGATCGGTCAATTCGACTTGCGAGGCTTCGCCAATCACGACGATCTCATCTTCGACTCTTTCGGCGTCTGGCGCCGGTTGCTGCGCCCATGCGCCACTGCTCATCGCCGTGACAATCGCCGTCGCAGCGGCCCCGACCCTCATTTTCAACATAAAGCCCTCGCTTAAATGAACTGCAACTCAGAATGCGAGGCATTCTTATATAGAAGGCTCTTGGCAACCGCAACTGCTTTCTTGACGGCGTCGATCAATGCCGCAGCTTGCGGACAATGAATTCTTCGAAGGAATTGATCGCGGCTTTGTCGGCGCGGTGCTTCAACAACGATACATGGGTATGTTGCAGCGGCGGAAAATCGTCTTGCGTCAACACTTCAAGCCGGGCCGGGATCATCGTGCGCGGCAGCACGGTCAAACCCATGCCAGCATGCACCGCCGCCGTGGTGCTGGCATAGCTGGTGCTGGAAAAGACCTGCCGCCAGCCAAGCCCAGCGGCCTCAAGCGCGTTGATGGCGCGCTCGCGATACACGCATGGGGCCGGCGACAGCACCAGCGGCACCGGCCGATCCGGTTGAATCAACCGCGCGTCGCGGACCCATTCCAGCGGTTCCGACCAAACCTGTTGGCCATTGGGGAAGTCCTCGGGCCGGTTCATCTTCACCAGCACCAGATCGAATTGATTTCTTTTGAAGCGATGGAACAAATTCAAGGTCAGGTCGCATTCGATATTCAACAAAACCCGCGGATGGGTGCGGGCAAACTCCGCCAGCACATCGGATAGAAAAACGCTGGCGAAATCCTCGGGCAGGCCGAAATGCACCTCGCCCTCTAGTTCGGGCTCCTTGAAACGGTCCAGAACCTCGCGATGCAGGCCGAATATCTGCTTGGCATAGCCGCGAAAAATCTCGCCATCGGTGGTCAGCGATAAATGGCGGCCACGTGCGAATAGCGGCTTGCCCAATTGCAGTTCCAATTTCGCGATCTGCTGGCTGACCGCCGACTGTGTGCGGCCAACCCGCTCGGCGGCCTTGGTGAAACTGCCAGTTTCGGCAACCGCCAGAAAGGATTGCAGGGTGATGGGATCCATGGTTTATTAAATAAATTAATTTCCGATATAAGCCGTATTTTCTTTTTTAATATCTTTGCCCCCGGTAAAAACGCAAGAGGAAACGCGCAAGCGCCCATGAAGAGGACTATATTGGACCATCTTTCAATCTTAGCTTGCAAAAACCCCTTACCCCCTTCATCTCAGCGAAAGGACTCATCATGAAATTGACGCTCATCACCGCGACCGCGTTATTGGCGTTTTCGGCCAATGCCGCCTTGGCGGGGAAATGTGTCACGATTACCGAAGCCGAAGTCGTAGCGGCGCAAAAGCAATGGGGCGACGGCATTGTCGCGATCGGCGCGGCAGAAGATTCCAAAGCCGCGGCTCTCGCACATTTGGACACGCTTTATGGCTATGACCATGGCGAGGTTCTGTTCAAGCCGACCAAGGCTGCCGCTGATCAGTTTCGTGGCACCAAGGACGAGGCGTTGTCCTATTTCGTGACCGGCAGCATCGAGGAAGACAAGGGTTTCGCATTGGCGCCCTACACCAATGTGCGATTTGAGAACGAAGCCATCAGCATCGACTGCGACTCCGCTTTGGCGATGGGCAATTATTATTTCACCACCACGTCGGGCGATGACGTCAAGGTCGAATACAGCTTCGGCTATTTCAAGGATGATGAAGGCAATCTCAGGATCAACCTGCATCATTCCTCGGTCCCGTTCAGCGAATAACGATTGCGGACGGATAAGAAAACCCGTCTCAACATTTGATCGGCCGGCGGCAACGCCGGCCGACGCATTTGTCGCGCTTGTCGTCCGACGCCAGCGATCCATATGAAGCATTGACCATGCCCAATCCCGGAGCGCTGTGCGATGGCGGAACCACGGACCGACCCCCCTCAAGACATCACCGTGCTCTATAATGGCGATTGCCCGGTCTGCGCCCATGAGATCGGCACCTACCGCAAGATCGCGCAACGCCAGGGCCTGTCGATCGGCTGGTGCGACATCATGCAAGACCAGAAACGGCTGGAGATCCTAGGCCTTAGCCGCGATGATGGCGCCCGGCGTTTGCATGTGATCGATGGACAGCAACGCCTCATCAGCGGTGTCGACGCCTTTCAAGCGATTTGGCAGCGGCTGCCGGGTTGGCGCTGGTTGGGCCGGCTTGTTGCCACCCGCCCTGGCCGCTTTGTCGCGACGCTGGTCTATGAGCGTGTCTGCGCGCCGGTGCTATATTTATTTCACCAGCGCCGTATGAAGCAAAAAGCCAATAAACGCTGAAGATTAAGCCACTGCGCTAGTCCTTGATCGGCGCCATGGCTTGGTCGGCAACGCCATGCGCGCTGCGGGCGCCGGGAATGCGGATGTCCTCAACCAAGTCCTGAATATCTTGCGGTGGCGCCTTGGTGGCCAAGGCCACCGCCACACCCACGGCCAGCGCCAGCCACATGAAAATAAAGCCAATGCCTTCCGGCGATACGCCCCACAGCCACTGCACCGGCTGACCGCCGCCGAATTTGAAATAATAGATATAGCCAAAAGTTGAAAACAGCCCCATCAGCATGGCGGCGATGGCCCCTTCCCGGTTCATCCGTTTCCAGAATATGCCCAGGAAAATCACCGGAAACAGCGATGCCGCCGCCAGACCAAATGCAAAGGCCACCACTTGCGCGACAAAGCCGAGTTTTTCCGCATAAAGCCCCAACATGCCTGCCGCCACCACCGCGCCAGCAGCGGCGATGCGGGCGATGCGCAATTCGGTCTTGTCGGTCATGCCGGTGAACAGCGTGCGTCGGCATAGATCATGGCTGATGGCGGAAGAAATCACCATCAACAGCCCCGCGGCGGTCGACAAGGCGGCGGCCAAACCGCCCGCCACCACCAGTCCGATCACCCAGCCCGGCAAACGCGCGATTTCGGGATTGGCGAGGACAAAGATATCGTTGTTGGCGCTCACTTCATTGGCCAGGCCATCGGGCGATTCGGGGCCGCGATACTGCATGCGGCCATCGCGGTTCTTGTCGTCGAACGTCACCAGCCCGGTCTGTTCCCAATTTTTGAACCATTGCGGCACCGGCTGGCCGCCAGCATCGCGAATATGTTGGGCCTCAAGGTCATAATTTTCCGCGCCGGGAATATAGGTCGCTTCATTCACCGTATCGATGAAATTAAGCCGGGCAAAAGCCCCTACTGCCGGTGCAGTGGTGTAAAGCGCGGCAATGAACACCAAGGCCCAGCCGGCCGAAAGCCGCGCGGCGGCGGCGTTCTTGACCGTGAAAAAGCGGATGATGACATGCGGCAAACCCGCCGTGCCAAACATCAAAGCGGCGGTGATGGCGAATACGTCCAGGGTTGTTTTGTTCGTCTCGGTATAAGCATGGAAGCCCAAATCGCGGACCACCTGGTCGAGCTTGTCCAGCATGCCGATATCGCTGCCCGCCACGGTGCCGATAAAGCCCAGTTGCGGCACGGCATTACCCGTGATGACCAGTGAAATGAAAATCGCCGGCACCGTATAGGCGAAGATCAGCACGCAATATTGCGCGACTTGGGTATAGGTAATGCCCTTCATGCCGCCCAGCACGGCATAGAAAAACACAATCACCATGCCGGTGATGATCCCCCATTCAAAGGGAATGCCCAAAAAACCGGAAAAGGCAACGCCGACGCCTTTCATCTGGCCGGCGATATAGGTGAAGGACACAAACAGCGCGCAGACAATCGCCACCAGCCGCGCGAACGTCGAATAATAACGGTCGCCGACAAAATCGGGCACGGTGAATTTGCCGAACTCGCGCAAGAATGGCGCTAGCAGCAAGGCCAGCAACACATAGCCGCCGGTCCAGCCCATCAGATAGACCGAGCCGCCATAGCCCAAAAAGGCGATCAGCCCCGCCATCGACAAAAAGGACGCCGCCGACATCCAGTCGGCCGCCGTCGCCATGCCATTGACCACCGGATGAACATGATGGCCGGCGACATAGAAATCATCGGTTGAGCCGGCGCGGGACCAGATCGCGATGCCGATATAAAGCGCGAAGGTGACGCCGACGAAGGCAAAGCTCCAAAGGGTTTGATCCATCGCGCCTAGGCCTTCACGCCATATTTGCGTTCCAGCCGGTTCATCGCCAAGCAATAGACGAAGATCAAGACCACAAAAACATAGATCGAGCCATTTTGCGCGAACCAGAAACCCAAGGGCGCGGCACCGATGCGGAATTGGTCAAGCCAGTCGCGCAGCAAGATGCCGGCTCCGAACGATACTGCGAACCAGATCAGCAACAGGCCCGTGGTCAAGCGCAGCGTTGCCCGCCAATAAGCCTTGGCATCATCGGCCTGTTTCAACAGCGGCATCGATCCGTCCCCTCTCAAGTCTTGGCCGCCAAGCCTAACATTGATCGCCGCATGCACAACCGGGCAAAAATTTTGCAGCGCAAAAGCCTTTGCGTGTAAGAAGTGCCAATGATGGTCGACTATATAGGCGAACATCAACCATATCGATCAGGGACGGTGGGAGTAACGGCCCTGAACGGTCAATGCCTGGGGCGCGCCGCCATGATGGTGGCCGCGCGGCAGGCGGATGAAACGCGGAGGGGTCGTTGCAGACGACATTGAACCAGGGCATGGCTCATGCCCTGAAGCTTTCTTTATGGGCATTTGCCCTTGGCTTTGCACAAACCGCAGCGGCGCAAGTGGCGCTGGAAGTCACGGTCATCGACCAAGCCAGTGGCGCGCCGGTGTCCAATATCGGGGTGACGGCGGAAAATCTCGATACCGGCGCAGAGATAGAAGCCACCACCGGCGATGGCGGCCGGGCGCGCTTTGACAATCTCAGCACCGCCGGTCGCTGGCAGGTCAAAAGCGCCGCCACCGACGCCTATCAACCAGCGACGGCCGAACCCCTGGCGCTGCGCAGCAATTTCACCCAAAGCCTGCGTTTGGTGCTGGCCCCGGCGGGCGCTGCAACGGATGAAATCGTCGTCACCGGCAGCCGTGCCTTCGCGCGCATCAACATGATCAACGCCGAGGTCTCCTCCACCCTCACCGCCGGCGAAATCGCCACCTTGCCGGTGGAGGCCCGCAGCCTTGAGCGGGCCTTGATCCGCCTGCCGAACGTGACCCAGGCCACAGGGTTTTTCAATGAAGCGCCGTCGGTGGCGATCAATGGCGCCAACAGCTTGTTCACCAATTATATGATCGACGGGCTGGACAATAATGAGAATTTCCTGGGCGGCCAGCGCTTTCCCATCCCCATCGGCATGGTCCAGGACGTCACCGTGTTGGCCAGCAATTATTCCGCTGAATTTGGCCGCACCGCCAATGGCGTCGTCAATGTCACGACCAAATCCGGCTCCAATGATTTCACCGGCGAGGTCTTTTTCCTTACCCGGCCTGGCGGCTTCCTGTCGGAGAAGGGTGAATTTTCGCGCAGTGACCTCAGCGGCAACCCGATTTCCGACGATTTCAACCGCTACCAGGCGGGTTTCGCGCTGGGCGGGCCGATCGTCAAGGACAAGACCTTTTTCTTCGTGAATCTGGAATACACCCGCGACGAAACCGACAACCAACTCTCCGCTCCAGCATTGGGCATCGCCGATACCATCGGCGGCACCAATGAAACAATTTTGGGCACCATCCGCATCGACCATCATTGGAATGGGAATTGGTCGTCGACCCTGCGCGCCAATCATGGCCGGGCCGAAATTGAACGCCAAGGCGGCGGCCTGACCGGCGGTGTGACATTCCCCTCGGCTGGCAGCGTGCAGGACCGTTTCTCGACCAATGTGGCGCTATCGACCAGCTATCGCGGCGATGATTTCAGCTACACAGGCGCGGTGCAATATAGCCGTTTTGCCTGGGACTTTGGCGAGCCCCTGGGCGATCCCGACGCCCCCCAAGTCACCGTGCGGGGGCCGACGGGCCAGACCATCGCCGTGGTCGGCCATCCCGGCTTTATCTTCGATGAAGTCGAGAACACGGTTCAGACACAACATAAGCTCAGCTTCGCAACTGGCCGTCATCAAATCAAATTCGGCACCGACATCATCCGCGCCGACTTCGATTTAGAAGGCGGTGGCAACGTCAATGGCAATTTCCTGATCCAATTGAATGACGCGCAATTGGCGGCGCTGAGAAACGCCAATGTCGGTAGCGGACTGGATGTCGCCGACCTGCCGCTTGATGCGCAATTGCTGGATTTCGCGGTCGAGATTCAGCCCAACAGCTTTGGCCGGGTGCAAACGGTTTATGGCCTGTTCGTCGAAGACCAGATCGCAGTCACGCCGGACCTGACCGTCACCTTGGGCCTGCGCTGGGACTATGACAGCCTGTCAAAAGGCGGTGCATCCAGCGGCGATTGGGACAATTTCGCGCCACGCGGCAGCGCCAATTGGGCGTTCCGCGACGACATGGCATTGCGGGCCGGCATTGGCCTGTTTTACGAAAAAGTGCCCTATGCGGTGGTCTCCGACGCGATTCAGTTTTCTTCCACCGCGCCGGGCTTCCGGGGCCAACTTCAAAGCTTGATCGACCAGGGCATCTTGCCCGCCGACACAGTGATTGACCGCATCGTCAGCGAGGGCAATTTGACCATCAATCCAGTCGGCCAATGCACCGGCTTTCTGGCCTGCCCGTCGCCTGAGCAAGTGGCCGGGCTGCGCGATCAGCAAGTCTCGAACGAGCTGCGCATCCTCAACCCCAATGGCTATGACAATCCCTATGCGGTGCAAGCCACGCTGGGCTATCAATGGCAAATCAATTCCCAATTCAGCTTTTATGTCGATGGCATCTATTCGGAAGGTCATGATCTGGTCCGCCTGATCGACCTCAATGCAGCGGCACCATTTGAGTTCAACCAGGCCCTGTTCGACCAGATTGGCGAAGCCGGCGTCGCCGCGCTCAGCCTGGCCGAGCGGGAAGCACTGGGGCTGCTGCGCAGTGCCGCGACGGCCAACGCCACCCGCCCAGTGCTGGGGCCCAATGGCGAAATTCCGGTCGGCGGCGCGCGGTCCATCATCATGTCGGACACCGGCGGCCGGTCGCGCTATCGGGCGCTCAACTTCACCATCACCAAGACGCCTGGGCCGGACATTTATGGCTTGCGCCTCAGCTATACTTTGTCGCGGTTGACCAACAACACCGACGACATCAATTTCCGCGCCGGCGACGCCAATGACTTCAGCGCCGACTGGGGACCGTCGCTCAACGACCGCACCCATGTCATTTCAGGCGTTGTCGATTTCTTCCCAATGCCTGGCTTGGCAATCACCGTGGCGGGCTTGATCCAATCCGGCCAACCGGTCAATTTCGTGCCCGACGCCAGCGTGTTCGGCACCACCGACCTGAATGGCGATGGCTTGTCCTTCGCCGACCAGTTTACCGGTAATCCCGACCGCTTCCCCGGCACCAGGCGCAACTCCGGCCGCCTGCCCTGGTCGACCAGCTTCGATGTCGGCATCCAATATCAGCTCGATATTTTTGGCGGCACGACATTGGCACGCGCCGACTTCTTCAATATATTCAATGCGAATAATGAAAGTGGCTTTCCGGTCAATTTCACGGCGTCGAACCAGATCCAATTGGGCGGCGGCGCGCCATTCCAGCAACGCAGTGCGGCGCCACCCCGCACCTTCCAACTGTCGCTGCAATATATGTTTTAGGGCATGAGGATAGAAGTTTTGCGATACGAAAACCTCCGCCACCGTCATCGCAAGCCAGCTTTAACCGGCGCGGCTGTCCAACGTCATTGCGAGCCGCCGATAGGCGGCGCGGCAATCCACCTCAGCGCCATGGACTGCCACGGCCTACGGCCTCGCAGGGACGATGCCGCATGGGCGGGGTAACTGAGGAAGGAAGCTGATGGAATCGATTTATTACGTCGTCTGCTGGGCTTGTCACCGCAAGTGCAAGCACTGTTATGAAGATCGGTTCCGGCCCTATGTCCGCGATGCGCTGGAAGGCGTGATCCGGGAAGCCGAACAAAACGCGCCCCGGATTGTCGATCATCTGCCGGAACGCATGACCTATCTGGACATCGACGACCCATTGCCCAATGGCAAATTGGCGGAAAAGACCGGGCGCATCATTCTGTCGGGTGGTGAAGTGCTGCTGGACGGCGTGCGACAGCGCGTGACCTATCCTACGATGCGGCGCTTGAAGGCCCGTTATCAAGGCAAGGGCGGCATCAAGATCATCGTTCAGACTACTGGCGACATGTTGGATGAAGCCCTGGTCGATGACTTGCTTGAGGCTGGCGCCGGGCTGATTTCAATCGCCGGCATCGACGATTATCACGTTGGTATGGAAGGCCCGGAAAACCAGCAACGCGCCATCGACCGGCTGACCCGCATTTTCGAGGCGCGCGGCATGGTCACGGCCGATGTCGCCACCGCCGAACGCAAATGGCATGAAGACCGTGGCTGGCTGGAAGATGAGCGCCCGCAATATCATTTCTTCGGCGCCACAGAAGATAGTTGGATTGGCAAATTATGGCCGCGCGGTCGGGCCTGGGCCAACGGCCTGTCCACCGCCACGCTGGCTGACAATTTCTGCAACCGTTGGGCGGGCGGCCTGAATTTTCTGCGCCACCGCTATTCCGGTTCGGAAGTGTCGATCGACCCGTCGGGCGACGTGTTTCCCTGCTGCATCAAGACCAAGACGCCCATTGGCAATCTGACCCAGGAAAATCTGATCGCCATTTTGGACTCGCTGGTCGGCGATCCGGCGATCGAGGCCATCGCAATGGGCCACCCCGAACGCATGGGCATTCAGGACGGCTGGAGCGTCGAGCACTTCATCGAACAATCCAAAACCACCACGCCCAAGGGTGATGCCTATCAAAATCTATGTATCGGCTGCGACCGTTTTCATGAACAGGTGCTGTCCAAACGCATTGCCGAAATCACCGAACGCCGGCGCGCGCAGCGGCGGACAGCGGCGGAATAGGACAAGCCCAATGCTTGAAGCCGTGATCGTGTCAAACGGCATTCATGGCGGCACCGCCGGCCTGACGCCGGCTGACGCCCGCATCAACGCGCGCATTGCTGAAACCGGACCGGATTTTGACTTGGACCTTGACGGTGCCGACTTGCTGATCGTGCCCAATGGCAGCGACCATTTCGCGTTGATGCACGCACGGGACAGCATCGCCCGGTTTTTGGCGCGCGGCGGGTCCCTGTTTTGTTTCGACGGCTGGACCATGCCCTGGCTGCCTTTTCATGAATGGGTGATGGACAATGCCAAGCGCACCGCCGATATCCGCTATCATCGCGGCGTCGACCGCCATGGTTTGCTGGATGGGGTCGATATCGACGCGCTGACCTTTCGCCATGGCATCAGCGGCTGGTGGGCTTGCGGCTATATCGACCCGGCCCCAAGCGCGGATATCTTGCTGCAAGACAGCTGGGGCCGCGCCATCGCCGTGGTCGACGATGTCTCAACGCCAGGGCTGCTGGTGCTCACCGCCTCCGGCCCGGTCGGCGCCTATGACGGCGACGATCCCTCCGCCCAAGCGCTGTCGCGCTTTTATGGCAATATGCTAGACTTGGCCCAAAGCAAAACGCCAAAAGCCCGAGGAACCCTGTCATGACCAAGCCAATTGCGTTCATTCATAATGGCGTGTGGTCGCATCATGTGGTGGCGAATGCGCCCAAATATCGGCCTTATTACGAACTGGTCTATATCCATGACTTGACCCCGGCGCGGCTGGCCGATTTCAAGGCGGCGGTGGTTCCGTTCCAATCGCATCAACAGGCGCTGAGGGCGCGGCGCGACGCGATTTACGACTTGCTGGCGCGCGGCGGCAAGGTGTTCGTGGAAGGCGACAGCAGCCCCGGTTTCATTGACGCGACATGGACCGACCGGCCAGTCAATAATTATTGGTGGGTCACCGATCCGAACCATCCACCGGTTGCCCAGACCGACCATGATCATCCGGTCTATCGCGGGCTTTCGCCCCGTCATGCCTGCTGGCACTGTCATGGTGTCTATACCGATGTGCCCGCCCACGCCCGGATCATTCAACGTAATGACGCCGGCGAAGTCATCACTTGGCAGACCCAAGCCCATGGCGGCACGCTGCTGGTCACCACGCTGGATCCGTTTGTCGAACATGGCGTCCAGCAAATTCGGCATCTCGATCATTATGTCGACAATCTCACGCAATGGCTATGCGGCGAACGCCCGCAAGGGGCGGTCACGATCGATTGGCGGGTCGGCCGCTGGCAGCCCGACCTGGCGGCATTGACCGACGCGAGGGCTTGAGCCGGTGCGCTTATTTCTGCTCGGCTGGCTTGCCATATTATTGTTCAATCCCGGCCCGCCGGCGCGGGCGGAAGATCAGGCTTGGCCAAAAACCCTGGCCAGCGCGCGCGGCCAGACCGTCTATTTCTACGCCTGGGCGGGCGATCAAAAGATCAACGCCTATATCCGCTGGGCTGGCGATGAAGTCGCCGACCGGTTCGGCATTCGCCTGCATCATGTCAAGACTTCCGACACCGGCAATTTGATCGCCACTTTGCTGGCGGAAAAAGCCGCTGGTCGCACCCAAGGCGGCCGCGCCGACCTGGTGTGGATCAATGGCGAACATTTCCACGCCATGCGCGCGGCTGGCTTGCTGCATGGCCCCTTTGCCGAGGCGCTGCCCAATTTCCGCTTGGTCGATGTTGAAGGCAAACCCGCCACCGTCACCGATTTTGCCTTGCCGACCGATGGCTATGAATCGCCCTGGGGCTATGCCCAACTCACTTTTTTTCATGACAGCACGCGCCTGCCCAACCCACCGCGCAGTATTGCCGCTATTCTGGACTGGGCCAAAAACAATCCCGGCCGCTTCAGCTATCCAGCGCCGCCGGATTTCATCGGCACCACCTTTTTAAAACAGGTGCTGATCGACCATGTCACGGACCCGGAAATCCTTAAGACCGACCCCGAAGACGCGACATTCGACAGCGCCACCGCGCCCTTGTGGGCTTATTTAGATGCCCTGCACCCGCATTTATGGCGGCAAGGCCGGACCTTTCCACCGAACAGCCCGGCGCTCAGGCAATTATTGGGCGATGGCGAGATCGACCTGGCATTCGCCTTCAATCCGGCGGAAGCGGCGTCGTCGATCAACCAAGGCCTGCTGCCACCCAGTGTGCGCGCCTATATCCTGGACACCGGCACCCTGGCAAATGCCCATTTCCTGGCGATTCCTTTCAATGCCAACGCGCCAGAGGCGGCCAAAGCGGTGGCGAATTTCCTGCTCTCACCAATGGCCCAGGCGCGCAAGGCGGACCCCCGCATTTGGGGCGACCCCAGCGTACTGGCGCTGGACCGGTTAAGCGCGGCGGAACGCGCGGTTTTCGACGCCTTGCCGCAACCCGTCACTTATCCCACCGCCGAGGCCTTGGCGCGCAGCCATGACGAACCGCACCCTGAATGGACGCTGCGCCTGGAACGTGCCTGGATTTCGCGTTATGGCCGCTGAGCGATGGGCGGGCGGACGCCTGGCGCTATTTCCGCCGATCACATTGGCGCTGTTCCTGGGGCCGGTGCTGGCAGGGATTGCCGGCACCCTGCTGCCAGCCTTTGGCATTTTGCCAGCTTTGGGCGGCGACCGGCTGTCGCTGGCCCCCTGGATCGATCTGTTCGCGGCACCGGGTATCGCCAGCGCCCTAAGTCTCACCCTGTTCACCGGTTTCGTCACCACGGCGCTGGCCTTGGCGCTGGCGGTGCTGATCGTGGCCGCGCTGCACGATCGTCCAGCTTTTCAAACGCTACGGCGGCTGTTGGCGCCGGCGCTGGCGGTGCCCCATGCCGGCTTCGCCATTGGCCTAGCTTTTCTCATCGCTCCCAGCGGTTGGTTGGCGCGCGCATTGTCGCCCTGGGCAACCGGCTGGACGCTGCCGCCAGACATCTTGATTTTGCACGACCCCGCCGGCTGGTCGCTGATTGCCGCGCTCACCTTGAAGGAAAGCTTTTTCATTCTGTTGATGATTTTGGCCGCCCTTGGCCAAAGCCAGGCTGAGCAACGGTTGTGCATCGCGCGGGTGATGGGCTACCGCCCAACGGTGGCTTGGCTCAAGGTCGTGCTGCCAGCGGTCTATCCACAAATCCGGCTGCCGCTTTACGCGGTGCTGGCTTATAGCCTGTCGGTGGTCGATGTCGCGATCATCCTGGGGCCGACAGCGCCACCGTCTTTCGCGGTGCTGCTCTTCGGCTGGTTTCGGGATTTCGATCTCAACATCCAATTCACCGCCGCCGCCGGCGCGATCTTGCTGATGGCCTTGACCATCGCCGCGATCCTGCTGTGGCGGCTGGGCGCCAGACTGTTGGGCTATTTGGCGCATTTTTGGCTGATCAATGGCAGCCGGGGCCATCGCCTGGTCGAAACCGCGACACGGCTGGCCGGCGGTTTGGGCGCTGGCCTGCTGCTGTTGATCACTGTGGCAGCCATCGCCGCCATGGCAGTGTGGGCGCTGGCCCAAAGCTGGTTCTGGCCCGACGCCCTGCCCAGCCGTTTCAGCCTGGATGGGTTGGTCCGGGCCGCCCCCTTACTTGGCACGCCTTTGGCCAACACGCTGCTGGTTGGTCTGTCGGCGACCGCCGTGGCGATGGCGCTGGTGATCGGCTGCCTGGAACATGAAGTGCGCAGCGGGCACCCGATTTCCAAACGCGCCATGCTGTTGCTCTATCTGCCCTTGCTGCTGCCGCAAATCGGCTTTTTGTTTGGCGTTCAGACATTTTGGGTTTGGCTGGACCTCGATGGCGGCTTGATGGCAGTGGCCTGGGCGCATTTGCTGTTTGTCCTGCCAATCGTTTATCTGACCCTGGCCGATCCTTATCGGTCGCTGGACCCGCGCATTGCCCGCACCGCCCGCAGCCTTGGCGCGTCGCCGCTGAGGGTGGTGCTGGCGGTAAAATTGCCCTTGTTGGTCAGGCCGGTGATGACGGCGCTGGCGATCGGCTTTTCAGTCAGTGTCGCGCAATATTTGCCGACCCTGTTTGCTGGTGGTGGCCGTATCGCCACCTTGACCACCGAGGCCGTGGCACTGGCCACCGGCGCCGACCGCCGGCTCTTGGGCCTGTTCGGTTTCGTTCAGGCCATGCTGCCCTTGCTGCTCTTCGCCGCCGCCATGACGCTGCCCGCCTGGGCCGCGCGCAACCGTCAGGGATTAAGCCGATGACCCCCGCTCCATTGCGCCTGGACCGCGTCACCCTGGCCATAGCCGGCCAGCACTTGATCAGGGATTTGAGCTTGCGGGTCGCCCCCGGGGAAGTGGTGACGCTGATGGGCCCTTCGGGTTGCGGCAAGTCCAGCCTGTTGTCTTATATTTGCGGCACCCTGGCGCCGGGATTTCAGGCCTCGGGCGGTGTCTGGCTGGGCGACCGGCAGCTTGACCGCTTGTTGCCGGAACAGCGTGGCCTGGGCATTCTGTTTCAGGATGATCTTTTGTTCGCCCATCTTTCCGTTGGCGGCAATCTGAGCTTCGCCCTGGCCAAGGGCCTGAGCCGCCGGGAACGCCGCGCGCGGATTGATGCCGCCCTGGCCGAAGCCGAACTGGACGGCATGGCGAGCCGCGATCCGGCCACCCTGTCCGGCGGCCAGCGCGCGCGGGTGGCGCTGCTGCGCACCTTATTGGCCGAGCCCGGCGCGCTATTGCTGGACGAGCCCTTCGGCAAGCTGGATGCTGAATTGCGCCAGCGTTTCCGCGCCTTTGTGTTTGAACATGCGGCAATGCGCAATCTGCCAGTCTTGCTGGTCACTCATGACGCCAGCGACGCCGCCGCCGCCGGTGGCCGCGTCATCAACCTCAGCGCCTGTTAGGCCAACAAGTCGCGATTTGCCGCCAGTGCATCCAACAGGGCATCGATGTCCTGCTCGGTATTGTAGAAATGCGGGCTGACGCGCAGATTACCGTCGCGGCACGAAGTGATGATGCGCCGCTGCGCCAATCGTGCGACCAGCTCATGGTCGTCACGCGCGCGGATCGCGATCATCGCGCCATGCCGTGCCGGGTCGGCCGGTGTAGCCAGGCTGCCACCCAGCGCCGCCACCCCATCCTTCAACCGCGTCGTCAGCGGCAAGACATCGGCACGGATCCGCGCGACGCCGATATCATGAATGATGCCAAGCCCGGCTTCCGCCGCAAACAGATTGGGAATAGGCGGTGTGCCGCTTTCAAACCGCCGCGCGTCGCCGGCGGGACGATGATGATGCATGTCCATGGCGCCAATATCGGCTTGCGCGAACCAGCCCGTGGCATAGGGATCAAGGCCATCCAGACGCGATTGCCGGACATAAAGAAACCCGACCCCAGCGCTGGAGAGCAGATATTTCAGCACCCCGCCAATGGCGAAATCAACATCCAACGCGCCGACATCGACCGGCACCGCGCCAACCGCCTGATAGGCGTCCAACAACACCATGGCGCCGCGCGCCCGCGCCAGCCGAACAATGGCCGCGACATCGTTCATGGCGCCATTGCGGTAACACACATGGGCGATGGACACGATCAAGGTGCGGTCATCGATCAAGCGTTCAAAGGCTTCAAGCGGCACGGTGCCGGCTTGTTCCTGCGCGGTCACCACGTCAAACCCGCGGCCGGCCTGGGCATGCCAGATCTGGCCGACGGTGGGGAATTCGAAGCCCGACAGCACCACCCGGTTGCGCGCCGGCGTTGGCTGCAAAGCGCTGACCAGCGCGTTGAGGGCCGCGGATGCCGACGTGGTGACGGCGATTTCCCCGTCCGTGGCCCCCATTAGACGCGCGATTTGGCCACGCACGATTTCATTTTTGACGCACCAGCCTTCCCAATCGGCGCCACGCGCGCGGCGGCTAGCCAAATAGGCATGATAGGCCGTTTCCACCGCGTCCGACAGCGCGCCATAAGAACAGCTGTTCAAATAAATACTATGCTCGAAAATCGGAAAGCGGGCGCGCCAGGGATTGGTCATGGCATTATCCTCCGATCATGATGGTCAAAATCGCCGCCGGCACGACCACCCGCAGCAGCCAGCGCCATGCCGTCAGCACCCAGGCAGGCGCCTCGAGCTCGGCTACCGCCAAGGCCCGTGGCAGCGCCCAGCCGGCGAACAGCGCCAATAGCACACCGTTGATGGGCAGCAACAGGCTGGCGATCAACGTGTCGAGAATGGCGAAGACCGTCAAATTTTCCCATCCAGGGACGAAAGCCAAGGGATAGACCGTTTCCCATTCATTGAAGGACAAGGTCGCCGCCGCGCCCAGTAACCAGGCCACTCCGCCCGCCAGCACGGCTGCACGCCGCCGCGCCACGCCGCGCCCAACCAGCCACGACACCACCGGCTCCAAGGTCGCCACCCCCGTGGTGAAGGCAGCGAAAAACAACAGCACGAAAAAAGCGCTGCCAAAAAAGGCGCCGCCAGCCATTTCCGCAAAGGCGGTGGGCAGCGCCACGAACACCAAACCTTCACCGCCCGTTGCTTCCAAGCCAAAGGCGAAGACGATGGGAAAAATGGCCAGACCCGCCAGCAACGCCACACTGGTGTCGGCAATACAGATTTGCGCCGCCGCCTTGGGGATGCTGGCGCGCTCGTCCAAATAAGCGCCGAATGTCATCAAAATGCCAATGCCGATGGCGAGCGAGAAAAACGCCTGGCCCAAGGCCATCAATACCGCGCGGCCGGTCAATGCCGAAAAATCAGGCTTCAACAGGAACGACAGACCGGCGAGAAAATCGCCCTTCACCGCCGCGAACGCCACCAGGCCAAGCAGCAGCAAAAACAGCCCCGGCATCATCAGCTTGGCGACACGCTCAATCCCCTGGTGGATTTCCAGGCCAACCACAAATATCACGCCAGACATGAACGCCAGATGCAGCAACAGCAGGCGCATGGGCGATGCCAACATATCGTCGAACCGTTGCTGATAGGCGGTGGGGTCGGCGAAATGAAAGCCGAAATTGGCGATATAGCCGACCATATAATCCAACACCCAACCGGCGACGACGCTGTAATAGCCAATGCCGATAAAGGGGATGAACACACTGAGCGCGCCAATGACGCGCCAGAATTTGCCGGCGCCGACTTCGCGCGAAACCGCGCCAATCGCCTGTTCGGCATTGCCACGGCCGCGCCGGCCAATCATTAATTCCGCCATCATGATCGGAAATCCGACCAGCGCCACCGCCGCCAGATAGACAATGACAAAAGCACCGCCGCCATTTTCCCCAACCACGAACGGAAAGCGCCAGAAATTGCCCAAGCCAACGGCGGCGCCGGCGGCGCTGAGCACAAACACCATATGCGATGACCAACGCGGGCTGGCCGGTGCGGATTGCTGCGTCAAATCTGCCTCCCCGGGGCGGTTGGCGCCCGGCCGTGCCGAGAGCGCCTAGTCGATGCTGTGTGGATCAGTAATTAATTGCTGGACTGCCGGATGGATAAAAGCTGCCAGCCAGCCGCATGCCGCCGATGTCCGTGCTTTCCAGACTGTGCATTTGCTTGCGCGGCAGGAAAATCACATCGCCGGGCTGCACCGCCGCGCGCGCGTTTTCAGTCCACAAATAACCCGCGCCTGAGAGAATGAAAATGGTCTCTTCATAGAGATGATGATGCGCCGCCGCCCGCGAACATGGAATTTCGCCAATGAAGGCTGTGATCTCGTCCGATCCCGTCTCGCGGCCAGCCAGCACTTGGTAAAAGCGGTCAGCCATCGCTTGGCGTTGTGACGGGTCAACCGCTTGGGCGCGGTTGGGATAGCCCTCGTCGAAGGCCGCGCCATGGTCGGTGCGCGCCGGCACGGCGCTGGCGGGACAAACCGTCGCCAAGATCACCAAGCGGCCATCATCGGCGTTTGCCGTCGCGGTGACCGTCTCGCCCTTGCGAACATGCAAGGCGGTTTCCGGCGCCACCGCGAAAGGCTTGCCCGCAATCATCACCACGCCCTGGCCGCTGGCCACGAACAACACCGCTTCGCCGTCGCCAAAACCCAATGGCGCGGTCTGCTCGGTGCCCGCACCCAAACGATAGAGCGAAAGCATCTTGGCCCCATCGGCAGCGGTGATCAGCGGCAGCAGGTCCCAGCCATCCAAAGTTTGGCCCGGCGCCGGCGTTGGCGTCAGCACATAAGCGCCACCGTCAACCATCGCCTTGCCTACGTCACCGCCATCGCGCGGCGTCACCGGCAGATGCGCGGTTGCCCGGCGTTCTTCGTCACTGGCTTGCGCATAGGTATCTGTCAGCGCGTTATGGCTGCCGTCGCAAACCGGCGCGCTGCGGGTTTGCTTGCAGCCGCACAACAACACTTCTTCCTGATCCTGACGCGCGACATAAGGCACGGGCTCAATGCCCGTGCCCTGATGCGCGCCATCACAAAATGGTTGTTTGGCGCTGCGGCCACAGGCGCACCAATAATAGGTGCGCCCTTTCTTGGCCAATGTCACCAAATATGGCTTGTAGGATGCAATCCGTGCTTCAGTCATGCCCTGCCCTAATAACGCGCGGCCTAGTAACGCCTGGCCTAATAACGCCTAGCCTAATAACGGTAGCGCAAATCAATGCCAAAAGTCCGTGGCCGAACGGTGATGAAGGCCAACGGGTCTTGATCGGAGTCAATCGCATCCACCTGCGCCCGCGAGTCGGTGAGATTGCGGACAAATACCACCGCGTCCCAGTTCTCGGACGTCAGCCCCAGCTTGAGATTGACCAGCGCATAATTGTCAAGATCGACATTGAACGGGCTGGTGTCGCTGAACTGGGTCTGGGTCTTGCCGCGATAGCTGACATCGAGGCGCGCAACCGCGTCGATTTCATCCATCACCGGATAGGTATATTGCGCGGACGCGAAACCCTGGAAGTCCGGGACATTGGGAATTGGGTCGCCCTTCATGCCGGCATTGGGGTCGAAGCCGGGATTGGTGGGATCGGACAAGGGTTGGTCCTCGGTCAGACGCGCGTTCTGCACGGACCCGCCGAATGCAAGCTCCAGTTCCGGGACCGGCCGCAGCGTGACATCAAATTCCAAACCATCGATGCGGGCCTTGCCGGCATTGCTGATCACCGGGAATGCACCCGATGGATCAAGGCCATCGACTTGAATATTGCTCCAGAAGATTAAATAACCGGCAAGGTTGAAAACGACGCGGTTGTCGGCCAATGCTCCTTTCCAGCCAATTTCATAACTCCACAATGAGTCGGGATCGAAACCCTCTGGCACCGTGACATTGAAGGGGTTGATCGCGGCATCATTGGTGCCACCAATGCGGAAGCCTTCGGCGGCGGTGAAGTAGACCAGATGATCCTCATTCACTTTATAGGACGCATTGGCCTTGAATTGCTGGGTGTCGCCGCTGGTTGAGATATCGATACCCCTGGTGTCGGTGGCGAAGCCCACAAAAGGCTTGGTTTCCCGGCCAATGGAGTCGAAATCGAAATTATAATAACGGAAACCGCCCATGATGGTCAGCCGGTCGGTGATGTCGAACGTGACCTCGCCGAAGCCCGCCCATTCATCGATCCGGTCATTGACGAAACGGCCGAAAATCGCGGCATTGGGCGGGCCGTCGAGGAAGAAATCGCGGGTCACATCAAACGGTCCCAAGGGCAAGCCGGTGTCAAGATCGGTGGCGATAACCTGGGTCTCGAAATTCTTCTTCTCATGCGAATTGAAACCACCGATCACGAAATTGATCCGGCCATCGAAATTAGAGGCAAAACGCACCTCGGTGCTGCGAATCTTGCGGCTTTGCGGCTGGAAGGTCACCGCCGCCGCCGGCGCGCCAAAAAACAGCAAGATTGGGGTCGAGTCGAAGCGGAAATCGACATCGCGCTCGAAAAAATTGGTCGACGCGAAAAACGTGCCCCAACCAGCATCATATTCGCCCTTGATGCCATAAAGTTCGATATCCTCATCCCAGCGATTATCGGTGAAATCCTGGTTGGTGAGATCGCCCAGCTCAGGGGTGGCGAAGCCGAAGGTCTGCAAATTTTGCAGATAGGACGGCTTGTAGACGGGCGAAAAACGCGAGGAGCCGCCGACATCGCGACTCTGGATCAGCGCCGAGGCCGTGATGTCCAATTGCTCCGTCGGCGTGAAGCGCAGGGCAATGCGGCCGCCAGCAACTTCATTGTCGTTGATGTTGTTCTGACCCAGGCGAACATTGTCGATAAAGCCGCTTTCATCCGTATACCAACCGACCGCGCGCACCGCCAATTTGTCGGCGATGATGGGTAGATTGACCATGCCATCGACCTTGAAATTGGTGCTGCCCTTGCGGGTGTCGGAGAACTGGCCGCCGATCGCGAAATCCATGCCCGTGGCGTCCGGCGCATTAGGAATGAAGCGCAGCGTGCCGCTCATCGAACTGGCGCCATAAAGCGTGCCTTGCGGCCCCTTCAGGATTTCCACCCGCTCAAGGTCATGCAACTCGATATCGGCTTGGCGTCCGCCGCCATCCTGCTTGTTGCGCGACGTGATAACGGCTTCATCATAATAAACGCCCACTGTCGCGGCGCCGGTGGAATTGATGCCGCGAATGACATATTCCTTATCGCCGGGACCAAGATCCTGAAATTGCAGACCGGGGACGAAGCCCGCCATGTCACCGAATTCGGTGGCCAGCAAATCATTAATGTCATTTGCGCTGAAGGCCTGAATAGTCGCCGGCACGTCTTGCAGACGCTGCGCGCCCCGCTTGGTCGCCGTGACCAGAATTTCTTCCACAAAGGCATCGCCGCCGCCAGCCGCCGGCTGTTGCGCCATCGCCTGCCCCGCCAGAACCAGCGCCGACACGGTGGCCAGCCAAGGCGCCACGCGCTTCAACTTTCGCCGCCGCGAAACCGCCAACTGATTTTGAAAACAGTCTTTGGACTCAACGCAATCATGAGCGCTCATCGGTTCCCTCCCATGGGTCTGGACGGCGGAATCAAGCCAGAACGAAGCGTTGCGGCGTTTGAACCCGCCTGTCACTGATGCGCGGGAATAGCGGACGCCTTCCCACTGTGTTGGTGAAACCCATCACAAAACTTTTTTGCCGATTTGGCAAGAATTATTTTAACTCTAAATCGTTTTAGCCCACACGCGTCCAGAGCATGGCCTGCAAACGTCACCCACGACGCCCTTCCTTATCTTGACTGTAAATACCTATATGGGGTATTGGACTCTACGAGGTTTTCCCAGTCGACCAGGGACATGAAACCGGTTGTAGTCAACTTGAGGTCGCTATGCATGACAAATGGAACCGGCGGCGGTTCATTACGGGTGCCGGGGCTGCGCTCATTGGCGCTGGCGCTTTGCTGCCAGGCTGGGCCCGCAGCGGCGTTGCCAAGGATGATATCGCCCAATCCACCCTGACCGGTTCGGTGTTTGATTTGGTGGTTGATCATGCGCCCATCACCATCGACGGCCGCAAGGGCAAGGCCATCACCGTCAATGGCACGGTGCCGGGTCCATTGCTGCGTTGGCGCGAAGGCCAGGATGTCACGCTGCATGTCACCAACCGGCTGCGCCACGACACGTCAATCCACTGGCATGGTATTTTGCTTCCCTTCCAAATGGATGGCGTTCCGGGCATCAGTTTTCCAGGGATCAAGCCAGGCTCGACCTTCACCTACCGTTTCCGGGTTCGTCAGGCTGGCACCTACTGGTATCACAGCCATTCCGGCTTGCAGGAACAACGCGGCCATTACGGACCGCTGATCATCGACCCCGCCGACACCGACCCGGTCCAATATGACCGCGAATATGTAATCGTGCTGTCGGACTGGACATTCATGGACCCGCATCGCTTGTTCGCGACCCTGAAGAAGGATGGCGAAAGCCTGAATTACCAGAAACGCACGCTTGGCGACCTGATCGACGATATGCGCGAGGACGGGCTGGGCGATGCCTTAAGCGATCGCTTGATGTGGGGTGCCATGCGCATGGCACCGACTGACATTGCCGATGTTACCGGCGCGACCTATGACTATTTGATCAATGGCCACGGCCCGGCCGACAATTGGACCGCGCTGTTCAAGCCGGGCGAACGGGTAAGGCTGCGGATCATCAATGCCGCCGCGATGAGCCTATTCAATATCCGCATTCCCGGTCTGGCAATGACCGTGGTGCAGTGCGACGGCCAGAATGTGGCGCCGGTGGAGACCGACGAATTTCAAATCGGTGTGGCCGAAACCTATGACGTGGTGGTGACGCCACAACAAGATCAGGCTTTCACTTTCATGGCCGAAGCGATTGATCGCAGCGGCTATGCCCGCGCCACTCTGGCGCCGCGCCCAGGCATGCGCGGCGAAGTGCCAGCACTGCGCCCGCGCCCATTGCTGACCATGAAGGACATGGGCATGGGCATGAACCATGACGCGATGGACCATGGGCACATGGACCATGGCGGGCACAGCGCCACCCACCATGATCATCCGTCTGGGATCGGCGTGGCCAGCCTCGCTGAGGTGCCGGTCAGCCGTTTGCATGAACCCGGCATCGGCCTTGAGGATGTGCCGCACCGCGCCTTAAACTATGCGCAGTTGCGCAGTTTGAGCGCCAACCGCGATACCCGGCAACCGGGCCGAGAATTAGAGATCCACCTCACCGGCAATATGGAACGCTATATGTGGTCGTTTGACGGCGTCAAATTTTCCCACATCGATGCGCCCATCGTCTTTCATGAAAGCGAACGCCTGCGCTTGACCATGGTCAACGACACCATGATGCCGCACCCCATTCATCTGCATGGCATGTTCTTTGAACTGGTCAATGGCGGCGGCGCCCATCAGCCGCGCAAACATACCGTCATCGTCAAGCCGGGCGAGAAGCTATCGATCGACATCACCGCCGATGAAGTGGGCGATTGGGCGTTTCATTGCCACCTGCTTTATCACATGCACGCCGGCATGATGCAGGTAGTTTCGGTTAAGCCGCAAGGGGCGCCAACGGACAATCCACCGGGCCATAATCAACACCCGCACAACCACCATAAAATGTCGCAGCGCTTATGATGCGTCGGCTTGGTATCTTACTCCTTTCATTATTGTTGGCGCCGCCCCTCGCCTGGGCGGAAGATCGGCCATGGAATGCCGCCGATGCGCATTACGATCCCCAGGCTATGGCCAAAGCGCGCGAGCAATTGCGGCACGGTCATGGCGCCATTAACCTGCTTTATTTGCAGACCGAAAGGCTGGAATTTCGCACCAATGAAGGGGATCCCCAGCTGTTATGGGACGCGCAGGCTTGGTATGGCGGCGATATCGACAAAGCCTGGATCAAGACCGAGGGCGAATACCAGCTTGATGATGGTGGCTTTGAGGAAGCCGAACTGCAAGCGCTGTACAGCCGCGCCGTCACAGCCTATTTCGATCTCCAAGTCGGCCTGCGCCATGATTTCAGGCCTGGGCCGTCTCGCAGCTTCGCGGTCGTTGGCCTGCAAGGGCTGGCGCCTTATTGGTTTGAGCTCGACGCCGCCGCGTTTCTAAGTGAAGACGGTGATCTGTCGCTGCGGCTGGAACTGGAACAAGACCTGCTGCTGACCCAACGCTTGATCCTGGCACCACGGCTGGAGCTGAACATCGCTTTTCAAGACAGCCCACGCCAGGGCATTGGCAGCGGACTGTCCAGTGCCGACGCGGGCATCAGACTGCGCTATGAATTCGACCGCCAGTTCGCCCCCTATGTGGGCGTCTCCTGGTCACGCAAACTTGGCGACACCGCCGACCTGGCCCGCGCCGAAGGGGATGACACCGGCGGCTTATCCTTCGTCACCGGCCTGCGAATGTGGTTCTGAAGTGTCGCCAAAAGGGCTATTTACAATTGACGCGGAAACCCGAAAATGGCGGCCATGTTCGGGCCGGATCCTTTTAGCAATAGTACCCGGTGGCGCCTTGCCTCGCGGCTGACCGTGATCGTGCTGGCGCTTGGCTGGTGGTCCCTGTTTGGCGAGCAGGCCCGGGCGGGCACCGCGCGGGTGGCGGTGGCGGCCAATTTCACCGCCGCGGCCAAGGAAATCGGGGCCTTGTTTGAAGCGCAAAGCGACCATCGGCTGGTCTTCAGTTTTGGCTCGACTGGTTTGCTTTACACCCAGATCAGCCAAGGCGCGCCGTTCGATGTGCTGCTTGCCGCCGACCAGGCGCGGCCGGCCAAGGCCATGGCGGAAGGTTATGCCGTGCCCGGCAGTCTGTTCACTTACGCCATCGGCAGGCTGGTTTTGTACAGCCGCGACCCAAAATTGGTTGCAGGGCGGCAAAGCCTGACCACAGCCAAGTTCGATAAAATCGCCCTCGCCAATCCAGCGACGGCGCCTTATGGCGCTGCCGCCGTTCAGGCCATGAAAGCCCTGAATGTGTATGAAGCCCTGGCGGCCAAATTCGTCCAAGGCAGCAATATCACCCAAACCTACCAGTTTGTCGCAACCGGCAATGCGGCGCTGGGTTTCGTCGCGCTATCACAAGTCGCGGGTCATGATCAGGGTTCGCGCTGGCTGGTGCCGCAAGCGTTGCATGACGCCATCGCCCAAGACGCCGTATTGCTTCGCGACGGTGCCGACAATAGCGCCGCGCGGGCCTTCCTCACGTTTTTGCAGGGTCCCGCCGCCAATGCGGTGAAAACCCGCTTTGGCTATGGCACTGGCGATGACTGATCATGCCGAAATCTGGACGGCGGTGCGGCTGACCACGGTTTTGGCCAGTGTCAGCACGCTGACTATTTTAGTATTGGCGACGCCATTGGCCTGGTGGCTGGCGCGCACCCGTAGCCGCTGGCGTGAAGTGGTCGCCACGCTGGTCGCCATGCCGCTGGTGTTGCCGCCGACGGTGTTGGGCTTTTACCTGCTGATCCTATTGGGCCCCAATGGACCCGGCGGCTGGTTAGCCGGTTTGGCCGGGGCGCGGTCGCTGGCGTTTACCTTCGAGGGCCTGGTCATAGGCTCAACCATCTTCTCCCTGCCCTTTGCGGTGCAGCCAATCCGCAATGCCTTCGAGGCGATTGGCGAGCGCCCACTGGAAGCCGCCGCCACCCTAGGCGCCAGCCCGTGGGACCGGTTCTGGTCAGTCGCACTGCCGCTGGCACGGCCTGGCATCATGACCGGCGCGGTGCTCAGCTTTGCCCATACCGTCGGCGAATTCGGCGTCGTGCTGATGATCGGCGGCAGCATCCCTGGCGAAACCAAGGTGTTGTCGATCACCATTTACGACTATGTCGAAACCCTGCAATGGCGCGAGGCGCATATGATGGCGGGCGGCATGCTGGTGTTCGCCTTCCTGGTCATCTTGTCGATGACGGTGTTGGAGCGACGGATGCGCCGGATCGGGCAATGACGGAACAGTCCGGCCTCATCGCCGCGGCCTTTTCCGGCCAATTGGGCGGCTTCAGCTTGAACGTCGATTTGACCATGCCGATGCAAGGCATCACCGCCCTGTTCGGGCCGTCGGGCTGCGGCAAGACCACATTGCTGCGGGCGCTGGCTGGTCTTAGCCGCTTGCGCGGCCGCCTGCAAGTTGGCGCGCAAGTGTGGCAAGATGACAGCCAAGGGCTTTTCCTACCGCCACACCAACGGCCAATTGGCTATGTGTTTCAGGAACAAAGTTTGTTCGCTCATCTTTCAGTACGCGATAATCTGCTATACGGATCCCGTCGCGCACTGAAACTACGCGGCGGCGAAGATGGCCCCACATTTGACGCGGTGGTCGATTTATTGGGCCTGGGGCGTTTGATCGCCCGCGCGCCTGATGCATTGTCTGGCGGCGAACGCCAGCGTGTCGCGGTTGGCCGGGCGCTGTTGGCGCGGCCGCGTTTGTTGTTGATGGACGAACCGCTGTCGGCGCTGGATCAAACCGCCAAGGCCGAGTTGTTGGCTTATCTGGAAAAGCTGCATGAACATCTGTCGCTACCGGTCGTCTATGTCAGCCATGACATCGCTGAAGTGGCCCGGCTGGCCGATCATATGGCGGTGATGGCTGAAGGCAGAATTTTGACGGAAGGCCCGTTGGCGGCGATGTTGGAGCGCCTCGACATCGACCCCGACACCGACCGGCTTGAAGCCGGCGTGGTGCTGGATGCGCGCATTGTCGGCCATGACACCGCCTTCGCCCTCAGCCAGGTGGCGCATGGCGGCCAAATGCTGAGCATCCCCATGGTGGCGGGCGCGCCGGGCAGCCACATACGGCTGCGGGTGCGCGCACGGGATGTTGCATTGGCGACGCAAAAGCCCGAGGGCTTGAGCGTGCGCAACATCCTCACCGGGCGGATCGTTGAAATCACCCCGGCACCTGAAGCCGCCCATGCCGATGTGTTGGTCGAAATTGGCGGTGGCGCGCGCTTACGCGCCCGCGTCACCCGCGCCGCCGTAGCCGATTTGGGGCTAAGGCCTGGCATGCCCGTCCATGCCCTGATCAAGTCGATTTCGTTTTGACGGTCGCTCAGCCCGGCACGCGGTCCGCGCCATTCCCGGCGGCATGGCGCGCCGCCAGCGCCGCCGCCACCGCCCGCTGCGATTGCGCGGTGATCGGATAAAAGACAAAGGCCAAGGCCGCCGCGCCAAGGCCGAGAATGGGCACGACCAGAATGATCAGACGCAGGCCGGCCAATGTTTCCGGCGTTTGCGCGGTGCCGGCTTGATACCCAATGGCGTCCAGCAACACGCCCATGGTCAACGCCGCGATAGCGAAGGAAAATTTCTGCGCCGAAGAGACAAAACCGACCAGCACCGATTCATTGCGCACTCCGCTGCGGTGTTCGCCATAATCAATGGTGTCTGGCAGCACGCTCCAAAACAACACCGCGAACGCCCCCAGCCCCAAGGCAATGGCAACATACAGCGCCATCGCCACCAGCGGCTGGCCGGAAGGGTCGAGATAAAGCGCCGTCACCGCCAGCAGCGTCAACCCACAACCGCTGAGCCAGGCCGCGCGCTTACCCAAGCGCAATGCTAGGAAAGACCAAGACGGGATCGCCACCAAACCAATGAAGGTCATGGCCATGATGGTGTGATTGCCGCTGGCGCGATCACCCAGGCCATATTCAAAATAATAGAGCAGCGTGCGACCAATCACCGTGCCGGCGATGGTGACGCCGGCGATCCCACCGCACAGCAGCAAAAACGCCTTGTTGCGACGCATCGATGCCAGCAAATCGCGCCAATGACTGGCCGGCCGCCCCCCCGCAGCGGCGGCCGACACATGACCCGTGCTGCGATAGCAGATGATCAAAAACGGGATCGACAACAAGCCGCAGAAAACACCAAAGGCCGGAAAACCCCATGCATCCCCCAACAGGCGTTGCCATTGGCCGGCCATGAACACCGCGACCAAACCGCCAATAAAGCCACAATATATGCGCACCCCAGCAAGCCGAGTGCGTTCTTCGCCATCGGTGGTGATGCGGGCGCTGATCGCGGAATAAGGGATCGCCACCACGGTATAGCAGGTTTGAAACATCAGCAGCGCGATCAGGGCCCAGGCGGCATTGGCACCATGGCTGCCCCAATCAAGCGGCGTGAACAACAAAGCGAAGGACAAGGACAAGGGCACCGCGCCCCAGAGCAAGAATGGCCGATACAATCCGCGTCGGCTGCGCGTGCGCTCGGCGACATAGCCCATCAGCGGGTCGCTGACAGCGTCCCATAAGCCGCCAATGGCCAAGATAGCGCCCGCCAAGGTGCCCGGGAGGCCGACCACATCAGTGAAATAAAACAGCAGATAATAACCACTACCCTGCCAAAACAGGTTGAGCGCGAAATCGCCCACGCCATAGCCCAGCCGGCGCCGCCACATAGCCCCCATGCGCCCATCGCCCCTTCTGTTTTTCTGATCTCATGCCGCGCTTTTTGCGACGATCGCCATGGACATCTGAAAGCGTTATCACTATCAGCTTCACGGGAGCAATTGGATTTTCGCATGCCACCGTCAAAAGCCAGCAAGGCGACCATTGATGATGTCGCCAGGGTCGCCGGGGTTTCCGTCAGCACCGTATCGCGGGTGTTGAACAAGGAACGCTATGTCCGCGCCCAAATGCGGCAAAAGGTGATGGATGCGGTGGCGCTGCTGCAGTACCGGCCCAATATTTACGCACGCAATCTCGCGGGTGAGCGCTCGCATGTGATCGGCATGTTTTTTGACGTGCCCGGCGGCGATTATGTCGCCGATCTGCTTTATGGCGCGATCACGTCCTGCAGTGCGGAGGGGATGCATTTGATTGTGGAAACTCTGCCCAATCCGGGCATGACCGACAAGATGAACAGCTTTCTCGACCAATTACGGCCCGACGGCATCATCCTCACCTCGCCCGTATGCAATGACGCCGCGATTTTGCACGATTTACGCCGCCATCAACTGCCCGTGGTGCGGGTGTCGCCGCAAACCGCCTTTGCAGGCATGCCTTCCATCGGCATCGACGATCGCGCCGCCGCCCGCGCCATGACCGATTATTTGATTGGTCTTGGCCACCGCAAAATCGGCTTCATCATCGGCGACCCAGACCATGGCGGCAGCTTGGAACGCCTGCATGGTTATCGCGACAGCCTCGCCGCCCATGGCGTGGCGCCGCTGGCCGATTATGAACGCCAAGGCTATTTCACCTTCGCCAGCGGCACCGAGGCGGCAAACCAATTGCTGGACTTGGGAGACCCCCCAAGCGCCATTTTCGCCAGCAATGACGAAATGGCCGCGGCGGTGATTGGCGTTGCCCGCCAACGCGGCTTGGTCGTGCCAGATCAGCTTGCGGTCGCCGGCTTTGATGACACCCGGATCGCCGCTTGGCTGTCGCCGTCGCTCACCACCGTCAGGCAGCCGACCATCGATGTCGCCACCACCGCAGTGGCGTTGCTGCTGGCGATGCGGGCGGGCGAGTCGGTCGATGCCAACATCGAATTGGATTATGACTTGATCGTCCGCGGGTCTACCGCGCCGCTTCGCTAAGCTTTTCCAGATTCCAAAAATCTGTTTTCAGTACAACCATCTAGAGTGGTTTTTTCAGTTTTATAAAAGCGCTTTCAGAAAATGATGGACAAAGCCTGCCTGTTTTCTTATGTGCAACTGGAAGCGCTTTCAGAAATGGCCAGGGGCTGGCCGCTGGCAAGGCGCTGTCGCCACGGGCCGCAAATGAGCTTGGCGGCTGGTCATCAAGATGGGATGGAAACCCATCCCTTGGGGAGAAACGAACATGAGGGGCATTGCCGTTAGCACTCTGTCTTGGCGCCGCCTGGCGCGCCGTTCTTTTGCATCTTTGGCCTTGTGCGGCACCGCATTGTCGACGCCGGCAATGGCGCAACCCGCCGCCAATGACGCGGCGCCGCCGGAAATGGACGAGGTCATCGTCACAGTCGAACGGCGTTCGCAAAGCCTTCAAGACCTGGCCGCCACCGCAACCCAGTTCAGCGGCGAGGATTTGAAAGCGGTTGGCGTGCGCGACCTGACCGACCTCAATGGCCGCTTTCCGGGCCTGCAAATCGGCAATAATCAGGGCAATGTCGAAGTTTGGATTCGCGGCATTGGCTCATCCAATAACACCGAATTGGGCGACCCGGCGGCGGCAACCCATATGGACGGCGTTTATATTCCCCGCCCCAGCGGTATTGGCTCGGTCTTTTTCGACATCCAGCGGGTGGAAGTGAATGTCGGCCCGCAAGGCACCTTGCGCGGCCGCAACGCCACTGCCGGTTCGGTCAACATCATTTCCTGGAAACCCGGGCTTGGCGTGTTCGACGCCATGGCCGAAGTCTCCTACGGTAATTATGACGAGACCACCTTCGAGGCGATGCTCAACCTGCCAGTCGGCGACAAGCTGGCCTTCCGCTTGTCGGGCGCCAAGGTGGATCATGATTCCTATTTCCAGAATGTCGGACCGACCGCGCGTGAGGTTGGTGTGGCGGAAGCCGCCGACAATTTGGGCGCGCGTCTGCACATGCTGTATGAGCCGACGCCGCAAATGAGTTTCCTGCTCACATTCGATTATATTTCCGAACAGGGCACCGGTTATACCGGCACCAATTTCGCCAATCCGCTGGGCGCCGACATTGCGCCGGGGGAAATCAAGGACCCTCGCAAGGTCATCGCGCGCGCCTTCACGCCGATTCAAGACACCGAACATTGGGGCATCAAGGGCGAGTTCAATTTCGAGACCGATTGGTTCAATATCGAATATATCGGCAGCTTCCGCAGCCTGGTCTATGATTTTGAAGCCGCCACGCCGCTTGCGCCGGACTTCCCGGGCGTGCTGGATTCGCTGCAGCCGGCAGTCGAGAATTTCGATAATTTCTCTCGCTTCCGCCAGATCACCGACTCCGATTCCATCATTCAGGAACTGCGCCTGTATTCACCCGACGGCGAGCGCCTGAGCTGGACCGCCGGTGGATTCTATTTCAAGGAAAATCAATATACCTTCCTGGGCTCCACTGGCGATCGCAGCTTGTTTTTCTCCGGCCTTGAATTCAATCAGCCGGACACCGATGGCAAGTCGTTCTCCTTTTACGGCGACGCGACCTATGAATTCACCGACCGCCTGCGCCTAACCGGCGGCGTGCGATATACCGATGACACCAAGACCCGCTTCGGCGTCAATGCCCGCTATGGCTTCGCGATTGGTGGCGAGAATTTCTCATGCTGCGGCGGTGTCCGCATCGGCACCGAAGGCTTTCAGTTCGCCGCCCGCGACCGCACCATCTTCAACCCCGACGTCAATGGCGATGGCGCGGTCAATGATCAGGAAATACTGGACTTTTTCTTTGACGGCGTAAATGCCTTCGGCAGCCGCGACAATGTCGACGATATTTTCGCCAATGGCCCCGTGTTTGGCGGCGCGCCCTTCGATCAGCGGCCGGAATGTCTCGACACCATTGCCGGCGACTTTTTCAATTGCCCCGCGGACGGCCGTGTCTCCTTCGCTGTCCCCTTCCCCGGCCAGATCGCCATTCAAAATGGCCGGCTGGACAACAGCTTCGTCGACTGGCGCCTGCGCCTGGAATATGACATCTCCGACGACAATCTGGTCTATGCCCTGGTCTCGACCGGGCACAAGTCCGGCGGCTTCAACGACAATGTCCCCGGCACCGACGGCCTGGCCCCGCTCAATCCCGGCGGCGCCAATTCCAATCAATTCGACACCACCACGCTGGCACCGCAATTCGATGAAGAAAAGGTGATGCTGTTTGAACTCGGCTCCAAGAACGAGTTCACCGCTGGCAACATGGGCGTGCGCTTGAACGGCTCGGCCTTCTATTATGACTATTCGAACTTGGTGTTGAACTCATTATTGTCGGTGGCGCAAATTCTCGACACCCAAAACATCGATCCCGGCAGCGTGTCGCCCGATGTCGGCGCCTTGGTGGTGTCGTTCAACTTCAATGCCGCCAAGGCCGAAATCTATGGCCTGCAATTGGATGGCGGCTTGCAACTGCCAAAAAACATCAATCTCGACTGGACCTTCCTGTGGCTGGAAGCGGAAGTGCGCAAGGCCGACCCGATCCAGGATTTCCGCTTCCAGGCAGACGTCGCGCCGGGTGAAGCGGTCAATCAGCCGATCGAGGGGCGCCGCCTGCCGCGCACACCGCGCTATCAGCTTAACGCCACCTTGAGCCAGGCGATTGAGGTGCCCACCGGCCAAGTTGACTGGATGGCCTCGCTGGGTTATCGCACCAAGCAGTTCCTCACCATTTTCAACAGCCTCGATTTCCAAAATCCGGACAATCCGCGCTTGCGGCTTGACGACACCGTGAATGATTATTTCACCTTGGATTTGGGTGCTGGCTATACCCATGGCGAGGGCCGCGTGCGAATTGAGACCTATGTCAACAACCTCACCAACCAGCAACGGGAACAAGCTTTGCTGATTACCCAGTTCGACAATACCCGCTTCTTCACCCGGCCGCGCACCTATGGCGTGCGGCTGCGGCTGAAACTGTAACAGCGCCGAACCACGATCGGGCGCGCTGGCATGCCAGCGCGCCCGTCATATTCAACGCTTGACGTCAAGGACAGGGTCATCCTCATGCCGCACCTTTTCACACGACGCCAAATTGCCGGACTGCTGGCCACCGCGGCCTTTTTCAGCGCCGTGCCAATCTTGCAAACCACCGCCGAAGCCGATCAAGGCCTCCGCGCCTGGCCCAGCATCAAGCCGGCATTGCCCGAAAACCAGGCGCTGGAAGCCCGCGTTGAGGCGCTGTTGGCGCGGATGTCGCTGGAACAAAAGGTCGGTCAGCTGATTCAAGCGGAAATCAAATCGATCTCGCCCAAGGAAGTCCGCAAATTCCATATCGGCTCAGTGCTGAATGGCGGCGGCTCCCATCCCGTGGGCAAGGACGGCCCCGTCGCCGGCTGGGTCGCGGCGGCCAACGCTTTTTATGATGCCTCAATGGATGATCGCAATGGCCGACTGGCCATTCCCATCATTTGGGGCACCGACGCGGTGCATGGTCATAACAACCTCATGGGCGCCACGCTCTATCCCCACAATATCGGCCTGGGTGCCACCCGCAATCCACGGCTCATTCGCGAAATCGGCGCCGCCACCGCGCGCGCCGTGGCGGTGACAGGCATCAATTGGACCTTCGCGCCAACCGTGGCGGTGGCCCGCGACGACCGCTGGGGCCGGACTTATGAAAGCTATGCCGAAGACCCGGCGCTGGTCGCCGAATTCGGCGAGCAAATGACGATCGGCCTGCAAGGCCATCCATTGCTGGATAATTTTCTCGGGCCCGACAAAGTTGTAGCGACGGCCAAACATTTCATCGGCGATGGCGGCACCGACAAGGGCGACGACCAGGGCGACACGCGGGTCGATGAAGCGACATTGCGGACGGTGCACGCGCCCGGCTATTTCAGCACCATTGGCGCCGGCGCGCAGACCGTGATGGCCTCTTTCAGCAGTTGGAATGGGGTGAAATCTCACGCCAATCATTATCTGCTGACCGAGGTTTTGAAGGAACGCATGGGCTTCGACGGTTTTGTCGTGGGCGACTGGGACGGCCATGAACAGATTCCGGGCTGCAGCAAGGTCCGTTGTCCGGCCGCCATCAATGCCGGCGTCGACATGATCATGGTGCCGATCGAATGGCGGGCGTTCTTGCGCAACACCATTCGCGACGTGAAGCAGGGCGAAATCAGCGAACAACGCTTGAATGACGCCGTGCGCCGGATCTTGCGGGTCAAAATGCGGGCCGGCCTGTTTGAGCGGGGAAGGCCTTCCGATCAGCCCTTTGCAGCGCGCGCACGCTTGATCGGCCATGACGTACACCGTGCGCTGGCGCGTCAGGCTGTGCGGGAGTCGCTGGTGTTGCTGAAAAATGATGGCATTTTGCCGCTGGCGCCCAACACGCGCATTCTGGTGGCAGGCGACGGCGCCGACAACCTGCCGATGCAGGCAGGCGGCTGGTCGGTCACATGGCAGGGGCAGGACAACAGCAACGCCGATTTCCCCGGCGCCACTTCGGTTTTCGCCGGCATTCGCGAAGCTGCAGCGGCGGCCGGCGGCGAAGCCCTGCTCAGCCTCAATGGTACCTACGACACCCGACCCGACGCCGCCATCGTGGTGTTCGGTGAGCCGCCCTATGCCGAGTTTGAAGGCGACCTGGAAGACAGCGTCGCCTTTGAGGATGGCGGCACAAGTCTGGCCCTATTGAACCGTTTGCGCGCTGACGGGATCCCGACGGTGGCAGTGTTTTTGTCGGGTCGTCCGTTGTGGTTGACCCCCCATATCGACGCCGCCGATGCCTTTGTCGCCGCTTGGCTGCCGGGCACGGAAGGCAGCGGCATCGCCGATGTGTTATTGGCCAACGCCGACGGCGCGCCACGGTATGACTTTACCGGCCGGCTGTCCTTTTCCTGGCCAAAGCGGCCGGATCAAGCGCCGCTCAATCATGGCGATGCGGATTATGACCCGCTCTATCCCTTCGGCTTTGGCCTCCGCTACGAGGCAGGTGCTGCGAAGCCAGACTAGAAGTAATAGATAATCAAATAAAATGATAACAGACCGGCCAGCCACACCGCTGTGGTGCTGACATACCAAGTCCGGGTGAGCAGGCCGCGCGGCCGGCAAAGCGCGTCGATCTGGCCGCCCATGCCGGACAAGGCCTGTTGCAGCCGCGCCGTCGCCGCGTGATAGACATGGGCCAAGCTAGACCAAAGCCCATCGCCAATGCGGGCAAACAGCCGCCGGTAGAGCCAGTCCGCATCCAGCGTAATGGTCAATGTGCGCTTCATCCATGGCAGCATGACAAAAAACGCCAAGCCCGAAAACAATAGCAACTGCAGATAAAAGACTACCTTGCCCGGCGCATAAGGCGTGTAGTCAACTGGATAAGGCAATAATTGATATAAGGGCGTGGCATAAACCCCAAGGCCGATGCTGAAGGCGGAGAACACGATCATCGCCGCCTGCATGTTCCAAGGCGGATCCTTGGGCCGCATGCCAGAGTCCTTTTGGAAAAACACAAACCACGGAAATTTGATGCCGGCATGGAGAAACACCCCGGCGGACGCCGCCGCCAGCAGGAAGTAAACCAACGGCATCATCTCGACGCCAGCGGCCTCCGAGATCATGTTTTTCGAGACGAAACCCGAGGTCAACGGAAAACTGGAAATTGCCAGGGCCCCGATAATCGCGCAAATCGTCGTCACCGGCATCGACTGGAACAGTCCGCCAAGATCGGTGCATTTGCGCTTGCCGGTGCGATACAGCACCGCGCCAGCGCTCATCATCAGCAGCGCCTTGTAAATGATGTGGCAAAAGGCATGGGCGGCGACCCCATTGAGCGCCAGCGGCGTGCCGATACCAATGCCGGTGACCATAAAGCCGACCTGATTAACGATCGAATAGGCCAAAATGCGCCGCATGTCATTTTCAAGCAAGGCATAGATGATGCCGTAAAAGATCATCACCAAGCCGATCGGCACCA
Source organism: uncultured Sphingomonadales bacterium (assembly GCA_964590595.1). GTDB lineage: Bacteria > Pseudomonadota > Alphaproteobacteria > Sphingomonadales > CAKZYD01 > CAZPXQ01. The sequence continues at coordinate 113,641 of CAZPXQ010000005.1, read as the reverse complement.
ACACCGCTGTGCCGGGAAAGGCGACCATCAACGCATAAACCGCGGCCTTGGTGGTGAAGGCGGACAGGAACACCGTGCCGGTGGGGCTGGCTTCGGGATAGGCGTCGGACAGCCAGGCCGCCAAGGGCGGCGCCGCGGCATTGATCAAGAAACCGATCAAGATCAACCAACGACCGACGCTGTCCAATGTCATGGCTTGAAAAGCCGTGGAGCCGGTGCGAGCGATTTCGGCTTCAATGCCGATCATCAAAATCACGCCGCCAAACAAATGCACCAACAGATAACGAATGCCGGCCTGACGCGCGCCAGTGGTATTGGCGGCCCAAATCACCAAGGCCGAACCCAGCGCCATCACTTCCCAAAACACGAACATGCTGATCAGATCGCCGGCCAGGGCAACGCCAATGGCGCTGCTGGCATAAAGAAAAGCCGCACTCAGCTCGGCGGTCGAAGCTTGGCGCAGCGCAAACAAACCGCCAACCAGCGCCATCAGCGCGAAAATGGTCGCAAACAGCCGGCCCAACACGGTCATTTTCAAGGGCGCGATTTCACCGTCAAGAAACGCCATCGTGATCAGCGCGTCGGCCGGTAACAGCCAGATCGCCGCCAAGGTCGCAGCCGGGAAACCCAGCACCACCACGTCGCGCCAGCGGCCCGGTGCCAGCCACAATGCCAGCGCCCCAAGCAATAACACCAATGCAGGCGGGAACATCTCAGGCATCGTAATAATCGTCCCTGCGTTTCAGCCACATACCCAATAATTTGGCGCCAACCACCATCGCCACGCAGCTTAGGAAGCCATATACGGCAGGGAAGGCCAACCAGCCGTCGACGTCAAATTTGCCCTTCACCGGGACCAAGAGCTGCACCGCCACCGACAATCCCAGCAACACCCCGGCGCCGATCCACAAGCGGCGAATGCTGCTGGGGCGCACCAGCCAGTGCAGCTTGGATTGGTTTTCAGCGGTCATGGCCATACCTCCATCACAGCTTGGGCAAGATCGAGCGGCCAGGCATGCGCGAAGAACAGCAATAGCGTGATCGCCGCCGTGATCGCCAATGCCGCCACCATCGGCCACGGTGCCTCGCCATGGTCACCCTCGCCGGGCGCCAGCGGCCGGAAAAAGGCACGGTGAACGATCGGCAACAAATAGGCCGTGTTCAACAATGTGCTCAATACCAGCACGGTCAAGGCAAAGGCGCTGGCCATTTCCAGCCCCGCCATCACCAGATACCATTTGCTGATAAAACCGCCGGTCAAGGGCAGCCCGATCATCGCCAGGGCGCCGATGGCAAAAGCGGTCATGGTCACCGGCATGCGCTTGCCGATACCGTCCAACTGGCTGATTTCTGTTTTGTGGGCAGCGGTGTAAATCGACCCGGCGGCGAAGAACAAGGTAATCTTGCCAGCCGCGTGCGCCATGATGTGCATGGCGGCGGCAATAATGCCCAAAGGCGTGAACAAGGCCACCGCCAACACTACATAAGAAAGCTGGCTGACCGTGGAATAAGCCAGGCGCTTTTTCAAATTATCCTGCCGCAACGCCACCAGGCTGGCCATGACGACGGTGAAGCCAGCGGCGTAGAGCAACCAGGCCGCGCTGGATTCAGAGGCCAGAAATTCCACGCCAAAAACATAAACCACCACTTTGGTGACCACGAAGACGCCGCCCTTGACCACCGCCACCGCGTGCAATAGCGCGCTGACCGGGGTGGGCGCCACCATCGCCGCCGGCAACCAATAATGCACCGGCATCACCGCCGCCTTGCCGATACCAAACACATAAAGCGCCAATAGCACGCCCACACTGGAGCCGCCGACCACGCCCTGCAAAATGCCGCCGGCGGCGAAATCCAATGTCCCCGCCACGGCCCAGGTCCAAATAATGGCTGGCAACAACAGCCCGATAGAGGTCGTCAGCAGCACGCCCATATAAACCCGGCCGCCGGCTTGCGCCTTGGCGTCGCCCTTATGGGTGACCAGCGGATAGGTCGACAAGGTCAAAGCTTCATAGAACACAAACAGCGTGAACAGATTGCCCGCCAACGCCAAGCCCATGGCGCTGGCGATGGAAAGCGCGAAAAAACTGTAATAACGGGTTTGATGGCGTTCGCGATTGCCGCGCATATAACCGATTGAATAGAGAGAATTAACGATCCACAGCCCCGACGCCACGGCGGCGAAGATCATTCCCAACGGCTCCAGTGTCAGCGTCAAACCGAGGCCGGGAAGAAATTCGACGATCTCCAGGGATGGCCGCGCGCCAGCCAGCACGCCAGGAATTTGCTGCCATACCAGCACTGCCAACAACGCCGCGGTTACCAAAGTTACCGCCTCACGCAGATTAGGCCAGCGCCCGCAAAAAGCGATGATGGCCGCGCCCAAAAGCGGCACAAGAATGGCCAAGGCCAATGGATCGGTCATCACCGTCACCGCACTCATAGCAATTTGCCCGTCAGTAATTGCTGCGCCGCCTCAAGCGCCAGCGCCGCCGAAAAACGGGTATCGATGCCGAAATAAAGATTGGCCAAGACCAGCACCCAAGTCGGCACCAGCAAGGCCAGCGGTGCTTCCTTTTGCGGCGGCGCATCGGCCGGGCGCGACCGGAAATATGCCGCTTCAATCACCCGCCAAATATAAACCACCGCGATCAGAGAGCTGATCAGCACCAGCGCCGTCAACACAATGCCAAGCGTGCCTTGTTCCAACGCCGCCCGGATCAAATAGACTTTGCTGATGAAGCCAGCGGTCAAGGGCATGCCAATCAGGCTAAGACCGCCAATGGTGAAGGCCGCCATGGTCCAAGGCATTTCACGGCCGCAGCCTTCAAGCCGTTGCAATTGGCAGGTGCCATAGCGATAGAACAGGCAACCAATGGCCAAGAACAACGCCCCCTTGGCCAAGGCATGATTGAACAAATGCACAATGCCGGCGGTCAGGCCAATGACGCTGAGCAGCGATATTCCCAGCAGCATATAGCCGATCTGCGCCACCGACGAGAATGCCATGATGCGCTTGACATTGGTTTGATACACCGCCGCCACCGAGCCGATCATGAACGCCAGCACCGCCAATGGCATCAAAAAGCTGGCGAACTGAATGTCGTGCAGTTCCAGATTTGGCTGGAAGATGATGAATTCGAAACGCAGCAGAACATAAATGGAGATCTTGGTCGACGTTGCCGCCAACAAGGCCGACACCGCACTTGGCGCGAAAGTATAGGCATTGGGCAGCCACAAATGCAGCGGGAACATGGCGAATTTCAGCGCCAGCCCAAGCGTGATGAAGCCCGCCGCCGCCAGGATCGGCCGGGAAAACGAGATGTCCGGCAGACGCGCGGAAATGTCATAAAGGTTCAGCGTGCCCGTGGTCATGTACAACAGGCCAATGCCGATCAAATAAAACGTCGCGCCGATCGACCCCATGATCAAATATTTATAGGCCGCGACAAGAGCGCGGCGATCGCGACCGCTGGCGACCAGGATATAACTGGCCAGCGAGGAAATTTCGAGAAAGACGAAGATGTTGAACGCATCGCCGGTGATCGTGATACCTAACATGCCGGCAACGCATAACAGCCAGGCGGTATAGACCAGATGCACCGGGCCGTCGCCGATTTCACGCTCGATGCTCAGGCGCGCGAAGGCAATAACCACGGCATTAATGGCGGTGACGATGAGCAGCACGAAGACATTGAGAACGTCGATGCGCAGTTCGATCCCCCAAGGGGCCGGCCAACCGCCCATGCTGTAAACCACGTGGCCATGCGCCATCACCTGGGTCAGCAAATAAATGGCGATCGCCAAACATGCCCAGCTCACCGCCGTGGCAATTGTCCAGGCGAGATGACGCATCGGCAGCAGTGCGCAAAGCGGCGCCGCCGCCAATGGAATGATGACCTGCAAGGCGGGGAAATGGGCAGCCAATGTCATGACGGCGTGCTCTTTTCAACGGCGTCGAGTTCGCGAATGTCGTCCTCCTCGACGGTGCCATATTCCTCGCGAATGCGGACCACGATCGACAGCGCCAGCGCCGTGGTCGAAATCCCCACCACGATCGCGGTCAAAATCAGGACCTGCGGCAATGGATTGGAAAACAGCGCGTCTTCCAGGCCTGGAATGATGATCGGCGCGGTCGCGCCCTTGACCTTGCCCATGCTGATGTACATCAAGAACACGGAAGTTTGGAAAATGCTGAGCCCAATCACCTTTTTGATCAGATTAGTGCGCGCGACGATCGCGTAGAAACCGATCATCATCAACAGCACGAAAACCCAATAGTTAAACAGCCCGACCAGTTCCATGGTTAGCGATGCTCCCGCCCGGCAATGCTGTAAAAAATCGCCACCAGCGCCGCCGCCACGGTCATGCCGACGCCCAGTTCAATCAGAATGATGCCAAGATGTTGGCCGGCAAGCGGGTCGTCGCTGAGCACGTCATAATCCAGGAACGCCCCGCCATTGAAAAGCGAAGCCAAGCCAACGCCGATATAAAGCAATAGCCCCAGCGACATGAAAAATTGCATCGCTTTCAGCGGTAATGCTTTTCGAGCGGAGTCATCGCCTTGAATGAGGGCATAAAGCATCACCGCGGCGGCAAAGATGGCACCGGCCTGAAAACCGCCACCGGGGCTGTAGTCGCCATGGAACTGAACATAAAGCGCGAACAGAAGAATGAATGGGATAAGCGATTTAGAAACCACGCGCGGCACGACATGATGCTTGATGCTTTTAATCAGGTCGGCCGAAATGCGGGTCACGAATTGGCCGCGCCGGCGGCCAAAACCGAGCATCGTCAACACCCCGATAGCCGCTGTGAACACCACCGCGACCTCGCCCAAGGTGTCGTAACCGCGATAACTAGCCAAGACCGCCGTGACCAAATTGGGCACGCCGACTTCCTCTGGACCCTGTTCCAAATAGCGTGGCGCGACATGTTGATGCACTGGCGCGTTGGGGTCGCCCAAAGGCGGTTTGTCGAAGGTGGCGTACAACATCACCATCGTCGTCAGGCCGACAACGGTGATCGGCAAAAATCTGCGGCGGCGGCCTGGCTTTTCGCGGTCGGTGGTCAGAGCCAATGTGCCCAATAGCAGCACGGTGGACACGCCGGCGCCGACCGCGGCCTCGGTCAAAGCAACGTCGGCAGCGTCCAAGATGAAGAACGTCGCCGCCATCAGCAGGCTGAAAATGCCCTGCAACATGACAGCTGCGAACAAGTCACGCGTCAACACGATGCCGATGGCCGCCATCACCACCAGCACCAACAAGGCAATGCCAATCAGATCGATTATCAGCGCTGTCTCAGCCATTGACGTTATTTTTCATTTGGAACTTCAGGAGCCTCGCCGAGCGACCGCTGCCTGGCCATGTTTGCGGCATTGGCCAGCGCATAAGCGCTCGTGGGACTGGTGAACAAAAGGAAGAACAAGATAATCAGAAGCTTCGCGGTTGCCAATGTCAGCCCACTTTGCAACATCAGGCCGACCAGGGTCATAATCGCGCCTGCTGATTCCGTCACGCTGGCGGCATGCATGCGGGTATAGAAATCCGGCATCCGCAGCACGCCAAAGCCACCGATCAATACGAACAGGCCGCCGCCGACCAGCAGCACCCAGCTCAGCCCATCGATCACCATGGCCATCATTGCGGCGCCCCTTCCCGCTCTCGTTCCTGCTCGCGCGCCTTCAACAGTGTGCGGTTTTGGAAAAACTGTAAAACCGCGAGGGTGCTGATGAAGTTGATTAGGGCGTAAATCAAAGCCATGTCCAAAAAGTCGGGCCGGCCATAGAGAAAGGCAACAACCGCGAGCAACAACACGGTCTTGGTGCCGAACATGTTGACCGCAAGGATGCGATCATAAATACCAGGCCCCAACAACGCGCGGCAGAGCGCCAGCGCCATGGTGACGATGATCGCGAATGTGGCGGCGATAAGCATGACGTCGGTTACACCCCTTTAGCCGCGCGGCAACCCTCAAGAGCCGCGACCCGCCGGTTCATCTCACCTTCTTCCAGGCTGCGCGCGCCCTCCCGGGTCAGGGCATGCACGGTCAAGATATCGTCATCGACGTCGATTGTCAGGGTTGCCGGCGTCAAGATAATCGAATTGGCTAAAATCACCTTGGCAAGATCAGATTGGGGCAATGCCTTGATTCGCACCAGGGTAGGCGAAATCTGCGGCTTCGGCGTCAGCACCAATTTGGCGACCACAAAATTGGCCTTGATAATTTCCCACAGCAGCCACCCCCAATAGGTGAAGATATGGCGGCTGAGGTGCAGCGGGACCCCCTCTTCATCAACCACGGCCATGCGCAAGGCAACAAAAATCACCACGGCCGCCGACAGCAGGCCCAAGCCCAACAAAAACAGCTCGGTATGGCCCGACCAAAGCAGCCAGGTCGCAAACAGCCCCAAAGCCAGGGTCACGGCATGCAGCACTCAAGCCTCCAGTGTTTCGATAAAGCCAGTCTAGCGAGAAGCCTAATCCTCACATGGAAAATGGTAAACCAATCCCATATAGACCGCCTCATTAGCGGTGATCGAAGGCTCGTCAGGATGATCGTTGAGGTAATCGATAACCTTGGCGATGACAGTTTGGCTGGAAACATCCTCGGCGATGCAATAGCCGGCATAATAGGGCGTGCCATATTGCTTCAGCCGGCTGCCGATGCGTGTCTTGATCATGCGGTCGCTAATCGTGTCTCCCGTCGGCGCCTGCATTTTTTGCACCCGCTCGGCGACAATGCCGTCCGTGGCTTCGGCCCCGGCCAGAAAACCCTGAATAAAGGCGATACAAAGAGCGCCCTCGCGGCTTTGCGGCGCATCCAGGAATTGCTGGCAATGTTGCTGCAAATCCGTCTCCTTTAGCCACTCAACAGCAAGGCTTGGCCGCGCGGCGGCAAGTCCCGCGCCGAGCACCAGACAAGCCACAACCCAATAAAAACGCATCCCCATCTCCAGCTTACCGCCGCCGCAAAAACCAGCGGCGGCTAGGCATTACAGGCTTCATAACCCGATATACGCCTGAGCCGCCGGAATAATCCCTAGCGAGGGAAAAAAATCTTAAGTCTTGGCTTGCGGCCGCGGGGTCGCCGGAGACGGCGAAAGCTGCGCGGCAATGGCGCGGGCCTGCTGATCGGACAATGCCCCGACAATCGCATGACGGGTGTAATCCTGTTGCCAAAACGCCACGGTCATGCTGGGCAAATGTAACAACCGCAATGGCAGCGACTGATATTCCTGGTCGTGCAGCAGAAAATAGGACAGCGAAATCCCCTTCGGGTTGCGATAGAGGATTTGCAGCACGGGGCCTTCATTACTGGGTTGCAAATTGGCGCCCACCGGCTTGAAGTCGAAACTGGACAAATCAGGTAAATGCAAAGGTTCGCCAATGCGGCTGAACAGCCGCGCCAAGCGCTCTGGCGTGGCCGGGGCAATTTCAGTGGAATCATTGGCCAGCATCAAATGCGCGACCCGAATTTCCTCAGTAAAACTATGGCCTAGAACGCGCTGTTGATAAACGCTGTGACCCAGCCAGCCGAAGCCCAAAAACGCCACCGCCACGGCCATGACAAAAAGGCGCTTGGGTGCAGGCTGGTCTTGGCGCAGCGCACGCGCAAGTTGAGTTTCCAGCGCCGCCATCCCGCGCGGTTCCGGCGCGGCGGTCGCATCGAAGGCAAAATCCCGCAAGTCTTGGCGTTGCCGCATATAGGCCTCGGCCTGCGCCGCTGCCTCGGGATTGTCTTTAAGATAAGCCTCCACCCGCGCCATGCCTTCATCGTCCAGCACGCCGTCGACATAAGCATGGAGTTCGATTTCCAAAGCTTGGTCAGCCATGCGAGACGACCTCCTTTTCGGCGGGTTTGTAGATCGCGGTCATGGCCCGCAATTTTTCCCGGCCGCGCGCCAGGCGCGACATCAAGGTACCAATCGGCACGTCCAGTGTTTTCGCGGCTTCCTCATAGGACATGCCGTCGATCGCAACCAAACAGATCGCCGCCTGCTGATCGGGCGGCAATTTGCGCAGCAGGCGCACGGTCTTTTGCGCATCAAGCCGGCTTTCCTGTTCCGGCGGGACCACCACGTCCGTCCCCACGATATCCAAAAACGACGCCGCGCGGGCCCGCCGCGCATATTGCCGGCGGCTGGAAACGAAGGTGTTATGCAAAATGCTAAAAAGCCATATCCGCAAATCCTTGCCTTGCGAAAACCGGTTCGCCGCGGCGATCGCCTTGGTCAGGCTTTCCTGCACCAAGTCGTCCGCGTCATGATGGTTTTGGCATAAGACATAAGCATATCGCCTCAAGCTTTGAATATGCTGCGCTAGGTCTTGGAGCATTCACTCCCCGCACTTCATCGTCGTTGACACACTTATTTTTTTCATTGTGGCCGATATCGGCCCACCAAGGGAAGCTTTTCCCAATCAATCGCCGGACAAATGGCAAGATTTCGCATGAAAGCTGGCGCAACGCAGCCAGCGGTTGCGCCGATTATGACGCTGAACGCAGGCTGCTTGCATGGAATGCGGAACTCCTGGTCGCGGGTCGCGTTGCTTAGCCCGCCCGTCCCGATCAAAACTGGAGACCCGCAATGGAAACAAGGCGTTCATATTGGCGCTTCGGCGCCATGATCGCAACCTCCGTGATCGTCATGTTCTGCCTCATGTATCTGAACACCTACGCCCTTGCCCATATCCGCTGGAGCGAAACCCGGGTTTATATGGCTTTCATCATGGGCGCGGCGATGGCGGTCATCATGCTCAGCTTCATGCTGCACATGTACAGGGATCGCAGAATCAACTGGGGCATTTATGGCGGGGCCATCGTCATTTTCATTGTTTCGCTTTGGCTTGTGCGCAGCCAGGTCACGGTTGCCGATCGCTCTTACATGACGGCGATGATCCCCCATCACTCGATCGCCATCATGACAAGCGAGCGTGCCGCGATCCACGATCTTCGTGTGCAAGCACTGGCGCAAGAGATCATCAGCGCCCAGCGCCGCGAGATAAAGGAGATGGAATGGCTCATTGCCGACATCGCCCACAACGGAGCCGCCACTTCACAGGCCGAGGCCGAAGCCAGACCCGTTCCTGATTTTACCGGCACATCGTCGTCCGACCAACCGTCGGGCAGCAGCGCTACAGAAGGTTAAGCCTCGGCTTCGCAAGCCTGCGCCACCTGCGATCCAAGCCAAAAACAACTGCGAGGACTAAATTGATATGAACCTTGAAATCATCAAAACCCAAGGCCTTGCCCATCTTTCATATTTCCTGGCATCCAATGGCGAAGCCGCCGTGGTGGACCCGCGCCGCGATATTGACATCTATCTCGACCACGCAAGGACGCATGGCGCGGCCATCAAATATATCTTCGAAACACACCGCAATGAGGACCTGATATCCGGCGCGCCGCTTTTGGCCGAAGCGACCGGTGCCACGGTGTGGCATGGGCCGAAACCGGCGGAACCGATCGCTTATGCCGCATCAGCTGGTGAAGGCGATGAATATCAACTTGGTGAAGCGAAAATCAGCGTACTGGAAACGCCCGGACATACCGATGACAGCCTATCTTTTGTTTTGCACGATCGCAGTTTTGACTGCGGTGCGATTGCCGTCTTCACTGGCGATGCCCTGTTTGTCGGCGATGTTGGCCGCACCGATTTCTATCCGCAGCGCAAACGGGAAGTCGCCGGCCTGTTGTTTGACAGCCTGCAAAAGCTGCTCGCTTTAGGCGACCAATGCCTGATCTACCCGGCTCATGGTGCCGGCTCGGTTTGTGGGGCGGGAATGGCAGCGCGAGAATTTTCATCGATCGGACATGAGCGCGCAAACAATCCGCGGCTGCAAATCAAGGACCGCGAGAGCTTTATCGACGCCAAGATTGCCGAACACCATTATATACCGCCTTATTTCAAGGAAATGGAACGCTGCAACGCAGAAGGCACAACCCAACCGCCAGCCGCGCCGCTGCCGCTGCCAGCCAGCGCGCTGTTAGAACCGACGGACAGGCTTTGCCTGGATGTCCGCGGTATTTTCGACTTTGCAGGCGGTCACCAACCGGACGCGCTTTGCATCCCTGATGACATGCTGGCCGCCTTTGCCGGATGGTTTATCAACGCCCAGACGCCGGTCCTGCTTGTCGCCCGCGACTGGCGCCAAGCGGCCGAGGCCTCAGCCACACTGGCGCGCATTGGCATCGACAATATCGACGGCTATGTCGCCGGCATGATGCCGTTAGCCGTGCAAGATGCCAATATCCGCACCATAGCCTTCATCGACACACAAACCCTCAAGCAACGGCTTCAAACTTCGTCCAATGCCTGGACATTGCTTGATGTTAGAAGCATCGAAGAGTTTGAAGCCGAACATATCGAGGGCGCACGCCATGGCTATGTTGGAGAACTGCCGGCGGCAGCCGAAGATATCGCCAAAAGCCAAGCTGTGACGGTGATGTGCGGCAGTGGCGCCCGCGCCACTATTGCCGCTTCACAATTGTTGCGCGCCGGCTGGAAGGAGGTCGATGTCTATATCGGCTCAATGAAGGCCTGGACCGCAGCCGGCCATTCACCCTCTTCTTAACGCCGGACGAAATTGACGGCGAGGCCGGGCGCTCTTTATTGCCGTGCTCGAAGAGGCTTTTTCCAATGACCCTCCGGGGCCTTGGCCGATGATTCAAGCGATCTCTTGTGCGGCATCGGAGCGGCTTGACTCTGCTGCGCGCTGGAATATAGAACAAAACGTGAACAATGGGCTGGGGACATGAGCAGCAGGCTAGGCTTGGATCAATTGCGCGCGCAGATCGCGGCGTTGGAAGGTCATGGCGCCGGTTTCGGCGCTTGTGGCCGCCGCGCGGTGCTGGATTTCGGCTTGCCAGCCATCGATGCGGTTTTACCAGGTGGTGGCTTGAACAAGGCTGGGGTGCATGAATTTCTCTGGTCTCGTCAGGCCGATTGGGCGGCCACTTTTGGCTGCTGTCTGGCGCTGATCCTGCGCCATGACCGCAAGCGTCCGCTATTGTGGTGCCGCCTGGCCCATGACGATGCCGAATATGGCATGCCTTACGCCCATGGCCTGGCGCATCTGGGATTTGATCCCAACCGCGTTGTCTTGCTGTCGCTCAAAAGGCCGACAGACATCCTGTGGGCGATGGAGGAAGGTCTGAAATGCGGCGCCCTGGGCGCGGTCGTCGGCATGGTGGCAAGCGATTTGAAAACCAGCCGCCGCCTTGCCCTTGCCGCCGAAGCGGGCAAGACACCCGGCTTTCTGCTGCATCCCGCGCAGGCGGTCATGAATACCGCGGCGCAAACCCGTTGGCGGATCCGTGCCGCGCTTGGCGCAACGCAAACCGCCAAGGACCGACCCTGTTGGACATTGGCGTTGACCCGCAATCGTCATGGCGGCCTCAAACACTGGACGGTGGCATGGCATCATGAAACGCATTCTTTCCATCTGGTTACCGCATTGGCCGATCGAGCGGCTGATGCGGAGCTGTCATGGCCAAGCGGCGAGCGGCAACGCATCGCCTGAACCCGCGCCCATCGCCGACGCGCCCTTGGCCTTGGCTTACGATCATCAAGGCGGCAGGCGGCTTTATGCCGTCAATCAAGCGGCTCGGTGCAAGGGCCTGACGCCCGGCATGGCGCTGGCCGATGCCCGCGCCGTCTGCCCGGATGTGCAGGCGCGCGCCGCCGAACCCGCACGCGACGCCGCGGCGCTGACCATGCTGGCTTATTGGTGCCAGCGCTATACGCCCTGGAGCAATGTTGACGGCATTGACGGGCTGTGGCTCGATATCAGCGGCTGCGCCCATCTCTTCGGCGGCGAACAGGCCCTTTGCCAAGACATCCGCCGACGCTTGCAAACCCAAGGTTTCCACGCGCGCCTCGGCCTTGCCGACACACCGGGCGCCGCATGGGCGCTGTCCCACACCCATCACCAGGCCATCGCCATCGCAGCGCCGCAACACAGCGCCGCCAGCCTCGCCCCCCTGCCCGTCGCTGGCCTGCGGCTGTCGGATGAGACCTTGACCTTGCTCAGGCGATTCGGGCTTAAGACCATCGGCGATCTTGCCGACTTGCCGCGCCATGCCCTGGCCCGGCGTTTTTCCCGGCGCGACCTGCGAGAAGCCGTGCTGTTGCGCCTCGACCAAGCCTTGGGGCTGCAGCCGGAGCCGCTTGAGGCCCTACGCGAACAACCGCGCTATCGCTGCCGTTTGGGCTTTATCGAGCCAATTGGCAACCGCGACGCCATAGAACAAGCGCTGCGGGACCTGAGCGCACGTTTAAGCCACATGCTTTGCACGGATCAGAAAGGCGCGCGCCGCCTCAGCCTTGTCGGTTACCGGGTGGAAGGCGACGTGACCCGCATCCATATCGCCATGGCGCGCGCCAGCCGTTCAATCCCCCATATCGAGCGATTGTTTTTGGAAAAGCTTGAATTGCTCGATCCCGGTTTCGGCATCGAGACCATGATGTTGGAAGCCCATGAGGTGGAAGAACTGCCCGGCGACCAGCAAGACTTGGCCGACGGCGCCCGCGATGAAGACATGCTCGGCATCCTGACCGACCGCTTTCTCAACCGCTTTGGCGACCAGCGGGTGCAATGTTTCGCCAGCCGCGCCAGCCACCGTCCGGAGCGCGCCCAAGCCTTGGCATCACTAAAAGCCGATGATCGTTTTACCCCGCCTAGGCCGGCATTGCCGCCGCGCCCGTTGTCGCTGTTCGAGCCGCCGGAAGCCGTGCATGCGGTAAGCCTGGGGCCAACAGAGCCGCCCTTACAAGTGCAATGGCGGCGACAGCTTTACAGGCTTGTCGATTGCCAAGGACCGGAACGGATTGCCCCTGAATGGTGGCGCGATGACGATCCGGCGGCCTGCCGCGATTATTATCGGGCAATGACGGAAAATGGCCACCGTTTATGGCTCTACCGCGAAGGCCTCTCTCGTGACAATACCAGCGTACGCTGGTATCTGCAGGGCCTGCTGCCATGACCGCCTATGCGGAACTGCAGGTCAGCAGCAATTTCTCCTTCCTGCGCGGCGCCAGCCATCCCAGCGAATTGGTGGCCCGCGCCCAGGCGCTTGGCCATGCCGCCATCGCCATCACCGACCGCAATAGCCTGGCTGGCATCGTCCGCGGCCATGCCGCTGCCAAGGAGGCCGGCATTCAATATATCGTCGGCTGCCGGCTTGACCTTGAAGATGCGCCCAGCCTGCTGTGCTATCCCACCGACCGTGGCGCTTATGGCCGATTATGCCGCCTGCTCACCCTGGGCCAAAGGCGCGCGCCAAAAGGCCAATGCATGCTGAACTTGGATGATGTGGCACGCGCGGCCGAAGGTCAGATATTCATCCTGTTGCCGCCGCCCGGCTTGCCCGACGCGGCTTTCAAGGCGCAAGCCCGGCACGTCAGAAGCGTGCTTGACGCCCGCTGCCACCTTGCCGCGCATATGCTGTACCGGTGCGATGACGCCGCGCGGCTCGCGGCCCTGGCCGAATTGGCCAAAACAACCGACTTGCCGCTGATCGCCACCAATGACGTGACCTATCATGTTGCCGCACGGCAGCCGCTGCAAGACGTGCTGACCTGCATTCGCGCAGGCTGCACCATGGCGAATGCCGGCTACCGCCTGCACCCCCATGCGGAACGGCATTTGAAAAGTCCTGCGGCAATGGCGCGGCTGTTCGCCGGCCATGAAGATGCCCTCGCCCGCACGCTGGAGGTGGCGGCGGCATGCCGCTTTTCGCTGGATGAACTGCGCCATGAATATCCCGACGAGCCAGTGCCCAAGGGCAGCACGCCGCAGGCGCATCTTGAACGCTTGAGTTGGGCGGGCGCCGCCGCGCGTTATCCCGACGGCGTGCCGGCGAAGGTCAGCGCCTTAATTGAACGGGAACTCGACTTAATTAGCACGCTTAACTATGCGCCTTATTTCCTGACCGTGAATGACATCGTGCAATGGGCGCGAGCACAGAATATTCTCTGCCAGGGTCGCGGCTCGGCCGCCAATTCCGCCGTGTGTTTTGCGCTGGGAATCACTTCGGTCGATCCCAATCAGATCGACCTGCTGTTCGACCGCTTCATCAATGCCGACCGGCGCGAACCGCCCGATATCGACGTCGATTTCGAGCATGACCGGCGTGAGGAAGTGATCCAATATATCTATGCGCGCTATGGCCGGATGCGAGCGGGACTGGCGGCGACGGTGATCCATTATCGCTGGCGCCGCGCCATTCGCGAGGTTGGCAAGGTGATGGGCCTGTCGGTGGACATCACCGGGCTATTGGCCGGCATTTCCTGGGGTCGTTATGATCGCGACATCGGCACCAAGCGGCTGCGGGAAGCCGGCCTTGACCCGCGCGATCCGCATCTGTCGCGGACATTGGAATTGGCCAGGGAACTGATCGGCTTTCCCCGGCATTTGTCGCAGCATGTGGGCGGCTTCGTGCTGACCCATGGCCCGCTTTGCGAGATGGTGCCGATCGGTAACGCCGCCATGGACGATCGCACCGTCATCGAATGGGACAAGGACGACATCGATACCCTTGGCATCCTCAAGGTCGACATATTGGGCTTGGGCATGCTCAATTGCCTTGCCAAGGGCTTTGCCCTGCTCAAAGACCATTATGGCAAGGCCTATGAGCTGGCGACTCTGCCCAAGGAGTTGCCTGGCGTTTATGACATGCTGTGCCGGGCCGATGCCGTGGGGGTGTTTCAGGTGGAAAGCCGGGCGCAAATGTCGATGCTGCCGCGCCTTAAGCCGCGTTGTTTCTATGATCTTGTGATCGAAGTGGCCCTGGTCCGGCCTGGCCCCATTCAAGGCGACATGGTGCATCCTTATTTGCGCCGCCGCAGTGGCGAGGAAGCCGTGCATTATCCCCAGCCGGATCCGGCGCATGGCCCGCCCGACGAGTTAAAGAAAATCCTCGATAAAACCCTGGGCGTGCCGCTGTTTCAGGAACAGGCGATGCGGCTGGCCATGGTCGCCGCCGGTTTTTCCGGCGCCGACGCCAACAAGCTGCGCCGCGCCATGGCCACCTTCCGGCGCCTCGGCACCATCGGCACGCTGAAAGACAAGTTCATGAGCGGCATGACCGGACGTGGCTATGATCCGGATTTTGCCGAACGCTGTTTCCGCATGATCGAAGGCTTTGGCGATTACGGCTTTCCGGAAAGCCATGCCGCCAGCTTCGCCCTTTTAGTCTATGCCTCCGCCTGGTTGAAATGGGCCTATCCCGATGTCTTTGCATGCGCGCTATTAAACGCTCAGCCGATGGGTTTTTACGCGCCAGCACAGATCGTGCGCGATGCCCGTGACCATGGCGTCGAGATCCGCCCCGTCGATGTCAATGACAGTGCGTGGGACAACAAGCTGGAAGCCATGGATGGCGGCCAGCATGCATTGCGTCTTGGCTTCCGGCAAATCAGCGGCATGCGCCAGGACGATGCCCAGCGGATCGTCGCCCGGCGCGGCAATGGCTATCCAACGATCGAGGAATTCAAGCGCCGTTCCGGCCTGCCCGCCGCCAGTATCGAAACCCTGGCCGCGGCCGATGCTTTTCGGTCGATGGGGCGGGACCGCCGGCAGGCGCTTTGGGATGTGCGCGGCCTGGCCAAGGGCCAGGCCTTGCCATTGTTCGACTATGCGGAAAGCAGCGAACAAGGCGCGGAAGCGCCCATGGCCTTGCCCAGCATGGCCTTAAGCGAACAGGTGATCGCCGATTATCAGACCATGCGGCTTTCCTTGAAAGCCCACCCCATCAGCTTTTTACGGCGCGAACTGAGCCGGCAGGGCGTGATGCCCGCCATCGACCTTCTCGGCTGCCGCGATGGCGAAAAAAGACGTCTGGCCGGTATCGTGCTGGTGCGGCAGCGGCCCGGCACCGCCAGCGGCGTCATCTTCATGACCATTGAGGACGAAACCGGCATCGCCAATATCATCGTCTGGCCCAAGGTGATGGAAGCCCACCGCCCCATTGTCATGGGCGCGCGGCTGGTGGAAATCGAAGGCCAAGTGCAAAAAGCCGATGGCGTCACCCATGTCATCGCCCGCAAGCTGAAAGACCGCAGCCATGATCTGATAAAATTGATGGACCGGCCAGACCCAACCCGGCCAACACCGCCCAGCCCCCACCAACGCCACCCCCGCAGCATGCGCATCGTCCCACCCTCAAGAGATTTTCATTAGCCGCGGCGGCCGAGAAGATCAACACATCCTATGTCAGCCGCATCCTGCGGCTCACGCTGCTGGCGCCCGACATCGTCGAGATGATTCTCGACGGGCGGCAGCCGGCGGGGCTCACTATGGTGACATTGATGAAGCCGTTCCCGGTGGAGTGGGAGGAGCAGGCGGAGATGTTCTTGGGACAAAGCGGCGGCCAGTAATACATTCCGCGATTCTCTTCTTTGGCATATGTCCTTGGCATCGTGCATTTTCCTCTGCGAAAAGGACGGCGCGACGCGACGCGGAGCCGGACGGGTCGAATTGGAACTTGGTTCCGGCGACGCGTTGGAGCAAAATAACCATGGGGAAAGAGTGGCACGAACCGATTATGACCAATCAAATCGCAACGACCGATTCAAAGATCCGTTCGGCGCTTCATGCCAAGCACTTACGGCGGGCAAAGACTCATCCTGACACGCTTGTTATCGACGAGCTGGGTCTGGCCCACGCGAGGAGCCGCGTTGACATAGCTGTCATCAACGGCTGCATTCATGGCTACGAGATCAAGAGTGCCAAGGACACGCTCGACCGACTCAGCACACAGATCGACATCTACCGGCGAACACTGCAGAAGCTCACCATCGTTGCCGCGCCGAAACATGTCGCGGAGATAATGGGCACTACGCCGGAATGGTGCGGTGTGATCGAGGCGGAACAGGGGCCAAGAGGCGGCATCAGCTTCCATGCGGTACGAAGTGCCGCCTCCAACCCCGAGATCGACCCCGTCATGATGGCGCATCTTCTCTGGCGTGATGAAGTTATCGACCTGTTGAGCCAGGTAGGATACGCGCCGAGGGAGCTCCGACGGCCCAGAAAGCAGCTTTACGAGATGCTTTGCGAAGCCATGACCATTCCCGAGATCACGGCCTCGATCCGGACATTCATGGCGCAGCGGCAAGCCTGGCGAGATCGTCAAGTACATGCGTGATGTGGTGGTTGATTGCCACCTCCTTCCAGCGCGTCTGATTGCTTGGTCCTTCTTTGCGAACCGCGCATTTGGCGATGTAATCGTCGCCGCTTGAATAGCCGGCACCGTTGAACTTGCCTGACGCCACGATCGAAGCGCAGTGACCATGCATCTGGGCGCGATTGTCGTTGAATGCCCCGCCCTTACGGACTTCCCAGGCTCCAGGCGTTGTGTACACGAGCTTCCCCGCCGCCTTGATTATGCGCATATCCAGCGCCTTAAATTCCGGATGGACGATCGTATAGTCCCCATAATTCGGCAGCCGCATGCCGACTGGCATCCTGCCAATGAGCACCCGGTAGAATAGCCAGTCATGGCGCGGGAGCTGGTCGGCGCCTTTCGCAACATCCTTGAAGGTCTCCGGCATCGCTGTTCCAATCACCGCGAAATTGCGGAAGGCATGGAGGTCACCAAGCCGGCGCACAGCGGCAATCAGCGCGCCTGCGAAGGCGTCATACGGCTCGAAGTTCGGCGCACCGAGATCGACCACCAGGTCAACCTCGTCGAGCGTCACGCCAAGCGAAGCGGCCAATCCGTCGATACGGGTGCGTGTATCGGGCTTCATCAGGTCTTCAAGACGGATCGCAATTGCTACGCCGAGGCCATCGGCCGCAACGATCGCCTGGACAGACGTAATGATCCGAGGGGCAACGTCGAGATGAGCCGCCGGTATCGCGTTCGCCTGGAATACGCGCAGGGCTTCGAACACATAGGCGGGTATGTCCCTCCCATCGCCCATGGGCTTATCGACTATGCCCGGATGAACACTGACCCACGCGGGACGCTGCCCCCACTTGGCGTTGAAGCGTGCAGCAAACGGATGGACGTGCTCCTGGACCGACTTCTTCGGCTGCCGTGTCTCGAAATCGAATTCGACTTCGGGAATGGTGATGAAGGGGACAATGCGATCTTTGGCGGCAGCGGCAAGGCGGAAAAGCGCCTGATACTCACCCTGCCGCCACCGCACAGCCGGCACATACATGTCTTTAGTCAAGATCATCGCCTGCCTCCTCGAGCTGCGAGCGCACCTGGCCTTGGCCGACCAGGTTGTTCAGGATGGTATAGTTTCCACGCTCCTTCCTGATGCGTCCGGCGATTATGGCGGGATCGATTCCAATCGTTTCTGCGTCGATCCTGACTGCCTCTTCGGAAAGGGCAAAACGGGACAGGCACTGATCCCACAAGTCTTCCGGTATCAACGTATCGAGCGCGAACTTGTCTGCTTCAACCTCGATTACGTCGGTATCACTCGCGCTTTCCTCATCGAAGAAGTCGAAGCGCAGTCCATCGAACAAATGCCGGAAGACATGCCCCAGTTCGTGCATCAGCACGAACCAGAAATTATCAAGCCGGTCATAGCGAAGGGTCAGGCCGACGACCGGCGTTTCACCATCAGCAAGCATAGCCGCGCCATCGAGGTAAGACCCTGGCAGAGGCCGCTCGACAACCAGCACGATCCCTTTCTTGGCGAGCAGATCGCGGGCACGCTTCGGCCCGTCCTTTCGCTTTGTGAGGCGCGCAAGATCCGATAGCCATCGATCGTCCAACGCGAACGCACCGAGAGTGCCTTCCTCTATCTTGGCGCGCGCACGCTCCAGAACGCGTGCCTGCCAAGCGAGCAACGCGTATTCGTTCGGCACATTGCCGCTGTGCATTTTCTTGCGATGCAGCGCCGTCGCAAATTGCGGCCCAGCCGCGTGCAGGAAGTACTCCTTGACCTTCTCGATCGGATCCCCGCCGCGCGGCACGTCAAACCACTTGCGCTTGATCATCTCCTTGTAGGGAAGCTGGCCCCAAACGATATCCTCGGCATCACCCCATGCGAATACCGATCCGCCGGCCTGCTTCGGCCCCTCGAAAGTCCCTGACGCCTTCACACCAAGCGCTCGCGCCACCTCGATCAGCCGCGCGAGGCTCGCGCCCATGTAGTCGGTCGCCTCGTAACGCTGCACCTGCTGCGGCTTCATGTTGAGCCTTTCAGCAAGGTCCGTCTGGCTCATGCCAGAAGCGATCCGCGCCTGCACCAGCACACGCGGCAGCTCCTCAAGCGCGTAGGTCTTCGAGAACGAGACCTGTCCGGATTTCAGGAGGCCGTATTCCGCGAGCTCCGCCTCGATATCGGCGATCTGGCTCTTAAGCGCATCGATTTCCGCCTGCTTGAGCCAAGGCTGATCCGAAGCGCGGTCCTTTGCGGCGGCAAGCGCTTCCTGAAGCTTGGCAAGCTGCGCGCTCGATATGCCGTATTGCTTGTCGCTGTAGATCATGGCTGCACCTTCCTCGAAAGAAGCGGATCGGCCGAAAGCGGTCTGGAGATGATCCCTTTCTGTTTCCCTGTGAAACGATCCTGTTGAAAGAACTCGACAAACGCCCGCCCCACATCCGCGCACATCATCGACGAGGGAAAAAATTCTCCCTTGAACGCCGCTTTTTGCGCCGCCCTCCCGTTGGCAAACTGCAAAAACACGGGATCGAGCTTGGCCGGATCGACCCCGGACGGGTCCCAGCACGCATCGAAATCACCAGGCTTTGGCTTGCCCGACACGTAGCTGCCATCGAGATAAACCGTCGGGCATCCTGCTTCCAGAAGCCGGTTGGAGGCATCAACGAGCCCGTCGAAGAGCTCGCGCCTCCGGGGGTTGGTCGCGAACGCTGCTGCAACCTCACTGAGGGTCGCCTGGTGTATCCCAGGAGGCAGAACTGGCCATGGAGAACCTGGCAATGGGACGAGGTCGGGAATCATTGTTACAACAATAGTGTTGTAATAGATTCTGGTCAAGTCCAACATGATGAGCCATGTCCTGCCTTGCTGTAGGTGCCGATCTCTTGCAAGCTAAACCCTGAAAAATGAGCATGTTGCCGCGATCTGGCGTCCCTCCCATGCGGATTGCGGTGGCAGACAAGTTGATCGCAACGCCCCATGCGTAACTGCGCATCATCCTCGTCCTCCCTATGAAGACTCTCGCACCGGGGAAGGCCGAAGGTGCTTTATTCTCGATTATTGGGTTTGATGCCGGGCTCCGTCTCCAATTCGGCCGGGATACGAATCCCCCGCTGTCGCCACCCGAAATTCCTCGGCAAATTCAGAGCCCTGCAAACCCGTAGCAAATGGGCGCAGTCAACAGCTTTGGAGAGAATGGGCGGAGAGAGAGGGAATTCGGGAGGAACGGCCGGGAAGCCAGTGAACAGCTTCCCGCCCGGGGCCGCGCGGAAGCTGGGGTTTTCGGGGCTGCCCAAAGACCAGAGAGAGCGTTCAGAAAATGGAAGTGGCGGAGAGGGAGGGATTCGAACCCTCGGTACCCGTAAGAGTACAACGGTTTTCGAGACCGCCCCGTTCGACCACTCCGGCACCTCTCCGCTGGGCCGCGCGGGTGGCGGCGGCCGAGCGGGCGCACATTAGTCAATGACCCGGGCCGCTGCAAGCCCGAAGCGCGACCATGACGTTGCCAGTGCTGTCCGATTTGGCCAGATGCCGTCAGCGCTTGCCATGGGCCATGACGCGTGTCATGTAAAGATTGCGGATCGCGGAAGCTGTCAATCAAGGGGGGATCGACGGAATGCTTAAATTTCAAGGTCTTATCGAACGCCGCGCGGACATGGACCTGGACGCCTTCAGCCAATATTGGCGCACCACGCACAAACAGCACGCGCTGGCGCTGGTCAAACCCGGCATCATGCGCGGCTACGTCCAAAACCACCGCATCGCCCATGACATTCCCGGCCTGGCCATCGCCACCGACGGCGTGCCGGAGCTGTGGATCGAAAGCATGGAAGATGCGCTGCGGCTGGGCCAATGCCAGGAATATCTGGAAGGCGCTTATTTGGATGAGCCCAATTTCATGGAAGGCCGCTCACGCCTGGTCACTTCACCGCTGCCGGTGGCAAACGGCAGCCGTGGCCGCAAGGAAGCCGTTGGGCTGGTCAAGTTCATGCTGTTCGTCACCAAGGCCCATGGCTTGTCCGACGACGGCTTTGGCCGCTGGCGCGATTTGAAACACCCATTGCTGATGCCCGAGGCCCTGCCGCTGCGGCTGGAACGCGAAACCGCGCTGCTGCAAGTGCCAGACGCCTTGCCCAATGCCTTTGCCGGCGTTGAATCGAGCTGGTGGCCCGATCTGGCCGCCTTCGACGCTGCCTGGGCCGGCCGCGACGACAGCGTCGCCCGCGACTATGCCGACATCGCCAGCCTCAGCGGCCTGCTGGTGCGGGAAGAGCCGGTCTTATGGCCGGACCCGCGCTATCTTTAATAGCCCGATCTTTAATTGCCTGGGCCAATGCGCTATGCTGTTCAATCGAAATCGATCAATTTCCGAAGACGACGCCAAAGACAAGACCTGATCGCAAGGCCAAGAAGCAAGGAGTTCCGCCATGTCCCGCGTGCGCCTGTTGGATCATGACCAGATGGACCCCGACATTCGCGAAATGTGCGCCGGCATCGAGGCGCAGACCGGCGATTCCACCGGCATGCGGGTGCTGGCCCACCGGCCGGATATCGTCCGTCATTTCGTCAGCTTTTACTGGCCGCTGCAAACCCAGGGCCTGCTCAGCCGCAAGCTGGTGGAGTTGATGCGCTTCGCGGTGGCCCAGATCAACCAATGTCAAAGCTGCTTATCGGCCCGCTATCAGGATTCCTTCGATGACGGATTGACCGAGGCGCTGATCGCGGCTTTGCCCGAGGCGGAAACGTCGGACCTGTTCAGCCCGCGCGAAAAAGCCGCGATCCGCTATGCGCAGAAAATGGCGTCGGATCATTTTTCGGTCGGCGATGAGGATTTCATCCGCCTGCATGAACATTTCAGCGAAAAGGAAATTGTCGAGCTGTGCATGGACGTGGCGCAGTTCATCGGCATTGGCCGCACCTTCGCGGTGCTGGATGCGCGCAACACCACGTGCGTGATCCCTGAAGCGCTGCTGGCCAAGGCCGGTTAGTCGGCGGGCACGCTGTCGAGAATATCAGCGGGCCCCTCGGCGGCTGCGGCGGCACCGTCATGCACGGCATCGCGCCGGCTTTGCAGATAGGCGCTGCGCAAAGCCACGTAAAAATCCAGCGACCCGCGGCGCAGCGCATCCAAATCATCGCGATGATCGTCATAGGCCACCAGCAGCGCACCGCCATAATAGCTGTAATTTTCAACTGGGCCGTCGAGGATCCAGAATAGAGGATCGGTGACGGTGTCAACGCCCAAGCCAATGCCGTCGCGCAGCGTTGTCGGGCCAATCAGCGGCAGCACAAGATAGGGCCCATTGCCCAACCCCCAAACCGCCAGGGTCTGGCCAAAATCTTCACGCTGGGCGGGCAAACCATGGCGGCTGGCCACGTCGATCAAACCGCCCAGGCCAAGCGTGGAATTGACCAGGAAGCGCAGTATTGAGCGCCCGGCTTGGCTGGGCTTACCCTGCAGCAGGGCATTCAACGCGCTGACCGGGGTGAACACATTGGCGGCGACATTGGAAATGGCACGCCGCGCTGGCGCCGGCGTCAAGCTGCGATAGACACTGCCGACCGGGCGCACCACCACCACTTCCAGCCCGCGATTCACCCCCAGCATGGCGCGGTTGAACGGCTCCAGTGGGTCTGGGGCCAGGGCCGCGTCCTGACTGCTGGCACAGGCCGGCAACCACAGCAACAATGCCAACACCAGCCAGGCATGGCGCCCGCGATTGCGAGGATTGGCGAAGCTGAGCATGATCGGCGCGAGTCCCCTGTTCGGGCGCAAAGCTAGCGCAGCGAAGGTAGCTTTGCCAACGGCCTTGGCTTATGGTCGCGGCATCGATTGCCGCAGCCATTCAGGTGCCAGATGTACGACAAACCGCAACCCCTTGATACCCATCATGCGCCGGTGCCACCCACCCGTATCGATTTCAACGCGGAAGACCGCGCCTGGATCGCAGAACACATCACCGAAGTGCTGACCACCGGCCGGCTGACCATGGGTCCCTATGGCGAACGCTTTGAGCGGGACTTTGCTGCCGTCACCGGTGCCCGCCATGCGGTGGCGGTCTCCAGCGGCACCAGCGCGTTGGAAATTTCCCTGCGCGTGTTGGACGTGGCCGGCAAGGACGTGCTGGTGCCAGCCAACACCTTTTTCGCCACCGCCGCCGCCGTGCTGGCCGCCGGGGGCCGCCCGGTGTTGATGGACGCAGACCTCCGCACGATGTCGACCAGCGCCGATGAACTGGTCCGCCGCATCACCCCCAACACCGCCGGCGCGATCGTGGTGCATATCGCCGGTTTCGTCACCGACGAAATGTCCGCGCTGGTGGAGGCGGCCAAGGCCCACGGGTTGTGGCTGTTGGAGGACGCCGCCCATGCCCATGGCGCCACCCAGGCCGGGCGCCATGCCGGCACCTTTGGTATTGCTGGCACCTTCAGCTTTTATCCAACCAAGGTAATGACAGCAGCGGAAGGCGGCATGATCATCACCGATGACGACCGCTTGGCCGCCGAAGCGCGCCTTTACCGCGACCAGGGCAAGGCCAGTTTCCATGAAAACCGTCATGTTCGGCTTGGCAGCAATTGGCGCCTGTCGGAACCGCATGCGGTGATCGGCTTGCGCCATCTCAGCCATTTGGCCGACATGGTGGCGGCACGCCGGCATATCGCCGCGATTTTCGATGCCACCTTGGTGGCCGAGGACCTCGGCCTTGCCCCGATCCCTGCCCCGCCCGGCTGCATCGCCAATTATTATAAATACCCGGCCATGCTAACGGATCATCTCGACCGCGCGACGTTCAAGGCCTATCTCAAGGATCACCACGGCATTGCGTGTTCAGGCGAAGTCTATGAAGCGCCGCTGCATGGCCATCCGGTCTTCGCCGATTTGAACAGCGGTGATCTGGCCCAGGCCGAGCGGCTCTGCGCCCGCCATGTCTGCCTGCCGATCTTCGCCAGCATGACCGAGGATGACGCGCACCGCACCCTTGCCGCCCTGCGCGCCGCCAAGCAGACCTTCAGTTAAACTGGTCGCGGGCCTTGGTAATGATACCAGCCGCCAATCCCAAGGCCCGCCGCCGACCATAGCAATTCGCGCCCGCGCCGGATCAAGGCCAGCGCCAGGCCCAGATCGGGCGCCCCGGTCATGGCGGCGACCACATAAACCGTCGCCGCTTCAAAACTGCCCAGATTGGCGGGGATGAAAAAGGTCGCGGTGCGCACCAGAACAATGGCAGATTCGATCACCCAGCATTCGGCCAGGCTGAGCGGTGCGTCCAATAAGTGCAGAATTATCCAAATTTCTACCGCGCCGGCGGCCCAATTGGCGAAGAACAATGCCAGGGCCAGCCAGAACCGCCGCTTGTGCGCGCGGATGAACCCAAACATCTGATTCTCTAGCTGGTCAAGCGCCGCCAGCGCTTGGGCCGGACGCTGGCCGAAAGCGCGCGCCTCCAGCCAGGCAATAGCTTGGCCCAGCCAGCGGCCCTGCCACGCCGCCCAAGCCAATAGCATGACCCCGGCGAATGCAAAGGCAGTGAACGCCAGGCCGTCTTGCAGACCCGGCGGCAGCACATGCAGTTCCGCCGCCAAGCCAACGCCCAACAGCACGAACGGCGCCTGCGCCATCGCCAGCAGCGCCTGCATCATCACCAGCGACACGCCAGACGCGTCAAAGCCAACGCCATAATGGCGCTTCAGCAACAACGCCTTGAACGGCTCGCCGCCAAGGCTGCCCAACGGCATCAGCACATTGAACGCCTCGCCAACCATATTCACCCGCCACAGTCGGCCGAACCAGCGCAGACCATGCAAAGCTTGTGGAAACAATAACGACCAGGCGACGATTTCCACCGCGAAACCAAGCGCGAAAGGCAGCAGCACCAAGGCCCCGCCCCCCCAACCCAAGGTCGCGGCCAGTTTCAGCGCCGCTGTCACATCCAATGACAGCAGCAACCAGCCCAGTAAGCCGATGCCGGTCAATAATGCGATGGCGCTAAGGATTTTCACCCGTCGGCCCCGCTGCGGGGCATGATCCGGCCTTCCGGGCTGAGGTCAAATTCATGACCGCGCCAGACAAAACGGCGCTTAGCCAAGGCCGCCGCCCAGGAGCCCAAGCCCAACACATCGCGCAACGGCAACAGCCATAAATGGCGCAGGCTAGCGCGGTCGCCCAGCAGCAGCGCGATGCCGGCGGCGCCGGCCAACCTGACGAGGACGGCGGCGGCAAGCACCGCCAGCCCGGCCAGCGCGAATCCGCTCGCCGCCCAATATATGGCCGCGAAAGGCACCGCGCGGATCAGCACCGTCGCGGCAAAGCCAGGCTTGTGCGCGGCCTTGGTGTTTTGATCCCAATACACCACATGCCGCCACCAATCGCGCAGCCCGGCATAGTCCGGCAGCATGTCCACCGCCAAGGGCAGCAGCCGCATGGTCTTGCCTTGGGCGATCAAGCGGCGGCCCATTTCCTGATCCTCGACCAGATATTCGGCCAACGGGGCCAGGCCGCCAATCGCTTCCAGATCATCGCGGCGCAAGGCAATCGACGCGCCCAGGCAAAACACCGCCGCTTTGGTCCAGTCGGTGAACAAGATGCTGGGCACGAAATCGGCGTTGATGGTGAGAAGCTCCAACGTCTCGGCCAGATTGCGCGGCCGAACGATGCGGTAAAGCGTGCAAACATAGCCGACCTCTTGATCAGCCAATGGCGCGACGATGCGGCGCAGATAGTCGGCCGGCACGCGGGTGTCGCTGTCGGAAATCACCAACAGATCATGCGCCGCCGCCCGATAGCCGATGACCATGTTCTGCACCTTGCCGTTCAGCGCCGGCGGGCTTTCCTCTACCGCCAGCTTGACACGGTCCGGATAGTCCCGCGCCAGCGCTTCCAGGATTGGCCGCGCCGGATCGTCATGGCGTTGCAGCGACAAAATCACTTCGTAATCGGGATAGTCCTGTTGGCAAAAGCTGCGCAAATTGGCTTCCAGTTCGCGGTCCAGGCCATAAACCGGCTTTAACACACTGGCAGGCGGCGTGAACGGCGCGGATGGCTGCCGGTGTTGCCGGCGCAAACGCCAAGCCGCCGCCACGCAAAGCAGGGAAAACACGCTGCCGCCCAAAACCGGCAGCAATGCCAAGCCTTGCAGAAACGCGAGAATGGATGCAATCACGGTCATCGCCACGGTTTAGCGGCTCCTTGCCATAAATGCACCATGCTAAGTCGTTATCGGGCTCAAGATGAGCCGCTTAGAAAGGATGGGTGCCGATCATGAAAAACATCCGCTCTTGGGCCATCGTCTTGCTGACCGGCATGGTGTTGGCGGCCGTTGGCCCAGCCGCCGCCAGCAACGCCACCCCGCCCCAGGCCGCCGCGCAATTGGTTGGGGATTTTCACGACAGCTTGCTCGGGGTCATGAAACAAGGCCCAGAACTGGGCTTTTCCGGCCGAGCACAAAAACTGACACCCGCGATCGAGCGCACCTTCGCCCTGCCATTCATGTGCCGGCTGATCGTCGGCGCGCCATGGAGCGGATTGGACGACAGCCAGCGCCAAACTATCATCGACGCCTTCACGCAATGGGTGATCAGCCATTATGCCAGCGAGTTCACGGCCTATGACGGCGAAGTGTTTGCCACCCAAGGGGTGAAGCCCGGCAATCGCGAAACGCTGGTGGTGGAAACCAGCATCACGCCCAAAAACGATGCGCCCGTGCGCTTGGGATATCGCCTGTTGGATGGACAGGTGATCGACATTTATCTCGACGGTTCCGTCAGCCAGTTGGCGCTGTGGCGGGCGCAATTCGCCGCCGTGTTGAAGCAGGATGGCGTCGACGGCTTGATCGTCCGGCTGCGCAACCAGGCGCTGGAACGCGGCCAACCCTAATCGGCGGGCGGCTGGCCGAGAAAGGCCGGCAGGAACAGCCCAGTCGCAAGCAAGCTGAGGATCAGCGCCAGACTGAGCAGCACACCAAGACTGGCGGTGCCGGGATGGCTAGACAAGGCCAGACTGCCAAAGGACGCCAGCGTTGTCAGCGTGCTGTACAGCACCGCCCGCGCCACCGGCGCCGCCAGCAAGGCGCCCTCGCCCCGGCGCCACGCATGCACCACATAAATTGGGAACGTCACACCAATGCCCAACAGCAATGGCAGGCCAATGATGTTGGCGAAATTGAGCGGCACGCCAGCCAGGCCCAAGCCTCCCAAGGTCCATAATATCGCCAGGCCCAAGGCCAACAGCACGCGCGGCGCGTCGCTCAGGCGGGGCATGGCGAAGGCCAACAGCACGGCAATGGCGGCCAGCGCCAGCATGCTGGCGGTGACAAAGGCGCCAATCACCAGCCGACCGGATTCCAAAATGCTGATCGGTGGGCCGGAAGCGGTTGGCGCGACCTGCCGCACGCTGTCTGCAAAGGCGCGCAAGTCGCCTGGGCTGGGGTTCGATGGGGCGGGGAAAATCTGAACACGATGAGCACCTGTTGGCGCCACCCAGGCGCGATGCAGGGCCGGCGGCAAATCGGCCAGCGTCACTGGGCCGGCTTCCAGGGCCTCGGCCAGCAGCCTGCATTGGCCGGCGAAGCTTTGCTGCAGCGCGCCTGACAATGCCTCAAGCCGCGCCACCGGCGCCGCCGTCAGCCGCGCCAGCAATGCCCGCCAGGTCCGCGCCGCCGGTGCTTGCGCGTCTGCCAGCGCGGCCGCGGTTTGCGCCACCGCGGCCTGCAAGGCCGGGCCTTTCGCCACCGCCAGGTCCGCACCGCAAGACAAGGCCGGCCCTAGCAAAAAGCCGAGATCATCAAGCACCGCCAGCTTGGCCGGCTGGTCTTGCGGGACCAGGTCGAACACCGTCACCGCCGCGCTCACCCGGGGCGATGCCTGCAGCGCCGCCGCCGTCGCCCGCGCCGCCGCCGCCGTGGGCGCCGCGACATTCAGGCCATATGGCGTGTTCAAGGGATCGGCCATCAGCGCCCTGAGGGTCTGCATCCCCTCCGCCTTCGGGTCCTTGAGGTTGAGCGGGTCGAAATCGAACGCCAATCGGGCAATGCCCAATAGCGCCACAAGGCTGAGCCCCGCCGCTAGCATCAACACCGGACCGCGCTGGCGCAACAGCCAGGCATTCAGCGCCGCAGCCCGCTCAGCGGCCAGGCCAACTTCGATCTTGGCCGGACCAGGGCCGAAAATGCGCAACAGGGCCGGCAACAGTGTCAAGGTCAGGAAAAAGGCGATGACGATACCGCCCCCCGCGATCACGCCCAGATCGGCGACACCTTGATAATCGGTCGGCAAAAAGGCGAAAAACCCCGCCGCCGTGGCCAGCGCCGCCACCAGCAAGGGCCGGCCAATACGATGCGCCACGGCATCGGGCGCGCCGGTTCCATCCACATGCATGGCCTGGACATGGGTGCAATATTGAATGGCGAAATCAACGCCCAGGCCAATGAACATCACCGCGAAGGCAACCGAGATCAGGTTCAATTCGCCAACCGCGAGGGCGGCCCAGCCCATGGTCGCGGCCAAGCCTGCGGCCAGGCAGATCAAGGCCGCCAGGATCACCGCTGGGCGGCGCAAGGCGCGCGCCAAAATCAAGCTGACCAAGCCTAGGGCGACCAGCCCAACCAAGGGCGCGCTGTCCTCCAGGCTGGCGAATTCCTCATCCGCCAAAATTACCGAACCGGTCAGCCGCAGCCGATAGCCCTGTTCCGGCGTCAAACCAAGCTGTTGGGCGGCATCCCTGATCGCCTCTGTCGCCGCCCGGCCGGGCAGCAAGGCGGTCTTATCGAGAATCGGCCGCACCTGCACCAGCGCACGATTTGACGGCAAGGCGGCAGCATCGGCCGGCATCAACGCTTGCCAGTCCAGCCGCGCATCGCCATCGGCCAGGCCATGCTCCAGCGCGGCCGCCAAGGCATCTAGCAGCGGCGCGGCGGCAGTCAGGCCGTCTTGGCCCTCGGCCTCGGCCCGAAACGCCAGCCGCACCAAATGCAACGCGCCTTCCAAGCCCGGCTGTTGCGCCAGGCTGGCCAGGGCCGGCTGCGCCGCGCTCAAGTCATCGGCGAGGTCATTCAGCACCGCCTGGTCCAAATACAACAAGCCGTGACGACGGAAAAACCGCCCACCCATCGGTTGGTAAACGCTGGGAAACAGAGCCGGTTGACCTGCTAAATGCGCTTCCAGGCGGTCACCGGCGGCGGATGCCTTGGCCGCTGTCGGCGCGTCGATGACAATCAGGATTTGATCCGTCTCATCGGGAAATAAGCGATCGAAACGATCTTCATTAGCCAGATAATCGAGATCGTCGGCAAATAGCGCGTTGGTGTCGGTGTTGATGCCCAAGCGGCCGACAGCATGAAATGCCAGCCCAGTGCAAACCAACAGCGCTAATAGCGCCACCCGCCATGGCCAGCGTTGGGCGGCGCGGACTAGTTGCGCCAGCACCCGATCGATTTTGGCAGGCCGCTCAGCCACGGCGGTTCAACGCATGTTCGCGAGATCAGTAGCCATCATCGGCGGCCCAATGATCCGCCCAACGCGGGTCGGCGGGGCTGCCGGCGCGGATGAAGCGGATGTCGGTCGACAACCGCGCCTGGTCGCTGTTGGAATCCAACGAGGCATGCACGATCAAGGGTGAATGCACGATCAAATCACCGGCTTGATAATCGGTCATCAGCCAACGGCGATTGGTTTGATCGGCGACCCATTTCAGGTCATGCGATAATGGCCTGCCGTCATGCGGCCGGTCGGTCGGCGCAGGCTTGCCGCGCAAGGCCTGTTCGGCGACACCGTCATGCGAGCCTTCCAAATAAATCAGCCCGCCCGCATCGACCGGGCAATCGCCCAACGGCACCCATAAGGTGAGAATATCTTGCGCGGCGCCGGCAATGTAAGTGCCATCGACATGCGCCCGCGAAGCCGCCTTCTGGTGCGGACGGAAATGCCGCAACGGCGTGCGCCGGATCTGTTGCACATCGCTGCCCATCAATGATTGGGCGATAGCGCGGAAAATATCCATGCCAAGAAAG
Source organism: uncultured Sphingomonadales bacterium (assembly GCA_964590595.1). Classification (GTDB taxonomy): domain Bacteria; phylum Pseudomonadota; class Alphaproteobacteria; order Sphingomonadales; family CAKZYD01; genus CAZPXQ01. Next base: position 83,512 of record CAZPXQ010000005.1, on the reverse strand, counting down.
CCGCGAAACACGTCGCCACGCACGAATTGATGCGCGGGATGCCCGGCCACGCCATAATCAGGCGCTGCGGCCACCGCGGCGGTGGCGCGGAAATAAGCGTCTCGCACCGCCAAGACCTGGGCCCGCGGCAATAGCTGGCGCAGCAAGACATAACCTTGGCTTTGAAGCTGTTGGCGGGCACGACCATTGCTGAGATCCTCAGCCGCGGATTCCTGCAACCGGCCAATATAGCGCACATCCTCCGGCAAGCCGACGCCATTGGAGCTGAAACGGTGCGCGCGCATGGGCGAATATCCCTGTTGCATAAGACTTTAACGGGAAGCGACGACGGTATCTTCCAACCTAAATTGTCCGAATTAAGACCAACACCCATGGCCCAACGCACTCATGCCGCCTAAATATCGGCGAAGCCGCCAGGACGCAACCCCTTGGCAATCAATGTCTGCGAAACCATTGGGCTGATCAGCGCCTGATATTCGGCCTCGCCATCGCTGCATGCCATCATTGACGTTAACGCGGCGTTGCCGTGGATGGACGGATGGCAATAAAGTTCGACCACGCCGCTAGGCAATTCCTGCAATAAACCTAAAATCGCGGTTTCATCCAAGCGCCCGCTTTGCGCCCGGCCCAATAACCAGTCATTATGGGCAATATCGGCGGCTTTGAGACGCAGCCGCATCCAACCCAGCCATGGCGCCATCACCGCCCGCTCCAGCAGGGCCAGGCCCCGGGACTTCAAGGTCGCATGGTCGCGCCAACTGATCCGCCAAGGTTCGCGCGGCCAGCGCATGGGCACCGCCGGTTGGCGGCGCAATTCGCGCAAAATCGCGGCGAAGGCGGTCGGATGCAAATGCATATGGTTATGCGCGTTGACATGATCCATAATCAGCCCAGTGGCGCGAAATGCGGCGAATTGGGCCGCCACTTCGCGGCGCAATTGCCGGCGGGCGGCGGGTGAGAAAAACCATGTCAAACCGGCGCGAAAAAGGTTATCGGGAAATAGGCCATGGTCATCGACCAGGGCCTTGACCTCGGATGCGGCCAGTTGGGGGGAACCTTGAACCAACACCACATGCAGGCCAACCCGCAAGGCTGGCAGCAGCCGCGCACGGGCGATGGCGTCGGCGGCGGCGGGCGCCGCCACCATCAGGCTGGCCGCTGCCAATACACCGGCGCGATGCGCCTGTTCGACAGCCGCGTTCACCTCCGCGCTCAAACCGAAATCATCGGCCGTGATGATGATGGTTGCCATGGGCCACAACTAAGCCTATGGGCCGCAACCGGGCAAGTGTCAAAACGGAGTGCGGCATGAGGTCTGCGATCTTGGTCACTGGCGCCAATGGCTTTGTTGGCTCCGCCTTGGTGCGGCGGCTGCTGCGCGACGGCGCGCGGGTGCGGGCGATGGTGCGTCCCGGATGCGGCCGGCGCAATCTGGAGGGGCTGGACGCCGAGATTGTGGAAGCCGACCTGCTGGACCCTAGCACCTGGCCGGCGATGCTGAACGATGTCCACGCGCTTTATCATGTCGCCGCAGACTATCGGTTATGGGTGCCAAATCCGGAAGTCATGTACCGCACCAATGTCGATGGCAGCGTTGGCCTGATCAAGGCCGCCGCCGCCGCCGGAGTTGAGCGGATCGTCTATACCAGCAGTGTCGCCACCTTGAAGGCAGGCGACGCGGAGCACGGCGCCGATGAGGAGACGCCGACCAGCCTGGCCGACATGTGCGGCCATTACAAGCGCTCGAAATTCCTGGCTGAGGAAGCCGTGCAGGCCTTGGCGCGGACCGATGGACTGCCAATCGTCATCGTCAATCCCTCCACCCCGATCGGCCCCTGCGATATGCGCCCAACCCCGACCGGACGCATCGTGCTGGAAGCGGCGGGCGGTAAGATTCCATTTTATGTCAACACCGGTCTGAATGTCGTTCACGTCGACGATGTCGCGGAAGGCCATGTGCTGGCCTGCGAAAAAGGTGTCAGCGGGCAGCGCTATATTCTCGGCGGCGAAAATATGACCTTGGCGCGCATTTTGTGCGAGATCACCCGCATGGCCGGCCGCCGACCACCCTTGGCGGCGATACCGGCCGGCGCGGTGCTGCCTTTGGCCTATGGCGCTGAAGCGGCGGCGCGGCTGTGGCCAAAATGGGAGCCGTTCGTCACCGTCGACGGTGTCAAGCTGGCGCGCAAATATATGTATTTCCGCTCCGACAAGGCCAAGCGCGACCTCGGCTATCAGCCGCGCCCCGCCGTCGAAGCCCTGGCCGATGCCTTCTCCTGGTTCAAACAAACCGGCATGCTTTAGAAAATATTAGCGCGCGCGCCGCTAGTGACTTTCCTGGCGCCCGCAAAAGCGGCGCTGGCCTTGACAAGAAATCTTGGTTAATAACCGCGCAAACATCGCCACAAGGGACACTGCCCGTGCCGCTATACCGCAATATCCTGCCGTTGATCGCGATGTTGGCCGCGATGGCCTCGGCGCCCGCAGCGGCGGCGCCTTGGGCGGAGCCGGGCGATCGGCGCCTGCGCAATGATATCGAATTATTGGCTGACTATAATGTCATCAAGGGGCCAATCACCTCTTGGCCGATCCCCTGGGCGCAGATTTCCGCCAGCCTTGCCAATCTCGGCGATCGCGCCTTGCCGCTGCACGTCCAGCGCGCCATTGACCGGGTCGAGCGCCTGATGCCAGGACGGGAAGACCGCCAAGGCATTCAAACCCAATTCGGCTTCTCGGTCACCAATGAACCAGCGCTGATCCGCGATTTTGGCGACAGCGCCCGCGGCGATGGCGAAACTTTCGTTCGGCTGGAGCGGCAATGGTCCAGCACCTATGTCAGCGCCCGGGTCGGCTATCGCGACGATCCGCGCAATGGCGACCGCCATTTTGACGGCAGCTATTTGGCGCAAGCGATCGGCAATTGGGCGCTTTATGGCGGCTATATGGAACAATGGTGGGGGTCAGGCCAGGAAGCGGCGTTGATTTTCTCGACCAACGCCCGCCCAGCGCCCAAGGTCGGCTTCAAGCGTTTGGAACCGCGCCCGTTTCAAACCAAATGGCTAAGCTGGCTGGGTCCCTGGCAATTCGAGGGCTTTGTCAGCCTGATCGACGAAAAGCGGGAATTTTCGGATCATTTCATCGCCGGGCTCAGGCTGACCTTCAATCCGCTGGACAATCTGGAAATCGGCTTCACCCGCGCCCTGCAATTATGCGGCGATGGCCGGCCTTGCGGCATTGACATTTGGCGCAAGGCTTTGTTTCCCTTCGATGGCTCGGAAAACACCGGCACTCTCAATGAACCCGGCAATCAATTGGCCAGCGGCGATTTTCGCTATGGTTGGTCAAGTGGCGACGCCAGCTATAGCCTGTATGGCGAAATCATGGGCGAGGATGAAATCGCCGGCTTGTTCGACAAGATCAGCGCCAATCTAGGCGCCAGCATGACTCGACCCTGGGGCCAGGAAGGCGGCTTTTGGCGCCTGGGCTTTGAATTTACCGACACCTTGGCCAACCGCATCTTGGGACCCTTGGTGACCAACGATCCCCGGGTCAGCTTCACAAATTTCATTTTCACCGACGGCTTCACTTATCGCGGCCGGGTGCTTGGACCCAGCATTGGCGGCGATTCCCGGTCGGCGACGCTGACCGGCATGCTGACCGACTCCCGCAATTGGTCCTATCGCCTCAGCGCCCGCCATATCGAGTTGAACGAGACCTCCTTTGCCCGCCTGGTGCCTTCCGCCAATAGGGAAACCTTGCAAATGCTGGAAGCGGAATTGAACGCGCCCCTGCCCTGGGGCGATGTGCAATTGGAATTGCGGCTGCAAACCGACAGTGCCAGCACGCCCGGCCGATCAAAGGCCCGCGCCGGTTTCGAACTGGGCTGGCGCACCCATTTTTAAGTCGGCTTTTTATAGGCCGCCCCAAAAGCCGGGGGCCGGCGGATGCAGCCGCGCGCCATCATATCGCACACCGCCGGGCCAATCCTCGGCCAGCCAAAGGGCACCATCCAGGTCGATGAAGTCGGCTTCGGACGCCAGCAGCATGGCCGGCGCGATGGATAAGGAACTGGCGACCATGCAGCCCAGCATCACCATGAAACCGCGCTGCCGGGCGGCGGCCAGCAAATCCCGCGCCGCGATCAGGCCGCCGGCTTTGTCCAGCTTGACATTGACGGCATCATAAAGCCCCTGGAGGCGCGGCAGATCGGCGGCGGTATGACAGCTTTCATCGGCGCAGATCGGCACCCGATGGGGAAAATCCCGCAACGCCTGATCGGCGCCCGCGGGCAAGGGTTGTTCCAGCAGCCTTACGCCCAAATCCCATAAAGCCGGTTCAAGGCTGGACAGCAGGCTGATATCCCAGCCTTCATTGGCGTCGACAATCAAGCGCGCATTGGGCGCGGCACGGTGGACGGCTTGCAATCTGGGCAGAATGTCATGCCGGTCCAGCTTCATTTTCAGCCACGGCCAATCTTGGTGGCGGGCAGCGGCAGCGGCCATGGCGGCGGGCGTATCAATGACGATGGTTTGAGCGCTATCGCAGGATGTTGGCGCGGCCAGGCCCAGGCGGTGCCAAACCGCCACGCCATTGCGCTTGGCGGCCCAGTCCAGCAGCGCGCAGGACAAGGCATTGCGCGCCGCACCAGGCGGCAACAAACTGGCTAAATCGGTCTCGCACAAGCTGGCATCGATCCGTGGCCCGATCTCGGCCAATTGCGCCAATGCCTGTTCCACGCTTTCGCCATAGCGGGCATAGGGCACGGCTTCGCCCCGGCCAGTGACCCCGTCTTGGACCGCTTCCACCAGCACCATGTCGGCGGCGGTTTTGACGCCGCGGGCGATGCGGAACGGCGACTTCAGGGGCCAAGACAGATGACGCGCGGCAATCCGCATCCGACTAACGCGGCGTCGCCGATTGAATTTGCACCGACAAGATCAGCGGCTTTGGCAGCGATTGATTGGCCGCCTCAAGGGTGGTCGCGGCAATGCCTTCATAATCAATCAGACGTGGATTGTCCGGCATGCCGCCGCCCTTCGTGTTGAGCGCCATATTGACCGCATGCCGTACCATCGGCATGTGATCCTCCAATATTTGGGCATTTTCGTCGCCATCGACTTCAAGTTGGAAATCAAGCCCAACATAGCCCGCCAATCGGCCCTTGGCGTCGATCAGGGGCGCGGACAGGCGCTCCAGCTTGACAAAGACCGGGGTGATGATCGGCGCTTCCTCGACCTTTGCCTCGGCAACCGCCGCCGCGTCACCAGGTGGCGGCGCCAAAACCAGGAAATAACCAGCGACCCCGCCGCCGCCCAGCAATAGGCCCAAGACAGGCAGCAAGATCAGCATCAGCTTGCCCTTGCCGGCCTTGGCTGGCGCCGCGTCGGTTGCCGCGCCGTCTTTTTTTTCTGATCCATCCGCCATGTCGGCACCTGCCTAAAAATTGTGACGATAACCCCCCAACGCCAAGTCGACCGGCCGACCGCCAGCATCAAGCGCGGTCACGCCCTTGCCGGCCTGGGTTTCGCCCACGCACGCGATGTTGAGGCCCAATTCTTGGGAAATCGCTAAGATCCGCTGTTCGGCGGCGGCGGGCGCGGTCCAAACCAGTTCATAATCATCGCCAGCGGTGGCGGCGCGACGGCGGAGCGCATCTGCATCCATGCCGGTACTGCAAGCAGCGTCCGACAGCGGCAAGCGATCTAGCCAAAGCCGCGCGCCAATGCCGGACGCCGCGCAGATATGCCCAATGTCACTGGCCAGTCCGTCTGAAATATCGGCGGCCGCGGTGGCGACCCCGCGTAAAGCCGCGCCCAGCGCCAATCTGGGTTGGGGATAAAGATAGCGATTGCCAAGATAGGTCGCGGCGGCGTCAACCAGACCAGTCAAGCGCCCGGCCAATAGGTCAAGACCCAAGGCGGCATCGCCCAGGCTGCCGGAAACATAAACCCGTTCGCCAATGCCAGCCCCGGACCGCGCCAGCATCGCGCCTTCGGGCACCCAACCCAAGGCGGTGATCGACAGCACCAGGCGACCGGGACATGCGATGGTGTCGCCGCCCAGAAGCGTCAGTCCATACAAGGCTTGATCCGCCGCCAAACCGCTGGCGAAAGCCTCCAGCCAGGCCGCATCCTCGTTGCCGCCAAGCCCCAGCCCCAGCAAATAGCCTTCAGGCCGCGCGCCCTTGGCCGCCAGATCCGACAAATTGACCCGCAAGGCCTTGGCGGCGATGGCGGCGGGCGGGTCGCTGGCGCGGAAATGAACATCGGCGGCCAGCATGTCCTTGGTCAGCACCAATTGTTGGCCCAGTGGCGGCGTCAGTAAAGCGGTATCATCCATCAAGCCACGCGCCGCCGGCGCCGTCGCCAATGGCCGCAAATAGCGCCCGATCAGTTCAAATTCATCCATGCCGCGTTGCGCTCACGCCTTCATCACAGGCGTTAATTGTCTACGCCAATCCGCACGCCATGCAACCGCAAAGCATTGCCGATCACCGACACCGACGACAAGCTCATCGCCGCCGCCGCGATGATCGGCGACAACAGCAAGCCAAACACCGGATATAACAAGCCCGCTGCCACCGGCACGCCAAGGCCGTTATAGATAAACGCAAAAACCAGATTTTGCCGAATATTGCGCATCACCGCCTGGCTGAGCAGCCGCGCTCGGGCGATGCCCGCCAAATCGCCTTTAAGCAAGGTGATGGCGGCACTTTCAATGGCAACGTCACTGCCCTCGCCCATGGCGATGCCGATATCGGCATTGGCCAAGGCTGGGGCGTCGTTGACGCCGTCGCCCGCCATCGCCACGACATGGCCATAACCGCACAAATCGCGGACGATATCGGCTTTGTCCTCGGGCAGCACATCGGCGCGAACATCGTCGATCTTCAGCTTGGCCGCCACCGCCTTGGCGGTGGCTTCATTGTCGCCGGTCAACATCACCAGATGCACACCCGCCGCGTGCAGGGCGGCAATGGCGGCGGGCGTGGTCTCCTTGATGCGATCGCCGATCACTACATAGCCGGCCAGTTGATCCGCGACCGCCAGGTAAATGATAATATGGCCCTCATCGCGGCGCGCGGCGGCCTTGTCGGCGGCAGCGCCGACATCGATACCTTGATCGCGCAGCAGTCGGTGATTGCCCAGGGCGACTTTCTCTCCCTTCACCATACCGGTCACGCCCTTGCCGGCATGGGCTTCAAAATCCTCGGCATCGACAAGCGCGATCTCTTGGTCTTGCGCGGCATTGACCACTGCCTGGGCCAAGGGGTGTTCGCTGCCACGCTCAAGGCTGGCCGCCAGCATTAACAGATGCTTTTCATCACTATCATTCAGGGCCACGATCTCAATCAAGCGCGGCTTGCCTTCGGTCAAGGTGCCGGTCTTGTCGATCACGAGGGTGTCGACTTTCTCGAACCGCTCCAACGCCGCGGCATCGCGGATCAAAATGCCCTCGCGCGCGGCGCGGCCAACGCCCACCATGATCGATATCGGTGTCGCCAGGCCCAAGGCACAGGGGCAAGCAATGATCAGCACCGACACCCCAGCAACCAGGCCATGCGCCATCGCCGGTGCCGGCCCCCAAACCGACCAACCGGCAAAGGCCAGCACCGCCACCCCAATCACCGCCGGCACGAAATATCCCGCCACTTGATCGGCCAGGCTTTGGATCGGCGCGCGGCTACGCTGGGCCTTGGCGACCAGCTCAATAATCCGCGACAACAACGTGTCGGCGCCGACCTGTTCGGCGGCCATGATGAAGGAACCGCTTTGATTGATGGTGCCGCCAACCACCTTGTCGCCGCTTTGCTTGGCAACCGGCATCGGTTCACCGGTGACCATGGATTCATCGACCTGGCCTCGGCCTTCAATGACACTGCCGTCGACCGGCACTTGCGCGCCCGGACGCACCCGCAAATGATCGCCTTCAACCACGGCTTCCAGCGAGACTTCTTCATCCGCGCCATCATCGACAATCCGCAAGGCAGTTTTTGGCGCCAGGTCCAACAGCGCCGCGATCGCCTTGCCGGTGCGCGCCCGTGCCCGCGCCTCCAGCATTTGCCCCAGCAACACCAGCACCGTGATCATGGCGGCGGATTCGAAATAAACCGGAACCGACCCGTCGCCACGCCGAAAAGCGTCTGGGAAGATGTCGGGCGCGATCAAGGCCACAACGCTATAGCCATAGGCCACCACCACGCCCAAGCTGATCAGGCTGAACATGTTCAACGCGCGATTGACCAGCGACCGCCAGCCCCGTTTCAGCAGCGGCCAGCCTGCCCACCACACCACCACGGTGGCCAGCGCGCATTGACCCCAGCCCAAGACCGCGCGACCAAGCCAAGCCGCTACGTCCAAACCGAACAGATGCGCCCCCATGTCGGTCACCAGAACCGGCAAGGCCAGCACCAGGCCGATCCAAAACCGGCGCGTGAAGTCGATCAGTTCGGGGTCGGGTCCGGCATCGGCGCGCGGCTGCTCCGGTTCCAAGGCCATGCCGCAAATCGGACAATCGCCCGGTCCGACTTGACGCACTTCGGGATGCATCGGACAGGTATACATCGCGCCAGGATCGGCGTCCGCGCGCGCCGGGCGCGGCGACTGGGCATGATGACAACAGCCTTGCGCGCTTTCGGCCATGCGCAACACTCCTCCTCACTTCAACCCGAACGTTATACCCCTATTGGGTATTATTCAAGTTCAGCGACGAGAGCCGCGCCAATAATGCCTCGCGGCTAAGCTTGAAATCGCTGTCGATCCAGGCCTGTTCCAATATTTTCAATGCCTCACCCACCGACGGTCCGCGCGACCAACCGGCTTCCAACACATCCTTGCCTGCCAGAGGAAAACTGGGCGGATGCCATTGTTCGGCAAAATCCAACCAGAAGGCCAGTTCCGCCTCGGGCGTTGCGGTCATCAACAGCCGATCGATAAAGCCCTCGCGGCCCAAGGCGTAGAGCGCGGCGCGCGCTGCCGGCACCGACATTAACGGCGTAACCACGACATCCGTTCCAACCATCGCCAAGGCGCGTTTGCTGTCGCGACTGCGCAAACGCAAGCGCGCGACCACCGCCGCCACAACATCGGCGCGCATGGGTAACAACGCAATTAGTCTGCGCAAGGGATCCGCCACGCGATAGTGGCGTTCGACCGCGACCAGACGCGCCAGCCGATCCGTATCGGTCAATTCCGGCAGCACCGCTTCCAAAATGGCGGCTTTGCGCATCAGCGTCCAACTTGGCGTTGGGTCGGGCGCCGCCAAAAGCTTGAGCACTTCGTCGCGAATCCGCTCCCAACTCAGACCGGATAGCGCCAAATGCCGCGCAGCACACGCGGCCAGGCCCGCCTGATCGATCGCGCCTTGGCCATAATGGGCGTGAAAGCGGAAAAACCGAAGCACCCGCAAGGCATCTTCATCGATTCGCGCCGCAGGGTCGCCAATGAAGCGCACGCGGCCGGCGCGCGCATCTTCAACACCACCGAAATAGTCATAGACCCAACCCTCGCCATCGGCGTAGAGCGCGTTCATGGTGAAGTCGCGACGGGCGGCGTCGGCGCGCCAATCCTCGGTGAAGGCAACCCGCGCGTGCCGACCAAAGGTCTCCACATCATGCCGCAGCGTCGTGATTTCAAAGGGCTTATGGTCGGCAACCGCGGTAATCGTGCCATGGGCAATGCCCGTGGGCACCGCCTTCAGTCCTGCCTGCTGCAAGCGCGCAATGACCGCTTGCGGGGTGAGCGGCGTTGCCAGGTCGACATCCTTGACCGGAAGACCCAACAACCCATCACGCACGGCGCCGCCAACGAACCGAGCGCTGCCGCCGTCCGCCAACAATGCCTCCAGCACCGCCCGCGTCGCCGGCCACTCCAGCCAGGGCTGCGCCGCCAGTCGCGCGACCGGACCATTGGCAACACCCGCCGAACCGGTCATTTGTCGGCCCCGCCGGTCTCCTTACTGGTATCCTCGAAATAGCCGGGGATCACCCTGCCGTCTTCCAGCCGGGGCGGTACATAGCGCGCCCCGGGGCCCGGCGCTGGATTGGAAATCACCTCATAAGTGGCGATGCCGATAACCAGGATGATCAACCCCAACATGCCGAACAGCAAGCGGCGGTCGGCGCGCGCTTCCAGCACTCGGCCCGCCGCGCCGCCGCTGCGGCGGCGCCAATACAGCCACAGCGCGAACAGCACGAACGGCAGGATGAAAATCAGCAGCCTTATGATCGTGACCGGCATGCCCGCAACCTATTCGATATTCAGCAAAATGTCCGCCAAGTTCACCAGCATAGCAGCAGTCGCGCCCCAAATATAATGCTGTTGATAGGGCATGGCATAATATTGCCGGCGTTGGCCCTTCCAAATACCGGAATGGCGACGGCGATTGGCGGGATCGATCAAAAAGGCCAGTGGTACCTCAAAGGCTTCCGACACCTCCGCCGGATTGGGTGTCAGCGCGAAGCCAGGCCGCACCAAGCCCACCACCGGCGTCACCGCATAGCCGGTGCCGGTGCGATAGGGTGCCAGGGTGCCGGCGATCTCGACATGGCGCGCGCTGAGGCCAATCTCCTCTTGCGCCTCGCGCAGGGCGGCTGCAACAGGATCGGCGTCGGTATCGTCGATCCGGCCGCCAGGAAAACTGATCTGCCCGGCATGGGCGCGCAGACTGGGCACTCTTTTGGTCAGCAGCACGTGCGGGGCTTCCAGATGATCGATGATCGGCACCAGCACCGCCGCCGGGATCAGCCGATCCTCGGGCACGCCGGCCAAGGGCCAGTCCGGGTTCAGGTCATGATCGCCGCGCGGTGCGGCCCGTGTCGCCGCCGCCAAGCGGCCGCGAATATAGTTACGGTCCAAGACTGGCCGAGCCTCAATGGTCATCGCCGCCGCTACCCAATTCGAAAAACCGGCCGCTGCTCCACACACCCAAAGGACCATCGGGCTGCCGTGGCCGGGCCAATTCAATCAATTGATAAAACACCGGCCGGCTGAGCAATGCGTCGATGCGCCCGCGGACCCGCAGCAATGGCACCGGTTCACCGGTCTCTGCATCCTCTTCCAGCCAAAGCGGATGGTCCTCGTCGACGATGACATAATCATCGACATTGGTGCGGAAGGCGACGATTTGATCGGCATCCTTGCCACTCACTGTCATCTCCACCGCCAGCAGCGGCGCGACGTCGACCTGAATTTCGAGTTTTTCAACCGGAGTGACAAGAAAATAAGGCCCATCCGGCGCATCGCGGCGCAACACGCTGGCAAAAAGTTTAACCAGCCGTTCGCGCCCGATCGGACTGCCTTGATAATACCAACGGCCCTCGCGGTCGATGCGCATATCGATGGCGCCGCAAAAATCCGGCTCCCATTTTTCAACCGGCGGATAGCTTTGATCGCCGATATGCCGCAGTATCGCGCCCAAACCGTCGGGCCTGTCATCCAACTGAATTGGGGACTGGGGTCCGCTTTTCATCCTCAATGCTCCCATGGCCGTCGCCAGGTATTTTCCCAATAGCAATATTCTTGCCTTTATATAGTGTCATAGGCACGCTTTACAGCCCATTGAACCGACCAAGTTATTCAGGATCAAGCCATGGTATCGGACCCGCTCGCCTTTCGCCTTGACCCAGACGACACCATCCAGGCCACCGCCCAGGCCGATCGCGCCGCCCAAAGACTGCATGCCGTGCGTCAGGCGGTGGAGACGGTGGTTCTGGGCCAACGCCCGGTTGTCGAACTGGCGCTGGTGACGCTGCTGGCCGGCGGTCATGGCCTGATTGTCGGCTTGCCGGGCCTGGCCAAGACCCTGCTGGTGCAAACTTTGGGCACGGTCCTGGGGCTTGCGGTCAACCGCGTGCAATTCACCCCCGACCTGCTGCCCAGCGACATCTTGGGTTCGGAAGTGCTGGAGGAATCGCCCACCGGCTCCCGCCAGTTCCGCTTCATCAAGGGGCCGATTTTCTGTCAATTGCTGATGGCCGATGAAATCAACCGCGCCTCGCCGCGCACCCAGTCCGCATTGCTGCAAGCGATGCAGGAACATCATGTCAGTGTCGCCGGCAACCGCCACGACCTCGATCAACCCTTTCATGTGCTGGCGACGCAAAATCCCATCGAACAGGAAGGCACCTATCCGCTCCCGGAAGCCCAGCTTGACCGCTTCATGATGGAGATCGCCATCGATTTTCCGGATCGCGACGCCGAGCGGGCGATGCTGCTGGCCACCACTGGCGCCGAAACGCTAGCCGCCCAGCCGGTGCTGGCGGCGGGCGAGTTGCTGGAATTGCAGCAATTGGTGCGGCTGATGCCGATTGGCGAATCCCTGGTCGATGCCATTGTCGACCTGGTGCGCTCGGCCAGGCCACAGCCGGGCGATGATCTGTTATTATGGGGTGCGGGCCCCCGCGCCGCCCAGGCCTTGATGCTGTGCTGCCGCGCCCGCGCCTTGCTCCAAGGTCGCCTGGCGCCATCGGTGGAGGATGTGGCGGCCTTGGCGCCGGCGGTTTTGCGGCACCGGCTGGCGCTGGGCTTTGCCGCCCGCGCGGATGGCCGCACTGTCGATGATGTCATCGCTGGCCTGATCGGCCGGCTGGGGTGACAATGGCCAAAGCGCGGCACCGACAGCACCCACCCTTATTCTTTGCCGAACCCGATGATTTGCTGCGCCAAGCGCGGGCGCTGGTGCAGGGCTTGGGCCGGCCCGATTTGGCCCGCGCGCGGTTGAACGCCAGCCATGTGCGCGGTCAGCATGGCCGTCGCCGTGCTGGCCAGGGCGAGGATTTCTGGCAGTTCCGCGCCTATCAATCAGGCGACCCCGCCGATCGCATCGACTGGCGCCGCTCCGGCCGTGGCGACCAGCTTTATATCCGCGAACGCGAATGGGATACCGCGCAAACCCTGTATTTATGGGTCGACCCCAGCGGGTCGATGGATTTCTCAAGCGCCCCAAAACAGTGGCCGGCGAAAGCCAAGTTGGGCCGGCTGCTGGGCCTGGCGGTGGCGCTGGCGTTTCTGGACGGCGGCGAACGCGTTGGCGTGTTGAACGCCGACATGAAGGCCTTTGCCGGCGCTGGCGCCCGGCGGCGATTGGCCGAAGCCTTGGCGACCAACGTCGCCGCCACGGCCGCGCCGACCCTGGAACAATTGGCGCGCCTGCAGCCACCGCCTGGCAGCCATGTGCTGTTAATCAGCGACCATCTCGATCCGCCGGAAACATGGCAGGCGACATTGCGGACGCTGGCGCGGCCCGGCGTGCATGGCCATGGCCTATGCCTTTTGGACCCGGCGGAGGAAGATTTTCCCTTCCATGGCCGGGTGCGGTTTCACGGCTTGGAGGGTGAAGCCGATGCCCTGCTCGGCCGCGCCGACGCCTTGCGGCCAACCTATGTCGCCCGGCTGACGCACCATTTGGCGGCGATCGAGGACGGCTATCGCGGCCTTGGCTGGCGGCTAACCCGCCAGCGCAGCGACAAGCCGGCGCAAACCGCCCTGCTGGCCATCATCGCGGCTTTGGCCGGCGATGATCGGCAAAGGCCATAGACCATGGGCGGGCTTAGTTTCTCCACGCCCTGGCTTTTGGCGGCCCTGGCTTTGTTGCCGGGCCTGTGGTGGCTGATCCGCGCCCTGCCGCCACCGCCCAAGCGGTTGGCGTTCCCGCCAATACGCCTGTTGGCGCGATTGGAAGACCAAGAGTCGCCACCGCAAAAAACCCCGTGGTGGCTGTTATTGCTGCGGCTGAGCCTGGCGGCGCTGTTGATCCTGGCCTTGGCCGGCCCGCGCCATGATCCCGCGCGCGATATTGGCGCTGGTGGCGCGACCGCCTTGATCATCGTCGATAATGGCTGGACGGCGGCGCCAAATTGGGCGGCGTCGCACCAGTCGGTGGAGGATTTAGTCGCTCGGCTCAGCGGCAATGGCCAGCCGCTGCTGCTAACGGCCAGCGCGGCGCCCGCCGGCGGCTGGCCGGTCGCCGCCGAGGTTAACGCGCTGGCGCTGCTGGCCCCGACCGAGGCAGCGGCCAAGGCCCGCGCGCTGACCCCGCGCCCTTGGCCGGCCGACCCCGCGCAATTGCGCGATTGGCTGACACGCCAGCCGCCAACAACACCCCTGCAAAGCTTCATTGTCAGCGATGGCTTCACCAGCGCCGCTTGGCCAGCGTTGATCGATCATTTACGCGGACTGGGGCCGGTGACACTGCTGGCCCCCGAGGCCCCGCCGCAACCCCTGGCCTTCACCAGCGTGGTGTTGGAAGGCGGTGATTTTCGCATCAATCTGGCGCGCCCGCCGGGCTTGCCGGCGATGGTGGCAACGGTGAATGCCGTGGGCAGGCAGGGCGCGATTTATGGCAGCGCCAGCATTGCCTTCGCGCGCGGTCAGCCATTGGCCAGCTTGCGCTTGTCGCTGCCGCCGCCGGCGCGGCAGGCGGTGACGCGCTTGCAAATCGTCGGTCAAAACCAAGCCGGCGCGGTGTATTTGCTGGACGACTTCAGTGCCCGGCCGATGGTTGGCCTGGCCGAAGTCGAAACCAGCGCGCAAGCGCAGCCGCTGACCCAAGCCAGCTTTTATCTGCAGCGGGCGTTGGCGCCCTATGCGTCGCTCAGCCAAGGCCCGGCGGCGGATTTGGCCGGCAGCGGCGTCAATGTCATCTTGATGCCGGACACAGGTCATCTCGACCCCGGCACCACGCAAGCATTGCGACAATGGGTTGAGGCGGGCGGCGCGCTGATCCGCTTTGCCGGACCGAAATTGGCCGCCGCCCAACTACAGCCGCAGGGCAACCGCCAAGACGCCGCCGCCGAGACCTTATTGCCGGTGCCGCTGCGCCCCGGCCAGCGCGCCTTGGGCGGGGCCATCTCGTGGCAAAGCCAGCAACGCCTGGCGCGCTTTGCCGCCAGCAGCCCGCTGGCCGGGCTGGCGGTGCCCGATGATGTGACCATCGCCCGCCAGGTGCTGGCGGAACCCGGCTCCGGCTTGGAACAAAAAAGCTGGGCCCTGCTGGAGGACGGCACGCCGCTAATCACCGGCGCGGCGCTTGGCGCTGGTCATCTGGTGCTGTTTCACACCAGCGCCGATGCCGAATGGTCAAATTTGGTGCTGTCGGGCAGCTTTGTCGAAATCCTGCGCCGCTTGCTGGCCTTGGGCCGGCCCAGCGCCGAGGCCGGCCGCGCCGGCGGCAATGGCGATGGCGCCGATAGTCTGTATAGCGCGCGGCAGCATCTTTCAGGCTTTGGCGTGCTAACACCGGTCGAGTCCGGACCGCGCGCCCTGCCGGGCCAGATGTTCCGCCAGCAAGCCGGCGCGAAACTCCCGCCGGGACTTTATGAGGATGATGCCGGCATCGTCCATGCGGTGAACCTGGCCAGGCGAGCAGGGCCGATCGGGCCTGGTTTCCGCTTTCGCCTGCTGGAAGGCCTGCCTGATGATGTGCGGCTGCTGCGCCAGGGCATAGGCGGCGTGGTTGATTTGACGGCGCCGCTGCTCACCCTTGGGCTGGCGCTGGCGGTGATCGATTTGATCGTGTCATTCTGGATGCGTAGCCTGCTGCCACGCCTGCCCTGGCCCCGCCGCGCCGCCGGGCTGGCGCTGATGATGGGCGTTGGCGCCGCGCTTTTAGGTTTGCCGCGCCCCGCCATGGCGCTGGATGAACGCCAGGCACTGGAATTGTCCAGCGCGGTCAGGCTGGCCTGTTTGGAAAGCGGCGATCAGGGTGTTGACCGCCAATGTCTTGACGGCTTGCGCGGTCTGTCCGGCATTTTGCGCGTGCGCACTGCCGCGCTGGCGGGCGAGCCGGTGATGGTGCGCCCCGATGATGACATTTTAGGCTTTTTCCCGCTCCTTTATTGGCCGGTTCTGGCCGACGCACCGCCCTTATCGGCGGATGCCGCGACTGCGCTGAAAGCCTATTTGCGCCAGCATGGTTTGATCTTGTTCGACACTGGCATGGCCGGGGGCGGCGATGGCCAAGCCGCCCAGCCGGTGCTGGAACGCATCGCACGCAGCCTTGACCTCGCCCCCTGGGAGCGGTTGGGACCCGATCATGTGCTGAGCCATAGTTTCTATATTCTGCGCGGCGACACCGGTGCGCGCGGCGATGCGACCGTCTGGATTGATCGCGGCACCCAGGGCGAAAGTGGCAAGGTTTCCTCGGTCGTGGTTGGCGCCGGGGATTGGGCCAGTGCTTGGGCGGTCGCGCCCGCCGGCGCGTTGCTGGGCGCGCCCGCGCGCGACCGCCAGGCGGAAATGGCGCTGCGCTTTGGCGTCAATCTGGTGCTCTACGCCTTGACCGGCACCTATAAGGCGGACCAGGTCCATGTGCCGGCGCTGCTGGAACGCATGGAGCGCTGAATGGGCATGGATGGCAGCCTGATCCTCGACCCGCTATTGCCGCTGCCATGGTTGACGGTATTGGCGGCGGCATTGGCGCTGGTCGCCGCCGCCGGCTTTTGGCGACGAGCGCGTGGCCGCTGGTGGCGGCTGGGCTTCGCGCTGGCGGCCATCTTCGTGCTGGCCAACCCGCTGATGCTGCAACATCAGCGCAAAACCGAGCCCGACATCGCCCTGCTGCTGATCGACGACAGCGCCAGCCAGGCGGAAAGCGGCCGCCTGGACCAGACCCTTGCCGCCGCCGATACGCTCATGACCCAGACCCAGGGCGATGACAGCCTGATCTGGCGCACCCGCCGCCTGCAAGGCGACGGACCGGCCAAGGTCGATGAAACCCGATTGTTCACCGCACTCAAAAATGCCCTGGAGCAAGAGCCCAGCGACCGGTTGGCCGGCGTCGTGCTCATCACCGACGGGCTGGCGCATGATCTGGCCCAGGCCGAAAATCTGCCGCCATTAGAGGCCCCCGTACACGCGCTGCTGACCGGCGACCCCGCCATGCGCGACCGTCGGCTGGTGGTGGAACAAAGCCCCCGCTTTGGCGTCGTTGGCCGGCCGCTGGAGGTGGAAGTTCGGATCGATGATGGCCCCGGCGGCGACGGTGTCGCGCCGCTGGTCTGGTGGGACGCCAAGGGCGCCCGCCAGCAACGCCAGGTGCCGGTGGGCCAAACCGTGCGCTTGACCATCACCCCCGAACATGCGGGCGAAAATCTGGTGCGTCTGAACGCGGCGGCGCTGGCGGGCGAGGAAATCCTGTTCAACAATGACGCCTTGCTGCGGATCAACGGCGTGCGCGACCGGCTGCGGGTGCTTCTGGTCACCGGCGAGCCCTATCCCGGCGAGCGGTTGTGGCGCGACACCTTGAAAGCCGACCCCGCCGTCGACCTGGTCCATTTCACGATCTTGCGCCTGCCCTCCAGCCGCGACACCGCCTCGCCCCTGGACCTGTCCTTGATTCCGTTCCCGACCCGGCAGTTATTTGGCCAAAGCCTGCCAGACTTCAATTTGGTGATCTTCGACCGCTACACTTTGCGCGGCGTGCTGGACCCGGCCTATCTGGCCAATCTGGCGGCCTATGTCCGCCAAGGCGGCGCGGTGTTGGCGGCGGTGGGACCGGAATTCGCCCAGCCTTATAATCTGGCCGCCAGCGCCTTGGGCGCGGTGCTGCCGGCGGTGCCCACCGGCGCTGTGATCGAACGTGGTTTACGGCCGCGGCTGACCGCCAAGGGCCGGCATCATCCGGTCACGGCGCCTTTGCCTGGCGCGCCCACGGTCGCGAACGACACGCCGAGTTGGGGTCGCTGGTTCCGGGTTATCGAAACCCAGACCGCCGCCGGCGATGTGCTGATGGACACCGACGGGCTGCCGCTGTTGACCCTGAACCGGGTCGAGGCGGGCCGCATCGCGCTATTGGCCAGCGACCAGCTTTGGCTTTGGGGACGCGGCATCGATGGCGGCGGCCCCTATCGCGAACTGATCCGCCGGATGGCGCATTGGCTGATGAAGGAACCGGATCTGGAGGAAGAAGCGCTGCGGGCGCAAGCTGCCGGCGACGACATTGTCATCACCCGCCAAAGCATGACGCCGAGCACCCGGCCGGTGACCCTGACTGGACCAGACGGCGAAAGCCGCGACATCGCGCTGACCATCCTGGGCGATGGCCGCAGCCAGGCACGGGCCACCGTCGACCGACCCGGCATTTACACCATCGACGATGGCGCGCGCCAGACCAGCGTTGCCGCTGGCGCCATGGACAGTCCGGAATTGCGCGCCTTGCGGCCCAGCGCCGACGCGCTGGAGCCCTTGACCCGGGCCACTGGCGGCGGTCTGTTTTGGCTGCGCGACGGCATGCCCGACACGCGCCGGGTGGCGCCGGGCCGGCAAAGCGTCGGACCATCCTGGTTGGGTTTGGCGGAACGCGCCAGCGGGCCGGTATCAGGCGTGCGCGAAACGCCGCTTGTCCCGCCCTGGGCGGCACTTGGCCTGTTGCTGGGCTTGTTGGCCGGCGCCTGGCTGCGCGAGAGCCGGTAACACCACCGCCGCCGAGGGCAATGCCGGACCGGGATTGATCTGCCGCGCCAGCAACCGCGCCGGGTCATAGGGACCCGGCAGGCCGATGCCGCCAGTGGTCACGGCGCTGAACCCGGCGCGGCCATAATAAGCCGCGTCGCCCACCAACAGCACATGGACATGGCCCAGCGCCTGAGCGGCGCGGATCCCAGCGTCAATCAGCGCCATGCCAACGCCCTTGCCGCGCAAATGTTCAGCAATGGCGATCGGACCCAGCAGCAGCGCCGGCATCGACGGCCCGCCTTGGGCCTGGTTCTTGACCTCGATCAGCCAGAACCGAATGGTGCCGACCAACCGGCCGTCTTGCCGCGCCACGAACGCCAGGGCCCGCAGATCGGCAACGCCGTCACGCAGCCGATAAGCGGTCTTGCGCCGACGGTCATGACCGAATGACTGATCCAGCAGCGCTTCGATCGCTGCGGCATCGGCCACGGTTTCCGGTTCAATCACAATCATTCGTCGCGCCCAATCCCTCGGCTCGGCCTCATCGGACCGCTGCTATAACACAAAACTAGTGCCTGAAAAGAGAATTTTTTACAGAATTTAATTCTGTGATAAGCGGATTTATCAGACTTTTATCGAAGCGGCGTTTAATCCAGGCATTTCCAATGCAGGATCACGGCGCTGCCGCGGGTCATGCCCTGGCCCGGTGGTAAGGTGCGCTGATAGTCATGCCTGATGCTGAAGCGCCGCAATTTCAGCGGCCAAGGGTCGAAGCGATTATACAACCGGCAATAATAGCGCGCGAAATTATGCAATTGCGCCTTATTGACCGGATCGGTGATTCGGCTGACATATTTGCGCCAGCGATAATCCTTGTGCCAGGCCGGCATGTCGGTGGCACCGACGGCCGGCGGCGGGCCCACTTCGCCGGACCATAATTCAATCGGGCTGCCGTCGGTAAATTCGCCGGCGATCACCAACCAGCCATCTTGCCTGGCCGGATAGGGCGCGAACATATTCCAATATTGGTCCAGATTGAGCGCCCAGATGACCGTGGCCAGCGGCCGCGGCAACGTATAATCGACGCGCGGCAATTGCACGATGTTCCACGCCAGCACCAGCAACGCCAAGGCCCCGACCAGGCCTTGCAGCAGCCGCCCCGGGCCTGGCCAGGGCGCATGATAAGGCAGCCAGCGCGCACTGAAACGCCCCAGGCGCGGCCGGGCAAGGCCGATGCGGTCATAAAGCCAAGCTCCAATGCCGGCCAAGGGCCGCCGGTCGGTCAGCCAGCCCAACCACCAAAACACCGGCGATTGCCGCAGCACGAAGGCCACCGCCCGCCATTTGAGATGGACGGCGCCATTGGCGTCGATCACCACCCAGCTATTATGCGCGCGCAATATCGGGCCGGCCACCGCGTCGCGCTGGGCAATCAGGATCGGATTGTCCGGCGTCAGGCAAAAGGTTCGCAATAGCCGACAGGTCTTTTCGCAAAAGACGCAGCCTTCATCATAATAAAGCGCGATTTGGCGCTTGGCCGGCGGATAGACCCGCGCCGCCAGCCAGTCCCACCAGGCCCCGGGCACGAATAGCAGCAGTGATGTGATGCTGATCAGCCAAAACAGGCCGATATGCAGGAACAGCGCAAAGCCCAGATGCATGGCGATCAGCCCGGCCAGACCAATGCCGCGCAGCGTCACATGCCACACCGGCGACAGCAGCAGAAACGGCGCCGCCAGCTCGATCGACCAGACATAATAGGTCAGCAGCCGCGCCAGGCCGGGTTGGCCGGCCAGCCATTCGCCCAGCGGCGTCGCATAACTGGCGAGATGGGTGGCGTAATACACCGCCTCGCCATCGGGAATCCAAATCGCGGAATCCTTGAGCAGCGCGCCGATGAAATAAACATACAGCACCTGCGCCAAGATCGCCGCGCCAGCGATGGAGCGATGATTGTTGTTTGCCCCCTGCAAGGGCTTGTCGGCCAGCGCCGCGTCGACCGACCAGCGCGCGCCCAGCGGCAGGAACATGCCCCAAAAGGCGAGCAAGGTGATCAATTGATCGCCGCCTTGCAAAATGAACGGATTGCGGTTGATCAGCGACATCAGCAGCAGCCAATTGGCCGCCGCCATCCATTGGCTGCGCCAGCCCAGGATCAGGCCCAGCGCCGCCAGCGCATGCACGCCAAACAACAGCCAAACGAACAACGGCTTGCCATTGGCCAGATACACACTGAAGCGGTAAGGCGAGGTCGAGGCCACCAGCGCGTCGCGGGTCAACACCCCTTGGTCGGAAAAAAAGTCCGCCGCCCAAGGCGCCAGATTGGCCAGATTGACCAGGATCGCCAAGCCCAGCGCCACCCGGAACAGCGCCAGACTGCGCAGGTCGATTGTCAATAAACGCGCCATATGCCCCCTTTTGCCGGCGACTATAGCGCGCCCCACGGCCCAGGCGAATAGCCATTGCAACGGCCTCCGGCCCGCCCTAAGCTTTGAATATGAAACTCTACAGCATGAAACAAGCGCCCAACCCCCGCCGCGCCAGAATGTTCCTGGCTGAAAAAGGCATCGACGTGCCGATGGTGGAAGTCGACATCGTCGCCGGCGATAATTTCAAGCCCGATTATCTGGCCATCAACCCTCGCGGCGTGGTGCCCACCCTGGTGTTGGACGACGGCACCGTGATCGATGAATCGATCGCCATCTGCCGCTATTTCGAGGAACTGCACCCCGAACCCAATTTGATGGGCCGCGACGCCAAGGAAAAAGCGCAAATCGAAAGCTGGCAACGGCATATGGAATTCGACGGCCTGTTCAGCATCGCGCTGGTGTTCCGCAACGCCATTCCGCGCTTTGCCGGTCGCGCCCAGCCCGGCACCATCGGCCGGTCCGAGCAATTGCCGCAATTGGTGGAACGCGGCACGCTGATGACCAAGCGGTTCATGGCAAGCCTTGAGCAGCGCCTCGCCGATCATGACTTCATCGCCGGCGACCGCTTCACCATCGCCGACATCACCGGATTCTGCGCCCTTGAAATGGCGAAATGGGTAAAGCTGTTTCCGGGCGAGGATCACCCCAACATCCTCCGCTGGCATGGCCAAATCGCCCAACGCTCCAGCACACAGGCTTGAGCTTGCCAACCGCCAGAAAAGCCGTTTTTTACCGTTAATCACAAGGCCGTGGGTTGGCGTGGGGTTCAGGGCAGTGAGTGAAGGTATGGCGTAACTCCAACGCCAGACTCGAAAAACCCAGGCGGCAAACGGAGAGCAATAAAATGCACTTTCACCGTAATTTGACCGTAATTCTGTCACCGTAGTTCCGTAATTCAAGCGATGGTTAGACTCAAACACACCGACATCCGCGTTCTTGATGATGCATTCGATATGCATGGCGGCTACGTGTTGGACTTCTCGGACAGAACGATCGCTGAATTCTTTGAAGAAGAGTTCGGCATAGACTTTGACGATCCGCGTTATAGGGCCAACGGGACTTCTAAGGCCAAAAGGTTGCGGACGTTTCTTAGTATCGAGGATGCATATCAGTTTTGTCGCGTTACCCGCGCGCTCTGGAAGTATCGTGACACGCTGACGCGCTACAGTGAAAACGCTGCCGAAAACAAGCGCATCAAGGATGCGCTTTTCGATCTCATTGGGCGTGTCGAGGGTGGCGGCACAGTACCACGAACCGACGCGCTCTTTCAGTTTAGGCCCGATGAAACGCTAGAAGAACTGATCACAGCAATTGAACGCGACATCTCGGTAAACAAACCTGCGGCAGCGCTCGACAGGCTGCATACCTACTGCCAGAAGAAGTTTGCTCACTTGCTGGCGGAGCGCAAAATCACTTGCGACAAGAATGATCCGCTGCACAGCCGCGCGGGGAAATACGTCAAAGTCCTTCAGGATGAGCGCCAGATCAGGGAGATCAGTCTTCGAATCCTGAAGAGCTCGATCAGCATCTTCGAAAAGTTCAACGATATTAGAAACAACGAGTCTTTCGCCCACGACAATGATCTTGTCGATCAGGCGGAAGCCCGTTTCATCTACGACTCCGTGTCTGCGATTCTGCGCTTCATCAAAACCGTCGATTCAGCGCGCTTCGAAGCGTAGCGTCTATGGCTCAGCCAGAAGTCTCCGAAGGCGCGGCTTGATATCCTTAATTACGAATTACGCTGCCAGTTTATTAAATACACTTAATTCAAATCAGCGTTTCGCCTGATTCAGACTTAGCCCGCGTTTTGGGGAATTACGGGGAAAGGGGGGATTACGGTGACAGTGCATTAATTTCCAAGAATTACAAGCGGCCCACCGCAAAGGTCCGCTGGCACCGGGCTCAGCCCCTGATTACGGTGATGGTGTGGAATGCCCCGGAATGCCTCGGTGCCCCAGCGCGCCGTCACAACCCGAAATCCTCGCGGAAGCGGTCGATTTGGTGCATTCGCTGATGCAGGATTGTCACGACGCCAATGTCGCCATTGCCGAGATGGCGCCAATATACGAAGTGGCGCTCATAGCGGAAGAAATAGCCATCGACGCCAAAGGCCGCGGGAACCGGGCGGGACATCACTTCATGGCTCGCGATTTTTTCAAAGGCGGCGAACAGGCCGATGATATAGCGTTCGGCCTGCCCGGCGCCCCAGCGGTCGCGGGTATAGCGGTAAATCTCGTCGAGACGGTGGGACGCCGCCTGCTGGATGCGGACGGCGGCCATGCCCTTTATGCCTTATTACGCGCAATGACCTCGGCCGCAGTGAGCGGCTGGTACGAGGAGTCCGGCGCCCTGAAGGCATGGGCCAGTTCGGCCTTCAGCCGATCGAACATTTCTTGTTCCGCCCGCTCTTTATCGCGACGGATCAGGTCACGTATATATTCGCTGACATTCTCGTAAGCGCCGGTCTCGCCAACATTTTCTGCAACAAATTCGCTGAGCGCCCCGCTGATGCGGACCGTCAGCGTCGTGGTGCGGGACATGGCGAAACCTCCGTCGATAAAGCCGATGCAGCCGTCTTCAATATAATCAAAAACGAATACACGTCAAGATTTGCCCTTACGCGGCCCAGCAAAAAGCCGCTGGAGCGGAACTCCAGCGGCTGTTTTTGCTTAGCGATGGGGCCGTTGGACTTAGAAGTCCATGCCGCCCATGCCGCCCATGCCGCCCATGCCGCCGCCCGGCATCGCCGGGGCCGGCTTGTCTTCCGGCAATTCGGCGACCAGGGCTTCGGTGGTGATCAGCAGGCCGGCGACCGAGGCCGCATCCTGCAACGCCGTGCGCACCACCTTGGTCGGGTCGATGACACCGGACTTCACCAGATCCTCATATTTTTCGGTCTGGGCGTTGAAGCCGAAATTGGTGTCTTTCTGCTCCAGCAGCTTGCCGGCGACAACCGCGCCGTCAAAGCCGGCATTTTCGGCGATTTGACGCGCCGGTGCTTGCAACGCGCGACGCACGATATCAACGCCGCGGGTCTGGTCTTCATTGACACCTTTGAGGCCGCTGAGCGCGCGGGTGGCATAAAGCAGCGCCGTGCCGCCACCGGCAACCACGCCTTCCTCGACCGCCGCGCGGGTCGCGTGCAGCGCATCGTCAACGCGGTCCTTGCGTTCCTTCACCTCGACCTCGGTGGCACCACCAACCTTGATCACCGCAACACCGCCGGCCAACTTGGCCAAACGCTCTTGCAGCTTTTCGCGGTCATAGTCCGACGACGTCGCTTCGATCTGGGCGCGGATTTGTTCGCAACGCGCTTTGATGTCGGTGTTCTTGCCGGAGCCGCCAACAATAGTGGTGTTGTCCTTGTCGATCGACACCTTCTTGGCGCGGCCAAGCATGTTGAGATTGACGTTTTCAAGCTTGATGCCGAGGTCTTCGGAGATCACCTGCCCGCCGGTCAACACCGCGATGTCTTCCAGCATCGCCTTGCGGCGATCGCCAAAGCCCGGCGCCTTCACCGCCGCGACCTTGAGGCCGCCGCGCAGCTTGTTGACCACCAGGGTGGCCAGCGCCTCGCCTTCAACATCTTCCGAAATGATCAGCAGCGGCTTCGACGATTGCACCACCGATTCCAGGATCGGCAGCATCGCTTGCAGGTTGCTGAGCTTCTTTTCGAACAACAAGATGTAGGGGTTTTCCAACTCCACCAACATCTTCTCCGCGTTGGTGATGAAATAGGGGGAAAGATAACCACGGTCGAATTGCATGCCTTCAACAACATCCAATTCGTTATGCAAGCCCTTGGCTTCCTCGACCGTGATGACGCCTTCCTTGCCGACCTTTTCCATCGCTTCGGCAATCATCTTGCCGACTTCCGCCTCGCCATTAGCCGAGATGGTGCCGACTTGCGCGATTTCCGAGGATGCTTTGATCGGCTTGGAGCGCTTTTCCAAATCGCCGACGATCTTGGTGACGGCGAGGTCGATACCGCGCTTCAAATCCATCGGGTTCATGCCAGCGGCCACCGACTTCATGCCCTCGCGCACAATCGCTTGAGTCAGCAGCGTCGCGGTGGTGGTGCCGTCGCCAGCGGTGTCGTTGGTCCTGGATGCCACTTCGCGCACCATTTGCGCGCCCATGTTCTCGAACTTGTCTTTCAGTTCGATTTCCTTGGCAACCGTCACGCCATCCTTGGTGATGCGCGGCCCGCCGAAAGATTTTTCCAACACGACATTGCGGCCCTTCGGACCCAGCGTGACCTTGACGGCATCCGCCAAAATATCGACGCCACGCATGATCCGATTACGGGCGTCAGTATGAAATTTGACGTCCTTTGCAGCCATTTTTCTCTTCCTTCAATTCTGCCTAAGACAAAAAAAGGCAAGAACGACGCCCAATTAGGCGGCTTTCTTGCCTGTTTTCTTCTTCTCGATAATGCCCAGAATGTCCGACTCTTTCATGATCAACAGCTCTTCGCCATCAATCTTGACCTCGGTGCCGGACCATTTGCCGAATAGCACCACGTCGCCCGCCTTGACATCAAGGGGAACCAACTTGCCGGTTTCATCGCGATTGCCAGAACCGACGGCGACGACCTTACCTTCTTGCGGCTTTTCCTTCGCCGTGTCGGGAATGATGATGCCGCCAGCGGTCTTTGCTTCGCTTTCCAGCCGGCGCACGAGTACGCGGTCGTGCAGTGGACGGAATGACATATGTCTCCACCTCCTGATTAAGAGGGCCAAGCGGACCGAAAATCATTGGCCGCCGCCCCCAGTTCCTTCCAAATCAGTAATTTGCCCTTTAGCACTCACAGGGTGAGAGTGCTAACAAGCGCATCGGATATGGGATCGGCGCGCGTGCTGTCAAGGGCGGTCACAAAAATTTCGCTGTTTTTGGCCGTGGTCTCGACAAAAATGCTATATTGGTTAGGCGTCGTGCTGGCACAATGGCTTGGCATGCCGTGTTGATGGGGGAATGAGACTTGACGACAAATGGTTCAGCGCTGCAGCACGCGGCTGTGGCGGCGGCGATGGCATGGATGTTGGCGCCGCCGGCGATGGCCGCCGACATGTTGCGGATATCGGCCAGTTTCGATGCCGACGGCTTGGCCGCCTTGGGCGGCGGCGCCGTGCCCAAGGGCCCGGTTTCAGGGCGCTTTGACTTGATCATGCCCGCCCTGGCCGAAGCTGACGGCCTGCAGGTCGAGGAACGGGTTGGCATCGTCATGATGCGACTGAACATCGATGAATATTATTTCGTGCCACGGCAAACCCGGGCGGTGCTGACGGCGCTGGACGGCAAGCCGATCCGCTTGGTCATTGGCGCCCTGCCCGACGGCCCGCACGCGCTGGCGTCAGACACCAATGATTTCAAGCTCGTCTTCTCCCGCGCCAACGACTCCGCGCCCGGCACATTGTCGTTCGAGGAGTTCAGCCTGACCTTGGCGGGCACCGGCGAAGCGCGCTTCCTGGCCATCGCCGGCCGGGGTCAGGCCCAGACCAAGGCCAGGGCATTTCCATGATCCGTCGGCCGGCCTCACGCAACCTTATGCCCGTTCCCGGCATTGATTCATCAGAACATCGCGATATCTTAACATCAACAGATGGCTGAACATGCAGCGGCCACGGTCACAATTCGGCCTTGGCATCGTTGCAAATCAACTGATACGCCGGTCAAGGGTCTGGAGAATGCCTCCCATGTTGCGAATTTTATCAATGGTCGTCGGCGTATTGGCGACATCGGCCCTGAGTGCGTTGGCCACGCCGGACCCGCAAGCGCCGCTGGCGCAGCCGGCCAACCCGGCGCTGTTGCAGCAATTGCGGGCGCAATGGCCCGACATCGACTTTGCCACGGCCGATCTCAATCCCGAGAATTTAGCCGCGCCGGCGCAAAGGCCCGCGCGTACGGCCTTGGATCAGCCGAATTTCCTGCCTTTGGACCTGGCTGGATTCGTCGGCGGCTTGGAACCGGTGATCGCCATCGCGACCAAAAACGCGGTGCGCGCCTATCCATTGCGCGTGGTGGTCGCCCATGGGGTGGTCAATGATCAGCTCGGCGAGGTGCCGATTGCGGTCAGTTATTGTAAGGCTTGTAATTCCGCCATCTTGATGCGCCGCCAAGTCGATGGCGAAGCCC
Source organism: uncultured Sphingomonadales bacterium (assembly GCA_964590595.1). Taxonomy (GTDB): domain Bacteria; phylum Pseudomonadota; class Alphaproteobacteria; order Sphingomonadales; family CAKZYD01; genus CAZPXQ01. The sequence goes on along the minus strand of CAZPXQ010000005.1, from coordinate 56,556 downwards.
TGGCCTTGGCCGACAGCGGCGTCAGCTTGAGCGGCGAACGGCTGCTTTACGACCAGGCCAGCGAAAGCTGGTGGCGCGAACGCGATGGCCTGGCGGTAGCTGGCGTGCATCAAGGCGAAAGGCTGGCGCGTCTGCCCGCGGTGATCATTTCGATGGCCCGATTCCGCCGCCTATATGGCGAGCATGACGACGCGGTGGTGCTGGCCGAGACCGACCGTTCGCGGATTGCCGCGCCGACCAAGCTGAACCTGCCAACCCCCGCCGACCCCGACAACAACTTGCTGCCCGGCGATGACCCCCGCGACGATGTGCCGATCATCGACGCGCGGCGCTGGAGCCTGGACATTCTCAATCCCCAGGGCCGGCTTGGTCACGAAACCCCGATCATTCTCCCCAGTCAGCCTTGAACCGCCGGCGACTTTGATAGCTCGCATCAAATTGTCCGGCGCTGGCGTTTCAGGTCTCGCCCAGCACGCGAAATCATGGCAGGCTGCGCCCCGCAAAATGTGACAGGCAATATAGAATGAGGGTGGGGATGACTCTTTCGATTGCAATTATTGGTTCCGGTCCAGCCGGTTATTATGCCGCCGAGGCACTGATCAAAGATCTCAAGGACGACGCGCGGGTCGACATTATCGACCGGTTGCCGACACCCTATGGCCTGATACGCGCCGGCGTCGCGCCGGACCATCAGTCGATCAAGGCGGTCGCCAAGCGTTATGAAAAAACCAGCGCCCAGCCCAATGTTCGTTTCATTGGCAATGTCGAAATCGGCAAGGTGGTGTCGATCGAGGAATTGCGTGGGCTTTATGACGCCGTGGTGCTGGCCACCGGCGCGCCCAAGGATCGCCCCCTGAACATTCCGGGCGAAGACAAGACCGGCGTGATCGGTTCGGCGGCTTTCGTTGCTTGGTATAATGCGCATCCCGACTTCTGCGACCTCAGCATCGACCTCAACGTCGAGAAGGTCGCGGTGATTGGCAATGGCAATGTCGCCATCGACGTCGCACGGGTCTTGGCGAAGTCGCCAGACGAAATGGCACGGTCGGATCTCGCCCGCCACGCCGCCGAGAAAATCCATGATGCGCCAATTCGGGAAGTCCACGTCTTTGGCCGGCGCGGCCCCTTGGAGGCCAGCTTCACGCCCAAGGAATTGGGTGAACTGGGCGAATTGGGCGAATGCGTCACCATTGTCGATGGCCGGCATTTACCAGCATTGGAAAGCCTCGGCGAGGTTGAACCGGCGGTTCGAAAAAACCTCAACCATTTGCACCAATTCGCGACCAATACGCCCGGCACCAAACCAAAAACGCTCTATCTGCATTTTTATGCGCGTCCCGTGGCGGTATTGGGCGACTCCCATGTGCGCGGCCTGCAGCTTGAGCACACGCGGGTGAGCGATGGCGACTGTGTCGGCACCGGCGAAATGTTCGAATTGGACTGCGGCTTGCTGGTGCCCTGTATTGGCTATCGCAGCCAGGCAATCGAAGGCGCGCCCTATGACCAGCGGCGCGGCCGTTTCGTGAATGAAAATGGTGTCATTGCGCCAGGCCTGTTTTGCACCGGCTGGGCGCGGCGCGGGCCATCTGGCACCATCGGCACCAACCGACCCGACGCCTTTGAAGTGGCCGCGACCATCATCGCCACCGTCAAGGCCGCTGGCAAGGCCGGCGGCGACGGGCTCGACGCGCTGCTCGCTGAGCGCGGCGCCGAGCCGGTATATTTCGAAGACTGGAAGCGGATCGAGGCGGCCGAGGAAGCCGCCGCAACCGCTGGCGCGCCACGTCATAAATTTGCCACGCACGAGGCCTTAATTGCCGCTGCCCGGGGGGACGCTCCCTGACGCCCGCGCGGCCGGCGCTGGAAGGAAAGAATTATGCGGTATTTGCGCCTGATCGGGCGGGGACTTTGGACGGTCTTGCGAGTCAGCCATGTCCTGGTCTTCGGCAGCATTGGCTTGCTGATACTCATCGCGCTGATCGCATCCTTGTTCACCGACCGCGAGGTTGACATTGGCGGCAAGTCCGTTCTCAGCGTGACGCTCGACGGCGTTGTGGTTGAAGAGCGCACCGAGATCGATCCCGCCACCTTGCTGCTGGACGGCAATAATATCCCGCAGGAAATTCTGCTCGGCGACCTGCTCAAGGCCTTGGATCAGGCCAGCCGCGACGACCGCATCAAGCTGGTCGAACTGCAATTGTCTGGCATGCTGTTGGCCGGCCCGGCCGCGTTGCATCAAATTGGCGACGCCGTTGCCGCCGTCAGCGCCGCTGGCAAGCCGGTGATCGCCCATGGCGACATCATCACCCAGGGGCAATATCTGATCGCCGCGCAAGCGGACGAAGTTTATCTTAATCCCAGCGGGCTGCTGCAAATCACCGGCTATGCCAGCTATCCCCTGTATTTCGCCGAAGCGCTGGAAAAACTAAAGGTCAATGTCAATGTGTTCCGGGTCGGCAGTTTCAAGTCCGCGGTCGAGCCGTTTATCCGCGATGACATGTCGGACGAAGCCAAGCTGCAAACCGGCGAATTTCTGAACAGCTTGTGGCGGCATTATCGCCGCGCCATCAGCGACGGGCGCGGCGAAAAAGGCGCGGTGCTGAGCCCGGATTTATCAGATATCGTCGACAAATTGCGCGCAGCCGGTGGGGATCTCGCGGCTATGGCGTTGGCGGAAAATCTGGTCGATGGCTTGCGCACGCGCCTCGACATGGCAGCGCTGCTGGCCGAGCGGCTGGACATTGACAGCGCCAAGCTCAACGAGCACCGCGTCGGCTTGCGCCAATATGTCGCCAGCCTCAAGGACATCCAGCCCAAATCCCCGAACAAGGTCGCGGTCATTCACGCGGTTGGCCAAATCATGGACGGCGAACAACCCGCCGGCACGATTGGCGGCGACAGCCTCAGCGCCCTCATCGACCGCGCGCGCCTGGAACCGCAAGTCAAGGCCATCGTGCTGCGCATTGACAGTCCTGGCGGCAGCGCGCTGGCGTCGGAAGTGGTGCGGCAGTCGGTATTGGCGGCCAAGGCGGCTGGCAAGCCGGTGGTGGCGTCGATGGGATCCGTCGCCGCGTCAGGCGGCTATTGGATCGCCGCCAACGCTGATGAAATTTGGGCGGCCCCCACCACCATCACCGGTTCGATTGGCGTATTCGGCCTGTTCCCGACGTTGGAAGACAGTTTGGATGAAATCGGCGTGCGCGCCGACGGTGTCGGCACCACCGCGCTGGCCGGCCAGTTCGGGCTCACCCGGCCATTGAACGAACCGGCCCGCGCCGTGCTGCAAATGACCGTCGATAATGTCTATGATGACTTTCTCAGCCTGGTGGCGAAAGGCCGCGGCATGACCAAGGCCGAAATCGATCGCCTTGCCCAAGGCCGGGTTTGGACCGGCGAAGCGGCCCTGCAAATCAATCTGGTCGATGCCTTGGGCGACCTGGATGACGCGGTCAAGGCAGCGGCACGGCGGGCCGGGCTTGAGGACGGCCAATATGCCGCCGTCACCTTGGCCAAGCCGTTGAGCACCGAGGCGCAATTGCTGCGGCAATTATTGAACGGCGCGGTCCAGACCCTGGGCTGGCCGCCGGCATCCGGACAATGGGCGACGTTGCGCACAGCGATGCAGGCCTTGGCTTGGCCATTGCGGCTGAACGATCCGCGCGGGGTTTATGCCTTATGTACGGCATGCCTGGCCGCCGGCGCCGCTGGCGCGCCTTGACTGCAGCTGCTGAAAGACCAGGAGAGATTCTTGCGCGCGCAACCGACTTTCGCCGCCTTGCTGGCCTTGCTCGGCTTTTGCCTGTTGACGGCCTGCGCCACCGTGCCACCCAAATCCGACGTGCAAGCCCGCGCCGCCTATGAAGAAGCCAATGACCCGATCGAGCCGCTAAACCGTGCCACCTTCCGCTTCAATCAGCTGGTTGAAGGATTGATTCTGCGTCCGGTGTCGAAGGTCTATCGCTATGTCGTGCCCACCCCGCTCAGGGTTGGCATTCGCAATGCCTTGGCCAATTTGAAAGCACCGGTGATCCTGGTCAATGATCTGTTGCAGGGCGAGGCCGAGCGCGGCGGTGTCACCTTCGGCCGGTTCTTGATCAATTCCACCATTGGCATCGGCGGGCTGTTCGATGTCGCCGAGGATATGGGCCTGCCCGGCCACGGCGAGGATTTCGGCCAGACCATGGCAGTTTGGGGCGCCGGCGAAGGCCCCTATATCGTGTGGCCGATCCTGGGCCCTTCAACCCTGCGCGACAGCGCCGGCCGCATCGTCACCGTGGCGATGGATCCGTTTTTATGGCTGTCGCAAGATTATAATGACGAAGAATTTTCCTTCACCCGCGCCAGCCTGCAAGGCATCGACAAATATGAACGCAGCGCCGGCGGGCTGGCCGAGATGCGGCGCTCATCGCTCGACTTCTACGCCACTGTGCGCAATGCCTACCGGCAAAACCGGGTCGAAAAAATCCGTAATGGTGCCATGGACTTACCAGAAATACCTGATTATCTTCTCGAAGACGAACCTTTTGCGGATGACGCTGATGACGCCGGCAACGCCCAGCCTTGAAACCCCGTCCGGCAAGGGCGCAGCGGATGAGAACTTTCCCGTTGGCTCGCGGCTGATCGCGGCTCCGCTGCGGCCGCATGTGATGACCTTTTACGCCTATGCCCGCGCGATTGACGACATCGCCGACAATCCCGCCTTAAGCCCTGCACAGAAAATCGAACGGCTGGACCAATTCGCCAAGGCCGTCACCCATGGCAGCGCCGAGCCTGGCCTGGCAACCGCCCAGCGCATGCATCAAAGCCTGATCGAAACCCGGATCACGCCCCGTCATTGCACCGATCTGGTTTCCGCCTTCAAGCAAGACGCGGTTAAGACCCGCTATGCGGACTGGCGCGAATTGATGGACTATTGCAATCGCTCGGCGGCACCGGTGGGCCGCTATTTGCTGGACCTGCATGACGAGAACCCGGCGCTTTATAGCCATGCCGACGCCTTATGCAATGCGCTTCAGGTGATTAATCATTTGCAGGACTGCAAGGACGATCTGGCCGCGCTCGACCGCTGCTATCTGCCGGGCGACTGGCTGGCCGAGGCCGGCGCGCGGGTGAAAGACCTGCGCGCCGCCGCCGCCAACCCGGCCTTGCGGCAGGTGATTCGTCGCTGCGTTGCCGCCACCCAGACCTTGCTGGATGACGCCGCCTGGCTTGCACCGCGCCTAAACAGCCACCGCTTGGGCCTTGAAAGCGCTGTGATTTATACGATCGCGCGACGCCTGTGCGAGCGCTTGAACCGGGACGATCCCATCGCCCGGCGGGTGGCCTTGGGCAAGACTGCGACCGGCGCCAGCGCCTTGGCCGCGATCTGCGCCTATCCCTGGGCTCGGATCCGGGCACGGCGGACATGAGCCTGGCGCTAGCGCTAAGCGTGACCGCCGCCCTGGCGCTGGCCGCCTGGCTATATCTGCTGTTCGGCCATGCCGGTTTTTGGCGTGCCGACCAGCGGCTGGGCGACCCGGCGGCGCCCGACCACTGGCCCGACATTGTCGCTGTGGTGCCGGCGCGCGATGAAGCCGCCAGCATTGGCCAATGCCTGTCGGCGTTGGCGGCCCAGGATTATCCCGGCGCCTTCACGATCATTCTGGTCGATGATAATAGCAGCGACGGCACCGGCGACATTGCCCGGCAGATGGCCGCCCAAACCGGCGCGCCGATCTTCGTGCGTCAAGCCCCGCCCTTGCCGCCGGGTTGGTCAGGCAAGCTGGCGGCGCTCAATTGTGGCGTCAACGCCGTCGATGACATCGCGCCCAAGGCCAGCCTGCTGTGGCTGACCGATGCCGATATCGTCCACGGACCCGATGTGCTGCGCCGGCTGGCCGCCAAATTGACCCGCGAGGACCGTGACCTGGTGTCATTGATGGTAACCCTCAATGTCTCCGGTTTCTGGGAAAAATTGCTGATCCCTGCTTTCGTATTCTTCTTTCAAATGCTTTATCCCTTCCCGGCCATCAATCAGGGCAGCCGCAATGTCGCCGGGGCGGCTGGCGGTTGCATTGTGCTGCGCCGCGCACGGCTTGAACGGGCCGGCGGGCTGGCACCAATCAAGGATGCCTTGATCGATGATTGCGCGCTGGCACGGCTAATCAAGGATCATGGCGGGCGGCTATGGCTGGGCCTGGGCGAGGATAGCCACAGCATCCGCCCCTACCCTAAGCTGGCGGATATTTGGGCCATGGTTGCGCGTACCGCCGATACCCAGCTCAAGCACAGCCTGCTGTTGCTGGCCGGCACCCTGGCCGGGTTGGCGCTGGTTTATGCCGCGCCGGTGGCGGTTGCCGTAACCTTTGGCTGGCATGGCAGCGTTACAGCATTGGCGCTGGCCGTGGCCGCCTGGGCGGCGATGGCCTGGGCCTATTGGCCAACCCTGCGCGCCTATCGCATGGCATGGCCTTGGGCCTTGTCGCTACCGCTGGCTGCCATGCTTTATGGTGCGATGACGCTGTCTTCGGCTTGGCGCTATCGGCGCGGGCGGGGCGGCGGCTGGAAACAGCGTCATTATGGCTGATATCGACGGGATCATTGTAGTCACTTGAAAATACAAGGATATGGCAAGGAAGCGACAGTTGACGGCTTTCCCCGGCATTTGGTTAAATAATTCCTTGTTTGTGCCCCAATTGCTCCTAAACTTGTCGCAACAGGCAAACAAAAACGGGCTGAATTGCATGGACTTACCGGCTAACGCCTCAGCCGGCGCCGGATCCAGCACAGGCCCGCGAAGATGCCAAGAAGGATGAATGAGATGAGCGAGCAAAGCCGCACCCCGCTCCTGGACCAGGTTCCGACGCCGGACCTGTTGCGCCAACGCAAACCCAATGAATTGCGCCAACTGGCCGATGAATTGCGGTGTGAGACCATTGACGCCGTGTCCGGGATTGGCGGTCATTTGGGCGCCGGCCTTGGCGTCGTGGAACTGACCGTGGCGCTGCATTATGTGTTCGACACGCCGCGCGACAAACTGATCTGGGATGTCGGCCACCAAGCCTATCCGCATAAAATTCTGACGGGGCGGCGCGACCGCATTCGCACCATCCGCCAACAAGACGGCCTTTATGGCTTCACCAAGCGCAGCGAAAGCGATTACGACCCGTTTGGCGCCGCCCATTCCTCGACCTCGATTTCTTCCGCGCTCGGCATGGCGGTGGCGCGGGACATGCGCGAGGAAGACCATAACGTCATTGCCGTGATCGGCGATGGTGCGATGTCGGGCGGGATGGCCTATGAAGCGATGAACAATGCCGGTGCCATGAACAGCCGGCTGATCGTGGTGCTTAACGACAATGGCATGTCAATCGCGCCGGCGGTCGGTGCCTTGTCGCATCATTTGTCGCGGCTGTTGTCGTCCAAATCCTTCTTGTCGTTGCGCGACGTTGGCAAGAACCTGGCCAAGCATTTTCCGCGCGGGTTGGAAAAAGCCGTTCGCCGCGCCGAGGAATATGCCCGCGGCATGCTCACCGGCGGCGGCACCTTGTTCGAGGAACTGGGCTTTTATTATGTCGGCCCGGTCGACGGTCATGATCTGACCCATCTGGTGCCGATCTTGGAAAATCTGCGTGATGCCGATATCGGCCCGATCCTGCTGCATGTCGTGACCGAGAAAGGCCGTGGCCATCCCTTTGGCGAGGCCAATCAAGAAAAATATCACGCGGTGTCGAAGTTCGACGTGGTGACTGGCACCATCGCTAAATCGAAATCGAATGTGCCCAGCTATACCAGCGTGTTCGCCAACGCCCTCATTCAGGAAGCCCAGGACGATGAACGCGTTGTCGCGATCACGGCGGCGATGCCATCGGGCACCGGGCTGGATAAATTCGGCAAGGCCTTTCCCGACCGCTGTTTCGATGTCGGCATTGCCGAGCAACATGCGGTCACCTTCGCCGCCGGCCTCGCCGCCGATGGCATGAAACCGTTTGCGACGATTTATTCCACCTTCCTGCAGCGCGCCTATGATCAGATCGTGCATGATGTGGCGATCCAGAATTTACCGGTGCGTTTCGCCATGGACCGCGCCGGCCAAGTTGGCGCCGATGGCGCCACACATGCCGGTTCATTCGATATCGCCTATTTAGGCTGCCTACCCAATATGACCTTGATGGCCGCCGCTGATGAAGCGGAGCTGGTACACATGGTCGCCACCGCCGCCGCCTATGACGAAGGGCCGATCGGCTTGCGTTATCCGCGCGGCTCGGCCATCGGGGTGACCATGCCGGAGCGCGGCGCGGTGCTGGAAATCGGCAAGGGCCGGGTGCTGCGTGAAGGCAGCCATGTTGCCATCTTGTCTTATGGCGCGCGGCTGGCGGAATGCCTGAAGGCGGCGGACGACCTGGCCGCGCGCGGCCTGTCGGCGACGGTGGCGGATGCCCGCTTCGCCAAACCGCTGGATGAGGAATTGGTGCGCCGCTTGGCACGCGAACATGAAGTGCTGATCACCATCGAGGAAGGCTCGGTCGGCGGCTTTGGCGCGTTTGTCCTCCACAGCCTGGCCTGTAACGGGGCCCTGGACCAGGGCTTGAAGGTGCGGCCGATGTGCCTGCCCGACCTGTTCCTGCCGCATGGCGATCCGGCATGGCAATATGAATTGGCCGGACTGAACGCCGCCAGCATCGTCAAGACCGCATTGGCGGCCATGGGGCTTGTCAAGGACGCCGCTCGGATCAGCGCTTGATCGCTTTTTTTGCATGACGGGAACCCGCATGTCGGCAATCTCCGATCAGCATGCGCCTTGTGCGGTGGCCGATGGTCAGGCGCGACGCCATGTTGACGCCATCGTTCGTCGCGCCGGCACTTCGTTTTTTTGGGCCATGCGCTGGCTGCCGCGCGACCGCCGCGAGGCGATCTTCGCCGTCTATGCGTTTTGCCGCGAGGTTGACGACATCGCCGATGGCGACGCGTCACTGCCCGACAAACAAGCCGCACTCAACGCCTGGCGCGCCGAAATTGCCCGCATCCATGATAACAATACCGCTGACACCCTGATCGGCCAGGCGCTGTTGCAACCGGTACGCCAATTTGGGCTGTCGCGGGAAGCCTTTCTCGCGGTGATTGACGGCATGGAGATGGACGGTGCCGCCATCGTCGCACCCAGCGAGGCTGAACTGCGGCTCTATTGCGCCCGTGTCGCCGGCGCGGTCGGGCATCTATGCGTGCGCATTTTTGGCGAAACCGGTGACGCTGGTCGCCGCACCGCCGATCAGCTTGGGCTGGCCCTGCAACTGACCAATATTCTGCGCGATGTCCAAGAGGACGCGGAACGTGGCCGGCTGTATTTGCCGCGCGAACTGCTCACCGCCGCCGGCATCCCCACCAGCGACCCGCAAGCCGCGCTGGCGCACCCGGCCATCGGTCAGGTTTGCGAAGCGGTCGCGGCGCAAGCGCAACAGGCGTTTGACGCCGCAGCCCAAGCCATCGCCGGCTGCGACCCACACGCCCATATGCGACCCGCCATCATCATGATGATGGTATACAAAAAAACGCTGCAACGGCTGCTGGCCAGCGGTTGGCGGCATCTGGGGTCGCAAGCCACGAAGCGGCCGCCCAATCTGTCGAAGGCGGAAAAACTGGCGATCGCGTTGCGCCACGGGCTCTTTTGAGCGGCCATGACACGGTCGCATGTGCATATCATCGGCGCCGGCTTGGCGGGCCTGAACTGCGCCATCCGCTTGACGCAAGTCGGTCATCCCGTCAGCCTGTATGAAACCAGCCCGCAGGCCGGCGGTCGATGTCGTTCCTATCATGATGACGTGCTGGGCATGGTGATTGACAATGGCAATCATCTATTGCTCAGCGGCAATCGCGCGGCGCGGGATTATATCGCCGGGCTGGGCAGCCTGGATGCCTTCATCATGCCGCCGCGCGCCGTGTTTCCGTTCATCGACCTCAACAATGGCGAACGCTGGCGGTTGCGGCCCAATGCTGGACCGCTGCCCTGGTGGATGCTTAGTCCCGGCCGCCGGGTACCCGGCAGCCGCGCACGCGATTATGGCGCGGCGCTGAAAGTGCTGCGCGCCAAACCCGCCGCCCGGCTGGCCGATTGCGTGGATGCCAGCAGCACGCTTTATGCCCGGTTCTGGGCGCCGCTCGCGATTGCCGCGCTCAACACGCCCTTGGATGAGGCCGCCGCCAGCCTACTCATACCGGTGCTGCGGGAAACCTTTTTGCGCGGCGAAGCGCATTGCCGGCCAATGATTGCCCGGCACAGCTTGGCGGCGGGCTTGGTCGACCCCGCGCTCAGCATCTTGCGGGGTCGCGGCGCGCGCTTGCATTTCGGCCATCGCCTGGGCGCCATTGAAATGACCGACAATGCCGCGCAAACCCTTTATTTCGCCGGTGGCCGCGGCATTGCCCTCAATCCTGGCGACTGGCTGGTCTTGGCGCTGCCATCTTGGTCGGTCGCGCAATTGCTTCCGGATTTGCCGGTGCCGGAAGGCGCCCATGCCATTGTCAACGCTCATTTCGGCGTCCACCTGCCCGCGCCCGCCGACGCGCCGCTTTTGGGCCTGGTTGGCGGCGTGGCCGAATGGCTGTTTTACCGTGACGGCTTGGTCTCGGCCACGGTTTCGGCGGCGGATGCGTTGGCGACGCAACCGGCTGAGGCCATCGCCCAGGCGATTTGGCGCGACATTTCCCGCGTCCATGGCCTTGACCCCGCGACGTTACCGCCTTATCGCATCGTCAAGGAAAAGCGCGCGACCTTCGCGCAAACCCCGGCGGCGGTGGCACTGCGGCCCGGTCCGCGCACCAGTTGGCGCAATGTCGCGCTGGCTGGCGACTGGACCGACACCGGCCTGCCCGCCACCATCGAAGGCGCGTTGCAATCGGGCGAAGCCGCGGCCCAATGGGTCACGACATCAAACGCCTGAGGGAAAGGGAGACAGGAAAGCCGATGCTGGATCAGCCAGAGCCACGCGATATTGACCTGGGCGCCGTCGATGCGGTAATCGACGACGCCATGGCCGCGTTGAAGGCCCTGCAGGACCCGGACGGCCATTGGGAATTTGACCTTGAGGCCGACGCCACGATTGCGTCGGAATATATTTTCCTCAATCATTTTCTCGGTGATCCTGAGCCCGAGACTGAAACGCATCTGGCCGCCTATGTTCGCGGGTTGCAAGGCAAACATGGCGGCTGGCCTTTGTTTTATGATGGCGATCTCGACATATCCGCCAGTGTCAAAGCCTATTATGCACTGAAAATTGCCGGCGATGACCCCAAGGCGTCGCACATGCAGCGCGCGCGCGCTGCGATTTTGGCCGCCGGCGGTGCTGAACGCAGCAATGTCTTCACCCGCTATACGCTGGCGCTGTTCGGACAGGTGCCGTGGCGCGCCGTGCCGGTGATGCCGATCGAACTGATGCTGATGCCGCGCTGGTTCCCGGTCAGCATGGCGCGGTTTTCCTATTGGTCGCGCACGGTGATCGCACCCTTGCTGATCCTGGCCACGCTCAAGCCCAAGGCGCGCAATCCAAGTGGCACCGGTGTCGCCGAATTGTTCAAGACCCCGCCCGACCAGATTACCGACTGGCTGGAAAACCCCACCGGCTCGAAATGGGGCGATGCGTTTCTGGCGTTGGATAAAATCCTCCGCCGGGTCGAGCATTTATTTCCCAAGCGGTCGCGGCAAAAGGCCATCGACAAGGCCGTCGCCTTCATCACCGAAAGGCTGAATGGCGAAGATGGCCTAGGCGGCATTTTTCCCGCCATGGCCAATACGGTGATGGCGTTCGACGCCTTGGGCTATGGCCGCGATCATCCCGATTTCATGATCGCGCGGGACTCGGTGCGTAAATTGATGAGCCGCGGCCGCGACGGCCCGCGCTTTGTGCAAGCCTGCATCTCGCCGGTGTGGGACACCGCCTTGAGCGCCCATGCGTTGATGGAGTCCGGCATGTCCGGCCAAGGCGATGAACTGGACGCGGCCTGGGATTGGCTCAAGGATCGGCAGATTTTGGACGTCAAGGGCGACTGGGCTTGGAAGCGGCCGGATCTGGCCCCCGGCGGCTGGGCTTTCCAGAACCGCAATGACCATTATCCCGATGTCGACGACACCGCCGTGGTGGGCATGGCGCTGCATCGGGCCGACCCCGATGCGCACCGCCAGGCCATTGCCCGCGCCGAGGAATGGATCATCGGCATGCAAAGCAGCAATGGCGGCTGGGGGGCCTTCGATGTCGATAATGACGATGGATATTTGAACAATATTCCGTTCGCAGACCATGGCGCCCTGCTGGACCCGCCGACGGCGGATGTGTCGGCCCGCTGCCTGGGTTTTCTGGCCCAACTTGGCCATAAGGCCGACGAGCCGGCGATGGCCCGCGCCATCGACTATCTCAAGCGCGAACAGGAGCCCGACGGCAGTTGGTTCGGCCGCTGGGGCACCAATTATATTTACGGCACCTGGTCGGTGCTGGTGGCTTTGGCGGCGGCGGGCGAGGATATGCAGGCGCCCTATGTTCGCAAGGCGGTGGCCTGGCTGAAAAGCCGCCAGCATGAAGACGGCGGCTGGGGCGAGGACGGCGCCAGCTATTGGCAGCAGCGCCGGGCCGAAGCCAAGGCCTCCACCCCGTCGCAAACTGCCTGGGCACTGCTGGCCTTGATGGCGGCGGACGAAACCGACTCCACGCCCGTTAAACGCGGTATTGCCTATCTCATCAACGCGCCACGCGACGGCAGCAAATGGCCGGAACCCTGGTTTACCGCCGTCGGCTTTCCTCGCGTGTTCTACCTGCGCTATGACGGCTATAGCCGCTTTTTCCCAATCTGGGCCTTAGCGCGTTACCGCAATGTGCAGCGCGCCAATGACAAAACCGTCCCTTGGGGCATGTAAGGCACATGGGGTGCCGCGCCCCTGCCAATGTCGCGGTGTTCCCGTCATTGCGAGCCGCCGCAGGCGGCGCGGCAATCCACCCCAGCGCCATGGACTGCCACGGCTCTACGGGCCTCGCAGCGACGAGGCGGCCCGTGTCGGCGCCATGGAGCGCCATCGCCCAAGGGCGTCAAAGGACGACGGTTCTCGCCTTCCCGTCATTGCGAGCCGCCGCAAGCGGCGCGGCAATCCACCCAAGCGCCATGGACTGCCACGGCCCAGCGGGCCTCGCAGCGACGACAAGGTTGCTACGTCATCGCGAGGCCCACTGGGCCGTGGCGATCCATGGCGCGGTTTGGCAATGAGCGGGGACATGGGTTGCCATGCATAAACTCGGCGCCATTACCGGCTTGCGTTTTGAAGCGCGGTTGCTGGCCAGGGCGGCGGCGCGACGGGATGATTGCGTGCTGCTACCGCCGGTTGCCGTTGGCGGCTCGCCCGAACGCGCCCATGACGCCGCCTTGCGCCTGGCTGATCAGGGTGCCGGCTTGCTGCTGTCGTTCGGATTGGGCGGTGGATTGGACCCGGCCTTGCGGCCTGGCGACCTGGTGCTGGCCTCGCGTGTGGCGATGCCGGACCAGCCCAGCCTTGCCACCGATCCAGCCTGGACCCAGACGCTGGCCCAAGCCCTGGCGCTACAACCGCAAACCATCCTCACCAGCCCCCGCGCGATTTTGATGCCGGCTGAAAAAGCGGCGCTGCATCAAGCCCATGGCGCGGTGCTGGTGGACATGGAAACCTATGGTGTCGCCGCCGCCGCGCAGGCGCACGGCCTGCCCTTTGCCTGTGTGCGGGCAGTGGCCGATCCGGCCGATCGCGCCATACCGTCGGCAGCGATGGAGGGAATGGCGGCGGATGGCAGCACCAAGCCGGGCGCGGTGCTGGCGGCGCTGCTGCGCCACCCCGGCGATTTGCCAGGGCTGCTGCACGTGGCCCGCGACAGTGGCCGCGCGCGCCGTGCCCTAGGCCGCGTCGCTCTTCTTCACCCGGCGCTTTTCGGCAGGTGTTGAGCCGCTGGCGGCGGTTTCGGTTTGCTGGGCGACCAGCTTTTCAAACACATATTCCGCCGGACGTTGCTTTTCGAGCGGGATTTCAGGCGCCATCGGCTTGTCAGGATCAACGCCGCGCAACCAAACCTTGAATGCCTTCAGGGGGTGCACCACGGTGTCGGTCACCGCAGTTGGCTCATAGCCGCAATGGACCATGCAATTGGCGCATTTTTCATAATTGCCGGTGCCGTAACTGTCCCAATCGGTTTCTTCCATCAATGCCTTGAAACTGGGCACATAGCCCTCACCGACCAGATAGCAGGGCTTTTGCCAACCGAAGACATTGCGGGTCGGGTTGCCCCAGGGGGTGCAGCGATAATCCTGGTTGCCGGCCAGAAAATCGAGATAAAGCGAGGATTGGTTGAACACCCAATTGCGGCCCTTGCCCAAGCGAAAGACCGAGCGGAACAATTCCTTGGTTTGCCGCCGGTTGAGGAAATGCTCCTGATCCGGCGCCCGTTCATAGGCATAGCCAGGCGAAACGGTGATGCCTTCCACGCCCAGGGTGCCGACATAATCGAAAAATTCCGCCACCCGCTCTGGCTGCGCGTTGTTGAACAGGGTGGAATTGACCGTTACCCGGAAGCCGCGCTTGACCGCCTCGCGAATGGCGTCAGTGGCGCGCTCGAACACGCCCTCTTGATTGACCGCATGATCATGCTCTTCCTTCAAGCCATCGAGGTGGATCGAGAAAGTCAGATAGGGCGACGGCTTGAACTGGTCGATCTTCTTCTTCAATAGCAGCGCGTTAGTGCACAAATAGACGAATTTCTTGCGCGCGGTGATGCCTTCGACGATCTCGACGATATCCTTGTGCAGCAAGGGTTCGCCGCCAGGAATGGAGACGATGGGCGCGCCGCATTCATCAACCGCGTCAAGGCAATCCTTCACCGACAAGCGCTTGTTGAGAATCGAGTCCGGATAGTCGATCTTGCCGCAGCCGGGACAGGCCAAATTGCAGCGAAACAGCGGCTCCAGCATCAGCACCAACGGATAGCGCTTATTGCCCTTCAGCCGCTGCTTCATGATATAGGCACCGACACGAATTTGCTGGATCAATGGAACGGCCAAGGCATCACCTATATGTCAAAAATTGCAGCAATTTTCACCAGTTACGCAGCGAAATTCAACTAATGTCAAGCCCGCTCGCGGATTTCATCGCGCACTTCCGGCGGCAACTTGAAGCGAATATTCTCGACCAGTCCGTCAAGCTGGCTGACTTCAACACTGACCAACGCACGCAACCGCGCAATCAACTCTTCCACCAAAGCTTCCGGCGCCGAGGCACCGGCCGTGACACCGACCCGCGATACACCCTCAAGCCAGGCCGGATCAAGC
Organism: uncultured Sphingomonadales bacterium; assembly: GCA_964590595.1. Classification (GTDB taxonomy): domain Bacteria; phylum Pseudomonadota; class Alphaproteobacteria; order Sphingomonadales; family CAKZYD01; genus CAZPXQ01. The sequence goes on along the minus strand of CAZPXQ010000005.1, from coordinate 41,250 downwards.
GCCGATGCTTCATCGATCAGATAGCTGGGCACACCCAAGGTCGCGCCAATCTCGCGCAAACGGTTGGAATTGGAACTGTTGGCAGCACCAATCACCAGCAGCAGGTCTACCTGCCGCGCCAGTTCCCGCACTGCTTGCTGGCGGTTTTGCGTGGCATAGCAAATATCATTCACGTCAGGCCCGGTGATATCCGGAAACCGCGCTTTCAGGGCGTTGATCACGTCGCGGGTGTCGTCCACGCTCAAGGTGGTTTGGGTGACATAGGAAATCCGCGCCGGATCATCGACCTCTAAGCCGGCGACATCGTCAGGCGTCGATATCAAATGCACTTGGCCATCGATCTGGCCCAAAGTGCCCTCCACTTCTGGATGGCCTTCATGACCGATCAGCACAACATCGCGGCCGGCGCCGGCATAGCGCTGGCCTTGCGCATGCACCTTGGCGACCAGGGGGCAAGTCGCATCGATCACCGTCAAGCGGCGATTGCCGGCTTCATCCTCGACCGCGCGGGCAACGCCATGGGCGCTGAAAATGGTCACCGCGCCGGGCGGCACTTCGTCCAATTCCTCGACAAACACTGCGCCCTTGGCCCGCAAATCGCCAACCACGCGCTTGTTATGAACGATCTCGTGGCGGACATAGACCGGCGCGCCATAGCGCTCCAATGCCCGCTCGACAATTTCGATCGCCCGCTCAACGCCAGCGCAGAAGCCACGCGGCTGCGCGAGTATCACTTGCAAATCGGCCATGATGGGTTCCCTGTCTGGGCCATGCTGCAATTCATGGCCATTTGCCTGAAACCGGTTGCCTGAAGCTGGGACAACAACGCGGCCACACGCCTTTTTGTTGCGTTGACCGCGCCCCACCCCATGGGCCGTGAACCTAACCAAACGGCGCATCGGGAGCAAGCCAAACCGCGCGCCAACTAGCGATAGAAAAAAGGCATTTTTAAGAACTGTGGGAAAAATGCGTCTATCGGGGCGGTGGCGCGGTGACCCGCTTCCGGGCCAACCATTCTACCAATGCCGGCAGCGACAATAAGGTTACGATCAGCGTCAGCGAGATCGATACTGTCAATAACACGCCCATGCTGGCGGTGCCTTGGTGCGCGGAAATCGCCAGGCTGGCGAACGAGCCGATGGTGGTGAGCGCCGACAGCAGCACGGCGCGCGGCGTAGAATTGCCCAGCATCGCGTCGCTGCCCGCCGCACCGCCATGGCGGGCGCGGGTGGTGAGATGAATGGCGCTATCGACGCCGAGACCGATGATCAGCGGCAAAACGATGATACTGGCAAAATTGATCGAAATATTGAACCAAACCGTCGCCGCCGCGCTCAACAGCCCGGCGATCACCACTGGCAACAACACCAACAGGCTTTGCCGCACCCCGCGCAACACCATCAGCAGCAGCAGACTGATCGCCAGCGCCGCGGTGGCGGTGGCCTGGATCATCGAATCCACCACCACGTCGCCGGCCATCACCAATTGCACCGGATGGCCTGACGCGGTGGGATAAAGCGCCGTCACGTCACCGACAAAGCGCTGCAAGGCCGGCACCTGCGTCATGTCGCCGGCGGGAAAAACCTTCAACCGCCAACCGCCGTCCTTGCCAACATAGCGCGCCGTCAAATCCGCCGGCAGGTCGGCCAAGGTGACTGGCGAAGCCGCCAGGGCATCGCTCAAATCGGCCAGCAGGACCGGCACATTGGCAATCAACGCCCGCTCCAACTGCGCCCACGGCCGCGCCTTGCCGGCTTGGCTGTGTTCATAAGCCGCCAATGCCGTCAGCAGGCGCTGCGCCTGCGCCGGTGCGGGCGCGATGATGGTGGACGCGGCGGCCATGGCTTGCAAGCGTTCGCGAAACAGCGCCATGGCCGCAGCCTGCTGCGCCGCATCGGGCGCCGGCATTATTGCTGCCGGCATCAATGCCGGGGTCATGAATAAGGCCGTGTCGGCCAACAGGTCCAGCTTTTGTAGCTGGTCCGTGGGCACGAAGCGGCCCAGATGCACGACCTTGTCGACACTGTCCAAAGGCTCCAGTCGGGCTTGCGCCTCGGCCGCCGCCGCCGCACCGGGCACCACCAATTCCGCCGCATAAGGTGAATTGCTGCTATTGGTCAACAAATCCTCGACCAGGCGCACCGACGGCGCCGCCGGGTCCTTGAGCCGCAATGGATCGAAATCGAACTGCAGCTGCGGCAGTGCAATCAGGGCCGCGAGGCTGCCCAAAGCGGTGGCCAGCAAAATCGTGCCGGCATGACGGGCGACAAATCCGGCATGGCGGCGCGGCCATTGCCCGCGATGACGATCGGGGCGCTGGCGCAGCGGCATCAAAGACAATAAGGCCGGCAGCACGATCAAGGACGAAAAATAAGAGATCAAAATCCCGGTGCCGGAGATTAACCCCAATTCCGACAATCCCTTATAAGCGGTGGGCACGAAGGCGTAAAAGGCCAATGCCGTGGTTGGCGCCGCCAGCGACAAGGCAATCCCAACATGGCCAACCGTGTGGGTGACGGCGGACGCATGGGCGGCACCATGATCGATTTCTTCTTGATAGCGGAGCCCGAAATGGATGGCGAAATCGACGCCAAGGCCGATGAACAACACCGCAAAGGCGACCGACACCAGATTGAACGAGCCCACCGCCGCCAAGGCGAAGGCCGCGGTCCAAACCAGTCCCATCAGCAGCAAGGCCACCGCCGCCAGCGTCAATCTGAACGACCGCAAGCCCAGGCCCAGCACCAGCGAAACGAACAAAAATGACAGCAACCCGGCTACCGACGCGCCGGTGCTAACGCTTTCCATTTCCTCTGCGTTCAGCGCGATCGAACCGGTAAAGCCGATCCGCACGCCCGGCATCTGGGCCTCGACCTCACGGCCTAGCGCGCGGGCTTCATCCAGCGCCGCCTTGGCCGGCTGCAAGCGGGTGAAATCCTGTTTCGGGTTGGCCTGCACGAACAACCGGCTTTCCGCGAAGGTCTCAACATCGTCGGCCAGGAATCGCCGCCAGGACATCGGCGTGCCATCGCCCGCGGTCACCCGCTGGGTCACCGCCGTCATTTCACCCAGAAACCGCAACAGACCGTCGCTCGCCGCACCGTCCTTGACCGCATCGTCAACGCCATCGGACAACAGGTCGACCAAGCCACGCAGGCTTGGATCGGCGGCCAAGGCGCCCAGCACCGGCTGCGCGTCAGCCAATTGCGCGGTGACCGTTTCCAGTTCCTCGACACTGAGATAAAGCAGGCCATTGCGGCGGAAAAAATCGCCACCGCCTGGCTTGAACACATAAGCGAAGCGGTCATTGGCCTCTAGCAACGCCGCCATCCGGTCGCGCGCTTGCGCGGCCTGTTCGGGCGTTGGCGCGTCGACCACCACCAGCAAGCCATCCACCCGATGCGGAAATTGCGCGTCGAGCCGGGCCAGGGTCTTGCGGAACGGCAAATCGGGGTCGATGAGATTGGTGGTGTCGGTATTGATCGCGACATGCGTGGCGGCATAGCCAGCGCAAACCACGGTCAAGGCCAGCGCCGCCAGCACGATGGTCTTTGGCCAACGCAGCGCGAGACTGGCGCAACCGCCCAGGAACCCGGCCATGGCACGGCGAACAATAGCAATCATCAGCGGCTGCCCAGCTTAACCAGCACCAGGATACAGGCTGTCAGCCTTGCTAGACCAAGACATTGGCGCCCGACATATAGACATAGACTTCCTGAAATTTATCCCCGCGCACGCGCCAGAAATTGGTGTTCTGCATGAAGGTCTTGTTGCCATCCTTATCCGTCAATTCAACATTGAAAACGGCGGCGATGCGGCCGTTTTTCTCATCCACCGTGCAGTCGAAGTCCTTGTGTATGATGATGTCATAGCCGTCGAAAAAGGTTTGGAACATTTCGCGGATACCGGCCTTGCCCTCATGCACCCTGTGCGCGGTCTGAACCGTAAATAAGGCGGTATCATGGAAACAGGACAAGGTCGCATCCATATTCTTGGCGTCAACATTGCCGAAATAATCCTCGGTCGCCAATGTGATCAACTGCGCCCGGTTGAGTGTGCATGGATATTGCATCGGCTTTCCCCTATCTCAGCAAGTTGGCGCCGGACATGTAAACAAACACGCGCGTGAACTTGCCATCGCGCAAATAAAAGCGGTTGCAGTTTTCATAGCGCTGCTCTTCAAATCCGCGATCCTGGGGCTCGATCTCGACCGAGAATTGCGAACAGATCGCTTCTTGCTCAACATCGACGCTATGCACGAAATTGCCGTGCCAGATGCGGCGATTGTCGGCCAGCAAACGCTCAAACATCGCCTTGATGCCGTCATCGCGGCCATCGTGCCGGGTGTCGGATGTCATTTCGTGCAAAAACGCGTCCGCCGTGAAACAATCAAGAATGCCATCCAGATTTTTGTTATCGACGGAATGAAAATAACGCTTGGTGACGATGTCGACATAATATTCATAAGGCAGCTTGGACATGCCAGTTCCTTTCGGATGTTCAACCATTGCCGGCGAGAATTTCAGCGTCCTTCGGCACTTCGGGATCGGGAAAAGCCTGCTTGGAATGGGTCAGGCCGAGATCAAGCAGCAATTCGCACATTTTATAAGTGACAAGGCCGGGATTGATCACCGGCACTGGCAACGCGCCAGCCAGATAATCGGCTGATTGATGCATGGTGGTGGAGCCCAGCACGATCACATCCGCGCCATCCTCTTCGATCGCCTGCATCGCTTGCAGTCGCAATTTCTCGAAAATCACTTCCTCCTTGCCTTCCAGCAGCGAGGACAGATCCGGTCGGGTGTCGATCGAACGGATCGACGCGCAACGCTCGCGCAGTTTGTATTCGCCCAGCGTCTTTTCATAAAGCGGGAACCATTGCGGCCACATCGTCAGGATGGAGAATTTCTTGCCCAAGGTCATCGCTATGTGAAACGCGATTTGGCCAGGCGCCAAGACCGGAATTTTGAGCCGCGAACGCAGCGCGAAAAGGCCGCTGTCGCTGACGGTGTCGATACAAACCGCGCTATAGCCTTCTTCCTCGGCCTTGATGCCGGCTTGAAATACCGTCCAGTCCATCAGCAGCATGTCATGATAACTGTCGCCCAGCGCAGCACCCCAGGGCACCGCCACGAATTCCGGTGAAAAACCCGCGCCGATCATCGCCTGTGGCAATTGGCTGGCGCGATTGGCCACCCCCGCCGCGTCCATTGGGATGGGCACGATCACCTTGATCCGCTTGACCATGATTTTTATCCTCTCACTCTCCGCCCAAAGCCGTTCAGCGAGTGCCGAACAGCGACTGCCGCGCCGCTTCGTCGGGATTGCCAATCTTCATGGTCTCGGCCAACAATGCGGTGCCCCTGGCCACCGCCGGGCGGGCCGCCACGGCCTGTTCCCAGCGCTTGACATGGGGATAGTCGTCAATTTCCATCGCGTGCAACGCGCGGATTGTCGGCATCATCCATGGATAGGTGGCGATGTCGGCGATTGAATAGTCGCCGCAGATGAATTCATGATCGGCCAGCCGCTGGTCCAAAATGCCATAAAGCCGTTTGGTTTCGTTGTGATAGCGGGTCTTGGCATAGGGAATGTCCTCGGGCGCATAGCCCATGAAATGCCCGCACTGCCCCAGCATCGGCCCCATACTGGCGACCTGGAAATACAGCCATTGCTTGACCTGCCATCGCGCCGTCGGCTGGCTGGGCAGGAAGCGGCCGGTCTTTTCCGCCAAATATTCCAAGATCGCGCCGGATTCAAAAATGGTGATCGGCTGGCCCGCTGGACCGTCGCGATCGGTGATGACCGGAATTTTATGATTGGGGTTGAGCGCCAGAAATGTCGGCGTGAATTGTTCGCTGCGCAAAATATTGACCGCGTGCAGCTCATAGGCAAGGCCCATTTCTTCTAGCGCGATGGAAGCCTTATGGCCATTGGGTGTCGGCCAATAATATAAATCGATCATCGTGCTGTCCTTGTTTGCGCCGCCAATACCGCCTGAACCGCGCGATTGAAATAATCCGCGCTCATGTCGCCTTGATAATCCTTGTTGAAAAACCAGGTCACCGAGGGCCGCTGGCAGGCCTGTTCATACCAAGCCGCCAAGGCGTCATGGCTTTGGCGCCAGTCGAACCCTGGTTTAACGGGGTCGCCCTCGCCATAGAATTTATTGCGAAAATCAGTGTAAGAAATCATTTGTAGCATGCCGACATGGCCAATGTCGAAACAGTCCCAGCCCTTCTCTGCCAGTGCATTCAAATGCGCCAAGCCACGTTCGATCTTCGGCCAAACCCATTGATAAACCTCGATATGGCGACGCTCCGGCTCATACCAGCCTTCCATCACCATTTGCACGGTCAGTTCAAACAGCGTATCGGCCAAGGCCAGCCGGGTGACGGCGTCATAACGGGCCGGCCCCGCGGCCGGAAACAGCGGCGCTCCAGAATCGCGCTGGCCGTCCAAATATTCGCAAATCGCCTGGCTGCCATAAATCACCTGGCCATCGTCCAGTGCCAGGGTCGGCACCTTGTCCAGCGGGTTGATCGGCGCCAGTGAATATTGGCCGCGCACATCCACGCCATCGGTATTGCGGAACGGAAAGGTCGGCACATAGTCGATCCGTTCATGCACCCCGGCCTCATGCGCCGCAACCAGCGATTTATGAATGAAGGAATGAAATGGCGAATAAAACAGCCGCATCCTGATCTCCCCGGCTTGGTGCGTTACCATCGGCGTTGCGGAACCACCGAAATCAATGGATTATTCTTGCAATGGCAATCGCGACTGTCCAGCGTCAACTGTCATGATGGCCCTTGCTCCGGTACCGGCCATTTGACGCGTCATCTTTTTTATATTACTGTTGCATTATAAAAATGAAACTGACAGCAAGCCGGGGCCAGAGGATCCAGACATGCCTTTTGTGAAATTCTTGAATGAGGGCGATGGCCTTGGTTCCGTCGTCGCGCGCGAGCCCAAAAAATATAATCCGTTTCTGGCGATGGGCCATCACATCATGGTCGGGCCATCCGAATTCAGCTTCGCCGAACGGGAGTTGATCGCGGTATATGTCTCGGCGCTCAATGCCTGCGCCTTTTGCGTCGGCACCCATGTCAGCATCGCCAAGGCGCTGGGCCAGGACCCGGCCCTGGTTGAAGCCCTGGTCGACGATCCCGACAAGGCGCCCGTGCCCGAAAAGTTGAAGCCGGTGATGGCTTATGTCCGCAAGTTGACGCTGTCGCCAGCAAAGCTGACCCAGGCCGACGCCGATGCGGTGCTGAGCGCCGGTTGGAGCGACCAAGCCCTGTCCGACGCGGTTGCGGTGGCCGCCTATTTCGCCATGGCCAATCGCCTGGCCGACGGCCATGGGGTTGAAGGCATGACCGCCGCCTTGAATGAATCGATCGGCGCCCAAGTCGCCGCGCATGGCTATCCCGAGGTTGACGAGCTGCAACTGCGTTAATCGGCGACTTTCAACTTCAGGCAGTAGCAAGGTTTTTTGTTTGGCTGTTGGAATGCCAACGCCGTTCATTGCCAATTCATCGGCTTTTTAGCACAGTGCCGCGCATTCGGCCCGCAGATGAAGGGATGATGCGCTATGGCTGTTGGACTTTGGATGCGCCGCTTATGGATTGGACTGGCGGTGGTTTTAGGCCTGGGCGGGCAAGCCCTGGCGCAAGGGTCCAGCGCGCCCACCGCGCGGGTGGAAGCCTTGCATGACGCCTTGATCACGGTGATGCGTGGGGCCGACAGCATGGCCTATGCCGCCCGCCGCGACCTGTTGGCGCCCGTCATCGCCAATGGTTTTGATTCCGCCTTCATGGCGCGGGTGGCGGCCGGCAGCTATTGGCGCGGCATGACCGACGCCCAGCGTCAGGCCTTGATCGATCAATTCCGCGCCTTCACCATCGCCAACTATGCCGCGCGCTTCAATGGCTATAGCGGCCAGCAATTCGAAACTCTCAATGTTGCCGAATTGCCCGGCGGCCGGGTGATGGTGCGGACCCATTTGAACCGCGCCAAGGACGACCCTGTCGGCCTTGACTATGTGTTGCGACCATCCGACGCGGGCTTCCAGATCATTGATATTTTCATGAACGGCACGGTGTCGGAACTGGCCACCCGGCGGTCCGAGTTCGCCCCGGTCCTGCGCGATCACGGCGCTGACGGGCTGATTGAATCGCTGGCCGAAAAGACCGCGGAACTGGAAGCCGGCGAAACCGGCGACGACAAATAGTATTTGCATTCCGATCGGTATGTTTCATCATATGCCTGTCGGCCTGATGACCGGTGAGGCCAGCGCCGCAGGATATGGGGGCTCCGATGGATTTCGACTATTCAGCCAAGGTCAAACAACTGATCGCCCGCGTCGAAGCCTTCATGGCCGCGCATGTCTATCCCAATGAGGCGGTCTATGCCGAGCAAGACCGCGCTGGCGCGCGCTGGAAGGTGCTGCCAATCATCGAGGACTTGAAGGAAAAGGCCAAGGCCGAAGGGCTGTGGAATTTGTTTCTGCCGGAAAGCGCGGTGGGGGCCGGCCTCAGCAATTTGGAATATGCGCCGCTCGCCGAGGTGATGGGCCGGGTGGTGTGGGCGTCGGAAGTGTTTAATTGCTCCGCCCCCGATACCGGCAATATGGAAGTGTTAGAGCGTTATGGCACACCGGCGCAAAAGGCGCGTTGGCTTGAACCCTTGCTGGCCGGCGAGATCCGCTCCGCCTTTGCGATGACGGAGCCCGCCGTCGCTTCTTCCGACGCCACCAATATCGAAGCCGAAATCCGCCGCGACGGCGATGGCTATGTCATCAATGGCCGCAAATGGTGGACCTCGGGCGCTGGCGATCCGCGGTGCGAGATCCTCATCGTCATGGGCAAGACCGACCCTCAGGCAGAGCGGCACAAACAGCAGTCGATGATCCTGGTGCCGATGAACACACCGGGCGTGACCAAGGTCAGACCCCTCACCGTTTTCGGCTATGACGATGCCCCGCACGGCCATTATGAAATTGACTTCAACGCCGTGCGGGTGCCCGCCGACAACATGTTGCTGGGCGAAGGCCGTGGCTTTGAAATTGCCCAGGGCCGCCTGGGACCGGGCCGGATTCACCATTGCATGCGTTCCGTCGGCGCCGCCGAACGGGCGCTGGCGTTGGCCTGCAAAAGGCTGAAATCCCGCATCGCCTTCGGCAAGCCGATTGCCGAACATGGGGTTTGGCTTGAACGCATCGCCGAGGCCCGTTGCCGCATCGACCAAGCCCGGCTGCTCACCCTGAAGGCCGCGCATATGATGGATACGGTCGGCAATAAGGCGGCGGCGCGCGAAATCGCCATGATCAAGGTGGTGGCACCCAATGTCGCCTGCGATGTCATCGACATGGCGATCCAGGCCCATGGCGCCGCCGGTATCAGCCAGGATTTCGTCCTTGCCAGCTTATACGCCAATCAGCGCACCCTGCGCTTTGCCGATGGCCCGGACGAAGTTCATCGCATGGCCATCGCCAAAAAAGAATTGCGGCAATATTCATGACCAATCGGTGATCAACAACAGGGAGGACGTCGGTGTCCCGCTTTGACGATTATGAACGCTTCATTTTCCGCCGCGACGGCCGGGTGCTGACCGCGGCCATCAAGGGACCCAATGCGGTCAATGGCGTGGACGGCCAAATGCATGAGGAATTGGCGCGGGTATTCACCGACCTGCAGCATGATCCCGACAGCGATATTTTGGTGCTCACCGGCGAAGGCCGGGCCTTTTGCGCCGGCGGTGACTTTGACTGGTTCGAGGAACAGATCGCCGACCCCCGGCGGTTTCGCGACATCGGGTGGGACGCCCGGCGCATCGTCACCTCCATGCTGGAAGTCGAGAAGCCCTTATTGTGCCGCATGAATGGCGCCGCGGCCGGGCTGGGCGCGACATTAGCGCTGCTGTGCGACATCATCGTCGCCGACGAGAACGCGGTGATTGGCGATCCCCATGTCAAGGTTGGCCTGGTCGCCGGCGACGGCGGCGCGCTGATCTGGCCGCAACTGATCGGCTATGCCCGGGCCAAGGAAATGCTGATGACCGGCGACTTGATCCGCGCGCCGCAAGCCGCCGCCATGGGCTTGATCAATTACGCCGTGCCCACCGACCAGTTGGACACCAAGCTGAATGAAATCATCACTAAGATTTTGGGCAATCCCCGCTGGGCGGTGCGCTGGTCGAAAACCGTGACCAATATTCCCTTGCGGGCGCTGTCGGCGCAAATCATGGACGCCGCCTTGGGCTATGAAATGGTCTCCAACATGACCGCCGACCGGCCCGAAGCCGTGCGCGCCTTTCGCGAACGCCGCAAACCCGAACTAAGCGGCGACTGAGCCGACAACGCCGCCATGGCGCCCAACGCGGCGCGGATTGCAATCGGCCCGGCAATCTGGCATAATCATACCGACCGGTCGGTTCTGCATGAAAATGGGGGGAGGATGCCTTGCAGGTTGAGGAGATGACGACTGCGCCGCGCCCTGCCCACCGGCTGGATGAGGCGCCGCTGGCCGCCTATTTGGCCGATCATCTGCCCGGCTGGCGCGGCCCGCTCACCGTGCGGCAGTTCGAGGGCGGCCAATCCAATCCGACCTATTTGTTGACGGCGGGCGATGCGCGCTATGTGCTGCGCAAACAGCCGCCTGGCGCGCTGGCGCCCAAGGCGCACGCCATCGACCGCGAATATCGAATCATGCAGGCTTTGGCCGAAACCGAGGTTCCGGTGCCGCCGCCGCTGCATTTTTGCACCAACCCCGGTGTCATCGGCACGCCCTTTTATGTCATGGCCTATCTGCCCGGCCGGGTGTTCAAGGACCCTGCCCTGCCCGATTTGGACCGCGCCACCCGCGCCGCCGTGCATGACGCGATGAATGAAAGCCTGGCGCGGCTGCACAGCGTCGATTGGCGGGCTTTGGACTTGGCCGACTATGGCAAGGCCGAGGATTATATCGGCCGTCAGGTCGCCTTCTGGTCGCGCCAATATGAACGCACCAGGACCGGCGATGAACCGGACATCGCCCGTCTTGCCGGCTGGCTAGCCGAACGCCGCCCGGCAGATGCGGGCGCCAGCATCGTGCATGGCGATTATCGCATCGAAAATCTGATCTATGCGGCCGACCGGCCGGCGGTGCTGGCGATCGTCGATTGGGAATTGTCAACCATCGGCCATCCGCTCTGCGATCTGGCATTCAATTGTATGGCCTATCATTTTCCCGTCGATCATCCGATTCTGCGCGGCCTCAAGGATATCGACCTTGCCGCCGCCGGCATTCCCAGTGAAGCCGATTATGTTACCGCCTATTGCCGCCGCACCGGCCGCGACGGCATCGTCGATTGGACTTATTTCATGGCCTTCAGCCTGTTTCGCGTCGCCGTCATTCAACAAGGGGTCTACCGCCGCGCCTTGGACGGCAATGCCAGTTCGAAACTGGCGCGCATGTTTGGCGACACTTTTCCAATCGTTGCCCGCGCCGGCGTGGCCTTGATTGCCCGAACGCCCTAAGTTGATCGCTAACAAAAGGCCAAAAGAGGACAGGTCATGCGTCAAAATCCGTTTTTCGATCTCACCGGCAAGACAGCGGTGATCACCGGCTCTAGTCGCGGCATTGGTCGCTCAATTGCCGAAAACATGGCCAGTTTGGGTGCTCAAGTGGTGATCACCAGCCGCAAGCAGGACGCCTGCGAAGCCGCCGCCGCCGCCATTCGCGAACAGGGCGGTCAAGCCCTGGCGGTGGCCTCAAGCCTGGACGAGCAAGCCAGCCTCCAAGCCATGCTCGACGCCACCCGCAACGCCTTTGGCAAGATCGACATTTTGGTCTGCAATGCCGCAATCAACCCCTATTACGGCCCGCTGGCGGAACTGCCGGACGACGTGTTCGACAAGATGATGCGCTGCAATGTCCGCAGCAATTTATATCTGTGCAAGCAAGTTTTGCCGGAAATGGCAGAGCGCCGCGACGGTGTTGTGCAAATCATCTCATCGATCGGCGCCGTGCGCGGCAACAGTGTGTTGGGCGCCTATGGCATCACCAAGGCTGCCGATGCCGCGCTGGTGCGCAATCTGGCGGTGGAATGGGGGCCCAAAAACATTCGCGTCAATTGTCTGGCGCCAGGATTGATCAAAACCGACTTCGCCCGCGCCCTGTGGGAAAATCCCAAGCTGTTGAAACAGTTCAGCGAACAATTGCCGTTGGGACGCATTGGCGAGCCCGACGATATCGGCGCATTTTCTGCGCTATTGGCCACCCGCGCCGGAGCCTATATGACCGGTCAGATGATCATCATCGACGGTGGCGCCACCATCACCCAAAATGCTTAGGACATCACGCTTATGAATTTTGTTGAAGATGAACATATCGCCATGCTGCGTGACAGCCTGCGCCGCTTTCTCGATCAGCATTATCCGCGCGAGGAAGCGCGGCGGCTCGACCGCGAGGCCGATTATCCGCGCGCGGCCTTCGCTAAATTATGCGAAATGGGCATCACTGGCCTGACCGTGCCCGAGGCCTATGGTGGCAGCGGTATCGATATTCTGGCCGCCGTGATCGCCATCGAGGAATTGGCCAAGCGTGGCGGCGGCCTGGCTGGCCCGTTCATTCACTGTGCTTTTTATGGCGGCATGAACATGGCGGAAAATGGCAGTGAAGCGCAAAAACAGGCCTATCTGCCACGCCTGGCAAAAGGCGAAATTTTGTTCGCCTATGGCTTGAGCGAACCCGATGTCGGCGGCGATTTGGCATCGGCGCGAGTGACGGCCAGCCGCGATGATCAAGCCCAAACCCTAACCATCAACGGCACCAAGCGCTGGGTCACCGGCGCCCGCATCGCCGATTATATCTATACCCTGGTGCGCAGCGGGCCCGCCGATGCCCGTTATAAGAACCTGTCCTTCGTGCTGATCCCGACCGACGCGTCTGGCATCAGCATTCATGATATTGACCATATCGGCCTGCGTTATGCCGCCACCACCGATGTGGTGTTCGACAATGTGGTGGTGCCGGCTGAAAACATCGTTGGTGGGCCGGATGCCTGGAACCAGGGCTGGCGGATGCTGGCGGGACGCGCACTGGATGTCGAGAAGCTTGAAATCACCGCCTATGCCTTTGGCGTCGCTTGCGCGGCGGTCGAGGACGCCTGGCAATACGCGCAAGAGCGTCAGCAATTCGGCAAGCCAATCTGTGCCCATCAATCGGTGCGTCACGCCTTGATCGAAGCCAAGACCAAGCTGCAAGCGTGTCGTCACATGCTGTATCATGCCGCCTGGCTGGCGACTGAAAACCGCGATTGCAGCGTTGAAAGTTCGATGGCGAAATTATTTATCGCCGACACCGCGGTCGAAATCGTGCTGACCTGTCAGCGGGTGATGGGCGCCTATGGCTGCGCCGGCGAATATGACATGGAACGTTATGTCCGCGACATCGTCTGCATGCCCATTGTCGGCGGCTCGTCGAATATGCAGAAAAACAATATCGCCAACCGCTTGGGGCTGCCAGCGCGCTGATCCGCGCCATCTTGGGGAGGGAGAGAGCGCAATGACGGAAAACCAAGAAACTGCTGTTTCAACAAACACGCCAGCTCAGGAACCGCCATGGCCAGCGCCGGTCTATGGCTGGTATGTCACCATCGTCCTGACCATGGCCTACACCATTTCCTTCATCGACCGGCAAATTCTGAATCTTCTGGTGGAGCCGATTCGCCATGACCTCGGTATCAGCGACGTCCAGATCAGCTTGCTGCAAGGCTTTGCCTTTGCCCTGTTCTATGCGCTGATGGGGGTGCCGATCGCCCGGCTGGCCGACCGTGGCAATCGCCGCACCATCATTGCGGTCGGCATTTTCGTCTGGTGCCTGATGACCGCGGCGTGCGGCTTGGCGCGCAATTACCTTCAATTGTTCCTGGCCCGTGTTGGTGTCGGCGTTGGCGAAGCCGCGCTGTCGCCAGCCGCCTATTCATTGCTGGCCGATTATTTCCCTCCCGAAAGACTGGCACGTGCCGCCGGCACCTATTCGCTTGGCGTCTATGCCGGCAGCGGCATCGCCATGCTTGCTGGTGGCGCCGTGATCAGTTGGATCGCCGGCTTTGGTGAAATCACATTACCGTGGTTCGGCCCCCTGCGCCCTTGGCAACTGGCCTTCATCCTGGTCGGGCTGCCAGGCATATTGGTTGGTTTTTTGATGTTTTCGGTCAAAGAACCGTATCGGCGCGGCGTTGATCCCAGCAAGAAACAAGCCTCGATTCGCGAGGTTGTGCAATTTATGGCCGACAACCGCTGGATGTTGCTGTCGATTTTTGTCGGTTATTCGCTGATTGGAATCGTCGTCATCGGCATTTTATCCTGGTCGCCGACCTATTTCATTCGCCTGCATGGCTGGAGCATGGCCGATGTCGGTTTGCGCTATGGCCTGTTGCTGCTGTTCTTCGGGGCCAGCGGCGCCATCGCCGGTGGCTGGTTTGCCGACTATTTGCGGCAACGGGGCTTCAACCATGCCCCGGTATTGGCTAGCATCATCATGGCCGCTTTGTCATTTCCATGCGCGACGGCGATGGGCTTGGTCGACGACCCCTGGATAGCCTTCATACTGTTGATGCCGGCAACGTTCCTGCCCAGTTCGATGGTCGCGCTGTCGGCCACCACCATCCAGTTGATGACACCCAATCGCATGCGCGCCCAGCTCACCGCCCTGTATTTGCTGGCGATTGCCTTGTTGGGCACCGGTTTTGGGCCATTGGCCGTGGCCTTGTGCACACAATATATCTTCGCCGACGATCTGGCGGTTGGTCATTCCATCGCCCTGGTTTCAGGCACCTTGCTACCCTTGGGCGTGTTGTGCCTGTGGGCGGGCATCAAATGGGCCGCCAAGCCGGCTTTAGCGCCCACGCCCAATAAGTCTTGAGGGCAGCGGGCCTTGCGGATTACACTGGGCTTTGATAACATACCAACCGGTATGCATGCGGCGATAAAAATGCGAATAGTACTAGGATTAGAATAATGAAAATTGGTTTGGCGACCACCTTTGGCGACACCCCTTATCGCGACATTGCCTTCCTCAAGGACTATGCCGTGGCCACCGAAGCCCTGGGTTATCATTCCTTATGGGCGCCAGAACACATTGTTTTCTTTCCGAAATATGAGTCCGATTATCCTTATGAATCGGAAGGCAAGGTGCCGTGGAAAAACAAGGGCGGCCTTTATGATCCGCTTTTGGTTCTAGCGGTAGCATCGCAAGTGACCACGCGTCTGCAGTTCGGCACCACCGTGTTGGTGGTGCCCGAGCGCCCGGCCCTGCTGACCGCCAAGGAGGTCATGACCTTGGACCATATCACCGAAGGGCGGTTGGAGTTCGGCGCCGGGCTTGGCTGGTCGGCCGAGGAATATGGCGCCTTGGGTGTGAGCTGGGAAGATCGCGGCGCCCGCTTCGATGAATATCTGGATGTCATCAAATTGGTGTGGCGGCAAAGCCCGGCCGATTTCGACGGCAAGTTCGTCAAATTCAAAAATGTAATGGTCGAGCCGCTGCCTCTAACCCCCGGCGGCCCACCCATTCTGATTGGCGGCAATTCCAAGCCCGCATTGCGCCGCGCCGTGCGCATTGGCGACGGTTGGTATGGCGTTTGGAAAGGCGAGATGGCGCTGGAGCCGGTGCTCAACCAATTGCTGGAAAATTTGGAAGCCGCTGGTCGCCATCGCGACGACGGTTTTCGGATCAAGGTCAATGTGCCGTTGACCGCCAACCTGCCGCCCGATGAAGTGGCGCGCAAGCTGGAAGAAGCGGAACGCCTGGGCATTCACGAAATTGTTCTCGGGCTGCCGATCCGCTCCCGCCATTTCGATCATGACATGCGGTTTTGGGCTGACTTGACGGGCATCGAAAAACGCCCCGTCAGCGAAACCGCCTGAACGCCGCTAGTCATGGCGGGACCGCGGCAAGACACCAAAACCGGGTGGCTGAGCTTTCAGAAGCTGGCACAGGACGGCGGCTTTAAACTGCTGTTCGACGCCGAACTGACATTTTCATTGGATGCGGATGTGTTGTGGCAACAGATGGCGCTGGCTTTTACCGACACCGCCAAAAGCTGGGGCTGGCCGGCGCAATATAGCCGCTCGGCGCCCGTGACCACGCCATTGCGCGAAGGCGGCGACATTCGCACCACCTATACCATGCCCCGGCGCAAGGACCCGTCAGCACCCTGGTACAGTTTCACCTATGGCTATAAAATGTTGCAATGGAAGCCCGAGGCGCGGACCTTCCAATATCATACCGACGACGCGCATCCGCTGAACGGCGGCGCGCTGGTCAGCATTGACGCATTGGCGCCAGGGCGATCGCGGTTACACTGGCATGGTGTTTATCATTTGCATGCCGAACAGGAAAAAATAGGCGATTCCTTCGCTTGGTTTTTTCCGATTTTCATCCGGGCCTTGGAAGACCGGCTTCTGGCCGGACCACCAACTGGCGAGCAAGCGCCCGCTTAACCCCAGAGGGGAGACTGGCGATGGCGAGAATTTTTAGCGACGCGGAATTGCGCGACCTGGAAAAGTCACTGCCGCAATTGGCGCTGGAAGCGATCGACGCCGGCGATCATGACCGGTTGAGCCATTTATTGCTGCAAATGTCAGCGGCGCATACGGCACTGCATTTTCTGGGTGTTGCGTGCATCACCCGGATCTGGGGCAAATGGCACCGCGATCATGGCGAGGAGACGACGCTGGCGGCGCTGGAACGCATTGGCCGCAAAGCAATGGCGCCGTTCATCGCACAATGGCACCAGGGCGAGGAAAAACGCACGATCGCCGACATCGTCGATCTTTATAAACAGCAAGCCGGCGGGCAATTGGCGCCCGAATCTCAGACCGCGGGAGAAGTCGCCTTCGCCATGACCCCCTGCGGCTCGGGCGGCATCAATGTGTTGCGCGGCTTTGAGAAAAAAATGCCGCAATGGTACCGGCGCACCAGCGACGGCACGCCGATCTTCTGCGCCGGCTGCAAGGCCTTGCAAAAAGCCATGAACGATGCCGCCGGCGAACAGGTTTGGACCACGGACATCAACCCCAGTGTGCCCGGCGGCTGCCGCATGGCATTTCGTCCGCAACAATCGGCTGATGCCGATCTGTTCGCGCCCTACGAGCTTTACACCATGGTCAAGACCAAGGCGCAACAGGCCCTGGAAAAGGTCGCGGTCGGTAAATATGACGTCGCCGACCTAGTCGAGGGTCAGCAATATGACTGGGGTCCTTGGCATGATTTTTTGATGACCTGGACCGAATACACCTTCGCCATGTGCCGGGAGCTGGGCGGCATGGACTATCTGCGCGAATGCCTGCGGGAAGGCTATGATTCCGCTTTCGGCTTTTTATACAACAGCATGGAGGCGTTTCCAGACGACCGCAGCCGGGTCGAGGCGCTGGCCCAGAATTGGCATTATCACCAAGGCGCCTTCAGGATCGAGGAGGAGGACGATCGCTTCGTCTTCATTCTCGACCCCTGCGGCAGTGGCGGTCGCATGGTCCGCGAGGAAATGGCCAAGGACAGTTTCCACTATAACACCGAGCTTGCCCCGCTGGAGCCGGAAGCCAGCGACATCACCTTCAACCGCAAGGATTTTCCGCTTTATTGCACGCATTGCGCGTCGGGCAATATCGATCAGTTCAAAGGCAAGCCGCTGATCTTCGTGGTCGATGGCCATGCGCAAATGCGGCGCGGCATGCCTTGCCGGCAATATGTTTGGAAAAAGGGCGCCGAACCCAAGGTTGAGCGCCGCTTGCTGGCGCAGGTCGGCATGGCCGATGGCCAGCAGGATGGAAACTAGGCACAGCGATGCCCATGCGCTATAGGGGCATGCATGCATGAAGCCAATTATTTATTGAACAAAGCCGGCGGTACGGCCAGGCCGTCGTCCAGCCATGGCGACCATCACCACGCCAATGAACGCGCGGTATTGCTGGCGGCTCTATTGACCGGCGGCTTCATGTTTGTCGAAATTGCCGGCGGCCTGATCACCGGTTCGCTGGCGCTGTTGGCGGATGCGGCCCATATGGCCAGCGACGCCGCCGCCCTGGGCATGGCCTATGCGGCTTTTCGCTTCAGTCATCGCCCCGCCGACACCCGCCGCACCTTTGGCTTTCACCGGCTGCAGGTGCTGGCCGCCTTTACCAATGGCCTGTTGCTGATTGGCGCCGGCATTTGGATCACGGTGGAAGCGGTAGAGCGGATGATGGCCCCCGCCACCGTGCTGGCCACGCCCATGCTGGTGGTCGCGGTGCTGGGCCTGATCGTCAATCTGGCCGCCTTCTTCATTCTCCACCGCGCCGACCGCGCCAATCTCAACATTCGCGGCGCGCTTTATCATGTTGCTGGCGACCTGTTAGGCTCTGTCGCGGCGATCGCGGCCGCATTGGTCATTCGGTTTACGGGGTGGATGCCGATCGACCCGCTCCTGTCGCTGTTGGTGACGCTGCTGGTACTGCGCGCGGCATGGCGCTTGATTCGCGACGCTGGGCATATCCTGCTGGAAGGCACGCCGCGCCATCTCGACCTGGAAAAAATACGCGCTGATTTAGTGGCGTCCATTCCCGCCATCACCGACGTGCATCACATCCACGCCTGGGCGCTGACCGAGGAACGGCCCTTGATGACCCTGCACGCCACCCTAGCCAAGGACGCCGACATGAACGACGCCCTGTTGGCCCTTAAGCAGCGGCTGTTGGAGCGCTTTGGCATCGCTCATTCCACCATCGAATTGGAACAAGGCGACGGCGATTGCCGCTGCGAATAGTTGGCTATCGGCTGGGCGTGGCGGCAGCGATGATCGCCCGCACCGCGTCAACCGCGCGGCGGGCATGATCCAATTCGCTGAGGCCCAATTGCTGCAGTTGGGTCGATGGCACCTCGACATCCAATGGCGTGGCCGCCGGCAAGGCGCCGATCAGCTCAACCAGCGGAAAATCACCCGTGCCGGGCATCGCCCGGTTCAAGGCCTCGGGCAAATAGTCGGTGGCGCGGCCAAGGCCATGGCCGTCGCAAATTTGCGCATAAGCGAAAGCGGCCGCCGGCAAGGCCGCGACATCCGCCGGCGTGCCGCCACTGCGCACCAAATGCAGCGCATCGACCGCAATCGCCAGATTATCGCGGCCAAGCTGCCTGACAAAATCGACCG
The DNA here is from genome assembly GCA_964590595.1 of uncultured Sphingomonadales bacterium. GTDB lineage: Bacteria > Pseudomonadota > Alphaproteobacteria > Sphingomonadales > CAKZYD01 > CAZPXQ01. The sequence goes on along the minus strand of CAZPXQ010000005.1, from coordinate 22,080 downwards.
CCTGCGCCAAGGTCATGCAGCCTGGCGTCAGGCCCATGAATTCAAGCCCAACCGCAAGGCCGCATGAAGCCGCCAGCCCGCACAGCGCATCCAGCTTCGCCGCCGCCCGCGCCGGCTCGGGGTCGTGAATATGGGTGACCGCCAAACGCGCCCCCAGGCCCGCCCCCAATTCCAGGGCCGGCCGCCAGGCCTCGACCACGGTATCGGGCTTGATCGGAAAATATTCTATATTGCTGATCCCCACCCCGGTATCGCGCAGCCTTGCCGCCATCGCCGCCTGATTGCCAGCGTCGATCATCGGAAACGCCCGCGAATCAGCTGGGGCATTGACAAACACGCAGATTTCATCGCAACCCGTGGCGGCGGCAATTTCTGCCAGCCCCAAGGGCCCCGCCTGCATCGCGGTGATTTGATGTAATCCCAAAGGCCTCATGGAAACCCCCTATGATTCAATTCGTTATTCGCAAAGGCGTGAGACGGCTTGCTTTGCATCTTGCGCCGCCTAATATGGCACAATAGCTATATTAAAAAGAATTCTATAGACAACGCGTCGGACTTTTTCAGCACGGATACGGAATTTCGAATGCCTCTAGTTGTCGATCACGAGGAGCGCCGCGATCAAATTGCGGATGTTGTCAAAACCATTGTCGCCGAATCCGGCATGAAAGCGGTCACAATCCGCAATGTCGCCCGTGAGGCGGGTTTCAGTTCCACCATTGTGTCGCATTATTTCCGCGATAAGCGGGAATTGCTGATGTACGCCTATTCCTCGGTGCAAAAGATCGCCGAAGAGCGCGTGCATGAGATTTTCAACTCTGGTGGCAGCTTGATGGACTGCATCAATGTGGTGCTGCCTAATGACAAGGTCAATTTGCGCGACTGGCAGGCTTGGTTTGGTTTTTGGGGCCGGGTCACGGCCGACCCCGAATTGTCCGCCGTGCGGCTGGACGGCATCGAACGCACCCAAGCGCTGTTCCGTTGGCTACTGGAAAACGCCAAGCAGCGCGGCGAACTGCCGGCCGAGGTCGATGTGGCGTTCCATGCCACGCGCCTGCAAATGATGCTGAACGGTCTAGCTAGCTTCGTCATCATGAAGCCCGACGCCTGGTCGCCCGACCGCCAACGCGACGTTATTTTGTGGCAGATCGAATTGATGAAAACAATGCCGCGCGGCGACCTGCCCGCCGCCAAGCCGCAACCGCGCACACGGGCCAAGGCCCGCGGCGCGGCTTAGGGCATCAGGCTTCGTACACAGCGCCGTCTATTTCCTCATAGAGCGAAGACCAGATCGGCGCGCCAAGGCTGTCGGACATTTGAATTTGTCCGGCTTCCACCGCCGCGCCCAATTTTTGCAACGCCTCCATTGGCTGATCGCCTTCGCCTTCAAACACCACCAGATATTGATAGGCGGTATTTTCGCCATTGGTGCCCGGTACCAGCTTTAAGCGCTCGCCACGGGTGAAACCGGCGGCGCGCACCACTTCCGGCAAATGCGTGCCACTGTGCCAATCATTGAAGATATCGTCTTTGCCGTCGACCGCGTTCACCAGCGCGACGAACTTGTATTTCTTGGCCATTTGCAGGGATCCTTTCATGGTTTGAGTGACAGGAAAATCGGGATGTGGCCGCAAAATATCCGGCCCAGCCTGGCTAACATCGGTCAAACCGACCAAGCCAAGGGTGATGTCCAATTCCGTGCGGATGATCTCCAGCGCGCGGGCAACGCCGGTTTCGCCGCCGGCGCCCAGCCCATAAAGATGGGCGCGGCCAATCAGGCAACCAGACGCACCCAGTGCCAGGGCCTTCAGCACATCCTGGCCTGACCGCACGCCGCCATCCAGCAAGACTTCCAGCCGACCACCGGCTGCGGCAACAATCTCTGGCAACACGCTGATGGTGGAACAGGCCTGGTCGATCTGATTGCCGCCATGATTGGAAACGCTGATCGCATCCACGCCGACGCGTCGTGCCGCCGCCACTTCATCGGGCCGCATCACGCCTTTAACGAGCAGCTTGCCCGGCCATAGATCGCGCAGCCAAGCGACATCGTCCCAAGTGGTGCTGGCATCCAGCTGGCCGACAACCTGCACCAAATCGGCGCCATCGGGCATGTGCGGCTCAAAATTGCGCAATTTGATCGGCCGGCCGAACAGGGTTTTCAATGCCCATCGCGGCCGCTTGCCATAATGCCATAGCGTGCCCGGCGTCCAGCGCGGCGGGATTGCGGCATTGGGGTTGCGCAACAAGCGGTTCTGTTGGGAAAAATAGGGCCAGGTCGCGGTCAACACCAGCACCGGGCACGCCGCTGCCTTGGCCCGCGCGACCAAGGCTTGCACCAGATCGCGATTGCGCAGCATGCACAGTTGAAACCAAGGCGGCGCCACCTGTTCGGCAATTTCTTCGATGCTGCTTTGCGCCAACATGCCCAAGGTGAAGGGGATGCCTGCGGCGGCAGCGGCGCGCGCGGCCATGGCCTCACCGCGTCCGCCGCCGGGCACGGCACCACTCACCCCGGTCGGGGCGATCGCCACCGGCATCGCCGCCGCCTGCCCGACCAATTGCGTTGCCAGGGAGCGCCGGCTGACGTCCCGCAATACCCTTGGCCAAAACCGCAATTTGGCGAAATCGGCGCTGTTGGCCGTATTGGTATGGCCGTCAAAGGCGGCACCGTCGATGAAGTCGAAAATCGCCCCCGGCAACCGCCGCCGCGCCAACGCCGCCAAGTCGGCGATGGACGCGGCGCGGTTCAGCCTAGTCATGACGGCACCAAGGCGGCCCCTTCATCAATGCGCCAGCCAGCCGCCATCCACCGCCAGCGAGGCGCCATAGACATAGGCCGACATATCCGACGCCAGGAACAAGACCGGGCCGACAATATCTTCCGGCACCGCCACCCGGCCAGCGGGAATGCGCGCCATCATGCCCGCGACTTCCGGGGCTTCGGGATCGAAGCCGGCCATCATCGGGGTGAGCACAATGCCAGGCGCGATGGCGTTGACGCGAATACCATGCGGCGCATAGTCAACCGCGGCGGCGCGGGTGTAACCCAGCACCGCATGCTTGCTGGCGGTGTAATGCGCCGACGCGCCCAGCGCCATATGGCTTTGAATCGACGCATTGTTGATGATCGAGCCGCCGCCGCCCTGTTTCATCATTTGCGCGATTTCATATTTCAGGCACAAAAATGTCCCACGTATATTGATATTCATATTGTATTCGAATCTTTCCTCGGTCAGTTCGGCCAAGGGCGGGCTGCCTTCGCCAACGCCGGCATTGTTGAAGGCGACATCAAGCCGGCCATAGGCGCCAACCGTATGCGCCACCAGGGCTTCCACTTCGTCGGCCTTGGAAATGTCGGTGCGCACAAACTGACCCTCGCCACCGGCATCCTTGATCATCGACACGGTTTCCGCGCCTTCGCTGTCGCGGCGGCCGCACAACACCACCTTGGCGCCCTCACGCGCGAATGCCACCGCGACCGCGCGGCCCATGCCGCTGCCGCCACCGGTTACCAACGCCACTTTGTCGTTCAACAATCCCATCTCACCTCTCCCCATGGAACTTCGATTTAAATGCTATGCGATCAAGTTCAATCGTCTTGTTTGGGCAATTCAATCGCTTCGCGAACCGGTCTGGTCACCCCATCCCAATCCTGATGCGCCTTTTGCCAGACCGCGAAATGGTCCAGAATTTCCTGTGGCGCGCCATGAATTTCCACGAACATGCCCAATTGCGGCCGGGCGTCGAAATAGCAGACATCGGCGCCAGACCACATTTCATTCACCAACTCAAAACCTTGATCCAACATGTGTTGGCGGTCGCGGAGAAAATCGTACCCCAGAATGCCGACATGATGAAAACCTTCTTCGCCGCGCTTGAACATTTCGTGGAAAATCGACGGCGTGTCGTCGTGCAATTGCACCAATTGAATCATCACTGGCCCGCAATAACCGAATGCATAGCTGAGGTCACATTCTTCTGGAGAGCCGCGATAGCGATAATATCCTTCCGCCTTATGATGCCGCGCGGTGAAAAACGGGCCAGCGCCAAACGCGGCGGTCCAACGCTTGCAGGCCGCGTCAAGGTCGTTAACGACCCAGGCATATTGAAAAATCGAATGTCCGTGGAATGTCTTGATCATGGCTGATCCTTCGCTGCGCCGGTCTAGGGCAAAGTGTGCATACCGCCTTCAAGCATGAAGGTGCTGCCGGTCATATAATCGGAGCCCGGGCTGGCCAGGAACACCGCCAATGGGCCGGCGTCACGCTCCGGTTCGCCCAATCGGCGCATTGGAATTTTTTCTTTCAATGCCTCGACAAATTCGGGCCGCGCGTTCTTCCAGGCGTCAAAGGCGCGGGTTTCAATAGCCGGGTTAATGATGTTGACATTGATGCCATATTGGCCCCATTCCCGCGCCGCCGTGCGGCTCAGCGCGCGGATCGCCTCCTTGGCGGCGTTGTAGCAAGTATTGCCTTCAAAGCCGATCTGTCCGGAACTGGATGCGAAATTGATGATCTTTCCGTAATGCTGCGCCTTCATGTGCGGAAACACCGCTTTCATGAACCACAAAGTAGCGGTCGGCCCCGTGCGCAAGGTATATTCCCATTCATCCTCATTGGTGTCCTCGCACGCGACAAACACCGTGGAGGATTGCGGGCTGGCTTCGGTGCCGAAGCCTTGCGCATTGTTCACCATGATGTGGACAGTGCCATAAGTGTCGACGGCTTTCTGGACACAGGCATAAACATCGTCGCGCTTGCCAACATCGCAGGCAACGCCAATGGCATCGCCACCGGCATCGCGAATTTCCTGGGCCACGGCTTCCACCGTTGCCGGCGTGCGCGAGGCCACCACCACCTTTGCCCCGGCCTTGCCATAGGCCAAGGCGATGCCACGGCCGATGCCGCGGCCAGCGCCGGTCACAATCGCCACCTTGTCTTGCAGCGTCTTGTCACTCATCATGTCCCTCCCCTCGTCTTGCACTCAAAATCGCTTCAGTTCATCTCATGTTGGCGCCAAGAAAATGGCGCGTCCCATGCCTCCATCACACCGCAAATCCGGTCATGGCGGACTTTTCATGCCGGCCCCCGGCTGGCGGCGGCGGCACACGCGTTGACTCCGATTCGCGCTCGCAAACTTTTTTGACGCAACCGTTGTACAATACCGGGCGCGGCTGTCAATCACCCTTTGCTCCCAAAAGCCTGCCGAATTGGGCCGCAATCACGCCGTGTCCGCGCATTGAGAAACAACGAGTTTATGCGGCATATTCAAGTCCTTAGGCCTTCTATCTGATTACGTGGCCAGGCCCTAGCCTGACCGTCGATTGATCGCAACCTTCCTGTCTTCACGACGCCCCGCAAAACCACAGCGCGCGCGGACACTCGTGAAGCCTGGCGAATTAGCCGATTGACAAAATTGTGCCATTGCGTTTTAAATTATGCAACTGTTGCATAAAAACCTTATGGGGAGGGAACGCATGGCTATTTGCAGCAATTCCAACAAACATTTCCGGCAAACCCTGTTGGCGGCCACCGCCGCGGTGATGGTTCCGGCCTGGGCCCTGCCCGCCTTAGCGCAAAACAATGGCGAGACTGAAGCCGTGACCGGGCTGGAAGAAATCTTCGTTACGGCGCGTAAACGTGAGGAATCGCTGCAAAATGTTCCAGTTGCGGTGACTGCTTTTGCCTCCGAGCAAATCAACCGCTATGACCTCACCTCGCTTGAGAAGCTTGCCGCATTTACCCCGCAACTGGTGATCGGGCGCGCTTCCAATGGCTCCGGCGCGCAAATCACCTTGCGCGGTATCGGCTCGCAGCCGACATCGATCGGTCTTGAACAATCGACCGCGACCGTGGTCGATGGGGTCTATTTCGGCCATGGCCTGTTCATCAATGAGGCGCTGTTCGATTTGGAGCGAATCGAATTGCTGAAAGGCCCGCAGGCACTGTTCTTCGGTAAGAATGCGACGGCGGGCGTGGTCGCCGTCACCACCGCCAACCCGACCGACGAACTGGACGTCATGGCGCGCGCCGGCTTTGAATTCCGCTCGCAAAACCTGGTCACCGAAGGCCATATTTCAGGCCCGCTGGCGCCCACTTTGACCGGCCGTCTGGCGGTGCGATTCGCCAATATGTATGATGGTTATTTCAACGATCTTTCCGAAGGCATCACCACCGCCACCTTCGATATCGCGACCGGAAACCTCAATCCACGTTTTCAACCCGCCGGCGACGACAATCGCCCGGGCACCAATGAAAAATTCGCCCGCGCCACCTTGCAATGGAAGCCGACCGAGCGGCTAACCGCGACACTGAAAGTCAGCGGCATGCGGGCAGAGGATGACAGTAACGCCTGGAACTATGTGCCGTTCGCGTGCCCCAGCGGCTTTACCCAGCCCAATCCAAATGTGCCGTGCGAACGCAAATTCAACGTTTATAGCGGCAAGTTCCCTGAAGGTTTGGGTGGCAATATTCCCAACAGCCGAGAGGATGGCTCGCAATTCAACCTCTATAAATCCTTCTCGGCGACTGGCACATTGGACTATAGCTTCGATCAGGTCGACCTGACTTCGGTCACCAATTATAATTGGCACCGCAATATTTGGGGCCTGACACAGCATATTTTCTCGGCCACCTCGTTCATCGCCGCCACGCAAAACACGTCATTCGGTTCATTCTCGAACGAGACTCGCGCGCAAACGAATTTGGATGGCCCGATCAATGGCATGCTGGGCGTGTTGTATCAAAAGACAAAACGTAAAGTAGACCAGGCCGCCGCTTTTGCACCGCTCGAAGATTCCAGCCTGCCGGACAATCGCCGTTTCCTAAGTTATGACAAACCTTCGGAAACCGATGGCGAAACCATTGCGGTGTTCGGCCAAGCCGCCTGGCAAATCCTGCCTGAACTGGAACTGGCGGGCGGCGCGCGCTACACCCACGAAACCAAGAAAAGCTTCCTGGTCCAGACTTTCGTCAATGCCGCCTTGCAGGGCTTGTTCCCGCAAGACTTTTTGATTGATGCCGATCAGACATTCAATGATTGGTCGCCGGAAGCCACGCTGACCTATCAACCGACTGATAATTTGACGGTTTATGGCGCCTTCAAGACCGCCTATAAATCCGGTGGCTTCTCCAACAGCGCCCTGGTGACGGCCCTGACCGTGCCAACCGACATCACGTTCGAGCCGGAGACCGCCAAGGGTTTCGAGCTTGGCTTGAAGACCACCTTGGCCGACAATCAATTGCGGCTTAATGTGGTCGCCTTCACTTATAAATATAAAAACTTGCAAGTCGACTTTTTCGACTCCGTCACCTTCCAGTTCATCACCACCAATGCCGGCGCTGCCCGCGCCGAGGGCGTGGAGCTGGAAGCGCAATATGCACCGCGCGGCGTCCCCGGCCTGACCATGCAAGGCAGCCTGAACTATAACGACACCCGCTATCTGCAATTCATCGCCCCTTGCTATGGCGGTCAATCAATCGCCGCTGGCTGCAACACAAACTTCCAGGGCGCTGTCGGTCAAGACCTGAGCGGCCAACCCACGGCGATGGCGCCGGAATGGACGGCATCGATTGGCGCCAATTATGAAACCGCGGTGTCCGATGATTTTATCCTTGGCATTTCCGCAGATGGCCGTTGGAGCGACAATTATCTGGGCTCCAATTTCGGACATCCGCTGTCATTCCAGAAATCCTATATCAATCTAGACGCAACCCTGCGCTTCGGCACCGCCGACGGGCAATGGGAACTGGCGGTGATTGGCCGCAATCTGACCAACAGCTTCCGCATCGGCGGCGTGATCGATCAGCCCAATAGTGGTAGCGGCACCGGCACCGCCGTCGCCGTGCCAGCCGATCAGGTGGGTTATGTCGACTTTCCGCGCACGGTCCGTGCGCAGCTGACCTGGCGTTACTGACCAACGACGCGACAGACTCTGGGTGGGGGCGGCATCGCGGCTGACCAATCGTTCCAAGCTTGAGCGCGGGAACGATTGGCAGCCGCGACGCTGTTTTTGACAGGCAAAACAAAAAGGAGCGGCAATGATGAAAATGCTGACCCCGATCAAGATCGGCCCGATGGAGGTGAAGAACCGCGTCGTCTCCACCGCCCATGCGGCGTTTCTCGATTTTTTCAGACCTGGTTCCTCGGGCGAACGCTATATGGCCTATCAGGAGCGCCGCGCTGAAGGCGGAACCGGTCTCATCATCATGACCGCCATGCATGTCCACCACTCCAGTCAACTACCAAATCATTTTGTCTATGACCCCGAAGACATGGCGCCAAAGTTCCAGCGCATGGCGCAACGCGTCCACCGCCATGGCGCCAAGCTGATTTCACAGCTTTTTCATTTCGGTGTTCAAGGCACCTCCAATTGCCGCGACGACTTCACCCCCCTATGGGGGTTCAGCCCGCGTCTCAGCCGCGAGGGTGAAGCGTGCCATGAAATGACCGCAGACGAGATCGAGGAGGTCATCCAAGCCTTTGTCGATGCCGCTGTCTGCGCCACATCCAATGGTGTCGATGGCGTTGAGCTTCATGGCACCCATGGCTATTTGATCCAGGAATCCTTCAGCCCCTATGCCAATCAGCGCAGCGACCGTTGGGGCGAACCGCTTTATTTCGTCAAAACCCTGGCCGCCCGCGTGCGCGACGCCATCGGTCCCGACAAAGTGTTGGGCTTCCGCATTTCTGTCGACGATTTCATCGCGCCTGGCCAGGGCGGCGTCGGCCCCGAGGGCTTGCGCCAGATCGCCCGCGATCTCATCGCCACCGGCGCCTTTGATTATCTCAATCATTCCGAAGGCGCTGGCGGCCCGCATTATGCCCGCGCCATCGGCTCGTTCCGTTACGCCTTTGGTGAATGGCTGCCCTTGACCAAGGCGCTGCGCGAAGCAATAGACGGCGCGGTTCCGCTGATCGGTGTCAGCAAAATCCCGACGCCGGACCTGGCCGAACGAGCCTTGGAACAAGGCTATTGCGACCTTGTCGGCATGACCCGCGCGCAAATCGTCGATCCGGACATGGTGGCCAAATTGCAGTCTGGACAAGGCAACCGCATTCGGCCGTGCACCGGCTCCAATCAAGGCTGCATCGACCGGGTGTCGTTATTTCCAATTACATGCTTTCATAACCCGGAAGTCGGCGAGGAAAACCGCTTCAAGAAACTGGCGCAAATCAAACCCGTGGCAAAAAAGGTTCTGGTGGTTGGCGGCGGCCCCGCCGGCATGAAAGCCGCCGAGATCGCCGCCCGGCGCGGTCATGACGTCACTTTGGCGGAAGCCGGGCCCCGGCTGGGCGGACGGCTCAACCTGGTTGCGTCCTTTGGCGACTCTTCAAACCTGCTATCGGCCACCGCATGGGTGGAACAAGAATTGACGCTGCTCAAGGTCAAGCTGCTAACCCAAACCCTAGTCGACGACGTATTTCTGGCCAGCTTCAAACCCGATGCCATCATCATGGCGACCGGCGCGGTTTCGCACAATGATTTAGGCATCGCCAGCGATGATACGATCCCGATCCTGTCATCTGACGATGCCGCCGCCGGCACTTTCCAAGGCGTTAAATTCGATATGCGCGGCACCCGTACCTTGGTGGTCGATATTCGCGCCAATTATGAAACCGCCTTGGTGATCGAATCGCTTGCCAAACGCGGCAGCAAGGTGACGGTAGCCACACCGCATCTGCATTTTGGCGCCAATATGGGTTTCACGCATCTGACCGATTATTTAGGCTTGCTGCCAAAATGGGCCATTGACGTCCAGGCAACCACGCTGTTGGACCGTGTCGCCGATGGCAATGCCTATTTAAAACAGGCTTTTTCAGGCGCCACTGTCGCTGAAGCCTATGACTTCATCGTCGCCGGCACACCGCCGCAGCCGCGCAAGGAATTTCTTGAGGCGTTTCAACGCCACGCCCAGGTAGTTCGCCTCGTTGGCGATGTCGTCGCGCCACGTTCGGCCCTAGAAGCCTTCCGCGAAGGCGACCGCGCTGGCCGCACGATTTAGAGGAGCAAATCATGGACATCGTGACCCGCCTCGCCGCCATCGAGGACATCAAGCAGCTGAAGGCGCGGTATTTCCTCGCCCTCGACACTAAGGACTGGCGCAGCTATGCCGATGTTTTTACCAATGATGCCCGCATCGACGTGCGCGGGGCCATCACCGCCGATGAGGATGAAAGCACTACCACCACCGCCAACGATTTCGACGATGCCGGGCTGATCATCGGTGGTCAGGCTATGGCCGATTTCGCCATCCGGTTCGCCAACGACCTTGTCAGTGCCCATCAGGGTTATCTTCCAATCATCGAAATCCTATCGGCCAATGAGGCTCGCGGCATTTGGGCGATGGAAGACCGATTATGGTATCCGAAGGGCTCGGCTGAATTCAGCTTCCTTAACGGCTTTGGGCATTATCATGAAACCTATGTCAAAATCGCCGACAAAGGCTGGCGCATCGCCAGCATGAAACTGACCCGGCTACGCGTGATCACCCTGCCCTGACCCGCCGTGCCATGGACTGCCGCGCCCCTGCGGGGCTCGCAGTGAACGTGCAGCCAGTGCGTCATCCTGAGGCGCGTTAGTGCCGTGGCAACCCATTGCACAGAGACAATTATTATTTACCGACAAGCCCTATGTTTTGCGGATAACATTGGCCCATCAAAGACAATCGCCTAAATACTTCGCCAGTGTCTCCTGCTGCTGACGGACCCGAACTTCCTGATAATTCAGCAGGGTCTGGCCTTTTTTGCGGGCAGCGTGAAAACCCTCTTGTTGGGCACGCAAATTACCGGTGTCCTGGTCATAGACGTCACCCAGGATGGGGTCAAAGCCGGGCACCGTGGTGAAGCTGTCGTCCTCGCGCAGACGGTAAGGTTCGGCCGGTTCCGGGCGCGCCCCCTGATCCGCCACTGGGCGCAACACCAATAGCTCGAACAGGCTGCGATTGGGATCGCTACCGATTGGGCGGAAACGATAAACCATCGGCAGCGACAATTGCGGAAACAACACCATATTGGGAAACACGCTATATTGCGACACGTCGATCATGTCTGAGTCGGTGAAGCGGCTGAGATCGGTCTGATATGCATCGCCCAACACCTTGCGTAAGACCCGCGCCATGACGATCCGCGCCGACTCACCCTCGCCCATGTCCATAGCGTTGCCCAACACTTTGCGATCGCCGATCAACATGCTATCCAGGATTTCCTGTTCGGTTAATGGCCTGTCCAAATGGCTGCTCGAGACCCCGAACGGGCACAGAAATCGCGACACATTGTCGTTGAAGACATCATATTGCGAGCCTTCGTCATAACTGCCCATTAACAATTGCGGGTGGGTTTCCTGGGTGTGGTAATTCTCGATAAATGCCTCGATCGCCGCCTTCCAATTGCAATAGAGCTCTTTTTCGATATGTAAGGCGACATAACGGTTCTCGATCCCGAAATGCGCGAAATGACGGGGAATCGGATCCAGCCATTGCTCCAGCGGCTGGGCGTCGGGATCCATATTGATGAACACAAAGCCGCCCCACAGCCCAACCTTGACTTGCGGCAAATGAAACTGATCGGGATCGACATGCGGAGCATCCCAGCGACAGGGCAAACGAGTCAACGCGCCGCCCAGGCTCCAGGTCCAGCCATGATAGGGGCAGCGCAGTTCCTGGGCCGAGCCTTGATCGCCGCCGGGGCGAAGCTTGGTGCCGCGATGCAAACATGAATTGACATAGGCCTTGATGCTGCGGTCTTCATCGCGCACGACCAAAATGGAATGTGGCCCAACTTCATAGACATAATAATCGCCGGGTTCGGCGACATGCTCTTCCCGGCACGCCCATTGCCAAACCTTGGGCCACATCCGGCTCATTTCCGCATCGAAGATATCTTGCCGGGTATAGCGGTCGAACGGGATATCCGCATCGCCCAGATAGCGCGGGCTTTCTTCCTCGAAAAACGCCGGCACCGGGCGGCCGTCGCGATGGACCACTTCCTGCGTTGTCGGGCACGTTGGGCGCCCCTGGCCCGGTGCGAATTTAGTCGTGATTTCGTTCATCATCGCGCTCCCATTCAGCGCCAGCGGCATGCTGGAAACGACCAGCGGCAACGCTTGTCTCAGCATCCCGCTTATGCTCTGTCACTGATGAAAAATCTATAATTTGTACATCAGTTGTGCAATAAAAACCCTAAGTGTCCGGGTGCGGCACGACCACGCACCGGGAAGAAAAAGTTTAACGCCAGGTGACAGGAGAAACAATCATGGGACTGTTGGAAGGCAAATGCGCCGTAATCATTGGCGCGGCGGAAGAAGGCAATATGGGCCAGGCGATCGCGCGGCGCTACCGTGATGAAGGCGCGCAAGTGATGGTGGCAAGCCGCCGTGGCGACAAGTTGGCCGCCTTCGCCAAGGAGATTGGCGGCCACGCGCAAGTTTGCGACCTGACCCGGCGCGATGATGTGTTCGCGCTGGCGCGGGCGGCAAAGGAAAAAATGGGCAAGGTCGATATCGCGATCAATTCAACCGGCATTGCCTTTGGTGGGCCGTTCGTGGATTTCGACGAAGCCAGCCTCGACACCATGATCGCATTGCAATTCAAAGGGGCTTATTTTTTCTTGCAGGCTTTTGTCGATGCCATGATGGAAACGGGCGGCGCGATCATTCAGATCAGTTCCGCCGTCGCTCAGCCGGGTACCACGGTTGAAGGCGGCTATGAAGCCTATATGGGCACCAAGGCCGGAATCGACCAGGTCGTGTGCGCGCTCGCCAATCAATATGGCAAATACAATCTCCGCGTGAATTCGATCGCTGCTGGTCATACCGACACGCCGATGCATCATGGCAATTTCGGCGGCGGCGACATTCCCGAATGGATGAAAGAGGCATTTGCCGAATGTTACCCCCTGGGCCGCTATGGCACCTGCGACGATATTGCCGAAGCCGCCGTGTGGCTGGCCCGCGATCAATGCTTCATGACCGGCCAGTTGGTGCAGATCAATGGCGGTCTGACCTTGCGTCGTAACCCATTAATGTCCGATCTTGAACGCCATGAGCGCGAATGGCGCGAGCGGCAAGGCAAGGCCGCGCAGTAGGACACAAACATGACCGGCAGCAAGCGCCCCCTGATCGCCAGCTTTTTCACCATTGCTGGCGATGTCCGACCGCTGGAAGGCAAGATGATCAGTCCGCACGCTCTGCCTGACCGGGCGGCGGCGGCGGCACGGGCCGGTTTTGCCGGCATCGGTTTCGGCAGCGACGACTTGGCCCATGTCGCACAGCACTATAACGCCCGCGATATCCGCGCGATTTTGGCCGACCATGGCCTGGTCCACAATGAAATCGAGGTGCTGCTGGACTGGTTTTGCAACGGCGAACGCCGTGCCGAGTCGGACAGGGCACGCCAGTTCATGCTGGAATGGGCCGGCGCCTTGGGTCTGCGGCATATCAAAATCGGCGTCGATTTGATGGGCGGACAATGGCCGCTTGAGGCAATGATCGAAAGCTTCGCCGGCTTGTGCGATGACGCGGCGGAGGTCGGCGCCGGTATTTGCGTGGAATTGTTTCCGGAATCGAATATCGCCGACCTCGACACCGCGATGGCGATCATCGCAGGCGCCGGCCGCGGCAATGGCGGGCTGTGTCTGGACATTTGGCACATGACCCGCGGCAATGTCGACTTCGCCGCCATCGCCCGCTTGCCCGCCAGCGCCATCATGCATGTCGAATTGGATGACGGACCGGCGGTGCGCACCGGCACGATCCTGGAAGAAACCATCGAACGCCGCGCTCTGCCCGGCGAAGGCGCGTTCGACCTCGACGGCTTTATTCGCAGTGTCGAAGCCACCGGCTATCGCGGCCTTTATGGGGTCGAGCTTTTATCCAACGCGCAACGCCGCGCGCCCTTGGCCGATGCCGCCAACCGCGCAGCGCAGGCGACCCGCGCTTGTCTGGAAAGAGCCTTGGGTTAGAAGACGGTTGCGTTTTATTGAAAGCGCGGCTCACTCTTGGTCATGGCCCACGAAGGCGGGCCATCCACGTCTTTATTGAGCACAGAGCTTGGATAGACATGGGTGCCCTAGGCAAGCCGGGGCATGACGGATTGAAATTTCAATTTCATCGCCCGGCCTGCAACCGAAAAACCCGGGATCGCCGGATTGACAGGCCTCGGCTTTTTGTACAACATGCGTATAATAAAAAACGTAGCTGGATCCACGCCGCTGGGGGCAGAAAGGATGAGTTCATCATGAATGCTGATCTGAAACCAGGCCAAGCGCGGTGCCCGGGAGTCAGCGTCCAAGATATCCTGGATCAAGACAGTCGCCCGGTCCCCGCCTATTTGAAGGAACAATCCTATCAATTTCTTGGCGACCAAGACTTAGCGACCGAGCGCTATACCTCGCCAGCATTCTTCAAGCGCGAATTGGAAAAGCTTTGGCCACGGACTTGGCAATGGGCATGTCGCGAGGAACATATCCCCGAACCGGGCGATTATTATGTTTATGACTTCGGGCCCTATTCGGTCATCGTCACCCGCACCGAGACGGGCGCGATCAAGGCCCATCGCAATGCCTGCACCCATCGCGGCACCAAGCTGAAACCCTCCTTTAGCGACGGCACCAGCCCCAATATCCGTTGCCCCTATCATGGCTGGACATGGAATTTGGACGGCAGCCTGAAATTCCTGCCCTGTCATTGGGACTTTCCGCATGTCGATCCCAAGAGTTACGGTCTGGGCCCGGTCCGGGCGGAGACCTGGGGCGGCTTCGTGTTCATCAATCTGGACCCCAACGCACCGCCCTTACTGGACTATCTCGACCCGTTGCCCAAGCATGTGCCGAGCGAACGGTTTCGCGACCGCTATGTCGCCATGCACGTCCAAAAGGAATTGAACTGCAATTGGAAGATCGCGTCGGAAGCCTTTCTGGAGGCTTATCATGTGATGGAAACGCACAGCCAACTGACCCGCGCCAGCGGCGACGCCAACACGCAATATGACTTCTACGGCGACAATGTGAACCGGCTCATCAATATCGCCGGCATCAAGGGAGCTTTTGTCGAGGAGGAGATGACCGAGCAGGACATTCTCGATTGTTTCCTGATCGGCGACCGTGGCGATGTTGGCGACAAGCTGACCGTGCCCGAAGGCAGCACCGCGCGGAAAGTGATGGCGCAATATTACCGCGACATGGTGGCCAAGCAAAACGGCCCCGATGTCTCGCAAATCAGCGATAGCGAGATCGTCGACTCCATTGCCTATTTCGTGTTTCCCAATCAGCAATTTTTCGCCGGCGTGTCATTTCCAATCGTTTATCGCTTCCGGCCCGTTGGCATGAACCACGACAAATCGCTGTTCGACTTGGTGATCTTGAAACAAAAACCGCTTGATGGCAGCACGGTCGAGCCTGCGGAAGTGGTGCGGATCAAGTCGGAGGACTCCTTCACGACCGTGCCTGGCATGGATCCTTATGTCGGCAATGTTTATGACCAGGACACCGGCAATATGGAAGCCGCGCAAGAGGGGTGCATGACCACGCACAGGGCCGGCGTGACGTTGGCCAATTATCAAGAAGTCCGCATTCGTCACATGCACCGGACATTGGACAAATATCTCGCCGACTGACCCGGCAAGCATCCGGGCGCGGCATCATGATGAATGACAAGGGGGAGGCTTATGGCAACCGTTCTCATCACCGGCGCGGCGCGCGGAATTGGCTATGAATTGGCCAAGCAATATGCGGCCGACGGCGACCGTGTCTACGCCACCTGCCGCAATCCGGACAAGGCCGACAAGCTGAACGCAGCGGCGCGCGAATCGGGCGGCCATATGACGGTGCACCGGATGGACGTCGGCGACATGGCATCGGTCAAGGCCTGCGCGGCTGAGATTGGCGACGGCGCCATCGATATCCTGATCAACAATGCCGGGGTCTGGGGCGGTCTGGCCACCCAGGTGCTGGAAAATATGGACTATGACAATTGGGCTCATGAGATCAACATCATGGCCATGGGGCCGCTGCGGGTGATCCAAACTTTTCTGCCCAATGTCCGCAAAAGCCAAAATCCGAAGATCGTGACCATCACCAGCCAAACCTCGGCCCATGCCTATCCGAAAGTGGCTGGTTATTCCTATTCCAGCGCCAAAGCGGCCTGCAACCGGCTGATGACCATGATCGCCCGCGACCTCAAATCAGAGAACATCCCCGCCTATTTGATGCATCCAGGCTGGGTAAAGACCGAAATGGCCGGACCCGTCGCCGACATCGAACCGCATGAAAGCGCCACCGGCATCCGCCGCACCGTCGCCAACGCCAGCTTGGACGACACCGGCAAATTCCTCACCTGGGAAGGCGGCATCCACCCCTGGTAGACCGCATTGGGCGGCGCTCTTTACCGGTGGTAATTTTCTGTGTAATTGTGCGCCGGGGCCTGTAGCTCAACGGTAGAGCGGACCGCTCATAACGGTTTGGTTAGGGGTTCGAATCCCTTCGGGCCCACCAGTTTCCAGAATCTTCCTGCAACATATGGTCACAAATCAACAGACCCGCGCGGCCGGTTGAAACATGCGGCGGTATAGGGCTGGCGTAAGCCCCGTCCTTTTCTTGAACAGCCGCCTGAAAAAACTGATATTTTCATATCCGACCGCCGCCGCGATTGCGTCAAAGGACATATTCCCGCTTTCCAAGAGCCGCTTGGCTTCTTCGACACGAAGATTGTGGACATGGTCCATCAAGCTATTGCCTGTCGCGCTTTTAAAACGGCGTTTGATCGTCCGTTCGGGCACGCCAGCAAATTGGACCACGCGGGCGACCGGTTCAGGCTGCCGGAAATGCTCGTCAAGCCAAGCCTCGCACCTACGCACAAAGGAATCGGCATGCGGCGTTCTGCGCACTAAGCTGGCATAGGGCAGTTGGCCTTCGTCATGCCATTTCAACAAATAAACCTTGGCGATCCGCAGCGCCTCGCCGGGGCTGCAATGGCGCGCGATAATATGCATGGCCAAGTCGTGCCAGGAACTGGTTCCGCCGGCGGTAACGATGCGGCCGCCGGGGTCAGCAAAGCATAAACATGGTTCGGGCTGGAACCGGATCTTGGGATAGCGGGTACGGAATAAATTCTGATATCCCCAATGCGACGTCGCATCGCAACCGTCCAGCAGACCCGTCTCCGCCAGCATCACCGCACCTGAACACGCAGAATAAACCGACGCACCCGCGCGGTAACGGCGCCTGATCCAATCCATCAACGTGGGATAGCGGCCCTTCAAATCTTCGTCCGGCGCCAGCCACAACTCCGGCAAAATCACAATGGGCGCGGAAGGTGCATCGTCTATGCAGAAATGCGGCGTTACCGGAATGCCATTGCCGCAGCGAAATGCCTGGGATTGTGGCGATACGATTCTCGGCTCGATCAGCCGGCCGACGGGTTCAATGCCCGTTAGATCGTGCCAAAGATTGCCTGCGGCGGCCAACACATCAACCATGCCGTAAAGCGCCGAACCAGCGGTTTCCGGCACCGCGACAATCAACGCTCTGACGCTCTCTTGCTTACCCGCCATTGTCACGATCACCCCCATTTCTTGGCGCGAACGGACCTTTCTTGGCATGAACTATACTTAAAGCCGTGGCGGATGGGAATTAGCTTTGCGTCACCGTCATTCGAGACGGTCAAACCCATTCAAGGAGAAAGGAACTTAGCATGTTGCCGAAACGACAAGATAAATTCACCAATGGAGTTGATGTCCAAGCCCTTTACGAAACCATCGACGCCGTGAAGACCACCCCGGCCATCGCCGATTTCAAGTTCGGGCTGGCCAATCAATGGATGGGCGGCGATCACAACCGCTCCACCATCACCGGTTTTCATGGCGCGTGCCAAGAACAGCCGCACGACAAGGGGCCGTTCGTCCTGGACAATGCCGAACCGCCAATTCTGCTCGGCGCAGGCGCTGCGGCCAATCCGGTTGAATATGTCCTGCATGCCCTTGCCGGCTGCATGACGACAACAATGGCCTATCACGCCGCCGCCCGCGGCATTCAAGTCGAACACATCAGTTCCGCCCTGGAAGGCGACCTCAATTTAAAGGGTTTTCTGGGCCTGGATGAAAATGTTCGCAAGGGCTTCCAGTCGGTACGCGTGCGGATGAAGGTGAAAGCCGACGCCGATGCCGAGACGCTGAAAATGCTCACCACCTTCTCCCCCGTTTACGACATCGTGTCGAAATCATTGCCTGTCGATGTTGTGGTGGAAAAATTATGAGCACGGCAACCCGGCCTGAGTGCAATTGCACTTAGGCCGGCGCCGCCGAACACTTTCTATGGAGACCGCATCGCCTTGCGGCCTCACGACCCCAGCATTTCCCGTATTTTGGCGAGGCCGAAATTAACCGCCTGACCGGCGCTGACTTTTGGCGGCATGATCAGCGCGTCGGGGTCGACCATGATGTCGATCACCGTTGGTCGCCTTGCGGCGATGGCCTGTTGCAGCGCCGGGGCCAATGCCGACGGTTCGCGCACTGTCAAACCCAGGCCGCCGCAAGCTTCGGCGACGGCGGCAAAGTCGGGATTGGTCAGCGCGGTACCCCAATCGGGCAAGCCCTTGGCTTCTTGCTCAAGCGTGATAAATGCCAGTTTTCCATTGTTGAAAATCAACACGATGATTGGCAAATCATGCTGCACGGCGGTGAGAAACTCACCCATCAGCATGGCAAAGGCGCCATCGCCGGCAAGGGCGAACACCTGCCGATCGGGAAACGCAAGCTGCGCGCCGATCGCCGCCGGCATCGCAAAAGCCATCGACGCCAGTCCGCCCGAGAGAATATAGTCTTGGCCAGGCCGGACCATGAGATGCCGCGCGCTCCACGCCGTCACGGTGCCGGTGTCGCAGGTAAAGATCGCCTCATCCGGCGCGATGTCACTGAGCGCGCGCATCGCTCGCGGCGGCTGGATTGGTGTGTCGTCGGCGCGTTCCAAGGCATATTGGTTTTGCCGCCAATCCGCCATTTCTTCCTGCATGCTGTCCAGAAAATGACTGGCCTCGCGCTCTGGCAATTGCGCGGCAAGCTTGGCCATGGTCGGGCCGGCATGCCCGACCAAGCCGACATCGGCAACCTGGCGCTTACCGATCCGCGTCGGCTGAATGTCAATTTGAATGGTCTTGGCCTGGCGCGGATAAAAGTCGCGATAAGGGAAATCGGTGCCAATCATGATCAACAGATCGCAGGCGTCCATGGCCTTGACGCCGGGTCGCCCGCCAAGCATACCCAAGCCGCCAATGCAGAGCGGATGGTCGTCCTCGATCACTGCCTTGGCCTTCAGGCTGCGCACGATCGGCGCTTTCAGCCGTTGCGCGAAATCAATCAGTTGATCGCGCGCGCCGGCGCAACCAACCCCAGCCAAAATGGCGATTTTCTTAGATTCCTCAATCAAGGCGACCGCATCTTGGCAGTCGGCGGCGCTGGGTGAAATCGTGCCCGCGCCGGCCGCCTTGAACGGCCTGCGGCGCTGCTCCCTGACTTGGCGACCGGAAAGATTGGTCGGCAGCGCGATGTGCGCCACACCGCGATGCGCGATAGCGGCATGACAGGCTTCCAAAAATACATCCGGCACTTGGTCCGGCGTCATCACGGTTTGACTATAAACAGCGACATCGGCGAACAGTCGGTCGAGCGCCACTTCCTGATGATGTTGGGTGCCAATGAATTCCGTCGCCACTTGGCCCGTTATCGCAATCACCGGCGCATGATCCAGCTTGGCATCATAAAGCCCGTTCAGCAAATGCACCGCGCCCGGTCCCGCCGTGCCCATGCATGCGGCCAGACGGCCCGTGAGCTTGGCTTGCGCCGACGCCGCGAAGGCACCCGCCTCCTCATGGCGCACCGGCACATAGCGGATCGCGTCTTGCCGCCGCACCGCGTCCATCACGTCATTGATGGCGTCGCCCGCAATGCCAAACAAATGCTCCACGCCATGCGCATGTAAGACCTCCAGCAGAATATCCGATACCGTCATCGCGCTCCTTTCCATCGCCGCAACATGTCAGCAACGCCTGGCAGGCGGGTTCGTTGCAGACAAAAAAGGCGCCGGACCAAGCCGGCGCCCCAGTTGTCGCGAAGGAAATGTTTGCGCTTTTTAGCTCTTGTCGGCCAGCGCGGTCTTGGCGGCGATATAGCCGAATGTCATGGCCGGCCCAATGGTGCCGCCAGCGCCGAAATAGGCATGGCGCGACGGATTGGCGATACAGTTGCCGGCGCCGTACAAGCCAGCAATCGGCTTGTCTTGGTAATCCAGCACCTGCGCATGTTCGTTGATTACCGGCCCGCCATTGGTGTCGAGCGCGCCATGGCCCATGATGATGGCATAATAGGGGCCTTTTTTCTGCAAGGCATGCATGGTGTTATTGGGTTCGGCAGCTGCCGCCGACCATGGTGTATCGGTGTTCTTCATCGCGAACGCCCGTTCCCAGACCCGGTCATAGTCGAAACCGCCGCGGTTGAAATCTTCATCGACACCCTTTTTGGCAAAGCCATTGAAGCGCTTGACCGTCGCTTTTAAATTGGCGCCAAAGTCGGACGCCAGGCGAACCCCGCCAATATCCTTGGCGTGACTGGCCAGCCGGGCGTCGATTTTTTCAACCAGGCTATCCCAATCATCGGCCTTGATGACATAATGTTCCTCACCGCTCTGGGGATAAGGGAATTGACCCGCCAGCAAATCGGCGGTGCGTTGATCATAGATCATGAACAACAGCAAATTGGGATAATCCGCCGTATTGGCATCGAACACCATTTGCACTTCGGTGCGATCATTATAATTGCGCTTTTCGTTGACCACCCGTTGGCCAAATTTATTGACGAAAAACATCGAATCGCCGGGAACGAAGAAGGTCGCCCACCCCAGAATCCGGTTGCGCAGTGCTTGCTCCAATACACAGGAGGTGCGCCAGGCATTGCCCATATTGCCAAGCTGAGCGCCAACGCTGGCGCCCAGGGTGACGAAATCGCCACGCGCGCCGGCTTGGGCACAGGAGCCATGGATGAAAGCCGGTTGATGCCGGCGGATCAAATGCGGATTATGCGCATAGCCGCCGGTGCCGAAAATCACGCCGCGATGCGCCTTGATGGCTACGGTCTCGCCCTTGTGGGTGGCTTCGACGCCGATCACCCGTCCGTCTTCCTCGATCAGCTTGGCAACCCGGTGGTTGGTCAGCACCGGCACGCCGCGCGCCAGCAGCCAGGCTTCAAGCTGCGAAGTCAGATCGGAGCCTTGTCCGGTGCTGCCATCGTCCAAGGCGGCGACCAGCGGCCGGCCGGTCGGCACCTTGTTTTCCGGCATTTCCGATTGATAATCCGGCGCCGGCACATCAATCGTCCACATCCGCCATTCGCGCATTTTCAGCGCGCCAAGGCTGCGCAAGCGGTCGGCCATCGGGCTGCCATGGTCGTAAAATGCTTCCAGGCGCCGATAATCCGGTTCCGCCAGGCCAAAGAACGGCTGGTCGGGATGATAAAGTTCGGGATAGGAAAACCGGCACATATAGCGCATGCAGTCTTCCTTCGTGTCCTCGATTCCCTTTTCCCGCAGCGTGTAATTATTGGGAATCCAAAACACCCCGCCGGATTTTGCGGTCGTGCCACCAACCATCGGCAAGGCTTCCAGCACCACCACATCAGCCCCGTCGGCGGCGGCGGTCACCGCCGCGGTCAGGCCTGCCGCGCCGCCGCCAATAGCGATGATGTCGGTTTCGCGGTCCCAGGCCCGCGCCGGCTTGGCCGCCGCCGGCGCGCTCGCCGCCATCATGCCGCCTGCCAGGGCCGCGCCTGAACCCAGCAGCAGGCCGCGCCGATCCATTTGAAGTTTTTGATCTTTTGCCATCTTCATGTGCCTCATCGCAAAAAGGGCGTGATTGCCCGCTTTCTATTCGCGTCGGAGGTCAGGCTGTTAAATCGGCCAAAATGGCGCGCGCATCGCTGAAGCGCCGCCCCATTTTCGACGACAGGCGTAAGCCGCCTTCAACCCTCCCCAAGTTGTTTGCCATAGCATTTTCGTCAGTTCTGATTAAACCCGACAAGACTGTTGATTTCAACGAAAATA
>CAZPXQ010000004.1:0-204458 GCA_964590595.1 uncultured Sphingomonadales bacterium | reverse complement strand
AATGGCGCAGGAACGGCGGCGAACGGCGTTCGCACTTATGTTCCAGAGTGGCGGAAGAGGTGGGATTCGAACCCACGAACGGGTTGCCCCGTTGCCGGTTTTCAAGACCGGTGCCTTCAACCGCTCGGCCACTCTTCCTTGATGCGTGGGTGCCAGTATTAGCGGTGTCTGGGGCCTTTGCCTAGCCCCAAGGGCCGGTTCGGCGGCGGGGCGTGGTGGGGCGTGGGCGCGGGGTCATGCCGGCGGCGGCGGCAAGCTCTTGCAGCCGGGCAATGCGGTTGGCGGTATTGGGATGGGTTGAGAACAAATTGTCCACCTTATGGGCGTGCAAGGGGTTGACGATGAACATATGCGCGGTTGCCGGGTTGCGTTCGGCATCGTCATTGTCAATCCGTTCGGCGCCCATTTGCAATTTCTCCAGCGCCGAGGCCAATGCCAGCGGCTGGCCGCAGATCTCGGCGCCGATGCGGTCGGCTTCATATTCACGGGTGCGGCTGATCGCCATTTGCACCAGCATGGCGGCGAAGGGCGCCAAGATCATCATGGCGATGGCGCCAACAATGCCCAGGGGATTATTGCGGTTGCCACCAAAAAACAGCGCAAAATTGGCCAACATGCCAATGGCGCCGGCGATGGTGGCGGCAACGGTCATGATCAAGGTGTCGCGGTTTTTCACATGCGCCAATTCATGCGCCATGACGGCGGCGATTTCCTCGCGATTGAGAATCCGCAACAGTCCGGTGGTGGCCGCCACCGCGGCGTTTTCCGGATTGCGGCCGGTGGCGAAGGCATTGGGCTGATCCGACTGAATGAGATAAACCTTCGGCATTGGCATGTCGGCGCGGCGGGCCAGGTCGCCGACGATGCGGTGCAGGTCTGGTGCTGTGCGGGCATCGACCGGCTGGGCATGATACATCCGCAGCACGATCTTGTCGGCGTTCCAATAGCTGAAGGCGTTCATGCCCAGCGCGATGACAAAGGCAATCATGGCGCCGCCCGGTCCGCCGATCATGTAGCCGACCACCAGGAAAAAGGCGGTCAATCCCGCCAACAGCAAGCCGGTGCGTAAAGTGCCCATCGCGCTCCATCCAGTTTCAAGCCTTGACCGACAAATAAGATCGTGTCGGCGCGGCAAAAAGCAAGGGGTAGGGCGCAGGCTTCAGCCCTGGGCGGCCTTGGTTGGGCGCAGCACGCCGCCCGGCAATTCGCTGATGCGGGCGCGAAGGCGCTCGAAATCGATCGGTTTTTCGAAATAATCGTCGGCGCCGGCTTCCAGACAGCGCTCGCGGTCACCGCGAATGGCATTGGCGGTCACGGCGAAGATGGGCAGCCGCTCATATTCACCGCCCAGGGCACGAATCCGCCGGGTGGCCTCAAAGCCATCCATTTTCGGCATATGCATGTCCATCAAAATCAGGTCGAAGCGCTTACGCATGGCGGTGGCCAAGGCCGCGGCTCCATCTTGCGACACGGTGATCAAATGCCCCATGTCAGACAACACCGCTTCCAGCAGCTTGATGTTGATCTCATTATCGTCGACCAGCAAAATCGACAGCCGTTGCGGCGGGCTGGCTGGCGCCGGTATTTCGGCAAGCGCTGGCGTGGAGGCGGGGGCGGTGTCGAGCAGGGCGGGCTCGGCCTCGGCGGCGGCGAAAACCGCGTTGAAGATGAAGCTGGTGCCTTGGCCGAATTCCGACTCCACCCAAATCTTGCCGCCCATCAAGTCGACCAATTCGCGGGCGATCGCCAGTCCCAGGCCCGAGCCTTCGGCATTTTGCTGCTGGCTGGCGCCAACTTGGGTGAAGCGTTCAAAGACACTGTCCAGCCGATCGGGCGGAATGCCGTCGCCGGTATCGCTAACGCAGAAGCGCAGCTTGATGGCATCATCGGCGGACTCATGATCCTTCACGGCGTCATCCTCGACCGCTGCGGTGATCGCGATATGGCCATGGCTGGTGAATTTGGCGGCGTTGCCGACCAGGTTCAACAATACCTGGCGCAGCCTGATCGGATCGCCGATCACCCGGTCATGAGGCGCGATGTCGAGGCCTATGTGCAAGCGCAGGCCCTTGGCAACGATCCGTGGACGCATCAATTCAGCGACGCCCTCAACCACTTCAGAAACGCGGAATGGCTCGCGCGCCAAGGACAATCGCCGAGCTTCCAGGCGCATGGAGTCTAATAGATCGCGGATCATCGTCAGCAAAATGTCGCCAGACTGGCGAATGGTACCGACATAGCCGCGCTGGGTTTCATTGAGGGGGGTGCGTTCCAGCAATTCCGCCATGCCGACCACGCCGCTGATCGGAGTGCGGATTTCATGCCCCATCATGGCCATGAAATTGGAGCGCGCGGCCATTGCTTCCTCGGTGCGCTCCTTGGCTTCGGCCAGTTCACAAGTGAGTTGAATCAATTCCTCACGCTGAATTTGCAGATTTTCATTGGCTTCGCGCAGTGCCTGAGTGCGCTCTTGCACATGCGCCGCCAGCACCTTCTTGCCATTGGCCAGGAAACGAAAAAAGCTGAACAACAGATAGAGCAGCGTAAAGACCGTCACCGCGCCGGCGATGGCGCGCAACACGGCGTCGGTATGCCAACTGGGATCGGCAAAACCCTGGACTTGCCAATGACCGATCGGCATGGCCAATGGGGTTGGCGCCATCACATTGGCGGCGTCGTCAATGCTGTAAGCGGCGCTCGCCGGCACAATTGAAAAATCGACATCGCCCCCCGGACGCCTGACCGCCTGATAACGACGGACCGGCGTTTGCGTGACCGGCGCGAGTTCGCTGATGTGCAGCCGTTCGATGAAAGCCGGTGCATTGGCCATGACCTTGGTGATGAAGGTGCCGAGATCGGCAAAGCCGACGACAAAGCCGCGCAGCGGGGCGATTGGGTCCAAACCGCCATTGGCATCCCGGGCCAGCACCGGCACGACCGACACCATCAGGTCACGCGACGGCCCGTCTTGACCGAAATAGACCGAAAACACGGTATCGCGGGCCAGCTCAGCGCGGCTGATCATGTCAACCATGAAGGCACCAGAGGGCAGCGCTGGATCCAACATCGGCTTCAAGCCAGGGTCGCCCCAATGATAGCGCAAGGGAAAACCGGCTTCGCCACCATCCTGAACCTCGCGCTCCAGCCAAGCAATCGATCGCAAGGCCTGCGGCCAGCGGCCCAACTGAATTTGAAATTGCGAAAATTCGCGCTCGGAAATGGCGTTTGCAGCGGTGAACGCGGCGGCGACGGCGTTCAGCCGCGAAAAATAATTGAACGACAAGTCCCGCATGTCACGCTGCACCATCGCCATGCTGGCGCCAAAGGTGCGCTTGAAGTGATAGCGTTCATATTGATAAATGCCATAACCGGCCAATAGGCTCAGCCCGGCGAACAGCAGCACCACCGTCACACCGGGAATATAATAGCGCTGGACGGTCGAACCGGGCTTTGTTGTTTGACGCGACATGATATTTTCTTTGAACCTTGCCACTTTGTGGCCATCGGATCATGTCAGATAATGTCTTTCCGACAGGTTAAGGCGCATATGCAATTAAGGGGCGGGATGGGATGGTAAGCTGGAATAAGCGCTTGGGCCAAAAGCTGCGGCTATGGCTGGGCCTGGTGGCGATGGCCGTGCTGCTGAATGGTGGTGGGGTGAAAGCGGCCGCGGCGCAAGACCAGGATTTCGAGGCCTGGCTGGCGGCCTTGGCCGATGAGGCGCGCGCCGCCGGCATCAGCGATCAGATCATCGATCAAGCACTCAGCGGTATTGCGCCGATTTCCCGCGTCGTTGAATTAGACCGGCGGCAACCCGAATTCACCATCACCTTTCGCGATTATATCAAGCAGCGTTTGTCCGAAACACGGATCAACCGTGGCGTTCAGCAATGGGCCGCGCACCAGGCCGACCTTAGCCGCGTCGCCAAGGCCTATGGCGTCGATGCCAGCGTGATTCTGGCGATTTGGGGGCTTGAAACCAATTATGGCAGCTATGTTGGTGGGTTCGACGTCATACCAGCCTTGGCGACGCTGGCCTATGACGGCCGCCGTGGCGCATATTTTCGCCGCGAATTGCTGGCGGCGCTGCAAATCCTCGACCGCGGCGATATCGCAGTAGCGGCGATGAAGGGATCGTGGGCGGGCGCGATGGGGCAAAGTCAGTTCATGCCCTCCAGCTTTCTGGCCTATGCGCAAGACTTCGACCAGGACGGCCGCCGCGACATCTGGTCGACGCCGGTAGATGTGTTTGCCTCGATCGCTCATTATCTTAAACGACATGGCTGGCGCGATGACATGATCTGGGGCCGTCCCGTCGCCTTGCCGGATGATTTCGGCGCACGCCGTGACACCGTCTTCAATGGCGAGACGCCGGAAGGCTGTCGTCGCGCGATGCAACATCACAGCCGCGAAATGCCAGTGCCGGCATGGGACAGCTTCGGCATTCGTCGCACCAATGGCGCCGCCTTGCCGCCGCGGGAAATTCCCGCATCCTTGGTGGTGACGGATGAGGGCGCGGGTCCAGCCTATTTGACCTATGGAAATTATCGCGCCATCTTGCGTTATAATTGCTCTAATCATTATGCGTTATCCGTCGGGTTGTTGGCCGATCGCTTGAAACGGGAGAGGGCAAGGCAAAACCAGCCATGATCGGACGGCTTTTAACCGGGCTGTTGTTGGCGTTGTTTTTGGCGGGATGCGGCACCAGCGTCTCGCATTATCCGGTCGCGACCAGCGGCGGTGGCGGCGCACCCAAATTAGGCAAGCCCTACCGCATCAATGGCGTGTGGTATTATCCCAAGGACGATCCCGCCTATCAGGAAGTCGGCATGGCGTCGTGGTATGGCCCTGGCTTTCATGGCCGCCAAACCGCGAATGGCGAACGCTATAACATGAACGCGCTGACTGCCGCGCATCGCACTTTGCCCATGCCCAGTTTCGTGCGGGTGACGAATTTGACCAATGGCCGTTCGCTGGTGCTGCGCGTCAATGACCGTGGCCCGTTTGCCAAAGGCCGTATCATCGATGTGTCGCGGCGGGCGGCGCAATTGCTGGGCTTCGAGAAAGCCGGGGTAACCCAGGTGCGGGTGGTGCGGGTGACGCCTGACGGCCAGCCCCTGCCGCAGGTGCACACCGCCATCGCCCAAGCCCAGGCCCAGGCTCAGGAAGCGCCGCAACAGCGCGGTGTATTCGTTCAACTAATCGCGCTCAGTGACCTCAACCGCGCCTTGGCGCTGCTGTCGACCTTGGAACCACGGCAAGAGGCCAGTGTCGATGAAGTGCTGATCGACGGCCGCCGGGTTTACCGGGTACGCTTCGGACCCTATGGCGATATCGGCAAGGCCCAGCTCAGACTTGCCGACGCGCAGCGGGCAGGGTATCCCGAAGCCCGAATATTCACCATCACCGACTGAATTTGATGCGTGGTGCATAAATCCAAGGGGCGGGCCAAGCCGGTCGAAATCTGATGCAAGGGAATGAAATGATGCGTTTGTGGAACCGTTTATCCGGCTTGCTGTTGGTGCTCATCATGGCCATGGCCACGCCTCAGGCCTTCGCCCAAAGCATTGAAACCGCGGCGCGCCATGCCCTGTTGATGGATTTCGAGACCGGCAATGTGTTGCTGGATAAGGCCGCCAATGACCCGATGCCGCCGTCCTCGATGGCCAAAATGATGACCGTCTATATCGCCTTTAATCAAATCAAGGCCGGCAAGCTGAGTATGGACGACATGGTCACGGTGTCGAATTCGGCTTGGCGGCAATGGGCCGGCTCGCAAGGTTCCTTGATGTTTTTGGGCGCTGGTGAACAGGTCTCGGTGGAGGATCTGTTGAAGGGCATCATCGTTTCATCCGGCAATGACGCCTGCACTGTGTTGGCCGAAGCCTTGGCCGGCACCGAGGAAGGCTTCGCTATCTGGATGAACGAAAAAGCCAAGGCGCTGGGTATGAACGACAGCCATTTCGCCAATGCGTCGGGCTGGCCGGATCCCTCGCAACATGTCACCGCCCATGATTTGGCGATTTTGGCGCAACGCACCATTGCCGACTTCCCCGAGCTTTACACCCTCTACGCCGACACCAATTTCGTCATGCCGAAAAATCCGGACTTCGGCCGCCCGCACGACATCGCCCAGCCCAACCGCAATCCGTTACTGTTTACTACCCGTGGGGCCGATGGGCTGAAAACCGGCCACACCCAGGAAGCCGGTTATGGCTTGGCCGGATCGGCCGTGCGCGACGGCCGGCGTTTGGTGTTGGTGTTGAACGGCCTCGACAGCGAACGGCAGCGGGCGATGGAATCCTCCAAATTGGTGGAATGGGGCTTTCGCACTTTTGACAATTATGCCTTGTTCAAGGCCGGCGATGTGGTCGAGGAAGCTGAAACTTGGCTCGGTGAACCCGGCAAATTGCCGCTCATCATCAACGAGGATCTAACCTTGACCTTAAGCCGCCGTGGCCGCGCTAATTTACAGGTGAAGGTAGTCTATGACGGGCCAATCCCGGCGCCGATTGCTGCCGGTACGCAGGTGGCGCAACTGCATGTCAGCGCCCCAGACATGGAAACCCGCGTCCTGCCATTAATGGCCGGGCAGGATGTGGCGGAGATCGGCGGCATGGCCCGGTTCAAGGCCGCACTGGAATATTTCCTGTGGGGCGCGGCGGGGGGATGACCGCTCAGGCCGACAGTGCTGAACGCCCGTCTGCCGCAACCGCTGGCCGCTTGATCGCGCTGGAAGGCGGCGAGGGGGCCGGGAAGTCCACCCAAATCAAACTGTTGCAGGAATTTTTGCAAGCCCAGGGCAAGGCGGTGCTGGTAACCCGGGAGCCCGGCGGCACAGCAGGCGGCGAGGCCATCCGCGCCTTGCTGGTTAGCGGCGCGGTCGACCGTTGGGATGCGGTCAGTGAATTATTGCTGCATTATGCCGCCCGCCGCGAACATGTGACCCGGCTGATCAAGCCCGCTTTGGGGCGCGGCGATTGGGTGATCAGCGACCGCTTCGCCGATAGTTCCCTGGTCTATCAAGGCATGGTGCAGGGGGTAGGCATCGACCGCGTGCTTGATCTGCATCAATTGGTGCTGGGCGGCTTTTGGCCGGATTTGACACTAATCTTGGATTTGCCGGCGCGCGATGGCCTGGTCCGCGCCCATGCCCGCGATCAGGGCGAAAATAGCCGCTATGAAGACATGGGCGCGACGTTTCATGAAGCCGTTGGCCAAGGTTTTCGCAAGCTTGCCGCGCGCTATCCGCGGCGCTGCGCGCTGATCGATGCCGCGGGCAGCCCACAGACCGTGGCCGCCCGCATCGCCGCCATTGTGCGGCAACGCCTGATGGCGCCAACATGAGCGAAGATACCGCCAGTCCGATGCTGTCGCCGCCACCGGCCAATCCGCAATTTTGGGGCCACCGGGAAGCAGAGCGGGCGCTGGCCGAGGCCATTGCCAGCGACCGCATGCATCATGCCTGGCTGTTGGCCGGGCCACGCGGCGTAGGCAAGGCGACCTTGGCTTATCGCGCCGCGCGAAAATTATTGGCGGGGTCGCAAGCGGATGCCGGGGCTCATTTATTTGGCGAGGCAGCGGCGGCGGATTTGAACCTCGCGAGCGATGATCCGGCTTTCCATCAGGTCGCCATTGGCAGTCATCCCGACCTCCGGGTGCTGGAATTGGGCGTGCATGAAAAAACCGGCGAACCGCGCGGTGAAATTCCGGTCGAGGATGTGCGGCGGCTGGGTGGTTTTTTCGCCACCACCACCGCCCAAGGCGGTTGGCGGGTGGTGGTGGTGGATGCCGCCGAGGACCTTAACCGCAGCGCCGCCAACGCGCTGTTGAAGCAATTGGAGGAACCACCGGCGCGCACCGTGTTTTTCCTGGTCAGCCATGTGCCGGGACGGCTGCTGCCTACGATCCGTTCACGCTGCCGGGTACTGCGCCTGGAACGGTTGCCGGATGGCGTCGTACTGAACGCCTTGGCGACTCAAGGACCCAATATGGACGCGGCGGATCAGGCCGCGATTTTGGCCCTGGCGCATGGCAGCATTGGTATCGCCCTGGATTTGGCGATGCATGATGGCGCGGCGCTTTACCGCGATGTCGCCGACCTGTTCGCGCAATTTCCGAACTATGATGCCGCGACCGTGCAAAAACTGGCGCAATCGGTGACCGGCAAGCGCAATGCCGCGCGCCTGCGTTGCTTGCGCCTGGTGTTTGAACGTATGCTTGAACGCGGCATGCGCGCCGCCGCCACCGGGGTCTTTTCCGATCAAGCCGGCGATCTGCGATGGGCCCGGCATGGCGGCCTTGATCACTGGCTCGCACTATGGGACAACGCCCGGCGTTTGTTTGAGCGCGCGGATGCCGTCAATCTCGATCCGCAATATGTCGTGCAAGTCTTATTCGACGACGCGCGGACGGCTGCGGCCGGCGGACGGCCTTGAGCGCCAAGTCGCGCGGGTCATGAAGGGAAGCGTTACAAGTGATCAGCGGCAAGCCCAAATTCTATCTCACGACGGCGATTTCCTATCCCAATGGCCCGCCACATATCGGCCATGCCTATGAAGCCATTGCCACCGACGCCATC
This sequence comes from uncultured Sphingomonadales bacterium, assembly GCA_964590595.1. Taxonomy (GTDB): domain Bacteria; phylum Pseudomonadota; class Alphaproteobacteria; order Sphingomonadales; family CAKZYD01; genus CAZPXQ01. Next base: position 195,877 of record CAZPXQ010000004.1, on the reverse strand, counting down.
GCCCGCTTCAAACGGCTGGACGGTCATGACGTCTATTTCCTGACCGGCACCGATGAGCATGGCATTAAAATGCTGCAAACCGCGCGTCAGCGAGATTTAACGGCGCGGCAATTGGCCGACGACATGACGCCCAAATTCGAGGCCATGGTCACGGGGCTGGGCTGTTCGCATGACGATTTCATTCGCACCACCGAACCTCGCCATCATGCTGCCAGCCAGGAAATCTGGCGGCGAATGGAGGCCAATGGCGATATCTATCAAGGCGCTTATGCCGGTTGGTATTCAGTGCGTGACGAAGCCTATTATGACGAAAGCGAGTTGGAGCAGGGGGCCAATGGCGAGAAATTGTCGCCGCAAGGCACGCCGGTGGAATGGGTGGAGGAGGAAAGCTATTTCTTTCGCCTTTCAGCCTATCAGGAACCGCTGTTGGCGCTTTATGAGCAAAACCCGCATTTCGTGCGTCCCGTCAGTCGCCGCAATGAAGTGATCAATTTTGTTCGTGCCGGCCTGCGGGATTTGTCAGTTTCGCGCACCACCTTCGATTGGGGCATTCAGGTGCCCGACGCGCCCGACCATGTCATGTATGTGTGGGTCGATGCGTTGACCAATTATCTCACCGGCGTCGGTTTTCCCGACGAAAATGACCCGCGCTATAAACGCTATTGGCCAGCCGATTTGCACGTCATCGGCAAGGACATCGTGCGTTTTCACGCGGTCTATTGGCCGGCGTTTCTGATGTCAGCGGGGCTGCCGCTGCCCGCCACCGTGTTCGGCCATGGCTTTTTGCTGAACAAGGGCGCGAAAATGTCGAAATCCGCCGGCAATGTGCTGGATCCGATGGCGATGGCGGCGACTTATGGCGTCGACCCCTTGCGCTATTTCTTTTTGCGCGAGGTGCCGTTCGGCCAGGATGGCAGCTATTCTCATGAGGCCATCGTCAACCGAATCAATGCGGATTTAGCCAATGATTTTGGCAACTTGGCCCAGCGCTGCCTGTCGATGATCGCGAAAAATTGCGATGGCAGGGTGCCAATGCCGGCCGATCTTCAGGACGACGACCTGGCCTTGCTGGGCCGTGCCGACGCGCTGTTGGGTGAGGCCCGGCAGGCGATGCAGGACTTTGCCATTCATCAATATCTGGAGGCGGTCTGGCGGGTTGTCGGCGAAGCCAATGGCTATTTCGCCGCAGCAGCGCCCTGGGCCCTGAAAAAAACCAATCCGGTCCGCATGGGCACGGTGCTGTATGTCACCGCCGAAGTGGTGCGGCAAATGGCGATTTTGGCCTTGCCGGTTATGCCAACGGCGTGCGCCCGGCTGTTGGACCAGTTGGGCATTGCCGCCGATGCCCGCAGCTTCGCCGCGCTGGGCGATGCCGGTCGGTTGATGGCCGGGGCATCCCTGCCGCCGCCCGAAGGTGTGTTTCCCCGCTACCGCGAGGAGGTCTCGGAGGACGCCAAATCATGATGTTGGTGGACAGCCATTGTCATCTCAATTTCAAGGGCTTGGCCGAGGATGTCGAGGCTGTTTTGGCGCGCGCGCGGGCAGCCGGGGTTGGGCATTTCCTGAACATCAGCACCAAGTTGGCGGAATATGACGCGGTGCGGGTGCCCGCGATCCAGCATGACAATGTGTTTTGCAGCGTGGGCATCCATCCCCATGAAGCGGATCAAGAACATGCCGCACTTGATGCATTGCTGGCGCGGGCCGCCGAGGCCAAAACCATCGGCATTGGCGAAACCGGCTTGGATTATTATTATGACAATGCCTCACGCCCAGCGCAGCAGGCCAATTTCCGCACCCATATCGCGGCGGCCCGGGAAACTGGTTTACCCCTGATCGTGCATACCCGCGACGCCGACGACGACACCGCCGCGATCTTGCGCGCGGAAATGGGGAAGGGGGCCTTCAAGGGGGTGATCCACTGCTTCACCGCCAGTCGTGGCTTTGCCGAAGTCGCCTTGGAGCTGGGCTTTTATATTTCGCTGTCCGGCATCGTCACGTTTAAAAACGCCAAGGACTTGCAAGCCATAGCACAGGATATTCCCGAGCATCGGCTGCTGGTGGAAACCGACGCGCCGTTTTTAGCGCCGGTGCCGATGCGTGGCCAGACCTGTGAGCCGGCTTTTGTCGCCCATACGGCGCGGTTCGTGGCTGCATTGCGCGGCGTTGAGTTGGAAGCACTGGCCACCCGCACCACGGAAAATTTCTTCACCCTGTTTGACAAGGCGGCGCCGGCGGCATGAAAATCACCATCCTCGGCTGTGGAACTTCCGGTGGCGTGCCCCGGGTTGGCGGGCTTTGGGGCCGCTGCAATCCCAATAACCCCAAAAACCGCCGCCGCCGTGTGTCAATTTTGGTGGAGCATAGGGCAACCCGGGTGCTGGTCGACACCTCACCCGATCTGCGCGAACAATTGCTGGATGCCGAGGTCGACTGGCTGGATGCCGTGCTTTACACCCACGAGCATGCCGATCATTGCCACGGCATCGATGATTTGCGCGGCATCGCCCACAATATGAAGTCGCGGATCCCGCTTTATGCCGGCGCCCGGACCATGGCGCTGCTGCAACATCGCTTTGATTATATCTTCCAAATGCGCGACGGCTATCCGCCCATCGCCCGGGATCATATCATCACGCCGGGCAAGATGCTGCATTTGGGCGGCATCGACTGCATGCCATTTCTGCTTGACCATGGGCCCATCGACAGCATGGGCTTTCGGTTCGGTAATGTCGCCTATACCACCGATTTCAACGCCATACCGGCAGCGGCAGCGCCGCATCTTGAAGGCCTGGATCTGTGGATCATCGACGCCTTGCGCTATGATCCACACCCGACCCATCCACATCTTGAACAAAGCTTGGCATGGATCGACCAGTTCCAGCCGAAACATGCTATCTTGACCCATATGAACTGGGATTTGGATTATGACATCTTGCGAGGACAATTGCCGCCGAGTGTCGAACCGGGTTATGACGGCATGACCGTCACGGTGGATGGCTGATGGCCAAAGGCGAATATAGAAGCGAAATTCCTAAGGAAAAGCCGGAAGCACCGGGTTTGATCTTTTGGGTGGTGTTGGTGGTGGCCATCATTGTGATTGGTGCCGGCGCCTTGGTGGTGCGCTATGCCAGCAAACCCGAAAACCCCAGGCAGGCAGCCAATCCCAGCCAGTCGGAGGCGCTGCTAACCAAGACTCCGAGGCGCGCCGAAACAGCGACGCGACCCACCGCCGAGGCCGAATCCAGCGGCCCCAGGGTGATTATCTATCGCGGCAAATTCGGCCAATTCCTGGCCAGGGGCTGGGTCAATGGCGAGGAAATCATCTTCGTCGTTGATACCAGCGCCAGCCATGTCGTGCTGTCACCAGACGATGCCGAGCGGCTTGGCCTGCGGCCAGCGCGGGAACAATATACGGTAAGCGCCCGAACAGCGGCAGGGAGCATCAAAGCCGCGCCGATCAGTTTGACCCGAGTCAGCCTTGGACCCATCCATGTCGATAATGTCGACGCGCTGATCAACATCGTGCCGATGGGCTATAGCCTGTTGGGCGCAAGCTATTTGGATCGTTTGGGCCAGGTTGAGGTACAAGGCAGCCAAATGGTTTTGCAGCAATGATTTTCATTCATGTGATGTAGAAATAAACTTTTCTATCTAGCTCTTTTACCACATCATTTATATTTTAACATAATATTGATTATGCGCCTTTCGGATATGCCATGAGCTCAAAGGATCGCCATCACCAGGCCGAACACGCGCCCCCTGAAACGCCTGACTTTAAGACTGATCGACGCAACGCTGAGGATGCATTAGCGGCATTGTTGGCGCTGATGGCGCGACTGCGCGATCCTGATCATGGCTGTCCATGGGACCGGGCGCAGAATTTTGCGTCAATCGCGCCTTATACGATTGAGGAAGCCTATGAAGTTGCGGATGCCATTGCCCGCGATGCGATGACGGATTTGCGCGACGAACTGGGCGACCTGTTGTTTCAAGTGGTGTTTCATGCACGCATGGCTGAGGAATCCGGGCTCTTCGATTTCGCGGACGTGGCCCGCGCCCTGGTCGATAAAATGACCCGCCGGCATCCGCATGTCTTCGCGGACGCGGCGACCGCTGGCGTCAATAACCAGCCGGCTGCGTGGGAAGCCATCAAGGAGGCCGAACGTGCGCAAAAAGCAGCGCGACAGGACCCGAAAGCGCAGCCAAGCGCCTTGGACGCCGTACCCGTCGCCCTGCCCGCGCTAACGCGTGCTGAAAAGCTGCAAAAACGCGCCGCGCGCCAGGGTTTTGATTGGCCACACCGTGATCCCGGCGTGCGCGCCAAGATCGATGAGGAATTGGCCGAATTGGAGCAGGCGGTGCACCAGGAAAGCGCCACGCGTCAGGCCGAGGAATTTGGCGACTTGCTTTTTGCCTGCGTCAATTTCGGCCGCCATTTGGGGGTTGACGCGGAAACCGCGCTGCGCATGGCCAATGACAAATTCGAACGGCGTTTCCGCCGCATGGAAGCCGCGGCGACAGGCACTGGCAATGATATGAAGGCTATGTCGCTGGAACAGCTGGAAGCGCTTTGGCAGGCGGCCAAGCAGCTTTAACAGGCTGCTGAAAAATCCTTGTCACTGCCTGAATTTGGCTTAAGCCAAATTTTAGGGAAGGCCATAACCAATTGAAAAGTCTGGATTCCCCGAGAATTCTTCTGACGAAAAATTAAGGGAATGACGCGCAAGAGAGGATTCTCATCAGCCTGTTATTAAGTCGAGATCATGGCGGCTTGATCGCGGCGTTCCTGGCGCCAACGCGCCAGCGATTGTTCATCCAACCGCACTTTCACATACACCGCTTTTGCATCCTGACGACGGCCCAAGACCTTGCCATGACGGTAAAGCCACGCCAGCGCCGCCCCCTCGTCCGGCCGCAATTTCAGATTCAGCACTTGCGCGTCTTGAAACAACATTGCATCGATGCGCTTGAACAATGTCTCCAAGCCCTCACCTGTCAACGCCGACACCGCGATGATATCGTCACTGCGTTGCGCCCGAGACTGCCAACCGGCGCGCTCTTGCGCCGACATCATGTCGATCTTGTTGACGACTTCGAGGATCGGCGGCCCCTGCCCGGGATCGTCGCCAATGCCTAATTCCGCCAGCACTTCCAACACATCGCCGCGCTGTGCTTCGGTGTCAGGATGCGCGCCGTCTCGGATATGTAAAATCAAATCCGCCTCGCAAACTTCTTCCAACGTGGCTTGGAATGCCGCGATCAATGAGGTTGGCAGATCGGATAAAAACCCGACGGTGTCCGACATCATCACGGTTTGGCCCGACTGCAAAGGCAGTTGCCGGATGGTTGGATCAAGGGTGGCGAACAGCATGTCCTTGGCTAGAACATTGGCCGCCGTCACCCGGTTGAACAGAGTTGATTTGCCGGCATTGGTATAACCCACAAGCGCGACAACGGGATAAGGCGCGTCCTTGCGGCGTTTGCGGTGCAGGCCGCGGGTGCGCCGGACCTGCGCCAGTTCCTTGCGCAAACGGGCGATGCGGTCGCGCAGCAAACGACGGTCGGTTTCAATCTGGCTTTCACCCGGCCCACCCAGAAAGCCATAACCGCCGCGTTGCCGCTCCAAATGGGTCCACGACCGCACCAAGCGGCTTTGCTGATAGCTGAGATGCGCCAGTTCGACTTGTAGCACGCCTTCACGGGTGCGCGCACGGGCGCCAAAAATCTCCAGGATCAGGCCAGTGCGGTCAATCACCTTGGCCTTTAACGCCCGCTCTAAATTGCGCTGCTGCACGGGCGCCAAGGCGACATTGACGATGACGACCTTGACGTCTTGCTCGGCAATCAACGTCGCCAGGTCATCGACCGCGCCCTGCCCGATATAGGTGGCCGGACGAATGCGGCTGAGCGCCAGCACACGGCCTTCAACGATGTCGAGATCAATGGCGGCGGCCAAGCCCATCGCTTCGGCCAGCGCGGCCTGAGGGTCCCTACCCGCCATCTGGTTGGACGGGCCAGCGGACTTAACGTCCGGATGCAGGACCACCGCCCGCACGCCCCCCTGAAGGGCTTGCGCCCGTGCGGCCTGGCCTGAAAAATGTGGCGCTTCTGCGCTCACGCGACGGTCATGCGCCCCAGATCAGCCTTCATCGCCGGCATTGGGGTCGTTTTCATAAAGCTGCACCGGTGTTGCGGGCATAACGGTGGAAATCGCATGCTTGTAAACCAATTGCGAATGTCCATCGCGTCGCAGCAACACACAAAAATTGTCGAACCAAGTAATGATGCCCTGCAGTTTAACGCCGTTGACCAGGAAGATGGTGACCGACGTTTTGCTTTTACGGACCGTGTTGAGAAACACGTCTTGAAGATTGTGATTTTTTTCCGACATCGTTTGGCCTTGTCTTTCAGCGGTGTAGATGCGCAGTTTAATCGTCTTAGCCCGGCTAAACCCTTGATCTACATCCTATGCCGTTCATTTTCCTTCGCTGTGACGTTCGCCGTCAAAGCCATTCTCACTATGGCAATCACGATTGTGCATTGCAACATAGATCGCCGCCAATGCTTGCAAGTGCGTATCCACACTCATCCCCGCATCATTTTTACATGACGCTTCATGACATAGTTGTGTCTGACACCCGCCGTTGCAAGGGCATGAGCGGCTTTTTTACCAGCCACGCAACAATTTACATGATACTCAAAAAAACTCGAGCCTGACGGCGAAGAGCTGCTCCACCTTAGACACAGCCTGTTCAAGCGCAAAGACAATTATCCGATCACGGGCCTGAATGACGGTATTGGCGCGGGGCAATAGCACCGTGCCATCGCGGACAATGGCGCCGAAAATAATGCCGTCGGGCAACCGTGCCTTGCCAACGCTGCGGCCAACCAATGGCGAGGTATCCAGCGCCTCGGCCTCAAGCACCTCGGCACGGCCGGCATCCAGGCTGTAGACACCACGAATGCGGCCGCGGCGGATTTCCTGCAAAATGGTCGACACCGTGGTATCGCGCGGATCAATCACCACATCGATCCCCAAGGGTCCAACCAAATGGGCGAAGGTTGGATTGTTGATCAAGGTAATCGCGCGCTTGGCGCCATAACGCTTGGCCAGCAACGAGCCGAGGATATTGACTTCATCGTCATTCGCAACGGCAACGACAATATCGGCCTCGCCAATACTGGCTTCATGCAATACCTCTGCGTCCAGCGCGCTGCCATTGATGACGATGGCGCTGGGCACTTGCTCCGCCACCAAATGTGCGCGTTGTTCATTGGGCTCGATCACCGCGACCCGAATCGCGCTGCTGTTGTCAATGATGTCGGCAGCCAGATAGCGCCCGACATTGCCACCGCCAATCACCACCACGCGGCTGATCGGCTTCTCCTCCAACCCAAACACCGCCAAGGCGCGGCTCAATTGTGCGGTTTCAACCGCGAAATAAACACGATCGCCGACCAACATCAGGTCATCGGCCGAGGGCACCAGCGTCTTGTCGCCGCGGTGAATGCCCATGACGGTGATGTTGAGGTCGGGAAACAGCGCGTCGAGCTGACGCAGCGGCGTGTCGAGAATGGGGCAATCTTCGGTCAGGACAATGCCGATCACACGCACCAGATCATCGCTGAACGGGGCGATGTCGAACGCGCCCGGCACCTGAATGCGGTGATGAATGGCATGGGCAACCTCGATCTCGGGCGAAATAATGACGTCGACGGGCACATTGTCGTGACTGAAAATATCCCCCCAAATCGGCCGCAAATAATTTTGATTGCGGATCCGCGCGATCTTGGTGGGCACGTCGAATAGCGAATGCGCGACCTGGCAAGCCACCATGTTCACTTCATCGGACTGGGTGACGGCAACAATCATGTCAACGTCACTGGCATTCGCCTGGTCCAGGACTTCCGGGTCCGAGGCGTGGCCCGAAATCGCCCGCACGTCCAGCGATTCCGAAATCGTGCGCACCAGTTCGACCGAGCGGTCGATCACGGTGACGTCGTTGCGCTGCTCGGCCAAGCGCTTGGCAATGGTGGTGCCAACCCGCCCGGCGCCGCAAATGATGATCTTCATGCGCCCATGCCTTGCATATGAAAAAACTTGCTGTCTTTATTCCTCAGCATGGCGGCCGCGTCCACCCAGATGCAAGCCAAGCGACTTCAATTTGCGATGCAAAGCCGAGCGTTCCATGCCGACAAAGCTGGCGGTGCGCGAGATATTGCCGCTGAAACGGGTGATTTGCACGCGCAGATATTCCCGCTCGAAAGCCTCGCGCGCCTCCCGCAAGGGCGCCGCCATGATTGCCATATTCTGTTCGATGGTCATCAACCGCACCGGTTCGGCGCTCAACTCGTCGGGCAAGGCGTCCGCGGTGATGGGGCTGTCGTCTTCGCCCGCCAAAATGATCAAGCGTTCAACGATATTGCGCAATTGCCGCACATTGCCGGGCCAATGATACGCTTGCAAAGTCGCCATCACCTCCTCGCTCAGCCGCGCCTTCAGCCGGGCGGCGCGGCCAGGGGTGAACTTGCGAATGAAGAAATCGACCAGCAGCGGGATATCCTCGCGCCTGTCGGCCAAGGGCGGCACCGCTACCGACATCACGTCCAATCGATGATATAAATCCTCGCGAAAACTGCCATCGGCGATCGCTGTCCGCAAATCGCGGGCGCTGGATGACAGCACCCGGACATCGACCTTCACCTTGGTGGTGCCGCCCACGCGTTCGAAACTTTGCTCGGTCAACACCCGCAGAATCTTCGCCTGGGTATCCAGCGGCATGTCCCCAACTTCGTCCAGAAACAAGGTGCCGCCATGGGCTTTCTCCAACAGGCCCACGCGCACCAGGGCGCCATGTTCTTCAATCCCGAACAGTTCAGCCTCGAGACGCTCCGGCGCCATATTGGCGGCGTTGACCACCACGAACGGGCCGTTGCGGCGGCCCGACCAGTCATGCAGCAGCCGCGCCGAGACTTCCTTGCCCGACCCCGCCGGCCCAGTGATGAGCACCCGGCTGTTGGTGCGGGCGACTTTTTTGAGCAAGCCGCGCAGGCCATTGATGGAGACCGATTCCCCAGTCAGGTCGAGGTCCAGCCCGGCGCGTTCGCGCAATTCCTCATTTTCGCGTTTCAGCCGCTCCGCCTCGGTCGCGCGCTGCACCAACACCAGCAATTGATCGGCCTGAAACGGCTTTTCGATGAAGTCATAGGCGCCGCGCTTGATCGCCGCCACTGCGGTTTCGACATTTCCATGGCCGCTGATGATAATCACCGGCAATTGTGGGTCGCGTTCCTTGATCAGATCAAGCAACTCCAGCCCATCGAGCTTGCTGCCTTGCAACCAGATGTCGAGCACCACCAGCGACGGCCGCCGCCGCGCCAATTCAGCCAATGCGGTGTCGCTGCAGGCTGCGGTGCGCGCTTCATACCCCTCGTCGCCCAAAATGCCGGCGACAAGATTGCGGATATCAAGTTCATCATCGACAATCAGAATGTCGAGCGCCATGTTCGTCCTTCATCTCTCATCATTCAGCGGCGGTTCCCAAGGCATCGTCGGCGGATGTATCGTTCAGGCGCTCCGCCAAGTCTTGGCGGTCGAAATGGATTACGGCGCGGGCGCCGCCGCCAACACGATCTTCCAAAATCAATTTGCCGCCGTGGTCCTCGATGATTTTTTTCACGATCGCCAAGCCCAACCCGGTGCCCTTGGCGCGCGTGGTGACATAAGGTTCAAATAACCGCTCACGAATTTCCGGCGGCAACCCACGACCATTGTCGTCGATCTTGATGCAAACCTGTTTATCATCGGCGCTGATGGCGATATCGATTTTGCCGCGCACGGCTTCGACGCCACTATCCAATTTGCGCTGCTCGATCGATTCAGCGGCATTCTTGACCAGATTGGTCACGGCTTGGGCAATCAAGCGGCGGTCACAGACCAAATCCACTGGCGCATCGGGCGCGGCGAAGTGAAACTGAATGTCTGGATAGCTGACTTCCAGCAAAAACGCCGCGTGGCGCACTACGTCGATAAAGTCCTCGGCATGAAAAATCGGCGCCGGCATCCGCGCGAAGGACGAAAATTCATCGACCATGCGGCGCAAGTCGTTGACCTGGCGGATGATGGTGTCGGTACATTGCTCGAACACCGCTGGATCGCTGATCACCTCGCGGGCGTACTTCCGCCGCAACCGTTCGGCCGACAATTGAATTGGCGTCAGTGGATTCTTGATCTCATGGGCAATGCGGCGGGCGACATCGGCCCAAGCGGCGCGGCGCTGATCGACCAATTGACTGGTGATATCATCAAAGGTGACGACATAGCCGATCAGCTTGCCTTGCGCCCGCTCCGCCCGCACCTGCACCAGCAGATTGCGCCATTGCCCGCCTTGCTCAAGATTGACTTGACCCTCGGCATGGCCTTCTAGGTCTTCGCGCGCGACATCCAGAAGCGCGGCCATTTCCGGCGCCAATTGTTCCAAGGGCATATGCGCCATTTCTTCCGCCGTCATCTTCAACAGCGCGCAGGCCGAGCGATTAGGCAGATTGATGCGACCATCGGCGTCGAGGCCCAACACGCCGGCGGAAACCCCGCCCAACACCGCTTCGGTAAAGCGGCTGCGCTGGTCCAATTGTAGATTGGCAGAAACCAGTTCATTCGTTTGGTTTTGCAATTGACTGGTCATGCGGTTGAACGCGCGCGCCAAAACGCCAATTTCGTCGATCGCACCGCGCATCGGCACCCGCGCCGTCAAGTCGCCCTTGCGCACCCGTTCCGAGGCATTGACGATATGGCTGAGCGGCCGCACCAACCGCGTCGCGAACCAAAAGCCGACCACAATCGCCGCCAGCAAAATCGCCAGCGACACTAAAACCAGAACGATGTTGAACCGGAGCTGGGTGGTCGAGCGCTCGCCTTCCAATTGTCGGTATTCCGACACTGCGCGTTGGGTTTCGTAGAAATGACTCATCACCTTGGCGTCGACCAGGCGACTGACATAGAGATAAGCATCGAAGAATTTGTTCAGCTTAATGACCGCGCGCACGCGGTCGCGCTCGGCGCCCGGACCAGTGATGATCACCACATCGCCGGCAAGCGCGCGTTCAAAATCGCCACGGGCGACACCGTCGGTGCCGATGCTGACATTATTGCTGGCACGCGCCAGTACGCGCATCGAACTGTCGAACACAATCGCTTCCGACAAATCGCGAAACACTAATTGATTGGCCAGAAAATCCTGCAACGCGGCGCTGTCTTGCTCATAAATGGCGGCGCCACGATTGAGGTCGTCGGCGAAGGTACGGATTTCCTCGCCCAAGAACTTGCGATGCTCGGCGACATAGGCTTCGGCGACGGTGGCAGCACTGTCCAACACCGTGCGCACGCGGTCGGAGAACCACACCCGCAAGCCGAACTCAAATAGCAGCGACGAAAAGATCGCCACCAGCAATGTCGGCACGATGGCGACCAGGCTGAACAAAATGATGACCCGGCCATGCAGCCGCGAGCCGGCAGAGTTTTTGCGCCGCTCCACCCACAGCATGATGACACGGCGGGCAATCAGCGCCGCCAGGCCCAGGATCGGTAGCAGAGTCAAGGTTAGCAGCAAGGTCAAGCTGGGGCGCGCGGCCAAGGCGTCCGGCTGCGGCGCATCCGGCGCCAGCGCGCTATAGGTGATGACACCCATCACCACCGCCATCAGCATCAGGAAAAATTCGAATTTGGCGATCAGATCGACCCGCCGGGCCCAACGGCGAAAGCGCGGCCATGGGCCAATCGGCCGGCGGGCCCCCAATTGACCGGCGGGAAGCCGTTCATTGCGCTTGGTTTCGCTGTCGTTCACATCGCCTCGCCGGCTTGCGCCCTTGCCCTGCCCGCCTGCGTTCGTGGCATTCATACCACAATGTTGCAGTATGGCACCATGATACAGGCGCGGCGGGGGGTCAAGGGGTCCTGCGGCCGATATTCACGTCGCGCACACGCAATTTCTTGCGCAAGGTGTTGCGGTTCAGGCCCAGTAATTTGGCGGCGCGCAATTGATTGCCGGCGGTCGCCGCCATAGCCATGGCCAACAGCGGCTTTTCCACCTCCGCCAACACCCGTTCATACAGACCGTCGGGTGGCAGATCATCGGCATGTAAGGCAAAATACCGGCCCAAATGCCGCTCGACTGCATGCATCAGGCCTTCATCCTCCGGCTCGATGGTGTTGGGCCGGGCGCCACTGTCGTTCAATTCCGATTCGATGATCGCGGCGGTGATGACATCCTCGGCATAGAGCGCGGTCAACCGGCGGATCAGATTTTCCAGTTCGCGCACATTGCCAGGCCAGCGATAACGTTGCAGCAATTCCATGGCACCGGCGTCGAGGGTTTTGCGCGGCAGGCCTTCCGCCGCCGCCTGAGCCAGAAAATGCCGGGCCAGCGCCGGCACGTCATCGCGGCGTTCGCGCAAGGGCGGCATGCGGATGGGAATGACATTAAGGCGGTAGAACAAATCCTCGCGAAACAGGCCATGTTCGATCAATTGGCGGGGATTTTTATTGGTGGCGGCGATGATCCGGACATCGGTTTCAATCGGCTTGCGGCCGCCAACGGTGGTATATTCGCCCTCCTGCAACACCCGCAAAAGCCGGGTCTGGGCATCCGCCGGCATGTCGCCGATCTCATCCAGAAACAGCGTGCCGCCTTCCGCTTGCTCGAACTTGCCGGCCATCCGGGCATTGGCGCCGGTGAAGGCGCCCTTTTCATGCCCGAACAATTCGCTTTCAATTAGGTCGCGCGGGATCGCCGCCATGTTGATGGCGACAAATGGATTATGGCGTCTCTTGCCCAAATGATGCAAGGCGCGGGCGACCAGCTCCTTGCCGGTGCCGGATTCACCGGTAATCATCACCGTGAGGTCCGTCGGCACCACCCGCGCCATCGTCCGATACACATCTTGCATGGCCGGCGAGCGGCCAATCAGCGGCAGCTCCTCGGTGGTCTCCTCGCCGCCTTGGGGCGTTGGCGCCGCCGCCTTGCCCTGCTGCAAGGCGCGTTCCACCACCCGCACCAGTTCCTTGATATCGAACGGTTTGGGCAGATATTCGTAAGCGCCGCTTTCGGTCGCTTTTACTGCCGTCGCCAGGGTGTTTTGCGCGCTCATCACGATCACCGGCAATTGCGGGCGGATCTTGTGAATGCGCGGGATCAGGTCGAGGCCGTTTTCATCCGGCATGATCACATCCGTGACCACCACATCGCCATCGCCATTGGCCACCCAGTGCCATAGCCCTGCTGCCGTGCCAGTGGCGCGCACTTCAAAGCCGGCGCGGCCCAGTGCCTGGCTCACCACCGTGCGAATGGCGGCATCATCATCGGCGACCAGAACGGTGGCGCGGTTCATCAGCGTGTCTCCGCCGCCGGCAACAACACCCGAAACACCGTGCGCCGTGGTCGGCTTTCGCAGTCGACAACGCCGCCATGGTCACCCACCACCTTGGCCACCAGGGCCAGGCCCAGACCGCGACCATTGGGCTTGCTGGTCACGAACGGATCGAAGAGATACGGTTGCAATTCCTCCGGCACGCCGGGGCCATTGTCGGTGACACAAATTTCGATCGGCAGGTTGAGCCTTTGCCGGGATCCGCTCACCGCCACCCGCACGCCATGGCGATAGCCGGTGCTAACGGTGATCTCGCCGCCGTCTTGCGGCGCGGCCTCGGCGGCGTTCTTGACCAGGTTCAGGAACACTTGCACCAATTGGTCCCAATTGCCGTCAACCGGCGGCAAGGACGGGTCATAGCGTGCCGTCAAATTGATGTGCTTGGCAAAACCGGCCCGGGCCAAGGCCAGCACATGATCCAGTATTTTGTGAATATTTTCTGGTTGCCGCTTGGGTGGGCGATTGTCGGAAAACAGTTCCATCTGATCAACCAAGGCGACAATGCGGTCGGCTTCCTTGCAGATCAGCCGGGTCAGTCCACGGTCCTCATCGGCGATGGAATCTTCGAGCAATTGCGCGGCGCCGCGAATGCCGGACAATGGATTCTTGATTTCATGCGCCAGCATCGCCGCCACCCCGGCGACTGACCGCGCCGCGCCACGATGGGTCAATTGCCGCGAAATAGTGTCAGCGATGCTGCGCAACTGCAGCGACACCAACATATAACCCTCGCGTTCCGGAATATTGCTGACATCAACATCGACAATCTGCTGGCGGGCATCGGCCAGGCCGACCTCAATGCCATATTCGGCGAAGCTGACATGGCGCCGTCGCGCTTCCGCGATCAAGGCCAGGATTGGGCTATCGACGGCGATATAATCCCGCAAACGCCGATTGCGCAAAATCGTCGCGCTGGCACCCAAAAACTGTTCCGCCGCGCCATTGGCGAACGCGATCATGTCATCCGGGTCCAGCATCAATACCGGATCTGGCAGGGCGCCAAGAATTTCGCTGACCGCCGGCACCGCGGCGCCGCCATTGGAGGCCTTGGCCTGTACCCGGGCCATCGGCTCAAGCAGCCGCTTGGTCTTGCGCGCACTGTGAGGCATAAAACGCCTCAAGCCGCGCACGGACCTCTTTCGGGTCTGTCATCCGATTGATTTCATTTCGAAAATCGCTGGAATCCGGAAGCCCTTTCGAATACCATCCAATATGCTTGCGAGCGATTTTAACGCCGCTGTCGCTGCCATAATGGGTCAGCATCGCATCATAATGCTCAAAGATCAGATCAAGCTGCTGCGGCAAGCTGGGGGTCGGCATCGGCGTCTCGCCGCGCAAATGCGCCATGGCTTGCGCCAAAAACCAGGGCCGGCCATAAGCGCCGCGTCCGATCATCACACCATCGGCACCGGATTGGGCCAGAGCCGCGTCGACATCGGCCAGGCTGGTGATATCGCCGTTCACAATCACCGGTACCGACACTGCTTGCTTCACGTGCCGAATGAATGCCCAATCCGCTTCGCCGGCATACATTTGATTGCGGGTACGGCCATGCACGGTGATCATTTTAACGCCGGCCTCCTCGGCGATGCGTGCCAGTTCCGGCGCATTGAGGCTGTGATGATCCCAGCCCATGCGCATTTTCAAGGTCACGGGAATGCGCACCGCCTTGACCGTGGCCTCGATCAGCCGGCCGGCATGGGCCAGGTCACGCATCAGCGCCGAACCGGCATGGCCATTGACCACTTTCTTGACCGGGCAGCCCATGTTGATGTCGATGATGGCGGCGCCGCGATCTTCATTAAGCTTGGCGGCTTCCGCCATCACCGGCGCCTCGCAGCCCGCCAATTGCACCGACATCGGATGTTCCTCGGCGCAATTGGACGCCATTTTCTCCGACCGCCGGGTCGCCCGGATCATAGCTTCGGACGCAATCATTTCCGACACCACCAGCCCCGCGCCAAAGCGCTTGACCATGCGCCGAAACGGCATGTCGGTCACGCCCGACATCGGCGCCAAAATCACCGGCGCTTCCAAGGCGATATGGTCAATCTTCACAGTCATCGGAACCTACATGCTTAAAATTTGGGCAGACCATAGTGAAAGCCGGTTTGGGATGCAATCCGCTTTCGGATGGCCTGCCGCCACGCGCGCGCAAAAGCGAAAATTCAAACCCGCTGGCGATGCCTGTGATTGTGCGGTGTCCCGGCCCCGGCTATGGTCCGCGCCATGAGTCAGACTTTGCCGAACATCGCCGCCTTGATTGTCGCCGCCGGCCAGGGGATGCGCGCGGGCGGCGGCATGCCCAAGCAATATCGCCCATTGGCCGGCCGGCCCTTGTTGAGCCATGCGCTGGAAGCCCTGGCCGGGCATGAGGCGATTGGCATGGTGCAATGCGTGATCGGGCCGGACCAGAGCGACCTGTTCGCCGCCGCGCGGGCTGCCGTAAGCCTGGGCGCAGCCAAGATCGGGGCGCCGGTGCCTGGCGGGGCAACGCGGCAGCAGTCCGTCCGCGCCGGACTTGAAGCTTTGGCGCAAAATCCGCCGGACCTGGTCTTGATCCATGACGCGGCGCGGCCGTTTTTGTCGGCGGCGGTGATTGACCGATTACTGGCGGCGCTGCGGCACCATGCTGGCGCCCTGCCCGCCTTGGCCGTGGTTGACAGTATGCGGCTAGGCGCCGACGGTGAAGTGACCAGCGATGTGCCGCGCGACGGGCTTTACCGCGCGCAAACACCGCAAGCATTCCGGTTCGCCGCGATCCTGGCGGCGCATCGGAATTATGCTGACGCCGATGCAACCGACGACGTTGCCTTGGCGCGCCGCGCCGGCCACGCCGTCGCCATTGTAGAGGGTGAGGAAGCCTTGTTCAAAGTCACGCAAGCCGCCGATTTTGACCGTGCCGAAGCGCATTTGGCCAACCGTTTGGGGGATGTCCGGCTCGGCCAGGGGTTCGACGTTCATGCTTTCACGGCGGGCGACCATGTCTGGCTGTGCGGCGTGAAAATACCGCATGACCACAGCCTGGCCGGCCATTCCGATGCCGATGCCGGCCTCCACGCCATCACCGACGCGATTTTGGGGGCGCTTGGCGCTGGCGATATCGGCGATCATTTCCCGCCCAGCGATCCAACCTGGCGCGGGGCGGCATCAGACATTTTTCTGCGCCATGCCGCGACATTGGTGGCCAAGGCTGGCGGCATGATTGCCCATATCGATGTTACATTGATTTGCGAGCGGCCTAAAATTGGCCCACATCGCGCGGCAATGATCGCCCGGGTGGCCGAGATTTTGGGTTTGGCGCCCGACCGAGTCTCGGTCAAGGCGACAACGACCGAGCAATTGGGTTTCACCGGCCGCCGCGAAGGCTTGGCGGCCCAGGCAGTGGCCACCATCCGCTTGCCGTGGAAGGGACATAGCGCATGAAAGTTCGCTTGGCCGCGACCCTGGCCTTGGCATTGGGCGCCCTCGCTGCCCTGCCCCTGCCCGCCCGGGCCGATGATCAATGCCTCGGCCCCGCCGAATTACGCGCTTTCACCACCTTGTTGGTCGATCGGGGATCGGAAGCGATCGCGGCGCGCTGCGCCGATCAGTTCCCCGCCGTCAGCCCGTTCGCGGCGGCCAATTACAACGCGATCATGACCAGGTTCGATGATCGCAGGCTGGCGGCCTATGAAAAGCTATTGGCCAAATTCGCGCCGGTATTGGCGGGATCCACCGGCATGACGGCTGCGGCGGCGGCGATTATCAAACCCATCATCGACGCCATGGTCGCGGAGGGCATGAACGAAAACATGACCGCTGAACGATGTGCTGAAATGGACGGCATGATGGAAGCCCTGCATGTATTGGACGACGCGCAAATCATTGCCGTCACCGAAGTGCTGATGCGGCGCAATTTGGCGCAGGGTGACAATCCCAATTTCAAGCCCTGTCCGCAGCCATGAACCCGGATCAGTCGCAAATGCCAGAGAGCCAAGGCTGGCCCAAGCGGCCATGGCACCCGGTGTTTTGGCTTTCAACCTGGTTCGGCACCGGATTGTTAAGGCCAGCGCCAGGCAGTTGGGGTTCGCTGGCGGCTTTGCCGGTGGCCTATATGCTGGCATTGGCTGGCGGCACGCTGGCGCTGGGGAGCGCGGCTTTCGCGCTCTTCTTCGTCGGCATTTGGAGCAGCGGGCGGTATGGCATGATGACCGCGCGGTCGGACGCGCCGGAAGTGGTGATCGACGAAGTGGTCGGGCAGTGGCTGGCCCTGCTGCCCGTCGTGGCCTGGGCTTGCGCCAATCCCTGGCTTTGGGCGGCAGCATTTGTGTTGTTCCGGCTGTTTGATATCGTCAAGCCCTGGCCCATCAGCTGGCTGGACCGGGAGCTGAAAGGCGGCCTGGGGGTCATGGCGGACGATGCCGTGGCTGGCTTGGCGGCGGCTCTGGTCTTGACCGCACTGGTGCAATCCGGGCTGGTCGCGCTATGAGCGAATTTGACTCCCTGGTGACCGAATTGTTGGCCATCTGCCGGCAACGGGGCCTGCGGATTGCCACCGCCGAATCCTGCACTGGCGGACTGGTCGCCGCCGCGTTGACCGAGATCGCCGGTTCCTCGGATGTTTATATCGGCGGCATCAACGCCTATGCCAATGACGCCAAGACCGCACTCCTGGACGTGCCCGCAGCGCTGATCGCACGCGAAGGGGCGGTCAGCGCAGCCGTAGCGCAGGCGATGGCCGAAGGCGTCCGCCAACGCCTCGACGCGGACATCGCGGTTTCCATCACCGGCATTGCGGGGCCTGGTGGCGGCAGCATTGACAAGCCGGTTGGGCTGGTGTGGTTCGGCCTTGCCATCAAGGGCCAAGACAGCCGCACGCTGGAACGGCGTTTCGGCGCCATTGGCCGGAAGATGGTGCGGCGTGACAGCGTCAAACAAGCGCTTCAGTTGCTGGCCGAGGTTTGCGCGCCATAAAGCGCGTCGGCGCGACGCTCGAACGCGCCGACCATGCGGTGTACGGCTTCGGTGAACAGCCGTCCAACCATCGATTCAAACAGCCGGTTCTTGAACGCGAAATCGACATAAAAATCGACCACGCAGCCCCCTTCTCCGTCCGAACTAAAGCGCCAGTCATTGTGCAAATATTTGAGCGGACCTTCGATATACTCGACATGAATATGGTCCGGCCGCTCAAATTTGACGCGGGAGCGGAAGCGCTCGCGAAACAGCCTGAAACCGATGATCAGATCGGCCAGCATTTCATCGTCGCGGCGGCTGATGATGCGCGCGCCCACGCACCAGGGCAGAAATTCAGGATAGCGGCCAACATCGGCCACCAGGTCGAACATCTGTTCCGGGCTGTAGGGCAGCCTTCTTTGTTCAGCGTGTCGGGGCAAGATACACTCAACGAACCAATTTGGGCGCCAATTTAGCCTCGCGGGCGGCTTTGAGCTTGGCAAAATCATCGCCTGCCAAATAGCTGGAGCGGGTCAAGGGAGAGGCCGAGACCATCAGAAAGCCTTTCGCGCGGGCAAGGCTTTCATAGGCTTTGAACGCGTCCGGCGTGATGAAATCGGCGACCGGCGCATGACGCGGGGTTGGCTGCAGATATTGGCCGATGGTGAGAAAATCAATGTCGGCGGAGCGCATGTCGTCCATCACTTGATGCACTTCCAGCCGTTCCTCGCCCAAGCCCACCATCAAGCCGGATTTGGTGAAGATCGTCGGATCGATTTCCTTCACCCGCTGCAACAGCCGCAAGCTATGGAAATAGCGCGCGCCGGGGCGGATATTGGGATAAAGCCGTGGCACCGTTTCGAGATTGTGATTGAACACGTCAGGCCGCGCCCGCACCACGGATTCCAGCGCCGATGCCGGCTTGTTGCGGAAATCCGGGGTCAAAATCTCGATGGTGGTGGTTGGAGTCCGCTGGCGCAAGGCTTCGATCACACGCACGAACTGGCTGGCACCGCCATCGGCCAAGTCATCGCGGTCGACCGAGGTAATGACGATATGCTCCAGCCCCAATTCCATCGCCGCTTCGGCGACATGGGCAGGCTCATCGGCATCAACCCGGCCGGGCATGCCGGTCTTGACATTACAAAAGGCGCAAGCACGCGTGCAAGTGTCGCCCAGAATCATCACCGTGGCGTGCTTCTGTTCCCAACAGGTGCCGATATTGGGGCACGCCGCCTCCTCGCAAACGGTATTCAACGACAACCGTCGCATCAATTGCCGGGTCTGGTGAAAACTGGCGGACGTCGGCGCTTTGACGCGAATCCAGGCCGGTTTACGCAGGCGTCCGTCATCGGTTTTGCGCAGCGGTTCGACATTGCTCATGATCTGGTCCTAGACATTTGCGCTTAATCTTTACATAGACGCTGCTTGAGTTTTCGCAAACGGGGTTTTGAGATGGCTTTACCGGATTCTTTGCAGAATGGCTACCGCCGCTTCAAGGGGGAAGCCTTCAGCGCACAGCAACGGCGTTATGAAAGCCTGGCCGCGCAGGGCCAAAGTCCGGCCACATTGGTAATTGCCTGTTGCGACAGCCGGGTCGATCCAGCCGCGATTTTCGACGCCGAGCCAGGCGAACTGTTCGTCATCCGCAATGTCGCCAATCTGGTGCCGCCCTTCGCGCCTGATGGCGACTATCATGGCACTTCGGCAGGCATTGAATTTGCCGTCACCGGCTTGAAGGTGCGTCATATCCTGGTGATGGGGCATGCCCAATGCGGCGGCATCAAGACCGCGCTGGACAGCGACCTGTCCGGTGCCGATCAGGACAGCTTCGTCAAGAAATGGATGACCCTTGTGGCCGACGCCAAGCAAGACGTGATGACGATCGACGACCCGGCGGCGCGGCAAACGGCGCTGGAAGAAGCCGCGATCCGCGCCTCGTTGGTCAACCTGATGACTTTTCCCTATGTCGCCGAGGCGGTCAACGCCGGCCAATTGACGCTGCACGGCGCCCATTTCGGCATCAAGGACGGCCATTTGTCGATCCTCGACCCCAAAACGGGCGCGTTCATCGACGCCAAGTCCTAAAGCCATGGATGGCCCGGACAAGCCGGGCCATCCAGGCCGTCAATAATGAATGGCGCGGCCATAAGCGTCGAGGACGCTTTCATGCATCATTTCCGACAGGGTGGGATGCGGGAAGATGGTGTGCATCAATTCCGCTTCCGTGGTCTCCAAGGTGCGGGCGATGGCATAGCCTTGGATCAATTCCGTCACTTCCGCGCCAACCATATGGGCGCCAAGCAATTCGCCGGTGGCCTCGTCAAACACAGTCTTGATGAAGCCTTCCGCCTCGCCCAGCGCGATGGCTTTGCCATTGCCAATGAACGGGAAGCGGCCAACCTTGACCTTGTGCCCGGCTTCCTTGGCCTTGGCTTCGGTGAGGCCGACCGAGGCCACTTGCGGCCGCGAATAGGTGCAGCCAGGAATGTTGCTTTTGTTTAGGGGATGGACGTCCTTGACGCCGGCGATTTTCTCGACCGCGATCACCCCTTCATGACTGGCCTTATGCGCCAGCCAGGGGGCGCCGGTCAAATCGCCAATCGCCCAAATGCCGGGCGCGCCGGTCTGGCCCCATTCGTCGGTAACGACATGGCCTTTTTCGACCTTCACGCCAGCGGCCTCAAGGCCCAAATCCTCGACATTGCCAGTGATGCCAATGGCCAGGATCACCCGATCGAAGGTCTGATTTTCCTTCTTACCGTCTTGCTCGATGGTCGCTTCGACATTGTTTTTGCCCGGCTTCAAGGCACTTACCGATGCCTTGGTGCGGATCTCCATGCCTTGCTTCTTGAGCGCTTTTTCAGCGAAAGCGGAAACTTCCGCATCCTCGACCGGCAAGATCCGATCCAGCATTTCAACCACGGTTACCTTGGCGCCCAGATCGCCATAGAAGCTGGCGAATTCGATGCCGATGGCGCCAGAGCCGATGACCAGCAGCGACTTCGGCGCCGCGTCTGGGGTCATCGCATGCTTATAGGTCCAGACCAATTTGCCGTCGGCCTTCAAATGCGGCAGTTCACGCGCCCGCGCGCCGGTGGCCAGAATGATGTTCTTGGCGCTCAGCTCGGCGACCGCCTTGCCATCCTTGGCGACCGAGACTTTGCCTTTGCCAGCCAATTTGGCGTGACCGTCGAAAACCGTGACCTTGTTTTTCTTCAGCAGGCCCTTGACGCCGGCATTCAACTGACCGGCCACTGCGCGCGAACGCTTGACCACGGCGTCGAGATCATAGCCAACATTGTCGGCCTTCAAGCCATATTTCTTCGCGTCCGACAGATAGTGATAGATTTCCGAGGTGCGCAGCAGCGCCTTGGTCGGGATGCAGCCCCAATTGAGGCAGATGCCGCCCAAATGCTCGCGCTCGACCAAGGCGGTCTTGAGCTTCAGTTGCGCGGCGCGGATCGCGGCCACATAACCGCCGGGGCCACCGCCCACGACGATGAGGTCGAATTGCGTATCGGACATGAAGTTCTCCAGGCGTGTTACAGCAGCATGGTCACGGGGTTTTCCAGATACCCCTTTAGTTCCTTGAGGAAGTTAGCACCAATCGCGCCGTCAAGTACACGGTGATCAACCGACAAAGTGCAGGTCATTACCGTGGCGACCGCCAATTGCCCGTTCTTGACCACCGGACGCTGATCGCCGGCGCCAACCGCCAGAATGGCGCCTTGCGGCGGGTTGATGACGGCGTCGAACGCCTTGATCCCGAACATGCCCAGATTGGAGATCGAGAAGGTGCCGCCTTGATAATCCTCTGGCATCAGCTTGCCGTCGCGCGCCTTGGCCGCCAAGGCCTTCATTTCGGTGGAAATTTCCGCCAAACCCTTGCCGCAGGCACCGCGAATGACCGGGGTGATCAAGCCGCCGGGAATGGCGACGGCGACTGAAATGTCGGCGCGGCTGTAGCGGTAGATGGTGTCGCCGGCATATTGGGCATTGGCTTCCGGCACCCGCTTCAGCGCCAAGGCGGAGGCGCGAATGATGAAGTCATTGACCGACAATTTGACATCGCCGCCTTCCAGTTTGGCATTCAAAGCCTTGCGCGCGGCCAGCAATTCGTCCAGCTCGATATCGACGCTGAGGTAGAAATGTGGCACCGTGGTTTTGGCCTCGGTCATGCGCTTGGCGATCACCTTGCGCATGCCGGGCAGCTTGATTTCCTCAAAAGGCGCGTCAATCGGCAGGGAGGGCGCGGCTTCCGGTTTGGCGGCGCTTGCGGCCTTGCCGGGCTTGGCGCCTTCCAGATCGCGTTTAACGATGCGGCCGCGCGGGCCCGAGCCTTGCAGGCCAGCCAAATCGATACCCGATTCCTGGGCCAGCCGCCGCGCCAGGGGCGAGGCCTTGACCCGCTTGCCATTTTGGCTGGGCGCCGGCATCGCCTTGGTTTCGGACTTTGCCTCAGCCTTGGCCGGCGCGGCTTCGGCCTTTGCCGGGGCGTCAGCGTTGGCGGCGGGTGCCGGCGGTGGCGCAGATGACGAAGCAGCGCCTTCAAGGCTGCTTTCATCTTCGCCTTCAGCCAGCAAAAGTGCGATCACCTGCCCGACAGGAATGTCTTCTGCCCCCTCATCGACCAAAATCTTGCCGACCGTACCTTCATCGACTGCTTCGACCTCCATCGTTGCCTTATCGGTTTCGATTTCGGCGATCACGTCGCCGGGGGCGATGGCATCGCCGGGCTTGACCAGCCATTTCGCCAAATTGCCTTGCTCCATGGTGGGCGACAAGGCGGGCATGAAGATTTCAATCGGCATGACTTAATCCTTATAACAAACGCGCCGAGCGGCCTTGACCACATCGTCGGCCTTCACCAAGGCCAGCTTTTCCAGATTATTGGCATAAGGCAGCGGCACGTCGGCATTGGTCACGCGCAGCACCGGCGCATCCAGATCGTCAAAGCCCTGCTCCATGCAAATCGCCGCGATTTCCGACGCGATCGAGCATTGCGGCCAGCCTTCCTCGACACAGACCAGACGATTGGTCTTGGCCAGGCTGGTCAATACCGTGGCGGTATCCAGCGGCCGCAGCGTACGCAAATCGATGACCTCAGCGTCGATGCCTTGTTCCGCCAAAGTCTCGGCGGCTTCCAGCGCCACACCGACCGCGATTGAATAAGCGACGATGGTCACATCGGCGCCTGCGCGCATGATCCGCGCCTTGCCAATGGGCAGGACATAGTCGTCCAGCTGCGGCACGTCGAAGCTTTGGCCGTACAGCAGTTCGTTCTCCAGAAAGATCACTGGGTTGGGGTCGCGGATCGCGGCCTTCAGCAGGCCCTTGGCGTCGGCCGCGTCATAAGGCGCGATCACCAACAGCCCGGGCACATGGGCATACCAGGGACCATAATTCTGGCTGTGTTGCGCGGCGACGCGGGAAGCGGCGCCATTGGGACCCCGGAACACGATGGGACAGCGCATTTGTCCGCCGGACATATAATTGGTCTTGGCCGCCGAATTGATGATCTGATCGATCGCCTGCATGGCGAAATTGAAGGTCATGAATTCGACCACGGGCTTGAGCCCACCCATCGCCGCGCCAACGCCGAGGCCGGCAAAGCCATGTTCGGTGATCGGCGTGTCGATCACGCGGCTGTCGCCAAACTCGTCCAGCAAGCCTTGGGTGACCTTATAGGCGCCTTGATATTGCGCGACCTCCTCGCCCATCACGAAGACGCGGTCGTCGCGGCGCATTTCCTCGGCCATGGCATCGCGCAGCGCCTCGCGCACGCTGAGGCGGACCATTTCGGTGCCTTCGGGTATCGCCGGATCGGCAGCAGGTTCGCGCTTGGCGGCGGGGCGAGGCGCGGCTTCACCCTCATCGGGCCCGGTCTCGTCCTCATCGTCCTCAAGGGCGGCCGCGCGTTCCGGCGGCGCCGATGGCGTGGCGGCCGCAGCGTCTTCAACACTTTCGCCCTCACCCGCCATCAATGCGATCGGGGTGCCGACCTTGACTTCCTCGGTACCGGCCTCGATCAGGATTTTGGCGATGGTGCCTTCATCCACTGCCTCGAATTCCATCGTCGCCTTATCGGTTTCGATCTCCGCCAGAATGTCGCCAGCGGCTACGCTGTCGCCCTCCTTGACCAGCCATTTGGCCAGCGTGCCTTCCTCCATGGTTGGCGACAGGGCGGGCATGGTGATTTCAATCGGCATCGCTCAGACCTCCACCAGCACGTCGGTATAGAGCGCCGATGCGTCGGGCTCGGGACTTTGTTGGGCGAATTCAGCCGCCTCAATCACTTGGGCGCGGATGTCCTTGTCGATATCCTTCAACTTGTCCTCGGCATAGCCGGCATCGGTCAGCCGCTTTTTGATATTCTCAATCGGATCTTGTTCAGCGCGCATTTTCTGCACTTCTTCCTTGGAGCGATATTTGCCGGGGTCCGACATCGAATGACCGCGATAGCGATAGGTCTTCATTTCCAAAATCATCGGCCCCTTGCCGGCACGAATGTCTGCCACCGCCTCAGCCGCGGCATCGCGCACTTCCAGCACGTCCATGCCATTGACCTGACGGCCGGGCACCCGGAAGCTTTCGCCGCGCTTGAATAATTGATCCTCGGCGCTGGAGCGGTTAACGCTGGTGCCCATGGCATATTGATTGTTTTCAATCACATAAAGCACCGGCAGGCCCCATAATTCGGCCATGTTGAAGCTTTCATAGACTTGGCCCTGATTGGCCGCGCCATCGCCAAAATAGGTGACCGAAATGCGGTCGGAGCCGCGATATTTGTGGGCGAAGGCCAGGCCCGTGCCTATCGGCACCTGGGCGGCGACAATGCCGTGGCCGCCGTAAAAGCCTTTCTCTACCGAGAACATGTGCATCGAACCGCCCTTGCCCTTGGAGATGCCACCGGCGCGCCCGGTCAGTTCCGCCATGATCGCCTTGGGATCGATGCCGCAAGCCAGCATATGACCATGATCACGATAACCGGTGATCACCGCGTCGCCATCCTCAAGCGCGGCTTGAATCCCGGTCACCACCGCTTCCTGGCCAATATAGAGATGGCAAAAACCGCCGATCAGCCCCATGCCATACATCTGGCCCGCGCGCTCCTCAAAGCGGCGGATCAACAGCATCTTCCGGTAAAAATCGAGCAATTCCTCGATGTCTGGGCCAGACGCCTTGGCGGCGCGCGGCTTGCCGGTTGATTTTGCGGAAGATTTTGCAGTGGGTTTTGCGGTGGACTTGCGGGCACGGTCTTGCGCCATATCACTCCCCAACGAACTGTTGCTGCGTGCGCGCGCTATTTGCGCGGCGTTTGGCGCCATTGAACCGAACGTTCGTTCCGTTGTAATAACACCGAATCAGCTATAGCGATTCAACGCCCCGATTTCAAACCTTGTTCTTGGGAAAATACAGCGAAAACGTCGCTGCGGTGCGGAAATACAACCGATTGTGGCTATCGCGCGGGCATTTCCGGCACGGGAACGATCAATTCCTGCGGATGAACGAAACCGAGCCGGTCGCGCACCAGCTCCTCCAAATAGTCAGGATCGACTTGATCAGGTCCAATCAGAGCAACATGACGGTTCAACCGCGCTCGCTCCGCCGCCAAACCCGCGGCCTTGGCCTCCAGTTCCGGGATCGCCTGCTCATAAGCGCGTAGTGCCAGTAAGCCATGCCTGCCTTCAACCGCATGGAAACCGAAATACATCAGCGCACACAACCCCAGCGCCGGCACAAGCGCGCCGGCAATATGTTGGCTGATGGTCGAGCGTGTTGGCATGAGCGCAGGGAATCACAACTGATTCGCTGCGGTCAAGACAAAACGACTCGCCTTGATTCAATAACTTAGATTTTTTATCCGAACAGCACCGCGCGGCCGGCATAATGCGCGTTGGCGCCCAGCTCCTCCTCGATGCGGATCAGCTGATTATATTTCGCCAGCCGATCCGAACGCGCCAGCGATCCGGTCTTGATTTGCCCGCAATTGGTGGCGACGGCCAGATCGGCGATGGTGGCGTCCTCGGTCTCGCCCGAACGGTGAGACATAACCGCCCGATAGCCCGCGCGATGCGCCAATTCGACCGCATCCAAAGTTTCGCTCAACGAACCGATCTGGTTGACCTTGACCAGAATGGCATTGGCGATGCCTTTTTCGATCCCGTCGGCCAGCCGCGCACTGTTGGTGACGAACAAATCATCGCCAACCAATTGCACCTTGTCGCCCAGCTTTTCGGTCAACAGCGCCCAGCCCTTCCAATCGTCCTCGGCCATGCCGTCCTCGATCGACAAGATCGGATAATCCGCCGCCAACTCAGCCAGATAATCGGCCATTTGCGCCGGGGTCAGTTTTTTGCCTTCGCCTTCCAAATGATATTTGCCGGACTTGAAAAACTCGGTCGAGGCCACGTCCAGCGCCAGCATCACGTCCTTGCCGGGCTTGAAACCGGATTTCGAGACCGACTCCATGATAAAATCCAGCGCCGCGCGGCTGCCCGGCAGATTGGGCGCGAACCCGCCTTCGTCGCCAACATTGGTGTTATGACCGGCGGCCTTCAATTGTTTCTTCAAGCAATGAAAAATTTCGGCGCCCCAACGCACCGCCTCCGACAGGCTGTCGGCACCGACCGGCATGACCATGAATTCCTGAATGTCGATCGGATTGTCGGCATGGGCGCCGCCATTGACGATATTCATCATCGGCACCGGCAACACCCGCGCGCCGACACCGCCAACATAGCGGTACAGCGGCAGCCCGCAGGCTTGGGCGGCGGCCTTGGCGACCGCCAGCGACACGCCCAAAATCGCGTTGGCGCCCAAGCGGCTCTTATTCTCGGTGCCATCCAGCTCGATCAGGATGTGATCGATGCCGACCTGATCCTCGGCATCCAAGCCCGATAGCGCGTCGAAAATTTCGCCGTTCACCGCATCGACGGCTTGGCGCACGCCCTTGCCCAGATAACGATCGTCGCCGTCGCGTTTTTCAACCGCTTCATGCGCGCCGGTCGACGCTCCCGAAGGCACTGCCGCGCGCGCGGTTGAACCGTCTTCCAGGGCGACATCCACCTCAACCGTTGGGTTGCCACGGCTGTCCAAGATTTCACGGGCGAGAATGTCGGTAATGGCGGTCATCGCGAGGCTCCTTGTTGCTGACGGCGCTCTCATAGCCGCTTCAAGCTGCAACGGCAAGAACCCATGCCCGCCTGCACGGCGCATGGCGACGCGCTAACCGGATATCGAGGTCAAACCAACCGGCTTTGCTTGACGGCGGCTTCAATGAAGCTGGCGAACAAGGGGTGCGGGTCGAAGGGTTTCGACTTCAGCTCCGGATGATATTGCACGCCGACGAACCAGGGGTGATCGGGATATTCGACGATTTCCGGCAAGCGGCCATCGGGCGAGAGGCCGGAAAACACCATGCCGGCCGCTTCCAGCCGCTCGCGATAGCCGATATTGACTTCATAGCGGTGGCGGTGGCGTTCAGAAATGTCGATCGCGGCATAAATCTCGGCAACGCGTGAACCCGGTTGCAACCGCGCCGGATAGGCGCCAAGCCGCATTGTGCCGCCAAGGTCGTCCTCGGCTGAACGGCTGACGGTGCCGTCGTCGGTCTTCCATTCGGTCAACAGGCCGACAATAGGATCGGCGCAGGCGCCAAACTCCGTCGAGCCAGCGCCATCAATGCCAGCCAGATGCCGCGCGCCTTCGATCACGGCCATTTGCATGCCAAAGCAAATGCCGAAATAGGGCACCTTATGTTCGCGGGCGAAACGCGCCGCGGCAATCTTGCCTTCCGCTCCGCGCTTGCCAAAGCCGCCTGGAATAAGGATGCCATGGACATGCTCCAGCCGATGCACCGCATCCTCGGCCTCGAAAATCTCGGACTCGATCCAATCGATCTTAACCCGCACCTTGTTGGCGATCCCGCCATGGACCAACGCTTCAGACAGCGATTTATAGGCGTCCTTCAAGCCGGTATATTTGCCCACCACGGCGATGGTCACTTCGCCTTCCGGCTTGTGGAGTCGCTCGACGATCTCCGCCCAGCGCGACAAGTCGGGCGCGCTTTCATGCGGCAAGCCAAACGCCCGCAGCACTTCCACATCGATCCCTTCGCGGTGATAGGCGATCGGCACTTCATAGATCGACGCGGCGTCCAGCGCCTGAATCACCGCTTCCTTGCGGACATTGCAAAACAGCGCGATCTTCGCGCGTTCGGTTTCCGGGATCGGATGCTCGGCCCGGCATACCAGGATTTGCGGCAAAATGCCGATCGCCCGCAATTCCTTGACCGAATGCTGGGTTGGCTTGGTTTTTAATTCACCAGCAGCGGCCAGATAGGGCACCAGGGTGAGGTGAATGAAAATCGCCTGCTCCCGCCCCAATTCGGTACCCAATTGCCGGATCGCTTCAAAAAAGGGCAAGCCTTCGATATCGCCCACTGTGCCGCCAATTTCACACAGCACGAAGTCGACATCGTCGGTATCGGCCAAGGCGAATTGCTTGATCGCGTCGGTGACATGGGGGATCACTTGGACGGTACCGCCCAAATAATCGCCCCGGCGCTCACGGGTCAGGATGTCGAAATAGATCCGCCCCGAAGTGACATTGTCCGACTGCCGGGTCGGCACGCCAGTAAAGCGTTCATAATGGCCCAGGTCGAGGTCGGTTTCAGCGCCATCGTCGGTGACATAGACTTCGCCATGCTGATAGGGGCTCATGGTGCCGGGATCGACATTGAGATAGGGGTCCAGCTTGCGCAGCCGCACCTTATAGCCCCGCGCTTGCAGCAGCGCTCCCAGGGATGCCGACAACAAGCCCTTGCCAAGTGACGAAACCACGCCGCCGGTGATGAAAATGAACCGCGCCATGGGCGTCCTTTATAATCAAATATCCGTCGATCGAAACACAAAAATCTCTGCCGTGGCGACAAGCCGCCAAGCACAAGCCATTAGCCAAGCGAAAGCGGGTCTGATGACCTAGGGAAGTGGAACTTCCGGTTCGTCGGCCGGCGCCGGCAAGTCACCAAAATCGAAATTCGGATCAACGGGTTCGGCAGGCGCATTCGTAGTCGGCGCCGGTTGTTGCATCAGCCCTCCAGCGGTCCGGTCCTGGCCGGCGATGATTGCCAGCAACAGACTCATGCCGATGAATGCCGCAGCCAGAATACCAGTGGCCCGGGTCAGCAGATTGGCGGCGCCGCGCGCGGTCATGAAACCGCCGCCACCACCACCGCCAATGCCCAAGGCGCCACCTTCGGAGCGCTGCAGCAAAATGACCACCACCAGGGCAATGGCGATCAATAGATGGATGATCAGAAGTATCAGTTCCATAACAAGCCTTTGGCGGAAGGTATCCGCATCCCAATGGGTTCGAGCGGGCTTCTAACCCTTATGGCCGCGATTGGCCAGGACGAATTTAGCGATAAGCATCCAAAATGCCGTCAAAATCCTTGGCCTTCAAGCTAGCGCCGCCAACCAGCGCACCATCGACATTGGCCACCGCCAGCAGTTGCTTGGCATTGTCGGGCTTCACCGACCCGCCATAAAGCAGCCGCATATCATTGCCGGCTTCGCCAAACCGGGCGACCAAATGGTCGCGAATCATGGCATGAACCTGCGCTACGTCCTCCACCGACGGCGTGCGCCCGGTGCCGATGGCCCAGACCGGTTCATAGGCGATGACCGTGTTGGCCGCGGTGGCTTCGGCCGGCACCGAGGCCGCCAATTGCCCGCCGACAATATCCAGCGTCCGGCCGGCGTCGCGCTCAGCCTCGGTTTCGCCAACGCAGATAATGGCGCTCAGCCCGGCGCGCCATGCGGCGGCGGCCTTGGCGGCGACGCAGGCGTCATCCTCGCCATGATCGGCGCGGCGTTCGGAATGGCCGACAATCACGGCGACTGCGCCGGCATCGCGCAGCATTTCAGCGGCGATGTCGCCGGTATGCGCGCCCGCGGCTTGCGCATGGCAGTCTTGGCCGCCAATGGCAACGGCGCTTTCCTGCGCCAGTCGGGCAAAATCGCCGATCAGCGTGGCCGGCGGGCAAATCATCACCGCGCAATGTGGTGGCGCCTTGACCACCCGCGCCGCAATCTCAGCCAGCACCGCACGCGACGCGGCCAATCCGTTCATTTTCCAATTCCCCGCCACCAGCGGCTGTCGCGCCCCGTCGGTCATGCCCTATATCCCTTCGCAACTGATGCGTGGGTCCTAGCAAAGCCGATCGATAAAGGAAAGCCCGTGCTTGCCGCCGCGCGGCCCGCGCACTATGGTGCGACGCCATTGGGCGCGACCACAAAACCAGGCCGCCGCCGCCGGGAAAGGTGTTTCTGATGCTGTCGGGTATTCGCAAGGGGCTGAACTCTTTTTGGGTCCTGCTGTTGATGGGCGTGTTGATCGCCAGCTTCGCGGTTTGGGGCATTGGCGATATTTTCCGCACCAGCGGCACAACCGTGCTGGCCACGGTTGGCGACAAGGAAGTGACCGTCGTCGCGTTTCAGCGGCGTTTGGAAAATCTGGTTCGCGACAATCAGGCTCGTGATCCTGAATTCACCCGGCAAACCGCCTTCGCCATGGGGCTGGACCGGCAATTATTGAACGCGATGATCCAGGGCGCGGCGGTCGATGCGGCGGCCGCCGACCTGAATATCGCCGCCAGCGACGATCAAATTCGCGCCGAGGTCGCCGCCCTGCCCGCGTTTCAAGTCGCCGGCAATTTCGACATGAGCACCTATCGCTTCGTGCTGCAACAAAGCGGTTTAACCGAGAAAGAATTGTTTGAAAGCATTCGCCAGGACATCAGCCGCGAAATGCTGCTGACGGCGGTTGGCCAGGTCGCGCAAGCGCCGGCGACCATGGCGAATAATCTGTTCCGGTTCCTGCGCGAAAAGCGCGAAGCCACCATCGTCACCGTGCCGGAAAGCGCGGTCCAGGATGTGCCGACCCCTGATGAGGAAACCCTCGAAGCCTATTATTTCGAGCATCAAGAGCGTTATCAGGCGCCCGAATATCGCAGTTTCGACTATGGCGTGCTGCGGGCCGAGGATTTTGCCGATGCCAGCGCCATCGACGAGGCCACGCTGGTCGATGCCTTTGAACAAAGACGCGATGAGTTCATCGCGCCAAGCCTTCGCCGGGTCGAGCAAGTGGTCTTCGCCGACCAAGCCGACGCCGAGGCTTTTGCCGAACAATTGGCCGCCGGCGGCGATTTCGCGACGCTGGCCGAGGACCTTGGCTTCGCCGCCGAGGATCGGGCGCTGGGCGACCTCTCACGCGCCGATTTGGAGGCCGATTATAATGCTGCCGTCGCCGACGCCGTTTTCGCGCTGGATGCCGGGGAAAGCAGCGCTCCGGTGCAGTCACCCTTTGGCTGGCATGTATTTAAGGTGACACGGGTGGAAGCCGGCGCGGGACAAAGCCTGGACGAAGTGCGCGAAGACTTGCGCGCGGCCTTGGCCCGGGAACGCGGCATCGACCGGCTTTATGAAAATGTCAATGCGGTGGAAGATGCCTTTTCCACCGGCTCCACCATGGCCGAAGCCTTGGCCACGCATGACCTGACGGTGGCGAAAGCAGAGTTGGTGGCCTTGTCTGGCGCGCAAAAATCTGGCGACGCCTGGCCGCCTTTTGAGGGTCTGCAGCCATTGCTGCGCGATGCTTTCGCCCAGGAATTGGGCGATGAACCGATCATCGTGCCGGTGGGTGACGAGGCTTATGGCGTAGTCCAGCTCACCGCCGTCGAGCCGGCGCGGCAACTCAATTTCGATGAAGTGCGCGCGCGCGTGCTGGCGGACTGGCAGACGCAGGAAAAACGCAGCCGCAACCGCGCCCTGGCCGAAAATCTGATGAACCGCGCCGAGGCCGGTGAAGACCTGGCGGCGATGGCCAATGCGGCAGGCTATCCAGTCATGACCGATATCGCGATGGAGCGGCAGTCGGTGTTGCAGGGCGGCCGCACTGACAGCACCGCCGCAGCGGTCTTGTTCGAGCTGCGTCCGGGCGGCTTCGGCATTGCCCCCAGCAGCGGCGGCACCGCCTTCA
Source organism: uncultured Sphingomonadales bacterium (assembly GCA_964590595.1). Taxonomy (GTDB): domain Bacteria; phylum Pseudomonadota; class Alphaproteobacteria; order Sphingomonadales; family CAKZYD01; genus CAZPXQ01. The sequence continues at coordinate 163,465 of CAZPXQ010000004.1, read as the reverse complement.
TGGTGGTGCGCAATGATCGGGTCGACGCCGCCGACCCGGCCTCCGACCCGGAATATCTGGCGGCGCTGCGGCAAGGCCTGGCCCGGGTCATCAGCACCGATCTGCAGCAGCAATATATCGCCGAGCAACAGCGCAAGCATGAAGTCGAGTTCAATGAACGGCTGTGGCAAAGCCTGCGCGAGCAGCTTGGCGCGCCAAGTTAAGCCCAGGCCAGCGCCCGTCATGGTTTTCGCGCCCGATGTCGAGCTTTTTACCCGCCGCTATGAGGCGGGCGAACGCCAGATCGTGCATACCAAATATGTCGCCGATCTGGAGACGCCGGTTTCCGTCATGCTAAAGCTGACTGGCGGCAAGGCGCCCAGTTTTTTGCTGGAATCAGTTGAGGGCGGGGATTCGCGCGGCCGCTATTCCATCATCGGCCTCGACCCCGACATGCTGTGGCGCTGCCAGGACGGCGTGGCGGCGATCAACCATGCGCCCGGCGCCAAGCCGGATGATTTCACGCCCGTGCCCGGCGCGGCGCTGGACAGCTTGCGGACCGCGTTTCGGGAAGCACAGATCGATCATCATGAAGGTTTGCCGCCAACCATTGCCGGTTTGGTCGGCTATCTGGGTTATGACATGGTGCGCTTGGTAGAGCGCCTGCCGCAGCCCAACCCCGATCCTTTGGGTCTGCCGGATGCCTTGTTGATGCGGCCACAATTGATCGGCGTGCTGGACGCCGTGCGCGATGAACTAACCCTGGCCACACCAGTGCGGCCGCAGTCCGGGGTCAGCGCCAAGGTTGCCTATGCGCGCGCCTTGCAGCGGCTGGAAGCCGCCTGCGAGGCGATGGATCAACCCTTGCCGCCCACCGCCAATACATTGCCAGCGACGGCGACGGCGGTGGCGCCACAGTCCAATGTCGCACAGCCTGACTATGAAGCGATGGTGAAAAAGGCGCAGGATTATATCCTCGCGGGAGACATTTTTCAGGTCGTCTTGTCGCAGCGCTTCGCCGCCCCATTTCCGTTGCCGGCGACCGACCTTTACCGGGCGCTGCGCCGGATCAACCCGTCGCCCTTCCTGTTCCTGCTCAATTTCGACGGTTTCCAGGTTGCCGGCTCCAGCCCAGAAATCCTGGTTCGGCTGCGTGACGGCGAAGTCACGATCCGGCCGATCGCCGGCACCAGACCACGCGGCGCCACTGCGGCGGAAGACCGCGCACTGGCCGAGAACCTGTTGGCCGACCCTAAGGAACGGGCTGAACATCTCATGCTGCTGGACCTCGGCCGCAACGACGTTGGCCGGGTCGCGGTGCCAGGCAGTGTCAAGGTCACGGCAAGCTATATGATCGAACATTATAGCCACGTCATGCACATCGTCTCCAATGTCACCGGCCAGTTGGACCCCGCGCATGACGCCATCGACGCCCTATTCGCGGGCTTTCCCGCGGGTACTGTGTCGGGCGCGCCGAAAATCCGGGCGATGGAAATCATCGATGAGCTGGAACCTGAAAAACGCGGCATTTATGCTGGCGCGGTCGGCTATTTCGGCATCGACGGCTCGCTTGACAGCTGCATTGTGCTGCGCACCGCTGTGTTGAAGGATGGCGTGCTTTACGGCCAATCCGGGGCTGGCATCGTCGCCGACAGCGTGCCGCTTTCCGAGCATCGCGAATGCGAAGCCAAGGCGCGTGCCGTGTTCAGCGCCGGCGCCGAGGCCATCGCCCGCGCCAGCGCGGCCGAACGCGGCCAATAACACGCCGGCGGCCGTGGTTATTTTGAGCCCGGCGCCAATTGATTGATCGACACGCCCTTGTCATGGGCCAACCGCCATAAAGGCGAGCCGCGCACCGCGATGATGGCGCTGACCGGCACCAGTCGCAGCTTCTTGGCCGGCAGGCTGGCGATCCAACGCTCCAGCGCCGCGATCGTCACCGGATGCGGGTGGCCAATGGCAATCGCCGTGCCCTGGTCGCGAGCGCGGCGTTCCAGTTGCGCCAATTGCAGCGCCAGCGCCGGTGCGGCGCGTTCATTGTCCAAGAACACGTCGCGTTCGCCATAGCTTAAGCCCTGGCGCGCCGCCAGCCATGCCCCGGCCGACCGCGCGGTGGTGCGGGAGTCGATGAACATCAAGCCGCGGGCTTTCAAAATGTCGAACAATTGCGCCATACCGGTATCGTCCTCGGTGAAGCGGCTGCCCATATGATTGTTAACGCCGACGAAACCGTCAAAGCGGCTCAAATGCCAGTCGACATGGCCGGCCAGCGCCGCCGGCGCCATGCCCACGCGCAGCGCCCGGGGGCCAGGGTCACGCGCGGCTTCCTTGGGCTGCATTGGCAGATGCACGAACAGTTCATGGCCGCCGGCCCGCGCCCGCGCGGCCAATGGCCCCAATCCGTGGCCATAAGGCAGGAAGCTCAAGGTCAAGGGCCCGTCCAGGGCAATGGTCCGCAAGGTCAAAGCGTGATTGAGACCCAAATCGTCGATGACGATGGCGACTTGCGGCCAATCGGCCTCAGCCCCGACGGGCGGCATCGCTGCGGGCGTCGGCAAGCGCAGCTTGAAACCCGCCTTCGCCGGCGGCGCCAGGGCGACGGTGTGGGCTTCCGGCACATTTGCCAAATCGTCATGCTGCACCGTCGGCGCGGCGCGTAACAGCAAGCCCACAGCCAAGCCCAAGCCCAGCCCGACAGCCGCTTTCGCCCACAACCCGCGATGGCGTCCGATCATGCCTCAACATTCCTCCCGCGTTGCAGACTATCATGTTAGCGGCGCGGGCTTAAGAAGCCTTTACAATGGGCCTGTCATGGCCGCCGCCAGCCGTGCTTGACGCGCTATGGCTGGGCGGGTACCCAAGCGACGGAAAGGATCCCGCGCCATGCTGCTGCTGATCGACAATTACGACAGCTTCACTTACAACCTCTACCATTATCTGGGCGAGTTGGGCGCCGAGGTCGCGGTACGCCGCAATGATCATATCGATGTCGCTGGCGTGCGGGCAATGCAACCGGCCGCTATTATCCTTTCCCCTGGACCCTGCACCCCCAATGAAGCCGGCATTTGCCTTGACCTGATTGCCGCCGTGGCAGGTGAAATTCCGTTATTGGGCGTGTGCTTGGGCCATCAGGCCATTGGCCAGGTGTTTGGCGGCCAAGTGGTGCGCGCGCCGCATGTCATGCACGGCAAGACCAGCGCCATTCATCATGACGGCAAGGGCGTGTTCGCAGACCTGCCCAACCCCTTTACCGCGACCCGTTATCACAGCCTCATCGTTGCCCGCGACAGCCTGCCCGATTGCCTTGAAATCGCGGCGGAAAGCGAGGATGGCTTGATCATGGGTCTGCGGCATCGCCAATGGCCGCTGCATGGGGTGCAGTTTCACCCCGAAAGCATCGCCACCGACCATGGCCATGCGTTGTTGGCGAATTTTTTGACCCTTGCCGGCATCGCCGTGCGGCAGCCTCAGCCAGTGGCGGGATAACCCAGTCATGACCCAGGACTTTTCCAGCATCATGCGCTGCGTACTTGACGGCGCCAGCCTCAGCGAGGCCGACGCCGAACGCGCCTTCGGGATGATGATGAGCGGTGAAATCGACACGACCTTGATTGCCGCGTTTTTGGCGGCGCTAAAGGTGCGGGGCGAAACGGTTGATGAAATCGCCGGCGCCGCCAGGGCCTTGCGCCACCATGTTCACGCGGTGCCGGCGCCGGCGGGCGCGGTCGACACCTGCGGCACCGGCGGGGATGGCGCCCAAACCTTGAACATTTCCACCGCCGCCGCGATCGTGGTCGCGGCCTGCGGAGTACCGGTGGCCAAGCATGGCAACAAGGCCGTCTCGTCAAAATCCGGGTCGGCGGATGTGCTCACCGCCTTGGGCGTGCGCCTCGACCTCGACGACGCCGCGCTGGCGCGTTGCTTTCGCGAGGCCGGCATCGCATTTTTAATGGCCCCGCGCCATCATGCGGCGATGCGTCATGTCGCGCCGGTGCGGGTGGCGCTGGGCGTGCGCACTATTTTTAATCTGCTGGGCCCACTGGCCAATCCAGCCCTGGCGCGGCGGCAATTGATGGGCACCTATGACGCCCGCTGGTTGACACCAATGGCACAGGTTGCCGGTCGGCTGGGCGCCGATCATGTTTGGGTGGTGCATGGCGCCGATGGCCTAGATGAACTCACCATCACCGGCACCAGCGATGTCGTCGCCTGGCATCAAGGCAAGCTGCAACGCTTTACAGTGGCGCCCGAACATGTCGGCCTTGCCCGCGCCGAGCCCGAGGCGATCAAGGGCGGCAGCGCCGCCGAGAATGCCGCGGCATTGCGCGCCTTGCTAGACGGCGCCCCCGGCGCTTATCGTGATATCGTGCTGTTGAACGCTGGTGCTGCCCTGGTGGTGGCGGACCGGGCAGCCGACTTGGCGGCGGGCGTTGGCCGCGCCGCCCAGGCCATTGATGATGGCGATGCGGCAGCGACTTTGGCCCGCTGGATCGCCGCAAGCGCAAGCGGAGAGCCGGCATGAGCAGTGGATTGGATGACATTCTCGCCCATAAGCAGGCCGAAGTCGAAGCCCGGCAAGCGGCGACGCCCCTGTCGGTCCTGCAAGAGCGCGCCGCCACCGCCCCAGCCCCACGCGGCTTTGTCAACGCCTTGCGCGCCGCCCGCGACCATGGTCGTTATGGCTTGATCTGCGAAATCAAGAAGGCCAGCCCGTCAAAGGGATTGATCCGCGCCGACTTCAACCCCGCCAGCCTGGCAAACGCCTATGCGCTGGGCGGCGCCACTTGTTTGTCGGTGTTGACCGATGAAAAATATTTTCAGGGCCATGACGATTATTTACGTCAGGCCCGCGCGGCAGTCAGCTTGCCAGTGCTGCGCAAGGACTTCATGCTGAGCCCTTATCAGATCGTTGAATCCCGGGCGCTGGGCGCGGACTGCGTGCTGCTGATCCTGGCGGCATTGGGCAATGAAACCGCACTGGAGATGGAATCGCTGGCGATGGCGCTGGGCATGGACGTGTTGATCGAGGTTCATGACGAGGCCGAACTGGGCCGGGCGCTGACCATGCAAAGCCCGCTGATTGGCATCAACAACCGCAATTTGAAAACCATGGCGGTGTCGCTGGAAACCAGCATGCATCTTGCCGCCGGCTTGCCGCCATCGCGTCTGGTGGTGGCGGAAAGCGGCCTGCAACAGCGCGCCGATCTCGACCGACTGGCGGGCATTGGCGTGACCGCCTTTCTAATTGGCGAAAGCTTGATGCGCCAAGCCGATGTCACCCGCGCCACCCGCGCCTTGTGGGAGAGCGCGGCATGACCGACAGTCTCAGCCATGTCGATGTCGAGGGCCGGGCCAGGATGGTCGATGTCAGCGCAAAGTCGGTGTCGGCGCGCCGCGCGGTGGCGCGCGGCCGGCTGATGGCAAGGACAGCGACCATCGACCTGATCCGCGATGGCAAGGCCCCCAAGGGCGACGTGTTGGGTGCCGCGCGAATTGCCGGCATCATGGCTGCAAAAAAAACATCGGACTTGATTCCGCTGTGTCACCCCTTGCCGATCACCGCCGTCGCCGTCAGTTTCGACCTCCGCGAAGATGCGGTGGTGATTGAGGCCGAAGTCAAGGTCAGCGGTCAGACCGGGGTGGAAATGGAAGCCTTGACGGCCGTGTCGGTGGCAGCTTTGACCTTGTATGACATGCTCAAGGCGGTCGATAAGGATATGCGCATTCATGCCATCAGGCTGGTTCATAAATCCGGCGGCCGTGGCGGTGTCTATGACGCGCCGGAGCCAGACCAGGACAGCTTTTGATGCTGGCGGTCGCCGAAGCCCGCGCCCGGATATTGGGCGGCCTGAGTCCCACTCCGATCGAAGACCGCGCCTTATCCGACGCCCATGGCTTGGTGTTGGCGGCACCCGTTGTCGCCGACCGCGATCAGCCGCCAGCGGCGATGTCGGCGATGGACGGCTATGCGGTTCGTGCGGCCGACTTGGCGCACCTGCCGGCCCGGCTTGAGGTGATTGGCGCGGCCCCCGCCGGCCAAGTGTTTGCCGGCACGCTGGCGGCCGGTCAGGCGCTGCGCATATTCACCGGCGCCGCCGTGCCCGCCGGCGCCGACACCGTCGTCATTCAAGAAAATACCGAGCTCCTTGCAGACCGCCATGTCTTAATCCGCGCAGCACCGGCCGCCGGCGCCAATATTCGCCGCCAGGGCAATGATTTCGCCACTGGCCAAAGCCTGTTGCCGCCAGGGCGCAGGCTGGATGCCCGCGCCATCGGCTTGGCGGCGGCCGCTGGCGCCGCGCGGGTCCGGGTGCATCGCCCGCCGCGCATCGCCTTCTTGTCGACCGGCGATGAACTGGTGGCGCCGGGCCAGGCGGTGGCGCCGGGCCAAATCATCAATTCCAACAGCCCGATGATGCATGCCTTCATCACCGCCGCCGGCGGCGTGCCGGTTGATCTGGGCATCGCCCGCGATCATGCCGAAGACCTGTTGCAAGCCGCCGCCAAGTTCAGCGACGCCGATTTAGTGCTGACCATCGGCGGCGCTTCGGTCGGCGAACATGATTTGGTGCAGCAGGCGCTAGCACCGGCAGGCCTGACCGTCGATTTCTGGAAAATCGCCATGCGCCCGGGCAAACCACTGATCCACGGCCATTTCAAGGGCGTGCCGTTTCTTGGCTTGCCGGGCAACCCGGTCTCCGCCTTTGTCTGCGCCAAATTGTTTCTGGAACCGGCCATCGCCGTGTTGGGCGGCGCGCTTTGGCCCGGCCATGATTGGCTGCGGGCGCGGCTGGAAAATGCCCTGCCCGCAAATGGCCCGCGCGAGCATTATCTGCGCGCCCGCTTGCGCCGCGCCTCGACCCAGGGCGATTGGCAAGTCGACGCGGCACCGGCCCAAGACAGCGCCATGCTCTCTATCCTCGCCGATTCCAATGCCCTGATCATGCGCCCACCCAATGCCGCCGCCGCCCAACCCGACGATTGGGTTGCGGTGCTGCCGCTTTAGGGCGGCACATTTTCGCCTTGTGTTCCACATGGAACTTAACTAGAACAATAGGCAAACGTGATTCTGCCGCCAATCGCCGGAAGGGGCGCGCCCATGCTGACACGCAAGCAACACGACCTGCTGATGTTCATTGACCGGTTCTTGAAGGACCATGGCGTGTCTCCGTCTTTCGATGAAATGAAAGAGGCGTTGGATCTGAGATCCAAATCCGGCATTCACCGCTTGATCACCGCGTTGGAAGAGCGTGGCTTCATCCGGCGCTTGGCGCATCGCGCACGAGCCTTGGAGGTGTTGAAACTGCCCGAAACCCGCGTTCGCGACCGTGGCGATACGATTGTCAAAGGCCAGTTTGGGCGCAAGCCGGCGCCGCCGATGGTGGTGGAAACGGCGGGGCGGGACATTCCACTGCATGGCCGCATCGCCGCCGGCACGCCGATCGAGGCATTGGAAAATGTCGATCGCCATATCGCCATGCCGCCTGACATGGGCCATGCCGGCGGGTCCTATTATGCGCTGGAAGTCGCTGGCGATTCGATGGTCGAAAAAGGCATTTTGGATGGCGATATCGTGGTTATTGAACGCTGCGAGACCGCCCGCGACGGCGATATTGTCGTCGCCCTGGTCGATCAGGCGGAGGCAACCTTGAAGACCTTGCGCAAGCGCGGGCCAGACATCGTGCTGGAACCCGCAAATGCCAGTCATCAGGCCCAACGCTATGCCGCCGACCGGGTGTTGGTGCAAGGCCGGCTGACGGGGCTGATGCGGCGTTATTCCTGAGACCCTGTGGCCGGCACCCATGGACGCCGGCCACGGCTTTGGCTGGCGCTTTCCACCCGCAGGCCGCCATCGGGCAAAAAATACACGGCATGCGCGCCGCCACTGGTCAAGGTGCCGGCATCGATCAACAGGCGTGAAGGCGCGCAGCCGGGCGGCGCTGGTAGCGGCGTGATCAGGATATCCGCGAGCCGACAATCCTCGGCCAGTGCAGCGGGATGCTGGGCGATCGCCAAACGCCATGGTTGCTGTTGGCCGCCACGGGGCACATCAAGCGCGCAGCCCCAATCATCGCAAATCGCGCGATGTCGGTTGGTCCAGACGGCATCGTCCTGCCAGCGGTGGGCCAGGGTTTGACCATTTTGCCGCAGCCAACTGTCGCGCACAAAGCCCTGGCCGCCGCCCGTGGACAGCAACAAGGCGCCGCTGTCAGGGTCACGCAATGCGACCGGCCGGCCGCTGTCGGCCACCAACAGGTCGGGCCGATCATGGCTGAGCGCGGGAATTGCCGCCATGGCGGCGATGACGATACCAAGCAGCCGCATGCGGCTGCGCCACAGGCATAGCCACAAACCGCCGAAGCCAAACAGCAGCAGGCTGGCTAGCGGCGGAGTTGGCGGCACCAGCACCGCGCCGGGCGCGCTGGACACCGCATGCGCCGCCGCCAGCACGATAGCGATGGCCTCACCCATCAACCATAGCGGCCATGCCTCCAACCCCAGGGGCATCAACAGCAAGCCAATGACCCCGGCGGGCATGATCGCCATGCTGGTCAAGGGAATGGCAACCAAATTCCCGGCCACGCCATAAAGCGCCAATTGATTGAAATGATATGCCGAAAGCGGGTTGATGGCGATTTCGGCGACCAGGGTGGAAAAGACCACCGCCAGGAAATAGGCGCGGATTTTCGCGGCCCAGCCATAATCCTGGGCATGGGCTTGGCCGTGCTGACGGCTGCGATGTTGACGCCAGGCTTCATAAGCCGCGACCAAGCCGATCACGGCGGCGAACGACATTTGGAAACTGACGCTGACCAAGGCCTCCGGTTGCAGCAGCAACACCAGCCAGGCGGCCAGCGCCGCCGAGCGCAGGCTGATCGCCCGCCGCCCCGCCAGCACCGCGATGAACACCACCGCCGCCATCATGAAGGCGCGCTGGGTTGGCAAGGTCATGCCGGATATCAGCAAATAGACAAAGCCGCCAGCTAAGCCGGCGATCGCGCAGATCGACTTCAATGGCCAATGCAGCGCCAGGCTGGGGATCAGCGCCAGCCCGGCGCGCAAGGCAAAGAACAAGCCGCCCGCCACCAAGGCCAGGTGCAAGCCGGAAATCGCCAACAAATGCGCCAGCCCGGCATCGCGAAAAGCGGTCTTGCTGGCTTCGCTCAATTGGCTCTTGTCGCCCACCAGCAAGGCCCGGGCAATGGCGCCAGGTTGGCCATCGATGGCGGCGCTGATGCGGGCGGCTATGGCGCCGCGCAGACGGTCGATCCGCGCCCGCCAACCTCCTGCCAAAGGCCCATCCCGCAAGACCACGGGAGTCACCGCGAAGCCGACCGCGCCAATCCCCTGAAAATATGCCTGGCGGCCAAAGTCGAATGCGCCTGGCATGGCCGGACCGGGCGGCGGCAACAACACCGCACGCAGCGCGATCGGTTGACCCACCCGCAGCTCCGCGGGCATGCCGGTGCGCACCGTCAGCCGCACCCGGCGGGGCGTACGCGATGGCGTCATGCCATCAATCGCCGCGACATCAACAAGGATGCGCTCGGCACCGGCACTGCTGCGATCCCATATGACCAGCCGGCCGCTCAAGCCGGCAGGTCCGTATTCCGCACCGATAACCGGTGTTGCCACGCGCGCGGCACGCCATTTGGCGCTGGCCATGCCCGCCGCCATCACCAGCATCAGCAACAACATTGCCCGCACCCAAGGCTTGTCGTTGGCCGCCCAGCACAGAGCCATGACCAAGACCAGGCCCGCCGCCACCACCACGCCGGGCGGCTCCATCGGCAGGGCGAAATAACTACCGATTCCAACCGCGAAAAATACTGGCAACCAGAGGCTGGCCTGCCGCCGCTCCACCTCCCAAAGAAGATGAACTTTTTCTTTTAATCCTTTGTGATCAATAGAGTCTTGGTCATCTCCAAAGACCAGCCGTAGATCTGGCTTGGCGGCAGTCATGGCTGGCGCGACCATTGCCAGCACGGCATGGGTTTGTCAGCGCGCGAACCCTGTGATACAAGCGGCGCGCCGCGCCCGGGCCTGCCCCGCGTGGGCATGTGAAACCCTTGCAATTGGCACGCCCTTGGGCTTGATGGCGAATGGAGTGAAATGAACACCCCTGCTTCCACCGTGGTCACGCGATTTGCCCCCTCGCCCACCGGTTTCTTGCATATCGGCGGCGCCCGCACGGCGTTGTTCAACTGGCTTTATGCCCGCCATATGGGTGGCCGCTACTTGCTGCGTATTGAAGATACAGATCGCGCGCGCAGCACCCAAGAGGCAATTGACGCCATCATCGACGGTTTGGACTGGCTGGGGCTGCATTGGGATGGCGATGTGGTTTACCAGTCGCAACGCCAGCAGCGCCACGCTGAGGTCGCCCAACACTTGCTGGAGAAGGGCTTGGCCTATCGCTGCTATGCCACGCCCGAAGATTTGGAGGCGATGCGCGCCACCGCCCGCGCCGAGGGCCGGCCGATGCGCTATGATGGCCGCTGGCGTGACCGCGACCCCGCCGACGCGCCCGCCAGCGCCGCCCCGGTGATCCGCTTCAAGGCGCCGCGCGAAGGCGAGACGGTGATCGACGACCAGGTTCAAGGCCAGGTCCGGGTTGGCAATGAACAGCTTGATGACATGGTGTTGCTGCGCGCCGACGGCAGCCCAACCTATATGCTGTCGGTCGTGGTCGATGATCATGACATGGGCATCACCCATGCCATACGCGGCGACGACCATCTCACCAATGCCTTTCGCCAAACCCAATTGTTCCTGGCTTGCGGCTGGACACCACCGATCTATGCCCATATTCCGCTGATCCATGGTCCCGATGGCGCCAAATTATCCAAACGCCACGGCGCCCTGGGCGTGGATGCCTATCGCGACATGGGAATTTTGGCCGCCGCCATGCGCAATTATCTGCTGCGTTTGGGCTGGAGCCATGGCGATGAGGAAATCATCACAACCGAACAGGCCATTGACTGGTTCGATCTGCCCGCCATCGGCCGTGGCGCCGCGCGTTTCGACATGACGAAATTGACCAGCCTCAATGGTCATTATATGCGCGTAGCGGAAGATCGTGACTTGGCCGCGCAAGCCGTGCCATTTATTGAGCGCGCGCTGGGGCGGTCCTTGATGGCGGAAGAAATCTCGCGTTTGACGCAAGCCATGCCTGGCTTGAAAGAGCGCGCCAAAACCCTGTTGGAACTTGCCGACAGCGCCTTGTTTTATTTCGCCCAAAGGCCTGTTGCGCTGGATGATCAAGCCCGCGCCTTGTTAGACGAACAAGGCCAATTGCTGCTTGGCGGGCTGGTGCAGGCCTTGCAAAACCTGGCCGACTGGCGGGCCGAAACCCTGGAAGCCACGGTGCGGGCCTATGCCGAAAGCCAAGGCATCGGCCTAGGCAAAATTGCGCAACCTTTGCGTGCGGCGTTAACTGGTCGCAAGACATCGCCGGGTATATTCGATGTCTTGGCGGTATTGGGCCGGGAGGAAAGCCTGGCCCGGCTGAAAGATCAATTGGCAGATAACGCGCTTACGACCTAATATCCCGACCAATCATTGCCAGACAGGCAGGAATGTTGAAAGGAAACCAACCATGAGCAAAGGCCCCGCCAAGCTGACGATTGATCAAACCGAGATCGAATTTCCGGTCCTCGAAGGCTCGGTAGGGCCGCGAGTATTCGATATTCGCAAGCTTTATGGCGAGACCGGCATTTTCACCTATGACCCGGGCTTTACGTCGACCGCAAGTTGCGAATCCAAGATCACTTATATTGATGGCGAGCAAGGCATCTTGCTTTATCGCGGCTATCCGATCGAGCAATTGGCCGAAGATTCGGATTTCATGGAAGTCTGCTATCTGCTGCTGTTTGGCGAACTGCCGAACAAGGAAGAAAAAGCGAAATTCATTCGCGACATTACCTATCACACTATGGTGCATGAACAATTGAAGACCTTCTTCAATGGCTTTCGCCGCGATGCGCATCCGATGGCGATCATGGTTGGCGTGGTGGGCGCACTGGCGGCGTTTTACCATGATTCAACCGACATCAACGATCCCCGCCAGCGCATGATCGCCAGCTATCGGTTGATCGCGAAAATGCCGACCATCGCCGCCATGGCCTATAAATATTCCGTCGGACAGCCGTTCGTCTATCCGCGCAACGACCTCTCTTATGCCGCCAATTTCCTGCACATGACCTTTGGCGTGCCGTGCGAACCTTATAAGGTCAATCCGGTCTTGGAACATGCCATGGATCGCATTTTCACGCTCCATGCCGACCATGAGCAAAATGCGTCGACTTCGACGGTGCGGCTGGCCGGCTCCTCGGGCGCTAATCCGTTCGCTTGCATCGCCGCCGGCATTGCCTGCCTCTGGGGCCCGGCCCATGGCGGCGCCAACGAAGCCTGCTTGAAGATGCTGGAGGAAATCGGTTCGGTTGACCGCATTCCAGAATTCATCAAGCGCGCCAAAGACAAAGACGATCCGTTCCGGCTTATGGGTTTCGGTCATCGCGTCTACAAGAACTTCGACCCCCGCGCCAAGGTGATGCGGCAAACCGCGCATGCGGTGCTGGGTGAATTGGGAGTGCAGGACGAGTTGTTGGATGTCGCCCTGGAACTGGAAAAAATCGCGTTGAACGATCCGTATTTCAAGGAAAAGAAGCTTTATCCCAATGTCGATTTTTATTCCGGCATCATCTTGAAGGCGATGGGCTTCCCGACCACCATGTTCACGGTGCTGTTCGCCCTGGCCCGCACCGTTGGCTGGATCTCGCAATGGAACGAAATGGTCGAGGATCCGGTGCAAAAAATCGGCCGGCCGCGCCAGCTTTACACCGGCGCCACCCGTCGCGATTTCGTGCCGATCGTCAATCGCTGATCGATAGTTTGAATAGACCAAAAAAAACCGGCCGCCCCATCTCGGAGCGGCCGGTTTTTTGTTCAACGCCGGGGGATTCAGCGATCAGCGATCATCGCCGCGAACACGGCTTCGGCGCACAACACCCCATCGACAATCGCCTTGCCCTTGAACCGCCGCACCGGGCCGCGCGCACGTTCTTTCTCGACATGCAGTTCCAGCACCGCGCCGGGCAACACCGGGCGCCGGAACTTGGCTTCGTCGATCGACATGAAATAGACGATCTTGCCCTCGGCCTCCGGTCCCATGTCGTGCACCGTCGCCACCGCGGCGGTTTGCGCCATGGCTTCCACGATCAACACGCCTGGCATTACCGGCTTGCCAGGAAAATGGCCCTGAAAGAATGGCTCGCCCATGGTCACATTCTTGATGCCGCACGCGCGTTCGCCTTTGACGATGCCAACCACGCGGTCGATCATCAGCATCGGATAGCGATGCGGAATCATCGCCATGATGCGCTCGATATCGAGCTGCTCCAGCGCCTCGGATTCAGGTAAGGCGTTCATCGGGTCCCCCTGCGATCGGTAGCGGCGCTCAAGGCAATTCAGGCAACGAAACCTTCAAGGAAGGCAATTGCTTGTTCAGCCGTTCGATCACCTGGGTGGTGACATCCAAGCCATCGAGCTGGTCGAACACGACATTCTTGTCCAAAACCAGATTGGCTTTCTTTTCCTGCATCAATTGCCGGATGATTGGCCGCAAAGCATTTTCCAACTCCGCACTGGCCTGGCGCAGGGCGCGCTGGCGCTGCTCGTTCTTTTCCTGAATTTCCGCTTCCGCCCGTTCGCGCTTGGTTTGGAATTGGGCGACCATGTTTTGGAACACATCCTGCGCCACCAATTCACGTTGCTTGACGATGCTTTCCTGCTCGGTTTGCAGCTCATCGCTCAAACGTTTGGCGCGGTTTTCCAGTTTGATGCCATAGGCTTCGAGCTGGTTTGTGATGTCCTTGCCGGCCAGGGATTCGCGGTTCACCCGGGCGAAGTCGACAACGATGATCACCGAATTGGGCGCCGCTTGCGCAAAGCTGGGGGCCGACGGCATGGCGGTCAGGCCAAAGGCGACCAGGCCAAGGGTCAGCATGATTTGGGTTAAAAGCCGTTTCATAACGTCCTGTCCTCTATATCCATTCTGTTTCGCGGTTTAAAATTGCGTGCCGATGTTGAACTGCAAAAATTGCGTTTCGTCAAATTCTTGTTTTTTGAGCGCTTTCGCCAAATCGATCCGGAACGGACCGAAAGGCGAATTCCACGACACCCCAAAGCCCACGGAAATACGCGGCGCCGAACTGTCGCGAACGGTGTCGCGGAACGGCTCCAAGCTATCGTCAAGGTCGAAATCCCATAAGCTGCCGATATCGACGAAGAAACTGGACCGCAGGCCCAGTTCGCGGGCTGCTTCGCCCAGCGGCACTTCCAATTCAGCACCGCCAAGATAGAAATTATTGCCGCCGATCGACGACCCTAGCAGCAATTCCCCTGTATTGGGATCGTTGCTGACAATGCGCGGGCCGATACCGCGGATATCGAAACCGCGAATCCGCGGACCGCCCAAGAAGAAGCGGTCATTCAACCGAACATCCTTGCTAATGCCCAAAATATTGCCAGCTTCGGCACCAAAGCGCAGAATCCACGACTGCCATAAAGTGAAATAAATATCGTATTCAATCCGGCTCCGAACATAACGTTCCGAACCACCAAGGCCGGCCAAATCTTGGCTGAACGAGCCCCGCTGCCCGCGCGAGGGGCGAATGCGGTTGTTCAAGGTGTCATAAATCACCGTATAGCCCACCGATGAAGTGGTGGAATTGCCGATCGCCGCCAAAATGATCGGGTCGGTGAACTGCACCAGCTCTTCCGGCACCTTGACCTTATCATTGCGGAAGCCATAGCGCAGACCAAGCGAGACAAACTCCGTCAACCGGGTGCCGACACGGAATTGCGCCCCGGTGCTGGACTGGTTGAACGAGCTCTCGCGAATGCTGTCGAACTCGGTGCGGAACAAATCGATGCCGGCGGAAAGATTTCGGCCAAGGAAATAGGGCTCGGTAAAGCCAACTTGGATTTGCTTGCGGCGACTGGAAATGGTCGCGCCTAAACTCAATTCCTGGCCCCGGCCCAACAAATTGCGTTCCCGGATCGAGAAGTCGAACAGGAAATTTTCCAGGCTGGAAAAGCCGGCACCCAAGCTCAATTCGCCGGTCGCGCGCTCTTCGACATTGACCTCCAAAATAATCTTGTCTGGCGCACTGCCTTGGACGCGTTCGATCTCAATGCCTTCCTGGAAAAAGCCAAGGCTTTCGATCCGCTGCTTCGAGCGCTCCAACTTGACCGAATTAAAAGCATCGCCTTCCGCCAATTGGAATTCGCGCCTGATCACCTGGTCCAGGGTGCGCACATTACCATAGACATTGACACGCTCCACATACACCCGTGGCGCTTCCAACACATGGAAGGTGATATTCATTTTGCGACCTTCGCGGTCGCGACGCACGCGCGGCCGAATGTCGACAAAGGCATAGCCGCCCAAGCCCGCGAAATTGGTCAGCACCTCGACGGTGTCTTCGATCAATTTGGCGTTATAACGTTTGCCGCTCTTCATCAAAACCAGCGGCTGCAGCATTTCCGGTGTCAAGTCGCGGATCTGGCTTTCGACGCTGATTTCGCCGAAATCATAGATCTCGCCCTCTTCAATAGTGAAGGTGATGTAGAAGTCCTTGCGGTCCGGGGTCAATTCAGCCACCGCGGAAATTACCCGGAAATCGGCATAACCTTCCTGCAGATAAAATTGCCGCAATTGTTCGCGGTCGAACGCCATGCGGTCGGGATCGAACGTGTCGTTTGAGGTGAACAAACGCCACCAGCGGCTTTCGCGGGTGGCGATTTCCCCGCGCAAGTCACCATCGGAAAAGTCGCGATTGCCGATCATGTTGATCTTGCGGACCCGACTTTTTTGGCCTTCGGCGATTTCAAACACCAAATCGACCCGGTTTTGCTCAAGCTGGATGATCTTAGGCTCGACCGAGGCGGCAAAGCGGCCCTTACGGCGGTAAAGTTCGATGATCCGTTGCACATCCGCGCGGACCTTGGCGCGGGTATAAACCTGCCTGGGCTGCAGCCTGACTTCCTCATTGAGGTCGTCATTCTTGATCGCCTTATTGCCTTCGAAGACAATGCGGTTGATGATCGGGTTTTCCACGACATTGACGGTGATGCGCCCAGCCTGCGAGCGAATGGTGACATCAGCGAACAAACCGGTGGCGAATAACCGCTTGAAGGCGGCGTCCAAGGCAGCGGGGGAATATTGGTCACCAACCGACAGTCCGATATAGGACCGCACCGTGTCGGCCTCGATCCGCTGGCTGCCTTCGACATTGATGGAATTGATAACGCCGGTTTCCTGGGCCAGCGCCATCGGCGCCGCCATCAATGCAAGGGACAGGGCGATGGCGCCACAGGAACAGGCCATCTTTTTATTTAACCTTACACGCTGCACTCAGTCGTCCCCTGATTATTATGATCCGGTCGCCGCCCCGTTTACGAAAATAAATTTGATAGCCGGTCCCATACACCGATATTCGCCAGGTCGTTCCAGGTCAAAAACACGAACAAACTGAACACCAGCATCAAGCCCGCCATGGTCGCGAATTCCTGCACCTTCATACTCAAGGGCCGGCCGCGCACGGCTTCGAAGGCGTAAAAGGCCAAATGACCGCCGTCAAGCATCGGCACCGGCAAAAGGTTGACAAAACCAAGATTGACGGAAATCAGAGCGATGAAGGAAATCAGCACGATAGCCCCCAGCGAGGCCTGTTCGCCGGACATTTTCGCAATCCGCACCGGCCCGCCCAATTCGTCAATCGACCGCTTGCCCAGCACCATGTCCCATAAGGTGGTCGCCATCATTTCGACCACGGCGACGGTTTCATGGGCGGCGGCGGCCATCGCGCTGGCGAGATTATGTTCGACGATTTGCTGCTCGGTGCCCTGGATGCCGACGCGGCCGATTTCATAGCGATTGCCGAACCGATCTTGGATCTCGACCCGGTCGGGCACGACGCTGATGAACTGTTCGCGACCATCGCGCAGGACGGTGACTTCGACATGCCGCTCCGGCAGCATGCTGATATGCCGCGCGACGGCTTCAAATCGGTCAATCGCCTCGCCGTCCAAGGCGGTGATCACATCGCCGGGCTGAAAACCGGCGCTGTCGGCCGGGCTACCTTCAACCACCGCTGTCACCCGTGGCGGCGTCACCGCCTGGCCAAGGGTGGCGAACAGGCCGGCATAAATCAACACCGCCAACAAGATATTGATAAGCGGGCCGGCCGCCACGATCAGGGCACGCTGCCATACCGGCTTGAAATGGAAGGACACGGCGCGGTCTTCCGCGCTCATGCGTTGGGCGGCGGCGCTGTCGGGCGCGCTGGCCACCCCTTGGTCGCCAAAAAACTTCACATAGCCGCCAAACGGCAAGGCGCTGACCCGCCAACGGGTGCCATGGCTGTCATTCCAGCCGAATAATTCGCGACCGAAGCCAACCGAGAACACCTCGACCCGCACCTTGAACAGACGAGCGGTGAGATAATGCCCCATTTCATGGACAAACACGATCACCGTCAAAACGACGAGAAACATCAGGATCGTGAAACCCATGCCGGGTGAAGCCAATTCCATAGCGCCTGCCCTCGCCTTTACCTCAATGCCTCAGCCCCGCGCCGCAATCACCTGACGCGCCGCCTGCCGCGCCGCCGCGTCCATGGCCATCACCGCCTCCATATCGTCGACCGCGTCCATGGTGACCGATTGCAAGCATTGATCGACAATTGCGACGATATCAAGGAAACCCAAACGGCCATCCAAAAAAGCCGCCACCGCTTCTTCATTCGCCGCGTTCAACACCGTGGTCGCGGCATCACCGGCGCGCAAGGCCGCCCGCGCTAAAGCCGGGCCGGGGAAACGCACATCGTCTGGCGCCTCGAAACTCAAGCTGCCCAGCGCCGCCAAGTCAAGCCGGGGACTGGGCGTGGAAACCCGGTCGGGCCAGCCCAGGGCATAGCCAATTGGCGTGCGCATGTCGGGCGTGCCCAACTGCGCCAGCACCGAGCCATCAACATATTCGACCATGCTGTGCACCACGGATTGCGGATGCACCAGAATATCGATCTGTGTTTCCGTAACCGGAAACAGATGATAGGCCTCGATCAATTCCAGGCCTTTATTCATCATAGTTGCGGAATCGACGGAGATTTTGGCGCCCATCGACCAATTCGGATGTTTAACCGCTTGCGCTGGGGTGACTTTGGCCATGTCGTCGCGCCCCCAGGTGCGGAACGGACCGCCCGACGCCGTCAAAATCACCCGCCTGATGCGTTCCGGTCGTTCAAAATCGAAGACTTGAAAGACGGCGTTGTGTTCGGAATCGACCGGCAGCAAGGTGGCTTGGCGCTGCTGCACCAGCTCCATCACCAATTGGCCGGCGCAAACCAGGCATTCCTTGTTGGCCAAGGCGACGGTGGCGCCTTGGCCGATGGCCCGCATGGTGGGCGCCAAGCCAGCGGCGCCGACAATCGCCGCCATCACCCAATCGACCGGCTCGGCGGCAGCATCGGCCAGCGCTGTGGCGCCCGCCGCCACCTCGATGCCGGTGCCGGCCAAGCCGTCCTTCAACGCCTTAAATTGACTTTGATCACCAATCACGGCCAAGGCCGGGCGCAGCGCCACCGCCTGCTCGATCAGCAGATCGACATTGCGGTTGGCGGTCAACGCGACCACGTCATAAGCCTCGGGCTGACGGGCGATCAGGTCCAGCGTATTGACGCCGACGGAACCGGTGGCGCCCAGCACCGTCACCCGTTTGGGCATCGCCGCCACTGCCTTGGCCGTCAAGCGTTGTTGCGGTGTGGGCGATGTCATCAAATCGCTCCCGCCCCCGGCAGCGCCAGGGCAAAGGCTAGCGCCGGCGCGGTGAGCACATAGCTGTCAATCCGGTCCAACACGCCGCCATGACCTGGAATCAGCGCCCCGGAATCCTTGCGGCCGAAAATCCGCTTCAATAGCGATTCCATCAAATCGCTCAATTGCGCCAGAGCGGACACGAACAGGCTGACTATCACCAGCGCCAGCGGCGACGGCAAGCCAATGCCGACGGCCACGCCATAGCCGGTGGCCCCGGCCGCGGTAGCTCCCACAATGGCACCGCTCCAGGTCTTGCCGGGGCTGATCTGGGGCGCCAGTTTCGGTCCGCCGAACAATCGGCCGCCAAAATAAGCCGCGATATCGGTGGCCCAAATGACAAGAAAAAACCACAGAATGACGGTTTCGCCGCGTGGTTCGGGCAGGGTCCGCATCCAGGCAATCGACAATGCCGGCAGGCCGACATAAAGCAGCCCCAAGCCGGCCCACAGCCCGGTTTTGTCGATCCGAATGGCGGCGACCGCCATGAACGCCAAACCCAGCGCCACCAACACACCGGCGGCGATATCCCAACCCAGGCCAGCGGCCAACGCGAAAACCGCCAAAATCAGGCCCAGCATCAACCAGCGCATCGCCCAGGCATCGGCAGCCAAGGTCAAACGTGCCCATTCCAAGGTCGCCAACACCGCCACCAGCGCCACCAGGCCAAAAAACAGCCATCCGCCAAGCCACCAGGCGGCCAACGCCACAGCCAGCATGATAACGCCGGCAATCAGCCGTTTCAGCAATTCACCGCTGGGCTTGCCCTGCGCCGGTGCCTCTTGTGATGAGGTCGCGCCGCTCATAGCCGGGCTCCATAGCGGCGTTCGCGGCAATGATATTCTTCGATCGCCGCGGCCAGGGTCGCCTTATCGAAATCCGGCCAATAGACGTCGGTGAAAATAAATTCCGAATAAGCGGCCTGCCAAAGCAGAAAATTCGACAGCCGCTTTTCGCCGCTTGTCCGAATGATCAAATCAGGGTCGGGCATGTCATGGGTGTCGAGATGCCGCGCGAATACCGTCTCATCGATCGCTTCAGGCGCCAAGGCGCCAGCGGCCACGGCTTCGGCGATGGCGCGGGCGGCGGCGGCGATTTCCGCCTGGCCGCCATAATTGATTGCGATCACCAGCGTCAGATTGCGATTATCGCGGGTCAGCGCCTCGGCTTCCTGGATCAGGTCGATAATGTCCGCCGCCAACCGGTCGCGCACACCAATGAACCTCACCCGCACGCCATTTTTGTGAAGGTCGCGCAATTCCTGCTTTAAATAATGCCGCAACAACCCCATCAAATCATCGACTTCCTCGGTGGGGCGTTTCCAGTTCTCCGAGGAAAACGCATAAAGCGTCAAATACCCAACGCCTAGATCGATGCAAGCCTCGACACTGCGTCGGACAGCGTCGGCGCCACGGCGGTGGCCAGCCACCCTTGGCAACATGCGCGCCCGCGCCCAGCGGCCATTGCCATCCATGATGATGGCGATATGCCGGGGCGGCTGCTGGGTTGCTGATATGGCCTGCGCCGCCATCCTCGTTCAGACCTGCATGATTTCGGCTTCCTTGGCCGCCAAAGCCTTGTCGATGTCGCTGATATAGCGATCGGTCGCGGCTTGCACGGCATCGGCGTTTTTCTTCTGTTCGTCCTTGCTGATATCGCCGTCTTTCTCCAGGCGCTTCAGCGTATCCATGCCGTCACGACGGACATTGCGCACCGACACCCGCGCCGCCTCGGCGTATTTACTGGCGACTTTAGACAATTCCCGGCGTCGTTCCTCGTTCAATTCCGGGATCGGCACGCGAATGATGGTGCCTTCGCTGACCGGGTTGAGCCCCAGCCCGGCATTGCGGATTGCCTTGTCGACGGCGCCGGTATTGGCCTTGTCCCAGACCTGGACGCTGATCATGCGCGGCTCCGGGGCCGACACGCTGGCGACTTGGTTGAGCGGCATGGCGGCGCCATAAACCTCCACCGTCACCGGGTCGAGCAAGCTGGCCGAGGCGCGCCCAGTGCGCAGGCCGGCGAATTCGCCCTTCAGCGCATCCAGCGCCCCCTTCATGCGCCGCTCAATGTCCTTGATCGAGAATTCCGCGCTCATGTGTCATCTGCCTCATTCGATATGATGGTCGCTGTTCCGCCGCCCTTTAACACTCGGCCCAATTCGCCCGGCTGTTGGATCGAAAACACCACGATCGGGATGTCATTATCCCGGCACAAGGCGATTGCCGAACCGTCCATGACCTGCAGATTGTCAGCCAAGGCCTTCCAAAAGGTCAATTTCTCATAGCGAATTGCGTCGGGATTACGGCGGGGATCACTGTCATAGACCCCGTCGACCTGGGTGCCCTTCAATAAAGCATCACACCCCATTTCCGCCGCCCGCAGCGCGGCCGCCGTGTCGGTGGTGAAAAACGGATTGCCGGTGCCAGCGGCGAAAATCACCACCCGGCCTTTTTCCATATGGCGAATGGCGCGGCGGCGCACATAAGGCTCGCAAATGCTGGACATCGGGATGGCCGATTGCACCCGGGTGGCGACATCCTGCGCTTCCAGAGCATTTTGAATGGCCAGGGCGTTCATCACCGTCGCCAACATGCCCATATAATCAGCCGAAGCGCGGTCGAAACCCTTGGCGGCGGCGGCCAGGCCGCGAAAAATATTGCCGCCACCCACCACCAGGCAAATTTCAAAGCCGTTTTCGCGCGCCAACCGTATTTCGCCGGCCACGCGCTCGACCGTGTCTTGGTCGATGCCAAAAGCAGCATCGCCCATCAAGGCTTCGCCAGACAGTTTCAGCAATACCCGTCTGTATCGCGCCCGGCTCATGATCGGCCTCGCCCTTTGTTCAGCACCCTCGCAAGCGGGCGCAGATTAGCGTCCCATCGCGCAAAAGGCCAAGCGCAAAAACCGTGGCCTTGTACCTTGGCTGTTAGCCGCCCGCAGCCGCCGCGACTTCGGCTGCGAAATCGCTTTGCGCCTTCTCGATACCTTCGCCCAAGGCAAAGCGCACATAGCCGGCCAGCGCCACACTGGCGCCAACATCACGCGCCGCGTCTTCCAGGACCTGGCTGATCTTGCGTTCGTTGTCGATCACGAACACCTGCTCCAACAGCACCGCTTCCTGATAGAATTTGCGCAAGCCGCCTTCGACCATTTTCTCGACGATATTATCGGGCTTGCCACTGGCTTTGGCTTTTTCGGCCAGAATATCGCGCTCACGGCGAACATCTTCTTGATCCAGACCCTCACGGTTGAGCGCGCGGGGCGCCGCCGCGGCGATATGCATGGCGATCTGCTTGCCCAAATCCGCTAGCTTGGCGCCATCCGCTTGTGATTCCAGCGCCACCAAGACACCGATCTTGCCCAGGCCCTCGCCGGCGGCATTGTGGATATAGGCGGCGACATGACCCGACGACACGCCAATCGAGGCGGCGCGGCGGACATTCATATTCTCGCCGATGGTGGCGACCAAATGGGTGATTTGCTCGGCCACGGTGCGATCCTCGCCAGGATAGCCCGACGCCATGACGGCATCTAAGTCACCGTCATTGGCCAAGGCTAAGTCGGCGACGGTGCGCACAAAGCCCTGGAACTGCTCGTTGCGCGCGACGAAATCGGTCTCGGCATTGACTTCGACCACTGCACCCGACTTGTCCGACACCGCGACACCGATCAAGCCATCGGCGGCCACGCGTCCGGCCTTTTTCTGCGCTGCCGCCAAACCTTTGGTGCGCAGCCAATCAACCGCCGCGTCAACATCGCCATTGTTTTCGGTCAACGCCTTTTTGCAATCCATCATGCCGGCGCCGGTCTTGTCGCGCAGTTCCTTGACAAGAGCCGCGGTGATTTCCGCCATCGTCCGCTCCTCGCTATTCAGTTCGGTTCAATTCTAAAGGCCAAGTCCCGTTATTGGGACGCTTCGCCCGCCGCCGCTTCTACCGCCGCAGGTTGCGCCACCGCGCCGACATCGATGCCTTTTTGCGCCATTTCGGCCTGCAACCCGTCCAACACCGCGTCGGCGGCCAAATCGCAATAAAGCTGAATGGCGCGGGCAGCGTCGTCATTGCCGGGGATTGGGAAGGCAATGCCGTCGGGATTGCAGTTGCTGTCCAAAACCGCAACCACCGGAATCCCGAGATTATTGGCTTCCTTGATCGCGATATCTTCTTTTTCGGTATCGATCACGAACAGCAGGTCGGGCAGGCCGCCCATGTCGCGAATACCGCCCAACGACAGCTCAAGCTTGTCGCGCAACCGGGTCAGTTGCAGCACTTCCTTCTTGGTCAGGCCCTTGGCGCCTTCTTGCAGCATGGCGTCCAGTTCCTTCAACCGCTTGATCGATTGCGAAATCGTCCGCCAATTGGTCAACATGCCGCCCAGCCAGCGGGAATTGACGAAATACTGGCCGCAGCGCTTGGCCGCACCCGCCAGCGGCTCCGCCGCTTGCCGCTTGGTACCAACAAACAGAACCCGGCCGCCCGCCGCTGCGGTCTCGCGCATTTGCGTCAAGGCGCGCTGCAAATAAGGCACGGTCTGGCTGAGATCGATGATATGCACCCCATTGCGCGCGCCGAAAATATAAGGCGACATCTTGGGGTTCCAGCGATGGGTTTGGTGGCCGAAATGCACGCCAGCCTCAAGCAACTGACGCATGGAAACGCTTGGCAGCGCCATGATTGGACTCCTTTTCCGGTTAAACCTCCGCGCGCCAAACACCCTTTTGGGCACCGAAAATATGGGGCACGCGTGTGATATGGCCGGCGCAATAGCGGTTTCATAGCCACCATGCAAGGAAAATCGCCCCCGCCGCTTGGGCCCGCCGCGTCAATCGTCGCGAAACAAGATCTCGCCATAGCCGGCGGCGCGCGGCACCCGCGCCTTGATCCGACCGCCTTCTTCGAAAATTTCTGGCAGTACCGGCACCAGCGGCCGTTGTCGGGCGCGCCGCAACGCATCAGCGACATTGCTGGATTCCGCCAGCCGCGACAGATTCATACGGGTTGGAAACATCATCCGATGCTGGCCTGCCGCAACTAGCGCCAAGGCCTCTTGCGGACGCAACCACAGGCTATGCACCATTTCACCGCCATCATGCACGGCAGTTTGCGCACGCGGCGCCCGGGCGATGAAAAACCGCGTATCGAACCGCTTGCTGTATGTGACCGGCGTCACCCAATGCGCGAACGGCACCACCGCCGCAGCGTCTAGCCATAAGTGGCCGGCCCGCAACACATCTGCCATGCCGCCCCGGCCCTGTTCAATCTGGCCTTGAAAACGCCGCGCCAACAGCCGGCGCCGCTGCTCCGGCACCTCGCCGCCGCCATGGTCGCAAGCCAGCAGAATTCCGGTTTCCTCGAACAATTCCCGCACCGCTGCTGCCATGAAGGCGCGATCGGCGCGGCTGGCGCTGATCCGGCGATGGCGCAACCGCCGCAACAGCCTGGGGTCATGATCCCAACGGCCAACGCGGCCGCCCGGAAACACCAGCGCACCACCAGCGAATTCGATATTGGCGTGCCGCTCGACCATCAACACTTCGATCCCGGCAGTACCGTCGCGCACCAGCAATATGGTGGCGGCTGGCCGTGCCGGCGGCGGCGGCTTGGCAGCCTTGCTGGCCAGGTCAGGAGGCAATGGCGTTAACCACGCCTGGCAGGGCGGCCAGGCGTTCACGGATCGCTGGGCTGACATAATGCCGGCCAGGCACTTCGATTTCGACTTCGCGGGTGCCGTCATCCAAAAGCAGATGCAGGCTGACGCGCGCCCGCCCGGTCGCCGGCCCGCCATTGCCATTACCATTGCGCCGACCGCCTTCGGCCTGGCCAATGTCGCCTTGCAGCACTTCGCGGATTGGCTGCAACACCGCCGGCACTTGTCCGCCCGCGATAAACAGTTGAACCGCACTGGTCTGTTGCGCAGCGACCGCTTCCAAAGACGCGATGGCGCGGCCGGTCAAATTGATGCGGTCACCGCCGTTCATGCGCTCGATATCGACGGTCATGATCACCGGCCCGCCGGCATGAGCCAAGCGCCGGGCGGCGTCCATCACCTCGTCGAAGAAGGTGACTTCATATGCCCCACCCTGATCCGTCAGGGTCAGCGACACGAACGCGCGACCGCGCTTGGTGCGACGTTCGGCAATGCCGCTAATGGCGCCGGCCAGCCTGGCCACCCGCGCCTCGCCCTTGAACGCCGCCAGCACCGCCGCCGCCGGCTTGACATCCTGCGCCGCCAGTTGCGTGCCATAGGCGTCCAGCGGATGCGCCGAGAGATAAAAGCCGATCGCCGCGCGCTCTTCTTCCAGGGCAATCGCGGGCTCCATCGCCGCCACTTCGGGCAACGCCGGCAACGCCGATTGCAAGGTCATGTCGTCAAACAGATTGACCTGATTGCTGCCGCGCCGCTCATGGCTGTCATGGCTGGCCCGCAGCAACAATTCGATCGACTGCAACGACCGCGCCCGGTTCGGCTCCAACCCGTCCAAGGCGCCGGCGCGAATGAGATTTTCCAGCAACCGCTTGTTCAAGGCGGCGGGTTCAAGCCGGGTCGCCAGATCGTAAAGGTCCTTGAAGCGGCCATCTTGCTGTCGGACCTCGACCAGCCGGGCCATCGCCGCCTCGCCGACATTCTTGATCGCCGCCAGCGCATAGCGAATGGCGCGGCCGCGCGCCGCTTGCGGGGCGTTTTCCATCGTCGCTGGATCGACGGCCTCAACTTCGAAATCGACGCCTGATGCATTAACGTTGGGAGCATGGACGGGAATGCCCAAGCGTCTGGCCTCGAACACGAAGCCGGCCAATTTGTCGGTATTTTGCATGTCATAAGTCATCGATGCGGCCAGAAACTCGACCGGGTAATTGGCCTTCAAATAGGCGGTCTGATAGGCGATCACCGCATAAGCGGCGGCGTGACTCTTGTTGAAGCCATAGCCAGCGAATTTGGCGACCAGATCGAAAATGGCGGACGCCTTGGCGGCATCGACGCCCTTGTCGCGGGCGCCGCTCACGAAGCGCTCGCGCTGTTTGTCCATTTCCTCCTTTTTCTTCTTGCCCATGGCGCGGCGCAGCAAGTCGGCCTCGCCAAGGCTGTAGCCAGCCAGGATCTGGGCGATCTGCATCACCTGTTCTTGATAGATGATGACGCCATAGGTCTCCTTCAGCACATCCTCCAGCCAGGGGTGCAGATAATCGATCTCTTCCTTGCCATGTTTGCGAGCGATGAAGCTGGGAATGTTGTCCATCGGCCCTGGCCGGTAGAGCGCGACCAAGGCGATGATGTCCTCCAGCTTGTCGGGTTTGAGCGCCGTCAGCACATTGCGCATGCCGTCGCTTTCCAACTGGAAGATGCCGGCGCTGTCGCCACGCCCAAGCATGGCATAGGTAGCGGGATCGTCGAAAGGCAAGGCGTCCAGCGACACATCGATGCCGCGCAGGCGGATATGCTCCAAGGCGGTGCGCAGCACGCTGAGGGTTTTGAGGCCCAGAAAGTCGAACTTCACCAGCCCGGCCTTTTCCACCCAGGCCATGTCGAACTGGGTGACCGGCATGTCGGAGCGCGGATCACGGTAAAGCGGAATCAGCTGGTCGAGCGGCCGGTCGCCAATCACCACGCCGGCGGCATGGGTGGACGCATGCCGATAAAGACCCTCCAGCGCCAGCGCGATATCGAACAAGGGCCGAAGATCGGGCTGGCGCCTGGCCTGTTGCAATTTCGGCTCGCCGTCTATGGCCTGTTGCAAGGTCACCGGATTGGCCGGATTGTTGGGCACCAGCTTGGCCAGACCATCGACCTCGCCACGGCCAAGGCCAAGTACGCGGCCCACGTCGCGCAGCACCGCGCGGGCTTGCAGCTTCCCGAACGTGATGATCTGGGCGACCTGATCATGGCCATAGCGCCGCTGCACATAGCGGATCACTTCGTCGCGCCGGTCTTGACAGAAGTCGATATCGAAATCGGGCATCGACACCCGCTCTGGATTGAGAAAGCGCTCGAACAACAGGCCAAAGCGCAGCGGATCCAAATCGGTGATTTTCAGCGCCCAGGCGACCAGCGATCCTGCCCCCGAGCCACGGCCCGGCCCAACCGGAATGCCCTGCGCCTTGGTCCATTGAATGAAGTCGGCGACGATCAGGAAATAGCCGGGAAAGCCCATTTGCCCGATGATCGCCAGTTCATGATCTAAACGCTGCCAATAGGCCGTCACCCCATCATCGGCGATGCCAGCGGCGTCAAGCCTGGCCTGCAAACCCTGGGTCGCCATTTGCCGCAGCAAATCCGCTTCCGAGGTTCCCGCCTGCTCCGCGAAATTGGGCAAAATCGGCGCCCGCAAGGGTGATTTCACCGCGCAACGCTGGGCGATCACCAGTGTGTTTTCAATGACTTCTGGTAAATCGTTGAATAATTGCTTCATCTCTTCGGCGGATTTGAAGCGGAATTCGGGATTGAAACGCCTGCGGTCGGGATTGGCGACCACCGTCGATTCAGCAATGCAGATCAAAGCGTCGTGGGCCTGGAACTGATCGGCGTCGGCGAAAAAACATTGGTTGGTGGCAACCAGCGGCACCTCGTGATCGAAGGCAAGGTCGAGCATGGCTTCTTCGATCTGGCGCTCGCGGTCGGTGCCATGGCGGGCGATCTCGACATAAAGCCGGTCGCCGAATATCGCCTTCAAGTCCCGCAGCATCGCGCGCGCAGCATCCGGGCGCTGCTCCAACAATAGCCGTGCCAGCGGGCCATCGCCGGCGCCGGTCAAGACAATCAGGCCTTCCTGGTTGGCCGCCAAATCTGCCAGCGAAATCTGGGGTGCCGTCATGACGTCAACCCCAAGATGCGCCTTGCTGACCAATTTCATCAAATGGCCATAGCCAGTTTCGTCCTTGGCCAACAGCACCAGCCAATCCGGCGCCGGCATGCGGGCATGCACCTCATCAGGCGCCGGAGCGCTCAGCGCCAAGGTGCATCCGATGATCGGTTGAATGCCCGCGCCGCGCATGGTTTCGGAAAATACCAGCGTGCCGAACATATTATTGCGGTCGGTAACGGCGACGGCGGGCATGCGGTGACGCTGGCACAGGTCGGCCAGCTCCGGCACCCGGATTGCCCCTTCGGACAGCGAATAGGCACTATGAACCCTTAAATGAACAAAATCCGAAACCGCCATGATTTTACAATATTTTCCGTAATTTTTGGTATGTGAGGGCAAAGCATATGCTGGCGCAGCTTAAACCATTCGGCCCAAGGATTGAAAGCCGGCCTTGGGTCAATCGCGCGGTTTTTTATGAGCGCCGCCTGGCGACCCCGCCGCAGCCGCCTGTCGGGATTCTTGACAGACTGCAACGCGGCGCGGGCCGTCATTGACGCTAACCCCTTGATCCATGGCCGAGCGCTTTTTTGGCACGCTGATTGCGAGGCACTCGGCGTTGCGTTTGGGCGGCGAACCCCACCCTTAGAACGTTCGCTTGTGGTGTATCTGTTGCGTTGGTGTGCGCGAAGGGGCGGCCTCAGGGTCGCCCCTGATGCGTTCAGGTCAGCAGACCGTCATGGAGACGGAGAGCGCGGTCCATATTGGCTGCCAAATGCTCGTTATGGGTGGCGATCAAGGCGGCGCTGCCATGCGCCCGGGCCAAGTCCACCAATTCCTTGAACACGATGTCTGCAGTGGCTTCATCCAAATTGCCGGTCGGTTCGTCCGCCAGCAGCAAACGCGGCTTGTTGACCAGAGCGCGGGCAATTGCCACCCGCTGCTGCTCGCCGCCCGACAATTCGGTTGGACGGTGGTTGAGCCGCGCGCCCAGGCCCAACCGCTCCAGCAAGGCCTTACCCGCCGCCCGCGCTTGCGCCTTGGTTTGGCCCAGAATCAATTGCGGTAGCATGACGTTTTCAATGGCCGTGAAATCCGGCAACAGATGGTGAAACTGATAGACAAAGCCGATATGGCGGCGACGGATTTGGGTGCGCGCCTGATCGCTAGCATGGCGGCACGGCAAGCCGTTGATGCGGATCTCGCCTTCATAGCCCGCTTCCAATTGCCCAGCGGCTTGCAGCAGCGTCGACTTCCCCGCGCCCGATGGGCCCAATAGACCGACGATTTCGCCCGGCCGCAATGTCAGGTTGATGCCACGCAACACATCGATGCGCTGACCGCCCTGGCGATAACTGCGGCGCAAATCGATCAATTCCAGCGCCGGCGCCGGCTGTACCTCACTCATAACGCAGTACCTTCACGGGATCCATGCGCGCCGCCCGCCAGGCCGGATAAATGGTGGCCAGCACGGTCAACCCCAAAGCGATTCCAACAATGGCGATCACTTCACCCGTATTCATCGATGCCGGCATTTCGGTCAGGAATCGGATTTCGGGATTCCAGATCTCCGCCCCCATCACGTCTTGCACGAAATACTGAATTTCCTTGATGTTCATGACCACGACCACGCCCAGGCCAAAGCCCAGCAATGTTCCCGCACCACCGATTAGCGACCCGGTCAGGATGAACACCCGCATCACCGCCCCTTTCGACGCGCCCATGGTGCGTAAAATGGCGATGTCGCGGCTTTTCGCCCGCACCAACATGATCAGGCTGGAAATGATGTTGAAGGCGGCGACGATGATGATCAGCGTCAAGATCCAGAACATCACATTGCGTTCCACCACCAGGGCGGTGAAAAAGGCGCGGTTCATTTGCCGCCAGTCGGTGATTTCGCCCACCCCTCTCAACATTGGCCGCAGTGGCGCCATGCGGATGTCGATCTTGTCGGGATCGTCGACCACCAATTCAATGCCGCTAACCGCGTCAGGCAGGCGGAAGAACGTCTGCGCGGCTTCCAGCGGCATGAACACGAAGACATTGTCATAATCATAGACACCGACTTCGAAAATCGCCGCCACCCGATAAGACAACAAGCGCGGCGCGGTGCCAAAAGGCGTGGCGGTGCCCTCGGGCGAGATCAAGGTCACCCGATCGCCGACACTGGCCAATAAGGATTCCGCCAGCCGCGCGCCAATGGCAATGGCGTCGCTGCCTTCAAAATCCTCCAAACTGCCTTGCCGCAAATGTTCGGCAACGATGCCCTGTCTTTCCAAATCGGCGCGGCTGATGCCGCGCACCAGCGCACCATAGGCACGGCCGGAATGACTGGCCATCACTTGGCCCTCTATGATCGGCGCGGCGCGCAAGATCCCGGGCTGTTGGCGGGCATAATCGGCCAATTGCTCATAATTGTGCAATTCGCCACCATAGCCACGGA
This sequence comes from uncultured Sphingomonadales bacterium, assembly GCA_964590595.1. Classification (GTDB taxonomy): domain Bacteria; phylum Pseudomonadota; class Alphaproteobacteria; order Sphingomonadales; family CAKZYD01; genus CAZPXQ01. Next base: position 133,364 of record CAZPXQ010000004.1, on the reverse strand, counting down.
TCACCGCATGGCCGTTGACACCCAGAATACGGTCGAACAATTCCTCCCGAAATCCGTTCATCACCGACATCACGATGATTAAGGCAGCCACGCCCAGCAGGATGCCCAATAACGAAAAGCCCGAAATCACGGTGATGAACGCATCGGTGCGATTGGGCAGCAAATAACGCCGGGCGATCATCCTTTCATAGGCCGACAACATCGCTTAACCGTCCTTCGCGCCAAGCCGGGCCAGCGCTGCTTCCGGCGCTTCTTCCCAGCGTTCGCCAGTGCGGCGGTCTTTGACTTCAACCACCCCAGCCTGCACGCCGCGCGGACCAATCGCCACCTGCCAGGGCAGGCCAATCAGGTCCATGGTCGAGAACTTAGCCCCTGCCCGCTCATTGCGGTCATCATAGAGCGGATCAAGGCCGGCGGCGCGCAGCTTGGCATAGAAACTTTCGGCGGCGCCGGCGCAGGCCTCGTCATCCTGGCGCAGATTGATCAGGCCAACATCGAACGGCGCCACGGCGGCGGGCCAAATGATGCCGGCATCGTCATGGCTGGCCTCGATGATCGCGCCCACCAGCCGCGAAACGCCAATGCCATAAGACCCCATTTCCGCCGCCACTTCGCGGCCATCCGGCCCCAAAACTTTGGCGTTCATGGCGTTCGAGTATTTGCAACCGAAATAGAAGATGTGGCCGACCTCAATCCCGCGCCGGCTGCGCAAGGCATCGCCCGTCAGCGGGCAAGCCGCCGGGTCATGGCGGCCTTCCTCCATGGCATAAGCTGCTTGCAGCCGGCCAATCAGTGGGTCTTCGGGCGTTACCGCCATCAAAGCGTCCAACGTCACGTCTTCCAAGGCGGCATCGTAGAACAGGCCGCTTTCACCGGTGTCGGCCAGGATGTGGAATTCATGGCTCAGATCGCCGCCAATCGGCCCGGTGTCGGCGCGGACCGGCACGGCGGCCAAACCCATGCGCGCGAAAGTCCGCAAATAAGCGACGAACATCGCATTATAGGAGCGGCGCGCGCCGGCTTCATCGAGGTCGAAGCTATAGGCGTCCTTCATCAGAAATTCGCGCCCACGCATCACGCCAAAGCGCGGCCGCACCTCGTCACGAAATTTCCATTGAATGTGATAGAGGTTTTTCGGCAGGTCCTTGTAGCTTTTGACCTCGCGCCGAAAAATGTCGGTGATCATTTCCTCATTGGTCGGGCCAAAGAGCATGTCGCGGTCATGGCGGTCGCGAATGCGCAGCATTTCCTTGCCATAATCATCATAACGGCCGGACTCCCGCCATAAATCGGCGGATTGAATGGTCGGCATCAGCAATTCAATGGCGCCGGCGCGGTCCTGCTCCTCGCGCACGATCTGCTCGATCTTGCGCAATACCTTCAGGCCCAATGGCAACCAGGCATAAATGCCGGCGGAGGTTTGCCTGATCATGCCCGCGCGCAGCATCAGCCGATGCGACACAATCTGCGCGTCGGCGGGGGTTTCCTTCAATGTTGGCAGGAAATAACGGGAAAGACGCATGATGTCCCTATCAATGCATGAACAATGGCGGCCCCGCAAGCGCAGGCGCCGCCTTCTTGTAATGCAGGCACGGGCGCGATGGAAGCGGCGTCATGCCGCGCGGGTGACGTCCTTGACATGAACCAGGGCTTCGCCGCGACAAATCAACCGGCCATCGGCGCCATGACAGGTGGTGGCCAGGGTGACCAACGGTTTGTCCGGCCGCATCTGGGTGATCTCCACGCGCATGCGCAGCGGCTCGCCAACCCGCGCATGATCCAGAAATTGGCTATCTTGGCGCAAATAGGTGGTGCCGGTGCCAGGCAGACGGGTGCCCATCAATGACGAAAACACTGCGTCGATCAAAGGCGCCGGGACATGGCCAGCGGGGGTCTTGTTGCCGCCCAAGCCATGATAGGCGACCAACGCCGCAGCGTCATAGCGGCGGGTGGTTTCGACGCAATCGCCAATCTGCATGGCGCACTCCTTGTCAAACTTGGCTGAAATGGGCATCGGCGACGCAGGTGACCGTGCCATCGGCGATGCGGGTGGCGGTCAGTGCCACTGTTGCGCCGGTCTCGTCAATCGCCACCAGCTCGGCCGTAAAGCGCATCGGATCATCGGTGAAGCTGGGGGCCTGAAACCGGGTTTGATGCGCGCTCAGCCGCCAACCGGGCAACACCTTGTCGGCAACGCCGCGCAGCACCGTCATGACCAGAACACCATGAGCAATGGTGCGGCCAAAGCGGCCTTGCGCGGCAAAGGCAGGATCGACATGAAGCGGATTATTGTCGCCCGACAGCGCCGCGAAGGCGTCCAAATCAGCTTGGGTGAAACTGCGTTCAACCGCAAAGCTCTTGGCCAATTCAGGCCTGACCAGGGTTTCGGTCATGCTGCCCCCTCCAGCGGCCAAGTGTTTTGACTTGGCCATATTGTTGTTCTGAGTTTTTTGTGTTGCAGCGCAGCTTAAGGAGGCGGTTGCCGCACCGCAATAAGCGCTTTGCAGGAATTTTCGACAAAATACATCGATATCGATTTTTTTACGAAAACAGATGCGCGAAAGCCACATTCCCGACAAGATGGCGGGGCGATTCCGGGGATATCGACGGGGGAGATCGATTTGACAACGGATGGGCAACCGCATGGGACCGGCGCAAGTCCCGCGCTGACGCAAGGTGGCATCAAGACACCGCAAGGCGTGCTGGCGCTATTGCTGCTGGTCTACACCTTCAATTTCATAGACCGGCAGATTGTTGGCATTCTCGCCATTCCGATCAAAGCCGACTTGGGCCTGTCAGACTTCCAATTGGGCCTGATGGGCGGGCTTGCCTTTGCCTTGTTTTATACCTCGCTGGGCATTCCCATCGCCTTACTGGCCGACCGCGCCAATCGCACATGGATCATCACAATTTCGCTCGCACTTTGGAGCTTGATGACGGCGGTCTGTGGCCTGGCGCAGAATTTCTGGCATTTGTTCCTGGCAAGGCTTGGCGTGGGCGTTGGCGAGGCCGGCGGCACCGCGCCATCCTATTCGCTGATCACCGACTATTTTCCGCCGGAACAACGCGCCCGCGCGCTTGCGGTCTATGCCTTTGGCATTCCCGTTGGCAGTGCCATCGGCATTGCCTTTGGTGGCGTGATCTCCAGTCTGATCGACTGGCGCGTGGCGTTTTTCGCGGTTGGCCTGGCGGGCGTGCTGTTGGCGCCGATCTTCAAATGGGCGGTGCGGGAGCCGCCGCGCGGCCGTTATGACCGCACGCCGCGCCCCGCCAAGCCCGCCACCCTGGGTGAAGTCATGCGGGTGTTGTTGCGCAAGCCCAGCTTTTGGCTGATCACCTTGGCTGGCTCGTCGGCGTCGATGGCCGGCTATGGGCTGATCTTCTGGCTGCCTTCCTTTTTTGTCCGCAGCTTTTCGATCAGCTTGATTGAAGCCTCCCTGCTTTATGGCGCGATGCTGCTGGTGGGCGGCATCATCGGCTTGTGGTTTGGCGGCGTCTTGGCCGACCGCATGGGCCGCAAATCCCGCGCCGCTTATGGTCTGGTGCCAGCGGCCGCTTTCGGCCTGACCGTGCCGTTTTTCGTGTTCGGCGTGATCGCCCCGGAGCTGTGGCTGGCGGCGATGGTGCTGAGCGTGCCCACGGCCTTGAGCCTGGGCTGGTTGGGGCCGACCCTGGCGGCGATCCAGCATATGGCGCCACCTTATATGCGGGCAACCACCTCGGCGATTTTCCTGTTCGTGAATAATCTGCTGGGGATCGGCCTGGGCACCACCTTGATCGGCGCGATTTCCGATGCGCTGACTCATGAATTTGGCGACCAAGGCCTGCGTTACGCCATTCTCAGCGCGACGGTATTTTATGTCACCGCCGCCGCGATCTTCTGGTTGGCGTCCTCGCGCCTGACCCGCGATTGGGAGGATTAAGCCGCCATGACGTCACCGCCTGGCGCCACGGCGCCGGCCAAGCCCGGCTTCGTATTGGCCCTGCTGGTCTTGGTCTACACCTTCAATTTCATCGATCGCCAAATTGTCGGCATTTTGGCGGTGCCGATCAAGGCGGACCTGGGCCTATCCGACACCCAATTGGGCCTTATGGGGGGGCTGGCCTTCGCCTTGTTCTATACCACCTTAGGCATCCCCGTCGCGTTGCTGGCCGACCGCCATAGCCGCACCTGGATCATCACCATCTCGCTGGCGCTGTGGAGCTTGATGACCGCGGTGTGCGGCCTGGCGCAGAATTTTTGGCATTTGTTCCTGGCAAGACTGGGCGTTGGCGTTGGCGAGGCCGGCGGCACCGCGCCCGCCTATTCGCTGATTGCCGACTATTTTCCCCCACATCAGCGCGCCCGCGCCTTGGCGATCTATTCCTTTGGTGGCCCGATTGGCGCCGCAAGTGGAATCGTATTCGGTGGCTTAGTTGCCAGCATGGTCGACTGGCGCATGGCGTTCTTCATTGTTGGCCTTGCGGGGCTGGCGCTGGCGCCTTTGTTCCGGCTGGCGGTGCGCGAGCCCAAACGCGGCCGCTTCGACCCGCCCTTGCCTGCCGGCGCTGGCCACGCCACCATCAAGGGGGTGCTATCACTGCTTTGGCGCAAGCCGAGCTTTTGGGGGCTGTCGCTGATGGCGTCTTGTTTCACCATGATGGGTTTCGCGCTGTGGTTTTGGCTGCCGTCCTTCTTTGTCCGAAGTTTTGATTTGAGCCTGCTGGAGGCCTCGCTTGCCTTTGGCGGCGTGCTGCTGGTCGGCGGTGTCGCAGGCATTTGGCTGGGCGGCTGGCTGGGCGACAAATACGGCCAGCGCAACCGCGCCAGCTATGGCCGGCTGCCCGCGGGCTTCGCCCTGGTCTCGGCGCCGTTTCTGATCGTCGGCGTTTTGGTTGACGAATTGGCGCTTGCCGCCGGCCTGTTGTTCATACCGATCGCCCTGGGGATTGCCTATATCGGTCCGGTCGCCGCCGCGATCCAACAATTGGTGCCGCCTCATATGCGCGCCACCGCATCGGCGGTGTTCCTGTTCATCAATAATTTGATCGGACTGGGCGCCGGCGCCGTCACCCTTGGCGCGTTATCAGATGGCTTGGCCGGCCTGTTTGGTGCCGACTCGCTGCGTTATGCCATTGTCGCCGGCAGCAGCATTTATCTGGCGGCGGCCGTGTTGGGTTGGGCCAGCGCCAAGCGATTGCCCCGCGACTGGCACCAATAAGCCATTCAGCAATCAGCTATTGGCAATAAGCCAGGCCGGCATAGGGTGCTGTCAACGGCCGGTCATTGAAATAGACCACGCCGCGCTCAACAGTGACGAAGCCGGCGAAGACTTCCTCGATCAAGCCCGGCAGCAAGGGCTGGCCACGCCGCTCCGCCAGATCGATGCGAATGGGCAACACCACTTGCTCGACCTCGATCTGAAAAGAAGGGTACAAATCCGCCGGCGGACCTTCGCCGCCATCCGGTGCTGGCGGTTGATAGTCGGCGGCGCCGACATCCTGATAAGGGGCGCCGATCACACAATATGGCCGCGTCAAGGTGCCAACCGGCGCCGCCATCACTGGCCCGGCAAGCCCCATGAGAAGCAGAATATGAGCCGGTATACGCAAGAGATGGCCTTTCCCACCCAGTTTTGTTGCACTTACGACACAGTGGTTGAGAATCCTTTAAATGTCAGGGTTAAACCGCAAGGTTCCTAGGTGACAAGCCCAGTCTCGATCCAGTAACACATCTCAGGAACCGACGGGGGTGGTCCAGTTTCGGGAGGAAGGCCGGGAAACGGCCGCATTGGCCATAAAGCGATGGCCTGTCTAGGGAGAGAAAGACGCGCCAGCATAAAATACCAACAACCAAGGCCTGAACAACAATGGGCCTGCAAGCAAGGTTGGCGCCAAGAACAACAAAGCAAGATCTTTATTCTCGTCACGCAGAAAACGGGGCCTTCTAATGGGAGGCCCCGTTTTCTGTTGGACGGTGTTTTTCAAATCGGTTCGGCGGCGTCGGTTCGTCGTTCCGACAAGCCAAAAACATATTAATCGCTTTTCCCGTCATAGGGATTGTCGCCGCGTTTGAAGAAACAGCGGATCGGCGCGCCGGTGAAATCGAACGCCGCGCGCAATTCATTGATCAAAAAGCGGCGATAGGCTTCCGGCAGCAATTCCGGCCGATTGACAAAGAAATTGAAAGTCGGCGGCCGGGTTTTGATTTGCGTGGCATAGCGCAGCTTGATCCGTTTGCCCTTGACACTGGGCGGGGGATTGCCAGAAATGGTCTCGCTAAGCCAGCGGTTTAGGCGTGCCGTTGGCACCCTGCGGTTCCAACGTTCATGCACCTGCAGCACGGCCGGCATGAACCGCGACAGCCCAGCACCACTTTGCGCCGAGAAGGTCAGCAATGGCACGTCGCGCAATTGCGCGAAGCCGCGGTCGATTTTTTCGCGCACTTCCCGCAACACGGTTTTCTGATCTTCGATCAAATCCCATTTATTCAGCGCCAGAATCAGCCCCCGGCCCTCTTCGACCACTTCATTGGCGATTTTCAAATCTTGGGCATCAAGGCCTTGTTGCGCGTCCATCAACACCACCACCACCTCAGCGAACTGGACGGCGCGGCGGGTGTCGGCGGCGGAGAGTTTCTCCAGCTTTTCCCGCACGCGTGAACGCCGCCGCAATCCTGCGGTGTCGAACAAGCGGATCGCCCGATCCTGCCAGCGCCAATCAATGGCGATGGAGTCTCGGGTGATGCCGGCTTCCGGCCCAACCACCAACCGGTCGGCCCCGATCAGCTTGTTGATCAAGGTCGATTTGCCGGCATTGGGCCTGCCGATGATCGCTAGGAACAGCGGCTTGTCGGCATCGTCGCCGGTTTGCTCGGCTGGATCGATGCCGGCTTCCTCAAGACGCTGGCAAATCGCCGAATATAATTCGCTCAGGCCTTCGCCATGTTCGGCGGAAAATGCCACTGGTTCACCCAAGCCCAGCGCAAACGCCTCATAATACCCGGCGCGCGCGGCCTCGCCTTCGGCCTTATTGGCCACCAGCACCGTCGGCGTGCCCAGGCGGCGGATCCAGTCGCAAAAATGATGGTCCAAAGGGGTGAGGCCAATGCGGGCGTCCATCAACATCAACGCGACATCTGCTTCTTCAAGTCCCGCCTGGGTTTGCGCCCGCATCCGCTCGCTCAGGGAATCGGCGGGGCCTTCTTCCAGCCCGGCGGTGTCGATGATGCGAAAACGCAAATCGCCCAACCGGCCCTCGCCTTCACGGCGGTCGCGGGTGACGCCGGGCTGATCGTCGACCAGCGCCAAACGCCTGCCGGCAAGCCGATTGAACAAAGTCGACTTGCCAACATTAGGGCGGCCAACAATGGCGATGGTGAAGGTCATGGGTGTTGCCGGAACAAAAGCTGCGCGCCGTCAGCGATAAGCGGCAATACGACCGTCATCCGTCAACACATAAAGCGTGCCATTGGCGACGATCGGCGGCACGAACGCGCCGTCGCTGAGCCGTTCGCCGCTCAACACTTCGCCGGTATAGGGCGAAAGCGTCAGGACAAAACCATGCGATGAGGTCACGAACAAACGGTCCGAGGCCAGCACCGGACCACTCCACTTAATGATACCTTTGCGCTCGTCAGGCTCGGTAAAGCGCTGCAATTGCTTGACCCAGCGGACACGGCCATCACGGCGCATGATGCACACCACTTCGCTGTCGGCAGTGACGACATAAATGAAATCGCCGGCAACCCATGGCGTGGCGATGCCGCCAAGATTATTTTCCCACAACCGGCTGCCCGACGCAAAATCGATCGCCGCCATGCGCCCGGCATGGCTGATGGCAAAGACGGTGCCGCGATCGATCACCGGGTCGCCATCCACATCGCTCAACGCTGCCAAGGCGGTGATGCGGCCACTGCGCGACAAGGTGTCGGACCATGCGACACGACCATTTTCAGCCCGAAAGGCGACCACCTCGCCAGACGAGAAGGCCGCCACCACGGTATCGCCGACAATTGCCGGCGCCGCCGTGCCCATGATGCCGGCGGATTCGGCTATGCCGACATGGTCCCATAAAAAGGCCCCATCCTCGGCGGCATAGGCAACCAATTGGTTGTCCTGGGTCACCGCGAAAACGCGGCCATCGACATAGCTGGGGGCGCCACGGAACGGGATGATGAAATTATCGCGCCAGATCTCGCGGCCCGACACTGCATCCAACGCCGCGATAATGCCATAGCCTGTGGTGACATATAGCCGGCCATCGCCAACCGCAACGCCGCCACCAAAAGCAACGGCCTTTTTTTCCTTTTTGACATCAATCTGATAACGCCAGATACGGTCACCGGAATTGGCGTTGAAGGCGCTCACCACGGCGTCGGTATCGACGACATAAAGCATGCCTTCGGCGACCACTGGCGGATTAACCAGCCGTGTGGTTGACGAAGAGCCGGACCCGATCGCCGCGCGCCATAATGGTGAAAGCCGCTCGCCCACTTCCAGATGATGCATCGCCTTGGCCGCCGAACCGCCGGATTGCGGCCAATCGAAATTGCGATAAGGTTGCGGCAGGCTGATCCGAATATCGTCGACCTGCGGGTCGGCGGTCAGGCTTTGCTCAAAGCTGAGCACCGAAATGCGTCGGCCACTAAGCGGCGTTTCCTTTTCGTCGCTGCTGGACCCGCAGCCGGCCAGCACCGTGCTTAGGGCCGCGGCCGTCAACAGCGCCATGGCGTGGCGGCGGCTCAAGGCGTTTCTCCGCTGTCTTGCGGCTGGGCTTCAGGCGCTGCGTCGCTCGCGGGCGTTGGCGGCGGACCGATCAATTCCAGATAATAGCCAGCACGAGTGCGGATTTCCGCTGGTGTCTGCGGGTCGGCAAACAGCAAGTCGAGATAATTGCGGGCGGCTTCCGGCTTGCCGTCGCGCAATAGCGCCAAGGCCAGCAGTTCAGAGGCGCTGGCCACCCAAGGTTGGCCGGGCACAGCCAGCGCCGAAAGTTCGGCCTGCAATTCCTCGGTCGGGGCTGAATCCAGGCGTAACATTGCAGCGCGCAGCGATCCCAGGCTGCGTAATTCTGGCGGCGCGGCGTCATGCGCGGCCAAGGCCTGATAGGCGGACACGGCCTCGTCGCGGCGATCATTGGCGGCTAGCAAGCGGGCGCGGGTCAACATCGCCAAGGTGGCGGTTCCACCGCCGTCCGCAACCACCGCCTGCAAACTTGCCAAGGCGGCCTCGGTCTCGCCGGCATCGGCCAGGGCGATGGCGGCTTGATAGGCTTCGGCCTGGCGGCCACGCTCGGCCGCGGCATGGTCGCGCCACAATACGCCTGCCGCCACCATGGCGATGATGGCGATCACAGCCCCAATCACCCACCAGCCATAACGCTTCCAAAGCAGCGTCATTTGCTCGCGGCGATAATCCTCGTCAACTTCGCGCAGGAAGTCCGACACGTGCAGTTCCAATCCGATCCGACCTCAAAGTGGCGGGTACCATAGCTAAAGCGTTGGCGGCGGCAAAGCCAAAACACCGCCGGCCGCAAAAACGCCCCAATGCCGCCGCGCCGCCATCATTTTTTCGGCTGATAGGTTTGGTCCGGTCCGGGAAATTGCCGGCCGCGCACGGCTTCGGCATATTGTTTGGCGCAAGCGGCGATATGATCGCCCAAATCGCCAAATCGCTTGACGAAACGCGGGGTCCGTTCGAACAAGCCCAACATGTCCTCGGTCACCAGCACTTGGCCGTCGCATTGCGCCGAGGCGCCAATGCCAATGGTCACGGTATCGACCGCCTGGGTGATTTCAACCGCCAGCGGTTCGACGACACCCTCAATCACCATGCTGAAGGCACCGGCTTGCGAGACCGCCTTGGCGTCGTCGATCAGCTTTTGATATTCGCGCGCCTCACGCCCGCGCGCGCCATAACCGCCCAACACATTGATCGATTGCGGCATCAAGCCGACATGGCCCATCACCGGAATACCGCGCTGGACCAGAAATTCGATGCTGGGTGCCAAGGTGACGCCGCCCTCCATCTTAACCGCTTGGGCGCCGGTTTCCGCCAATAGCCGCGCGGCATTGCGATAGGCCTGTTCAGGGCTTTCCTCATAGGTGGAAAATGGCATATCGACCACGACGCATGCATGCATCGAGCCGCGGACCACGGCGGCGCCATGATTGATCATCATGTCCAAGGTCACGCCCAGCGTCGACGGCAGGCCATAAATCACCTGCCCCAACGAATCGCCAACCAGCAGAATGTCGCAATGATCGTCCAACAATTGGGCGAAACGGGCGGTATAGGCGGTCAGCATCACCACCGGGTCGCCGCCCTTGCGGGCCTGGATGTGCGGCGGCGCCAATCGCCGTACCGGCGCCGGGGTGGGATGCGCACGAGACGTGCTGGTGTCAACGGTATACGTGCTGGACATGAGTCCGCTTCTCCCTTGGGTCGTTGCAATTATGACCGTGACCGCCGCAGCAAGGCACCTGTTTGCACCACCAGCACCGGCAGCAGGCTGGCCGCCAAAGCCAATAACCAACCATCACGGCCGGGTGGGGTCAAAGCCAGCACCGTCGCCAATAACGGCCAATACAACGCCCCACCCATGAGCAGGCAGCATAGCCCAAGCGCGCTCCAAATAAATGGGTTTGTGGTCACGCTATTGCGCCAAAACCGTTCGCGCCACCCGCGCATGTTGAACAAATGCCACAGCCGCGCAAAGCCGAAGGTCATGAAGGCAATGGTCACCGCCATGGTTTCGTCGGCCCCAAGCCAGGCAAAGGCGGCGGCAAAGGCCGCCAGCGAGGCAGCGGCGATCAACAATCCATAAAATACGATCGCGCGCCAATGCCGCCGGGTCAGCACCGCCTCGCCAGGATTGCGCGGTGGCCGCCGCATTTGCCCCTGCTCGCCCTTGCCCATGCCCAGGGCCAGGGCTGGAAACACGTCGAACACCAAATTGATGAACAGAATCTGCAGCGGCAATAACGGCAATGGCGCATTGACCATGGCGGCCGCCGTGATGGCGAAGATTTCGCCCAAATTGCCCGACAACAGATAAACGATGAACCGCCGGATATTGTTGAAAATAGCCCGGCCATAGCCAATGGCAACAGCGATGCTTTGCAAGGAGTCATCGACCAATACGATGTCGGCGGCCTCGCGCGCCACTTCGGTGCCGCGCTTACCCATGGCAACGCCGATGTCGGCCTTTTTCAGCGCTGGCGCGTCATTGACGCCGTCGCCCGTCATGCCGACAATGTCGCCGCGCTTCTGATAAGCGGCGATGAGGTCCAGTTTTTGATCGGGCGTGACCCGCGCATAGACTGCGGTTTTGTCGAGATGATCCGCGCCATCGGCAAGCGCGCTACCCTCGACCACTGTCAAAGCGTCATCATCGGCCAAATTGACGGCATGGGCGATATGGCGGGCGGTGGCTTTTTGATCGCCGGTCACCATAACCACCCGCACCCCGGCCTGGCGGAAAGTTTCAATCGCGCGTCGGGCATCGGCGCGGGGTGGATCGCGCAAGCCCATCAGCCCAAGCAGGATCAGGTCTTCATAGGCGGCGGCATCCGTATCAGGTACGGTTTTTTCCGCCAGCGCGATAACACGCAGGCCATCGTCCGCCAAGGCTTCATTGCGCTGCTGCCAGTGCCGCCGCGCCTGATCGTCGAATGCGCGACTGTCACCATTATTGGCGGCAACCCGGCTGACTACCGCGAAGACGGCCTCGGGCGCGCCCTTAACTGCTACACGGATGCCATCTTCGCCGCGATGATAGGTCGCCATCATCTTGGTGTCGCTGTCGAAGCTGACCTCGTCGATTTCCGGCGCCTGTTCCAATAAGTCACCGCGCCTAAGCCCGGCCGCAGCGCCAGCTTCCAGCAGCGCCAATTCCAATGGGTCGCCAGCGGTGTCGCCTTCCCCATCCGCCATGCGGGCGTTGTTGCACAGCAACGCGACCTCCAGCAGCCGCATCAGCGGCGCCCGATCCGAAGCCCTAATCTCCTGCTCATTGACTTGGAAAACCGCTTGCGCGCCATCATCTTGCCATGTGACGTCAATGTCGCCATCGGCCAAGGCGCAAGCCGCTAGCCGCATCCGGTTTTCGGTCAAAGTGCCGGTCTTGTCGGTCATCAGCAGGCTGGTGGCGCCCAGGGTTTCAACCGCCGCCAGGCGCTTGACCAAGGCATAACGCCTGGCCATCCGCCGCATACCAGTGGCCAGCGCCAAAGTCGCGACGATCGGCAAACCCTCAGGCACCGCCGCGATGGCCAAGGCAATGGCTGTTTGCGCCATCACCATGGCCGATTTGCCAGCGACGATGCCGGCCGCCGCCACCGCAATGCCAATCAGCACGGTCAGCCAAATCAGCCGCCGGCCCAACTGATCGAGCCGCTTTTCCAGCGGCGTTACTTCGGCATCGGCCGTCGCGACCTGTTCCGAAATCCGCCCCAACTCGCTGGCAAGACCGGTGGCGACCACCACCGCCTTGGCGCGGCCCCGGGTGACGGCGGTACCGCGATAAACCATCGACCGCCGTTCGGCCAAGGGCGCGGCGGCGGCAACTGCGTTGGCGTCCTTGTCAACCGGCACCGATTCTCCGGTCAGGGTGGACTCATCGACTTGCAGATTTTCGATTTCGACCAGCCGCGCATCCGCCGGCACGACATCGCCTTCGTCCAGCAACAGGATATCGCCCGGAACGATGCCAACCGCATCGATGTGGCGCGATTGGCCAGCGCGCAGCACCCGCGCCCGCATCCGTCCCAGTCGGTGCAAGGCCGCAACCGACTGGCGCGCCCGCCATTCGGTGACAAAGCCGATCAATGTGTTGAAAACCAAGGCCGCCGCCACGGCGATCCCTTCGATCACCTGGCCGATCGCCATGGCCAAGGCCGCCGCCACCGCCAACAAAATAACGACCAGGCTTTTGACCTGGTTCAGCAGAACGCCCCACAGGCTTTGCTGATCGCCACGCGCAAGCACATTGGGTCCAACGCGCCGCCGACGATCGGCCGCGGTCGCCGGGTCAAGACCCTTGCTGACATCAACCTCGAAGCGCCGCAACACCGCATCCGCCTCGGCGGCATGCCAAGTTTCGGCCTTCGCGCCTGGCGGCGTCTGTCGCTGTTCAGTCAAGCGGCCTGACCTCCACCGGATCGATCGCGCCAACGGCGTTCTAGCGGTTTGGCGGCGCCGATAGTTTGACGCAGATTAAGGCATCGCGCAAAGCCCGCGATCACAGTTTTGGCATGCCGGACTCATCGCCCCGCTTGAAAGCTGCCCAGACCAAGCAAAGCGGAGAACTTGTTGCCATTGAAGGCAGTGTTGTCACCGTACGCTTTGAGGACGCCTTGCCCGCGCTTGGAAATCTTTTGATTGCCGAGACCAAGGCTGAGAATGGCGACGATACCGCAATCATGATGGAAGTAGCTGCGTTGATCGATCGGGCCCATGTCCGCGCCCTGGTGTTCAATGCCGGCGAACGCTTACAGCTTGGCTTGCCTGTACGGGATCATGGCGACGCCATCACCGTGCCGGTGGGCGAAGCTGTACTGGGCCGCATGCTGAACGTTTTCGGCGACCCGATTGACGGAAAGGAAAGCCTGGCGAACGAGGAAAAACGCTCCATTCGCGGCCATCCGGTGCCTTTGGCCAGGCGCCAAGTTGGCAGTGAAACCTTCGAGACCGGAATCAAGGCGATCGATTTGTTGAGCCCACTGGAAAAAGGCGGCAAGGCTGGCCTGTTTGGTGGCGCCGGCGTCGGCAAAACGGTGCTGATCACCGAAATGATTCACAACATGGTTGGGGTCTATGAAGGCATTAGCCTGTTTTGTGGCATCGGCGAACGCTGTCGCGAAGCCGAGGAATTATACCGCGAAATGCAAGAGGCCGGTGTTTTGGAGCGCACCGCAATGGTGTTTGGGCAAATGAATGAGAGCCCGGCGGTGCGATTTCGCGTTGGCCATGCGGCGATGACCATCGCTGAATATTTCCGCGACGAGCAAAACCGCGATGTTCTTTTGCTGATCGATAATATCTTTCGCTTTGTGCAAGCGGGTGCGGAGGTGTCCGGCTTGCTGGGCCGGATCCCATCGCGCGTCGGCTATCAACCTACCTTGGCCAGCGAATTGGCTGCATTGGAAGAACGGATTTGCTCGACAAGCACGGGCGCGATTACGTCTATTCAAGCGGTCTATGTGCCGGCGGACGATTTCACAGACCCCGCTGCCACCCATACATTCGCGCATTTGTCCGCCTCCATCGTGTTGTCGCGGAAAAAGGCGTCGCAAGGCCTGTATCCGGCGATAGACCCGTTGCGCTCGGCATCAAAGATGCTGACGCCCGGCGGAGTCAGTGACCGTCATTATCACATCGCCCAAGCCGTACGGCACGAATTGGCGGCCTATGAGGACCTTAAGGATATTATCGCCATGTTGGGTGTCGAAGAATTATCCGAATCCGACCGCGCAACCGTTAGCCGAGCCCGGCGCTTGGAGCGGTTTCTAACCCAGCCCTTTTTCACCACTGAGCAATTCACGGGCCAGCCGGGTTGTTTTGTCAGCTTGGAAGACTGCCTGGATTCTTGCGAAAGGATCTTGGGCGATGAATTCGCCGATCGCCCGGAGAGTGATTTTTACATGATCGGAACGGTCGACGCGCTTGCCGGCAAGAATGCCGAATCCGACCAAGCGACGGAGCATTGACATGCGCTTTAGGGTCATTACGCCGCATCAAGTATTTTTCGACAAAGCGGTGACGCGGATAGTCGCCGAAAGCCCGGAAGGCGCGTTCGGCATGTTACCGCGCCATGTCGATTATGTCGCGCAGCTGAAGCCGGGCGTAGTGATTTACGATGACGAAGATGGCCGCGAATATTTCCTCGGCACACATGAAGGTACGTTAGTCAAATGCGGCGCGCTGGTATCGCTGGCAACGCGGGATGTGATCGAAGGCCAAAGCCTTGAAAGCCTACAAGCGCAAGTCGAAGAGAAATTCCAACAACTGGACGAGCAGGAGCGCAAGACCCGCACTGCATTGGCCCGGCTGGAGGCCGGCATTGTGCGGCGCTTCATTGAGCTGGAAAAAGCATGGCCATGACCAAGCCTCGTCAACAGCGGCCTGCAAGCAATATCGATGAAACCGCGCGGGAAATTGGCCGCAGCGCAAAACGCAAACAGCGGGCGCGCTTGCGCCGCGATCGTGGCATTTGGTTTGGCCTTGGCATGTTTGGCTTGGTCGGCTGGGCGATTGCCATTCCAACCTTATTGGGCGTCGCGCTGGGCTTGTGGCTTGACGAACAGGTGCCAGCCGATTTTTCCTGGACCTTGGCATTGTTGCTGGCCGGTATAACCTTGGGTTGCCTGAACGCCTGGTACTGGGTCAAACGGGAAAGCCGCAATGATTGAATCTCCCAATCAATATGCGGTGTTATTGGCGATCGTCGGCATCGTAATCGTGGCGGCAGTGCTGTGCCGGTCGCAATTGCAGCGGCTGAACATCACGCCGGTCGCTGGTTATATTTTAATCGGCGTGGCGCTGGCTGGTATCGACGCTGGATTTGACTTCATCGGGCCGGAACTCCAGCGCAATATCGATTTTCTAGCCAAGCTCGGCATTGTCGTATTGCTGTTTAAAGTCGGTATCGAAAGCGACCTAAGCCTGCTGGTTCGGCAATTGGGCAATGCCTTTGTAATCTGGCTGCCCAATATGCTGGTGGCGGCGCTGCTGGTGTTTTCTTTGGTCAACAATTGGCCGGGGCTGGGTTTGGTGCCTGCCTTGTTCGCCGGGGTGGCCGCCAGCGCCACCAGCATCGGCGTATCGACGGCCGTTTGGGAAGACGCCGGCGCGTTGCAATCGGACGACGGCGCGCTGCTGCTGGACGTCGCCGAACTGGATGACGTTTCAGCGGTCATTTTGATGAGCTTGTTATTCGCCGTCGCGCCCATGCTGGAGCAAAACCAAGACAATGGCGCCCTGGTTTCGGTGGCGTTGCAGACGGCGGGCTGGCAACTGCTGAAATTGGCCGCCTTCAGTGCCTTATGCTACGCCTTTTCCCGCCACGTTGAACAGCGTTTGACCGCCTTCTTCCATCGCTTGGAGCCGCAATTAGGCCCGCTGATGTTCGCCACAGCCATGGCCTTATTGATTGCAGCCACCGCTGATCTACTAGGTTTTTCGCTAGCCATTGGCTCCCTTTTCGCAGGCCTTGCCTTCAGCCGCGACCCAGAGGAAGCGAGGATCGAACGCGCCTTTGGCGAATTCTACACATTGTTCAGTCCGTTTTTCTTCGTTGCCATCGGGCTGGCGGTTCAGTTTACCGCTTTTGGAGATGCCGCGATTTTGGCGGTGGCATTCTTCATTGCCGCGGTATTGGGTAAATTAGTGGGCGCCGGCGCACCAGCGGCTTGGTTGCGAGGTCGGCGCGGCGGCCTGCTCATTGGCGTCAGCATGATGCCGCGCGCTGAAATTTTCCTGATTGTGATGGTCTATGGATTGGGTCTGGGCGCTTGGGCGGTGCCAGCCGCGCTCTATAACGCGGCGGTCATCGTCAGTTTGGCGACGTGCCTCTTGGCCCCCATCATTGTGCAAAGACTGCTGGCCAAGACAGTGGCCAAGGAGACTGGCTGATGTCCACGCAATTCGCGCTTTCGCTTGCCGCCAGTGTCGTTGCCGGCGCCGGGTTGGCGGTTATGTATTTCACCGCGCTTTGGCGCGCGCTGGCCCGATGCCACGGCATGAAAAACTTGCTTTTATCCAGCATGTTGCGGCTTGGCTTGTTGACCGCGCTGACGGCGACTGTGTTGTGGCTGGGCGTGCCTGCAGTGTTCGTGATTACGGCGCTGGTGACATTCATGGCCGTACGCATGGCGGCGCTCAGCTTTTTGACCCGGCGTGTCAAAACATGACTATCACCCCCGACCAATGGATCTTGTGGACTTGGGGCGATTTCCAACTGAACGCCACCATTGTCCTGACTTGGCTGATCATGGCGCTTTTATGCGGTGTCAGTTGGGTGGCGACCGCCCACTTGAGCGATCAAGGCACCCCCGGCAGATGGCAAAATCTTCTCGAAGTGATTGTCGGCGGCATTCGCGATCAAATCGCCGATGTCGGCGTTCGCGATCCCGACCGTTACATGCCCTTTATCGGCACTTTGTTTTTATATATCGCAATTTCAAATCTCTTGGCGTTTGTGCCGGCATATCGACCTCCGACCGGGTCGTTGTCGACGACAACGGCGTTAGCCTTATGCGTGTTGGTTGCGGTGCCCTTATACGCCATCAGCGACAAGGGCATCGGCGGATATTTAAAAAACTATATCCGGCCAACGGTGTTCATGCTGCCGTTCAACATTATCGGCGAGCTTTCGCGGACCATTGCCCTGGCGGTGCGCCTTTATGGCAATGTGATGAGCGGGACAGTGATTGTCGGAATTTTAATTAGTGTCGCGCCGTTTATTTTTCCCATCGTCATGCAATTGCTTGGCATGCTTACCGGACTCATTCAAGCCTATATCTTCGCGGTCTTGGCGATGGTCTATATCGCTTCAGCCGCGCGCAGCCATGGTGGCGAACCGCGCCGTTCGCCCGCCGAACCTCGCCAACAAGGAGACTAAACATGGATCCCACCGTCTTGGTTGCCATTGCCTCCATTGTCACCGCCGGGGTGACCATTGCCATCGGCTCGATTGGCCCCGCCTTGGGAGAGGGCCGCGCGGCGGCTCAGGCCTTGGCCGCGATCGCGCAACAGCCCGATGAAGCCAACACCATCACGCGCACCTTGTTCGTGAGCCTGGCGATGATCGAATCGACGGCGATTTATTGCTTTGTTGTCTCGATGATCCTGATTTTCGCCAATCCTTTCACTGAACTGCTGTCAGCCGGCGGCGGAGGTTGAGCCATGCAAATTGACTGGGTCACGGTTGCTGCCCAGGCGCTCAACTTCCTGGTCTTGGTTTGGCTGCTCAAGCATTTCCTTTATGGCCCCATCACGCGGGCAATGCAGCGACGCGAGCAGCGCATTCAGCAACGTTTCGATGATGCGGAGTCCAAGCGCGAGGAAGCCCAGCGCGAGGCCGACGCCTATCGCGATAAACAGCGTAAGCTGGACGACGAGCGCGAAGACCTGCTGGATGAGTCCCGCCAACAGGCCAAGCAGATCGCACAGGAACTGGAGCAGCAAGCGCGCGACGAAATTGCCCAAAAGCGAGAGGAATGGAAACAACAGTTCGAGGCAGAACGCACACAGTTCTTGAATGACCTGAAGCATCGGGCGGCAAAACATTTTTATGACTTGGCGCAACGTGCTTTAGACGACCTGGCTGGTCAACGCTTACAAGATGCCATGGCCGCGCGTTTCGTCGCTCAGTTAGATGACCTCGAAGCCGCCCAGCGCAAAAAGGCCCGCAAGGCTATAGACCGTTCCGATGGAGACATCGTCATCAGCACGGGTTTCGAGCTTGAACCAACGAACAAAAGCCAGTTGACCAAAGCCGTTCACGATGTGCTCCGCACCGATCGCGGCGTCCGCTATGTGCATGGCGAAGATTTAGGGCTGGGTTTGCGATTGGAGACGGATGGCTACAGTTTGGAATGGTCGCTGCAAGGCTATTTCGACGCATTGCGCGAAAACCTGGAACAGGCATTGAGTGGCCATGGCGCCGGCACTGCCAACACGACAAGGAAATCCAATGCTGGATGAGCTGACTCAGCAATTATTCTCGGCCATGGACGCGGCAATGCAATCGGCGCGGCCGCGACTTCAGGCCGAGCAGTTTGCCAGCCTGCGCAGCATCGGTACGGCGACTGCCAGCATCACGGGCCTGGATGGTTTACAGGCCGATGAACTCATTGTACTGCCCGAAGGCATCATGGCAATCGCCGCCAATATCGATCAAGACCAGGCCGGCCTGATTTTATTGGGTGACCCCGCTCCATTGACCGTAGGCGCGAAGGCGCGGCGTAGCCGGCGGGTGGTCGACACACCAGTCGGCGAGATGTTGTTGGGGCGGGTTGTCGATGCGTTGGGGCGGCCGCTTGATCAATTAGGGCGCTTGGATAGCAAAGAACGGCGCGCCATTAATCAGCCGGCGCCACCAATCATTCATCGTGCGCCCGTGCAAGTGCCCCTGCAAACCGGCATCAAGGCCATTGACGCCGCCATTCCGATTGGGCGCGGCCAACGCGAATTGATCATTGGTGATCGCCAGACCGGAAAGACCGCTATTGCCGTCGATACCATGCTGAATCAAATCGGCCGGGACGTAATCTGCATCTATTGCGCAATTGGCCAACGCGCATCCGCCGTCGCCCGTGTCATCCAGACATTAAGGCAGTCTGGAGCCATGGATCATTGCATCATTGTAGTTGCCAGCGGCGACGACGCCCCAGGGCTGCAATATATCGCGCCCTATGCAGCCACCAGCATGGGCGAATATTTCATGGGGCGCGGCCAGGACGTGTTGGTGGTTTATGACGATTTGACCCGTCATGCACGGGCTTATCGCGAATTGTCATTGCTGTTGCGGCGTCCACCGGGACGCGAAGCCTATCCCGGCGACATCTTTTATATTCACGCACGCTTGTTGGAACGCGCCACTCATTTGCGCGAAGAACATGGCGGCGGATCATTGACCGCCTTGCCGATCATCGAAACCCAAGCGCAGAATATTTCCGCTTATATTCCCACCAATCTAATATCCATCACCGACGGCCAGGTTTATTTGTCGCCCAATTTGTTTGAGCGCGGACATTTGCCCGCGATCGACATTGGCAAATCGGTATCGCGGGTGGGCGGCAAGGCGCAATTGCCTGCTTATCGCGCGGTTGCCGGCGATTTGCGTCTTTCCTATTCCCAATTCGAGGAACTGGAGTCTTTCGCCCGCTTCGGCACCCGTTTGGACGACGACACGCGGCGCAAATTGCAGCGCGGCCGTCGCGTGCGCGAGGTGCTGAAACAACGCGAGCAAGACCCCATGACCGTCACCCAACAAATCGCTGTGTTGTTGGCGGCAACCGGCGGGGTGCTCGATGAGGTGCCGCTTGAAGACGCCGGCAAGGCCGCGGCACTGATTCGCGATGCCGCGACAGACAGGCTGGAAGCCATCGCGACCCGGATCGATGGTGGCGAGAAACTCAGTGAAGATGACAAGGCGGCGGTGATCGACATGGCTAAGTCGATCGTGGCCGAGCATGATTTGATCAATCAGCGGGACGCATGATGGAAAGTCTGGAAAGCCTTGGTGCACGCATCGCAACAACCGATCAGATCGGCGATATTGTCGGCACGATGAAAGCATTATCGGCCGTCAGCATCCGGCAATATGAACGTGCTGCCGAAGCCTTGGAGCATTATGACGCGGTGATCGAATCTGGCTTGCAAGCGGTCATGAAAGGTGCGGCTGGTGTCGCGCGGTCAGACCCTGCTCAGGGCCGTCAAGCCATTGTGATCATTGGTTCTGATCGCGGCCTATGCGGCCGGTTCAACCAAAATGTCGTTGCGCATGGATTGCAGACGGTCGATCAAGACGGAAATCCTGATCAAACCCTGATCGCGGCGATTGGCGCACGAGCCTCGGCCCGGTTGGAATTTTTGGGCCATGCCCCAGCGGCGAATTTCTGGTTACCGGGATCGGTCAATGGCCTCAATCGATCGACTCAGGACCTTTTGGTCCAACTGAGCCAATGGCAAGATCAGCAAAATGTTGGCAGGATTGACGTTGTTTTCAATCGCCGCGAGACTGGCGTATCGGCGCGGCCTGCGCGACAGCGCTTGTTCCCGATTGCACAAGACTTTCTGGATAAATTGGCCAGCCGACCGTGGCCATCACGCGGGCTGCCAATGTCGCGCATGGCGCGTGGCCCGTTATTGTCGTGGTTGCTGCGGCAATATTTATTCGTCAATCTTTATCGGGCGCTGGTGGAGTCCATGGCCAGCGAGCATGCCTCGCGATTGGCGGCCATGCAAGCCGCGTCCCGCAATATCGAGGAGCGCTTGTCGGAACTAAATGCCGCTTATCGCAAAAAACGGCAAGAAAGCATCACCAGCGAGCTGTTGGACATCGTGACTGGGTTTGAAGCCGCCAGCGGAAAGGGCGACCATGCAAGTTGAATTCGCAGTGTTGATCGGTGTGGCGATTTTATTGGCCGCCGTGCCTTATGTGCGCGCCGCCAGGCATCCCGACAGCAAACCCTTGGCGGCCTATTTGATCTTCGTGACCGTGTTGTCGGTTGTCGGCGCCGGATTGTTTTGGCTGGCCTTGACGATCGCCGCCATGCTGTTGGAACCCGCAAGCTTAAGCCAGTCCTGGGTGGCCTTTCTGATCATCGCCCTCATCGCCGCGCCGGCGGTGCTGGCAGCACGGTGGGCGATCACCCGCCCGCCACGCCAATCGCCGTCGGTTGATTGATCAGGGGCGAGCTTATCCCAGGTTAAGGCGGCGCCATGATTTTTCTGGCTCAGTGGTTCAAGTGTTGAACTGAACAAGGAGCCGATCATGATATTGCGAATGACAGCATTGGTGACGATCACCGCCGCCGCGACTTTCGCCGCCAATCCCAGCTTGGCGGTCAATCCCTATAGCAAGTCGGATGAAAGCTGGATTTCTCTGACTGGCACTGTCGCATCCGCAGCCGATGAAACATTCACGCTGGATTATGGTGAGGGCCTGATAACCGTCGAGATGGATGAATGGGCCTGGTATGAGGATGACAAACTGCGGATCATGCCTGGCGAGAAAGTGACGGTTTATGGTCGTGTCGATGACGGCTTTTATCAGGCGCGCACGATTGAAGCCGGCAGCGTTTATAGCTTTGACCGCGCCACATATTATTATGCCTCCAGTGCCGACGAAGAAGGCGACCCAATTTATTATTACACAACGCCGACACTTGCGCCTGAAGGTAGCTGGGTCAGCATGACCGGCACCGTCACCGCTAAGAGCGGCCGTGAATTTACCCTGGATACCGGTTGGCGCGAAGTTTCCGTCGACACGGCATCGATGCTATACAACCCGCTCGATGACCAAGGCATGCAGCAAATTTCGATTGGCGACCGGGTTTCGGTGATGGGCCAAATTGATGACGCGCTATTTGACGAACGCGAATTGTCCGCCGACAGCATCGTGAGCCTAGCCGACGAAGCTGGCTAAGTTTTGAGGAAAGCGGCGGCCTCGCGGGCCAAGACTATTTCCTCATCCGTTGCCAACACCAGCGCGGCGACCGAACTGTCTGGGGTCGAGATGGTTTCGGCGCCGCGCGCATTGGCGGCGACGTCCAAGCGCAATCCCAACCAGGAGAGTTCTCGGCATATCGCATGACGCACGGTGGCGGCATTTTCGCCAATGCCGCCAGTAAACACCACAACATCGATCCCGCCCAATGCCGCCGCCAATGAGCCAATCGCACGCTGACAATGATAGACGAATAAACTGATCGCGCGCGCCGCTCGCGGCTCTTTGCTTTCCAGCAAATCAGCCATGTCGCTGCTCAAGCCGGAAACCCCTAACATACCGGACTCTTGATAGAGCATGTCGCGAACAGCGGCGGCTGACATGCCTTCCTGTTCAATCAAATGCAATACCACACCCGGGTCCAACGACCCACAACGGGCGCCCATCACTAAGCCGTCCAGCGGCGTCAAGCCCATGGTGGTGGCGACGCTTTGCCCCGCATCCATCGCGCACATGCTGGCGCCATGACCAAGATGCGCAACAACCGCCTTGGCTTGCGCAAACCGGCGATGCCGTGCCGCCAGTACATCAGCGATATAGGCATAGGAAAGCCCGTGGAACCCATAGCGGCGGATTCCTTGCCGCTCTAGCGCGGCCGGCAACGCAAAGGCACGCGCTTGCCATGGTTGGGGATGATGAAACATGGTATCGAAACAGCCGATTTGGCGCGCATCCGGAAAATGGCGACGCAGCACTTTGACCGCCGCCAAATTAGCCGGTTGATGGCTGGGTGCCCAGCAAGACAATTTCTGTAAGCGGGTTAAAGCATCCTCATGCAATTCGCTTGCGGCGATGAATTCCTCGCCACCGTGGACGATGCGATGGGCGACCGCCACGACCTCATGCGCAGCGGTGGCGCGCAACTCATCAATGGCGTCCATAATCGCGGCAAGCCCCTGCTGATGTGGATCAGACTGTTGATCGAAATTTGGCGACCGCTGCTGCTTTTGATCCGTTTTCAGATCATGATGTGTCAACTCAGGACGATGAGGCAGACCCCGCAGATGGAACTGATGGCATCGCTCAGGTGATCGATTAGCAAACTCGAACACGGCGCAACGGACGCTGGATGAGCCGGCATTGACGGTGATGATCCACTCAGCCATCGCGCGCGGCCTGGCGATGGGCTAAAATCGCGGCAATGGCCGCAGATGCACGTCGCTCGATCACACTATCGGCGCGACTGGTCAGCGCAATCGGCACCTTGGCCCCCAACACAATCCCGGCAGCTTCAGCGCCTGCCAGATAGTCCAGGTCCTTGGCCAGGATATTGCCTGAAACCAAATCGGGCACGATGAGAATGTCGGCTTGTCCCGCCACTGCCGATCGCAAACCCTTGATCTGTGCCGCTTGCTTCGAGACCGCATTGTCAAACGCCAATGGGCCATCCAGCAGCGCACCGGTAATGGCGCCTCGATCCGCCATTTTGCACAAGGCGGCGGCGATGATTGTCGATTCCAGTTTTTCGGTCACGGTTTCCACCGCCGACAGCAGCGCCACGCGCGGCTCTTCAATGCCCAGGGCATGGGCAAGGTCGATCACATTTTGTACGATATCTCGCAATTCTTCCAGGCTAGGCCGGATATTGATGGCGGCGTCGGATATGAACAGCAGCCGTTCATAAGCCGGCACGTCCATGGCAAACACATGCGACACCCGGCGCGGTCCACGCAAGGCCTTTAAATCCAGTACGGCTTCCATCAAGCTGTCGGTATGTAGGGCCCCTTTCATTAAGGCCGCGACCCGACCTTCCGCCGCCAATTGCGCAGCATGCTTGGCAGCGGCCTTGGCATCCGGCGCATCAACGCATTCATGGTCCCCGAGACTGCGGCCCAGGTCTTTGGCAACCTCCGCGATGCGTTTCCGGGGGCCAACGAGAACCGGTTCGATCAAGCCCGCATCGGCGCTGGCCAATGCACCTTCCAAAGATGCCGCATCAACGGGCTGTACCACCGCCATGCGCACCGGCGGCCCGGCCTGCGCCTGTTCCACCAAACGTGCAAAGCGATCCGGTTGGGCCGGCGGCTGTACGCTGGGCAATTTGCCGCGGCGGTGGCTGTAGGGCTGATCTGGCGCTTGGACGACAATACGTCCCTCGACATGACAAATACCGTCTTCGCCTTCACAACGACAATCCAATGCAACGGTGCCGGCCTTGGCATCTTTCTCAGCAACGCGAATATGTGCGCGCAGGCGGGTGCCAATTGCCACGGGAGGGCCAAACGCCAAGCGTTGCTTCAAGATCTTAGTTCCAGGGCCGGGCAGTTGGGCAATGATCAGGGATTGCAGCAAGCCCAAAGCCCATTGCCCCGGACCGGCGAAGTCGGAAAATGCCGGATCGCTGGCAAAGGCACGGTCCATATTCTCCGGGTCAAGATCGCCGACAAAGGCGGCAAACAGCCGGATATCCCTGTCTTCCAACCGCCCTTCCAGCACGGCTTCGTCGCCGACCGCCAAATCTTCAAGCAGGCGATTACGGATTTCGGCGCCGCTCATTGTTGCAACACATAGCTGCCGGGCGCGTCCATCTTTGGCGCTAGCGATGCCGACTTTCCACCCATGGGCGGGGGCGCATGTTCGCCTGAGGACTGTTGCCGCAGCCAATCCACCCAGGCCGGCCACCAAGAGCCATCATGCTTGGCTGCCTCCATGGTCCAGCGATCGGCCGACATGAAGGCTTCGTTTTCAGGACTGAATCGAATTCGATAATGGCGGCCGTCATGACCGGGCTCACTGACAATACCGGCATTATGACCGCCATTGGTCAATACGAAGGTGACGTCCGTGTCGGTCAACAAATGCACCTTATAGACCGAACGCCAGGGTGCGACATGGTCCTTGGTGGTCGATACGCTGAAGATCGGCGCCTTGATGTCCGACAACGCGACTGGCCGGCCACGGACTTTGAACTGCCCTTGCGCCAGTTCGTTGTTCAAGAAAATGCGGCGCAAATATTCGGTCTGCATTTTATAGGGCATCCGGGTAGCATCGGCGTTCCATGCCATCAGGTCGAACATGTCTTGTCTTTTGCCGATCAGGTATTCGTGAATATAACGAGACCAAATCAGGTCGTTGGAACGCAGCAGCTGAAAGGCGCCGGCCATCTGCTTGGTGTCGAGATAGCCTTGATCCCACATCATGTTTTCAAGGAACGAAACTTCGCTTTCGCTGATGAACAACATTAATTCGCCAGCTTCGGTGAAATCGGTCTGGGTTGCGAAAAACGTGATGCTGGCCAGTCTGCGATCCTTGTCGCGCGCCATGGCGGCGGCGGCCATGGCCAACAAGGTTCCACCAATACAATAGCCAACCGCATGCACATTTTTTTCCGGCACAATTTCACGCACGGCTTCCAGTGCGTCGAACACACCCTTTTCCAGATAATCCGCCATGGTCAAGTCGCGGTCTTGCGCGGTCGGATTACGCCACGAGACCATGAACACCGTGAAGCCCTGTTCAACCAGATAGCGCACCAGCGAATTGTGCGGTGAAAGATCGAGAATATAATATTTCATGATCCAGGCCGGGACGATCAAAATCGGCTCCGAAGCGACCTTGTCGGTCTTTGGACTGTATTGAATCAGCTCAATCAGATGGTTGCGATACACAACCTTGCCTTCGGTGAGAGCCACCTTCTTGCCCGGCAGATAGTCCTCGGCTCCGACCGGCGGCTTGCCGGATATCGCCCGCTCCCAATCCTCTAGAAAATGCTGAAAGCCTTGTCGCAGATTGGCGCCGCCTTGTTCGGTGGTGGTGCGCGCGACTTCCGGATTGGTCCAAATGAAATTGCTTGGACTGAACACATCCAGGATCTGCCGGGTGACAAAAGAAACCACTTGCTCCTCATGCCGCGACAGGCCGTCGACATTATTGGTGGCGTTATGCCACCATTGTTGGGTCAGGAGAAAATTCTGATAAATCAAATTATAGGGCCAGCGGCACCAACCATCGTCGTCGAACCGGTGATCATGGGGCAAGGGATCGATACAGGGCTTGGATTGATCATCACGCAGCGATGTCAGCGCAAAAGTGGCGAGGCGCGCCCATTTGCGCGCCGCCTTCTCTAACAGCATCGCGTGCTTGCCCGGCGATCCAGCAAGATGGATCCACCAATTATAGAATTGTGAAGCCAAACCATAAGGCGTGACACCCAGCGTAAACCGCGCCATATGCGCCTTGAACGCGCGATCCAGGCTTTCGGTGCTGTAGCGATCCGGCATCTCGAAAGGGTCCGCCGGCGTCAATTCGGGTGGGCTAGCGCTGAGACCCTCGCGAGATTCGCGGGTGTCGCCGCTATTGTCTTGCTCTTTTGCCGTGTTGCGCGCCGCATCGGTCGTTTTTTTGCGGCGCATGGGCGTGACTTTTCCGTTCATATGGAACTTTCTCCATCACAGCGATAATCAGTGCATGTAAAAGCCGCCATTGGCGGACAATGTCATTCCTGTCAGAAAACCAGCCTCCTCCGACGCCAGAAAAGCCACGCATCGGCCAATCTCCCACGGCTCCGCCAACCGACCCAAGGGTACCTGTTCTAAGATTTGGTCCATGATTTTGTCTGGCACGGCGTCCACCATGGGCGTGGCGGCATAGCCGGGCGCCACCGCATTGACGGTAATGCCCTTGCTGGCGCACTCGCGCGCCAAAGCCCGCGTAAATCCGAGAACGCCAGCCTTGGCGGCGCAATAATTGGTCTGGCCCGCCTGACCTTTTTGCGCATTGACCGATGAAATATTAATGACACGGCCAAAGCCGCGCTCACGCATGCCATTGATCACCGGCCGGGTCATATTGAACATCGACGCCAGGTCGACACGCATCACTGCTTGCCAATCTTCCAGCGACATTTTGTGGAACATCACATCCTTGTTGACGCCGGCATTGTTGACCAGAACATCAATCGGCCCGACCTCCTTGGCCACCCGTTCAACGCCTTGGCGGCAGGCTTCATAGTCGGCCACGTCCCATTCAAAAACCGGAATGCCAGTTTCTTGTTGGAAGCGCTCGGCCTTTTCGCCAGCGCCCAGATGCGCCGCCGCCAGCTTGAAGCCTTGGTTCAGCAATGCCTTGGCCGCAGCCGCGCCCAAACCTTGGACCCCACCGGTGACCAAGGCCACACGTCCATCTTCGCTCATGCCATGCCTCGTCAATCTTGGAAAACCTGCGACATGGGCGCGAAACTGAAGCCTGAGACGGCAACCGTCATTGACACATGTTAAGGAAACCCGGGTCGGGGTGGGCTTTTCTCAAATCATTGTCGAACCGCCTGCAATCGAGACCGCGCCATGCCCAGCCGCCGCGCCAGAGATAAGCCAAGTCCCGTCAGTGTGATCGCGGCGTTGTTGGAACGCCATGGCCGGACCTATGCCGAGGAACTTGAGATCGGCATCGACCAGAACACCCCCGGACCGTTGTTTTGCTGGCTTTGCGCATCGCTGCTGATGAGCGCGCGGATATCGACAGGCATTGCCGTTAAGGCCGCCGCCGCGCTATTCGCGCAGGGCTGGACAACCGCCCACAAGATGCAGGAAAGCACATGGCGGCAACGGGTAGACGCACTGAATAACGCCGGTTATGGGCGCTTTGACGAAAGCACGGCGCGCATGTTGGGTGACGCCGCTGCCCGCCTTTTGGATCATTATGGCGGCGATTTGCGCCGCCTCCGCCGCGAAGCCAAGCGCCGTCCCAAAGCCGAGCGAGAAGCGCTTAAGGCATTCAAAGGCATTGGCGATGTTGGCGCCGATATTTTTCTCCGCGAAATGCAGGGTGTGTGGGATGAATTGTTTCCGTTCCTCGACCCCAAAGCCGCCAAGGCCGCCGCCCAATTGGGACTGCCAGAGACTGCCGCCGACCTTGCCGCGCATGTCGAAGCCAAGGATTTTGCGCGCTTGGCCACGGCGTTGATTCGTGCCGCCGCGGCTGACGATATCGATCAGATCCGGCAACACGCAGCGGCCAAGGAGGCAGCGTGAGCACCGGATATCGCCTTCAGGCGCCGGCGCCGCCCGCACCGTCAACCCCGCCGGCCCGCTATGAGTTCCGCTGTTGGTCGCGCCAACTCCATCCGGCTGCCGCCACGCTGCAGCAATATTGGCAGCTCGACGGCGCCGACAGCCGCTGCGATATCTATCTGCTGTCGCCACGGCCCACTGCACAGCTTGTAAAACTGCGTGAAGGCAGGCACCTGGAAATCAAGCAACGCATAGGCACATGGCATGGCTTGCAGCAATGGCGCGTTGCCATGGTCGCGGATTTTCCGTTACGTCCGATCGAGACCCGGGCGCTAGCCTTGAGTTTAGGTTTGGCCGCGCCGTTGCCCGCCGCCGCCCGCCTCGCCGCGCCCCAGCTTTTGGCCGCCTTGTCCGAGCAGGCCCCGGCCATCCGATTGCGCCTGGTGGACAAGGCGCGGCTGCGCTTCAAACGGCGCGGCTGCCTGGCTGAAATCGTCCATGTCCATCTGACCAGCCAAAGCCTGTTCAGCATCGCGGTCGAGGACAGCCGACCTGACGCATTGCGCCGGACTGTCGATGAATTGGAACTCGGCGCATGTCCCAACCGCGACTATGGCGCCCAGCTCAGCCACATCGGCGACAGGCTCAGTTTACCGGGCCAGCCCGTGGTAGCGGCTTTTTGACGGCCTAGAAGGGAGCAAGTGATGAACCGTTTAGAAGACAAGGTTTGTTTGGTGACCGGCGGCAGTTTAGGGATCGGCGCCGAAACCTGCCGACGCCTGGCGCAAGAGGGCGCCAAAGTCGCGGTGACCGACATTTTGGAGGATGAAGGCCAAGACTTGGCCAAGGCCATAAACGCTGAAGGCGGTGCCGCCGCCTTTTGGCGCCTTGATGTGGTGGATGAAGACAATGTTCAAGAGGTCTTCAAGGCAGTCGCCGCCAAATGGGGACGGCTGGACGTTCTGGTCAACAATGCCGGCATCGCGGGCGCCAACAAGCCGACGCATGAACTGAGCCAACAGGAATGGGCGCGGGTGATGGATATCAATGTGACTGGCGTGTTTTTGGCGACCAAATATGCCATCCCGTTGATGCGCCAAGCAGGTGGCGGCAGCATCGTCAATCTGTCGTCGATTTACGGCATTATCAGCGCGCCGGACATTCCCCCCTATCATGCGTCGAAGGGGGCCGTACGGGAAATGAGCAAAACCGACGCCCTGCTCTATGCCAAGGACAAAATTCGCGTCAATTCTGTTCACCCTGGCTTTATATGGACGCCTTTGGTCGAACAATTAGGCCGTGACATGGGCGAGGACCCAGCGGACTTTCGCGCCGCGTTGGATGCCCGCCATCCCATCGGCCATGTCGGGGAACCGGCGGATATTGCCGCCGGCATCGCCTATCTGGCATCGGACGACGCCAAATTCGTCACCGGCGCCGAATTGGTCATCGACGGCGGCTATATTTGCCAATGAACGAGCATGCGTTGATATGCGGGCGAAAAATTTTGAACGCACGGGAACACCCAGATTAGTGGCGGCGTTGTTGCAGCGTCCTGGCAATGGCCGCGCCCCCAACCCCCGCTTTCCTGGCCATTGACGGGACCATGCTTCGCCGGCGCGGCTCATTCCTGTCCCTTAAGCCGCGCCGGCGCTCTTTTTTTGTGCCGCCTGATTTTGCCCCAAATTCAGCCTTCGCTGTGTCGCGGATCGAGCGCGTCGCGCAAGCTCTCACCCAACAGATTCGACGCCAGCACCACCAACATGATCGACAAGCCTGGAAATATGGCCGTCCACGGCGCCACCCGCATCAGTGATCGGGCGTCGTTAAGCATGCTGCCCCACTCCACCGTTGGCGGTTCAGCACCCAGCCCCAAAAAGCTGAGGCCTGCGGCACTGAGCAAAGCCCAACCATAGGACATGCTGATCAACACCAGCACCGGCGGAAAGGCGTTGGGAAGAACATGCAAGGTCATGATTTTGACATGGCCAGCACCAACCGCGCGGGCGGCTTCGACAAAGGGTTGTTCGCGAACCGCCAAGACATTGCCGCGCACCAGGCGCGCATAGTTGGCGATACCACCAATACCCACCGCGATCATGACATTGAGCAGACCCGGACCCAATAGCGCAATCACCGTCAACGCCAGCAAAATGCCCGGGAACGCCATCAAGATATCGATGAAGCGCATGATGATACTGTCGACATGGCGACGGAAATAACCCGCCACCAAGCCGAGCATGATGCCCAAAAATGCCGAAATCGCCACCGATACAAAGCCAATCAACAGCGAAACCCTGGCGCCATACAGAACCCGGCTGAGAACATCGCGGCCCACCAGATCCGTGCCGAAGGGATGTACCCAACTGGGCGGCAATAATGACCGTTCCGGGGCTGCGTCAAACGGATCGAAAGGCGCCAACCAAGGTGCCAACAGCGCTATCATGAAGAAAAAGGCCAAAACACCAAGGCTGGTCATGGCGCTGGCATCCCGCCGGATCCGCGAAAGGCTTTGCCGCCACAGCGACGCCCCGCCGGCATTGGCGGTGTCAGTCATAGCGGATTCGCGGATCGACGAAGGCATATATGATATCCACCAGCAAATTCAGCATCACGTAAAGCACCGCCGATAACAGCACGGCGCCTTGGACAACGGGAAAATCGCGTTCGATGATCGACGCGATCAGCAATTGGCCGATGCCCTGACGGGAAAATACGGACTCGATGATCACCGAGCCCGACACCAGCCAACCGAATTGCAGCCCGATGATCGTGACAATTGGAATCAGCGCGTTGCGCAAGGCGTGCCGATATAACACCGCAGTGCGGCCCAGGCCTTTCGCCCAGGCGGTGCGGATATAGTCCTGGCTCAAGACTTCCAACATGCTGGTGCGTGCGGTGCGTGCCACCGTACCGATGGCCCCAACCGCCATCACCGCCGCTGGCAGCACCAAATGCCTGTAGCTGCCGGAGCCAAATGCCGGCAGCCAGCCCAGCGACACTGAAAAGATCATCACCGCCATCAGCGCCAGCCAAAAGCTAGGTGTTGAAACGCCAAGCGCCGAAAAGAATATCACGGCGCGGTCGCTCCAACGCCCCTTGTTTACCGCTGCGGCGATGCCCAACCAGGCACCAATCGGAATGGCCAACACCAATGCCGCGATCACCAATTCCAGCGTCACCGGCAGACGGGACAGCAATAATGACAATACCGGCTCTTGGCTGACGATTGAGCGGCCAAGGTCCCCTTCCAGAATATTGCCGAGATAATAGAGATATTGAATGTGGAAGGGCTGATCGAGGCCCATGTCGCGGCGCAACGCGGCGATCTGCTCCGCCGACGCGCCCGATTTCGCCAACATCGCCGAAGCCGGGTCGCCGGGCAGTAAATACATCAATGCAAAAGTGATGGTGGCCACCCCAAAGGCGACCGGGAACATCAACAAAATTCGGTTGATGATGAAGGAAACCAAACCGCTCACGGAACTGCCCTTCCGGATTGGATGCGCATTGCGGCAAAGTTTGGCGCCAGACCGGCGGTACCCCAGCGCAGGCCGCGCACCCGCGGATTCACGCCAACCAACAACACATAGTCATAAATGGGCACGATCAACGCCTGCTCCATGATCCGGATTTGGGCTTGACGATAAAGCCGGTCCCGCTCCCGGTCATCGGTGGCGATAATGGCTTGATCCAAATACCGATCGAGGACCGCATCCCGCGCCTTTGACCAAGCAAAGCCGGCAGCAGTATTGTCGGAATGGAAAAAGCCACGCAGGGAATCGGCGGCGGAATGTCCGGAGCCGCCCATGAACAACATGTTTTTCTCGCCTTGCCGCCCAGCCTGCATCTGCACCGAAAAATCCATCATTTCGAGCTTCACCTCAATGCCGATGGCGCGTAGCTGGGAAAACAGCACTTCGCTGAAGATACGACTTTTTCCCCAACTGACCATCGACAATGCGATGCTTAGTGGCTGCCCGTCGCTCTCGCGAATTCCGTCGCCGTCCCGGTCCAGCCAGCCGGCCTGCGCCAACAGCGCGCGGGCACGCTCCGGATCATGTGGATAGAGCGCTTCGACTTCCGCGGCATAGCCCGGCGTGACCGCCGCCAACGGCCCATGCGCCTTGGGGTTATAACCGCGCATCACCGCATCTACCGCCGCTTGCATGTCGGCGCCATGCAAAATCGCCTTGCGCACCCTGATATCGTCGGTCGGTGGCTTGGTGGTATTGAGAAACCAGAACGCCGGCTGGCCGGTGAGATAGGCCTTGGCGATAGCGATGCCCTCGGCCGCTTCCAGCGCCTTTGCCTCGACCGGGTCGATGTCGAACGCAATGTCGACATCGCCGGAAATCAGCGCCGGGCCACGGGTCGACGGTTCCGGTAGAAAGCGCCAAATGATTTCTTCGACGGGCTGACTGCCCGGCCACTCCCCGTCAGCGGACGCATCGGCCGCGCCGGCTCGCCGCTTGAGGCGATAAAAATCGCCAACTTCATAATCGACAAAGGCAAATGGGCCAGTGCCGGCCTGATGATGATGATAACGCTCGCCCCAACGCTCAACTGCGTTGGGCGACGCCATGCCCAAATAAGGCAGACTGAGCGCATAAAGAAACGAACTGTCGGGCCTTTTCAGGTCGATCTTGAGAGTCGTCGCATCCATGGCCTCAACGGCCTGTATTGGTGGTAATAAACTGCGGGCTTTTAGGGATTGCGGGCCCAGATCCAGAATCCGTTGAAAATTAGCCTTGACCGCCTGGGCGTCAAACCGGGTGCCGTCATGAAAAAAGACATCCGGCTTGAGCTTGAAGACATAGCTCAGGCCATCCGCGCTGACCTGCCAATCCGTTGCCAGGCCCGCCGAAACCGTGCCATCGGCAGTGGTTTTCACCAGCGTTTCATAGACCGCCGACAGGATATAAAGAACTTCCCACTGCGCATCCATGTGCGGGTCTAAACGAACCCCAGGCTTAGTGCCCGCCATAACCAATCTGTCCGGTCCCGGCTGGATATCGCCGCCACCCTGGCCGGAGTCGCACCCAGCAAATAGCAATCCCACAAGCAGCGATAAAAAGATCAGGCGCGGTCCGTGCCGCCCCCTCGCCGCCGGCACGACACCGGAATCAGGCATCGGCGATGGTCGGATCGATGATCGTGCCCGACTTGCCATTGACGATATCTTCAATCTGATGCAATGCGCCGATGGCCGCACGCCGTCCCGTCGTTCTGGCAAACCAACACGCTGCATCGACCTTTGGACCCATCGACCCTGCCGGAAATTGACCCTGCTGATAATGGTTGGGCGAAATCTGCCGCAGCAGCCTTTGCTGCGGCGTGCCAAAATCTTCATACACACCGTCGACATCCGTGGCGATGATAAACAGGTCGGCCGACAGCTCTTGCGCCAACAAACTGCTGGTGCGATCCTTGTCAATGATCGCTTCAACCCCCACCAGCCCGCCGTCGGGGCCGCGGTCAATCACAGGAATGCCGCCGCCGCCGGCGCAGATCAACAAGGCGCCCTGCTGCACCAGCCAGCGTATCGGCCGATGCCAAACAATGCTTTTGGGTTCCGGCGACGACACTACGCGGCGCCAGCTTTGGTTGTCTTGCTTGAAGACCCAACCGCGTTCGCGCGCCAAAACCTCGATCTGCGATTCAGTATATTGGGGGCCGACAAATTTGTTCGGGTTTTTGAACGCCGGGTCATCAGGGTCGACGCGCACCCGGGTTAGCACCGTGGCCAATGGCGCACCGCTATCGAGCACATTGCCCAGCTCTTGCTCGATCATATAACCGATCATGCCAGCGGTGGCGGCGCCGATGATGTCCAGCGGATAAGGTTCCGCCTCCTTATATGCCGCAGCTTGCAAGGCCAGCAGCCCGGCTTGGGGGCCATTGCCATGGGTGATGATCAATTGATGCTGGCGCGCAATATGGGCCAAGGCATCGACGGCCGTGCGGATATTGTCTCTTTGCGTCTCAATAGTGACGGGCTGACCGCGCTTCAAGAGCGCGTTGCCCCCAAGCGCGATGACGATCAACATAAAGTTGCGCTCCGCATCAAAGAGGCGCGTCAAACCCGCAAATCAACCGGATGTCGCGCCAATCAATTCCTGTTCATAAGCAAACAGCGCAGGCCAGCCGCCGGTATGCCAAAACACCACGGTTTCGTTCTTGCCAATCACGCCTTGCCGGATCAAATCGATCAATCCCGCCATGCACTTGCCGGAATAAACCGGGTCGAGGAAAACACCCTCGGTCTTGGCGACCAATTGAATGGCCTCCTTGCATGGGTCGGTGATTACGCCATAGCCTGGGCCGATATAGTCATCATAGATGGACAGCCGTGGCTTGGCATTTGGCCGCCCATTGCCAAGTAGACCACCGCCGGTCTCAAGATTTTCCGGAATTTTCTCAAGCAGATAGGAACGGCTACGGCTGACACTGATGCCGACAATATCAAAACCGGCGGCGATATCGGCAGCGCCCAGCAGCAAGCCGCTATAGGTGCCACCGGAACCGATCGCGATAAAGACACGATCCGGCCTGATGCCTCGGTCGTGACATTGTTGATTGAGTTCATGCATGGCCTCGATATAGCTCGCCATGCCATCCGGACTGGAGCCACCCAGCGGCACCAGATAGGGCTTGCGGCCGCGCGACAGAAGCGTTTCGCGCAAATTTTCCAGACTATCGCCGAAATCCCACCGAGTTTGGGTCTCGACAAAGGTGATGTTGGCGCCCAACACATGCTCCAACAAGAGATTGCCATTCTTGTTAATGGCTTCGCCCGGTGTGCCGCCTAAAACCAATTCAACATCGAGGCCAACTTTGTTCGCCAAGGCTGCTGAAATACGCGCCATGTTCGACTGATAGCCACCTGGCACGATGAGCGTGTCATAGCCTTCGGCAAGTACCCGGCCAATAATGAATTCCAGCTTCCGCACCTTATTGCCGCCCAGCGCCGCAGCGGTCAGGTCATCGCGCTTGAAAAAAATCCGCGGGCCGCCCAATGCCCTTGACAGATTAGGGGCTTCCTCCAACGGCGTTGGCAGCGTGGCAAATCGGAGCCTCGGCATTTCTGAAATTTTCATTGTTCTACTGCTCTTAACTCAGCCAAATTTCAACCGACGCAAGATCGTTTCGTTTATGCGGCGCGCGCATAGACCGCGCCACTGCCGTCAGACCGGGGATCGGATGCGCTTTCAAGTCCGCCTTGCCGACGTCGCCTGACAACATTGGCATGCCCCATGCGTTCATCCCCGGCGGCGACCGGATGCAGCGGCAGTCCCGCCATTGCCAGCCGTTCTCGCCAAAATGCCGGTGCAGTTTGTTCATAAGCAATGCCAAGACTGGCAAACTCCATGTCGGCGGCGCCAAACACCCATCGCGGGGCCGCCAAACTCTCGGCCAGGGGCTGATCGGAGCGCAAAACAGCCGGCAAGATTTGGGTCAAAATTTGGGGTTGCGCGCGCCCACCCATGGTGCCGACCGCCGCCGACAGTTCACCGCCCTCTTCGATCAACACCGGCATCAATGTGTGGGCAGGTCGGGTCCCGGGCTTCACAGCATTGGCGGCCTGAGGGTCCAACGAAAAGCCCCGGGCGCGATTATGCATAATGACACCGGTGGCGGGCTCCAATATGCCGGCGCCAAAGCTCTGAAATACACTTTGGATCAGCGAAACGGCGTTGCCATCATCATCCATCGCGCAGACCGCTACCGTATCGCCATGCGCTGGTGCGGACTGGGCAATTCTGCGCGCATCGGCAACGGCTGGATTGCGGCTGGCCAAACGCGCCTTCAATTGCGCGTCGTCCAGCAGCCGGTCCAGCGGCACCGGGCTGATTTGGGGATCGCCCAAATAGCGGTCGCGGTCGCTGGCGGCCATCAAACACGCCGCCAGCGTTAAATCCAGTTCGTCGTTCAGCCGATCCAGCGACCGGCCGCAAATCAGCAATGCCGCAAGGGTTTCCAGAAATACGAAGCCCTGTGAATTGGGCGGGCTTGTCAAAATCCGCTTGCCCTCTTTCGCCAAC
This sequence comes from uncultured Sphingomonadales bacterium, assembly GCA_964590595.1. Taxonomy (GTDB): domain Bacteria; phylum Pseudomonadota; class Alphaproteobacteria; order Sphingomonadales; family CAKZYD01; genus CAZPXQ01. Next base: position 97,156 of record CAZPXQ010000004.1, on the reverse strand, counting down.
GCCAGCGGCGCCGCCAAGACGCTTTGATGCGCCGCCAAATCATCGGCCTCGATGACGCTGCCCAAGGCTTGCAGTCCTTGTGCCAGGCGCGCAGCGATGGGAGCTTGATAAAATGCTTCAAGCCCCTCGCCGGCCATCACGGCCAGGGTTGCGGCCAATGCCGGTTGCTTGAATGTTTCGCCTTCTTTTTTTAAATCGCCATTGTTGGAGAACACTGCGGCTAGTCCGGGATCGGCCTTGATGACCTGTTGTCGCAACACCAGGCCCCGCGCTAGTGAAGCCGAGACCGCCGCGCCGTCCGAGGCCAAGGCGATAGCGGGCGCCAGCCACTGCTTTGGCGTTAAACGCGCACCCAATTGGCCCAGGCTTCGCCACCCCGCCACCAAGCCTGGCACGGTGATGGAATCAGGGCCCATCGCCGGCGCTTCGCGATAATTGCGACGCCAGGCTTCGGGATCGACGCGGCGTGGCAACACGCCGGACCCGTTGACGCTGACAGTGTTCTTAGTCGGCGTTTTGACCAGCGCGAACAAGTCGCCGCCAAGCGCGCACTGATGCGGGTAAATCACAGTCAGCACGGCAGCGGCGGTAATGGCTGCGTCAATGGCGTTGCCGCCCGCCGCAAAGCTGTCGATACCGGCCTTGGTCGCCAGCTCATGCGGCGTCGCCAAAGCACAGGATACGCTCATTGGAAGGCGATCCCTTCAATCAACACCGTACGCGTGGGCGCCCCTTCCGATCCCTTCAGCTTGATCGGCAATGAGCACATGAAATACTCACCATCCTTCACATTACGCAAATCGGCGCCTTCCAGGATGACCACGCCATTGCCGCACAAAATATGATGCGTTGGCCATTCCTCGCACTGATGCCGGTCCTCGATGGTGACGTAATCGATGGCGACAAAACGCACACCGGCATCGACCAAGGCTTGGGCGCCATCCGCGGTGATGGCAACATAGCTGTGATCAAAATCCTTTTTGGTTAGCCGCTTTTCCGAATTGGATGTTTTGAACAACACCCGTGTCGCGCCGTTCAAATTGGCACGCTTGACCATCGCGGCATCGATCGGCGCATCATCGGGCGTGGTTGCATCGACAACGCGAGCCGGCCCGATAAAAATCTCCAAGGGCAGTTTTTCAACCGTATCGCCATCTTCTATGAAATGCCGTGGGGCATCGATATGGGTACCAGTATGCGACCCCAACAGCCACCGGGTGACTTCCGACGGCGCGCCATCGGCAATCCGAAACACCGAGCGCATCTCCGGCTTCTTGCCTTCCCACCAATAGATCATGTCCTCTTCGATGTTGATGCTGATGTCATGAATGATCATTTCGAGAAACTCTCCGTCTTTATCCGCCACGTCCCTTGCCGTGGCGCGTGCAGGGGCTCCTGGTCGGGGCCTGGCACATAATATGCGCCGCGACCCCGACCGGCATCGATGATGGCGCTGATATCAACGCCGTTAGAAGTTGACAACCGCCCTGCCGCCGATTTGACGCTTTTTGGCCGGTATCAACGTCAAGCTTTGATTGTCGCTGAACTCGAATGGGAAAATCGAGCCACGGTCGGCACTGAAATCGCTGGTCCGACCACCTGCTTGATATTGTTTGTTGTTAAACAAATTGGTGACAAACACTTCAAGCCGGAGGTTTTCACGTTGCACACCGCCACGCAGATTAAACCGCCAAGCATCGCCGATATAGGAGAAGTTTTGCTCGTCGGTGAACTGCTTACCTGTGAATATGCCGTCTATGCGGGTGAAGAAGCCCCATTCTTGCATGCCTTCAAAGGGCAAGACATCTTGATAGGTGATGGAGAAGGAACTGCTCCATTTCGGAAACTGCAGGGGCGTATTGCCGCTACAATCGACAATGCCTAGAGCGTTGGCGGGCGCGAAGTCATCGGTAAAGCCGCACTCAAAATTCTTGAATTCGGCATCCGAAAACGTCACCTGCCCGGAAACGATCAGATTGTCGGTGACATTGGCGGTGAACTCGGCTTCGATACCCATCAAGTCGGTGTTGAAACCTTGCACCGCCGCCGTGGTGACGCTGATGCCACCGCCGACATTGTTGAACAGCACGCCTGTGCGGGTCTTCTGATTTTTCCAGTTCATCAGATAACCGACAACAGAGAAAGTGGCGCGACCATCAAACAAGGATTGGCGCACGCCCAGTTCCCAGTTTTCCAACTCTTCTTCATCCAGGAACAGGCTAGCGTTTTGCACAAAGTCTGGATTGAGGTCCAGTTCCGCTTGCGAAAATGCCGCAAAGCGTGAGTTGAAGAATCCAGGATTATTGCCGATTGAGAAAGTCGCCCAGACATTGGTTTCGTCTTGCGGCGTCACCTGGATCGTCACACGCGGCAAGAAGTTCTTGAAGGTAGCACCCAATTCAGTGCCATTGCCGGTTGCAAATGGCGCCGTTGGCGGCAAAATCGATGTCCGCGCGGCATCGCGTTGACGCAATTTGTCGCGTTGATAACGCCATTCAAAATCCAGCCCGACCCAATCGGTGAAATCATAGCCGATCGCGCCAAACACACTCATGGTTTTGTTTTGCTGCACCGGCGGCGGGTTAAAGCCATTGAAGCCGCAAGGGCAAATGCCATCGGCCGCGCGCCCGAAAGCGGTATCGACGTCGAACGCCAGCGGCGCCGTCATGCCGCCATCATAAGCCACGACCGACTCACCGCCATTGAGGTAATAGCCAATGTTCTTGCCGTTATAATAGCCAACGCCCAGCATCCAGGTCAGCTTTTTGTTTCCCGGAGAAGTCAAGCGCAGTTCCTGGAAGAAACTTTTGTTGCGGAACAGATCGAAATTGATCCAGTTCTCAACGCCGGAATCATCAAGGTCGCGAATATTGGTGACTCGCTCATCGTCATAACTGGATATGGAACTAACCGTATAGCCCTCGAAATCATAATCGATGAAGAAGGCGATCCGGGCTTGCTCGCGGCGAAGCCCAAATTCCGTCAATGTCGGAAATTCATCGACGTCCCGCACCAAATCGAAATAAGGCAAAATGTCCGGGGAAGAAATTTGGGTATTGCTATCAGTCAAATCGACAATCGGCACCGCGCCACAAATAAAATCGGTCAGACTGGTGCCTGGCGTGTTGCGCTTCAAGGCGGTGGCAAGGCTGGGGTTTTGCGCGAAACAATTTGCCACATCGGGGCCGGCGCCGCGCCGCGCACTGCTGTTACCCAAATGGACCGAAGCCGCTGGGCCGTCATTATCTTCCGAATACATGCCGCGCAGCTTCAATTGCAGGCTTGGCGTTGGCTCGGCATACAAAGTCGCCATATAGGTCCGCGTGCTCTCCTCGCCCAAGTCGCCGCCATCTGAAGAACTGCGATATTGCCCGCCAGTGCCATAATCCTGAACGAACAACCGACCGCTCAAGAAGCCCTCGACAATCGGACCTTCCAGAGCGAAGGACAGAATATGCGTGTTGTCTTCGGCGATCTCCGCCGTCGCGGTACCGCTATATTCGGTCAGACTGGGGGTGATGGAAATATAATTGATCGCGCCGGCAAACGTGCTGCGGCCAAACAGCGCCGATGACGGCCCCTTGACAACTTCAACTCGCTCGATGTTCAAAGTGCTGATGCTGGAGGCACCACCGACAATCGGCACCCCATCCAAAAACACCGAACCGACTTGCGCGAATGGCTCAACCAATTCATTGCCCAAACCACGGAAACGCACGTCGGTATAAATGCGGCCTGGATTGGCCACGCTGTTGTTCTCGAACTGCACGCCAGGCGTGAATTCAACCACGTCCAGCAATGAATTCATACCCGCCGCTTGCATTTGGTCGCGCGTGAACGCCGTGACCGCTAACGGTACTTCAAACAAACTTTCCTCGCGCTTGCGGGCCACCACCAGAATTGTCTCGGTCACGGACGTAGCCGCCGTGGCCGTGGTGGCGGCGCCTTGATCTTGTGCCATTGCCGGCAATCCACCGGCACACACAGTGATGCCGACGGCTCCCAACAAAACAGCCTTGAAACGAGTTACACCCTTACGCTTATTGGCGATGCAATGCATGATATCCCTCCCTTGCGAAAAGTCGCCCCCCAACCCTCTCCGTCCACTTTCCGCAGTGCACTTTCCCTCAGGCCTTCAAAGGCCGGATGTGTCGACGGGACCGGGTTGGTTATCACACGTAGCTCGCTGCGGCTTGTTTACGATTGTTTTTTACACTAACATGAAATCTCATTGTGAACAAGTGTACAGTATTCGCACTTTTTGAAAATCGGTTTTTCGACTGCCAACGGGTGATCAGCGGGATATGATGCCATCAGCCGCCGTCCTGAAGACCACCGGCGTCACGGCGGAAGAAGGACTTTTGCGGGCAATTGGAGCGGCCATGAAAGAACTCAGTATCGGCGTGCATTATGAACCCTCCGGGGTCGACCCGCATATCGGGTCCGCGGAATTGGCACTACAAATGACCAATGCCGTGTTTGATACCTTGGTAGTCAAGAGTCCTGATGGCAGTTATCTCCCCGGCTTGGCGGAACGTTTCGAGATCTCCGACGATCACTGCACCTACAAATTTTACATCCGCCAGCATGTCCGCTTTCACGACGGCACGCGGCTTGATGCCGAGGCCGTCGCCTTCTCATTGCGCCGGGCATTCGACCCGGCCAACAAATCGCAATTGGCGCGCGGCATGCTGGGACCATTTCGGACCGCTTATGCCGCCGATGAATATGTCGTCGCGATCGAACTAGACCGGCCCTATGGCATGATCTTGGACGCGTTGAGCCAAGCTTGGCTGGCGCCGGTTTCGCCAGCCGCCGTCGCCAAGCTGGGCAGCGACTTCGCCCGCCAACCGGTTGGCAGCGGACCATTCATTTTCGATCATTGGACCGCAGGGCAGCACATCGTCTTGCGGCGAAATCCGGATTACAATTGGGGGCCCCCAAATTGCGCCAATCGCGGGCCGGCTCATATTGACCGCTTGCGGTTTGTGTTTTTGTCCGATGGGCAGGCGCGCGCCAATGCCTTGCAAAAAGGGGAGTTGGACGCGGTCTTTTATGTGCCGCCCGACGCCGTGGCGGCGTTACGCGACGACCTCCGCTTTCGCATAGAGACCTGGCCCATTCGCGGCGTGCCGGTTTGTCTGATGATGAACATCGCGCAAAGCCCGACCGACGATCTGCTTGTCAGAAAAGCAATCAACCATGCCATCGACCAGGATGCGTTGGTCGCGGAAGTATTCAACAATGAATTTGCCCGTGCCTTTGGTCCGGTATCGCAATTTACGCTGGGCTATTCACCCAAGGTCGAATCCTATTATCCGTACGATCTGAGCAAAGCCCGCGACTATTTGGATCAAGCCGGCTGGCACGCGGCATCCGCCGATGCCGTGCGGACCAAAAATGGTGAGACGTTAAAACTAAAATTCTATGCCTTGCCGGTCAATTTTTATCCTCAGTTCGGCGACATCGTGACCCGGCAGCTGCGACAAGTCGGCATTGCGGTCGAAGTGGTCTTGCTCAATCCGCTGGATTGGATCGCGGCCGGTAAGCGTGGCGATCACCATCTCATACCACAGGGCAAATATGGCAGTTCCGCGCAATTGATGAGTTTTGTCTATCATTCGCGCCACAGTGGTCCCCAAGGCTATGGCTGGACCAAACGCACCGCTCAGCATTGTCCACGGCTCGATGCGATTTTGGAAACCGCCGAGCAAAGCATCGCCCCCGAGGCTTTTGTCGCCGCGACAACGCAAGCGCAAGAAATCGTCATGGAAGAAGCCCTGATCGCACCCCTGCATTGCAACACCAACATTGTTGCCATGCGCAAGGAGATTCGCGGGCTGCAATTCGACGCCATCGGCGCCTATCCATTGGTACACGACATCACCATCACCACGGATGATGGAGACGCCGGATGACGGTGACGGTCGATATTCAAAAAAGCACCTATCACGATTCCGTCAGGTTGATGCAAATCTCGCAGCAATTGCGAAGCTTGCCCGGCATGCGTGAAGCCATCTTGATGATGGCGACCGACAATAATAAACGCATTCTTGCCGCCGCGGGCTTTGGCGGCCCTGAGGTCGACGCCGCGGCGCGCGATGATTTGGTCATCGGCCTTGCCGCAGACGATGACCAAGCCGCGACAGCCGCGCGGCAACTGGCCGACACCTTATTGCGGGAGCGCGCAAAGGCCGAGGGCCAGCGCGAATATCGCTCGCTTGAAGCGGCCTGCGCGGAACTGCCGCAAGCCAATATCGCGCTGATTTCTGTGCCGGGGGAATATGCAGCGGAGGAAGCCCGCAAGGCCCTTGGCGCCGGCCTGCATGTGATGCTGTTCAGTGACAATGTCGCCCTCGCCGATGAAATTGCGCTGAAGAAACTAGCCGCCGAAAAAGGTTTATTGCTGATGGGGCCCGATTGTGGAACGGCCGTAATCAATGGCTGCGGGCTTGGATTCGCCAATGCCGTTCGCCAAGGCGACATTGGCATCATTGGCGCATCGGGCACCGGCATTCAGGAGATATTGGCGCAAATCGATCGCATGGGCGGCGGCATCACCCATGCCATTGGTGTCGGTGGGCGCGACCTGAAGCCGGAAGTCGGCGGCATGGCAATGCTGCAAGCCCTCAACATGTTGGGGGCGGATGAAGCCACCAAAGTTATCGTCTTGACGTCGAAACCGCCACATCCTGAGGTCGCACAGCGGGTGCTGGAGAATGCCTTGCGTTGCGGCAAGCCGGTGGTGGTCAATTTCCTCGGTGCCGATGACAGCGCATTAAAGGCGCCCGGCCTTCATTTTGCCACCACCTTGACCGAGGCCGCGCAAGCAGCAATGCAATTGTCGTCCCTGGTATCCAAAGCCGTCGCTATGGCCGAGACCAGCGCCCTTGATGGGCTTGACGCGTTGGCACCGGGGCAACGTTATCTGCGCGGATTATTCAGTGGTGGCACGCTTTGCTATGAGGCGATGTTGCTGCTGCGGCCAATCGGCCGCATCTTCGCCAATATCGCCCTCAAACCCGAGGATCAACTGCCCGACCCCAACCACAGTCAACAGCATACATTGCTGGACTTAGGCGAAGACTTTTTCACCCAGGGACGGCCGCACCCGATGCTCGACCCGCAATTGCGCAATGATCGCTTGTTGAAGGAAGCAGCCGACCCCGAAGTGGCCATCATCCTTCTCGACCTGGTCTTGGGGCATGGCGCTCATCCCGACCCCGCTGATGCGTTAAGCCAAACCATCCGCCGCGCCAAGGAGATCGCCGCGCAGGACGGCAGGCATCTGATCGTCGTTGCCAGCGTCTGCGGCACCGAGGCCGATCCACAGGGCTATGACCGGCAATGCGAACTCTTAGCGGCCGCCGGCGTCCATATTGCCCCCAGCAATGCCGAAGCGGCGTTGCAAACGCTTGGCATGCTGCAAACCCTATCCGCCAAGCCGCAGGAGCAAAGCCGATGACCGCCGCCAAGGATCTGCTCGGAACACCGCCGGTCGTGATCAATATCGGCATTGGCATTTTCGCCGACGCCCTGTCGGCCCAATCCGTGACGGTCGCGCATGTCAATTGGCAGCCTCCCGTTGCGTTGGAGGAAGACCTCAAAAATATTCTCGATACCTTGCTTTAGGTCCGCGCCGTTTTCGATACCATGGAGTGATGATTGATGCTGAAAGACCAAATTGAAAAGGCCAATAAAACCGCCATGGAGCGGTTTTTGAGTGCGCGCCCCATGTTGATTGACGTCCAGCCCGCCATTGATGTGGTGCCCGGCATGAGCCGCAACATGGTGCTGCATTCCGCGCCACCGATTGCCTGGCGTGATATGTGCGGCCCGCACCGTCACGGCGTCATCGGCGCGGTGCTGTGGGAAGGCTTGGCCAATACCGCCGAGCAAGCCGCCGCCATGATCGAAGCCGGTGATATCGTCATCGCGCCATGCCACCATCATGACACGGTCGGCGCCGGCACCGGCATTACCTCGGCATCGACACCGATGCTGGTGATCGAGAATCAAACCCATGGCAACCGGGCTTATAGCTGCTTGTCGGAAGGTGGTGGCCTGGCACTGCTGAAATGGGGCTGTTATGACGACACGATCGCCGCCCATTTGACTTGGCAGGCACAAGTCTTGGCCCCTGCCCTGCGCAACGCCGTCAAGGCGGTGGGTGGTGTCGATGTCAAAAGCCTGATCTCGAAGGCTGTGCAGATGGGCGATGAATGCCATAATCGCAGCATCGCCACAAACAGTCTGTTTTTCCGTGAAATCGCGGTGGCCTTGCTTGACAGTTGCGACGACCGAAAACAATTGGCCGACTGTGTGAAATTTCTCACCGAAGCAGATCAGTTTTTCCTGCACGGCGTGATGGCCGCGGTTAAGGCAATGCTGAATGCAGCCGCCGATGTGGAATACAGCACCATGGTGACCGCCATGGCCCGAAATGGCGTGGAATTCGGCATCAGGGTCTCAGGGCTGGGCGATCAATGGTTCACCGCACCCGCCAATATGGTCGACGGGCTATTCTTCCGCTCGCAATGGGGGCCGCAACACGCTGCCCCGGACCTTGGCGACAGTGCCATTACCGAAACCGCGGGCTTGGGTGGTTTTATCCAAGCCGCCGCGCCAACCGTGCAGTCTTATGTCAGCGGCACAATGCAGGATGCGTTTGACAACACCCGGGCCATGGCGGAAATCTGCATCGGCACCAACCCCGACTTTCGCATTCCGACGATGGATTTTGCAGCAGCGCCCGTCGGTATCGATATTCGCAAAGTGGTGAAGACGGGTATTGCGCCGTTGATCGACACCGCCATCACCCATCGCGAACAAGGTTTGATTGGCGCCGGTCAAGTGCGCGCGCCGATGGCGTGTTTCGAGAAGGCCCTGAAGGCGTTTTCCGCGCGTTATGCCGGCTAAACCGATTGCCGAGGCCCGCATGAGCCAAGTTGTCCAACCGCAAAGCCTGCCCGCCCGCATCGACGCGGCGAATGACGCCGTATTACGCATATTCCAGGCCAGTCGCCCGATCTGGTTTGACGTGCGCCCCGCGCTGGAAGCCCTGCCCGGCATGACCAAGCGCCATATTCTCCATGCCGGACCACCCATCGCGCTGGAGCGGATGTGCGCGCCACAACGTAATGGTATTTTATATGCTGCCGTCTTTGAAGGGCTGGCCACGACGCCCGCGCAAGCGGCAAAGGCCGTGGCTGCCGGCGATATCCTGATCGGGCCCTGTCACGACATGGGCGCGGTTGGCGGCATGGCCGGCATTACCAGCGCTTCCACCCCTTTGGCGATGGTTCGCGATAAAGCCAGCGGCCGTGTTGGCTGCTCGCAATTGTTTCAAGGCCCGCGTGGGCAATTGCCCAGCCGCGACGCCTATGATCAGGCGGCGATGCAGCAATGGCGCTGGCTGGCCGATGTGTTGGGCCCTGTGCTGCAGGGTGCGATCCATCGCAAAGGCGGCTTGGAGGTCAAGCCTCTCATCGCCAAGGCCCTGCAAATGGGCGACGAATGTCACAACCGCAATAACGCAGCCAGCGCATTGTTGTTGAATGCGATGGCGCCATCAATTGTTGACTGCGGCCAAACCGACGCGGCGATTCGCGATAGCCTGAATTACTTGGTCGGCGCCGAGCAATTCGCGCTGTGTCTGGCCATGGCCACCGCAAAAGCGGTAACCGACGCCGCCAATCCTACCGATCACGCCAGCCTGGTCACCGCCATGGCCCGCAATGGTGTCGATTTCGGCATCAAGGTTGCGGGCCTTGGCGATCAATGGTTCACCGCGCCGGCCAATCGCGTGGATGGGTTGTTATTTTCGGCCGAATGGAATCAAGACGATGTGGTGCCCGACATGGGCGACAGCGCCATCATGGAAACTTTCGGTCTCGGCGGGCATGTCCAAGCCGCGGCACCAGCGCTGCAACAGTTCGTCAATGGCTCATTCAATCGGGCCGTGCGGATCAGCGCAGAAATGCGGCAAATCACAGCTGGCGACTTGCCGGACTATCCGATACCCAATCTCGATTTCGCACCCGCGCCCGCGGGAATCGACATTCGCAAGGTCGTCAAAACCGGCATCACTCCCATGATCGACACCGCCATCGCCCACAAGAAAGGCGGCGTGGTCGGCGCCGGTCAGGTGACCGCACCGTTGGACTGTTTCAAGGCCGCCTTGCGCGCCTTCTCGCAGCGCTATGCACCATGAACCAGCCCTTACGCCATACTCGGTTCACGCCAGTGGCACGCACCATCAGCGCCGACCTCCAGGCCGTCCTGCCGCCCAGCGGGCCTTTGCGTGGCCGGGTCATGGACCGCCACGCCAAGGCCTGTAATCTCTGGCTTGAGCAAGGGCCAAAGCAAAACTCATCCGGCTCCATTTTAAGCCTCGTCGATGCAAAGTTAGGCAACGGTCCTGCGGCCATCATGGTGGCAAATTTTGCAGCGATTAGCACCGCCATTGAGCCAGGCGATGGTGTGCTTGTTGATACCAATACCCTGAGTCTGGGCCCCGTTCGCCTGGACTTGAGCGACTGTGATATGTGGAACCCCAAGCCTGATTGGCAGCGCGCGCGGCACGCCAATTGGCATCAAGCCGTGGCCGCCGCACATGGCCTTGATGCGCCACAATCGCTGTTGTCGCTGTTCAATCCTGGCGCGGCGATCCCGCATAATTCCGTTGCCCATCAGGTGTGCCGCTATGTCGGCCAAACCATCGATGACATTGTCTGGCAGCCAGGCGCCCTGCCCTATGCGGCGCTGGCACGGGCCGCGCGGAAGCTGGCAGGCGTCGGTTTTGGACTGACGCCGGCGGCTGATGATTTTCTCTGCGGCGTGATGCTGGCCTGTTGGCTGTTGGATGACCATGCGGCGATTGGTTGTTCGGCGATCGCCGCAAATGCAAGAGCGCTCACCACGCCCTTGTCGGCCGCGTTTCTGGACCACGCCGCGGACGGCTATTGCCGCGCCATTTGGCATGATTTGTTGGCTGCGGTGATCGCCCACCAAGACGCCGCCATCAGCGCTGCGCTCAATGCCATTGCGGCGCAGGGGGCGACCTCGGGCGCCGATAGTCTGGCCGGCTTTTTCTGGGTGCTGCGAAACGCCAAGACCGGCGTGCCTCAATGATCGCCGCCAGCGACAGCGGCCGCACCGGCGGCAGCGCATTCCTCATCCTGCTCGGCGGTTGCGCCACCAGCGCCAATGGCGCCGACCACGGCCTTGTCCACGACAATGGGCACGGCGCCCTTGGCATAAATCATGCGTTCGCCCGAAAGCGCATTGATTCTTTGCATCACCACCAATTCCGGCGGAATGCGCCCGCTCGGCGCGCCAGTCGCCGCCGAGGCCACGGCCTTGCCTTGAGCGCCATAAACGCCAGCCCACCCGGCATTGGTCATCCGCGCGAACGCCATCAAATGACCGCCACGGTCACAAACCGCGACACTGATGGCAACGCCAAAGGACTCCGCCTTTTGAACGGCGGCGGCAACGGCGCGTTGTGCTTGTTGCAATGTTAAAGCCAATGTTTCGACCCCCATTGATTAACCCCGCGTCTAGAAGGACAATTAGCAGGCTAAGCAATCAAGCAAAAGAGCGAACATGAACGATTGCCGACACATTGCCAGCCCTCAGGCCTGCACCGCGATGGTGCGCGGCCAAGTCATTGATCCGTCGCTGGACTTGATCGAAGATGGCGCGGTCTATGTCGATCAGGATAGAATCATCGCCGTTGGCCCTTATGCGCAATTAGAGCCTCATTATCGTCCGGCGATCATTTTGGGTTCGCGCAAACATTTGGTGATGCCGGGACTGATCAATGCGCATGATCATGTCCGTGTGCCTTCAACCGTGGCGATGGGCATTGCGGATGATTTCTTAGAACCATGGATCATCGATTTGGCACGCCTGCCGCCACTGGACCCGGAACTGGTGAGCACGCTGGCGCATTGCGAAATGTTGGAAGCCGGCGTGACCACCGTGGTCAACAGTTTCTATCAGCCCAGCGCCGACGCTTATGACCGGGTGCTTGCCGCGCAATTGCGTGGCGCCCAGACCGCCGGCGCCCGCGCGGTGCCCTGTTTGGGTATGATGGACCAAAGCATCGTTCAAGACCTGATCCAGGCGGTGCAGCCCGATCTGCCAAAACATCTGCAAGCCATGGCCGATGCCTTTTTGCAGAATCGCCCGTCTTTGGATTGGCGCGACTATGAAGCCTTGATCGACTCTTGGGCCCTTGAACGAGCCGATGCCGGAGCGGCAATGATGATAGGTCCGGTTTCGGTGCACTGGTGTTCCGACGCCTTGTTGGAACGCATTTGGGCACAGGCGCAAAACCGCCGCATGGCGATCCAAACCCATTTACTGGAAAGCCCTTATCAACGCCAAACCGCTTTCGCACGTCATGGCCGCTCGGCCATTGCCTTCATGGCCGCCGCTGGATATTTGCAGTCGGGCCTGTCATGCGCTCATGCCGTGCAAGTGAGCGATGCAGATATCGCATTATTGGCGGCACATGGCGCCAGCGTTGTCCATTGTCCGGGCTCCAACCAACGCCTCCGCAATGGCGTCGCGCCAGTGCCCGCAATGCTGCGTGCCGGCGTCAATGTCGCGCTGGGTTTGGACAGCATGACGCGGCAAGACGACTGCGATTTGATCAGCGAATTGGCATTTGCCCAGGCCTTGCATGCACCATCATGCCTGTCGGCGTCGGAGGTCTTCGCCTGGGCCACCACCAATGCCGCCAAAGCCCTGGCGATGGGCGACATGATTGGCGCCCTAGCGGTCGGCAAAAAAGCTGACATCGTCACCATTCGCCCAGGTCCAGCGGCAGCGAGCGCGGATTTGACGCTGCCAGCGCTGCTGGCAAATTGGCGGGGCTTTCAAGTCGACGAAGTGATGGTTGACGGCGTCCCGTGCGTGCGCAATGGCCGCCATATCGCCATTGACAAGGCATCGCTACACGCTGAATTGGCGCGGGAAATCGAACGCGCCGCAGCCAACCCGCCAGCCCTGCATCAAGAGCTTTTGGCGCTCAAGCCTTATCTGCGGCGCTTGGTGGCTTCAGCCGCCGGTTCCGCCTAACCACGGACCGAAAAGCTGCTCTTTGTGTTGATCGCCCGCAGCCGTGAAAACGCGCCGGTGTCAATTTCGAAACCGCTCCAATGGCCACTGAACTGCAAGGGGGCCCGGTCTTGATCATGGCCAGTTTCGCAATATTCAATCAGCGCCGCCATCAGCGCGCCGGCGACCGCCGCATTCTTGAATTGATGACCACTGGTTCCAATCGCCATATAAAATCCGCCAAGGCTGGACTTGTCATAAATTGGCGTCCAGTCGTCAGACAAATCATAAAGATCGACAACACCGACACCGGTATTGGGGATCGGCAAATCAGGAATTCGTTTCGCAAGACGATGGACCTGGGTTTGCCACTGCCGCTCCCAGATATTGCGGTCATATTCATCTGGATTATCAACAAAGGTCTTGCTGTCGCAAACCGGATCGCCAGACCCGACACTGATTTTGTTACCGGTGGTCGGCTTGAAATAAACCCCGATATTGGTGTCGGAGGTGACAATGCCATCGCCTTCAAACGCAAAACCGCTGGGCGACGGCACATGATGGACTTCCCGGCGCATGGCTCGGGTTTTCACCCGCATTTCGTCTTCCACACCAGCCATGCGATTGATCACAAAGGAATGCGGCCCGGCAACATTGACGATGATATCAGCATCCAGATGTTCGCCATTGCGCAAGCCAACGCCGGTGACATGACCGTCCTCGCGATCAATCGAGACCACTTCGGTATTGAATAAAAATCGCCCGCCTGCCGCTTCAGCCGCCCGACGCAAATTATCGGCCGCCAATTGGGGATCGTCGACATAGCCCGCATCGGGCGTGAATAGCGCACCGGGCAATGGCGTTGGGTCATCCTCATAAAAACCTGGGTCGTCCAAAGACTTGGGCGGACCGCAGCGCGCGGCAGAATAAATCGGCAGCCGCTGGCAAATTTTGTCCGCATTCCAAATTTCAAAAGGAATGTCCAGTTGCCGATAAAATTGCTCAAGATCAGCGCGGTCATCCTCATGGGTTTTCATCACCAAGGCGCCGCATGCTATGAAATTGGCAACCGGCCGGTCGGCCTCAAGACCGAGATAATCGCGCCAGTTTTTCCAATAAAAATGCCCTTCATAAGACAATTTCACGCTTTCCAGAGTAGAATATGAAAAGCGGACGATCGCGCAAGAACTGGAGGTGGAGCCGGCGCCCGCGCCGGCATTCTTGTCGATATTCAATGTCTGATAGCCACGCCGGGACAGCTCCAGCGCGACGGCACAGCCGATCACACCGGCGCCGATAATGATAACCTTTTTTGTCATAAGTCTGTGCCTTGAACGAACGCGCTGGACCGGGTGATCAATGCAAGCCCATTTCTTCGCCAAACCACTTCACCGTCTGGTCCATCGCATCGACAATTTTCTCGATCTCAGCTTTGCCGGCGCAAAGCGGTGGACCAAACTCAACCACTTGATAGGTACGTGCCAGCACGCCCAGGGAAGCCAGATGCCCATTCACCCGCGCGGGCATTTGGTCTTGCGGCGCGAAGGGCTGTCGGGTCTTTTTGTCACGCACCAATTCGACCGCAGCCAACAGCCCCAACCCACGGACATCGCCAACAATCGGATATTTGCGCAATTCGTTGAGACCTTCCAGCAGATAGGCGCCCATTTTGGCGGAATTTTCCACCATCTTTTCGGTCTCCAGGATTTCAATATTCTTCAGCGCCGCCGCTGCCGAGGCTGCATGCCCACCAAAGCTGATGACATGATTGAGGCCGGCCTCCCGCCCCTGTTGCTTTTCAAACCTTTCCGTGATCTTCGGCCCAGCGATGGCGGCCCCCATCGGCGCATAACCACTGGTCAAGCCCTTTGCGACGGTCATGATGTCTGGCACCACGCCCCAATGTTCGCAGGCAAACATTTTTCCGGTTCGGCCAAAGCCATTGATGACTTCATCGATGATCAAGACAATGCCATATTTCGTGGCGATCTCGCGCAGCCGTGGCAGATATTCATCGACCGGCAGATAAATCGATGCCGCCGACGGAATCGGCTCCGCAATGATGGCGGCAACCGTATCGGGCCCCTCATGCAGGATCTGGTTTTCGATCATCTCAACACACAGCACATTGCAGTCGGGATAGGTCTGCCGATATTCGCAGCGATAACAATTATGTGACGGCACCTGCACGCAACCGGGCACCAAGGGTGAGAAAATCTTGTTGTTATATTCGTGGCTGGCGCCGGTAATGCTCATCGCATAGAAAGTCGACCCATGATAAGAACCCCGCCGGCTTATCACCTTGGTCCGCTTTTGATCGCCATTGAACCAATGATATTGCTTGGCGATTTTCAGTGCCGTTTCCACGGCTTCCGAACCGCCTGAGGTGAAAAAGACGCGGTTCAAGTCACCGGGTGCAAGCTGGCTCAATTTTTCCGCTAATTTGACAGTGGGCACGGCGGCGAAATTATAAGGCGTGACATAGGCCAGTGTTTTGGCCTGCTCGGCCATCGCTTCTGCCACCTCGGCCCGGCCATGCCCGATATTGGTGACGAAGGCGCCGCCTGAAAAGGCGTCCAGATAGACTTGATCGTCGACATCGGTCAGATAGCAGCCACGGCCTTGCTTAAACAGCATCATGCCATTTTTGGAACGCAGGGTCTGCGGCGGCGTCACATGGAACCAAATGTGTTCCAACGCCGCATCGCGGAGCTGTGAGGGCGATGTCATAACCATTTCTCCGTTGGTATTATTGTCAGCAGGGCGTTTCCGTTTCCAAGCATTAGGGCGCCTTCGCGCCCCAGCATGTGTTGTCGCGACGCTGTAAATCCAGCTGCCGCCAGCAATCGGGTTGGTCGGCGCTGCCAAGCGCGTCGATAGCGATGGGTCCGCGCCAGCCAGCGGCAATATCCTGTTGCGAAGGCCGGCAAGGCATGGCATCGGGAGACGCGGCGTCAATGGCCTGTTTCAACAGCCGACGATATTGCTTGATGCCGATATCGGACTGGCCGAGATGCTCATGGCGACGGTCTTGAATGGCGCCCAGAGATTCCACCGCCCATTGGTCATGGACATTGATGTCGAAACCCATGCCGGTATAGGTTTGGGTGCGTTGTTCCTGCAAATCAAATCCATAATGGTTGGATTTGTTCTTTCGCGGCCGATAGTCAGGCAAGCTATGTTCTTGCAGGCGTTGTTCACGCATCAGTTCCCGATTCACCGGCTCGGTAAAACTGGTGAACATGGCGTACCAATAGCAATTTTCATTGTCGATCGGCACATGCCATTGGGTGATGGTCATCTCATGGCTCATCGGAATGGCAATGGCATTGGGAAAAACCAGATTGGTAATGCGGTAATGCACCTGGCCATCATTCAAGGCGCGGATGGTGCGCAAGCGGAAGCCATAATCCTGGTCTTCGATCTCAATGGTCGGCCGGTCATAGTCGCGCAAAATTTGGGTCAATGGCACATTGGTGCCAGCGGCACCGGCGCGAAATTGCTTGCCATAGGACTCTTCCGGACTCTCATCGGCGAAAAAACGATGCAGAAACGAGGCATGGGCCGGGTCAATCCCCACCTCCAGGGCCTGCAGCCAATTGCATTCCCACCATCCCTTGAAAGCAAAGACATGCGACCGTGGCGCCGCGAAACAATCGAAGCCTGGCAAGGGCGGGGGCGCGCCTTCACCCAAATAGGCGAAAATAATGCCGTTGCGTTCAAGGCAAGGATAAGCCTTGTGTTTCAAGCGCTCATGAAAGCGGCTGCCTTCTGGTTCAGCCGGCTGCTCAAGGCAACGCCCCTCGGCGTCAAACAGCCAGCCATGAAAGGGGCAACGAACGCCGCCATCCTCCAACCGACCATAACACAAATCCGCACCGCGATGCAGGCAATGCCGACCAATCAAGCCATAGCCACCGTCCTCGCGCCGAAACAATGCCAAGCGCTCCCCCAACAGCGTCACTGGAACGATAGGCCGGCTTTCCGTCACTTCCTCGGTCAGCGCCGCCGGTTGCCAATATTGCCGCAGAACATGGCCCACCGGCATGTCGGCGTCGACCCGCGTCAATTTTATATTTTCTTTCTCACTGATCATGGTGCAATGCGCTCATTCATCCGCTTGATAAACCAGTTCGCCATTCAAATAGGTTTGCAAGACCTTGGTCTGCCGCAGTTCATCAACTGGGCCGTTCAAGATATCCCGGTCAATCACAATCATGTCCGCCAATTTACCGGGTTCAAGGCTGCCGATTTCATCTTCGCGAAACAGCAAATAGGCGTTGTTGGTGGTGTACATGCGCAAGGCCTGTTCGCGGGTTAGCGCCTCTTGCGGAAACATTGGCGCGTCGCGATAACGGACCTGACGGGTAATGGCGATCCACATGCCCAAAAAGGGATCGAACGGATTGACGGCGGTTTGGGGATCCAATCGGTGCCAATGGTCCGAACCGCCACCAAAAATCACTCCCGCCTCGCTGAGGGTTTGCAACGCTTGGAAATAACGCATCCGCTCAAGCCCCAATTGTTGCACCATCATGGCGCTGTCCAGATAAAGCCAAGCCGGCTGGATATCGGCCACCACGCCCAAGCGGGCCATTTTTTCCATCACTGGTGGATTGATGAAATTGGCATGCGTCAGGGAGGGCCGCGTTGGTGCCACCGGCAGCTTGGCGTTGACCCGCTCATAGGCGTCAACCAGGGTGGCCACCGCCTTATCACCAACCGTGTGGCCGGTGAATTGCAAGCCAGCGCGCACACTGGCTTCGATCATGGCATCCAGCCGCTCGCCGGATAAATTCAGATTGCCTTGATAATTTGGGTCGTCAATGGCGAAGAGGTCGCTTTTGCCCCAAGGCTGCTCCAGATAGGCCGTGCCGCTGGTAATGCCTCCGTCTATAAAGGTCTTGACCCCGATCAACGATAAATAAGGCCCGTCAAGCCGCCGTGCCTCGTCCGCCAGCGCCTTGATGTCGTCGGTGATGGCGTCAATCGGGCGGTCTTTCGCGGTATTCAGTTCGCCCATCATGCTCAAGCGCACGGTCATGGCGCCCTTGGCATTGACCCGCTGATAAATGTCCATCCATTCAGCGGTTGCCTTGCGGTCGCTGACGGTGGTCAGGCCCACCGCGTTGTAGACCCGCATCATGTCTTGAAACAAAGTCTGTTTGTCGTCGATGTCAGTCACATCGGGCGCCCCGCGGTCATCAACAAAGCGCGTATGACGGCGGATCACTCCGGTTGGCACGCCAGTATCGGCATCGCGCTCGATATGCGCCGGTGCGGATTGCGCCACATCTTGATCAATCTCCATTGCCGCCAAGGCCGCGCTGTTGAACGATGCCTTGGGAAAATAAATCCACGGCGCATAGCCCACTGGATGCTTGGGCGCCGCCGCGTCCAGCTCCGCTCTGGTTGGATAGCGCCGTTCTTTCAGCCGGCCGGGATGCACGGTGCGCACCCAAATCCATTCGCCCTCAGGCACCACTTTGGCCCTGGCCTCGACATAAGCCAGCACATCGGCGATCGAGGCCATGTCTGGAATCGCATGATCGGCTTCCGAAATCGCCGCTTGATTGGGATGCATGTGCGAGTCGATCAAGCCCGGCAACATCATCTTGCCGGCGAGGTCGATCTGTCGGGTGTCGTTGCCAGCCAATGCCATAATTTCAGCATCCGTGCCGATGGCCAGCACCCGGCCATCGCGCACCGCCAATGCCGACACCGTGCTGAAATCAGCATCCATGGTGACGATACGGCCGTTATGGAAAATCATCTCCGCTGTTGGCGGCGCTGAAGCCAAGCGGCTGGGTCCGCAGCCAACCAGCGCAAGCAGCAGCGCCAGCACGAACGCAACGCCGCCAAAAGGCGAAAGACGGCGCGTCGCGGTCATTCAACGGCTCCCGAAAATAACGGCACAGTTTGACGTGACTGAAACCGGCAGCGCTCGCCGTCATAAACATATCGGTCATGATATTCGCCCATGAACAGCATATATTGCTTTATTGGCGGCGTTGGTGTCACGCCATCGGCGGCCATGAACATGGTGAAATAGGTGACGCCGGTCGCGGATCCGTCGGGATGGGGCGTGATTTGAACGGTGTGAATCAAGAGCCTGGCGAAATTCGCCGCCACGCCTGGCCGCAGGCGCTCTAAAATTGCCTCGCGTCCAGCAAAAACCTCCCCTTGAATGGTGAAGCGGGCGTCCTCGGTGAACAAGGGCGCGAAAGCCGTGGCATCACCCCTGTCGCGTGCAATGGCATAGTCATGATTAATCGCTGTGCAGGCTTGCACCAATCCGTCGCGGTCCGACGCAACAGGCTCCGCCATGGCGGCGCCGGGCGTAGCCGCAGCCGCAGCCGCAGCCCCAGCCGCCATCGCAAACATCGCCAACCAGGCTATCTTCATGGGTGTCTCCCGCGGAAAAGCGCTGGCCACCTATAACAGTGCAAACCGTCGCGACCAGCCAGGGTACATTAGCACAAAATTCGCAAAGAGAACAAGAATTCTTAATGCGAACACTTGTGCGAGACGCAAAGCGACCCCGCGCCAGATCCGCTCTGTCGCGAAAACGCTATTGATTATGCGATGTTGCGGAACAAAAACTTAGTCGACCACCGCCCGCTGAATATCCGCGGCCACCGCCTGCAACAGTGGTAAACAGGTCTTCAGCAGATAGTCTTTCTCGACCTTCGCAATATTGGTGAGAATATTCAGGGCCGAAACCACCTCGCCGGATTGACTGCGCACAGGCACCGCCAAAGTGCGCACACCCACCTCCAGTTCCTGTTCGACCAGCGCATATTGGTCGCGCTCGACTTTTTTTAACGTTGTTTCCAACGCCTCAAGTTCCAGCTTGCGCAGCGGCGCCGCGCCAGACGGATTTTGAACATCCGCATAATAGCGAATATCCGCACCCGGGCGCAAAGCGATCATAACGCGTCCGGTCGAGGTATAGATGGCCGGGAACCGACGCCCAATGGTCAAGGTCGGCGCCATCAGGCTGAGCTTTGAATTGGCGCGGGCGATATGCACGACATGGCGATCGTCCAATACCGCCAAGCCGACCGTTTCCCCCGTTTCATTGCGCAATCGGTCGAGATAGGGCTGGGCAATGGCGGTCAGCGGTTCCGACGACAAATAGCTATAGCCCAATTCCATGATCTTGGGCGACAGCCGGAACAATCGGCCATCGTGATAGACATAACCAAGTTCCGCCAAGGTCAGCAAATAGCGCCGCGCTCCTGACCGGGTCATGCCCGTGCGCTCGGCTACTTGCGTCAATGTCATTTGCCGATGATCCGCGTCAAACGCCTTGATCACATTCAAGCCATGTGACAGCGACCCGACCATATAACGGGATTCGGCTTTGTCATTCTTGTCGTTCGCGCCGTTATTGTCGGTTTTGTCGGCTTTGTCCTTTTTGGCGGTTTTGCCCGCGGCAGGACCTTGCCTTGTCTTACGCGTCTTCGCGACTGCCACTCCGGCCATGGCGATCAACATCCCCTCTCACAGACCCAAACCATCACGCTGACGGGTCATCATTGCGTTTTCTTGACCAGACGCCAGCCGAGCGGCCTTCATACTCTCGGTTATCGGTCGCGCCGCCATCAACGCCATCAATACGCCGCGACACGCCACCAGTTCCATACAGAATGGGCAAGTATTTTCGCAAGTCAATGATTTGCATAATCCAATCTCCAAAGCCCTTTCTCGCTTGCGCCCACCCTGGTGAAGCCATAGAGTGGCGAATAATTGTTCGCTTTGTAACCGGAAGTTCGCATTTGTATCAAGGGAGCGGTGCTTGAGTGCCGATCTTCAGCTAACTGACAGTTTTGTCGCACGTTTCAATCTCTGGAACGATGACCAAGTCAGGCAAGCGCGGGAAATGCTGGCCGCCATTGAAAGCGACGACCTTGAGGTGGTGCGCTTTGTGTTCGCCGATCAGCATGGCTTGACGCGCGGCAAGGCGGTTCATCGCGACGCCGTGGCCTCGATGCTGGTCAATGGCTGTACCATTGTCTCGACCCTGATTTTGAAGGACACGGCGCACCGCACGGTAATGCCTGTATGGCAAGCCGGGGCCGGCATGAATGTACCCAAATTAACCGGTGCGGCGGATCTGTTGATGGTGCCGGACCCAACCACTTTCCGCCGCCTGCCTTGGGCCAAGACCAATGGCTGGGTGCTTTGCGACTTGTATTATCCCGACGGCGAGGCGGTCGGCCTCTCGACCCGCAGCCAGTTGGCGAAAGCTTTGGATCAACTTGGCCAACACGGGCTTGGCTTCATGAGCGGCTTGGAACTGGAATTTCACCTGTTTCGGTTGTTGGACCGGCGGCTTGACGCAACAGATTGCGTCCAGCCCGCCAGCGCACCACAGGTTGGCATGCTGCAGCATGGTTACCAATATTTGACAGAAATTCGCTATGACGAATTGGAGCCGGTATTTGAAAAGATCCGTCGGGCGCTGACAGCGCTTGGCCTGCCGCTGCGTTCTGAGGAAATCGAATTCGGTCCCAGCCAACTTGAGCTCACCTTTGGCCCGCAAATCGGCATGGCCACGGCTGATGGCGCCCTGCTGGCCAAAGCCGCCATCAAACAGCTTTGCACCCGCTTGGGCTATCATGCGACCTTCATGTGCCGCCCGCAAATTGCAAACACATTTGCCTCTGGCTGGCATCTGCACCAAAGCCTGATCGACGCCAAGACCGGGCGCAATGTCATGGCGCCTGAGGGCCCCGGCGACGCTCTGTCCTCGCTGGGCCAAAATTATTTAGCCGGCTTGCTGGACCATGCCAGTGCGTCATGTTTGTTGGCGGCGCCGACCATCAATGCCTATAAGCGCTACCGGCCAGGCTCGCTGGCGCCGGACCGTATCCAATGGGGACGCGATAACAAGGGCGCCATGTTGCGCGTGATCAACGGCCCCTCGCCCAATGTCGCGCGCATTGAAAACCGGGTCGGAGAGCCCGCCGCCAATCCGTATTTGTATTTGGCATCGCAAATCTTTTCCGGTCTTGACGGCATCAACCGGAAAATCCAACCGCCACCGCCTGTGGAGGAGCCTTATGCGTCATCAGCACCGAAGCTGCCCAGAAGCATGGACGAAGCTTTGCAAATCTTTCGTGGCAGCGATTTTTACCGACGCGCCCTTGGCGATGAATTCGTCAATTATTTCGCCACCATCAAACAAGCCGAGGTCGACCGTTTTCATGCCGAGGTGACGGATTGGGAGCAAAAGGAATATTTCGAAATGTTCTAGCCGCGCAGCGCGGCCTGAATGTGCACCACCCCTGAGTTAGACAAGGACGATCATGATGACCATGTTGATCGACGGCGCTTTGGTGTCCAGTCCGGACAGCTTCGCGGTGATCAATCCCGCTGACGAAACCGTGGTTGGCCACGCACCCGACTGCACCAAAGCACAAATGGAAGAGGCGTTCGCGGCGGCACAACTGGCGTTCCCGGATTGGGCCGCGCGGCATGCGGATCAGCGTCGCCAAGCTTTGCGGGCGTGCGCCGAAATTCTCCGCACCCATGCCGACAGCCTGGCGCGCCTGTTGACGCTGGAGCAAGGCAAGCCCTTGGCCAAGGCCAAACGCGAGATCGGCGGTGCGGCGCGTTGGTTCGATTATACCACCGAGATTGAAATTCCCATCGAAACAATTGCGATCCAAGGACAAAAAAGCGTCGAAGTGCATCGCCGGCCGCTTGGCGTGGTTGCCGCCATCGTGCCTTGGAATTATCCGGTGATGACGGCGGTGTGGAAAATCGCACCGGCGCTGATGGCGGGCAATAGCGTGCTTCTGAAGCCCTCTCCCTATACGCCGCTTGCAACTCTCAAACTGGCGGAAATTTTGAAAGACGCCTTGCCAAAAGGCGTGCTCAATATTTTGAGCGGCGGCGACGATTTGGGCAAATGGATGTGCGACCATCCCACCCCGCGCAAGATCGCCTTTACCGGTTCGACCGCAGCCGGCAAAGCCGTGGCCGCGGCCGCGGCCCGCGACTTGAAGCGGGTGACATTGGAATTGGGTGGCAATGACGCCGCCATCGTGTTGGACGATGCGGACCCGGTCAAAGTTGGCCAAGCGGTGTTTAACGCCGCCTTTGAAAACAGCGGCCAAGTCTGCGTCGCGATCAAGCGGCTCTATCTGCCCGACAATCTCTATCGACCGGTTCTCGATGAATTGGTCGCTTGCGCCCAGGCGGCCAAACTGGGTTCCGGCCTTGAGGCCGACACCGACATGGGACCGGTCAATAACCGCGCCCAATTCGAACGGGTGCTGGACTTGATCGAGGATGCCCGTGGACGCGGCGGCGTCATCGCGGCTGGTGGCGCCCGCAAGGGCAATCAGGGTTATTTCATCGAACCCAGCATCGTCACCGACTTGCCCGACGATGCGCGGCTGGTGGCTGAGGAACAATTTGGCCCGGCGCTGCCGGTGTTGCGTTACCGCGATGTCGACGAGGCGTTGGCACGGGCCAATGCCGGGATGTTCGGATTGGCCGGTTCCGTCTGGGGCGCCGACGAAACCAGGGCAACCGCTGTCGCCGCCAAATTGCAATGCGGCACAGCCTGGGTTAACCAGCATTTGGCGATGGCGCCACAAGCGCCGATCGCCGGCCATAAATGGTCCGGCATTGGCGTTGAAAACGGGTTATGGGGCCTGTTAGCCTACACCGACATGCAAGTGATCGAGGTTGCCGCATGAGAGAGCCTTACATCACCAAGAGCGAGGCCGCGCCTGGATCATGACAACGGCTGATGCCCTGGCAAGCGAAAAGCTGGATAGGCCGGCCGCCCTGGCGGGCCTGATCTTTCCAGCCACGGTCGGGGTGATGACGCCATTTTTGTCGCCGTCCATTGTTGGCGGTCTGGTCGATGTCGGGGGCTGGTCGGAGCAGCAGGCCGGACTGCTAGTGGCGGCCGAACTCAATGTCTTTGCCTGGTCTGGACTTGCCGGCATTTTGTGGCTGAATCGACTGCCATGGCGGGCCTTGTCACTGGGTTTTTGCCTGATTTATCTGATCGCCAATCTCGTGAGCTGTTTCACATGGCAGGATAATTTGTTGCCCTGGCGGATTTTGTCCGGCTTTGCCGCCGGCTCGCTGATTGCACTGTGTTATGGCGCGCTGGCCCGCAGCCGACTGCCACACCGCAATTACGCCTATTTTTCCATGAGCCAAATGGCGCTTGCGATGTTGTGTTTAATCGTATTGCCAGTGGCGATCCGTTTGGACGCCGATACCCAGTCGCAGGTCGCGCAGATATTGCGCGCCGTCGGGGTGCCACCGGGCCTGGGCATGACCGCCCTGTTTGGGGCCTTGCTCATATTGGGCAGCTTGGCAACCCTATGTGCTGCTTTGTGGACACCGGAGCGGCCAAAGACCGCGGCGCCCGATCTTGGTTTTGCGGCAGATTCCGCCGGCCAGCTTGCGAAATGGGTATTGGCCGGGATCATGCTATTGGCAATTTTTGCGTTGATGGTGTCGCATCAATCCCTATGGACCTATGCCGAACGGATTGGCGCCAGTGCCGGGATCGCGCATCAATCGCTTGGCTTGAGCCTATCGCTGGGCACATTGGCGGGTTTTGTCGGCGCGATGACGGCCGCAACATTCGGCGGCCGGCTCAAGCGCTCATGGGTGATTATCGGCATCTTCGCGATCCACCTTCTGGCGTTGGCGGTGTTTTCCGTCGAGGCCACTTTGCTGAGCTTCTTTATTGGCATCATGCTGCATAAATTCTCCTGGAATTTCATGATCCCCTATCAGCTTGGAATGATGGCGGAAATCGACCGCGGCGGCAGGGCCGCCATTTTCAGCACCTTCATCACCTCGATCGGCATATCGACCGGCGCGGCGATGGCGGCGATGGCGGTGGCCCGCTTCGGCTATTCCGGCATCATCATCATCGCCATGCTTTTTGCCTTTGGTTATTGCGGCATCATGCTGGCGGTCGCCAAACGGCTGCGCCTCAATCGCGGCGTTGCCAAGCCATCATTGCCCAGTAACACGACGCCAGCCGTGGAACCGCACTGATGCGGCGCAAAAGCCTGGCCCTGTGTTTTGCACTCTTTTTGGCGACGGGATTGATCGATACACGCTTGGCGCTCGGTGAGAATGATGCATTGGCGCCAGAGCCGGTTTTGTGGCACCGGCTGCGGCCGCTGGATCAAAACCCCGCGCTGGATTCCGGCACGGCCCTGGCCCGGCCCTGTGTGCCGGGTGAAGCCGTCGTCATGCGTCAGGACCACCCCGCCGCCACACAGCGCCAAATTGGCTTGCAACAGGGCCAATTTCTCACCTGCATCGCCAATCGCGCCGACGGCAAACTGGTATTGGTGGATGGTCCAGGCCATGCTTGGCCGATCAGCCACGACGCGGTCAATGCCACCACTGGCTTTCCCACGGATTGGACCGCGCAGGATCGCGATTATCTGGTCTGGGCCCATCGCCGCGACCTATTGGTGTTCCGGGAAAGCCTGCGCAACAGCTTTGAAGGCAATTTCTTCTATCTATTGCTGGACTTCGACGCTGACGACGCGATCGCCGCCGCGCTGCTGATCGATTCCGGCACCGGCATTGTTGACTTGAAACCTTATATTCTGCCGCTCATTGGCGACAAACCCCTTACCATCATCAGCACCCACAGCCATTGGGATCATTTTGGCGGTCATCGGCATTTCATGGGCCGCGATCATGTGACTTTGTTGGGCTATCGTCCACGCGCCCAATATAACCCCTATCCGCAACCGCCTGAATATGATGTCGAAGCCATATTGCAAGCCGCCAGGCTTTCGGGCCAGCCCGATGGCGCGACCGCCCTGCGCATTGGCCAACGCATTGTCGATGTGATTTTCACGCCCGGTCATACGCGGGATGCCATCGCGCTCTATGACCGCCGCGCGCAATTATTATTCACCGGCGACAGCGTATATCCAGGCCTGCTGTTTATCGAGGATTGGCACAGCTATGAGCAGAGCCTCGACACACTGATGGCGTGGACACAGCGTCATCCCGTGCAATGGTTATTGGGCGGCCATGTTGAGATGTCGCAGAAACGTCCGGGACGCGGCCAGCACGAGCATTTTTATTTCGGCACCGCGACCCGATGGGCCGAAATGCCGCCGCAAATGCCGCCATCGGACTTGCCGCTGATCGCCGCCGCAGTGTCGCAATTACGCCGGCAAGCCGATGATGGCACACCGCGCTATGATGCCGCCCGGATCGACCGCGACTTTCATGCGCTGCCCTATGTGCCGGTCCCCTTTCCCGGCATTGCTTCCTATTACCGCGAAAACGCCCAACGTTTCGTTGAGCATTTAAAATACCGCCATCATGTGTTGGAGCATCCCGGCGCCATGACCGGCGCGCAGCCCTAGAAAGTTTCCGGCCGTGCGATCAGTTCCAGGGCGGTGCGCCGCGCCAAGGCCAAAATCGTGAAAGTTGGCCCGGCGGAACCGCCAGCGGGAAACAGACTGCTGCCCGCCACCACCAGATTGGGCGCTTCAAACAAGCGCCCAAAAGCATCGGTCACGGCATTGGCGGGATCATGGCCCATGACAGTGCCGCCCATCGCATGCGCCAAAACGGGGCGATCGCCCGCCCAAACCTCCTCGGCGCCAGCGGCGCGCAAGGCATCCAGACCACGGCCAACCGCCCGCGCCCACATTGCGTTGGCCTCGGCATCGGCGCGATAGCCAATATGGGCCTGACGGCGACCTTGGCGGTCGACGGAATCGGTCAAACGAATGCGGCTTTCACGCAGGAAAGCGGTTTCGCAAATACCATTGGCCAAACCGATATGATGGCTGGCGCGCCGCATGAACGCATCCAAGGCCGCGCCAAACAAATCGGCGCGGGCCATGGCCAAGCCCATGAAATCATTTGGCTTGATCGCCGCGCCAATGCCCCAGGCGATGCTGCCGAACGGCGCGCCGCTGTCCGGCTGCCATAAATCATAGGTCATCAAACTGCCCGTGCTCAGGCCCAGATAAGGCTCCGTCTCCTGTCCGAACAACGCATGTGTATTGGCAATGATGTGGCTGCCGAAATAGGTTCCCAACACGTCATGACGGTTGCCAAGCGCCGCGCCATCGATGCCAGGCGATGAAAGCAGAACTCTTGCATTATGCACCGCTCCCGCAGCCAATATAAAGTTCCTGGCGCGGACACGGACGGTCTCACCCCGATCTGTCGCGATCAGGGCGGCCTCGACGCGCTTGTGATTGGGGGCCAATTCAAAACGGATGACATCATGTTTGGGATGCAAACGCGCGCCGGCTTTTTGTGCGCTGGGCCAATATGTCACCAAGGGATTGGCCAAGGCGCCGGTCGGACAGCCGGCGTCGCACCAACCATCATAAATGCAAGCCGGCCGATCCCGATAGGGCGTTGAAGTCACCGCCAGCGGTGTCGGAAACACCTGATAGCCTTGCGCCTGAAAGCCTTGCGCCATCAACCGCGCGCCGGCGAAGGCAAAATGCGGCGGCATCGGATAAGGCTCACCGGGCGGGCGGTATTGTTCCCGCGCGGCGTCGCCGGCAATGCCAATTTCGGCTTGCACCGCATCATAATGGGGGCGCAAATCTTGATGATCGATCGGCCAATCAAGGCCCATACCAAATAGACTGGCGGTCTTGAAATCCCGTTCCAGCAGTCGAGGATATTGCGCATAATGATGCAACGCCGCGCCACCGGTGCCCCACCCCATGTTAAAATTATGGGCAAAGCGCGGGGCGCCGTCGCTGCGCATGCTCGGCCCACCCCATTTCAAGCGCCGCGCCCAGATTTGTGAGCTGACCAAGTCATCCCTGGTCCGCGCGGGACCCGCCTCGAACACATCGACTTCACGACCCGCCGCAGCCAGCTTGGCGGCAAACAGACATCCTGCGGCGCCAGCGCCAATGATGGCAATATCTGTGTCCAATTTGGCCATAAACCCTAGAATAAAGGTCTTTCACATTATGAACAATTGTTTCTAGCGCTTGCCCGTTGCCAGTCGCGCCCATAAACTGATGCCGTCACCATGGAGGTTGAAGCGATGGCGATTCCCGACAGGCGTCGAGTCATGCAAGGCACTGGCGCATTGATGATCAGCGCCGTGGTCGGCGGCAAGACGCTGACGCTGTCCCCGCGCGAGGCACGCGCCGCCGCGGCCGATTTTCAAGTGATCAAAGATCCCGCACTCGCCACTTTGATCGAAGTGATTGGCGAGGTGCTGGTGCCCGGCGCGCGGCAAGCCGGTATTGCCCATTTCATCGACTCGCAATTGGCGCGGCCAGCCGCCGATTCCCTTTTATTGTTGCGCTATCTTGATGTCGAGCCGCCATATTGGCCCTTTTATCATGATGGCTTGCGGGCTTGCGATGCTCTCGCCCGGCATCATTATGGCAATGGCTTCGCAGCGCTGACTCTCACACAGCAAACCAATGTCATTCAGCAAATCCAGCAAGGCGCGCCGCCCGACTGGAAAGGACCGCCCAGTCCGCGCTTTTATTTGGCGCTGCGCTCCGATGCGGTTGACGTGGTTTATGGCACCGAACAAGGCTTCGCCGCACTTGGCTTGCCCTATATGCCGCACATTTCACCCGTGAAACCCTGGTGACATAATCGGGGCCGACGCACCGCTTGGGTCGCCTAAATCGCGCTCGCCGATTTGCCACTGAATGCCAAGCGCATCTGCTTTTCGGTCTCGATCAGCGCAAAGAACGCCGCGCCGACGCCGACTATCAAAACGCCCTCCCAAAATGGCACTGGATGTGTGCCGAACACGGCTTGCAGCGGCGGCAAATAGGTGATCGCGAATTGCGCCGCCGTGACCGTGAGAACACAGGCCCAAATCACCTTGGTGCCACGCGCCGCAGCCCATGTCAGCGACGTGCCATAAATATTGCGAATAAAAAACAAATGAAAAATTTCCAAAACCACCAAGGTGTTCAGCGCCATGGTTTGGGCCAGGGCGATGTCATAGCCCTTGTCGGTCGCATAGAAAAAAATCCCGAACACCCCCAATAGGAACAGGCTGGAGACCAATATGATATGCCAAATCAAGCCCCCGGTCAGCAGCGGTTCAGCGCGCGGACGCGGCGGTCGGCGCATGGTGCCAAGCTCGCTGGGCTCAAACGCCAAAGCCAGGCCCAAGGTGATGGCGGTGATCAGATTCACCCAAAGGATTTGAATGGGCGTGATCGGCAGCGCCATGCCGGCAAACAACGCGACAACAATCGTCATCGCTTCACCGGCATTGGTTGGCAGGGTCCAACTGATCACTTTTTTGATATTGTCATAAACGGTGCGGCCCTCGCGCACGGCGGCGGCGATGGTGGCAAAATTATCGTCGGCCAACACCAATTCAGCGCTCTCCTTGGCCGCCTCACTGCCCTTCAGCCCCATGGCAATGCCGGCATCGGCACGCTTCAGCGCCGGCGCGTCATTGACGCCGTCACCGGTCATCGCCACGGTCAAGCCATGGGCCTGCAAGGCGGCGACCAGACGCAATTTATGCTCCGGCGAATTGCGCGCAAAAATATCGGTATCTAGCACGGCTTGCGCCAGTGCTGGATCGTCAAGGGCATCGATATCGGCGCCGGTGAGCACGCGTTGGGTGTTGTCCAGCCCGATCTGCCCGGCAATGGCGCGCGCGGTCACCGCATGGTCGCCCGTGATCATCTTTACCCGGATACCTGCGCGGTGGCATTCCGCCACGGCGTCAATGGCTTCGGCGCGCGGCGGATCGATCAAGCCGACCAACCCGATCAAGGTCAATTGGCCTTCAATGTCGACCGTGTTCAAAATCATATGCTCTTGCGGCACCTGGCGCACCGCCACGGCCAACACCCGCTGGCCCTGGCCGGCCAGTTCATCGACCTGTTTCAGCCACAGCGCTTCATCCAGATCATACACACCACCATCACCACCCCGTTGATTGGCACACATGGCAAGCACCGCTTCTGGCGCGCCCTTCACATGAATGCAGGCATGGCCTTCATGGTCGTGATGCAAAACCGCCATATAGCGGTGCGCGGCATCAAACGGAATGGCGTCGCTGCGGGTCCATTGCGGAAACGGTATCGGCCCCTTGCGGGTGATTTTGCCAGCCAAGGCCAGCAACGCTCCTTCCATCGGGTCGCCCTCAACCCGCCACTGCAAGTCGTCTTTTTGCAAGACCGCATCATTGCACAGGCCGGCGGCGCGGGCGAATTCCATCAGCACCCGATGTTGGGCGGGATCAGCATCCGCCTCGCCCCAGCGCACGCTCCCTTCCGGCGCATAGCCATTGCCGGCCACCGCATAGACATGCTCGGCACTAGCCAAGGCCGTGACCATCATTTCATTGCGAGTCAAGGTGCCGGTCTTGTCGGAACAAATGACCGAAACTGAGCCCAAGGTTTCTATCGCCGGCAACCGCCGGACGATGGCGCTGCGCCGCGCCATTGCCTGCACGCCAACAGCCAAGGTGATGGTGAGAACCGCCGGCAAACCTGCCGGGATGGCTGCGACCGACAACCCAACCACTGCCATAAACAATTCGGCAAAGGCCATATGGCCAACAAAATAGCCATAGACCAGCAATGCCCCCGCAACCAACAGGATGAACACGGTCAACCAGCGCGCGAATACGTCCATTTGCCGGACCAATGGCGTGGTCAGGGTTTCAACATTTGCCAACATGCCGCTAATGCGGCCAATCTCGCTATGACTGCCGGTCGCGGTGACAACACCCCGGCCAGTACCGGTGGCAACCATGGTGCCGCTGAATAGCATGCCGTGCCGGTCGCCCAAGGGTGCGTCGGCGGATACCGGGTCGCGGTTTTTCTCCACCGGTACCGATTCCCCGGTCAGGATCGCTTCCTCGGCTTTCAGCCCACGGGCTTCGATCAGCCGCAGGTCGGCGGGCACGCGGTCACCGGCTTCCACCAGCACCACGTCACCCGGTACCAGATTGACGGCGTCGACAGTCTGGCGATGGCCGTCGCGCAGCACCGTGGATCGCGGCGCCAACATGCCGCGAATGGCCTGGATCGCTTGTTCGGCGCGGCCTTCCTGCACAAAACCAATCACCGCATTGACCACGACCACCGCCAGGATCACCCCGGTATCGATCCAATGCTCCAGCAAGGCGGTGACTATGGCGGCGGCCAGCAGCACATAAATCAGCACATTGTGAAATTGCCCCAACAGCCGCCAAAAGGCACTGCGCTTGGCGGGCTCGGGCAAGCGATTAGGGCCATGCTTGGCCAGCCGGCGCGCCGCATCGTCGCTTGTCAGACCGTCCGATGCGCTATCAAGCCGGCGCAAGCAATCATCCATTGGCAAAGCATGAAACGGGGTTTGATTTGCAGGTTCCGCGATCGTTGGCTGTTTGGTCATCGCTGCCGCAATCTCCTCGGCGTGTGCCAATGGTTCAGGAAGCTGGTTTGCCCTCGGTCTCGATCACTGGGATCTCGGTGCGTTCTTCCGGCGGTGCGCCGCACAGAATTTCGACCGCCCGATCGGCCGCATCCTGGAAGGGCTCCAACACCAGGTCTGCGCCAACATGCAACAAAGTTTCGGTATCGCGCGGATCATGCGAGGTCACGGCAATGCGGCCGCGAAAACCGCCAGCGCGCAATAATTGAATTAAAGTGGTCCGCACATCTTCATGGCTTAAACCGGTCAGATGAACCGGCACGGTGGAAACGACCCATTTTGCATCGCGCAATGGCAAGTCGGCCATGAATTCTGGATCGGTAGCGTCGCCATAAACATGGTCAAGTCCCAACGCCCGCCAACGCCGCACCGCGAAGGGATTGAAGTCCACACCCAGAACGCGAATGCCACGCCGCTTCAAGCGCATACCAATGCTGGTGCCGAAACGGCCGAGGCCTAATATGATGACTTTGTAGCCGTCGGTCGGCGCCATGGCCGTGTCGTTGGGTTCACGCGGCGTCCCCTTACGCTCAAAAATGCCCAACCAGCGCTCGCAGATGGCATAAAGCTGGTGCGAATAAGTGATCATATAGGTGGACGCCGCAATGGTGACGAGCCCAACCATGGTGACCAGGCCCAACGCGTCTTCGCCAAGATGCCCCAATGAAATCCCCATGGCGATGAAGATGAGGGAAAATTCGCTGATTTGCGCCACCGTCAAGCCGGCCAGGAAACCGGTGCGCTTGCGGTAGCCCATCGCGCCCATGATCGCCAACACGATCAGCGGGTTGCCGATCAACACAAATAACGAAAACACGATCGCGCCAACGACATGTGTGCCCAGCAGGCTTAGGTCCAGTGTTGCGCCCAGGGCGATGAAGAAAAATAACAGCAGAAAATCGCGCAATGGCGCCAACCGCGCGGCGATCGCTTCACGATAAGGCGTCGAAGCCAATGAAATGCCCGCCAACAAGCCGCCGACTTCCTTGCCCAGGCCGACAAAATCGCCGATGGCTGCAAAAATCGCCGCTTGAGCAATGGCAAAGATCAGCAACAGTTCCGGTGCCCGCGCCAATCTCTCGGTCAACGGGTCGGCGACATAGCGCACGAACAGCACCACCAATGCCACCAGCGCCACGCCCGACAGCAGCACGGTGAGAATTGAACTGTCGCCATGGCCGCCATCTCCCCCCGCCGCCGCGCCAATGCCGATCGCCGAAAGTACGATCATCGCCAATACCACCACCAGGTCCTGGACGATCAGAAAACCAAGGGCGATCTGACCATGCAAGGCATCAATCTCGCGCTTATCCGACAACAGCTTAACGATGATGATGGTGGACGAGAAAGTCAGCGCCACCGCGACATAAAGACTGGTGATGTGACCCAATCCCAAAGCCAAGCCAATCAGATAACCGAAGACGGACGTGAACATCACCTGCCCGAGCCCAGTCAGCAAGGCCACCGCGCCAAGCGATCGGACCAACTTCACATCCAGCTTAATGCCGACCAGAAACAGCAGCACTGCAATGCCAAGTTGTGACAACAGACTGATTTGTTCATCCGACTGCACCAAGTCGAGCACGGAAGGGCCAGCGATTAAGCCCACCGCGATGAAGCTGACGATCAGTGGCTGCCTTAAAATAACGCCAAGAAAACCGACGCCCGCCGCCAAAACCAGCAAGACCGCGACCTCACCAAAAGCCGAATGAGCGAATGCTTCCATCAATGACAAACTCTTCTTCTGGTTGCTCGCATCAGACGAGCATGCGCATGTCACGGCACATGCGACAGAATTGCTCAACAATCCCGTACCGGTTCCAATGGAAATTCCAGCGCTGGGATATTACTTTAATATCCATGAAACAGCGCGGACAATGATTATCGGTGGGCATATTGCCGCGCACTGGGCTGGCAAATGAAATAGATTGGAAAGGCTGGGAACGATGCAATCAATTCTGGTGGCGACGGATTTTTCAACCCGATCCGACCGCGCCATGCGGCGCGCCACATTGCTGGCAAAGCAGACTGGAGCGACCCTGTTCATTGCCCATGTCGTGGATAATGATCAATCCGCGCCCATCGTTGAAACTGAACGCCAGGTCGCCGAACAATTGCTGGACGATCAAGCGCAGACCATCCACCAAGTTGACGGGCTGCGCTGTGAAACGCGCGTGATTTTGGCGGCGCCGTTCGCTGGCATTGCCCAAGCCGCGCGTGACACCCAGGCCGATCTGGTGGTGATTGGGCCGCATCGCCGGCAAATGCTGCGCGATGCCTTCGCCGGCACCACTGCCGAACGCAGCATCCGTCACGCCCAATGCCCGGTGCTGATGGTCAATGCAGCGCCGGTTGCGGGCTATCGGCAGGCGCTATTGAGCACTGATTTTTCTGATTGCGCGCGGGCAGCGGCCGAGGCCTATCACAAGCTTGGCATCGGCGCAGATGCACAATGCAGCTTGCTGCATGTTTTCGAGGCGCCAGATTTGCAGCATGTCTTGATCCACACACTGAAGGAAGAAGAACGCGCCCGCTATCTGGATCAAGAAGCCACCAAGGCGCAAGCCGAGTTGGCGGATTTCCGAGCCACTTTATCATTTCAGTCTTGCAAATTGCTGACCCGATTTCGCGGCTCAACCGTAGCCAATGAAGTGCTGAACATGGCCGAGCAAAACGCCGCCGATCTGATCGTCCTCGGCACGCAAGGCCGCTCGGGCCTGAAAAAGTTGTTCCTCGGCAGCGTTGCCGAGGAAGTGCTGCGCTACGCCAAATGCGACGTGCTGGCGGTGCCGAATATCACTTAGCAGGGTCTGGGCGCCATATCGCCGGCGACGGTATAATTGCGTATGCATTATAATTAAAGAGGGCCAGCCCCCCTGCAACTAACCAAATATTGAGCTATATCGTCGACAGTGCCAGTCATGAATCATGGACCGGCGCCAATCGGTTCGGATCGCTCAAGCGTTGGAGGGGGCGCTTTGAAATACCGTGCTGAAATTGACGGTCTGCGCGCGCTTGCCGTCCTGCCGGTGGTCTTTTTCCATGCCGGGATAAGCACATTCAGCGGCGGTTATATCGGCGTTGATGTGTTTTTCGTGATCAGCGGCTATTTGATCACCACCATCATCATCAACGAATTACAGCTTGGCCAATTCAGCCTTGCGCGGTTTTACGAACGCCGTGCGCGGCGGATTTTGCCGGCCCTGGTGACCGTGGCTGTCGTTTGCTTGCCTTTTGCATGGCTGTGGTTGCTGCCGCGCGACATGAAGGATTTCGCCGAAAGCGTCATGGCGGTGGCGACATTTTCATCCAATATCTTGTTTTGGCAGGAAAGCGGCTATTTCGACACGGCTGCAGAACTCAAGCCCCTGCTCCACACCTGGAGCCTGGCGGTCGAAGAGCAATATTACATCCTGTTCCCGTTGTTGTTGATGTTGCTGTGGACGTTGAACAGGGCCTTGCTGGTTCCGGCCTTGCTGCTGTTATTTGGTCTCAGCTTGGCGGTCGCGCAATGGGGCGCTTATTACAAGCCGCCGGCGGCGTTCTTCTTATTGCCGACACGCGGTTGGGAACTTCTGCTGGGTGGTTTTTGCGCGGTGTATTTGCAGAAACCAAGAGACCATCCGCCCTTGCTTAATCAGGTCGGCGGCATTTTGGGCCTTGGCCTCATCAGTTGGGCGGTGATTCAATTCGATCATACAACCCCAACCCCTAGCCTGTACACTGCCCTGCCTTGCCTGGGTACCGCGCTGATCATCCTTTGCGCCCGCGCCAACACCTTCGCCGGCGCGTTGTTAAGCGCCAAGCCCCTGGTCGGCATTGGCCTGATTTCCTATAGCGCCTATTTATGGCATCAGCCCTTACTGGTGTTCACGCGCTATAAATTCACTGCCGCGCAATATCAAGACTGGCTGTGGTTCAATATTTTTGCAACCTTCATATTGGCGTATTTGAGTTGGAAATT
This sequence comes from uncultured Sphingomonadales bacterium, assembly GCA_964590595.1. GTDB lineage: Bacteria > Pseudomonadota > Alphaproteobacteria > Sphingomonadales > CAKZYD01 > CAZPXQ01. The sequence goes on along the minus strand of CAZPXQ010000004.1, from coordinate 61,707 downwards.
CATTGAAAATCCGGCGCGCGGAAAATCTGTATTCAAAAATCGCCGGCAAGTCTTCATCGCCTCGGGCGTGGCCCTGGCACTATTGTTGGCGGCAGGCGCGGCGCTGCGCGCCAATCAAGGCATGATGCAGCGTTATCCCGAACAAACCCAACGGATTTTTGCCCAATATGGCACCGCCACCGTCTATGGCGCGGCGCATTTCAACCGCCACGAACTGAAGCCCTTCACCGCCAGGGACAGCCAGCGCAAAGTGCTGTTGATCGGCGATTCCATGGCTAAGGACATCGCTAACACGCTTTATGAATCGGGCCTGATTGATGCGTTGGATTTGTCCACCTATGACATTCCGAACGGTTGCGGCAATCTGTTCCTGGACAGCTCAATCGAGAGTATTGCGGAAAATCGTGACCCGCGCTTATGTGGGCAAGGCTATGATCATCCGGGCCTGATGAAGCTTTTGCGCGAGGCCGATGAGATTTGGCTGGCCTCCGCCTGGACCGATTGGGACCATGTCCTGCTGCCGGCATCGGTGGAGAGATTGAAGGATTTCAGCAACGCCAACATCCTGGTCTTTGGCCGCAAGCATGTCGGTTACCGTTCGTTGCATGACTATCATGCCGGTGGTGTTGAGGCATTGTTCGCTGTCAAGGACGTCTCGCCCAATTTCGCCGCGGTCATGGCGGCCATGGCCCAGCAAATGCCCGCCCACGCCACCTATATCGATCTCCAGAAAATGCTGTGCGGTGACTATCATGCTTGTGGCAATCTAACCGATCGCGGCATGCCGCTCAGCTATGATGGCGGTCACCTTACGCCGGACGGCGCGCGTTATGTGGGGGAACGGCTACGGCCATTGCTCTTGCCATAGCCCGCTACCGCCAAGGTCCCGGCGCAGAGCGCCGCGGCAGCCAGCGGCAGCAGCGCCCAATCCGCTTCCAGGGCAATCAAGGTCAACCCGTCAATCAGGCACCATAGCAGCGGAATCACCATTGCCAGCCAAGCCATTGCCCCGCGCAGGACCATCAGAGTCAGACCCAGGCTGGCGATGGCAGTGGGGCCGGGATGCAGGCCAAAGATTTCCGCATGTCTGAAGCCCTGGCCTAAGGCCGTCGCCAGCCATGGATAAATCAGCAACGCAACAATGGCGAGCCCGGCCCCGACCCGTCTTGGCCATTTGCGGACAAACGCCAATCGCACAACGGGCGCCAATGCAAGCAACAGCGCCGCCTGGCCGATGAATGCCCAACCAAACCATGTCGCGGCCCAATTGAGTTCGGCGTAATGACGCAGGTGAAAGCCAAGCCCGGTGCCAAGCCAAACCGGCGCCAGCAACAGCAAAACCCAACGCGGCTTGCCGACCCAAGCCAACCATAAAGCCAAAAAGCCAAGCGCGACGATGGCGAATTGAAGCGGCCAATAGGCTTCATTCACCCGTTCCAGCAGCCGCCAATACACATCCGGCGTGAACGGGATGAAGTCAGTCAGGCGATAGCTTTGCCAATCTTCCATGCCGAGGCTAAAGCGAAGCGATATGCTGAATCATACGCTGCCGCATTTCAGGCGACGGCATCGGGCCATGGCCGGCACGCATATTCTCGATCACATGTTCAACGCTGGTGGTTGCCGGGATGGCGCAGGTCACCGCCGGATGGCTAACGATGAATTTAAGAAGGAAGTCGGCCCAATTGCGGCAACCGCATGCCTGGGTCGCCCAGTCAGGCACTTGGTGGCGTCGCTGAATATCCTTGATCAAGCTGCCGCCGTCATAAGGCCGGTTGGCCAGAACGGCGATGCCTTTCTCCCGCGCCAATGGCAACAGCCGCTCTTCGACCTGGCGGTGGGTGATATTATAGGTCAATTGCACGAAATCGAGATCATGGTCGCGCATGACTTGCTCGAATAAATCATGACGGCGGCCATGCGACGTGGTGATGCCGACATAGCCGATTTCGCCATCCGCTTTCATCTGCTGCAAGGCTTCCAGATGCTCACGCCAGTCGGTCAAATTATGCACCTGCACCAGACTGAATCGATCCACACCCCAGCGCCGCGACAAGGCGGCGATTTGCGTGCGCGCATCGCCACCAGCCGGGCTCCAAACCTTTTCGGCCGACACCAGAGTGGCCGGCGTCCCCAGTTTTGCCAGCGCATAGCCCATCACATCCGGCGCCGAACCATACATCGGCGAGGAATCGACCAAGCCGCCACCTTCCCGGAAAAAGGCTTGCACCACTTGCGTGCGCGCGTCCAGCAGTTGCCGGTCGCTGCCAACATTAAATGTCTGCCAGGTTCCCATGCCGATCACCGGCAAGGTGCCGCCGCCGGGAATTGGCTTGCGCAATAGTCCCCCCGCCTCGGCCAAGGCAAACCGCGGCGCCAACGCCATACCGACAACGCCGGCGCCCAGATATCGCAGGGCGCTGCGGCGCGAATGATGTGCGTTCATAGATCCCTCCTGGTGCGAAAAAAACCGGGTCTGCGAATAACAGTAGCCAAGATCAGCACAAAGGCTGAGAGTACAAACACTTTGTTGACGAACCAATTGGTGCGCCAAATCGTCCAATCCGGCGCGCTCAAAAACATCGCGAACAAGGTGACGATGATGACGATTTCAACCACCGACATGCCAGCGGCCAGCCACCGTGTATACCAAGGCTGCACCAAAAGCGCCCAGCCCAGCCAAACATGGGCGACCGGCCACAGATCCCAGAACACATGGCTGTGCCAAGCTTCGCCACGGATCAGGGCGAAACTGATTGGAAAAACATATTTGATAAACATCGACCACGCCGCCAGCACAAACATGAAATGGGCCAAAAACCTGACCCAAGCAGGCAATCCGCAAGCGGCGGACGGCGCTGGTGGCGTCGCGCTGGCATTCACCATGAACGAGCCTCGACCTTGGCTGGAAACACCGGTCCAGCATAAATGCTGGCTTCGCGACCGGTCAATCGCAATCGGCCAGGCTTAGGGTGCTATTCCCACTCAATCGTGCCAGGTGGTTTTGATGTGACGTCATAAACCACGCGGTTGATGCCGCGCACTTCATTGATGATGCGGGTGGCGACACGGCCGAGGAAGTTCATGTCATAGGGGTAGAAATCCGCCGTCATGCCGTCAGTCGAGGTAACCGCGCGCAGGGCCAGCACATGGTCATAGGTGCGCTCGTCACCCATCACGCCAACGGTCTTGACCGGCAGCAGCACCGCGAAGGCTTGCCAGATCGCGTCATACAGCCCGGCATTGCGGATTTCCTCCAGATAAATCGCATCGGCCTTGCGCAGGATGGCGCATTTTTCCGCCGTCACCGTGCCAGGAATGCGGATCGCCAGGCCAGGGCCGGGAAATGGATGGCGGCCAACAAAAGCTTCTGGCAAGCCCAATTCACGGCCCAAATCGCGCACTTCGTCCTTGAACAATTCGCGCAAGGGTTCGACCAGCGCCATATTCATGCGTTCGGGCAGGCCGCCAACATTGTGATGCGATTTGATCGTCACCGAGGGCCCGCCAGCGAAGGACACGCTTTCAATGACATCCGGATAGAGCGTGCCCTGGGCCAGGAACGCGGCGCCGCCGATCTTCGCGGCCTCGGCCTCGAACACGTCGATGAAGGTGGCGCCGATGGTCTTGCGCTTGGCTTCGGGGTCGTCCTGCCCAGCCAATTTTCCCAGGAACAGATCGGCGGCATCAACATGCACCAAGGGTATATTATAATGCCCACGAAACAGCGACACGACCTGCTCGGCCTCGCCTTGACGCATCAAGCCATGATCGACGAACACACAGGTCAGCTGGTCACCGATCGCTTCATGGATCAAGACCGCCGCCACCGCGGAGTCGACACCGCCTGACAGACCGCATATCACCCGTCCCTTGCCCACCTGCGCGCGGATGGCCGCGATTTTGGTTTCACGGAAGGCCGCCATGGTCCATTGGCCATGACAACCGCACAGCCGGCGCACGAAATTTTCGATCAAACGCGCGCCGTCTGGCGTGTGCACCACTTCGGGATGGAATTGAACGCCGTAAAACCGCCGCGCGTCATCGGCGATGGCGGCCACCGGAGCGCCTTCGGAGGTCGCGACCAGGGCAAAACCCGGCGCCAAGTCGATCACCCGGTCGCCATGGCTCATCCACACTTGATGGCGTTCGCCCTTGGCCCACACGCCGTCGAACAAGGCGCAATCGGCCACCACCTCGATGCTCGCGCGGCCAAATTCCTGATGATCGGAGCGCAACACCCTGCCGCCCAATTGCGCGGTCATGGTTTGCAGGCCATAGCAAATGCCCAACACGGGCAGGCCCTTGGCGAATACCGCCTCGGGCGCGCGCGGGGTGGCCTCGCCGGTCACCGAGGCTGGCCCACCCGACAGCACGATGCCCTTGAGCGTGGGATCATCCAGCGCCGCTTCGGCGCGGTTGAAGGGCACCACCTCGCAATACACCCCGGATTCGCGTACCCGCCGGGCGATCAATTGGGTGACTTGGCTGCCAAAATCGACAATCAGGATTTTTTCGGAAATGAGGTCTTGCTGAGAATTTTGCATGCGGGGCCGCCGGCTGGTGGAAGGATTCGCCGCACTTACTAGCCACGGCTCGCGGTCAAGTCCAGACTTCAGGCGACAGTGTCAGCCCTTCTCGGCAGTGTTGCGGGCTTCGGCATCGCGGGCTTCGGCCGCCGGCTTGTCGGCATCGCCCGCCAGCGCCTTGGCAATGGCGGAATCGACCCGCTCCAAGGCAGCGCAACCCGACACGCAAATCCGCCGCAGCCGATTGAGATTGTCTTGCGCGCTGGCAATGTCACCGGTCTCGATATAGGCCAGCGACTGCGCCTCCAACGCATTGATATCATTAGGATCTATATCCAATGCCAAGCCATAATAGCGCATGCTGTCCTGCGGCCGGCCGAGTGCATCATAGGTGCGGCCAAGGCCGACATAGGCGCGGGTATTGCGGGGATTGGCGACCAAGGCGCTTTCATACAGGCTGAGCGCACCCATCATGTCGTCCGCCGCCAGCCGGGCCGCAGCGTCCTGGCTTATCGCATTTGATATTTTTACGCCGGCACCATCGCGCGCCGCCGCCGCCGTCAGCGACGCCGGCACCGCCACGGCAAACACCAAAACGAACAAGACCGCACGCACTGTTTTCACGGCGTAATCCCAATCAAACGCATCGAATTAAGGCTTCATAACACCAGCAATGCCCAAAGTCATTGATGATGACACATTGTTTTTGTCAGAATTGCGACGAAAAAACCGTCGCAACCATGACGGGCGGGCGTCATCAACAGGCAATCCGGCCGGTTGGACGCGGTCTCTGGACAATTGCCTTCAACGCCGTCCGGCCAGGCGCCGCGATAATCTACAGCCTTGGCATCGCCATGGCGGGCCAGGGCGGCGGCGATCTGGTCTTCGTTTTCCGTCTCCAGCAGCGAACAGGTGGCGTAAATCAGCCGTCCACCCGGCCTCAGCAGCGCTAAGCCTTCATCGATCAACACCGCCTGCCGTGTCGCCAGCGCCGCCAATTTGTCGGCGTCATGACGCCAGCGCAAATCCGGATTGCGCCGCCAAGTGCCGGAACCGCTGCAGGGCACGTCCAAAAACACCATGTCGGCTTCGGTCCCCAAACTAGCCAACACCGCCTGCCGTTGCGGTCCCGCCACCGGCAACAGATAAACCGGCATATCGCCCAGCCCGGCGCGGGCGGCGCGGCGGCGCAGCATGTCCAGCCGGCGGCCATCGACATCGGCCGCCACCGGTACGCCCGCGCCCGCCATCATCGCCGCCATCGCCAAGGTCTTGCCGCCAGCACCCGCGCACAAATCGACCACCCGCTCACCAGCCTTAGCCCCAGACAACAACGCCGCCACCTGCGCCGCTTCATCCTGAACTTCAATGCCGCCGTCGCGGTAAAGTGGTTGGTTGGCCAAGGGTTGCGCCGGAGCCACCCGCAAACCCCATGGCGAATAAGGCGTCACCGACGCCGCGATCCCGGCTTGCCGCAGCGCTTGGCGCGCCGCCTCGCGGGTCATTTTCAAGCCATTGACCCGCAAATCGAGCGGCGCGCGCTGGTCAAGCGCTTCAAGTTCCTTTGCAAGATTATTACCGAAGCGTTTGAAAAGATGTTCATAAAGGTGATCCGGAACATTCGCGCGGGCGGCCGGCGGCATGGCCTGCGCGGCCACCGCCGCCAACCGGTCGGCCAGCGCCTGTTCGGCTTCGCTCAATGCCGTGGGGCCATAACCGCCGGCCCCAAACAGCGCCAAATGTTCAGGTTCATGAAGAGCGCTATCGGCCAACACCATCGCCCGACCGGTCACTGCCGTCGTCATGCCAGCCGCGCGCAATGCCCACAGGTTTGCGCCGCGGCGGCGCACAATGCCATAAATCTGATCGGCGATGGCGCGGCGATCCTTGGCGCCGATATAGCGTCGAGCCTTGAGATAATCGCGCAGCGCTTGATCGGCCGGCGCGCCTTGCTCGCGCAGGCCGGTTTCAATGGCATCGACAATCTCAATCGCGGCGGCAAGCCTGGCGGCGGGGGTCACCGCGCCGCCTCAACGCGAAGTCGGATAATTGGGCGACTCCCGGGTGATACTGACATCATGAACATGGCTTTCGCGCAGCCCGGCATTGGTGATGCGGACGAATTGGGCGCGGTCATGCATGTCGGCGATGGTGCGGGCACCCAAATAGCCCATCGAGGCCCGCAAGCCGCCAACAAGTTGGTGGATCACATCCTTTGCCGGCCCCTTGAACGGCACCTGACCCTCTACCCCTTCAGGCACCAGTTTCAGGCTGTCCTTGACCTCTTCTTGGAAATAACGATCGGCCGAGCCGCGCGCCATGGCGCCAACCGACCCCATGCCGCGATAGGCTTTATAGGATCGTCCTTGATACAGGAACACCTCGCCCGGCGCTTCCGCCGTACCCGCCAACAGCGAGCCGACCATGACCGCGCTGGCACCGGCGGCGATCGCCTTGGCGATGTCGCCGGAGGTTTTCATGCCGCCATCGGCGATGATCGGCACGCCGGCCTTGCGCGCCACCGAAGCCGTATCCGCCACCGCTGTCAATTGCGGCACACCAACACCGGCGACCACCCGGGTGGTGCAAATCGAACCTGGACCAATCCCCACCTTCACGGCGTCGGCACCCGCGTCAATCAACGCCCGCACCGCATCCGCGGTAGCGACATTGCCGGCGATCACCTGTACCGCATTGGATTGCTGCTTGATGCGGCGCAGCGCCTCGCCCACCCTTTTGGAATGGCCGTGCGCGGTGTCCAGCACCAGCACGTCGCATTCCGCATCGATCAGTGCTTCGGAACGGGCAAAACCGGCATCGCCGACGGTGGTGGCAGCTGCCACCCGCAACCGCGCCGACGCGTCCTTGGTCGCCAAGGGGTGCGCCACCGCCTTTTCCATGTCCTTGACAGTGACCAAACCAATGCAGCGATAGTCTTCATCGACCACGATCAGCTTTTCGATCCGCCGCTGGTGCAGAATGCGCCGCGCTTCTTCCTGGGTCACCCCCGGCTTGACGGTGGCGAGATTGTCGGACGTCATCAATTCCGAAATCGGCTGGCCGAGATTTTCGGCAAAGCGCACATCGCGGTTGGTGACAATGCCGACCAGCTTGCCGGGCTGGCCATCGCCGGTCGGCTCAACCACAGGAATGCCGGAAATATTATGCCGGCTCATGATTTCAAGCGCTTCCCGCAGGGTCTGCCGCGCGTTCATGGTCACTGGATTGACCACCATCCCGGATTCATAGCGCTTGACCTGGCGCACCATCTGCGCCTGGGCCTCGATCGACAGATTGCGGTGTAACACGCCAATGCCGCCGGCTTGCGCCATGGCGATCGCCAGTTCGGCTTCCGTCACCGTGTCCATGGCGGCGGACAGCATCGGAATGTTGAGTTCAATGCTTTTGGTGATGCGGGTGCCAGTATTCACCTCGGCGGGCAGCACCTCGGACTCCTGCGGCACCAACAACACATCGTCGAATGTAAGGCCCGTCCTGATGTCCATGCCGCGCTCCATGCCTGATCATGCCGCCCAAGTCGGGGGGCGAAAAATGGCGCATTGTATGCCATGCTTGGCCTACGGAATCCATGCCGCATTTAGCGGTGCGGCGAAGAATTGGCGCTGCGGCCATGTGCCGCTTTGCCAACCCTGATTTCGGCTTTAAACACAACCATCATGAACACCTTGCGCCACACGCACTGGTTAGCCGATCTGGGCCGCATGCTGGCCCTGACGGCGCTGTGTTGGCAATTGTTCGCGGTGTTAGCACATGGTTTGTCGCCAGCGGCTGGCCTGGGCTCTCAAAACACCGATCAAGGCTTTTGGGCACAACTTTGCACGCCCGAGGGTATCAGGCCGCTGGCCGATCCCGACACCGGCGCCCTGCCCGCCGCGCCAAAAACCGCGAAAACCGCTTGCAGCGCCTGCTTGTTGGCAACCGGCCTGGCGCTGCTGTTGGTGGCGCCGGGACTGGAACTGTTGGCGCCGCCGCCAGCGCAGCCTTTGGCCATTCCCGCCCAAACCGCCACCGGCCAAGCCGCCAGCGCAAGCCACGCCCGGGCGCCGCCGCGTTAAGCTACCGGCTGCAACCCCAATCACCAGCGCCATTGGCCATCGGGCCCAACCGGCGCGCCTTGCCAGATACTGAAACAGGATTTGTCATGCCTACAAAACCCATTGCCGCCGGCTGGCTTGCCGGCACCTTGGCCTGCGGCTTGCTCGCCGGCCTTACCCTAACCCTGGCCCCCCGCTCCAGCTTGGCCGCCAGCGATCATCATGCCCATGCCGGTTATGATCGCGGCAATCCCGCTTTGGATCATGCGCCCATCGGCATGATGGGCGACCATCGCCACAAAGCTGGAGAATGGATGATTTCCTACCGCTTCATGGACATGGACATGGGCGGCAACCGCGACGGCACCACCAGCCTGTCACCGGAAACCATCGCCACCACCGTGCCCAACCGCTTCTTCGGCGCGCCGATGCAACCGCCCACCTTGCGCGTGGTGCCGCTGACGATGACCATGTCCATGCACATGGTCGGCTTGATGTACGCGCCGACCGACCGCGTGACTCTGATGGCGATGGGCAGTTATGTGAAAAAAACCATGGACCATCTCAGCTTTCAGGGACCCATGGGCACCACGCAGCTGGGCCGTTTCCGCACCAAGTCCGATGGATTTGGCGATACCCGCTTGTCGGCCCTGGTGGGGCTGTTCGAGCGCCCGGGTCATAGCCTGCACTTCAATGCCGGCATCAGCCTGCCCACCGGCAAGATTGGCGCCCGCGACGACATTTTAACACCGATGAACACGCGCCCGACCGTGCGTCTGCCCTATGCCATGCAAATCGGCTCTGGAACCTATGATCTGATGCCCGGCATCACCTATGCCGGTCACCGTGGCAATGTTGCTTGGGGCGCGCAATATCTTGCCACCGTCAGGCTGGGCGACAATAAGGCCGATTACAGCCTTGGCGATCTGCATGAACTCAATGCCTGGGCCGGCTATGGCTGGCGGCCCTGGCTGGCCACCACCTTGCGGCTGAAGGCCAGCACCCAAGGCGCCATCGATGGACGCGATGCCCTCATCATCGGTCCGGTGCAAACCGCTGATCCGGACAATTATGGCGGCGACCGGCTGGAAGCCTTTTTCGGGGTCAATCTGATCGGCGTTGATGGCGCTCTGGCTGGACACCGGCTGGCGATCGAAGCCGGCCTGCCGCTCATTGAAGACCTCAACGGCCTGCAAATGGGCCGGAATCTGCAGCTCGTCATCGGTTATCAAAAGGCGTTCTAAGCGTCTGCCGCCAAGCCCTGGTCGTCGCCCTTGAAGCCTTGGGCGACGACATACCATTCCGATGAATCAGCACGGCTGGCCGGCGGCTTGGCGTGTTTGACGGTGGCAAAGGCTTGCCGCATTCGCGCCAACAATTGATGATCGGCGCCACCACGCAACACCTTGGCGACGAAGGCGCCGCCCGGCCGCAGCACGCGACAGGCAAAATCAAATGCGGCTTCGCACAAGGCCATGGTGCGCAGATGATCGGTATTTTTATGCCCGGTGGTCGACGGCGCCAAGTCGCTCAACACCAGGTCTGCCGGACCGCCCATCGCGGCGATCAGGCGCTGTTCGGCATCGCCGGCGAGAAAGTCCATCTCCAAAAAAGTAGCACCCGGCACGGGATCGACCGGCAGCAGGTCAATGCCAACAATCCGCGCGCCCTTTAGCCTTGCCGCCGCCAATTGCGACCAACCGCCCGGGGCCGCGCCCAGATCGACAATATGGCGAACGCCCTTCAGCAGGCCGAAACGGTCGTCCAGCTCCGCCAACTTGAATGCCGCGCGCGAGCGATAGCCCAGGCGCTTGGCCTCCGCCACATAAGGATCGTTGAGCTGGCGCTCCAGCCAACGCTTGGAGGATTCCGTCATCCCGGCGGCTTTTTTAACCCGCACCTTAGGGCCGCGCGGGCGTGAGCGCGGGTCGCCGCCGCTTTTGCGCCGCCGCTCAGGCATGGGCACCGTCCTGCCGCATCAGCGTGCGCAACACGCCTTCGCGAATGCCACGATCCGCCACCCGCAATTGCGCGACCGGCCAGCGCTCCAAAATCGCGTCCAGAATCGCGCAGCCCGCTACCACCAGATCAGCGCGTTCGCGGCCAATACAGCCAAAAGCGGCGCGGCTGCCATTATCCATCCCGGCCAATCGGCGCGACAAATCGCGAATATCCAGCGCTGGCACGATGCAACCATCGACCTTGCTTCGGTCATAGCGCGGCAGGCCCAATTGCAGACTGGCCAGGGTGGTGATGGTGCCCGACGTGCCCAAAATTTGCAGCCGGCCCGAGGTCGCCGCCTCGATCAATGCGCCACCGTCCTCAAATCCGTTCAGGTCGTCGGCCACATAGTCCACCATTTCGGCGAACAAGCTTTCGGCGATGACCCCCGAGCCAAAGCGCTCCGCCATGCTGACGACGCCATGGTTGATGCTGGTCCAAGCCCGCATCTCGATTTCGCCATCATGCTCGACCCGCACCCAAATCAACTCGGTGCTGCCGCCGCCTATGTCGAACACCAGCGCGTCACTGACGTGCCGATCAAGCAGGCTTTGGCAACCCAGAACCGCCAGCCGCGCCTCTTCCTCGGGCGTGATCACATCCAGGGCGATGCCGGTTTCCTCGCGCACACGGTCGATAAAATGACCGCAATTGTCCGCCGCCCGGCAGGCCTGGGTAGCGACTGCTCGACGCAGACTGACCTGGCGACGATCAATTTTTTCCGCGCAAATCTTCAAGGCGGCAATGGCCCGGTCCATCGCCGGCGCCGAAAGCTGGCCGGACACCGCCACCCCTTCGCCCAATCTGACAATCCGCGAAAAGGCGTCAATCACCCGAAAGCCGCCATTCACGGGCTTGGCAACCAGCAGCCGGCAATTATTGGTGCCCAGATCAAGCGCGCTGTAGATGCGGTCGCGCCAAGGCTCCGCCCGGCCACCGTCCCGGCCACGACCACGGCCAAAGCCGCCGGGCGCGGTCTTGCCGCGCGATTTGCCAGCATGGCGCGCGCTTTCACCTTGGCGGGGCGCCTCGGATGCCGCGCCGTCACAGCGGGAGGCTGCGTCTTGCGGTCTGCTTTGCTGGGGACCGACCGCCGGTCCGGACATACGCCCAGCCATGACTATTCCGTTCTTTGCATTCGTGTTTCTGTTCGTTGGAGCCAAGACGCCACTGGCACAGGCTCGGGACTTGGTGACAGATTAATGCAATTCAGGCGCGTGGTGAAGGGCAATGGCAAAGATTGACGAGGCAAGGCCCAGCGCGATATAGACGCGCCAACCTTGCCCCGTCGTCTAATGGTAGGACAGCGGATTCTGATTCCGTATGTGGAGGTTCGAGTCCTCCCGGGGCATCCAGACTTATGCCGCCGTTTTGGCGCGCTGCCGGCGGCGCAGCAGAACGCCGGCAGTCAGGGCCAGGCCCATTAGGCCCAGCATGCCTGGCTCCGAGACCTCGATTTCAGTGATCCGCGCATTGATTTGGCGAAACGCCTGAACACTGTCCTCAAACTCCAAGCGCAGATTGGCAATGTCGAAATTCCCAACTTGCGGGATCGGCCGCAGCGAATCATCCTTCAGTATCGTGCCGGTGCTGTCGCGCAAATTGATCCGCAAAAACGCGAGGTCGAACGGACCCGCCGGGCCGCCCAGGTCCAGGGATGGGCCGGAAAACAATGGCACGCCATCATCGACGTCCATGGTTAAGCGAATGATGTCGCCATTGGCGCCGTCATTGACCACCCGCACCTCTTGGCCGGGCACCAATAATTTATAGGTCAGACCGCCAAAACTGACCTCAGCGGCGTTGATGGCGGCGAACAAGCCACGGCCGGGGTTGCCGGGGCGCTGGTCGGCGGCTTTGATGTCGAGATCAATATGGCCGGTGATCACATCGCCGCGCGACACGACATCTCTGAGCAAGGCATGGCGGCCTGTGACTTCCGCCTCGAAATAGACCGGCACGGCATGGGCCGATCCCACCAGCCCGATCAAGGCCAGCAAAGCAACTCCTATGTGACGCAACATGTTTTTACTCCCGAAATTCCTGGTTCGCGAAAGGCGGGACATGTATTGCCAGCAATGGATGAAACTTTAATGACCGCGACCGACTGTCATCGTCTTGGCGTCAATCCGTCGCGCATCTGTAACATTGCAAATTTAAATCTAGGCCGTGCGTTTGAATACAGGGTGCGGCCCATGGCCATCAATGCTGGCGCGGCATTGGCGCAACCGCCAGCCGATTTCGCGTCATATCTTTTGCAACAGGAATTAATCGCCGCGGATGCGCTGGACCGGGCGATGCGGGCGGCAACCCAAACCGTAACCGCCCTGCCGGCTGCTTTGGTCGATCTGGGCTTGCTGTCGGACGCGCGCTGCGCTGAGGCGTTGGCCGCCTATGCGGGCGCCCCATTGTGCGAAGACGCGCAATTGGAAACCGCGGATGCCAGTGCTGGGCAATTGCCAGAGCGGTTCCTGCGTGAAAACCATATCTTGCCGCTGTTCGAAACCGAAACCGACCTGGTCCTGGCGATGGCCGATCCCAGCAATGGCTTTGCCTTGAAAGCCTTGAAACTGGCAACCCAGAAGCCGCTGACCTTGCGCACCGCCGCGCGCGGCGCCATCGACCGGGCGCTGGAACGCTGTTTTGCCGAACAAAAAACCGTCGCCGTGCCCGATCAAGGCCTGCGCCATCAAGACCTCGACCGGCTGCGCGATTTGGCCAGCGAAGCGCCGGTGATCCGCCGTGTCAGCAGACTGATCGATGAAGCGGTGGCGCGACGCGCCTCCGACATTCATATCGAGCATCAGGCCGACACGTTGCGGGTGCGCTATCGCATCGACGGCAGGCTGATCGACGCGGATGCCATCGGGTCCAGCGAGGCGCCAGCGGTGTTGTCGCGCTTGAAACTGCTGGCGCATATGGATATCGCGGAATCCCGCCTGCCCCAGGATGGCCGCATCCGCACCAGCGCCCAAGGTACTCAGATCGATTTGCGGGTCGCGACCTTGCCGTCGGTCAAGGGCGAAACCATGGTCATCCGCGTCCTCGACCGCGCGGCGGTGGCGCTGGACCTGCCGCGGCTGGGCTTTGGCGAAGAGCAATTGCTGCTGCTGCGCGGCTTGTTGCGGCGGCCCAATGGGATCTTCCTGGTCACCGGACCCACCGGCAGTGGCAAGACCACCACGCTTTATGCCGCGCTGGCTGAAGTCAACCGCGCCGATGTCAAGATCATTACCATCGAGGACCCGGTCGAATATGATTTGGAAGGCGTCGTGCAGGTCCAGGTCAAGCCGCAGATCGGCCTCGATTTCGCTGACGTGCTGCGCGCCACCTTGCGGCATAATCCGGACATCTTGCTGATCGGCGAAATTCGCGATGTCGCTACCGCGCGTTTGGCAATCGAGGCATCGCTGACCGGCCATCTGGTTTTGGCCACCCTGCACACCAACAGCGCGCCGGCCAGCATTTCGCGCCTGTTGGACATGGGCGTGGAGGACTATTTGTTGGCATCGACCCTGGCCGGCGTACTGGCGCAAAGGCTGGTGCGGCGGCTGTGTCCGGCCTGCCGTCAACGCGGGGTCATGCCCGCTGGCCTGCGCCACCGGCTGCGCGCCGAATTGGGCGATGGCGACGTGGCTGCTTTGGATCAAGCCGCGTTCTATCAGCCGCATGAGGGCGGCTGCAAGCAATGCCGTGGCAGTGGCTATCGCGGCCGCACCACCATCGCGGAACTGATGCTGATTGATGAGCCCGTCCGCGCCGCAATTTATCAACGCGCCGACGCCCATCACATGGCCGCCGCCGCCAGCGCTCAGCATTTTCGCACGATGCGCCAAAATGGCTTGGCCAAGGCGCTGACCGGCGAAACATCGCTGGAAGAAATCTTCCAGGCGACACAAGAGGGCTGATCGACGATGTTGCGGTTCAGCTATCGCGCGCTTGGCCCCGGCGGCCGTATCGAGGAAGGCAGCCTTGACGCCCAAGACCGGCTCGACGCCGCGCGGCGGCTGAAGGCCGAGGGGCTGACGCCGATCCGCCTGGGAGAGAATGGCGGCGGCCTGCTGGCCTGGCTGCAACGTGACGTCACCGGCGGCCCCAATGCCGAACAACGCCTGCAGGTTCTGGAAACCCTGCATTTCTTGATCAACGCAGGGCTCAGCCAGGATCAGGCGCTGGCCCATGCCGTTCTCGACAAATCCGACAAAATCGTGGCGCGCGGGCTGGACAACGCGCAACGTAAATTGCAAGCCGGCGCGCCATTAAGCCAGGCGTTGGCTGGACCAGGCTTTGGCTTCAGCCATGTCGACCTGGCCTTGATCGCCGCCGGTGAACGCGCCGGCGCCCTGGCCTCGGTGCTGGCGGCGCTGTGCCGCTTACACCAGCGGCAATTAGCGTTGCGGCAGATGTGGACCGGGGCGCTGATCTATCCCACCATCCTCAGTCTGACCGCCTTTGCCGTTGTGTTGCTGTTGGTGTTGGTGGTGGTGCCGCAATTCGAGCCGGTGTTCAAGGCCGCCGGTGCCCAACTGCCGCCGGTCACCCAGGCCGTGCGCGATCTCAGCAACGGCGTGGCGATTGCGGCGCCTTATGGTTTGGCCGCGCTGTTGCTGTTGGCCGCCTGGGTGTCGCTGCTGAAAGCCCGGCCCGAAGGCCAACGCCGGCTCGATGGGTTGGCATTACGCCTGCCCTGGATTGGCACCCGCCTGACGGAGGCCGCAGCAGCGCGATTGCTGCGGGCGATGGAAACCGTCATTGCTGGCGGCGTGCCCTTGGATGAAGCCATGGCGTTGCTGCGCGATGGCAGTGGCAACCGTGCGCTGGATGCCCGCGTCGAGACCGCCCGCCAACAGGTGCTGCAAGGCGGCCGATTATGGCAAGCCTTGCTGCAGGCCCGCGCCGTGCCGGAGACATCCGCGCAACTGATCCGCATTGGCGAGGAAACCGGCAAGCTGGCGTCAATGCTGGGCCGCGCCGCGGAGCAATTGGAACAGCGGGCGGAACGCCAGATCAGCCGCTTCACCGCCTTGCTGACCCCGACCATCACCCTCGTGATGGGCTTGGTGGTCGGCTTGATCATCTGGGCGGTGATGGCCGCCGTGCTTGACATCAACCGCTTGGTTTAAGCCCTTCAGGAGCCGCCCGCATGTCCGATTACAGCCGCCAACCGCCCGCCACCGCTGAAGCTGGCTATACCTTGATGGAAATTCTGGTGGTGCTGGCGATCCTGGCGATGATCGCAGCCTTCGCTGGGCCCAGGGTGATCGGCTATCTCGGCTCGGCCCGTGGCGACGCGGCGCGCGTGCAAATCAACAATCTGGAAGCCGCGCTCGATCTCTATCGCCTGGAAGTGGGCCGCTATCCCAACGCCCAACAGGGCTTGCAAGCGCTGCTCACCGCACCGCCCGATACGCCGGGCTGGCGCGGCCCCTATCTCGACAAGGCCGAAGGTCTGATCGATCCCTGGGGCCGACCCTATGGCTACCGCATCCCGGAGTCCGGGGCCGATTATCAGATATTCAGCCTGGGCGCCGACGGCCAGGAAGGCGGCGAGGATGAAAATGCCGATATCGTCAGCGGCTAAGGCACAAGCGGGCTTCAGCCTGCTAGAAATGTTGGTGGCGCTCAGCCTGTTGGCGCTGGCGGTCGGCCTGGCGGCGCCACGGCTTGGCGTGCTGCCGGCTTCCAGCCTGGTCGCTGCCGATGCCGATGCCGTCGCCGCCTTGCTGCGCCGCGCCCGGCTTGAAGCGGTCAGCGGCAACCGCATGATCAGCGTCGCATTCGATGTCGAACAGCGCAGCATCGCCGCCGCCGGCCGCACCATCCAGCTCAATCAAGCCCATGTCTGGACCCTGCGCACCGGCGCCGCGCTACAGCCTAACAATCGCCAAGGCCGGATGATTTTTTATCCCGACGGCAGCGCCAGCGGTGGGCAATTGCGCATCGCCCGCGACGACCGCGCGGCGCTGGTGCGGGTCGATTGGCTGAGCGGCCGGATCGAGGCCAGCAATGGCTAGCCGCACGCCGCCACCGACCACCGCCAACGCCGGCTTCACATTATTGGAAGTGCTGGTAGCTTTGGCGATTTCGGGCCTCGCCATCACCATGCTGGTGCAGGCGATTGGCGGTGCTGGCGCGCAATTGACCGGCCGCGCCCAGGACGCGCAAGCCGCCGACCTCGCCGCCCGGATCATGGAATCCGCCCTGGCGACGCCCCAACCCACCCGTCTTCACGGCCATGAAAACGGCATGGACTGGCACTTGCACATCAAGCCGCTGCGCCATGCGCAGGGGTTGACGCTGCAGCGGTTCGACGTGGTGGTCAGCGAAGCCGGCGCGGCAGTCTCGCGCTTGACCAGCGCGCGCTTGGTCAATCAGGGCGAGGCGCCATGACGCCGGCATCCTCGCGCCAAGCCGGTTTTACGCTATTGGAAGTGCTGATCGCGCTCAGCCTGTCGGCGCTGGTGATGACGGGTCTGTTCAGTGCCGCCGGCTTTTCGCAAAAGGCGCGCGACAAGACACTGGCCGCCGCCGATCAGTTAGCGGAAGGCCAGGCCTTGACGGCGCGGTTGGCGGCGCTGATCGCTACCGCGCAACCGCTCAGGGTAAACGATGACAAGGGCAATCTGCTGCTGGGCTTTGAAGGCACAGCCGACAGCCTGAAATTCTACACCTACAATCCTGGCGGCGGGCTGCCGCCGGGCCGATATCACATCGCCCTGGAAGTCCAGCCACGCGAAGCCGGCGCCGACCTGGTCATCAAACTGAGCGAGGCCGGCGGTAGCCTGGCGGAAACCACGGCGCTGTTGCGACCGGATATCGAGGCGTTTGAAATTGCCTATTTCGGCAGCCGCGAAGGCGGCGCGGCGGCTTGGTGGTCGGCTTGGCCGCCCAGTCACGCCGGCCCAGCGCTGCTGCGCCTTAGCCTGCGCGCCGACGGCCGTGCGCACAGTTTTCATGTCAGGCCAAGATTGCTGCCGGTCGATCAATTGCACCAGGGGCCCTTGTGATGGCGATGGCACCCAACCCTGTCATGCGTGCCTATGCCGCCAATGGTGTCGGCCTAGCGGCGCGCGCGGCCAATGCCTTGCCGCTGCCAGCCCCCTGGCGTTGGCGGCTGGAACGGGCGCTGTGTTGGTGGGCAACGGCCCTGGGGCTGGAGCAATGGACGCCCGAACTGGCGACTCCAGCGCCCCAACTTCACCGTGTCACTGGGGATGATGTTCTTGATTTTCGCTTTGATATGCCTGTCATCGCCCTGCCATCGCTGCCGGAGTTAATGGCCCTGGAGATTGAGGGCGCCACCCCCTTCCGCCGCGACCAATTGATTGGCGGCTACCGGCTTTTACCCGGCCCGCAGCAAGATCAGGTGACGTGTCAGGTGCTGCTCACGCCGCGTCAAATTGTTGCCGCCGCCCCTGCCGCCGATTTGTTCTTGATTGAAGCCGGCGACACCGTGATCCGCCTGCCCACGCCACAAGCCGACAACCGACCCTGGCGCCAAGCCAACGGCCGGCATTGGCGGCGCCAAGCCTTGCTGGCGGCCCTCGCGATCCTGGCTATGCTAGCGGCGCCACAATTCTATGCTTGGCGGCTGGAACAAGCCTTGGCGCAATCCCGCCCGGTTTTGGCCGATGCTCGATCAGAAGCCACTGCGGCGGCGGCAACCCGCGACCGACTGCAAGCCTTGAGCGCTGCCCGTGCCCGCGCCGCCGCTTTGGGCGGATCGGCGCCGCCGGCGGTGGCAGCGATTGCCGCGCTGACGCAGGCGCTGGGCGACGATACCCATCTGGAAAGTCTGGCCATGGAGGCAGGGCAATGGCGCTTGGCCGGTGTGAGCCCCAGTGCCAGCCAGGTCATCGATGCCATCGCCGCCCTGCCCTTTGCCCAGGATGTGGCGTTTGACCGCGCCATCACCGTGCTAACCGATGGCCGCGAAGCCTTCGCCATTCGCTTCAAGGCCGCCAGCATCAGCCCCCGCCAGGATACCGCCAATGCCGCAATGCCCTGATCCACAGAGCCGCCAGGGCCGCCTGCTAGGTTTTGGCCTCTTGTTGGGCGTGTTGGTCCTGCTAATCGGCGGCTATGCCGCCGCCGTCGCCACCCGCATCGGCGACGGCCGTGCTGCGCTGACCGAAAACCATCGGATGACCGCGCGCTACCGCCAACTCAGTGCGCAAACAGCGGCGTTGGAACAGCGACTGGACAAAATGGAATCGGATCGCGGCTGGCGCGCCAATTTTTTGGACAGCGCCACCCCAGCCCTGGCAGGCGCGCAATTGCAACGGCTAGTCGGTGACGCGGCGGCCGAAGGGGCGTTCGACATCAGCCACGCCGAAGTCATGACCGCCTTGCCCGACCGGCCCGACGCGGTGGGGCTGCGGGTGCATGGCAAGGGCGACTATAACGCGGTAACGGCGATGCTGGCAGCGCTGGAGTCCGACGAGCCACGGCTGCTGATCGACATGCTGCAGATCACACCTGACAAATCCCATGGCCGCGACCGGCCCGGCCAGGCCCCACAATATGCGCTGCGCTTGACCTTGATCGGCCTGATGCCGCCTGAAGGGGCAGTGCCATGACCGCTTCCCTGCTGCGCCGCCACGGCCTTGGCGCGGCCGCCGGCTTGGCCCTGCTGGCGCTGCTGCTGGCGGCGACTTGGCCGATCGATGGCGACGCCGCTTGGCCGGAGGCAACAGACATGGCGGCGGGCGAAACACCGGCGCCAGCCGCCACCACGCGCACCGGATTCACCTTGTCCGCCGCTGCGCAAATGGCGGCGGCGCGGCCCTTGTTCAGAGCCGACCGCAAGCCTTATCAGGCCAACGCGGCGACGCCCACGCCGATCAGCCAGGACCTGCCCCGACTGATGGGCACGATCAGGCGCGGCGACACCGCCCGAGCTTTGTTCGAGGGGGCCAACGGCGCGGTCTTCAGCGCCGGACTGGGTGAGGATGTTGGCGGCTGGCAATTAAAGCGCATCGCCGCCGCCGAAATTGAACTGACTCGCGATGGCCGCAGCCAGCTTTTGCGCCTGGAACCGAGCCAAGAACCGCCAGACAGTCGCGCGCCGCAACGCTCCAGACCGGCACCGCCAGCGGCGCGCGACTGGCGCTCCGATGATCCAAGCGAATTTGATTAGGCCTTGAAAAGAATCTGACATCAATCGCCGCTATGCCGGTGACAAGAATAGTGGGGCGTTCATGCGTATGTCGATGTTGTGGAAACGGGTATGCCCCCGGTCGCCCTTGGTGGCCGGGCTGATTGGCGCTTTTGTCTTGGCGGGTTGCGCCCAGAATAGCGGCCTCACTGGTCCCGCGCTGACGCACCCCATGCCGCAAGCCAATTCCGCCCAAGCCGGTGATGAACAAGGCGACGGCATCGCCGTGACCGGCGGCGGCAATGGCGAGACCATGCAGGCCCATGTCCAGCGTGGCAGCGGTGCCCGGACCGCCACCAACATCCCCAGTCTGGCGCGGTGGCGCGAAAGCCGCGACGGCATCAGCCTCAATTTCCAAAATGCGGAAATCACCGCCGTGGCCGCCGCCGTGCTGGGCGATGCGCTGGGCCTGTCCTATATGGTGTCGTCGCAAGTCTCGGGCCGGGTCAGCCTGCAAACTAGCGCGCCAGTCGCGCCCGAGGCCGCGCTTTATGCATTGGAGGCCGCGCTGGCGCCGCTTGGCGCGCGGCTGGTCCAGGACGGCGCCCTCTACAATATCGTGCCAGCCAATGGCGAAGGCGCGGGCCCGGTGCCGGTGGTTGGCTTGACCGCGCGGCAGATGCGCGCGGGCTATGGCCTGCATCTGGTGCCACTGCGTTTCATCTCCGCCGACAAGATCACCGAATTGCTGACCCCGTTCATTCCACGCGGTGCGCAAGTCACCCCCGATGCCGGCCGCAATATGGTGTTGATTGCCGGCAGCGGGCCGGAGCGGGCCAATTTGATCGATATGATTACGGTTTTCGATGTCGATTGGATGGCCGGCATGTCCTATGCCCTGTTGCCGCTGCAATCGGTCGACCCCAATATTCTGATTGGCGAGTTGGAGCAGTTGTTTGGCGCCGGTGCCGACGGTATCGCCGCCGATGCCTTGCAATTACTGCCGGTGGAACGCTTGAACGCGCTGCTGGTGATCGCCCCCGACCCGGCCTTGCTGGACCGGGTGCAGGAATGGGTCGAACGGCTGGACGGCGGCGCCCAGTCCGCCGGCAAGCGACTGTTTGTTTATAAGGTGCAGCATGGCCGCGCCCGCGACTTAGCGGTGGTGATTGGCGGCATTTTCGGGGCCGAGCAAAAAACCCTGGGCGGCGCCGAAGCGCTTGCGCCCAATCAACAACCGGCGCTGGCGCAAAGCAGCAATGCCAGCGGCTTTGGCGATGCGTTTGACGGCGGCGGCCTGAACGGCGCGCGGCAGGGCGATCGTTCATCATTGGCGGACAGCGCGCCACGCCGCGCCAACTTTGAGCCACAGCTTGCCTTTATCTCGGAAACCATGCGGGTGATCGCCGACGACCGCAACAACGCCTTGCTCATCATGGCCAGTCCGCAAGATTATAATCTGGTGCGTGCATCGCTGCGCAAATTGGATGTCGAGCCTTTGCAAGTGTTGATCGAGGCAACCATCGCCGAAGTCGCGCTGCGCGATGAACTGCGCTATGGGCTGCAATGGTTCTTCAATTCCGGAGACTTTACCTTCACCCTGTCGGGTCAAGATAGTGGTGCCGTGGCCAGCAGTTTTCCAGGTTTCAGCGGTGTCTTCGACGACCCCGACGCCCGCGTCGTGATCGACGCATTGGACAGCGTCACCGACCTGCAAGTGCTATCCTCGCCGCAATTGATGGTGCTGAACAATCAAACCGCCACCTTGCAAGTGGGCGATGAAGTGCCGGTGCCGGTGCGCCAATCGGTCAGTGTCGATAACCCCGATGCGCCGCTGCTGAACTCGATTGAATTCCGCTCAACCGGCGTCATCCTGCGGGTAACGCCACGGGTCAATGAAAATGGCATGGTGCTGCTGGATATCGAGCAAGAAGTCTCCGACGTGGTCAGCACCTTGTCGTCCGGTATCGACGCACCGACCATTCAACAGCGCCGGGTTTCCAGCACCATCGCCGTGCGCAGTGGCGAAACCATCGCCCTTGGCGGCCTGATCCAAACCTCAAATGAGCTGCGCGATTCCGGCATTCCCCTGCTGAAGGACATTCCGCTGCTGGGCAATGCGTTCAAAACCACGGCACGCGACCAAAGCCGCACTGAATTGTTGATCCTGATCACACCAAGGGTGGTTGGCAGCTTGGCCCAAGCCCGCGCCGTGACCGACGAATTGCGCGCCCGCATGCACATGCTGGAACTGAAGCCCAACACGCCGGCTGAAGGCGCTGATCATGACACGACGGCGACGCCATGACGGCTATATTCTGCTCGCCAGCCTGTGGCTGGTGATGCTGCTGGCCTTGACGGCGACGGCAATTGTCAGCGCGGCGCATTCGGGCGCGGCGGTAGCGCAGAATGTCAGCGCCAATCGCGCCGCCCGCTATCTTGCCGACGGCGCGATCGAAACGGCGATTTTCGATTTATTGACCACCGCCCGCGCGGACGACGCGGCGATGGCCTCAGCACCGCCTTTCGACAACAGTCTGGGCACCATTACCCTGCAACTCTTACCCGAAGCCGCCAAGGTGGATTTGAACCGCGCGCCGACCCCGCTGATCGAAGCGCTGCTGCGGGAGATCGGGGTCGCCAGCGGCGACACGCGCCGGTTGGTCGCCCAGCTTGAAGATTGGCGCGACCAAGATGAGAAACCAACGCCGCAAGGGGCCGAACGCAAAGCCTATCAAGACGCCGGCAAGTCTGGCCCCGCCAACAGGCCATTGGTTGGTTGGCGCGAAATCGGTGAACTGCTGGATGCGCCGGACAATTTGACCGCGCGGTTGGACGGCTTGGTCACCGTCCATGGCGGGCCTGGCATCGACCCGGCCTTTGCGCCTGCCGCCGTCGCCAGGGCAGCGGCGCGGCTGAACCCCAAGCCTGAAATCGATGGCCGGGCGCTGGGTGTCTACAGCATTCGTGCTACCGTCATCACGCCGGGCGGCGGCCATGTTGAGCGCCACGCCGTGCTACGCTTGATGCCCGGTCACACGCCGCCTTATCAAATACTGGCGCTCAACTAAAAAAGCTGAGCAATACATAGCGTCGGTTTTGGATGACCGGCATCACCCGGTGGGCGAGATGGCACGCAAAGATCGCCGCCCCGCCCAAGGGCGGCTCATGCACGCGCGGTTCATATTCCGGAAACACCAGACCGCCGCCCGCATATTCGCCATGGTTCAGGCTCAGCGTCATGGCGATGCGGCGGGCTTGCGCGTCAGGCGTGGTATTGTCGCGGTGAACGGCAAAATGGCCGCCAGCCTCGGCTTCATAGCAGGCAATCTTGAATTGTTCGAAATGTCGCGGCGTGAATGCGTAAAATTCGCGCATCGCCGGCGCCACGGTCGTCGCCAGGCGGGCGCCAATATGTTTAATTATGGCATCGTCTTTGACCAGCACATCGCGGCGGCTTTTGGCTTGGCGGTCGGTTTGTAGCGCGATACCATCATTGCTGGGGCGGTAAACACCGGACTCGGTGGCCGGTCCCTTGACATGCATGTCGATCAATGCGGCACAGGCCACCGCGCTCAACACATTGTCCACCATCACCACCGGCGCCGCTACGTCTTCAGCGACAGCGGCTTGCGCTTGTTGCCAAGCCCGTTCGACGTCGCGTAACGGGCCGACAGCGACCACTTCCAGGCGGCGATTGGTGGCGATGACCACCGGCAACGCAAGCCCTTCGGCCAGCCGAGCGCTGACTTGGCCGTCACTGTCCGCCAACACCGTCAAACTGGCGTGCAAGGGCGGCAAGGCGCTGGACGGCGCATGAACCAACAAAATCGGCCGGATGGCTTCGACTTCTGGTCGCAGCTTTTCTAGCAAGTCGATGGCGGCTGCGATCTGCTCGGATTTGGCGATGATCAAGAACGCCGCTTCACCGCAGCACAGGTCATAGAGCATGACCGGACTGCCCGCCCAATTGAGGCGGACAAAATTGGGAATCCTCTGGCCGATCCCGATCATCAAATCTCCCCATCACCGTCATTGCCAGCCGCCGACAGGCGGTGCGGCAATCCACATCGGCGCCATGGACTGCCACGGCCTTCGGCCTCGCAGTGACGGTGGGACAATTGCAAAAAAAGGGAAAGGGGCTGCACCGCCCCTTTCCCCAATTGCTGACGCGCGGGCTTATTTGCCGACGCGGCGATTGTCCAGCCGGCGCACGCCGATCAAGGTCGGGCGTGGTTCGGCCCCCGCCACGAAGGACGGGAAGTTGGAGATCGGTGCGCCGATAAACCCACGGTCTCCAGGATGTTGGATGCCCAGGAACAGGGTCTTGTTGTCTGGCGTAAACTCACCGCCGCACACTTCCGCCCCTGGCACCGCGCTCAGGAACTTACGCAGATAACCACGGTTGGGGCCTTCCACCGGCACCGCGAATGCCGCGTTGTTGACACCCGTGGGTTGTGCACCATCAGTGATGATCCACAAATTGCCGTCATTATCGAAGCCGAAATTGTCAGGCGAGCCGATGGGAGCAAGCTGATCGGCGAATGGGAACCCAGCATAATATGTATCGCCGGTCGAAAGCGTCCCATTATTGATGTCGTTCAGATCTTCCTTCGAGGACAGGAAGCTGCCTTCACCCGATACCGGATCGCCGCACAGCATGAAGATTTCCCATGTGAAGCTGGTCGCCGCATTGTCGTTACCATCTTCGATCATCTCAATGACGTGACCCCAGCGATTGTTGATGCGTGGATTGGATGCATCCGCGCTACCATCCGCTGTCCGTGCCGTATTGTTGGTCAGCGCCATATAGACCTTACGGGTGACTGGGCTGGCTTCGAAATCCTCCGGCCGGTCCATCGGGGTGGCGCCAAGAATGTCGGCGGCACGGCGGGCATTGATCAGCACTTCGGCCTGGTTGGCGAAGCGCGGAATGTCCGTGCCAGGGATCTTGGCGTCGCGCAGCGCCGGTTGGCTGTCATAATCCAACAGCAACCATTCGCCGGTTCCGTCGTCATTATAGCGGGCGACATACAGCTTGCCACTGTCGAGCAAATTGCGGTTGGCGCGGCGGTTGCGGGTGTTGACCTTGCGGTCGGTGACGAACTTATAGGCATATTCAAACCGCGCATCGTCACCCATATAGGCAACCAAGCGGCCATCGGGGGCGACGATAGTAGCCGCACCTTCATGCTTGAAACGGCCCATCGCCGTGCGCTTTACCGGGCGCGCCGCAGGGTCATAAGGATCCACTTCAACGATCCAACCAAATCGGAAGAGTTCGTTTGGCTCCAGATCCGTGTCGAAACGCTCATCCAAACCTTGCAAACCAAAATCGAAGGGGTTGCTGGGATCACCAAAGTCACTCCGCGCGGAAATGCGGCTGTGCATGTCCAAAAGCTTCTTGGCTTCGTCCGTCCCTTCCGCTTCAAGACGCGACACCAAGGCAGCGAAATTGCCGAAGGGTTGCTCGAAATTTTCTTCAGCCGACAGATAAGTGCCCCAAGGCGTGGCACCGGCCGCGCAGTTATTATAGGTACCGCGCACGACTCGGCCATTGGCATTGCGGCTGGTCTTCATGAAGTCATTGCCTGCGGCGGGGCCGGCGATGCGGATCGGCGTATTCAGGGTGATGCGTTGATTGAAGCCGGATGACTGCACAAGCTGCCAGCGGCCGCCCTTGCGTTCAATTTCAAGCACCGAAATGCCAACGGCGTTGATCGCAAAGCGCGCCGCCCCCGGATTAGCGGCGAAATAGTCTTTCCGCGTTGGATAATTGCGAATATCGAGTGGGTTGGCCGGATCGGCTGTTGGGCCAAATTCGAACAATATTTGCTCTGACAGAAACTCGTGATTGGTGCAAAGAATAGCGTTGTTGCGACCATCCGAATCCGGTGTCGGCAGCGGGAAGAATTCGATCGCGTCGACGTTATAGGCAAATTGCGAACCTTGATTGCGCCCGCCAGCGGGCCGCAGATGACGCCCGGCGAGAATGTCATCATTGGTCAAGTCCGGCGTGAAGGCCGACATCGACTGGCCCCACTCGATAATCGGATACCATTCATAGCCTTCGGGCACGATGATTTCGTCATTGGCGGTGCCGACGATCGGTTCAAAATCCAGGCTGTCGCCATTGGCAGCATACGCGTCCTTGGCACCCAGCGCGCCGACCGCGCCACCTACCAAAGGCAAGCTGGCAACGGCGCCAGCGCCCTTCAGGAAGCTGCGGCGTTCCACCCGGTTGGCCATGATCACGCCAAAGGGCACACCGGCTTCCGGCCGGTCGGCCAGCGAACGGTCCACGTCGTCCCCTTCATATTGGGCGCGATCGCGCAGTTCATCGGCTATGGCGTGTATCGCCATGTCCTGTGTGTTTTCATTGCCAGCGGTCTCAACCTCGTCAAAGGAGGTCTCTTGACCCGTCAAATCGTCCATCGTCTTGTCCATCTGTGATGATCCTCATGAATGCGAAACATTAAACGCCGAAGCAACCAGGGATCTGGAAAAGACGCAGCCCCCTCTCCCCTCCGGCCCGCCATGGCTAGCCCGCCAGCATGACGTGACGGTTGCCATAGCGTTAAGATTTCATGGACGGATCGTCACATTCGCTTCGTTATTTTGTAATATTTAGATAGCATTGCCAAATATAGGTTTAAACTTCTCGTCTGTTCATGGACTTGGGTTTTGCTGAGAATGTTGTTGCGTATTATTATTATTTCGTGCCGCTATCAAATGCAAGCATTTATTTGCGCACGGCCCTTGAACAATGCAGCCAGAAACGCGGAAGGACCATTTTTTCAGCCGTTTTTTAAGGCTTGTCCTTATTGGGAATCAGAGCTGGGATGGGCACCGACTCAGGCATGTCGTCGGCCAAATCTTCATCCTGCGAATTCGCCGGCACGCGGCCGAGGCTGCGGCCACGTTGCCCCATCTCAGCACGCATCGCTGCAATTTGCGCGCGTTCGTCCTCGCGGCCGATATCCTCGATACCTTCGCGCAACTCATCCCATTGCCGTTTCAGCTTGCCATAAAGCTGGCCTGCGGATTTCAACACCTTGGCCAATTCGCGTGGCCCCAGAATGGCCAGCGCAACCAAGCCAATCAGCACCAATTCCGCACTGCCCAAATCCAACATCGTCATCGCCTTCAGATCGCCACGCGCCTTGTCGCGGAAAACCTAAAGCCGCCAGATGACAGATTTATTGTCAAACGGTGACTTATGCCGCCGCTTGCGCCGCCTGGTCCCGGGCAACGACGGCGCGACGGAAAAAGAACAGGCTGATCAACAAGCCCGCCATCGGCGCCAGCGAGACATAAAACGCGGTTTGACCGTCGAACAGCTCGAACACCCGGCCGGTGACAATGGAACCGGTGGTGCCGCCCAGGGCCGAGAAAATCACGATCAGCCCGGTCATCGCCGAATGCTGGGTCTTGGGCAGGGCCGACAATACCACCGAATTGATGGCGGGATAAATCGGCGCCATGAACAGGCCCACCAGTGGGAAAATATAAGCCGCGATTGGCGCGCTGAACCAGGTCATATTGGGGTCATCGGCGATGCCGTGCGTGAGCGGCAGCGTCAAGATCACCAGCGCCGCCATCGCAATCAGACAGATGTTGAGCAGCCTGTACCAATTGACATAGCGCATCAGGAAGCCGGCGCTCAGGCGGCCGATTGCCAAGGTCGCGGCGAAAATCGAGGTCGCTTGCACGCTCATCGCCGCAGGCAATTTCAAAATCTGATTGTTGAAGGTGGGCAGCCAAGTGCCCAGCCCCTGTTCGATCAACACATAAAGAAACGCCGAAATCACGAAGACATAGGCCAGCGGCAAGGCGATCAAGCGCAGCATGCCGAAAAAATCCTGCGCCAAGGTGCTGGGCTCGGCGCGGCGCGCCGCCGATTCGTCAAATTGCGTGGTCGCCAGCAGCAGCAGATTGAGCACGCAAATGCCGGCCAATGGCCAATACACCACCAGCCATTGTTGCGACGCGGGATTGGCCGAATCGATGAATAGACTGAACAGCCAATAGCCTGCCAACACACCAACCATGAAAAAACCCTCAAGCGTGTTCATGAAGGCGGCGTGGCCCTTGCGGTCGACGGTGATGAGGCCGATCGAGGAATAAACCGAAACCTTGACCAGCGCGAACGACACGCCGACCGCCAGAAACAGCAGCTGCGTCGCCCAAAAACTGGCCAAGAGCGGCATCGCCAAACAGGCCAGCGTGACGATGCTTAAGCCAATCATCATTGCCCGCCGATAGCCCCAGCGCGGCAGGAATGAGGCGATCATGAACGAGACCACGGCAATGGAAATGTCCTTGAAGCCTTCCAGCGTCGCCGCCGCCGATTTGGAGACGCCAAAACTGTTGATCGACTGCATGATCACGGTGCCAACGCTGTTCAACAAAATCGCGAAGACAAAATAGGTCAGCAGCATCGCCAGTTTCATGCGCCCCGCGTCCATGCCTGCTCTCCCCTCATGCGAATTGCTCGCGGTTGATCCTGGTCGCGGTTCGCCTTGTCGGCAAGCCTCTGTCTTTTTGCGCTTGAACCCGCCCTAACATAGCGATAAACAAGCGATGAAATGCATTTCATACTTTCTAGCCTGAAACCATGTGCGAATGCAACGCTCTCGTGCGTGGGCGGTTCAGGGTTCATCGGAATGCAGGAAATCGTCCCGTCGTCGGCCGACGCCGACGCTGGAGGCAAGAACAGGGTGGAAGGGATTTGTAGTGGCCATTGCGGCGCTTAACCGGCTGATGAAGGATTTGCGTCTGCCGTTTGGGGGCGACGGCTGGCATGTGCGGATGACGGCAGACCAGGCCGCCAAGGTTACCGCCGGCCACGCCGAAGCGGCATTCACCATTGGCAACGGCTTCATTGGCGCACGTGGGCGGCTGGAGGAAGACGATCCCAGCGTGCCCGCAGTGTATTTAAACGGCGTCTATGAACGGCTGCCGATTCACTATCATGAAAAAGCCCATGGCTTTGCTACCGCCAGCGACACCCGCCTGCCGGCGCCTTCGGGTCTGTATCTGGCGCTGGACGTTGACGGCCAGTCTATTGGCGACACCCGTCACGGCACCTGGCAACAAAATGAACGCAGCCTCGATCTGCGCGCCGGTCTATTGCGGCGTGAAGGCATATGGCGAACGGCGGATGGCCGGCGATTCGGCTATGTTTCTGAACGCTTGGCCAGCTTCGATGAGCCGGGACTGATGGCATTGGCAGTCAGCCTGACGCCGCTGGACGCCGACGCCGCGCTGGCCTGTCGGTCGCGCCTGGCACTGCCCATCGCTGCCGCGCCAGTTAACGCCGATGGCCCCCATGACCCGCGTGTCGGGCCGGCCATCGACGGCCGCATGATGACGCGTTTGGCGGATATCGCTGAGGACAATCAGGACCTCGACGGACCGATCGCCGGCTTTGTGCTCCGCGCGCCCCAAAGCGGCCATGGCGTCGCCAGCGTCATGGCCCACCGCATTGAAGGCGGTGAAGACATCAGTCCGTTCGCCATCGCTCAAATGGAGGACACCGGTGCGTCTTGCACCGCCCACCTGCGCCTGCGCCGGGGCAAGACCGTGCGGCTGGTCAAATGGATTGCCTATGCCACCAGCGGAAATGACAGTGCCGCGCAATTGGCGGTCAGCGCCAGCGATTGCCTGAGCCGCGCCAAGGACCAGGGTTTTGACCAGTTGAAGGCAAGCCAAGAGCAATATGTGAGCGCATTTTGGGCGCGCGCCGACGTCAGCTTGGAAGGTGATGATTCGGCCCAGCAAGCCCTGCGGTTCAACATGCTGCAACTGACCCAAGCCGGCGGCCGCGACGGCAAGACCAGCATTGGCGCCAAGGGGCAGTCCGGCGAAGGCTATGAAGGGCATTATTTCTGGGACGCTGAAATTTTCGCGCTTCCCTATTTCGCGTTTACCCAACCAGCGACCGCCCGGGCCATGCTGGGCTATCGCCATGGCTGCCTCGACGGGGCGCGCGCCCATGCCCGGGCGATGGGCCACGCCAAAGGCGCGCTATATCCCTGGCGCACCATTGGTGGCGATGAATGTTCGGCCTATTTTCCGGCTGGCAGCGCCCAATATCACATCAATGCCGATATCGCCTATGCGCTGCGCCAATATGTCGAGGTGACCGGCGATGAGGATTTTCTGTTCAGCATTGGCGCGGAGATGCTGTTTGAAACCGCGCGGCTTTGGTTGCAGGTCGGCTATCACAATCCGCGCCGCGATGATCGTTTCTGTATCGACGCCGTAACCGGGCCTGATGAATATACCGCGCTGATCAACAATAATTTCTACACCAACGCGATGGCCGCCGCGCATTTGGATTTTGCCTGCGGGACGGCCGTCCGGATGCGCGACCGGGCGCCGCAAGCCTGGACAACCCTGGCCGAGCGGTTGCGGCTTGAACCGACGGAACTGGACGCTTGGCGCCGCGCCGCTAACAGCATGTTCCTGCCCCATGACGACGCGCTTGGCATTCCAGCACAAGATGATAGTTTTCTGCACAAACAAAAATGGGACATTGCCGGCACGCCGGCTGAGCATTATCCGCTATTGCTGCACTATCATCCGCTGGCGCTGTATCGTCGGCAAGTTTGCAAACAGGCCGACACGGTTCTGGCCATGACATTGCTGCCCGGCCTGGTGACACCGGAAGCCGCCGCCAAGGCCTTTGATTATTATGAAGCGGTCACGGTGCATGACTCGACCTTGTCGCCCGGTGCGTTTTCAGTGGCGGCGTCCTTGGTCGGCGAGCCCCGAAAGGCCTATGATTATTTCCGCGCCACCGTGTTCACCGACCTTGCCGACCTTCACGGCAACAGCAGCCATGGCCTGCACATGGCTGCCCTGGCGGCAAGTTGGATGGCAGTGAGCTTCGGCTTTGGCGGCATGCGCTGCTTTGGCGGACAGCTTGGTTTTGCGCCTTATTTGCCGCCGGGATTGACCGGCTATGCGTTCCGTCTATGCTTTCAGGGTCGGCAATTGGCGCTCAGTGTCGACGCCGTTGGCGCCACCTACCGGCTGTTGTCGGGCGCGCCGCTTGAAATTCGCCATCATCAGCAGCAATGGCGCCTGGACACCGACGCCCTGACCTGTCCGCATTGAGTGATCATGATGACCTTGAAAGCCGTGATTTTCGACCTTGACGGCGTGTTGGCCGACACCGCCCATTGCCATTTCGCGGCGTGGCGGCGGCTGGCGCGATCATTGGGCTTTGAACTGCCAGAAAGCATTCATGACCAGCTTAAGGGCATCGACCGCATGCAGTCGTTGGACCTGGTGCTGCGCCATGGCGGAATCGACGCCGACGCGGCCGCCCGCGCCCGTCTGGCGGATGAGAAAAATGCCTATTACCGCCAGTCAATCGCCGAAATGACCTCCGATGACCTGTTGCCCGGCGCCGCCGCGGCCTTGGCGCAAGTCAAGGCGGCGGGGCTACCCATTGCGCTGGCCTCGACCAGCCGCAACGCGCCCGACTTAATCCAAAGTCTGGGCATCGCCGCGATGTTCGATCATGTTGTCGACCCCGCCGCCCTGGCGCGGCAAAAGCCGGCACCAGATATTTTTCTGGCCGCGGCCAGCGCGCTCAATGTTACCCCCAACGCCTGCCTTGGCGTTGAGGATTCCGAGGCCGGCATTACCGCTATCAAGCATGCAGGCATGTATGCCCTGGGCATTGGCGACGCCGCAGTCCTCCCCCAGGCCGACCGCGTGTTACCCAGTCTGACCGCCTTCAAGCTGGCCGATTTTCACGATTTATGACTCGCGGACGATTAGTTCCGTCTGCAATGTGACCGAAGCTGGGGTCTTGCCGTCGATCCGGTCCATCAGCCGTTGCACCAACAGTTCGCCGGCCTCGGCGATGTCTTGATGCACCGTGGTCAAGGGCGGCCTGAAATAGGAAGCCGCCGCGATATCATTATAGCCCACCACCGACACATCCTCGGGCACGCCGAGGCCGGCCTGCCGCAAGGCGTCAATCGCCGCCATGGCAATGGTGTCGGAACAGGCGAATATGCCGTCGGGCGGGCGCCGCTGAGCCTTCAGATATTTACCGACGCCTTCGAAATATGTTTGATGACCAAAGTCGTTCAGCGCCAGGTCATTGATCTTCAGCTTGCCGCCTAAGCTTGCGCGCGCGCCTTGCTCCAGGCCCTCGCGCCGCAATCGAATTTCCAGAAAACTGGTATCGCCCAAAAACAGCAAATTGCGCCGGCCATGCTTGGCCAGGTATTGCCCGGCCAGTTCGCCGCCGCGAAAATTGTCTGACCCTACCGCCGGATAAGGCAATTCCGGTGATACCGCCCCCCATACCACAAACGGCGCGTCAGTTTCAGCCAGCGCCTTCAATGCCGCGTCCCTGTGGCCCTGGCCCAAAAACACGATGCCATCAGCGCCCTTGGAACTCAGCACCCCCATATAGGACGAGGCGTCGTCCAATTTTGGCGAACACAGCAGCAAATCCTGATTGCGGTCGGCCAAGGCGTTGGCGACAGCAGCCAATAGATCGAAAATGAACGGGTCGGATATATGCTTGCCGCGATGTGATGGAAAATCTAGCACCACGGCAATCGTGTCGGTGCGTTTATGACGCAATTTCTGAGCATTGCGATTGACCGAATAGCCATAGCGCCGCGCCACCTCCAGCACCCGCGCCTTGGTTTCCTCGGTCACCAAGTCGGAATTATTCAAGGCACGGGAAACCGTCGGCTTTGAAACATTGGCCAGGCGCGCGATGTCGTCCATCGTCGGCACCCGCTTGGCCAATTCGCTGCTTTTGGGCCTGGTCATAACAATACTCTCTCACACGGTCGGCCGCGGACCGCCGCCCGACAACACTTCCTCCGTTGGATAAATCAACGTGACTAATTTGCAACAAGTTTAAGGATTCATTTCTGAAATGAAATGCATTTCAAAAAAGCTTGCAATGCATTTCATCGCACGATAGCGTGAATCATCGCGTTGACACGACTCAACCGACAGACCCGCCTTTTCATTCAATAAATGGGCGAAAACGCCTAGGGAGGTTCAAGATGACATCGTTCGATTTTCCAAAAACTGCGCAACGTCGCCTGCACGGCCTGTTGATGGCTGGTGCCGCCGCCAGCGCGTTCGCGGTCAGCCCTGCCGTCGCCCAGCAACCGGCCAGCGACGAGGGGCTTTTGGGCCTTGAAACCATCGTTGTAACCGGTCGCCCTCGTGGCGACGCCATGCGTAAGTTCGACGCTAGTTTTGCCATCTCCACTGTAAGTGCGTTGGAGATTGAGAAATTTTCCCCTAAGTCCACCGCCGACTTGTTCAAGACCGTGCCTGGCATTTGGGTGGAAAGTTCGGGCGGTGAAGCGGGCGCCAATATTTTCGTGCGCGGTTTCCCCGGTGCTGGTGACGCCGAATTCGTCACCGTCCAGGTGGACGGCATGCCGATTTTCCCGCCGCCGACCCTCTCATTCCTAGAAAATTCCAGTCTGTTTCGCATTGATGAAACAGTCGAGCGGATGGAAGCCTTGCGCGGCGGTCCCAACCCAGTGTTTTCCAATGGTCAACCCGGCGTCACCTTCAACTTCATCCAAAAGAAGGGCGGTCCGGACTTTCAAGGCGTTGTGAAAGCGGGCTTCAGCGATTTCGGCGAAAAACGGCTGGACGCGCATATCTCAGGCCCGCTTGGCGATGACCTTTATTACAGCGTCGGTGGTTTTTTCCGTTCTTCGCACGGCATTCGCGATGCCGAATTCGCGTCTGAACGCGGCGGCCAATTCAGCGCCAATATCACCAAAGAATTGGACAACGGACAGGTCAATGTGTACGCGCGCTATCTTGATGATCGCAATGCTTGGCTGTTGCCCATCCCGCTTATCGCCAATGCCGATGGTTCGATCGATCAGTTCCAGGATTTTGACCTGGGTGAAGGCAATTTGATCGGCAATGACACGCGCTTGGCAGTATTGGAAATCGGCCGCAATGGCGAAACCGCGCGCCGCGATCTGGCAGACGGCCGCGGCGCTGAACTGTTCATGATTGGCGGCAGCATCGACCTTAGCTTTGGTGATGGATGGTCGTTCACCGAACGCTTCAACTATATGTCGGGCGATGCCAACACCATGGGCCTAGTCCCAGCCAATACACCGGTAAGCGCGGCGGAGTTTCTGGCTGGCGTTGATACCAATAACGTTGGTGGCAACTTCTCGCTGACGTCGTCCGGTGAATCGATTGCATCGACGCAGCAATTGCTGACCGCCGGTTGGTGGTCGGTGGAGAAAGATTTGCAATCCTTCACCAATGACATTTCGATTGCCAAGGAACTTTTCGAGGGCAACAATCTCACCATCGGCGTGTTCTTCAGCGACTATTCGTCAAACGATCTATGGTATTTGGGCTCAAACCAATTGCTGACGGCCGAGCCGAATGCCCGCCGTGTCGATTTGATGTTAAACGACGGCACCCAGGTTACTCGCAATGGTTTTGTCGGCGCGCCATTCTTCAACGTCAATGCCAGTTATAATGGCCGCAATATTGCCGGTTATATTGCCGATGAGTGGCAAATCACCGATCGGATCCGTGTCGATGCCGGCTTCCGGATCGAAAATCAAAGCATCAACGCTACCCTGGAGAATAACGACTTTGGGGTTGACCTTGATGGCGATCCAACAACCTTGTTCAACAATAGCGCGGCTGTTCTGAACGGCACCTTCCGGACCATCAATTTCGATGAAACGGAAACCTCTTGGACCGTTGGCGCCAATTTCGATGTTTCTGAATCCATTGGTGTTTTCGCTCGTATTAACAATGGTCAGAAGTTCCCGCATTTCGACAATCTGCGTGACGGCGCCGACCAAATTCAGTCCATCGACCAATATGAAATCGGCCTCAAAGTGTCGACACCGTATCTTGGTTTGTTCGCAACGGCTTTCTATAACGACTTCACCGGCTTGACCTTCCAACGCTTTGTCGATGGACAAAATGTGGTAATCGTATCTGGCTCATCGGCCATCGGCATCGAAGCTGAAGTCGTCACCGAGCCGTTAGAAGGCTTGCGCCTGGCTCTGACCGGTACATGGCAAGACGGTGATTTCGACGATGACACCAACACGCCAGGCAATCGGGTGCCGCGCCAGCCCAAGATCCAGGCACGGTTTTCGCCCAGCTATGATCTTGTATTGCCATGGGGCGTAGCCACTTTTTACGGCACACTCAGCCATATTGGCGCACGGTTCTCAGACCCAGAAAATCTACAGCGGCTGCCGTCTTATCAAAAAGTCGATGCCGGCATTCTGGTTGAACTCGATTCAGGCGTTTCGCTGAAAGTTGTCGGCGACAATCTTACCGACAGCCATGGCCTGACCGAAGGCAATCCGCGTATTATCGGTGGTCAGCAATCAGGCGTGATTTTCGCTCGCCCGATCCTGGGCCGGTCGTTCCGGTTCAGCGTCGGCTATCGGTTCTAGTCGGGCCGAACCAACCGCAAAGCTACAGCCCGCACCGGTTCACCTCGGTGCGGGCTTTTTCATGCCTTAGTCCATGTATTTCTTGAAAAACTCCGGCGTAACGTGGCCTATGACATTGTCGTCCTTGTCCAAGATATCGAGGAAATTTTCATCCTTGCCGGCGAAACTGGCATAAACCACCATGCCCTGATCGGTTGAATAGGGCGTGTGAATGGAGCCCGCCGGCTCATAGGAAAAGCACCCCGGGAACATCAATTCATCACCCTCGCGGTAACCCCAAAGGCCTTCCAAGGTCAGCGCCACCGCCGTGCAATTATGATTATGCCGGGAAAACTCGCGGTTCGGCGCTTGCCGGAACAGAAAATCGACCCGATGATTCTTCTCATCCAGGGTCAGCACCTTGATAAAATTGCCCGGCTCCTCCTCAATTTCCCGCCAATCAATCTTATTGGCGTTCACATTGACGATTTCCCCATAATAAGTGCGCGCCACCTCGGCCAACGGGCCGACCTCGGTGATTTTACCAAAGCTCATGATTGTATCTCCTGAATGCCTGTCATTGCTGCCTGTCATTACTGTTTGTCACTGCCTCTCTTGCCGGCCTGCCCCTGGAAAATAAAACAAACAGTTGTTTGGTAAATTAGTCTATGGCATAGAAAAACTCAAGGCGGATAAAGCACGCCACTGTCAGCGCGATTATGAGGGGGGAGAACCGGTGCCGAAACTGGGCGTTTCAATAGCAATCCAGCCGTGCGATCTAAGCCGCAATGCCGCGGCGATGCGGATGATTGATCGCTGGACCGTGCTTCTGACGTTGACAGTGGGACTGTTGCTCGCGGGATGCAGCGACAATGAACGCGCCTCCCCGCCAGCGCCCAGTCTTGACAGTGGCATCGCAGGCCAAATTACCCAAGATACGACCCCCGTTGCCGGCATCATGGTGCGCGCGCGGGCACAGACAAATGCTATCGAGACAACTGTATTCACCAACCATGATGGACGGTTCGACCTGGCCTTGAAGCCTGGTGATTATCGGGTCGAGGTCATGGGCGAACGCAGCTATGCCGCGCAGGACGTGACCGTGCCGTATCATGCGGCCATCGACCTCGACATGGCATTGGCGCCAGACCCGGCATTTCTAAAGCGCATCGCCAGCGACCGTTGGCTGACACTGTTGCCCGAAGGCGAAATGAAGCGGGAATTCATTCTCAACTGCGCCTCTTGCCATGAGATCGATGCGGGCAGGGTGCTGGTGAACGGGGTGCCGCGCTCAGATGCTGAATGGGAACCGACCAAATGCGCCGCGCGGGAACAAACCGACTGGCTCAATGCCGTCGAATTGATGCGGGCGATCGATGATTATAATTTGCTGCCACCCGACTTTGATGATGCCCGCTATGCAGCCTGGTTGGCTCAACATTTAGGCACTGAACAAATTAAAACGCTGACACCGCGTCCGGCATCCAACCCCGCGGCAATGGCTGGCATCGTCATCACTGAATACCCGTTGCCAATGGAAGGCAGCCTGCCCCATGATTTGGTGGTGGGGCCAGACGGGCGCATTTGGATCACGGCTTTTTTCTATGACTTGATCTGGGCGCTTGACCCGGAAACCGGCGCCTACGAAACCTTTAAGATCCGGCCGGATGATGCCAAGGACTGGGGGCAAACCCGCGCCTTGGTCTTTGACCCGGAAGGCTATTTGTGGATCGTATTGGGCGGCACGCATGAACTGGTTCGCCTCAACCCCCGTGACCGTAGCTTCAAAACTTATGATGTCGGCATGTATGCCCATAGTTTGGCCTTGGATGCCGAGGGCCGTGTCTGGATCAACGACTATTTCGCTGAAAAGGAACGTATTGGCGTGTTCGATCCCAAGACCGAAAGGGTCCGCCATATCGATGTCCCATCCGCCAATCTGAGCGCTGCGGAGGGTCTGCCCCTGCCCTATGGCTTACAGGTCGACAAAGCCGGCCGCGTCTACAGCACGCAATTGGCCGCAAACACCCTGGTCTTGCACGACATCGCCAGCGGCCAATCGAAGCTTTTTGAAATGCCCGCGGTCAATAGCGGGCCGCGCCGCCCGGCGGTCGGCAAGGATGGAAATTTATGGATTCCGGAATGGAACACCGGATTTCTGACCCGCT
Source organism: uncultured Sphingomonadales bacterium (assembly GCA_964590595.1). Classification (GTDB taxonomy): domain Bacteria; phylum Pseudomonadota; class Alphaproteobacteria; order Sphingomonadales; family CAKZYD01; genus CAZPXQ01. The sequence continues at coordinate 24,417 of CAZPXQ010000004.1, read as the reverse complement.
TCAGCCCCAAATCCGAAAGCTTTACCCGCTTTGAGATCGGATCCTCGGCGCTGGGCGCCTATGATGCTGAAGTCGATCCTCGCAGCGGCGAAGTTTGGGTAACCGGGGCGCTGTCGGCCAGCATGTTCCTGTTCGATCCCCGCACCGAACAGACAGTGGAAATCCCACTGCCCACCAACCCAGCCTATACCCGCCATCTGGCGGTCGACCCCAAAACCGGCGATCTTTGGTCGGCTTATTCCAGCCTGCCCGCGGCACAACCGAAAGTCGTGCGGATCGAACGGCGCGGACGGCCATAGCCAATATTGTTGCGACGCAAGACCGCTGGCCTGGTCGAGGCGAACTCCAAACCAAGCCAGCGTCAATGCCGTTTTGCTAGTTTTTTCCAAGCGTGAACTTGTTGTCCAGGTCGCGCAGCAGGAATAGCGCCACGCAGGCCGCCAGCATTGGCCAAGCGGCGAAGAACAGTAGATTCGGCGCGGGCTGCGCCGGCCAAGGGTTTAGATAAATATGCCAGGCCGACAGCGTCGAGATGGCATGAATGACCATGATGATGCCATAGGTCCATTTCTTGTACAGGCCGGCCAAAAACGCCAACACGATGACCAGCTCGACAACGCCGATCCCCGTCATGATCATGCCGCCCATGCCCTTGAGGAAATAGAATTTCTCAAAAACAACCGCCGCATGACCGGGGGCGATGAACTTGTCCAACGTCCACATGATCATGACGATGAACACACCTAAACGTAGTAAAAATAACGACCATTCAATCCGTGCTTGTTGACTCACAATGCTTCCCCTCACTCCATGTTTCAACCTCGGGTCCGCGCCCGGCTTGTCGGCTATGCTTGTTGATGCCGGACGCTTGTGAAGCGAAACATGATTATGCAAGAATGACAAGCATTGTCGTCAGGCCGCCTCAATCGCCATAAGGCAGCCAGATATTTTTGACCTGGGTGGCACGGCGCAGGAAGTTGCGCCCCTCACCCGTGGCGGGATGCGTCCAATCGCGCCGCCGGCCGCCACTGACCCATGTCTGTTTAAGATTGCCGATGGAGCGTTCCTCAACCAGTTTCGATCCCTCGGCATCGCCGAAATACCACATCGCGTCGACCTGATCGTGATCGGCGAGGGTCTTGGCGAGATCGCCACGCGGCCCGGTGACAATATTGACCACTCCGGCCGGCATGTCGGACGTTTCCAGCACCTGATAAAAATCGGTAGCCGCCAGGGGGTGGCGCTCGCTGGGCACCACCACGGCCCGGTTGCCCATCGCCACCGCTGGCGCCCATAGCGACACAAAGGCCAGTAAAGGCGCGTCATCGGGACAAACAATGCCGATCACGCCAATCGGTTCATTGGTGGCTAGCACCATCTGATGGGCTGGCGCGGCATGGGCCAGGCCGTCATATTTGTCGGCCCAAGCGGCATAGCTGAACAGCCGGGCAATGCTGGCTTCCACTTCGGCCCGGGCGGCGGCGGTGCTAACCCCGGTCATGACGCGAATCCGGCTGGCGAATTCATTAGTCCGGCGAGCCAAATTCTCGGCTACGAAATACAGGATCTGCGCCCGTGCATGACCGGTCTGACCAGCCCAACCGGCGGCCTTGAAGGCGGCTTCGACGGCGTCGCGAATGTCCTTGCGATTGCCATGGCCAACTTCCGCCATCACCGAGCCGGCGGCGTCCATCACCGGCATACTGCGCCCCCAATCTGGGCGCTTTTGTTTGCCACCGATAAAATTCTTGGCGGTTTGATCGATCATGGCTGCAGGGGCTGTCACCGGCTTGGGCGCTGGCGCTGGCTTGACCGACCATTCGCCCACCGGCTTTAAATACTCTTCCAAGCCTTCGCGCCCGCCCTCGCGGCCGTAGCCGGATTCGCGATAACCGCCAAAGCCGCAGGCGGCGTCAAAAGCGTTGGTGGTGTTGATCCACACCACCCCGGCCTTGACCTGGGCCGCCACGTCCAACGCGCGATTGATGTTTTCCGACCAAATCGTCGCCGCCAAGCCATAGCGGGTGTTGTTGGCCAGCGCCACGCCTTCTTCCAGCGTGCGGAACGACATCGCGGCCAGCACCGGACCGAAGATTTCATCGCGCATCAAGCTGTTCGTAGTGCCCACGCCGGTGACCAGGGTCGGCGCCATGAAACAACCCTTGTCCGGCACCGCAATGTCGGGCTGCCAAACCGTGGCGCCTTCGGCCACGCCCTTGGCCAGCAAGGCCTCGATGCCGCGTTTTTGAATTGGGTCGACCAAGGCGCCCATGTCGATGGCCTTATCCAGGGGGTCGCCGACGCGGAAATGCGCCAGCCGAGCGCGAATCTTGTCATAGACCGTCTCGGCGACACTTTCCTCGACCAACAGCCGCGACCCGGCGCAACAGACCTGACCCTGGTTGAACCAAATCGCGTCAACCAGGCCTTCGACCGCGCCATCCAAGTCGGCATCCTCGAAGATCATGAATGGCGACTTGCCGCCTAATTCCAGCGATAATGCCTTGCCGCTGCCGGCGGTGGCGCGCCGAATCAGGCGACCCACCTCGGTCGAGCCGGTGAAGGCGATCTTGGCGACATCGGGATGATTGACGATCAATTCGCCGGTATTGCCCTCACCCGTGACGATATTGACCACCCCAGGCGGCACCCCTGCTTCGGCGCAAAGTTCAGCGAAATAAAGTGCGGTCAGGCTGGTATATTCCGCCGGCTTCAGCACCACGGTATTACCGGTGGCAATGGCCGGCGCGATTTTCCAGGCCAGCATCAAGAACGGAAAATTCCAGGGAATGATCTGACCAACCACACCCATTGGCGCATGATGCGGGAATTCCTGGGCTTGCAGCTGCGCCCAGCCGGCATGATGATAAAAATGCCGCGCCGCCAAGGGGATGTCGATATCCCGCGTCTCACGGATCGGCTTGCCATTATCCAGGCTTTCCAGCACTGCCAAAAAGCGGCTGTGTTTTTGAATGGCGCGGGCCAGCGCATAAACCACTTTGGCGCGCGCATGCCCGGCCAGCGCGGACCAAGCTGGAAACGCCGCCTTGGCCGCGGCAACCGCGGCATTGACGTCCTCGGCACCGCCATGGGCGATCAAGGCCAATTCATCCCCGCTTGCGGGATTGCGTGAGGCAAAAACCTTGCCATCGCCGGCGACAAACGCGCCATTGATGAAATGCTTGAAACCGCCCTTGTGCGCGGCAATCCATTCCAGCACATAGCCCGCGTCCTCGGGCGCCGGGCCATAGCTCATATCTTCAAAAATTTCTGCGATTTGGGTCACGGCGGGTCATCCCATTGGGTGGCGGTTGGCGGCCGAATAGCGGCCGGTGGCATGATGCTCAAGCTGACGTTCGATATCGCCCAGCAGGCTGGACGCGCCAAAGCGGAACAAAGTGGGCGACAGCCAGGGGTCGCCCAATTCTTCCTTCATCAGCGCCAAATAGCGCAGCGCGGTCTTGGCGTCGGCAATACCGCCAGCGGGCTTGAAGCCGACACGATAGCCGGTTTCGTCCAGATATTGTCGGATCATCCGTGCCATCACCAGCGACACCGGCAGGGTCGCATTCTGCTTTTCCATGCCGGTCGAGGTTTTGATGAAATCCGCGCCCGCCATCATGCATACCATGGAGGCCTTCGCCACTTTGGTGATCGAACCCAATTGGCCGGTGGCGATAATGGCTTTCATATGCGCATCGCCGCAGGCGGCGCGGAAGGCTTGAACCTCGTCATACAAGGCTTGCCATTGGCCTTCCAGCACGTAGCGGCGACTGATCACGATGTCGATTTCCATCGCGCCATCGGCCACCGAAGCTTCGATCTCGCGCAACCGGGTGGCCATCGGCGATAACCCCGCGGGAAATCCCGTCGACACCGCGGCGACCGGAATATCGGTGCCTTGCAGCGCCTCCACGGCGGTGGCGACAAAGGGGTGATAAACGCACACCGCGCCAGTGGTCAGCTTCAAATCGCCAACGCCAAGCGCTTCCAAAAGATCGGGCCGCACCGGCTGGCGTGCCTTGGCGCACAAGCGACGAATGCGGCCTTCGGTGTCATCGCCTTGCAAGCTGGTCAGGTCCATACAGGCAATCGCCCGCAGCAGCCAAGCCGCCTGCCAGGCTTTCTTGACGGTGCGGCGGCCGGCCAGGGTATCGACCCGTCGCTGCACCGCCGACAAATTCACCCGCAAGGCGTTGACCAGGTCCAGCCGCAGCGCGGTACCGGGATTGCGCCCCTCATTATGGCCAAGACCGGGTTTGAGATGTGAAATATTGCTCATGCTTTTCTGCCCAGGGCTAAAGAAAGGACGTGCCGGCGGCCAATGGCGGCAGGTTTAAAAATGTCGCCAAAGACTGGCCGATATCAGCAAAGCTGGCGCGCCTGCCAATATCGCCGGCGGCAATGCCGGGGCCATATGCCAGCACCGGCACAAACTCGCGGGTGTGGTCGGAGCCAGGCCAGCTTGGGTCGCAGCCATGATCGGCGCTCAACACCAGCAAATCGCCAGGCCGCAACGCTGCTTGCAGGCTCGGCAAGCGCGCGTCGAACGCCTCCAGCGCGGCAGCATAACCGGCAATGTCGCGGCGGTGGCCATAGAGCATGTCGAAATCGACAAAATTCGCGAACACGATGGCGCCATCGGGCGCCGCGACCAGCGCCGCCAAGGTCGCATCGAAAATGGCGTCATTGCCATGCGCCTTGACCGATTGGGTGATGCCGGAATAAGCGAAAATATCGCCAATCTTGCCAATACCGATCACCGCCCGCCCGTCATCCGCCGCCACGTCCAGCAAGGTCGGGCCGTGCGGCGGAGTGGCGTAATCCTTGCGATTGCCGGTACGCACGAATTGCCCCGGCGCCTCGCCCACAAAGGGCCGGGCGATCACGCGGCCAATCTGGTAGGCGTCGACCAATTCGCGCGCCAGTTCGCATAGCCGGTACAGGCGTTCCAGTCCGAAATGCTGTTCATGTGCTGCGATCTGGAACACCGAGTCGGCGGAGGTATAGACAATTGGCTTGCCGGAGCGGATATGCTCAAGCCCCAGGGCCTCGATAATTTCGGTGCCTGAAGCATGACGGTTGCCCAACACGCCCGGCAATTCCGCGCCCGCGATCAAGCCATCCAACAGCGGGTCGGGAAAACTGGGCGGGCCTTTCGGAAAATAGCCCCAGTCGAACGCGACGGGCAGTCCCATCATTTCCCAATGGCCAGACGGTGTGTCCTTGCCCCGGCTTTGCTCCGCCGCGAAGCCATGCAAGGCCATGGGGCTGGCTGGCAAATCCAGCGCCAAGTCCCGCCCCGCCGCCTTGGTCGCCGCATGTCCCAGCCCCAAATTGAGCAGATGGGGTATCGTCAATGGGCCGTGGCGGCCACCAGCGATGTCCGCCCGGCCTTCAGCGCAGGCGGCGACAATATGGCCAAAGGTGTTGGCGCCTTCATCGCCAAAATTGGCCGCGTCCTCGCTGGCGCCGAGGCCGAATGAGTCCAACACCGCGATGATCGCCCGGCTCATGCGCAATGCCCCCCTTGCGCCAGCGGCTGCATTGCTGCAAATGGCAAGGGTCGATGACCAAACCGCATGTCCATAAAGCCAGAGCGCCGACGACAAAGCGGGTATAAGGAGTCAACCGGGCCATGACCCTGAAGGGAAAAAATGCGGCGGACAAACCCGCCCGCAAGTCGCGAATCGCGGCACGCAATGAAGCGCGGATCCTGGATGCCGCCCAGGAAGTGATTGCCGAATATGGCTTTCACGGCGCCACCGTGGATATGATCGCCGACCGCGCGGACATGTCGAAACCCAATCTGCATTATTATTTTCGCACCAAGACGATTCTTTATGAAGCCGTGCTGAAGCGCACTTTGGATACCTGGCTGGCCTCGCTTTCGAAGCTGGACCCCAATGGCGACCCGCGCGATGAACTGTCCAGCTATATTGCGGAAAAAATCGACATGTCGATGCAAGCGCCCCTGGCCAGTCGGGTTTTCGCCAATGAAATCCTCCGCGGCGCGCCCTTGTTGGAACGCTATTTGAAGACCGAATTGCGCTATCTGGTGGCCGGCAAGGCGCGGGTGATTCAGGGCTGGATCGATGCTGGCAAATTGCGGCCAGTCGATCCCGCGCATCTGATTTTTCTGATCTGGGCCGCGACCCAGCATTATGCCGATTTTTTGCCGCAAGTTTGCGCCGTGCTGGACAAGAAAAAACTGACCACGGCGGATTTCGAGCGCGTCAAGGCATCGCTGACCGACATGATCTTGGCCGGCGTGTTGCCACGCTAATCTGCCAGTCCTGGCAGCAACGCCGGTCATTGCAGATCGTCCGGCCCAAAGCCATGCGGCAACAGGTCGGCGATGCTGAACGCCTGCACCGCGCCAGTTTCGTCCATGATCAAAATGCGCGTCTCTGCCGTCGCGAATTCGGCGATGCGCTGCCGGCAGCCGCCGCAGGGCGTGGTCATGATCAGCCTATCGGGACCGCCGACCACGGCAATGCGGTCAATCTTGCGGCCACCGCCAGCAACCATCGCCGCGATCGCGCCTGCTTCGGCACAGGCGCCTTGCGGAAACGCCGCGTTCTCGACATTGCAGCCGACATGGACCTGGCCTTGATCATCCAGGATCGCCGCGCCGACCAGGAACCGGGAATAAGGTGCATAGGCGCGCTTGCGCACGTCCTTGGCGCGGTCGAAAAGATGTTGGTCGTTTCCGCTCATCTCCGGCGCTCCAAAGCCTCGAACATGGGGTGAAAGGCCGGTCGTTCGATATAACGCCCAGCACCCCGCTCCGCCCGCAGCTGGCCATGGGCATAAACAAGCTTGCCCTGGCTGATGGTATGGCTGGGAATGCCGGTCACGGTCATGCCCTCGAAAATATTGAAATCGACATTCTGATGATGGGTCTTGGCGGAAATGGTGCGGCTGCCCGCAGGGTCCCACAACACGATATCGGCGTCGGCACCCACCGCCACCGCACCCTTGCGCGGATAGATGTTGAAAATCTTGGCGGCATTGGCCGAAGTGGCGGCGACGAATTCCTCGGGCGTCAGCCGGCCGGTATTGACACCATGCGTCCACAACACCGCCATGCGGTCCTCCACCCCACCGGTGCCGTTGGGAATTTTGGTGAAGTCGTCGCGCCCGGCGGCCTTTTGCGGCGCGCAGAAACAGCAATGATCGGTCGCCGTGGTCTGCAAATTGCCGGCCTGTAAACCACGCCACAGCACTTCTTGATGGTCCTTTGGGCGGAATGGCGGCGACATCACATGGGCGGCGGCAAATTCAAAATCGGGATGCTGATAAACGCTGTCGTCAATCAGCAAATGCCCGGCCAGAACTTCGCCAAACACGCGCCACCCCTCGGCCCGCGCGCGCGTGATATGTTCCAGCGCTTCCCGCGTCGAGACATGCACCAGATAGACCGGCACGCCGACCAATTCGGCGAATTGAATCACCCGGTGCGCGGCCTCCCCCTCCACTTTTGGCGGTCGCGACAAGGGATGCGCCGCAGGCCCGGTCATGCCCTTGGCCAGCAATTCCTGCTGCAATTGATAGATCATTTCACCATTTTCCGCATGCACGGTGACGATGGCGCCCAACTCGCGCGCACGCTTGAAAGAATGGTAGATCGTTTCATCGGTCGCCATGATGGCGTTCTTATAGGCCATGAAATGCTTGAAGGAATTAACGCCTTCTTGCTCGACCAAGGTCTTCATGTCGGCATGGACACTGTCGTCCCACCAGGTGACGGCGACATGAAAACTATAATCCGCGCACGCTTTTTCCGCCCAACCACGCCAGGTCCGATAGGCTTCCATCAATGCCTGTCCAGGGTCGGGGATAACAAAGTCAATGATCATGGTGGTGCCGCCCGCCAGCGCCGCGGCGGTGCCGGTCTCGAAATCCTCGGACGCCACCGTGCCCATGAACGGAAGCTGCATATGGGTATGGGGATCGATACCGCCTGGCATCACCAACAGCCCACCGGCGTCGATCTGGGTAGCGCCGGCCGGAACGTCGATATCCTGGCCGACGGCAACGATTTTGCCGCCTTCGCACAGCACATCGGCGCGGGCGCGGGTGTCGGCATTCACCACCGTGCCGCCGCGAATGAACAGGGTCATGGCCGTTCTCCTTTAGCGCGTGGGGATAACAATGCATAAACGCTGGCGGCGACCAGGAAGCCGACAAACCAAGCATAGCCATAAAGACCGCTGAAAAATGCCGGCACCGCCGTCACCAGACCGGTAATTTCCAAAAAGCCCGGCAGATTGGGCGCAACGCCGGCCGCCAGCGCCGTCAAGCCGGCCAGGTTCCAGCCATTGCGGCCGCCATAGGGGCCGTCATGCTGGAACAAGGCTTCGACATCCAAATGGGTGCGGCGTTTGAAATAATAATCGGCCACCAAAATGCCGGCGATTGGCCCCAGCAAGGCCGAATAGCCGACCAGCCAGGTGAAGATATAGGCGCCGGCGTCTTCCACCAGCCGCCAGGGGAAAATGGCGATGCCGATGCCGGCGGTGATATAGCCGCCCATGCGAAAGGAAATACGACCCGGCGAGAGATTGGAAAAGCCATAGGCCGGGGCCACCACATTGGCCGCCAGATTGGTCGTCAAGGTTGCCACCACCAAGGCCGCCAAGGCCAACACCACCGCGAAGCCACCCATCCGGCCCGCTAAGTCGACCGGGTTCCAGATCGCCTCGCCATACAGTGTCACCGTGGCAGAGGTCACGGCGACGGAAATGAAGGCAAACAGCGCCATCGGCAGCGGCAGGCCCAAGGCTTGACCAATAAAATGCGCCCGCTGTGATTTGGCGAAGCGGGTGAAGTCGGGAATATTGAGCGCCATCGTCGCCCAGAACCCGACCATGGCTGTCAGCGAAATGAAAAACGTCGGCCAGAATTGGCCTTCCTTGGCGCCACCGGCGACAAATTGCGATGGCGCGGCCAGCATGCTGCCCAAGCCACCGGCATTGACATAGGCCCAAGCCAACAAAACCAAACCCATGGCGATCAGAAATGGCGCCGCCAGCACTTCCAGCCATTTGATCGCATCGGTGCCTTTGGCGATGAAGTAAAGATGCAGCGCCCAAAACGCCAAGAAACAAAGGGTCTGCGCCAAATCGATGCCAAGCACCGGCAATGCGGCGCCCTTGAAGGCGCCATTGGTGAGCGCATTCAAGATCACATAAATTGCCGAACCGCCAACCCAGGTATTGATGCCAAACCAACCGCAGGCCACCAGCCCGCGCGCCAGCGCTGCCACCTTGGCTCCCTGCGGCCCAAATGCCGGCCGCAGCAAAACCGGAAACGGCACGCCATATTTGGCGCCCATATGGCCGATCGCCAGCATCGGCGCCAACACGATCAGATTGCCCAAAAACACCGTCAACACGGCTTGCCACCAGTTCATGCCCTGGGCAATCAGACCGCCGGCCAGTAAATAGGTCGGCACGCAGGCAACCATCGCCACCCACAGCGAGGCATAAGCGCGGGCGTCCCAATGGCGGGCGGCGGTGGTGGTTGGCGCCAAGTCGGCGTTGATCAATGTACCACCTTCGCGCCCGCCGGCAGCGACGCCAGCGGCGGCGATGACATTGCTGGCGGGTCCATCCTGCATCATTCAGCCTGCGTTAAAATGCCATAAGTGTCGGGCCGCCGGTCGCGGAAGAATTGCCACAAATCGCGCACCTCGCGGATCATGTTCATATCCATATCATGCACGATCAACTCGTCCTTGTCGCGGCTGGCTTCCTTTTCGATCTTGCCACGCGGGTTGACGAAATAGGATTGGCCGTAAAATTCGCCGATATTCCAGGGCGCTTCGGTGCCGACGCGATTGATAGCGCCAATCCAGCAACCATTGGCTACCGCCGAAGCCGGTTGCTCCAGCTTCCAAAGATATTCCGACAATCCCGCCACCGTGGCTGAAGGATTGACGATATATTCAGCCCCGGCCAAGGCTAACGCCCGCCACCCTTCCGGGAAATGGCGATCATAGCAGATATAAACCCCAAGCTTGCAATAAGCAGTCTGGAACACCGGCCAGGCCGACGCGCCAGGCTTGAAGAAGAATTTCTCCCAAAAACCGGCGACTTGGGGAATATGGGTCTTGCGGTATTTGCCCAAATAGGTGCCGTCCGCATCAATCACCGCGGCGGTGTTGTAATAAATCCCGGCGACATTGGTGGCCTCATAAATCGGCACCACGATCACCATATTGTATTTCTTGGCATATTCCTGCATCAAGCGGGTCGTTGGGCCATCGGGAATGGCTTCCGCCGCGTCATACCATTTGACATCCTGGCTGGGACAAAAATACGGCTGGGTAAACACTTCTTGGAAGCACAGAACCTGCACGCCTTGGCGGCCGGCATCCTCGATCAAGGGAATATGCGCGTCCAGCATCGCTTGACGAATGCGTTCCGGGGTTTCCTCGGTCGACGCCTTCAACCCCATCTGGATCAATCCGCCGCGTAAAGTGCTCATCTGCCGTCCTTCTTTTCTAGTTCATGGTCGGAAATTTGAAATCGGCACCGGCGCGAATGCCCGTTGGCCAACGCGCCGTCGTGGTCCGCAGGCGAGTGTAGAAATGCACAGCCTCAGGACCATAGATGCCATGGGCGCCGAAACTGGAGCGTTTCCAGCCGCCAAAACTGTGATAGCCAACCGGCACCGGAATCGGCACATTGACGCCGACCATGCCGACTTTCACACGGGTCGAGAAATCTCGCGCCGCATCGCCATCGCGGGTGAAAATGGCGGTGCCATTGGCATAGGGATTGGTGTCAATCAGGTGCAGCGCGGCGTCATAGCTTTCGGCCCGCACCACCGACAGGACCGGGCCAAAAATTTCCTGATCATAAACCGCCATGCCAGGTTCGACATGATCCAATAGCGTGCCGCCCAGCCAAAAACCGTTTTCATAGCCTTGCAGGCTGAGGCCGCGTCCGTCCGCCACCAAATGCGCGCCTTGTTCGGCACCAGCGGCAATCAAGGCCGCCACCCGGTCGCGATGCTGGGCGGTGATCAACGGCCCCATTTCGGCCTCGCGGTCGGTCGATGGGCCAACCTTCAAGGCAGCGACACGCGGCGCTAATTTAGCGACCAGGCGGTCGGCGGTCTGGGCGCCCACCGGCACCGCCACCGAAATCGCCATGCACCGTTCACCCGCGGAGCCATAGCCCGCGCCCATCAGCGCGTCGGCGGCCTGGTCCAAGTCGGCGTCGGGCAAAATCACCATATGGTTTTTCGCCCCGCCCAGCGCCTGCACCCGTTTGCCGGCCGCACAGCCGCGTTGATAGACATATTCGGCGATCGGCGTGGAGCCAACGAAGGAGACAGCCATGATATCGGGATGATCCAAAATCGCGTCCACCGCCGCCTTGTCGCCATGGACGATGTTCAGCACGCCGGCCGGCAGGCCCGCCTCGCGCAGCATGTCATGAATCAGATTGGCGCTGCTGGGGTCTTTTTCGGAAGGCTTGAGAACAAAACTGTTTCCACAGGCCAACGCCATTGGAATCATCCACAAGGGCACCATCGACGGGAAATTAAACGGCGTGATGCCGGCAACCACCCCCAGCGGCGCCCGCTCCGCATAGCTGTCGACACCGCGCGCCACTTCCCGCGAAAAATCGCCCTTCAAATGCTGGGTGATGCCGCTGGCAAATTCCACCACTTCCAACGCCCGCGTGACCTCGCCCAGCGCGTCATCATGGGTTTTACCATGCTCGGCCGAGATGGTGCGGGCGATGTCGTCGGCCCGCGCCCGCATGATCTGGCGCAGATTGAACATGACTTCCGCGCGCCGCGCCGACGGCATTGCCGCCCAAGCGGGAAAGGCCTTGGCCGCGGCATCCACTGCGGCGGCCACTTCATCGGCGCCGCCCAACAGCACCTCGGCGGCCTGCGCGCCGGTGGCGGGGTTATAGACCGGCGCCGGCCGGCCGCTGCTTTGGCTTTCGCCGCCAATGACATGGCTGATCATGGTCATGACTGGCCGCCTTCCCGCAGCGGGTTCAAGGGATGTTGCGGCCAGGTCATCTTCGGTTGGTCAGTCTCGATGGCTTCCATGGTGATGCAGTCCTTGACTGGGCATACATGCATGCAAAGATTGCAGCCAACACATTCATCATCGATCACCGTGAAGCGGCGGCCGCCATCGGCCTTCGCGTCGATGCGAATGGCTTGATGCGACGTATCCTCGCAGGCGATGAAACAGCGGCCGCATTCGATGCAGGCGTCATCGTCGATCCGCGCCTTCAAGTCGAAGTTCATGTTCAGGTCGTTCCAGTCGACGGTTTGCGGCACCGCCTTGGCCTTAAAGTCGGCAATATGGCGATAGCCTTTGTCGCGCATGAACACGCGCAGGCCGTCGATCATGTCATCGACGATGCGGAAGCCATACAGCATCGCCGACGTGCAGACCTGCACCCCCGACGCGCCCAATGCGATGAACTCAGCCGCGTCGCGCCAGGTGGTAACCCCACCAATGGCCGAGATTTCCAGCCCTTTTGTTTCGGCATGGCGGGCAATTTCGGCAACCATGTGCAGTGCGATCGGCTTCACCGCCTCACCACAATAACCACCATGGGTGCCAATGCCGTCGACCGTCGGCGTCGGAGCCATGCTGTCCAGATCAACGCCAATCAGGGAATTGACGGTGTTGATCAGCGATACCGCATGGGCGCCGCCGGCATGGGCGGCTGAAGCCGGAATCAAAATGTCGGTGACATTGGGCGTGAGCTTGGTGAACACCGGCAGGCCCACGGCCTCGCGTACCCAGCGAGTAGTTTGTTCAACGAATTCAGGCACCTGGCCAACCGCCGAACCCATGCCGCGCTCGCACATGCCATGCGGGCAACCCAAGTTCAGTTCTATACCATGGACACCGGCATTGGCGACCTTGATGGCCAGACTTTTCCAGGCGTCTTCCTCGATCGGCGCCATGATCGAGCCAATGATCACACGGTCCGGCCATAGCCGCCGGGTCGCTTCGATCTCGCGCAAATTCACGTCCAGCGGCCGGTCGGAAATCAGTTCGATATTGTTGATGCCCAAAATCGCCCGATTGTGCGAACGATGAACGCCATAACGGCTGGTGACATTGATCACCGGCGGGTCAACGCCTAAGGTTTTCCAAACCACACCGCCCCAGCCAGCCTTGAACGCCCGCTCGACATTATATTGCTTATCGGTGGGCGGCGCCGAGGCCAGCCAAAACGGATTGATACTGTCAATCCCGGCAATATTACAGGCCAGATCGGTCATGCCATTGCTCCCCGCAGCCAGCGGTCAGCCGCTTCGGCCGCTCTCTTTCCATCTTCCACGGCTTGCACCGTCAGGTCTTGGCCACGGGCGATACAGTCGCCGCCAGCATAAACCCCGGTGATGGAGGTTTGATAATGCTCATCGACCCATAGTTTGCCGCCTTCGCGTTTCAAGCCATCCAGGGCTTGATCCGGCAGCATTTGACCAATCGCCTTCAGCACCAGCGCCGCTGGCAAGCGGTCATCGCCAAAATCAACCGCTTCGACTGCCGCATCGCCAATAAAGGCCTTGGGTGCCGCATGATAGCGCATGATCACGCCATTGGTGCTGGCCAATTCCTGCTCCCAGCGGGTGGCCGACATGTTTTCAGGCCCACGTCGATAAGCCAAGGTCACTCGCCTGGCACCCAGGCAGCGGGCTTGCAAGGCAGCGTCAATGGCGGTGTTGCCGCCGCCAATCACCACCACATCGGCTGGCACTGAAAGCCTGGTCTTGTCATCGGCGCGGCGCAGTTCGTAGATAAAATCAAGCGCGTCACGAACCCCGGGCAAATCCTCGCCGGCGATGTTCAAGCGCCGTGTCGTCGGCAAACCGGCGCCAATGAACACCGCGTCATGGCGTTGCCGCAGGTCTTGCCACTGCGCCATTTCCCCGCCCTTGATCGCGATGCCGCCGACCTCCAATAAAAACGCGACTTCCCGTTGCGCGAAATCGCCGGCCATTTTGTAGGCGGCCAAGCCATATTCGTTCAGCCCACCGGCTTTGGCCTTGGCCTCATACACCACCACTTCATGACCCAAAACCGCCGCGCGATGGGCAAAAGCCAGACCGGCCGGCCCAGCGCCGATCACCGCCAGGGTCTTGCCGCTGGCGGCGGCGCGCTGAAACGGGTGCGGCCCAGCCGCCGCCAACAGATGGTCGACCGCATGGCGTTGCAATTCGCCGATTTTCACCGGGCCGCCTTCGCTGTGATGAACGACGCAGACTTCCTCGCACAAGACTTCGGTCGGACAGGCCCGCGCACAGGTGCCGCCCATAATGTTGGCGGACAAAATTGTGCGGGCGGAACCGTCCAGATTGCCCGAGCGAATCTGGTGAATGAAACGCGGGATGTCGATCCCCGTCGGGCATGCGTTCATGCAGGGCGCGTCATAGCAATATAAACACCGCGCCGATTCCACCGCCGCTTGCGCCGCCGACAGCGGTGGATGCAAATCATCGAAATTCCGCGCAAGGTCCTCGGCTGCCAAGGGCTTGCCGCCATCCATGGTTTTAAAGCGTTTCACGGCCGCATGTCGCCTTTCTCAAGTTTGTAGGCTTCATAGCTTTTCAGATTTTGACCATTTGATCAAGAAACTTGCGCAAATGCCTAAAATGCGCCATCAATGCATCATGTTGTTCAAAGATATCATCATCCGCAAACGCGACGGTCTGGCCTTGGATCAAGCCCAGATTGAGCAATTCGTCGCCGGTTTAACCGATGGGTCGCTGCCGGCGGAACAGGTTTCAGCGCTGGCCATGGCGATTCTGCTGCGTGGCATGTCACCGCATGAGATTGGCCTGCTGACCCGCGCCATGGCCCAGTCCGGCCGGGTGATGGAGTGGGACAGCGAACGATTGGGCGGCCCGGTGGTCGACAAGCATTCCACCGGCGGCGTTGGCGACAAGGTCAGTTTCCTGCTAGCTCCCATCGCGGCGGCTTGCGGCTGTTTTGTGCCAATGATTTCCGGCCGCGGCCTCGGTCATACCGGCGGCACACTGGACAAGGCGCAGGCCATTCCCGGCTATGATCCAGTGCCGGGTACCGAGGTGATTCGCCGCACCGTGCGCGAGGTTGGCTGCGCGATTTTGGGCCAAACCAATGACGTTGCCCCCGCCGATCGGCGGCTTTACGCGATTCGCGACGTCACTGGCACCGTCGAATCGGTGGCACTGATCACCGCGTCGATTTTGTCGAAAAAGCTGGCCGCCGGTAATGACGCCCTGGTGATGGACGTGAAGGTGGGCACCGGTGCCTTCATGGCAACGATGGACGATGCGCGCGCGCTGTCGCATTCCCTGCTCAATACCGCCAACCCAATCGGCCTGAAGACCCACGCTGTGTTCACCGACATGTCGGATGTGCTGGGCAGCAGCGCTGGCAATGCGGTCGAGATCGCCGAATGCGTCGATTATCTGACCGGCGGGCGCCGGGAAGCGCGGCTTGATGAAGTGACTCAGGCGCTGTGCGCGGAGATGCTGCTGGTGTCGGGCCTGGAAACCGACATGGCGGCCGCCCGCGCTAAGACCGAGGCGGCGGTGACCTCGGGCAAGGCGGCGGAAATTTTCGCCCGCATGGTCGCGGCCCTGGGTGGACCGGCAGATTTTTTGGACCAGGCGGACAAATATTTGGTCCGCGCCGCCGTGCAAAAGCCGGTTTATCCCGACCAGGCTGGTTATTTGGTGCACGTCGACGGCCGCGCCATTGGCAATACGATCATCGATTTGGGCGGCGGCCGGCGGCGGCTGGATGATGTGCTCGACCTTTCCGTTGGCTTCACCGAAGTCGCCCATTGCGGTGATGAAGTCGGCCCCGACGCGCCGCTCGCCGTGGTGCATGCAGCCGATGACGCGGCTTGGGCCCGCGCCGCCGCGCAATTGCGGGCGGCTTGCAGGGTTGAATCGGCGCCGCCGTCTTCCCGCCCCATCATCATCGACCGCTTGCGTCCCGACGATTTGACCGATTAGTCTGATTCCATAACGAGCGGCGCACAAAACAACCGGAAAGGGCGCGAATGGACGGGGGCATTGAAACGACATTCGCGGACCGCGCCATTGGCCTGGTCGGCGTGTTGGTGATTCTGGCCATTGCGGTGGCAATGTCGCGCAATCGCCGCGCCATCAATCTGCGAATCGTCGCCAGTGCCTTCGCGCTACAGGTCGCGGTCGCGGTTTTCGTGCTTTATTCGGATGCCGGGCGGTCGCTGATCGCGGCGATGTCGGCGGGTGTTGGCATGATCTTGGGCTATGCCAATGCCGGCATCAACATGGTGTTTGGCGCCGCCGCCGGCGACCAGTTCGGCACCATTTTCGCCATTCATGTACTGCCGGTCATCATCTTTTTCTCGGCGCTGATGTCAGTGCTGTATTATTTGCGCATCATGCAATGGGTGGTGGTCGGATTTGGTGGCTTTCTGCGCTATGTCATCGGCACCAACCCGATGGAATCCTTAAACGCCGCCGCCAATATCTTTGTTGGTCAGACGGAAGCGCCGCTAACGATTAGGCCCTATTTGTCGCGGCTAACGGGGCCGCAATTATTCGCGGTGATGGTTTCCGGGCTGGCATCGGTAGCCGGCACGGTGCTGGCGGCCTATGCCGCCATCGGCATCGATCTGGAATTTCTGTTGGCCGCCAGTTTCATGGCCGCGCCCGGCGGGCTGTTGATGGCCAAGCTGATCATGCCCGACGATCCCGCCGACGCCCCCGAGGAAGACCAGTCGCTGATGGCCATCACCAAGGAAAAATCAGGCCATGCCAATGTCTTCCTGGCCGCCGCCGCCGGCACCACCGACGGCTTGAAACTGGCGCTTAATATCGGCGCCATGTTGATCGCTTTCATCGGGCTGATCGCCTTATTCAACGGCCTGCTATCGGGCGTTGGCGATTGGTTCGGCGTCACCGACCTGACCTTACAGAAAATACTCGGCTGGGTGTTCGCGCCATTGATGTTCCTGCTGTCAATCCCCTGGGCCGAAGCGCAAACCGCCGGCGCGGTGTTTGGCGAAAAAATCATTCTCAATGAATTCGTCGCCTTCATTTCCCTGGTACAGCAGGCTGAATTGTTGAGCCCGCGGTCGCTGGCGCTGGTCACCTTTGCATTGTGCGGATTCGCCAATTTGTCGTCGATCGCGATTTTGTTGGGCGGTCTTGGTTCGCTGGTGCCGGAACGCATGGGCGAAATCGGCCGCTATGGCTTGTTGGCCGTGGCCGCGGGCTCGCTCTCCAACTTGATGAGCGCAACTCTCGCCGGCCTGATCATGCCGTGACGCCATGAGCCAGCGCCGTGCCATCATTTTGGATTGCGACCCGGGTCAGGACGACGCCGTCAATCTGTTGCTGGCCTTCGCCCGCCGCGATGTGTTCGACATTCTTGGCATTACCACGGTCGCCGGCAATGTGCCACTCTCGCTGACCCAGAAAAATGCCCGCATCATCACCCAACTTGCGGGCATTTCAGATGTCCCGGTTCATGGCGGTTGCGCGCGACCCTTGCGGCGTCCACCCATGACCGCGCATCAGGTGCATGGGCAGACCGGGATTGACGGCATGACAATGTTCGAGCCAAGCCTGCCGCTGGCCAGCATGCACGCCGTTGATTTCATCATTGAATGCCTGCGCCAACGCCCTGCCGGCACCATCACTTTAGTGCCTACCGGCCCGCTCACCAACATCGCCGCCGCCTTCACCAAGGCACCCGACATTGTTGCCCGTGTCGCTGCCATTGTGTTGATGGGCGGCGCCATGCGCGAAGGCGGCAATTGGACACCGTCCGCCGAATTCAACATCCTGGTCGACCCCGATGCCGCCGACATTGTCCTGCAATCGGGTATCGACATCACCATGATCGGCTTGGATGCGACGCATCAGGTTTTATGCACCCCTGAGCGGCTGGCGCCGATTCGCGCCATGGGCACGGCGGTGGGCGACGCGGTTTACGGCATGTTGAGTTTTTTCAACCGCCATGACAGCGCCAAATATGGTTCCGAAGGCGCGCCATTGCACGACCCCTGCACCATTGCCTGGTTGCTGGCGCCGGAAATATTTGAAGCCAAACAATGTAATATATCGGTGGAAACCCAATCGACCTTAACCCTGGGCCACACGGCGGTGGACTTTTGGCATGTCACCGACAAGCCACGCAATGCCCGTTGGGTATATGGGGTCGACGCCGATAAATTTTTCCAATTGCTCAGCCAATCCCTGGCCAAATTGCGCTAAACCGAATCAGGCAGCGGCAGCACCGAGCCAACGAAGCATGTATGGCATATACACTTTTGTTCCGTCCAAACGCCAAGCTTTGCCGCCAATTCTACGCCGCATTGCAGCAAAACCCACTGGAACGACAACGGATTTCACGCCCAGAGCCACTGTTTCGATCGTCGTTTTTGCGCAACAAATCGCATGAAAGTCAGCTTTTTGCGGTTGCTATCACAACAATTTTTTTGACTGTATGGTAAAATATTGCCATCCTCTTGACGCCAGCTCAAATCGGTCACTCATTCAGGGAGGTAGAGATACCATGGTCAAACGGCTTAAAAAGCGGAGTGCGAACGGCTTGCTGTGCGCCTTAATGGGCGCTACGGCGTTGACAACGGGCGGGGTTTTGTCGGTCGGCACCGCCATCGCTCAAGAACAAGTTATCGAAACCATTATGATCACGGCGCGCAAACGCGAAGAATCGCTGATTGAGATTCCCGCCGCCGTCACGGCCTTCTCGCCGGAAATTCTGGGCGAACGCAACATCTCCAATCTTGACGATGTCGGCAAGCATGTGCCGAACCTTAACATCTCGCGCTTCGGTGTCGGCAATACTGCGCAGGCCGCCATTTTCATTCGCGGCATTGGCTTGCAAGACCACATCATCACCACCGACCCCGGCGTCGGCGTTTATCTCGACGGCGTTTATCTGGGCCGGCAAATGGGCTCGAATCTTTCGCTGATCAATATCGAGCGGATCGAAGTGCTGCGCGGCCCGCAAGGCACGCTTTATGGCCGCAACTCCATTGGCGGCGCGGTCAACATCATCACCCGCACGCCGGATGGCGATCAGGAAGCCATCGTCAATGTCAAGGGCGGCACCCGTGGCCGCGCCGCGATCGATGGCTATTTCGAGTTTCCGCTGGCTGAAAATTTCGCCATTGGCGTGTCCAGCTATTTCAAGCGCCGTGAGGGTGTCGGCAAATTCCTGCTGCTCGACAACCCCGAAGCAGAGGTCGGCGAGGAAGAGGAATTTGGCGGCCGCATCACGGCGAATTGGACGCCGACGGATCGTTTCTCACTGCAATTGTCGGTCGACGGCATGGACGCCAATAACGGTCAATCGCCTTATCAGATTCAGTTGACGGGGTTGGATCCTTCCACCTATTTCACACCCGGCACCCCCATTCAGGACCGTCCTGATCCGTTCATCGGTGACTTCCCGGCCCTGCAACCCGGTTTTCCCACCGATTTGGCGCAGTTCGGTTTCCCCGACCTCATCGCCGATAATCCGGATGACAGCTTGACCACCGTGGCCGGGCTCGACACCACCACCAACACCACTTGGGGCGCGTCGCTGACCGCCAATTTCGACATCAATGAAAATCTGTCGACCAAGCTGATCGCCAGCTATCGCTTCTCGGAATATACTGGCGGTCTGGACGATGATGAATCGCCGCTGCGCTTGTCGGAATTCCCGGAAGATGGCGAGGCCGAGCAATTCTCGGTCGAACTGCAATTCTCCGGCACTTTCGCCGATATCGATTTTGTCAGCGGCCTGTATTACTTCAATGAAGATGGCGAGACCAATTCCGGTCCTTTCACCTTCTCGCCCTTCAACATGCCCAATTCGACGGACAGCTTCGGCGTGCCGTTCGACCTGGGCTTTCCAACTGGCTTCGGGTTTTTCGATCTGAACCAGGAAACCAATTCCTACGCCGCGTTCGTGAACGTCAAATACGACCTCACAGACCGGCTGACCATTGGCGGCGGCCTGCGTTATTCACGCGACGAAAAAGACGCCGACGCGCTGTTCCCCAGCTTCCCTGAGCGGGCGTTCCGCGAAGCCAGCTTCGAAGAGCTGACTTGGGACGTCAACGCCAGCTATGCATTGAGCGGCGAAGCCAATGTCTATGCGCAGATCCAAAAGGGCTATCAAACCGGCGGCTTTCCACCCCGGCCTTTTGGCGGTCCCGCTCAATTCGCTCAGTTCGACGAACAAACCGCCATCAATTATGAAATCGGCTACAAAGGCGCGGTCACGCAATTTGCCGACGTGATGCTGTCTCTGTTCTGGACCAGCTATTCGGACCTGGCGCTGCCCTTCTCCGATACCCAAGCTGGTGGTGGCTTCGTGACGATCGTGGAAAATGCCGGTAAGTCACGGTCGCGGGGCGCGGAATTAGAACTCAATCTGAAACCGGTTGAAAACTTCAATATCCGCACCGCCGTTGGCTATATTGATGCAGAAATCCGCCGCGTCGATCCCGGCACCATCGGCATCGGCGTCGGCGACTCGCCAGCTTTGACGCCTAAATGGACCTTGTCGATAGCGCCCACCTATATCGTGCCGTTGGACAATAATGGCACCTTGCAGCTCAATGTCGACTATTCCTATCGGGCCAAGATGTTCGGTCAGTCGATCAATACCGTGAATGAAATTCTCGATTCGCGCGGAATTTTGGGCTTCTCGGTCGACTATCACTCGCCCGACGATAGCTGGACCCTCGGCATTTATGGCGAGAACATCACCAACGAGGTCTATGATGTCGGCCGTCTGCAGCAAACCGGCTTTGTTGGCGTCGTGCGTTCCAACGACCGCAGCGAATTCGGTGTCCGCCTGACCAAGCGTTTCAACTAGAAGCCGGGCACGGCACTCCCACCCGAAAACTGACGCGCCGGAGGTTTGCCTCCGGCGCGTTTTTTTTCCATTACGCATCGTGATTGCAAAGTGGCTTTAAACGGCGCGGCGCAATCCACCCCAGCGCAATGGACTGCCACGGCCCCCGGCCTCGCAGTGACGCGGGAAATTTAAAACGTCCGTTCCAAGCCGGCCTTACAGCACGGCGGCGGCGCATTCTTCCAAAATGGCCAAGCCCTGGGCGCATTCGTCTTCGTTGAGGCTCAATGGCGGCGCGATGCGGATGACATTGCCATAAAAACCACCCATGCCGACCAACAGACCGCGCGCCTTGGTGGCCTCCAACAAGGCCTTGGCCGTGGACTTGGATGGGGTCCAGCCATCGGCCTCGTTCAGTTCGATGGCCTGCATCAAGCCTTTGCCACGAACATCGCCAATGCGCGGATAACGCGCTTGCAGCGCTTCCAGGCCGGCGCGCAATTGAGCACCACGGTTGCGGGCATTGGCTTGCAGGTCGCGCTTGCGCAGCACGTCAAGATTGGCTAATGCCCCCCGCGTCGAGATCGGATTGCCGCCAAAGGTCGAGATCGAATTCGCGGCGAAACTGTCGATAATTTCGCCGCGGCCAATCACCCCGCCAATCGCCAGACCATTGCCCAGACCCTTGGCGAAGGTGATCAGGTCGGGCGTGATTCCATGCGCCTGATAGCCCCAAAAATGCTCACCCGTGCGGCCCCAGCCGGTTTGCACTTCATCAGCGATCATCAAAATGCCGCGCGGCTTCAATACATCTTGAAACGCCTTGAACAAGCCATCCGGCGGCGTGGCGAAACCGCCCACGCCCAAAATCGGTTCCGCGATCAAACACGCGACATCGCCACTGGTGGTGACTTCCAAAATATTGATCAGATCGTCCTGGCAGGCCTGGATATAGGCCGCGTCATCAAGATGCCGAAACGGCGAGCGATAGCGATAAGTCCCATGCACGAAAGAGACATTGAACGGCGATAGGCCAGAAGGCGACCAACTGGCCATGCCAGTAACCGGCACCGTTGAAAACGAACGACCATGATAACTGTGCCGCATCGCCAAAATCTGGTTCGACCGCCGATATGCCGTGGCCAGCATCAACGCCGCGTCATTGGCCTCACTGCCGGAATTGGTGAAAAACACCTTGGCGTCGGGAATGCCCGACAAGGCTGCGATTTCCTCGGCCAACGCCACTTGCGACTCAATCAAATACAAGGTCGAACTGTGCAGCATCTTGCCGGCCTGATCGCGTACCGCCGCGACAATCTCGGGCACATTATAGCCGGTCATGGTCGTCAAAATGCCGCCAAAGAAATCGAGATAGCGCCGCCCCTCACCGTCTATGGCGTGGCAACCCTCGCCATCAACCAGCGCGATCGGGTCGTCATAATATAGTGTCATCCATTTTGGCAGCACCGCGCGATGACGGGACAAAAGCGAGTTATGCATGATCCTTCCTCCTCATTTATCGCCGATCATTCCAGCCGCGACGCAATTTGTCCAGATGGTAAAAAATTTTCCGCATCACTTTATCGCCAATCAGAAAAAAACCGGCGCGCCAAACTCAGCGCGCCGGCTCAACCGACCTCCGATTGCCATCGACCTAAAGATCGACATAAACATGTTTTTCCGCCTTGGCGCCGGGATGGGTCACCGCGCCCCAACGCGCCGGGCCAACCTGATCGGCAAATTTCCAAACCGCGCCCGACTGATAGGCGTTTTCACGCGGCCGCCAGGCCTTGGCCCGTTCCGCCAGATCAGCGTCGCTGAGGGCGACATCGATGCGACCGGTCTCGGCATCGATAGTGATGACATCGCCGTCGCGCAACAATCCGATCGGGCCGCCGACCGCCGCTTCCGGTCCAACATGGCCGATACAGAAACCGCGGGTGGCGCCGGAAAACCGCCCGTCGGTGATCAACGCCACTTTGTCGCCCATGCCTTGGCCATAAAGCGCGGCGGTGGTTGACAGCATTTCCCGCATGCCCGGGCCGCCCTTGGGGCCTTCATAGCGGATCACCAGGACTTCGCCTTGCTGATACTGCCGCTGTTCGACCGCCTTGAAACATTGTTCCTCGCTATCGAACACCCGGGCCGGACCGCTGAAGCGCAAATTTGCCAGGCCCGCGACCTTCACGATCGCGCCATCCGGCGCCAAATTGCCGCGCAGGCCAACCACGCCGCCTGTCGGCGACAAGGGCTTGCTGACTGGATAAATGACTTTCTGGTCCGGGTTCCATGAGATCTCGGCCAGATTTTCCGCGATTGTCTTGCCAGAAACCGTGATGCAGTCACCGTGCAGGAAGCCGCCTTCCAGCAACGCCTTCATCACCATTTGCACGCCGCCGGCTTCATGCAGATCCTTGGCGACATATTTACCGCCGGGCTTCAAGTCGGCTATATAGGGTGTGCGCTTGAATATCTCGGCCACGTCCATCAGGTCAAACTCAATACCCGCTTCATGCGCCAGGGCCGGCAAATGCAGACCGGCATTGGTCGAGCCCCCCGTCGCCGCCACCACGGTGGCGGCATTTTCCAGCGCCTTGCGGGTGACGATATCGCGCGGCCGGATATTGTCGGCGATCAAGTCCATCACCGCGCGGCCGGCGGCGCGGGCCTGGTCTTCGCGGCTTTCATAAGGTGCTGGCGCGCCATTGGAGTTGGGCAAGGACAAGCCAATCGCCTCAGCCACGCAAGCCATGGTGTTGGCGGTGAATTGACCGCCGCAAGCGCCATGCCCGGGACAAGCGACCTTTTCCAGCGCCATCAATTCCGACAAGGGACAATTGCCGCTTTCATATTGACCAACGGCCTCGAACACATCCTGCACCGTCACGTCGCGGCCTTGAAACCGCCCCGGCAGGATCGACCCGCCATACACAAAGACCGACGGCACGTTCAACCGCACCATCGCCATCATCATGCCAGGCAGCGACTTGTCGCAACCGGCAAAACCGACCAGGGCATCATAGCCATGGCCGCGCACCGACAATTCAATCGAATCCGCGATCACCTCGCGCGATGCCAGCGACGACTTCATGCCCTGATGGCCCATGGCGATACCATCGGTCACGGTGATGGTGTTGAAACGCCGCGGCGTGCCGCCCGCCGCAATCACGCCTTCCTTGGCGATATCGGCCTGATGATCCAAGGTGGTATTGCAAGGTGCGCTTTCATTGCCCGCCGACACCACGCCGACAAAGGGCTTATGGATATCCGCCTCGGTCAAGCCCATGGCGTAATAATAAGACCGATGCGGCGCCCGCGCCGGCCCTTCCGTCACATGACGGCTGGGTAATTTGGATTTATCAAAACGACTGTCAGCCATCGCGCTTGTCTCCGATCTTTGCCGATGCGGGGGTTATAGCCAGCCGTCAAGAAAAGATCACGGCCTTTCATCGGCATGGCGGCTGTTCACCTGCGACATAGATCGGAATTGAGATGGAAAAGGCTGTGCATTGTTGAATGGGTTTTTAATTTCTCTCATGGATGAGCCTGGCGGCGACCTA
>CAZPXQ010000003.1:0-248450 GCA_964590595.1 uncultured Sphingomonadales bacterium | reverse complement strand
AGCAAGCGGCTGTTAACCGCTGGGTCGCTGGTTCGAGTCCGGCCCGGGGAGCCATATAAAACAAGGGCTTAGGGGTTTCGCCTCTAGGCCCTTTTTCTTTCGGCGGCACAGCTGGGGCACAAAATAGTCAGATCACCACGAATACCGCCAGCTTAACATCTCACGACTAGTGCGCTGTGCCATTAATCTGGCCAATATCCAATTGCCTTGAAATAGTTCCAGCTTTCGGTTGCTTCGTAAAGTGTGCAGATTTCCCCCACGGCTTCGTTGAGTGCGCCGAAGGTTCGGGCTGCGGGACTTCTTAGATAAGCCTTCAGCTTTGAGAACACCTTCTCAGTCAGGTTCAGGTCTGGCGGGTATTGGAGCAGAAAGTGCATCCAGGTGCTCTTGCACAAACGGCGGCTTCGGCTTTGGCGCTATTGTGAACGGAGAGGTAATCAAGGATCACCTCATCACCAGGTGCCAGGGTCGGTGCCAGTTGCGTCTCTATATGGCTAAATCGCGCTTCCTGCGATTGGATGTCGCCCAGCCGATACAGGTCGAAAATGACAGCCAGATACTGCCAGCCCTCGCGGGTCCAGATATAGCTGATGATCGTCCCCCGGCCCATTTGCGGTTCGGCCCGGTCGCGCTAAAATCCCGCTCAAGCAGGTTCGGTGCGATGTTGAAGCTATGATCGCTGTCCATGGTTGCCTTGAATTTGCGTGTTCTTTCAACGCCAATCCCGTTCCGAACATCAGTCAGCCAACCCGGTGATGGCCAACATCCAATCCTGCTTCCCTCAGTTCCTCGGTCTTCCTGGGGCTGCAGCAGCTATCCAGGCTCCGATTCGACTGATCCTTGATATGGGTCAGAACACCCCTGTCTATGCGTTGCCTTTGGCTGGCAGGCCGGCGCCGAAAAGCGCACAAGCCACGCGCACTGACATTCATCACACGACCCAGACGCGCGACCTGAAACGCCCCGCGGTGCTTTTCAACAAACCGGAACCTCATGGCGTTTTGGCTCGCAAAGAATTGCTTGGCTTTTTTTAGCATGTCCCTCTCCTCCTTGAGAATGCGGTTCTCGCGCAGAAGCTGTTCATACTCCCGCGTCAGCGCGCGGTCATCGGCTGACACCACATCCGCGCCGCGATGCGCCGCAACCCATTTGTTCAGCCTTGAGAAAGCCCGACACCCACATCATCCGCAATCTGACGCCCTCTCAGCCCGCTCGTCAGTGCAATACGCACTACCTCCTTGCGGAATGCATCCCACTTGACTGTGTCCATGTTTTATCTCCTTTTCTGAACATAAGGATATCAAAGGAATGGCACCAAACCACGATAGATCTATCGTGGACTGTGAGCCATGGTGGAGAAGGGCTAGACGCATCGCCGCGCCTTTTGTCTTGCCGGGATTGGCCCACGAGTATATCGACGGAAACCTGTGAGTTCGGATAATGTAGGCCTATGCCATCGCTTGAGGGTACTGTCTCCGGAACCGCGGCAGTTCGGCTATCGGCCGCTGCAAATTCTGGAGAAGAGAGAGGGTTGGCCAGTGAACCGGAAGAAACTTTACCGCACCCACTAAAAGGAGGGAACGAACCGTGTGCAACCGTGGTGGCCGCAAACGGGCTCTGGGCACCCGGTGCCCATGGACATTCCGCAAGACCCAAACCAACGCTGGAGCCTGCAATTCGTGTCCGACAGCCTGTACTGCGGACGGCGCTTCGGGATACTGAGTGTCATAGAAAATTTCAGCCGGGAATGCCTTGCGACAGTAGCTGCGGTCTCCCTCTCAGGAATCCGGGTAACGCGCCAACTGGACTATATCGAGGAGATGCGCGGCTATCCATGCATAATCGTCAGAGACAACGGCAGAGATCCGCCCTCAAATAGCAAAAGGAGCAACAGGTAAAATGTCACTACATCGCGCCCTGCACGCCCATGCAAAACACATAGCAAAGAGCTTCATCGGCCCCCCGCCCGATGAATGGCTGAAAGAATACCTGTTACACTGTCTGCGTCATACCCGCCACATAATTGCTGCATAGCGCGACGACTATCGCCATCACCGTCCGCAGTCGAGCTTCTACCGCCTGACACCACGGGAATTTGTTAAATGGTCAGAAGACGAACAAAACCTAACCAGAGCTAACTTATAAACAGAGGCCCAAAGCGAGACAAGTCACAGCCCGCATTCTGTCTCTAGCGAACAACTCTAGAGGTTAAATCGCCTTCTACCATGCCCAATGTAAAACTGTGCAGAATGAAATTTAACACCTAAATTCATTCCGAAACCTAATAGTATAATAGACAGACATCTAGCGGTAGCTTCATCAGAACAATGAACCCACTCTTTTCAATTAAACGACATGAAACGAGATAAAATCCCTTCCAAACAACGCTCTACATATAGAGAGCACGTTCCGCTTAATACATTACACTTTTCACCAACTATCTTTATAAAGAAATCAGCACTCAGTAAAATCTGCAATTTAACCGCGCCACATTTGATGATTTCTTTACACTCTCTTCACCCTTCAACTTCTTAACACTGTGTTCACGAATATTTTTTCAATACCTAGTGAACAAACTCTTAGAGACAAACTACAATTTACAATATAACAAACCCATTTCCTATGCACTTCTAAAACGCAAAGTGTCCACACATACTTTTCGCAGCCACTTATGGCGAGGATCGTTTTGAACAGTCTTATGCCAGTATAGCCGGAGATCCCCGACAGGCATTTGAACCGGCAAATACACTCTCCTCGCCTCTCCAGGAAATGGCCATGAATTGTCAGTACCCGTGGGAACCGTTGCCATCAAATCGGTATTTTGAACAATGTCCGCCACGCTCAGAAAGTGGTTTGTTTGAATGACGGTTTTAGGTTGCATTTTGTTCTTTAATAAAAACTTATAAAATAGCTCTTGGGTCCGGATTTCTGCCGCAACTGTAACCTGTTTAGTAGCATTGTACTGCTGAATCGTAATAGATTTTTCCGCCAGAGGATGGCCACTTCTTACAAATGTCGTAAATGTGAATTCTCCGATCTTGGTAGACATTATGTTTCCCGATGCAAGATCCGGAAAATACCCTATTGCCACATCGATTTCGCCCTGAGACAGAGACGCTTCAACTTCTGAATACCTTCGAGCGACTGAAAACACTCGCGCCCCTGGCGCCATAACATTCAAAGCACCAATAACCGCTTTAAGAACCCATGGCTCAGCTGAATCTATCATAGAGAACGTAAAGACTCCATTATACTTAGAAGAACTGAATTTCTCATTCGTTTTAATATCACATTTTATTATGTTCATGATTTTTTGGGCAGACATGTATAGTTTATGTGCGCGCGGAGTGGGCTGCATGCCTTTTTTCGTTTTTATAAATAATGGATCATTAAACTCGTTCCTCAGTCTCTTGAGGGCACTACTTACCCCCGGCTAACTAATATTAAGACGAAGAGCCGATTCCGCTATACTTTTACTTTCGTAAATTTTACAAAATACTGGGATGAGATTCAAATCCATAAACACCCCCGTGGATTTATAAAATATGGTAGCCGCGGCACATACAGTTATGCGTATGCATTGCTACTTCTCGTAAAATCAACTATATCACAACCCTTTATAATTATTCCTTATTCTCCGATGAGTCAGAAAAAACTTCTAAATTTTCAAAATTTCTTTTTTTCTCTTCTCATTTTAGTGGCTTGTTGTTCGCCTTGCCACTTATTCTGTAAAAACCAGCAATACCAAGGGACATCCAAAGCTACAGTTGATTTCCGGCCGGTCGCCCTGCAAAACAACTCTTCATGGATTCCACTAAAATTCTTCAGTATTATGATCTAATCTCTATATCCCATTAGAAAAACAAATCGTTCAAACCATCAAGTTTAATGTAATAATAAAAGAAACCGATAAATATATTACTCTTATACACAACAGACAGCTAGGCTTGCGCGTTATTATTATCTATGCAAGTTATTTTAGAGCATTCACCCGCAATTTAAACACGATAACAAATTTCAATTATATCGTGTTTGCGATAATCAACGATGTAGGCTTTAGATCATTATGGGCCATTAAAGGCATTGGCGAAAGCAAAGATTGGGGATCGTTGAGCAATGGCGAGCTTCTTTATTCAACATCGTCGTGACAGTTCCGGGGTGCGAGCGAGCTCTGTGTCGCCGGACAGCTTTTTTCGACTTTTGAAAGTCCACAATCTCATTTCCGCGCCGGCTGTCACTGTTATTGGGGCGCTCGATGAAGTTCAACGATCAAACAACGACCCGCGACTAGCTTGACCAGAGCGACTTTAGGTGCCGCAAAAGGAGCCACTGGGGTTGCCTCTACCTATCGGGAATACTCAAATCCCTTTTTAGCGCCAAGCTGTCTTCGGCACACTTTGAGTGGCGATAAAATCCGACGATATCACTGCAACGCTGCAATTGGCATTTAATATTTCAGGGATTAAGGAAGCAACCGTGGTGCATCACTCGGGTTTGCGTTTCAGGGATAGCTTCACCTTTATAGTATTTTTTTTAGCGAGCACAACAAAGGCATTGCGCGGGAAGAATTCTAGCGCGACACCCTAAAACGCCACGTATTATACTTTTCCATTATTTACGATAGAAGAGGCGGAATTTTCATTCAGCAAAAATTTCAATTTATGTGACTTTCGATAAATCAAAGGCGGGCATTATCCTTTTTGAAGAAATGGGTTGAATAGGATTTTTGAACTTTTGTCTCTCAGGCTCGACAGTGTCTAAAAATACGACAATTTGTTCAATCAGCTTCGCTTTACTGATAATCAATAACGCATAATTTTGGGCATACTTTCGCTCAGCAGAGCAAGCTACGACACAAGCCATGTTGAAGGAGGCGCATATTTTACGAACTCCCGTTACCCCGCCGACAATGATATGCAAAAACGTTTCTAAGCCGACTGTAAGACCAGAAAGTGGCGTATTTCCTATCATACACACGTCTAAATCAGGCTTTACCAACGCAGAAAGCCCTTCAAGATTGTAATCGCGTAAATTTGTACAAAAGTCGTCAAATAATGAAGCTTGATCCGATCCGCCACCTGATAACTCAGGCGAAATCGATTCAATTGCAAATGGGAGAAAAGGTGAGCTGCGTGGAATTTTCAAAGAATTCCCCATCAGAGTGGTTTCTACCATGACTAAGTCATAAAATTCAACGATTTCTCTAATGAGGCCACCCTCGATACGAAAAATCTGCAGATAGTGCTGATCATAGCGGCCGCCGTCACGGAGAGGGAGACCGCCATGCATTAACCCAACCACATAAGGAGAATCTACAATAGCAACCCTCCATGCTTTCACATAAGATTCACCATTTGCCCGAAGTTTTTTGAGTACATACTCTGTCATATGAGCATAAAGCGCGTCTCGCCCTGAAAACCTCCCAGAAACGATACTATTGCCCAACATCCAACACACCACATCTGGCGCATGCAGCCTGATAACTCTATCGAAGTTACCTGCGCTGATAGAGGCGTAGTAGTCCTCAATGAGTTTCTGATTTTGATGATCTAAAAGAGACATTGAAACTTTTATGTTTTAGTTTTCCCTTTGCGATGTAACTCCAGCATACTAGAAAGAGGCCGTCGCTGTGTAATCAAGTCATCCAGATTTCGATGAAAATGTTCAATTCTTATTTCATCTTTCCCTATAATTGGATACAGAAAACTCTGCGATTTTTGACCCATATGAACATGTTCTATCAACGATATGTCTTGCTCTAGGACCATATTCACAATCGGATGAGCGTGCTCGCCCCAATCAATGACACTCTCGACAGGTTCGGCACCTGCCTCAACAATTCTGTGAGTATAAGGCTGTACTACCTCATCAACCTCGGGCGGTGCACACATTATAAAATCGAAATGCATGCGTTCTGGATCGCCGCTTGGATGGGGGCGGTAACGCATGGCCACATAGAATTCTGGAAAAAGATTAAAGTGGACACTTGGGAATATCAGAAAATGGTATGCATCGGTTAGCTGCCCGTCACTTAGGTTGCTGTACGGGTAAATGACGTCGCTCTCAAGTTTTCGCTTTTCTCTTTGAATAGCCAGACGTACATCGCTAGGTGCTCCTGAAAAGGTTTCGGGATCAATATCATATTCTTGAAGCATCGCCTTCAATGCAGGATTGATCTCTGTCTGGTTCAGGTACAAGCTACTCGGAGACCCATACTCATTAATCATCATACTATGAATTCCAAATAGCTCGATCGGAGCCGTTTCATTACCCCAAGAAAGTAACTCTCTATGCAAAGCTTGGAAGTGGTAACTCTCATTGAAAGCATCCAAAGTAACCTTCCAGTTTGCTTTAAATTCGAAAGTCTTGTAATCATAAATTCTCGCTTCATTCATACGATATGAAGTGAGCATTGGCCCGACCGGCCCGAGGTAGGTTAGAAGATCTGGAGCCTCCTCATTAAGTGTAAACCATAACCACCCAGAGAAGCTAGCTACCCGGAATGTCTGGAGGGCGGGGCGCGTTTCGCTTTCCACATCGTCGAAATCAAATCGGTCAGAGTGCGGCACATTACCGAGCTGTCCGTCAAGTCCGTAGCACCACCCATGAAACGGGCAGCTGAATTGTTTTACATGGCACGGCCCGTCATCATTTAACAGAATTCTACTTCCGCGGTGCCGGCAGACATTAAAAAACCCCCGAACCATACTGTCCATGCCACGGACAAAAATCAGGCTTTCATGCCCAAGGCTGTGAACAAAGACATCGCCAGGTTCAGGCAACTCCTCTTCTCTTGGTCCGAGGTGCCAGAGTTTCGTCCAAATCGCGTCCCACTCTTGGCGTGCCCGTTCAGGGCAGAAATAAGACGCAGGGATAATTTTGAACGAGGTTTCTGCCATAGAGATCAAAACCTAATGTACCGAATTTAAGTCCAAGAAAACGCAATCAAGGTCATCTCATCGCGTTATACCACCGCACTAACACTCAGAACGGCTTAGAAAAAACGTGTCTAATACTTACCTTTACAGATTTAAACCGCCACTCGCTTCCAATTTTGATATATTCATCATCATAGTGCCCCAGAATCCACAAAACTTGGTTCTGATTGTCTTTTAAAGGAAGTACAACAAACAGATTTTTCCACATCCCCCGAGCGAGCTCTCCAGTTATTTCAATCCGATCATGAAAAATTATGTGCTCGCCGAATCGAAATATTTCTGTTTGCTTTGCCCAAAATTTTCGAATTTCATCAAGTCCCGAGTGCTTGCCGCCATATTCGACCGGCACCTCTAGTACACTATTTTCAACAAACAATCCGGTGATCTTTTCAATTGCTGGCAAACTGTTTGGTGAGCAACATAGATCGGCAAGTTCACAATATGTATATTTGAGCATACTGATTTTATGCTTCTCATATAAATAGGATGCTTTATCTTTCATAATTAAAGCCCCGACATTTTTATTATTTTTGTATCCTGTAAACCCAAAGTCTTTGTTTTGTATTCATTAATTGCCAAACGTGTAACGTACCGAGAAACCGATCATTCTCCGTTCTCCGAAGATCACCGGGGTAATGCCGAGTGATGGCTTTAAGGGGACGCCGTTCGCAATAAAATCTTTATTGAAGGCGTTAGTGATCCACGCTGATACTGAAAATTCCGTGCCACCTACATTTCGCCAGTCGGCTCTAAAGTCTGCAACACCATGATTAGGCTGTTTTACGTCTAACTCATTAATATCGCCAAATACTGTGCGGCTTTGCCACCTCCAAGAACCGCTGAGGTGGATATCGCCCAGTTCGTCGTCTATAATTGGCAACCGATAATCGGCGAAGATTCTACCCATATAATCTGGCGCAGCGCCAAACCGATTGGCTGAGAGATCTGCTCCATTAAAGGGGTTTGTAAACTCTCCATATCGAGCCCTAGACATGGCAAAATAGCCCGATAACTCCAAATCCCTGCTCGGACGCATACTAAATTCGAACTCACCGCCCTTTATAGTTGCATCAGCCGCATTCAATATAGCTTGCAAAAAATTTCCGGTTGGCGTTACGGTTACAATCGTACGTTGAATATTTGTGTAGTCTGCATAAAATATAGCGAGATTTGTCCGAACAGGCATACCCCCTAACTGCCAGTCCGACTTAAAGCCACCCTCAAAATCTTTGACTATCTCCGAGTCAAAAGGCCGAAATTCGATTGGGCGGGCAGCTAAAACTGTAAATCCGCCTGACCTATAACCCCGTCTATGGCTTAGGTATAATAAAACATTATCCACTGGCCTGTAATCAAAGCCAACAGTATAGCTCGGTTCTTCAAAGGTTTCTTCGACAAAATTTATACAGGGCTCTGGTAGTGGCTGGTCATTTTCATCGAAAATCGCACAAGCGCCTGACCCCTCCCTTGCGGTTGATGTCAGTTGCCTCTTATCTCGGGTAAATCTACCCCCTGCGGTCAAACGAAGTTTTTCGCTGATATCAAAATTAATTTGCGCGAAGCCTGCAAGACTACGACCATCAGGTTGGCCCTGACTAACCAGCGGCGCACCACCAAATATACCCACAGCCGTGATTTGCGTTTGATTTTCACGAAAAAAATTAAACCCTAAGACATATGTCAACTTATCTCCAAAGGCGCCGCCATGCGCTTGCAGCTCTTGAGAATACTGCTTGCTATTTAGCTCACCCTCTACGGCAGCAATTGGGAATGGGGTACCATCTTGATCGACATTATCCAATAATTTTGCGTGACGAAAATTTAAAATATTCTTGAGCCGAATACCGCCTAATTCAACCTCGGTAATATTTGTAACCCCAATATTTTTCGCATCAACAAAGGGTATACTGTTTAGAGATGTGATAGCCCTGCCTTTCTCTCTTTGGTCTTGAATAAAACCCGGAAGGCTTGGAAAAAATAACGCGCCAGGACTGCCCGGACGATAATCAATCGCTTGCGTTGGCGAAGGTGAGCCGTCAAACTCTGCATAGTCGAATAGAAAATAGGTCTTCAAGTTCTCTGTTGGCGCCCAGGACAACCCTCCACGAATATAGTTTCCGCTTTTTTCGTTAATTTTAGATCCGTCAAACTCATTTAGAATATTTCCATCGAAACCAGTAGACTTTGCTGCAATGCGCAGCGCTAAGCCCGTTGCAAGCGGAAGATTCAAAACGCCTTCTAGCTCGCGTCGGTTATACTGCCCATAGGTGACA
The DNA here is from genome assembly GCA_964590595.1 of uncultured Sphingomonadales bacterium. Lineage (GTDB taxonomy): Bacteria > Pseudomonadota > Alphaproteobacteria > Sphingomonadales > CAKZYD01 > CAZPXQ01. The sequence goes on along the minus strand of CAZPXQ010000003.1, from coordinate 239,239 downwards.
TCAATGTGCCCCTCAAAACGGTCACTTGGTCGCTTTGGGTCTATTAATAGCGCGCCAGCTGTTGAGCTTCGACCGAATAGCGTCCCTTGCGGTCCTTTTAATACCTGAACTGTCTCAATATCAAATAATGCACCACGGAACGCATGTTGACGATTAACAATGGCGTCTGCGAAGTATACTGCGACTGTCGAATCTTGTCCGTTTGACGCACTTTGATCCACCAACGACCTAATGCGAACCGCCATTGTACCCAGTCGCGTCGCTGCAGGGTTTATAGTTAGAGAAGGTGAGATCTTATAAAGATCTGTCGTCTCTGTAATAGACTGAAAGCGCAACTTTTCACCGGTGAGCGCCGTAACTGAAATTGGCACATCCTGAATGCGCTCCTCTCGAAGCCGCGCTGTCACCGTAATTTCTTCGATTGAAGTTTCTTCATTAGGGGAGACCGCGCCAATTTGCGCAGCAGCCGTTGAAATGGACACCTCCCCAACCCCCGCCAAAAACAATGCTCCGCACGTAACCATACCTATCTTGGCCGATTTTTTTTCGCTTGCATTAAACCCACTCCCCAATTTTTCACAGTTAATATTTTTTGTCGCGGCGCAGTGCGCTTTCTTTTTTTTCTTTACTTCCCGTTTCTTTCTTATGTTTCTCTGCCTTTTTCCCATTATATCGATATCTAAAACCTGTCGTATTTGACTAGCTTATTATTTGAAAAAATTGCCAGACATAACTTTAATTACCTCGTGCCCATTTTCAAAGGCAACCCCCGCTGGGTCGCCTCCGTTTTCGACGATCTTAATTTGCTCCAAGGTTTTTCGGCGCAACATATCGATACCGACGTCGCTTTTGACAAGATGCTCCTCAGAGTGAAACGTGATCTCACCCTGACCGTATTGCGCTTCAAAATCCCCGGGGTAGTCTTGGTGCTCTTCTTCGGTCATCTGACTCCAAGAGCGACCATCTGGGGTCATAGGAATTCGAATCGGCGGATGAGGTTCCTTTCGAGCCTCCGCAATGTAAATAATAAAATTTGTATCATCCACAGGCCGAAACCAAACGATCTGGCGGGACGGCCCTTCCTCTAAAAGCACCGATGGAACAGAAGCCGCATAAGGCAAAATAGCGAAGCTCGTTCTTACCATTGCTTTACCGTCGTTGAATTTTCTGTGAGCGTGGTAAACCGCGCCTAACGGGTGTTTTTCAAATTTAACTTCAGGCATTACTTTAAAGCCCTCCACAAACTGCACACTGGAGAAGTTAGAATGAAGAACCCAAACATGATAAGGGTCCATTATATTTTCCCAATCTTGCAGCCAGTTGTAGGGAGTCGTTTCCATGCCGGCACTATCATCACCGCATGCAAGAGAACCGCTGGCTAGGGCATATACCTGATACCCTGTCGGCAATTTTTCCAGTACATCGAATTTTGGTAATAGAGGTTTTCGCTCGGGTGGTCCGAGATATGCGAACACCAGTCCATATTGTTCTTCAACTGGATACCAAGGCTGTCGGATATTGCGCCGGCCTATTCCGCCCTTGGGTTCACACGGCTGTTCTAAACATTTTCCCTCTACGTCAAACAGCCAACCGTGGTAACAGCAACGTATGCCCTTTTCTTCGACTTTACCGTAATAAAGCGTTGTACCCCGGTGCATGCAGCGCGGATACAACAATCCAGGACGACCTTTGCTATCACGAAATAAAATAAGATCCTCACCCAGAACACGGACCTTCCGTGGTCGGGCAGTTACCTCGTCAGAACGGCCTATGGGATGCCAATACCGGCGCATATACTCCCCGCAAGGCGTGCCGGGGCCAACCCGAGCTAAGCGATCATTGCTATGCGGCGGTTTCCTACCATACGCCACACCTTCATGTCCTTTGCTCTCAATGAAATCCTTTTTTGTTTTTTGCACCCTGTCCCCCCTCAATTCGACCTCCGAAAGGCTACAATCAAGTGGGCGGAGCTTTTTGTCAAATAACTATCAGTTATTTTCTTCATTGCTGAGGTTTATGATAAATACATTTTTATTGATGGTAACCTAGCGAATAAAAATATTTACAGGCAATCTTTGTTTTATTGCTATAGGTAACAATTTAATTATCTTGAGCAAAAAATTAGGCTTGATGTTTAGGCAAGCCAACTCATGCGGTTGTATTTGTCTGGGGAATGGCACGATGGAACAAAGCGCGACATCAAAACATTATCGACAATACGTTCTGGCAATTTTGACAATTGTTTATGTTTTTAACTTTATTGACCGGCAGATTTTAGTAATTCTTCAGGAACCTATAAAAAATGAAATGGGACTATCCGATGCTCAAATTGGCGTTTTGAGCGGCTTTGTATTTGCTATTTTTTACGTGACTATGGGAATTCCAATTGCTCGACTTGCGGACGCTCGTAATAGACGCAATATCATTGCATTATCAATAACTGTTTGGAGCGGAATGATCGTACTCTCGGGCTTCGCACAGAATTTTCTACATCTTCTTCTGAACCGCATAGGCGTCGGAATAGGCGAAGCAGGTTGCACCCCACCAGCGCATTCGATGATTGCAGATTATTACCCGCCTGAGCAAAGAGGAGTAGCAATCTCTATTTATTCTTCAGGTGTTGGTATCGGAATTGCTTTCGGTTTCCTATTCGGTGGATGGATAAACCATTTTTTCGGCTGGCGCCTCGCTTTTTTTGTGGCAGGACTCCCTGGTATTTTACTTGGTCTTTTACTTTACCTTACTGTGAAAGAGCCGGCGCGTGGGAGTTTCGAAACTCTAAGAACCGCGTCCATGCCCAGCTTTCTAACGACATTGGCAATTTTGTGGAAGCTTAGAACTTTCCGTTATCTTGCTATTGGATCCGGTTTAATGGCTTTTATTGGGTTTGGAGCCGGAAATTTTTTACCGTCTTTTCTATTCGCTCCCACGGATTCAGTACTGGAAAGACCGGGACAATTATGGCGTTGACTGCAGGTTTGGGGAGCTCTTTATCGGTCATTTGCGCGGGGTATTTATCGGACAAGCTCGGCAAGAAGGACAAACGATGGTATATTTGGATTGCTGCTGTGCCCGCATTTGTTGCCGTACCGTTTTTACTCTTCGCACTATTTGTTGAGAATTCAGAATTGGTAGTATTATTTTTATTTTTGTTCATTTTTTCAATAAGTATGTATTTGGGTCCGGTTATTGCAATTTCACAAAGTCTTGTTGGAAGCAATATTCGTGCAATGACCTCCGCCGTTCTTTTTTTTGTTCTTAATTTTATTGGACTGGGAGGTGGGCCGCTGTGCATCGGATTAATTAGTGATGCGATATATATATTTTTTGGTATAGATTCAATGCGATACGCATTGGCATTCGTTACGCCAATTGGGGTGATCGCCGCAATTTTTTTCTTAATATCGTCACACCACCTTTTAGAGGACCTTAAGAAATGTAGGTAGCTGCGCGCACTAAGCCCGTCTCAATAATTAGCTGTACTTTTATTAAAAATTAAGAAAGGCTTTGTGGGTGAAGTCAGTTAAGGCTAAAATCACATGATGGTTATAATTTAATTTCTAACGCCCCTTGTAGACTAAAGCGCTAATCACAACGCGTAAGTGCAAGTCAATAATGGTACCTATAGTGTAGCTTAGATAACAGGTCATTCATTGATAGCGTCATAGAGGTTTGCCTCGATATTGGAAAGTGACGTGTCCCAACACTTGAGGAGCGCTTGCACATGGCCGGCGCCAGATGGGTTCGAAGCGCCCGCCTCGTCGCGCCAACATTTGACCAATGCAATCTTGCCAGTCATATAATCGGTTACTGCCATAGCATAGGTTAGACAACCGTCCTCCCCCGAATGGTCATTTCCATCTTTACAACATCGGCAATAAATATTTTCATTTTCTTGGATCGACGTGCATTTTTTCGACGACGACTATCAATAACCGACTCCCCAAAAGGTCGCATTAGCTCCATCTCATTTCACGCAAATTCTCAGGGTTCTTTTGACCTACAACTCGAACAAACGCCTGAGGACGGTGCCGCGTTGCTGAACCGCTGGGTCTCTGGTTCGAGTCGGGCCCGGGGAGCCATATAAAACAAGGGGTTAGGGGTTTCGCCTCTAGGCCCTTTTTTATTGCCGCCGTCTCGTGCATGCTCAATGGCGTCATCATGCAGCGCTTATAACAGGAGCATACGGCCCATGGGTTTACTGGTCGACGGGGTTTGGCACGATCAATGGTATGACACGGCGAAGACCGGTGGGCGGTTTGTGCGCTCGGATTCGCAGTTTCGCCATTGGGTGACGGCCGATGGGTCGGCGGGGCCCTCGGGCGAGGCGGGGTTCAAAGCGGAGGCTGGGCGGTATCATCTCTATGTCTCGCTTGCCTGCCCATGGGCACACCGCACATTGATCATGCGGGCGCTGAAGGGCTTGGAGAGCATGATCGGCGTCTCGGTCGTGCATTGGGCGATGCTGGACAAGGGCTGGACCTTCAAGGACGGCCCTGGCGTCGTGCCTGATCCGCTGATCGGCGCCAAATATCTCCATCAGATCTATACCCAAGCCGAGGCGGATTATTCCGGCCGGGTGACGGTGCCGGTATTATGGGACAAACAGACCGGGACCATTGTCAACAATGAATCTTCGGAAATCATCCGCATGTTCAACAGCGCCTTTGACGGCGTCGGCGCCAAGCCGGGCGATTATTATCCCGCCGCTTTACGAGACGCCATCGACCGCATCAATGCCCGCGTCTATGACACGGTCAATAACGGGGTCTATAAAGCCGGTTTCGCCACCAGCCAGGAAGCCTATGAGGAAGCGGTGTGGCCCTTGTTTGAAAGCCTGGACTGGCTGGAAGAGCAGTTGTCACAATCGCGGTTCCTGACCGGCGCGGCACTGAGCGAAGCCGATATCCGGCTGTGGACCACCTTGATCCGCTTCGACGCGGTCTATCACGGTCATTTCAAATGCAATATCCGCCGCTTGGCCGACTATCCTCATCTCTGGGCCTTCACCCGCGACATTTATCAACTGCCGGGGGTCAAGCAGACGGTCAATTTCGACCATATCAAGCGCCATTATTACGGCAGCCACAAAACCATCAATCCCAGCGGCGTGGTACCGGTGGGTCCGGCCATCGACTATGACAAACCCGCCAGGCGTGACTGATCGGCGCGCTATTCCGCCTGAATGGGGTTGAGCAAGGTGCCGACGCCTTCGATCTCCACTTCGCAGACATCGCCGTCCTTCATCCACACCGGTGGCTTGCGGGCAAAGCCAACGCCTTCGCAGGTGCCGGTGGCGATCACGTCGCCAGGTTCCAGAGTCATCACCTCGGTCAAGGCGACCAGAGTGTCGACGACATTGAAGATCATCTTGTCGGTGTTGGAGTCCTGCATGGTCTGGCCGTTCAAGCGCGTTTGGATCCGCAGGCCCGCGCCACCCGCCGGCAATTCATCCGGCGTCACACATTCCGGACCAAAACCGCCGGTGGCGTCGAAATTCTTGCCCATCGTCCATTGCGGCGCGCGGCGCTGATAGTCGCGCACCGAACCGTCATTGAAGCAGGCATAGCCGCCAACGCAGTCCAAGGCGTTCTCGACTGTTAAATGCCGCGCCCGGGTGCCAATGATCACCGCCAGTTCAACCTCATAATCCAGCTTGTGCGAAGCCTTGGGCACGATGATCGGCTGCTTGTGCGCCGCCAGCGAGGTTGCCCCGCGCATGAACACATTGGGATAATCCGGCGCCTCGCGTCCGCCTTCAGCGGCATGGGCATGATAATTGAGGCCAAGGCATAAAATTTTACCGGGGCGCGGGATCGGCGGCAGCAGGCGCAAATCGTCCCACGCCCGGATTGCCGCGGCGGGCGCTTGCTCCGCCGCCTTGCGCGCCGTCGCCAATGCCTCCGGCCCAGCCGCCAACAGCCCGGCCAAATCGCCCGGCAAATTGGGCGCCGCCAGGCTTAGATCGACCACCCGATCGCCTTGCCGCAGGCCAACATGGGCCGCCCCTGCCCGATCGCCCGCTATCTCGAATGTCACCAAGCGCATCGCCGCACCCCTTAATAAAACAATCAGACCTGTTGGCAATTTGCCAAGGACTGGCCTATATGTCCTGATCAATACAGGCCATTCCTTAGGCGATTGGCCCGAAAACAGCAAAGGCAAAGGCGCGCGGTGCAGGAATTCAGTTTCGACCCTCCAGTGATGCCGAAAGACGCCGCTGCCTTGCGCGCGCGGGTCCGCGGCTTCATCGCCGAACAGCGCGCGGCGCGCAGCCTGGGTGGCATTGCCAATTGCTGGGCGGTGGCTGACCCTGACTTCAGCCGCGCGCTGGGTGCGGCGGGCTTCATTGGCATGACCTGGCCAACCCGCTATGGCGGCCAGGACTGCGGCATGCTGGAGCGCTATATCGTCATCGAGGAATTATTGGCCGCTGGCATGCCTGTGGGTTTTCACTGGGTGGCCGACCGGCAAAGCGGCGCGCTGTTGCTGCGCTATGGCAATGACGTTCAGCGCGAAACCTATTTGCCCGGCATGGCCCGGGGCGAAATCTGCTTTGCCATCGGCATGTCGGAACCCGGTGCGGGTTCAGACTTGGCGGCGGTGCGCACCAAGGCGATGCCTTGCGATGGCGGTTGGCGGGTGAGCGGCCAAAAAGTCTGGACCACCAATGCCCATGTCGCCGACGCCATGATCGCGCTGGTCCGCACAGGCGAAGGCAGCCAGCGGCAGGAGGGCTTGAGCCAGTTCATTATCGATTTGCGGGCGCCGGGCGTAACCGTGCGGCCGATCACCGATCTTGCCGGTGGTGCTGATTTCAATGAAGTGTTTCTCGACGATGTGTTCGTCGCCGAAAACATGCTGGTGGGTCAAGAAGGCGACGGCTGGCGGCAGGTGACGGCGGAACTGTCGTTGGAGCGCTCCGGCCCCGAGCGCTATTTAAGCAGCTTCGTCTTGTTCACCGCATTGCTGCGACTGGCCGGACCCACGCCCGAACCGGCGCTACGCGACCTGATCGGCCAACTGAGCGCGCAATATTGGACCTTGCGGCAAATGTCCTTGTCGGTGGCCGCGCAGTTGGCGGCGGGCCAAGACCCGGCGATTGAAGCCGCCATCGTTAAGGACATCGGCAATGGCTTTGAACAGGAAATGCCGCGCCTGATTCAAGCGGTGGCGGGCGGCGACTGGGGCGATGACGACCATTTCAGCCAATTGCTCGGCCTGTTGCTGCAAATTTCCGCCTCTTTCTCGCTGCGCGGCGGCACGCGCGAGATTTTGCGCGGCATCATTGCTCGGGGGTTGGGATTGCGATGAGCGAAAACAGCAGCTTATTGGCCGACATGGCGGCACGGCTGTTCGCCGATCTGGGTACCGAGGGCGGCAATGATTTCGCGGCCTGGCCAAGGATCGAGGACAATGGTTTCAACGGCCTGCTGTTGGCGGAAGACAGCGGCGGTTTTGGTGGCGATTGGGCCGATTTTCTGTTGCTCGCCCGACTACTGGGCCGGCATGCGGTAGCCTTGCCGGTGGGCGAAAGCATCCTGGCCACGCACTTGGCGGCGGCGGCCGGATTGACGGCGCCGGCTGGCGCGCTGAGCCTTGCGCCGCACATAAGCGGCACGCTTGCGGGCGGGCGTTTCACCGGCAGCCTGGCGGCGGTGCCCTGGGGCCGGCATGTCAGCGCGGTCGTCGGCCAGATCGACGACCAGCTCTTGCTTGTGCGCCGCGATCATGCCCTGATCCATCAGGGTGAAAACCCAGCGGGCGAGCCGCGCGACCGGCTCAACTTCAAGGACGCGCCAGTGGAGAGCGCGCCCCTGGACCGGTCCGCTGCCAGTCCCCATGCACTAGGCGCTTTGTTACGGACGGGGCAAATCGCCGGCGCGCTGAAAGCGGCCCTGGACCTGGCAATCGGACATGCCAATGACCGCGTACAATTCGGTCGGCCGATCGGCAAATTTCAAGCCGTGCAGCATGCCCTGGCGCAAGCCGCCGGCCATGCCGCGGCGGTTGATTGCGCGGCGCAAGCGGCGTTCTGGCGGCTGGGCCAGGGTGAGGCGATGTTGGAAACCGCGGCCGCCAAGCTGCGCGCCAACATGGCCGCCGACATCGGCGCGGCGATCGCGCATCAGGTTCATGGCGCCATTGGCTTCACGCGCGAACATGGCTTGCATCATTTCACCCGCCGGCTGATCGCCTGGCGCTCGGAATTCGGCCATGACGGGTATTGGGCGGCGCGGCTGGGCACGATGGCTTGCCAAGCCGGCGGCGACGGCTTTTGGCCCCTGCTGACCGGCCGCAGCGATCCCGCCCCGATGACAACGCGGCTTATTTCCCGGTGAATTGCGGCGGCCGCTTTTCCAGAAAGGCGTTGACCGCCTCGCGGTGATCTTCGGTCGCGTGCATCAGCGACTGGAACGACGCCGCCACCTGCAAGGCCGCCGAAAGCGACATCATTTGCGACTCGTTCATCAACCGCTTGGTCAACCGCACCGCGCGCGGCGGGTTGGCGGCAATCCGCTGGGCAATCGCGATGGCCGCGGGCAATAGCTTGTCATCATCCACCACTTGCGACACCAAGCCACAGGCCAGCGCTTCCTCCGCATCCAGCATGTCGCCCGTCAACGCCATTTCCCGCGCCTTCGACTGGCCCACCACGCGCGGCAGCAGCCAGGCACCGCCATCACCGGGCACCAAACCCATCTTGACGAAACTCTCGGCAAAGCGGGCGCTGCGACCGGCTATGCGAATGTCGCACATGCAGGCCAAATCGCAGCCAGCACCGACGGCGGGGCCGTTGACGGCGGCGATCACCGGCACTTCCAAGGCCTCGAACGCCAAGGGGATGCGCTGAATGCCCTCGATATACCAGCGCCGATTGGCCACCGGCGTTTGGTTCATCGGACCTTCGGGACCGCCCATTTTCTTCAAATTACCGCCGGCCGAAAATGCGGCGCCAGCACCGGTGAGGATGCCGCAGCGCACCGACGGATCGGCATCCATGCGGCCCAGCGCGTCGATCAACGCATCGATCATTTCCGGCTCGGAAATCGGATTGCGCACGGCCGGCTGGTTCAGCGTCAAAATGACGATGGCGCCTTCCTGATGATATTCCACCGCTGCCATGACCTGTCCTTCTGGCTAATTTCAATGCTGTCTTGTCGGTGTTATGCCGGCCACGCCGGACGCTGGCAAGCCGACATTCCGCCCTTTCCCTTTTCGCCGCCGGCCGCTACCCTGCCCGCCGGCAAGCAGCGGGGCCTGAACAGAATGACAGAGCAAATTTTCTCCCTCGATTCGCACATCGCGCGCTATCCGGACTTTCCCAAGCCCGGCATCACTTTTTACGATATCAGCCCGGTTTTGGAATCGCCGTCGGTTTTGACCGCTTGCATCGACCGTATGGCCGCCCATGCCGAAAGCCACGCGCCCGACCTGATTGCCGGGCTGGACGCGCGCGGTTTTCTGTTCGCCACCCCGCTGGCGGTGCAATTGGGCGCCGGGGCCATCATGATCCGCAAAGACGGCAAACTGCCCGGCGCCCTGCATCGACAAAGCTATGACCTGGAATATGGCCAAGCCACATTGACATTGCAGCGCGACCGCCACTTGACTGGCAAGCGGGTGTTATTGGTTGACGATTTGTTGGCGACCGGCGGCACCTTGGCCGCCGCCAGTCAATTGCTCAGCGCCGCTGGCGCCACGCATGTCGGCAGCATCGTGCTGATCGAACTGACCGGTCTGGCCGGGCGCACAAAAGTCCCCGGTCCGGTTCACGCCTTGCAGGCATATGAATTTTAAAGCCGGCCCATTTCAAAGTCGTTGCAGGAATAACCTAGGCCGCTGAACCCTTCTTCCAAATAGTCGGCCAGCAATGGGGTGCCCAGCAAATATTGCGCCATTGGCTGCTGGCCAACACTGCGCGCTTGCGCCCGCGCTGCGTCGAAATCATCGGCGGTATAATCACCCCGGCCGATCCATAGCAGCGCCACCAAATCAAGCTGGGCATCGATATTCAACGCCTCGATCGCCTGTTCAATTTCCAAGCGCACCGGATTGTCCGCATAATCCTCCAAAGCGGTGCGCGGATCATCCTCGCTGTCTTGTTCGCTGGGTGCCACCAATTCATCGAAGGCGCGCGCCTTGACGATGATGAAGCACACTGTTTCGGGGTCGATATTCAGCATTGACCAGACTCGCTTCCACTGACCGCCCAAGCATCGCCATTGGCAGCGCCGGCGCGTTGATTTCCGTCAACGCGTCCCACCGCCGGCCGAGTTACAAAATCTCTATGACACAATCGTTGGAACGGCTGAACGCCGGCATCATCAAACAGCGCTGCGGCGATATCGACGATTGGAAAATCGCGGCAATCGAAGCCACCGGCGCCGCCATCGCAGATTTGGAAGCCGCGTTGGCTTGGGCAGCCGGCGAAAGCGATGTCATGGGTGAAGAACGGCGACCGCTGGAAGCCAATGCGGCGCGCATATACGACATTTTGACCGCAGATCAGCCGGACTGGGATGAAGGCTGATGATCGAAACTTTTGACAAAGGAGCTTGCGATGACCAAGGTTCGTGACGCTATGCATCAAGGCGCCGAGTGGTGTGCGCCCGACACGCCGTTGATCGAAATTGCCCAATTGATGCGCGACAACGATATCGGCTCGATACCGATCGGCGAAAACGATCGCCTGGTTGGCATGGTGACGGACCGCGATATCGTCTGCCGCGGTCTTGCCAATGGCAGTGCGTGCGATAGCTTGACCGCGCGCGATGTGATGAGCGAAGGCATCATATATTGCCGTGCCGACGAAGATGTCGAGGACGCCATTCACCTAATGGAAAACAAGCAAGTGCGCCGCTTACCTGTGATTGACGAAAACAAGCGCCTGGTCGGCATGTTGAGCCTGGGCGATGTCAGCCATGGCAGCAGCCGCGAATTGACCGGTGAATTGGCGGCAGCGGTAGCAGCACATCATTGAGCCAATCCGCTGGCGCCGCGCATGTCGCTAAATTAGCGGCGCCAGGCGTTTTGTCGGAGCAGCGTGCCTGTGTCAAGGAAACGCATAAGTCCTATGTTTTCCTAACATGTAGCGATGCTTACAAACTGAAAAAACCATTGTTCGCGGGCACCGGCCATGACGGCCAGTTGGCCGCGCGCAAACACGCCGCCCAGCATGAAATCAACCTCAATCGGCGGCTGGCGGCATCGGTCTATCATGGGCTGGCGCCGATCTACCGGCGGACTGACGGTGGGTTCGCGCTGGCTGGGCCAGGCGATATTGTCGATTGGGCAATCCATATGCGCCGGCTTGACGCCGGCTTGATGTTGGACCGACTGATCGCGACCCGACAGGCCACCGCACTGCATGTGCACCGCGCTGGCGCACGGCTGGCCGATTTCTACCGTCAACAGCCCAATGAGCGGGTCGGCGGCGCGCATTTTCGTCATCACTTTCTGGCTGAGATTGCGGAGAGCCGGCAAACCCTGTCCCGCTTTGCAGCCATCATAGCCTCAAAGCGCGTCGATGCCGTAGCCGCCAATTTGGAAGTATTGATCAGCCGGCATCAGGCTATGCTGAAGGCCCGCGCCAGCGCCGTGGTGGAGGGTCATGGCGACCTGCGACCGGAACATATTTGCCTTGAAGACCCGGTGGTGATTTTCGATTGCCTGGAATTCAGCCTGCGCCTGCGGCAGGTCGATCCGGTTGATGAAATGGCATTCTTGGCCATGGAATGCGCCCAACTTGGTGCGCCATGGGCGCAGCCGATATTGTTTGAGATTTGCGCGCGCCGGGTGCCGGCATGGTATGCTCCAGCCCCGCTGGTAAACTTTTACCAGGCCGTGCATGCGTTCACCCGCGCACGGTTGGCGGCGCTGCATATGGACGACCCAGATGTGAGGGAACCAGAAAAATGGCCAGCGCAAACCCGTCAGCGGCTAGCCCTTGCGGAACGATTGACCCAAACTGGCCTGGAAAACTCCTATACCTGATTCAGGCGCCGCGATGCAATTCGCTGATTATAAGCGCAAACAACGTCGCGGATGGCACGACACTGAGCTTGTCGCGACGCACTTGCGGACTAAGACGGAATGGCGGCACGCTATCACTGATCCAGATATGCGCGATGGCGGGATCGGCCATCACTTCGCTGGCGGGCGGAATAAACAAACCATGCGCCGCCACCGCTAGAACCTGACTGGCGCCTTGCTCCAAACACGCACGCGCGCCACGCGCCATGGTTGTGCCGGTACTGATCAAATCATCGACGATCAGCGCCACGCGGTCCTTTACCGGGCCGACCACAGCGCCACCGCTGACGACCCCGCCGGAGCGATATTTTTCGATGAACGCCGCACCGATATCTCCCCCCAGCCGATGCCCTAGCGCTTGGCGGAAGGCTTCCGCCCGCTTGACCCCACCAGCATCCGGCGACACCACGGTAACCGCTTGCCGGTCAAGCGCGGCGGCCAAGGGCGCAACGAACAGCGCACTGGTGTCCAACAGGGTCTTGGGGCCGCGAAATGCATTATCGATACCGGCCGGATTATGCGCTTCCAACACCACCAGCCGGTCAACGCCGACGGCTTCCATCATTTGTGCGACATAGCGGGTGGTGACGGGATCGCGTGACTTGGTTCGCCGTTCCTTGCGCGCATAGCACAAATAGGGCGCCACCAGCGTCACGCGCGCGGCGTCGGCATCTTTCAAGGCCCCAACCAGAAATAGCACGCGACACAGCTTGTCATTGGGACTTTGCGCATCGTCGCCATACAGCGACTGAATGATATAAACATCGCGCCCGCGCACATCCTCAAGCGGACGGATTTTATGCTCGCCGTCTTCAAACGTGCGTTCTTCCAGCGCCGCCAGCGGCAATTCCAATGCCGCCGCCACCTGCGCTGCAAATTGCTGGCTGTCAGCCGGCGCAAATAGCATCGGTGCGTCAGCCGCCATTGGCTCGCTCCGCCTGGCGCATCAAGGCAATCACCTCGTCATCGCTGGTTTGATCAAAGTGCCGGTAAAACTGACCCACGGCCGCGAAATCATCCGGAGTCGACAAACAAATCGCCGTGTCGACCAGTGGCCGCAAGCGCGCTAAGCTGTCCGCCGGTGCCACCGGCACCGCCAACACGATCTTCGCCGCGCCAGCGCCGCGCACGGCTTTGATCGCGGCTTCGGCGGTGGTGCCAGTGGCCAAGCCATCATCAACGATAATGGCGATGCGGCCGGCCAACTCGATCCGATTCCGCTGGCCAAGATAACGCTGGCGGCGGGCCTCGATCTCCTTCAATTTTTCGGCCTTGGCATGGTTGAGAAATGCGTCCGACAAACGCGCCATGGCGATCACGTCGGGATTGCGCACCAAGGCCGGTTCGTCGCCATTGACCACTGCGGCGGCGGCCAGTTCCTCATGCCCCGGCACGCCGATCTTGCGCACCAAAATCAAATCCAACGGCGCGCCGATCGCGCGGGCAACTTCCAGCGCCACCGGCACGCCGCCGCGCGGCAAGGCCAACACCACCGCCGACGGATCGCGATAATCCATCAAGGCCTCCGCCAACTTGCGTCCGGCATCGACACGGTCGGCAAATCGCATGCAATTCCCCTTGTCCCCTCATTGTCCATCGACATGGACGAGCTTGGAATTTGGCTCACGTCAAAAGGATGCAATGACGGGATGTTTCAGGTTTCTATTAGTGGCCGGTTGCGGCGAGGGCGCATTGATCCGGCTCAAGGCGTCGCCACCCGGCTTGCGGGACTATGACGCCGTCATCATTGTCATGAAGGAGGTTGCCATGGCTGACGTGCCTGAAACGCGCGGGAGTAGTGGTGCGACTTCGCAGCAGCCTTCGCTGCCCGGCCGCATGTCGCCCTTTGCCTCGCTGCATCGTGAAATCGACCGCTTGTTCGATGAATTCAGTGGTGGCCGCCGCTGGTTCCAATGGGGCCCGGAGACACGCGGCGCCATGACTGAATCCCCTGCGGTCGATGTCGCTGAAACCGAGGACGGTTATGAAATCAGCATTGAGATCGCCGGCGTCAACCCCAAAGATATAGACATTTCAGCCAGCGACGGCATGCTGTCGATCAAGGGAGAAAAAACCAGCGAACGCGAAGAAAAGAAAAAGCGCTATCACCTGTCGGAACGCCGCTATGGCGCATTCCAGCGCAGTTTCGCCTTGCCCCCTGGTGTCGATGTCGACCAAATCCAGGCTAATCAAAAAGACGGCCTATTGAAGATCACATTGCCGAAAACCCAGGCGGCAAAGGCGCAACAGCGTAAAATAGAAATACAGTCGAAATAAATTCCAGGAAATAGATGGAAGCGGCGATCAAGCTTGCGCCGCTTCCTCTTCTGCCTGGGCGCGTGCCTCGGCGGCGGAGCCCTTGATCAGGGCCAGCGCCTCCAAAATCAGATTGCGCATCGCAGCACTTGCCGCGTCGGCATCGCGGGCGACAATCGCATCGACGATTTTCTGGTGATCGGCGACACTGGCCAGGCGCACGCCCTTGCGCTGGTTGGTGACACGAATGGAAATTCGCAAGGCAGCGTCGATCAGATTGTCGAGTTGCGCATAAAGCCGATTGCCGCTGGCATGCAGAATCGAGACATGAAAGGCGATATCCGAACTGAGCGGGTCGTCCTCACCCAATTCGGCTTGTTGCATGCGCGCGATCGCCGCCTTGATGGTCTCCAAACTGGCCTGATCGGCACGTTCGGCGGCCAAGGCGGCGGCGGCGGGTTCAAACGCCAACCGCATCTCTGTGAATTCGATCAGCAATGCCGGTGAATATTTGCGCTCCAGCAGCCAGCGCAACACATCGGGATCCAGCAGATTCCAGTTTTCCTCGGGTTCGATCCAGGTGCCTTGGCGCGGCCGCGCGCTAAGCAGCCCCTTGGCCGTCAACATCTTCACCGCTTCACGCAAAACACTGCGGCTGACGCCATACTGCTCACACAGCTTGGCCTCGATGGGAAACGGGTTTTCCATGCCATAGGCGCCGGTCACAATGGCGCGGCCCAGTTCCTGGGTGATGACATAGGTCAGATTGCGGCCTTGCCGGTTGCGCATTTTATCACTCGCTCTCGCTTATCCGCCAAGCGTCGGCAGGCGGCCTTGATAACGGCTTTCGGGCAGCCCCGCGACATCCAATTGATAAACGAATACATCGCCAGCGCAAGGGGCGGCCCGCAAGGTCTGCCGGTCCAACCCCACCCGCGCCGTCGACACATAGAGCTGGTCAAGGTTGGGGCCACCAAATGCCACACAGGTTGGCTGCGGCGCCGGCACCGCCAACACCCAGTCGATGCTGCCATCGGGACGATAGCGCACGACTTGTCCGGCACCCCATTGCGCGTTCCATAAACAGCCCTCGGCGTCGATCGCGCTGCCGTCGGGAAAAGCGCCGTCGGGTGTGCGGGCAAAAACCCTCTCGGCTTGCAAACGCCCGGCTTCGCGGTCGAAATCCCAAGCGCGGATTGTCCGGGTCGGGGTATCGGCAAAATAAAAGGTGCCGCCGTCGGGCGCCCAGCAAATGCTGTTGGAGATGCCGATGCCACCCAAATGCTGGCTGAGGCCGCCATCGCGATCGAGGCAATAGAGCGCGCCTTGGCGATCGCCGGCCTTGGCCGCATCCTCGACCATGGTGCCGACCCAAAACCGGCCTTGGCGGTCAACCCGGCCATCATTGAAACGGCGACCGCCATGGCCCGCTTCCGGCCGGTGCAGCCAGTAGGGCGTGCGGCTGGCCAAATCGAAAAACGCAAAGCCGCTGGCGAATGCGGCCAGCAACAGGCCCTCGCGCGCGGTAAACGCAAAGGCGCCCAGCCGTTCCGGCAATGCGACGGTCTGGGTTTGACCGCTGCCGGGGTGATGCCGCCATAATTGCTTGCGGTTGATGTCGGTCCACCAAACCGCCTGATCTTCGACATTCCACTGAATGCCTTCGCCCAGACTGCATTGCGCGCTGATGATATCGATTAACTTGCCGGTCATATCGCCCGCCACGCCGCCACCAGTGCCTCAGCCTTGGCCGCCACGTCCGCAGCGGCGGCGCCGGGGCGGTATAATTCACCGCCAATGCCAAAGCCGGCGGCGCCGGCCTGCCGCCAAACCCGCATCGCGGCGACATCGGCGGCCACACCACCCACCGCAAGTACCTGCACCTGCGCCGGCAATACCGCGCGCAACGCCTTGATATGACCAGGACCATAGGTCGACGCCGGAAACAACTTCAAATGCCGAGCGCCGGCATCGACAGCGGCCAGCGCCTCGGTGGCAGTGGCGAAGCCCGGCATCACCACCAGACCCAACGCCACCGCGCGGGCAATCACCGCCGGGTCGGTGTTGGGGGTCACGATCAGCCGGCCGCCGGCCTGGGCGACCGCGTCCACCGCCGCCACCGTCAGCACGGTGCCGGCGCCGATCAGGCACGAATCGCCAAAGCGCGCGGCCAGCCTGGCGATGCTGTCCAGCGGCGATGGCGAATTCAGCGGCACTTCGATCAACCGCAGCCCCGCGGCCACCAAGGCTTCGCCCACCGCCACGGCTTGATCGGGCTGAATACCGCGCAAAATCGCCACCAGCGGCAAATCCGCCATCAATGCATCGACCTCAGGCACCGGCTATCGCTCCCAATTCGACGGCAGCGGCGATGCCGCCCAGTCCCGCCAAGGACTGCGTCATACCATCCAGCAGCACGGTTTCAATGCCATGGGCCCGAAACGCCTGATCATAAAGGCCCAACAATGTCGCCGCGCCGATCACCGTAACCTTTGGCCGGGCGCCAACCTGTGCTGCAAATGCCGCCAGTCCGCCCGCCACATCATGGCCAATGACCAGACCCGAAAGGAACGACACCGCCGCCTGCTTGCCGAATTCGCCGGTCAATTGCCGCGCCCGGGTCTCGAACAATTGCTGCAACAGCATCTGACCACCGCCTTGCTTGGCCCGCGACAGGCCAGCGGCAAAGGCAGCGCCATCCATCGGTTCCGCGATCTCGGCGCCGCGGCACAACACGCTATGTTGGCGCAGCACCGCGAACAGCTCGCCGGCCAAGGCGGTCATGAAACTGTGGACCTTGCCGTCTTCCACCAGCACCCATTTGCTGTGGGTGCCGGGCAGGCACAAAAAATGCCGGCCTTGGGCCAATTCCGGCCGGCTGGCCATGGCGCCAAAAATCTGGGTTTCTTCACCGCGCATGAAATCGGCGCTGGCCAAGGGATTTACAGCCGTCAAACCTGGCACAATGGCCACCGGATGGCCGCTGGCCTCGAACCGGGTCAAGGCTTGATCCAATTCATCATAACCAGCCGGGCACGGCAGATAGGGCGTTTCCACCCAACCAACGGAAGATCCGACCATGCCGCACAACAACACCGGCAGCGGCCCATGCGCCTGACGCCAGGCCTGGGTGGCGGCGGCGAAAGCCGCCGCTGGCCCCTGCGCCGACTGACCAATGCCAGGACCGGAGACTTGATCGCGCACCTGCCCGTCCGCCATCAGGCACAAGCGCATATTGCTGGTGCCCCAATCGCCGGCGATGAACAATGGCGCCGTCATCAATGCGACTCGCGCTCGACCGCGGCGCCGCTGGCGCCCACCAAAAAGTCGAAATCGCAGCCTTGGTCGGATTGCAGCACATGATCGACATAAAGCCTGGCATAGCCCCGCGCGGGTGCCGCGTCGCCAACACGCGCGCCCAGGGCCGCCAAGCGGCGGGCAATTTCATCGGCCGCGACATGCAGCTGCAGCCGCCGACCAGGACCGTCCAATTCCACCTCATCGCCATTTTGCACGATCGCCAGCGGCCCACCCGCCGCCGCTTCCGGCGCGACATGCAAGACCACGCTGCCAAAAGCCGTGCCCGACATTCGCGCGTCGGAAATCCGAACCATGTCCTTCACGCCGGCGGCCAGTAATTTGCGCGGCAGCGGCATATTGCCGACCTCCGGCATGCCGGGATAGCCCTTGGGTCCGCAGCCCTTCAACACCAGCACTGAATTGGGCGCGACGTCGAGATCCGGATCGTCGATCCGCGCCTTCATATCCTCGATATCCTCAAACACCACCGCTGGGCCACGATGGCGCAACAATTCGGGCGACGCGGCACTGGGCTTCATCACCGCGCCCAAGGGCGCCAGATTGCCGTGCAAAACCCACAGCCCCGCCACCGGCTGTATTGGCGCATCCAGGCTGCCGATCACCGCGCGGTTGAAACATTCGGCACCTTGCGCATAGGCCCGCAGCGGCACGCCAGCCACCGTCGGCGCGTCGCCATGCAGGCGCGGCAACAGTTGCGCCAGCATCGCCGGCATGCCGCCAGCATAGTGAAAATCCTCCATCAGAAATTGACCCGAAGGCTGCAAATTGACCAGCAACGGCACATCCACGCCAAGGCGGTCGAAATCATCCAGCTTTAGATCAACGCCCAGCCGACCGGCCAGCGCCAGCAAATGCAGCAGGGTATTGGTCGAACCGCCAATGGCGGCATGGGCGCGGATGCCGTTTTCAAACGCCCGACGATTGGCGATGCTGGACATGCGCACATCCTGCCGCACCATTTCGACAATGCGGCGCCCGGACTCATGCGCGACCACACGGCGGCCGGCATCAACCGCGGGCACCGTGCCATTGAGCGGCAAGGCCAGGCCCATTGCTTCGGCCACGCAAGCGATGGACGATGCGCTGCCCATGGTCATGCAGGTTCCCGGCGACCGCGACATCCCGGCTTCCGCCGCCATGAAATCCCGCAATGTCATCTCGCCCGCGCGCACGGCCTCGGAAAATTTCCAGACATCGGTGCCAGACCCAATATCGCGGCCACGGAATTTCCCGTTCAGCATGGGGCCCGACGAAACAACGATGGTCGGCAAATCAACGCTGGCCGCGCCCATCAATTGCCCGGGCGTGGTCTTGTCGCAGCCGCCCAACAGCACGACCCCGTCAATCGGATTGCCGCGGATTGATTCTTCCACATCCATCGCCAGCAAATTGCGAAACAGCATGGCGGTTGGCCGCATCTGCGTTTCGCCCAACGACGTCACCGGAAATTCCAACGGCAAGCCGCCCGCTTCCCACACCCCACGCTTCACATATTCGGCAATATCGCGCAAATGCGCATTGCAGGGGGTAAGTTCCGACCAGGTATTGCAAATGCCGATCACCGGGCGGCCGTCAAACGCATCCTCGGGCAAGCCTTCGCTTTTCATCCAGCTGCGATGAATGAAGCCATCGCGGTCGCGCTTGCCATAGCTATGATGGCTGCGCAAGGATTGGGCTTCCGACTTTCGATTATCCGCCATGGGTTCAGCATCTTTCTTTATCGGCGGGTCTCGGCGGGCCGGCCGTGAATCGTCATTGTCGATTTATATGATAAATATACTTGTTGTAAAGCAGCATTCATGCTAGGCCGCCAAAAAAGCTTATCGCTCACAGAGTTAAGGTAGGATCGCCGAATATGGCCGAAGCGCCGAACAGCCCGCAAAACCGCGTTGAAGGGATCGCTCAAGAAGCTTATCCGCAATGGCCGGACCTGCATGGCCGGGCCGTGTTCATCACCGGCGGGGGGTCGGGCATTGGCGCCTATTTCGTTCACGCCTTCGCCGCCCAAGGTGCCAAGGTGGCTTTTGTTTCGCTCAGCCATGGGCCGGCCAACGCCTTGTGCGACGCGGTCGCCGCCGCCACCGGCCAGCGGCCGCTGTTTCAGGCTTGCGACATTCGCGACGTCGATGCGTTGCAGCAAGCCATTGCCCGCGCCGCTGACGCGCATGGGCCGGCCGATGTCTTGATCAACAATGCCGCGCGCGACAACAGGCATAAGCTGAATGAGTTGGACGCCGCCGGCTGGGACGACAGCTTCAACACCAATTTGCGGCCGCATTTCTTCGCCGCCCAGGCGGTGGCCGGCGGCATGCGCGCCAAGAGCGCCGGCGCGATCGTCAATGTCGGATCCAACTCCGCCAATCTGGGCCTCAGCGGCTATCCCGCCTATGTCACCGCCAAGGCGGCGATTGTCGGCCTGACTCGGGCATTGGCGCGCGAATTGGGACCGGACGGCATCCGCGTCAACGCGCTGATTCCCGGCTGGGTGATGACCGCACGGCAAAAGGACCTTTGGGTCACGCCCGAAGCGCTGCAAGACTGCCTTGATCAGCAAAGCCTGAAACGCACCATCGAGGGCGAGGACGTTGCCCACGCCGCCTTGTTCCTGGCCTCGCGCGGTTCTGCCATGATCACCGGTCAATCGCTTATCGTCGATGGCGGCCGCTTCATGCAGTAAGAAATTTTGGCCGCCAAACCAAGGTGGCGCGGCGGCCAAACAGCCAGCGATTGAGGCCCAGCGAAAAGCTCACCGTCGTCCACAGCGTGACAAACATCAGGTGGATATAATGCATCGGTGTCCACAAGAAGGTGAACACCGCATAAAGGCCAACCCCGAACAACACGCCCACGATCGCCGCGCGGGCATCGACATTGCGGAAAAGCAAGCCGACAATGAACACGGACAGGATCGGCATCGATAACAAGCCATTGAGCTGCTGCACCAGATTGATGATGCTTTCGGCCCCATCATAGACCGGCACCAGCAATAACGCGGCAACGACAAAACCCATGGTGATGGCCGCATTCAAACGTGCGACATTAGGCTTGGCGTTGAAATAGCGCTCATGAATATCACACACATAGAGCGTCGCCGATGAATTCAGCACGCTATTGAAACTGGTCAGCACCGCCGCCGCGATTGCCGCAGCGAAGGCGCCCGAAAGCCACACCGGCAAGACATCGCCAACAATCCGGCCATAGGCGGCGTCGCCAATGTCGCCATAAAGCTTGTAGGAGACGACGCCCGGCAGCACGATCATTGGCGGCACGATCAACAGCCGGATGCCCGCCGCCGCCAACACGCCCTTTTGCGCTTCCCGCAAATTGGGCGCGGCCATCGCTCTTTGGGTGATGGTTTGATTAGTCGACCAATAGAAAGTCTGAATAAAAATCATGCCGGTCAGCAACACATGCCATGGCAGTGGCGAGTCATTATCGCCGATCATGGTCAAGCGTTCGCGCGGAATGCCTTCAAAATCGAAGCCGATCGCCTGCAGCGCCAGAAACACCACCAAAATGCCCATGCCCAGCAACAACACGCCGGAATAGGTGTCGGACACGGCGACGGCGCGCAAGCCGCCAAACACCGCATAAGCCGCCCCAACCAAGGCGAAGGCAGTGACGATCATGATGATCGGCACATCGACACCGAACATCGACTGCATGAACAGCGAGCCGGTATAAAGCATGATCGGCAAATAAATGAACACATTGCCAAGCAAAAACAACATCGCGATGGTAGCGCGAATATGATGATCGTTATAGCGCTTTTCCAACAGCTCCGTGGTTGTGGTGCAATTATAGCGATAATAGACCGGCAAAAACACGAACGCCAAAATCAACAAACCAACCACCGCCGCCAATTCCCACCAGGCCAGCAGCGCCATTTGATTTCCGTTCATGCCCACCAGCTGGTCGGTCGATAAATTGGTCAAGGTGATGGAGCCGGCAACGAAAATCCAAGACAGGCCGCCGCCAGCCAGGAAATATTCTTTGTTGGAGTCAGGACTATGGCTGCGGGTGCCACGGCATTTCAAATAGGTGAGAAAACCAATCATGGCGGTGACGCCGAAAAACACCGCCAATTGCACCGTTTGCAGATCCATGCCCCAAGTCCTTTTTCGGTTTTTTGGTTGTTGCCTTCAGTCTTGTTGCGGCGACCGGTATTCCAGCGACACGCCCAACGCCCAGCGCCGCTGAAAGCCCCGCCAATACCCAGCGCTGGCGCCTTCGCCATTGGCAAGCGCGTCGCCCACCTGCGCGCCTTGCGGCAGCGGCCATTGGCCATCGCCAGCATTGGCGGTCGGCACCTGCAAATAAGCCGCCTTGGCAACGTCGCCCTTGACATGATGATCGAGGAACGCGGCGATCATATGTACATTGATGGCCAGCAGCCGCTCTTTGCGCCATACCGGTTCGTCGAAGCGTTCGATGAATTGGAAATAGCCGGTCAATGCTGGCGGCGTTGGGTTGACCGCCACATTGTGCCGGGCTTCATGATAGGTCAGCAAATAGCGTGGCGCGGCAACCAAGCGTTTCAGCAATGGCGCGAAGCCATTGGCATAGTCGGATATGTCGTCATGATCGCCGCCGATGATCATGGTCGGCATGGCGATGCGGGCCAGTTCTTGATCGGACCACAGGCTGAACGGCGGCTGCGCGCCCCAGGGTGCGAACAACACCAACGCCTTCAGCGCGGGATTGACCGCCAAGGCCGTATCCGCCTGGGCCAAGGCGCCGGTCATCAGCCCGGGTGGCATTTGCGCCATCACCGGCGATTGCGGATCATAGCCAGCACCGGCCGTGGTCAATGCGCCGAAGCCGCCCATCGAATAGCCGACCAGGGCGATGCGGCTTGGGTCATAGACATTGTATAGCGGCGCGTTGGGGTCGGCCGACAGCGCCTGCAATTGCGCCATCACAAAGCGCTGGTCACGCACGCGGTTGATCACCGTGCTGGCGAAGCTGATCTGTTGCGCGGCTGGTGAATTGGGAACGATATCGCGATGCTCGATAGCGGCGACGACATAGCCCTTGGAGGCCAGCGCCTCGCCCAAATAGCTGAACATCGTCGCCCAATTTTGATAGCCATGGGAAATCACCACCAACGGAAAGCCTTGCCCCGTGACCGGCGCGGCATCGGCGCTGGCTTGACCGGCGACGCTGATAGTCGGCGGCAGGCTGGCGGGGTCGATGGTGGGTGTGAACGGTGTTGCCGCGACATAGTCTATCGCCTGCGCTTGGCCCGGCTTCAGGGTGGCGGGATACCATACCGCCAACGCAAGCTTGCGGTCGGCCAGGCCACCGGCGACCAGATCCGGCTGCGCGGGATTGACCATTTCAAGGGTACGAAAACCAACGGCATACGGGCCACGCGCCGCGAGTTCCGGTGCATCCGCCGTCAGGGGCTGGGCCAGCGCCGCGCCTTGACAAGACAGCCCCAGCCAAAATGCCACCAACCAAGCTCTCATGTCGCAATCTCCCATACCGCCGCATCGCGCGGCGCCAATTCAGGCCCGCCAATCAGGAACTTCGCCCCCTTGGGTGCGGGTGTCGGCTGCGCCTGGGCGCCATAATTGATCGCGAACATCAGATGACCGCGGCGGCTGATCCGCACATCCTCCGGCAGGTCGGTGGTCGCCACCCCGGCCTGGGCACATTGATGGGCGAAAAAGTCCTGCAAGAACGCCTCGTCGCTAAGGCTGGCGACATAACAGGCCTTGCCAGCTGCAACCGCCGCTGGCGCGCCGTCTTCATAGCGCGCCAAAACCTCAGCCGCGCCGGGATCGAGATATTCGCGCCAAGTGCGGCTGGCATAGCGCCCATTGCCCCACAGGATTTCACCCTCGCAACCGGGCCGCAGAGTTTCCACCGACAACACGCGAATCGGCAACAGCATGCGCAAGGGCCCGGGCGCCAACCCATCGGGAACCGTGAAGTCGACGGTCTTGGCGCCGCTGCGCGGTCCGAAAATCAGCCGCGCGCCACTGCCGGCCAACCGCGCCGCCAAGGCGTCGGTCATGATCGGCAGGCTGGGGGCCAAAATCAGCCGATAGCCCGTCAGGTCGCCTTCGGGCGCCACGAAATCGACATCCACCCCCAACCGCCGCAAGGCGATATACCAGTCGCGCTGAATGCGGTCATAATCATAGCTGTCGCCCTGGCGTTCGATCTCGGTGGCCCATTGCGCCTCCGGGTCGGTCAAAATCGCGACTTCGGCCTGTTCGGTCGCCAAGATGTCCAAGCCCAAGCCTGCGATCTCAGCCGCCAATTGGGCAACCTCGGGCCAGGCCTCGGCTTCGCTGCTGTCTGGCCGCAGCAAACCGGCATGCATTTGCTCTTGCGCGAAAGGCGCCTGGCGCCAGCGGAAATAGCTGACACAGGTGGCGCCATGGGCGAAGGCTTCCAGCGACCAAAGCCGCACCATGCCGGGCGCCGGCCGGGGATTGTGTCGCGCCCAATTGACCGGGCCGGGCTGTTGTTCCATCACCCAAAACCGGCGGCTGGGTGTTAGCCCCCGGGTCTGGTCATGGAGATAGGCGGCAAAGTCGGGATGGCCGGTGCGCATATAGCGCTTGAACTGTTCCGGCGGCACATCCGCCAGCGCCAGATCGGCGCGGCCCAGCGGATAATTGTCATAGCTGGCGAAATCCAAGGGCACGGCGAGGGCGAAATTATCGACCCCGGTTTCGTTCATCGGAATGAAATTATGGGTGACGAACTGGTCGCGCGCATGGCGCCGGATTGCCGCGCACATGGCGTCGTGAAAGGCGACGACCTGGTCGGAGGCAAAGCGCCGCCACGCCAGCCGGTGCGCCGGGCTGGTTTCAGTCACCGCGCCGACCGGCAACTCGATTTCATCGAAATGACGATATTCCAAGGACCAGAAGGCATTGCCCCAGGCCGCGTTGAGCCGGTCAATGTCGCCATAGCGGTCTTGGCACCATTGCCGGAACCCATCGCGCGCAGCAGTGGAGGCACTGAGCGTCGTGTCATGGCAACACAGTTCGTTATCGGTCTGCCAACCGACAACACCGGCATGCGCGCCATAGCGCTGCGCCAGCGCCTCGGTGATGCGCAAGGCCTCGGCCAAATAGCGTTGGCTTGAAAAATCATAATGCCGGCGCGAACCAAAGCCACGCACCCGGCCAGTGTTGGGATCGACTGGCAAAATGTCGGGATAAAGGTCGATCAGCCATTTTGGCGGCGTCGCCGTCGGGGTGCCGATCACCACCTGCAAACCAGCCTCGGCCAAAATGTCTATGGCCTCGTCAAACCAGTCGAAATCATAGGTGCCAGGATCGGGCTCGAACCGCGACCAGGCAAATTCGCCAATGCGCACATAGCTCAGGCCCAACGCCTTCATGCGCGCGGCATCTTCACGCCATTTGGCTTGCGGCCAATGTTCCGGATAATAACATACGCCTAGCATAGGAATCTTTCTGTCACGACTGGCCGGCTGTTTGATCGCAGCCTTGGCTTTATTGATCATATTAATCTGTTTATATGCGGGCGGATGTCTTGTAAATAGCGATGCCGCTGAAGCTTTCACCGCCTGAAGGATGTTTGCAATATGTCTGATACCCGCGTCGCCTTTCATCGACTGGACAGCGGTCATGCCACCGCCCTGATCGATCTCGGCGCCGATGGTCCGGCCCTGTTGTATTTCGGGCCCAGATTGGCAGCGGCGACGACGCCGGCGATGTTGAAGGCGCTGGCCGTGCGGGCCACGGTGCCCAATGCGCCGGCCTCGCAAGCCCCAGTGCGGCTGGCGCCGCTGGCGGGCGATGGTTGGACCGGCCAGCCCGGCATTGCCGGTCATCGCGGTGGCAGCGGCTGGGGTTTGTTCGCCGCCTTGCAAACCGTCGCGGCAATGGGGCCGGACGGTTTGGCCATCCGGCTGCTCGATGCCGGCAATGGCCTGGCCATTCTCCACCGCCTGCGGCTGGACCCTGACAGTGATGTGCTGGTGGCCTGGACCGAGGTGACCAACACCGGTGATAGCGTGTTCGAACTCACCCAATGCGCCGCCCTCACTCTGCCCCTGCCCGACCATCTGACCCATATTCGCGGCTTTGAAGGCCGCTGGGCGGGTGAATTTCAAACCCATCTGGTGGAACGGCATATGGCCGCCTATGTGCGCGAAAACCGCCGTGGACGCACCTCGCACGACGCCTTCCCCGGGCTGGTTCTGGAAAGCGCGGATTGTTCCGAAAACCATGGCGAGGCATTGGCGCTGCATTTGGGCTGGAGCGGCAATCACCGCGCCCATGTCGAAACCCTGGCTGACGGCCGTGGCTATGCGCAAATGGGCGAATTATTCTTGCCTGGCGAAATGCTCCTGGCGCCCGGCGCTCGCTATCGCAGCCCCGATCTGTTCATCGTCGCGTCCAGCAACGGACGCAATGGCATCCGCCAAGGCTTCCACGGCCATGTCCGCCAAAAGCTGTTGCAACCGGCCTTGCGCACCCGGCCCCGACCGGTGCACTTCAACAGTTGGGAAGCGGTATATTTCAATCATGACATCGAAAGCTTGAAAAGCCTGGTCGATGAAGCCGCCGCCATCGGCGCTGAACGCTTCGTGTTGGACGATGGCTGGTTCCGCCATCGCCGCCATGACCGCGCCGGCCTTGGCGACTGGTATGTCGATGAAGGCGTCTATCCGCAAGGTTTGGAGCCGTTGATTTCTCATGTCCAGACGCGCGGCCTGGAATTTGGCCTTTGGGTTGAACCGGAAATGGTCAATCCCGACAGCGACCTCTACCGCGCCCATCCCGATTGGGTGCTGTCGAGCCCGCCGGCGCCGCATATTTTGTTTCGCCACCAATTGACCCTGGACCTGACTCGGACAGACGTGACCGCCTATTTATATGAACGGCTCGACGCGTTGTTGAGCGCCTATCCCATCGCCTATCTGAAATGGGACATGAACCGCGACAGCCTTCTTCCTGGCGATGCCAGCGGCCGCGCCGCCATGCACCGGCAAACCATAGCGCTTTATGGTTTGATTGATCGGTTGCGCACCGCTCATCCTAAGGTCGAGATTGAAAGCTGTGCATCCGGCGGCGGCCGCGCCGATTTCGGCATCCTCGCCCGCGCCGACCGGATTTGGACCTCCGACAGCAATGACGCGCTGGACCGCTTGGCGATACAGAAAGGCTTTTCGCTCTTCTTCCCCGCCGAGGTAATGGGCGCCCATGTCGGCCCCGCCGACTGCCATATTACCCGCCGCCGGTTGCCGATGGAAACCCGCGCCGCCGTGGCCCTGTTCGGCCATATGGGGATGGAAGTCGATTTGCGCCAGGAAAGCGACGCCGACAAGGCCGTGCTGCGCGCCGCCATCGCGCTTCATAAACGGCATCGGGCGCTGATCCATAAAGGTCGCCTGGTGCGTTTCGACACACCGGATCATCTCACCGCCTTCGCCATGATTGCGGCTGACGCGGGCGAAGCCCTGGCCAGTTGCGCCATGCCGGCCAGCCACCTGCATCTCTTGCCTGGCCAGTTGCGGTTTGCCGGGCTTGACCCCAACCGGCTTTATGACATCATCCCGGTCTGGCCCATCACCATAGACACATCAAGCTTGCGCGCCACCGGTGAAGCGCTGATGACAGTGGGATTGACCCTGCCCCGGCTGATGCCGCAATCGGTGATTGTATATCATCTGCGCGCCACCGACTGAGCGCCCGCTCCTTTATCCAATATCAGCGCCGCACGCGGCCACATTGCCCATCATGCCCCGTAAAAAGAAAGGCTGGCGCGACCAATGCCGCGCCAGCCCCTTCTAGGGTGGGGGTGGGAGAACCCTAGAATTGCGCCCGCACGCCCAAAGACCAGCGCGCGCCAGAGTCGATCACGTTGAGGAGTTGATTTTCCTCGCGGCCATGACGCTGAACCTTTTCATTGAACACATTGATACCTTCGAAAAACACCGAATAGCCTTCGAAGATTTCATAGCTGCCGCGAATGTCGACCTGCGCGAAGGTTTTCACGAAGATCGGATCGCCACCAACACCGTTGGAGATGTTCTGCAGGAAGCTGGCGCGGCGGTTATAGGCAACGCGGAAGTCGATCGCATCCTTGGAGTAGAAGGCAATGACGTTTTGCGAATTGCCCAGGCCTTCCAACGCGAAGGTCTCCGCCACCGTGTCGTCGGCACCCAATTTGGCGCTGCTGTCGACAAAAGTGGCATTGGCGTTGATGCCCAGACCATCGAACGGCGCCGGCAATTGGCTGAACACATATTGGCCGGAGATTTCAAGCCCACGAACGTTCGAGCTTTCGGCGTTGCGCGGACGGCGAACGCTGAAGATCGCTTCGTCATTCGGCTCGAACTCATCAATGCCGTCGACATTCTGCACCGGGAAGGCTTCATTGGCGCGGGTGGCGACAATGAAATTATCGATCGACTTATAGAACAAACCGAGCGCCAGGTAGCTGGCGTCGTCGATATACCATTCCAAGGACAGATCGAAATTGTCGGACGTGAACGGCTTCAAGTTCGGGTTGCCGCCGCTGGCCAACAGGTTGCGCGGACGCAGCACGTCGAAATTGACGCGCGGCGCCAAGTCTTGCAACTGCGGCCGGGTGAGCGACTTCGACGCCGCGAAACGGGCGATGAAACGGTCGGTGATATCGACCTTGGCATTGAAGGTTGGCAGCAGCTTGTCATAGGTATTGGTTTGCTGCACCGTGGTGCTGTCGCCAGCGAACACGCCATTGAAGATGGTTTCGTCCGACGGCACGACCCGCAAGTCCGTCAGCGTCAATTGCGTACCGATGGCCGTGGTATTGGTGTGCACATAACGCGCGCCCGCCACCACTTGCCAGGGCCGTCCGCCGACTTCACCCTCGAACTGAACATCGACATAAGCGGCAAAGATTTTTTCCTGAATACGGAAGCTGTCAGGCTGCACTTGCGCGCCGAAGCCCGCTTCGCCCAATTGCGCCGCCGTGGTGCCCGGCGCGCGGCCAAAGGCCGCGTCGGCCGCCGCTGCGGCTTCCGGGGATTCTAGGAAGGCGAACAGTTCATCCGGATCAAAAGTCTGCCATTGCCGCGGCACATCGCCGAAACCGCCCAGGAAGCTGGAACCGGCATTAAACGGCGTTAGCAGCGAGTCCGGTACGTCAACCTGATAACCGCAGTACAAGCACAAGGTGTTGGGGTCGGTGCGGATGAGCTGATTATCCTTGGTTTGGTCGCCATAATTGGCGCCAAACCGCACCCGCTTCAAATGCTTGCCATCGGCATGCCAGACACTGTCGGCGCGGAATTCGAAGATTTCGTCCGAGGTGTCCCAACCTTCGCGAATGGCAATATGCGCGCGGCCGATGCTGGGGTCCTGCACATTGTCGGGAATGCCGCCAATTACCGGAATGCCGCCGCCGGTATTGTCATAGCTGACGCCATTGTTGAAGCCGATGACCGCAAAGCTGTCATTGCCGCCATTATTGTTGTTGGAGCGCGACCAGGCCGCGTCGAACACCACATCAATGGAATCGCTGGGCTGCCATTCGGCGTTAAAGCCGGCGGCACGGGTTTTGGTCGGGCGATTGAAGGTGCGGCTGATGAAGTCGGTCGCGCCGTTATTATTATGTTGCAGGCTGACAACGGTGCCATTCTCATCGACTTCCGCGTCCAAAATCTGGTCAGCGGTGAACCAATGCCCCATGCTGGACGCACGCGACTTGACGCTGAAG
Organism: uncultured Sphingomonadales bacterium; assembly: GCA_964590595.1. Taxonomy (GTDB): domain Bacteria; phylum Pseudomonadota; class Alphaproteobacteria; order Sphingomonadales; family CAKZYD01; genus CAZPXQ01. Next base: position 209,926 of record CAZPXQ010000003.1, on the reverse strand, counting down.
CGGTTATACAGACCGTCGACCGTCAGCAGCAGATTGTCGGCCGCCTGATATTGCACGACGGCGGTCACGCCAGTGCGCTCGCGCTTTTGAAAGTCAACGATCTGATCGAAATTCTGCGGCACGGTAACGCCCGATAAACCCGCCAACGTCAAATTGCTGTTGGGATTGAAACCCCGGGTTTCCACCGAGTCGATCTGTGCCTTGCGCTCTTGATGCGACACCGACAGCAGTACGCCAATCTTGTCGTCGGCAAAGGTGTTGCTGATAAAGCCAAACGCCTGCGGCGCCACCTTTTCGCTGGTGCTTTCATAAACGCCCTTGGCGCTGACCACGGCTTGAAAACCGTCGAGGTCCAGCGGCCGCGCCATCTTAACATTGATGGTCGAACCAATACCGCCTTCCTGTAAGCTGGCGTCGGAGCTCTTATAGACGTCAGCACCGGAAATCAGTTCCGCTGCCAACAAATCGAAGCTGAATTCGCGGCCTTGGTTTTCCGAGGCAATGCGGCGGCCATTGACCAGCACGGTATTGAACTCTGGACCGAAGCCGCGCACCGTCACGAACTGGCCTTCGCCACCGGACCGGTCGATCGACACGCCGGAAATGCGCTGCAAAGATTCCGCGACGTTGGAGTCCGGGAATTTGCCCAAGTCTTCAGAAGCGATGGCGTCAACGATGGTTTCAGCCTCGCGCTTGACATCCATCGCGCGCTGCAAGGACGCGCGAATGCCGGTAACGACGATTTCTTCCAAACCGGTCGACGCCGCCGCCGTTTGCGCTTGCGCCGGCAAGGCCGTGGCCAAAGCGCCCAGCGCAATGGCGCTGCAGCCCAAAAGCGAAGTCTTCAAGGATTGACGACGCCGAAGCGTCATGCGTGGGTGCATGATCAGATACCTCCCCTGTTCCATTCCATTGCCTGAGGACGGCCTTGCCCACCGGGCCTGCCGCCTTCTCCAAACCATTCCGCCGCCAAGGCGCAGAACCCACGCCTTGACGGATATCAATTATATGAATTATCATATGATTGAACGCAAGCGGTTTTTTTGCATGTCCCGATTCTGTGAAATAGCCTATGTTTTTCAGTTCTTTAAAGCTCAGTATACTGGGCGTGCCGGCGCACTGCGTCAGGGCAATTACGCTTGCTTGCCTCAGCTTATCTATTAAATACAAGAGTCATATTTTGGCCAAGGCCGCGATGCCACAATCGAAGCGATGGAGACGTGTTCCGTGACCGACAGCAACCCGCCCGAGGCATCCCCGCAAATCACAGCCGTGAGCCTGGATCGGCATCGGCACGCCCGCGTTCGCCGGCAAGACAATTACGCCCACGCCGCGCGCAGTCATGTTTCGCCGCTGGTGGTGGCTGAATTCGCCAGCGCCGCTAGCGATTATCCGATCGTCTTGATCAAGGACGGCGAGACCGGAAGCTTTCGCGCCGCCGCGCTGTTCGGCCTGGAACCGTGCGAAAATGTCTATCACACAGCGCAAGGCTGGAACGCGACCTATGTGCCGATGAACGTCAGCCGCTATCCGTTTGTGATTGGTCTGGACGAGGCGGCGGACCCAACCCCTTGCCTATGTATTGACGAAGCCAGCGACCGCGTGTCCAACAGCGGCGAGGGCGACCCGCTGTTTGACGCCCAAGGCGCCGAGACCCCCTTTCTGAGTGCCGCGCGGCAGCAAATGCAGCGGCTTTTTGAAGGGGAGCGGCAAACCCAAGCCTTTATCGCCACGATCCTGGACTTGCGCGTGATCGCGCCGCTGCCATTGCAGGTCAAGCTGGACGATGGCGCCAGCCGAGATATCACCGGCCTCTATGGCATCGACCAAGACCGGCTTGAGCATTTGGCCGACAACGATCTGCTTACCCTATGCCGGGACGGTCATATGCTGGCGCTCCACGCCATGCTCATCAGTCAGCGGCAATTGAACCGTTTGGCGCAGTTGCACAACGCGCAAAACACACCGGCGATCGTGCAAATTGCCCTGCAGTCGCAAACCTAGACTCTGGCCTGCTACTTCGCCGAATCGCCCTTGGGCATGGCCAGGGCGCGCTGGGCGGTGACAGGGTCAAGGCTGCGCAGCGCCTCGAACTGGCTGAGGAACACCTGACCGCTGAGGTCATCCAGAAAATCCGAGCGCTTCAAGCGGTCCATCACCGGGCCCTTGACTTCGGAGAGATGCAACATGATGCCAGCATCGTGCAGCTGATGATTGATGGCCTCTAGGCTTTCCAGCGCGCTGGCGTCAATTTCATTGACCGCGGGACACATCAGCACGACATGGCGAATGTCTGGCTGGTCGGCGATCAGGCGGTTGATGCGATCCTCCAAAAACCGTGCGTTGGCGAAGTAAAGGCTTTCATCGACCCGCAAACTGGCGACCTGCGGACTGGTTACAACATGATGGCGGTCGATATTGCGGAAATGCTCGGTTCCCGGCACCTGGCCGACAATGGCGCAATGCGGCCGGCTGCTGCGATAAAGATGCAATGCCAGCGATAACGCGACGCCGGCTAAAATCCCTGGCTCGACCCCGAAGCCCAGGGTCACCAAAATCGTCGCCGCCATCGCCGCGAAGTCACTTTTGGAATAGGCCCAGGTCCGGCGCAACGCGCCTAGATCGACCAGCGATAACACCGCGACGATAATCGTCGCCGCCAAGGTCGCCTTGGGAAGGTAATAAAGCCAAGGCGTCAAGAACAGGGTTGCCAATAAAATCCCGCCAGCGGTGAACACCCCGGCCAGCGGTGTGCGCGCGCCGGCGTCGAAATTAACCACCGACCGCGCCAGCCCGCCCGTGACCGGAAAACCGCCGGAAAAAGCGGCGGCGACATTAGCGGTGCCCAGGCCCAATAATTCGCGGTCGGGGTCGATGCGCTGGCGGCGTTTAGCGGCCAAGGTTTGCGCCACCGACACCGATTCAACAAAACCGACAATGCTGATCAGGATCGCCGGTACCAACAGCAGGCGCCACAGCGACGCATCGAAAACCGGTAAGGCGAATGGCGGCAGGCCTTGCGGAATGTCGCCAACAATGGCAACACCGCGGGCATTCAGGTCCCAGGCCCAAGCCGCCAAGGTGGTGGCCGCCACCGCCGCCACCGGCGCCGCGCGGGCAATCAATTGCGCCAATTTGCCGGCCACGCCCAAATGCTGGAGCCCGCGCGCCAGACCGCCCCGCGCTGCCCATAAGAACGCCAGCGACAGGGTGCCAACTATCAGGGTCGGCGCGTTGGTGTCGGCGGCATTGCCGAGCAATGAGCGCAGCAGCGCCAGCAAGTCATGGCCGCTGGCGTCCACTCCCATGATATGCTTCAACTGGCTGGCGGAAATAATCAAACCCGATGCGGTCATGAATCCCGAAATCACTGGATGGCTCAGGAAATTGGCCAGAAAACCCAGCTTGAACGCACCCATCAGCCACAAAAAAAGGCCCGACAACAAGGCCAGCGCCAAAGCCGCCGCCATATAGCCGGCATCGCCCGCCGCTGTCACCTGGCCGATGGCCGCCGCCGTCATCAATGACACCACCGCCACCGGCCCCACTGCCAAGACCCGGCTGCTGCCAAACAGCGCATAACCCAGCAGCGGCAAAATGCTGGCATAAAGCCCGGCCTCCGGCGGCAGGCCCGCAAGCAGCGCATAGGCCAGGGATTGCGGGATCAGCATGATGGTGACGATCAGGGCGGCGACTAGGTCGTCGCCCAGGGCCGCGCCGTTATAACCCGGCGCCCAATCAAAGCGCGGCAACAAATGGTTCAACATCATTTGCGCGGCTGGGTCTGGCAGGCGTCGGCCGCTTCATGGGGGGTTGGACTGTGCGGCAAGATCGTTGGCCGGGCCAGCCACTCCCGGCCTTTCAGCATCACCCGCCAATAAATGTCGGGCATAAAGACGGCCTTCAGCCACCAGCCGAATGTGGTTGGCCGTCGGCCTTCCAGCAGCCAGCTCGGGAAGGTCGGCAGCAATTTGCCGCCATAGCCGAATTCGGCCAGCACCACCTTGCCCCGTTCCACCGTCAGCGGACAGGAGCCATAACCGTCATAAACCGCGCGTGGCGCCTTGCCGTGCAGCGCCGCCAGCGCATTTTCGGCGACCACCGGCGCTTGTTTGCGGACCGCCGCCGCAGTCTTGGCGTTGGGCGCGGAACAACCGTCGCCGATGCCGAAGACATTGCCAAAGCGCACATGCTGCAAGGTTTCCGGGTTAACTTCCACCCAGCCGACCCCGTCAGCCAATGGGCTGTTCTTGACGAAGTCCAGCGCCGTCTGCGGCGGGCACACATGCAGCATGTCAAACGCCACCTCAACGCGCTTGGCTTGGCCATCGGCGTCTTTTTCCTCGAACCACGCCTTGCGCGCTGGGCCGTCAACAGCAACCAAATTGCTGTTGAGGTTGAGCGCCGCGTCATAGCGTTCGACATAGCGCATCAGCGCCGGCACATAATCAGCGACACCAAACAGCACGCCGCCGGCATTGTGGAAGGCGATGTCGATATCGCCCAGCCGTCCCGCCCGCCGCCAATGATCCGCCGACAGATACATCGCCTTTTGCGGCGCGCCGGCGCATTTGATCGGCATTGGCGGCTGGGTGAAAATTGCCTTGCCGGATTTGAGATTTTGCACCAATTCCCAAGTATAGGGTGCGAGATCGAACAAATAGTTCGACGTCACGCCGTTTTTGCCCAAGGTCTCGCGCAGACCCTCGACCTTGTCCCAATCCAGTTTCAGGCCGGGGCTGACAATCAACACCCGATAGCCCAGCCGCTCGCCGTCCTCCAGCACGACTTGATGATGCGCCGGCTCGAACCCCGCCGCCGCGGCGCGGATCCACTGCACGCCAGCGGGCATCACATCGCGCATTGGCTTTTCGGTGCGGGCGCGGTTGAACACGCCGCCGCCCACCAGGGTCCAGCCGGGCTGATAATAATGCTCTTCCCGCGGTTCGATGACGGCGATATCCAATCCTGGCCGCCGCTTCAGCAAGCTGGCGGCGCAAGCCAGACCGCCTGCCCCGCCACCGACGATGATCACATCATGCTGGCTGGTGGGCGCCGGCGCCTGCGGCTTGTCGGCCGGTCCCAGGCGCGGGCGCAAACCAGCCAGATCATAGCCAGCGTCCTTGGCGGTGCGCAAAATCGCGTCCGGGTCATGCTTGCCGGCCTGGGTCAAGGCCCACAGCGTGGCCGACCGGGTGCCGGTGCGGCAAAACGCCAGCACCGGACCCTCCATCTCGTTCAAGGCGGCCGCGAAGGCGGCGACATCCTCAGGCGTCACCTGGCCGGAAATGACCGGCACATGGCGGAAGCCGAGCCCATTGCGCGCCGCCGCTTCGGCAATCGCGGCGGCGCTGGGCTGGCCCACTTCCTCGCCATCGGGGCGGTTGCTGATGATGCTCTTGAAGCCCTGGGCGGAGGCCAAGGCCAAATCGCTTTCGCTGATTTGTGGCGCGACCGACAAAAACGGCGTCAGCTTGCGAATATCCATGGCGATGTTCTCCCCCAAGGCCGCGTTTATAGCACGTTCAGCGGCAATTTCAGATAGGCCGTGCCATTGTTCTCGGCCGGCGGAAAATGGCCCGCCCGCATATTGACCTGAATCGATGGCAGGATCAGCCGTGGCATATCCAAGGTCTTGTCGCGTTCGGTTCGCATGGCGACGAAGTCCGCTTCCTTGATGCCGTCATGCACATGGATGTTTTCCGCCCGCTCGGCGGCGACCGTGGTTTGCCACGCATATGCATCACGCCCCGGCGCCTTATAGTCATGGCACATGAACAGCCGGGTTTCGGCTGGCAAGGCAAAGATTTTCTGGATCGACCGATACAGCACATGCGCATCGCCGCCAGGAAAGTCACAGCGCGCGGTGCCATAGTCGGGCATGAACAATGTGTCGCCAACAAAAGCCGCGTCGCCGATAACATAAGTGATGCAAGCCGGCGTATGGCCCGGCGTGTGCATCACCCGGCCTTCCAAGCCGCCGATCTGAAAACTGTCGCCATCCTTAAACAAATGGTCGAACTGGCTGCCGTCCTGGGCGAATGCCGGCTCGGTGTTGAACACCTTGGCAAACACGCCTTGAACGGTCTGGATATGTTCGCCAATCGCCACCTTGCCGCCAAGCTGCTGCTGCAAATAAGGTGCGGCGGACAAATGGTCGGCATGGGCATGGGTTTCCAAAATCCACGCCACCTGCAAATCATGCCGACGGATATGGTCGATCACCTGATCCGCCGACGCGGTGCTGGTGCGCGCCGCATTGGGATCATAGTCCAACACCGAATCGATGATCGCGCAGGCCTTGGAATCAGGGTCCTTGACCACATAGCTGACGGTGAAGGTGTCTTCATCGAAAAATGCGGTCACGTCAGGCTTGACGATGGTTTGCATGCTCATCGGACATCCTTTCCTTAACTGAATATGGTCCGCAATTTAAAGCGCGGCGCGGTGCCGGTCTGTGACGAAATCACCAAGTGCGACCGTTTTCCACCAAAGCGGCCAATGCCGGCCTGTCGCGCAAGACAATCCGCCCGCGCGCCAATTCCAACCAGCCGCGGCGTTCAAATTCCTTGAGTTGGCGGCTGATCACTTCGCGCGCGGTGCCAAGCTCGACCGCCATGTCTTGATGCGTGGCGGCAATATTGGCCTCTGCGTCGGCGCGCGCCAGCAGCTTTTGCGCCAGCCGGATATCGACATGGCCAAAAGCGATTTCCTCCACCAGCAGCATCAAGTCGGTCAGCCGGCTGGCATAAGCCGAAAAGACATAGTCGCGAAATGGCTGCGACTGCGCCAATAGCCGGTCGAAACTGGCGCGCGGCAGCGCATAGCCACGGACATCGGTTTCGGCCACCGCTTCCGCCGCATAATGTTCATGCGCCAACAGGCAAGCCGTGGTGAGGATGCAGGTCTCCCCGCCGCTGATCCGATAGAGCACGATTTCCCGGCCCGAGGGCGACACCTGCTGCACCCGGATACGGCCCTCGGCGAGGACCAGATAATGCCCGCACGGACCACCTGCCTCGAATGCCTTGGCACCAACGGGCAAGGCCACCGGCAGCGCCGCCTGACGAAATTGCGCCGCCGCGTCGGCCCCCAACTGCTGTAGCGCCGGTAAATCCTCGAACCCCTGTTCAGCCATCATTCTCCCCCACGCCTGAACCGCGCCGTCATGGTTTGACCGCCATCATCGTCAAGGCCAGCAGGATACCAGCAGCCAACGCCAAAAGGCGATATTTTCGTCCCTCCCGTTCAGCCGCCGGCAGCAAATGCGTGGCGCCCACATAAATCAACGCGCCGGCTGACAGTGCCAGCAACAGCCCCAGCACCGGCCCCTGCAATTGCGCCACCCAAGGATAGGACACCAATGTGCCAAGGGGCGTGGTCAAGGCGGCGGCGGCAAATGCGCCGATGGCAGCGCCACGATCCTGAAAGCCGCCACGCCGGAGCAACAAATAGGTGACGATGCCCTCGGGAAATTCATGCAGCACCATGCCCACGGCCGCGAGCGAACCCGTGAACATATCGACCGAAAAAGTGACCGAGTATATCATCCCGTCGACGAAGGAATGAAAGCCGATACCGACCAGCGGCACTAAGCCAAGGCTGCTGTCAGCCAGCCCTTCACGGTCGCAGACATGGGCGGCGGCAAATCGGTTGAGAGTATAAAGCGCGAAATAGCCTAGCATCAGCCATATTGGCGCCGCCTTGGCCGCGGCTAAGGCCGTGGGCATCAAATGCAAAAACGAAACCGAAATCAAGACCCCGGCGGCGAAGGTGGCGAAATAACTGCTGTTGCGATGCCCCCAGGCCGCATGGCGGCGGATCACCATGATCCCCAGGCTGGTGATGCCGGCGGCCAGCAAACTGGCTAAAACCGTGATGATGAAATCCGCGTCCACCCATTCTCGCCCTTGCTGCCGCTGCGCGCCTTGACACCGCCTGCCCCGCCTGCTTGGAACAGATCAATGACCTGGATCAAGGCCAGTGCGCCGGGCCTTGGCCACATTGATTTTTCAAGGGGACAGGAGAGTATTGCAATGTCGTCAGCGTCAGCCAACACCAATACCGTGCGCGAAGCCGTCGCCGTGTTCAAAAACAGCGACACGCTGCAAGCAGCGATCGACGATTTGCTGAGCCATGGCTTCGACCGTGCCGATCTCAGCCTGCTGGCCGACGAACGGGTGGTCGAGGAAAAATTGCATCGCCATTTCATTCGCAACCGCGACCTGGAAGATGATCCGAAGGCGCCGCGTGTCGCCTTTGTTTCGCCGGAAGCAATTGGCGACGCTCAAGGCGCCTTGATCGGCACGCCAATGTATATCGCCGCCGGCACCGCCGCCGGGGCGATGACTGCGGTCGGCGGACCATTGACCGCCGTCATTGCCGCCACCCTGGCCGCCAGTGGCGCTGGCGCATTGCTGGGCGGCGTGTTGGCGACATTATTGGGCAAGCATCACAGCCATTATCTTGAAGAGCAATTGGCGCATGGCGGGCTGTTATTATGGGTGCGCACCTGGGATGCCGGCGATGAACAGCGCGCTACCGACATTCTCAAGAAACACGCCGGCGGCGATGTCCATGTCCACGACCTGCCCGCCCCCGCCGATTGACGTGACAGCCCCTTTTTGAGCGTCTGTTCCTGCGCTCTTGCATCCGGCGATGGCCGGGCGTAAGAATGGCGGCAGATGGTGCCCCTTGCTTTGGGGGTAAAAGGGAAGCCGGTGCGAGCAATCAAATCCGGCGCTGTGCCCGCAACTGTAGGCGGTGAGCCGCCGTTCCTTCGTCCACTGGGGCTTTGGCCCTGGGAAGGCTGGAACGGATGCGCGTTGACCCGCAAGCCAGGAAACCTGCCATCGTGTCGCCCTGTTTTCCGTCCGGGTTCAGTCGGAAAGCGCGGAACACCGTTCGTGGCGACAGTTTGACTTTAACCCTTTGTCAAATTGGGGGCCTGTCGCCGATGGTTGTGTTTATCAGCTTATTTCCACGCAATTGGCGGCTTGGTCTTCGCGTGAAAGGACCACGCCATGAATTATCGCTACACAGCCGCCTTGCTGGCGGCATCAAGTTTTTGCGCCGCGTCCAGCCTGGCGGGCGAGACCGCTTATGCACCGCGCCATAAGGACATCGACACACTGATCGTCACCGGCACGCGGATTCCAACGCCAGTCGTGGAAAGCGGCCGCAGCATTTCGGTGATCACCGCCGAAGACATCGCCTTGCGCCAAGACCGGCTGGTCTATGACAGCCTGCGCAGCGTACCGGGCGTGCATGTGACCCGTTCAGGCAGCTTGGGCGCGCTGTCCAGCGTCTCGATCAGGGGACTTGGCGCTAGCCAGACGCTGGTGGTGGCCGATGGCATCGTCATCAACAATCCCGCCACTTTCGACAATCAGTTCAATTTCGCCAATCTCGACACCAGCGATATCGAACGCATCGAAATCATTCGCGGCGCCCAGGCCACGCTGTATGGATCGGACGCCATTGGCGGCGTCATCAACATCGTCACCAAGGATGCCGGCGACGGTTTTGGCGGCTCCGCATTTCTGGAAGGCGGTTCGTTTTCAACTTTAAGGGGTGCGGCAACCTTGCGCGGTGGCAATGATGTGCTGTCAGGCCGCGCGACACTGGCCGGCACCACCACAAGCGGTTTTTCCGCCGCCGACAGCGCCAATGGCAATGCCGAAGACGACGGTTATGACAGCATCAGTTTTTCCGCCAAGGGCCGGTATCAAGCCAGCGCCAGATTGCGATTTGATGCTGTGCTGCGCTATCAAGACAGCCGCAGCGAATTCGATGATTTCACCTTCCAGCCGGTCGACGGCAATAATGTCGCTAATAGCGAGGAGTTTCACGGCGGCGGCTTCGCCACGCTATCAACTTGGGACGGGCAATGGGAACATCGCGTATCCGTCACCTATGCCCGCACCCGGCTGAACGATGAAACCGCCGGCACTCCCAGTTTCGACACCCTTGGCACGCGCTGGTCCTATGAATATCAAAGCACTTTGCGCTTGATTGAGCAGGTCACCCTGGTCGCCGGCGCGGAGTATGACGTGCAGGAGGCAGAGACCCGGATCGGCTTTGGCGGCAATCAGAAAATCAACACCACGTCCGGCTATGGGCTGTTGCAACTGGCGCCATATGACTTCGTCACCATCAATCTGGGTCTGCGCCATGACAGCAGCTCCGACTTCGGTTCCGAGACCACGTTCAACGGCGCCGGCGCGGTGCAACTGCCGCTGCCCGGGGCGACATTGCGCGGCAGCTATAGCGAAGGCTTCCGCGCCCCCACCGCAGCCGAGTTGAGCTTCAATCCCAATCTGTTCGCGGAATTCGCCAGCGGTTGGGACATCGGCCTTGAACAGGACATCGGCGATGGACTGGCACAATTATCGCTGACCTATTTTTCGCAAAAACTGCGCGACCGCATCGCCTTCGACCTCGCCGCCTTCACCTTCGTCAATATTCAGCGCTTCAACACTAGCGGGGTCGAGGCCGCCGCCGACCTGCGGTTGATGTCCAGTTTGTCATTGCATTTGTCCTACACCTATTTGGACGCCTTCAATGTCACCACATCGACGACGGCGGGCAACCAGCCCGACCACCGTTTCAACGCCGACGTCATTTGGCGACCGACCGGTCAGCTTACCTTGTCAGCGGGGATTTATTATAATGGCGAGGAACCCAGTTTCGGCACGACATTGGACAGCTTCACATTGGTGACCCTGCGCGGCGAATATGCGTTGGACGAGCAATGGGCGGTCTTTGCCCGGCTGGAAAACGCCACCGACGCGCAATATCAGGACAATGCCGGTTTCGGCACCGCGCCGCTTTCCGCCTTTGCCGGTGTCAGGACGCGGTTCTAGCATGAAATATCCGGCCTTCCTTTTATTGATCCTCTTGACCCTGACCGGCGTCGCTCGGGCGGAGGGCCGGATTTTGTCGCTGGATTATTGCGCCGATCAATATGTCTTGGCGCTGGCGGACAGGGACGACATTCTAGCGCTGTCGCCGGCGGCGATGAGCGAATATGCCTATTTATCGGCCGAGGCCGCTGGCCTGCCCCGCATGCGGCCGACGGGCGAGCAGATCTTGCTGTCGCATCCCAGCCTGGTGGTGCGGCAATGGGGTGGCGGTTATGACGCCCCGGCGCATCTGGCACGTTTCGGGGTGCCGGTGGTGGAGGTCGCCGACGGCGGCGATTTCGCCACCATGCGCCACAATCTGCGCGCCGTTGGCCAAGCGCTGGGCGCGCAAAGCGCGGCCGAGGCCATGATCGCCGCCTTCGATGCCCGGCTGCAAGCAATCGAGGCGCAGCGGTTGCCGCCGGCGCGGCAACCCCGGGCACTGTATTTAACCCGTGGCGGCGCCACCGCGGGCGCCGGCACCTTCGTCGACCGGCTGCTGCGGGCTGCCGGCGTGCGCAATATGGCGGCGCAAGACGGCGCGCGTGGCTGGCGCGCGATTGACCTGGAGGCCATCGCGCTGGACCCGCCGGACATGATCATCGCGGCTTTTTTCGATTTGAAGGGTGCCGAAGTCTATTATTGGTCGGCAGGCCGCCATGGCTTTCTTGAAGCGCTGATGCGGCGGCTGCCGACGGTGGCTGTGCCCAGTGCCCAGGTCGCCTGCGCCGGCTGGTTTTCGCTCGACGCGGTGCAGGCCATTCAAGCCACCGCCAAGTCCATCGCCGCGCCGGTCATGGCCAACCGGCGATGAGCCGCGCCATCCCAACAGCACCCGTCGCGGTGCTTTTGTTGGCGTTGCTGGTCGCCGGCGTGCTGAGCCTGATGATCGGCCATGCCGGCTTCGCGCCCCTGACCAGCCTGGGCGGACTGATTGGCGACCCCGCCACCCAACCCGCCGCGCTGATCGTGCAGGAAATCCGCTTGCCGCGCTTGTTGGTGGGCATGGCGGTGGGGGCCTCGCTCGGCATATCCGGCGCTGCCTTGCAAGGCCTGTTGCGCAATCCTCTGGCTGATCCGGGCGTAATTGGCGTCAGCGCCAGCGCCGGTCTCGGCGCGGTGATCGCCATTTATTATGGCGCCGCCAGCCTCAATGCCTTGGCGGTGCCGGGCTTCGCGATGGCCGGCGCGCTGGTCTCGACCAGCCTGCTTTATCTGTTGGCGCGGCGCGACAGCAGCGTCATGACCTTGATTTTGGTTGGCATCGGTCTCAGTGCCCTGGCCGGCGCGCTGACCTCGCTGGTGATGAATTTCTCCCCTAATCCGTTCGCGCTCAGCAATATCGTGATGTGGCTGCTGGGCTCGCTGGCCAATCGTTCCTTCACCGACCTTTGGCTGGCGCTGCCGTTCATGGCCGCCGGCTGGCTGTGCCTGGGCCTCAGCGGGCCGGCCTTGCGCGCCTTGAGCTTGGGCGAGGACACCGCCGCCAGCATGGGCGTCAATCTGTTGGCGCTGCGGGCCCTGGTGGTGGTGGGCGCGGCGCTCAGTGTTGGCGCCAGCGTGGCGGTGTCGGGCGCCATTGGCTTTGTCGGCCTGATCGTACCGCACATTTTGCGGCCCTTTGTTGGCCATGATCCCGGCCGGTTGCTGGCGCCCAGCGCCGTGGGCGGCGCACTGCTGATCACCCTGGCCGACATCGCGGTGCGACTGGCGCCGACCACCCAACAGGAATTAAAGCTGGGGGTGTTGACCGCGTTGATTGGCGCACCATTCTTTTTGTTTCTGGTACTAAAGACGCGGCGGGAAATGCGATGAGCGTTTTGGAAGCCGAGGGATTGTCGGTCATGCTGGGCGGCCAGCCGGTGCTGCGCCAACTGAGCTTTCGCGCCGAGGCTGGCCGCGTCACCGGTCTGATTGGCCCCAATGGCGCCGGCAAATCAACCTTGTTGCGGGCGCTGCTGCGGCTGCAGGCCATTGATGACGGGCGCATCCATTGGGCCGGCCGCGACATCACCCAGCGGCCACCCCACAGCCTAGCGGGCGTTTTCGCATATTTGGCGCAAAGCCAAAATATTCATTGGCCACTTAGCGTGGAGGCCACGGTGGCGTTGGCGCGGCGGCCGACGCTGACGCCTTTTAGCCGCCTGCGCCAGGCCGACCGCGACGCCATCGACCGCGCCATTGCCATGACCGAGTTGGAGGCCCAACGCCGCCGCCCGATCACGCAATTGTCTGGCGGCGAACGCGCACGGGCCTTGTTGGCGCGGGTCTTGGCGTCGGGCGCGCCGGTGATCATGGCCGACGAGCCGGTGGCCGCGCTCGACCCCTATCATCAGCTCAACATTCTGGAGTTGTTGCGTGCCGCCGCCAATGAAGGCCGCCTGGTGATGATGGTGCTGCACGATCTGGGCCTGGCGCGGCGGTATTGCGACGACGTGCTAGTGCTCAGCGCTGGCGAACTGGCGGCGGCGGGTCCGGCGGATCATGTGTTGACCGCGCCCGTGCTGGAGCCGGTGTACCGGGTCGGGCTGGAGTTTTCCGCCAGCGGCGCCATCACGCCCCTTGCCCGCAAGGCGTGAACCCGGCCACAATGGCCCTGGGTTCACAGGAAAAGAGCAATGGCGCGGGCATTTTCGTTGACAATTTTGGCGCTTCTGGCTTTTGCCGCCAATTCCTTGCTGTGCCGCATGGCGCTGGCGGCGGGCCTGATTGGCCCCGCCGCCTTCACGCTGGTGCGGCTGGGTGCTGGCGCGGTCATGCTGCTGGCGCTGGGCGCATTGGAAAACAAGGCAACGCGGCCCTGGCAAGGTGGCAATGCGGTTTCGGCTTTGGCGCTGTTGGGCTATGCGGCGCTGTTTTCCTATGCCTATATCAGCCTCGACACTGGCACTGGCGCGCTGATCCTGTTCGCCGCCGTGCAGATGACCATGATTGCCGGCGGCCTGCTGGCTGGCCGACGCCTGGCCATTCCGCAATGGCTGGGGGCTGCCATGGCGATTGGCGGACTGGCCTATTTCCTGGCCCCCGGCGCCGCCGCGCCAGATGCCGTAGGCGCCGCCTTGATGGCCGCCAGCGGTCTTTGCTGGGGGCTTTATTCGCTGCGCCAACGCCGCGCCGGCACGGCGCTCAGCGCCACCAGCGGCAATTTCTTGATCGCCGCCATGCTCGCCGCGCCGGTCCTGATCCTGGCCAGCGATTGGAACGGCGCGACCTGGGCCGGTATCGGCTTGGCGATGCTGTCGGGCGCGGTGACCTCAGGGATCGGCTATGCCATCTGGTATCAGGCCTTGGCGCTGATTCAGCCGGCGGTGGCAGCGACCGCGCAATTGTCTGTGCCGTTGCTAGCGGCTGCCGCCGGGGTCGCTTTTTTGGATGAAAGCCTGAGCTGGCGCTTCGCCATCGCCGCCGCGTTGGTGATGGCCGGTATTGTGCTGGTGCTACGCGGCGGTGGCGGTGTTCGTGCCGCCGCCAAGGCCTGAGCGCCGATGGCTGGCGCCGCCGACCCGGCCTGGGCCTGGAGCCAGCTGTGGCGCACCGGGGCTCCACAATCGTGCCCGGCCTTGCTGCAGTCCGACAGCGCGGAAGGCGCTGCCCTGCTGGCCCTCTGGCGCGCATTTTTCGCCAGCTTGCCGGCGGCCGGGCGGGTGCTGGACCTGGGCACCGGCAATGGCGTGATCGCCCGCCAAGCCGTGCTGGCTTCGCGCGAACACCAGCTTGATTTGGAAGTCCATGGCGCCGATCTGGCGGCTACCGACCCCCGACAGGTGGCGCAAGACCCCGATCAAGCCCTGGCGGCAATCCAGTTCCATCCCGGCGTGGCGATCGAGGCCCTGCCCTTCCCAGATCATTGGTGCGATGGCCTCGGCAGCCAATTCGCGCTGGAATATGCCGATCTCGACGCGGCAGCGGCGCAAGCGATGCGGGTGCTGAAACCAGGCGGCCACTTTTGCCTGCTGCTGCACGCCGCCGACAGCGCCTTGAGCCAGCATTGCCGCGACCAGCATCAGCAAGCCTTGAGGCTTCTGGAAAGTCCGCTGCTGGACCGGCTGGCAACCGCGCTGACCGCCATTCACCATGCCCAACACAGCGATAGTCCGGCCAGTCTAGAGGCCGCCCAAGCCGCCATCGCCGCGCTCAAAACCGCGATGGATGCACAAGCGGCGCAAGCCCTGCAAGCCGGCGACAATAGGCTCAGCCGCGACTTTCTGACCGCCGTCGGCCGGTTGCCGGCGCAAGCGGTGAGCGCCGACCCAGCCTGGCTGCAAACCCAGGTTCAGGACCTGCGCCAACGGCTGATGGCGCAAGCCCAAAGGCTGGCGGCCCAAGCCGCCGCCGGGCTCGACGCGACAGCGACGCAAGCGCTGGCGACAAGACTGGCCGCTGCCGGCGCGGTCGACATCGCCATTGAAGCCTGCACCATCGGCGCGCCGCCACAATTGATCGGCCGCTGGATGCAAGGCCGGCGCGGCGGCGCCTGAACCGCTAGGCCAAGACAGCGCCCTTGGGCAAGGTCATTGCTTCGCGCACCGCCGGTCGTGCCGCCACACGCTGGTGCCACGCCGCCAAGTGGGGATAATCCGCCAAGTCAACCGCCGCCCAGCGATATTCATTGATCCAGGGAAACGCCGCCATATCGGCGATCGAATAATCACCGGCCAAATGCGCATGGTCTTGCAAATGGCCATCCAGCAGCCGAAACACCCGCTCGACCAGGCCAACATGATGAAGCCGGGCGACTTCCGGCTTTTCCGGCGCCAATTCAGTCCAATGATGGGCCTGGCCGATCATCGGCCCGACCGAGGTCAGCGCCACCATCAGCCAAGTCATGACCTGATCGCGCGCCACAGGCTCGGTCGGTAGGAAACGGCCAAAACGCTCACCAAAGCGCAGCAGGATCGCGCCGGATTCCGTCAAAACCTGACGCTGCCCAGCTTCCAGCCAGGTGACGATAGGGATCTTGCCATAAGGATTGAGCGCCAGGATTTGCGGCGCGAATTGCTCGCGGGCCCGAATATTGACACCATGAACACGGTAGCGCAGCCCCAACTCCTCGAACAAGATCGCAACGCGGCGCGAATTTGGCGTCGCCCACAAATAAGCTTCCAACTCTTGCATATACTTACCCCCGCGATTGGGCGCGGATGATAACGCAAACGCGATCCGAGCAAAGCTTTTTTTGGAAAGATCAAAATTTGTCTATTTTGGCAAAAATGTGATCATTTGATAGATATATCATGTTTGCGGTAAAAATATAGGCAATGCTTTTCGATGATATCGCCAATAATATTTCTTCGACCTGAGGTCCGGATGTTGGTGGGAAACGCGCTTTTTGCCTTGCCGTAGTTACAATTTTCGGCCACTCAGCATGAGCATTTGTATATCATGCAGTGCTTGGGGGGCATGGAAGTCTGGGGCATTGCGTATCAAGTCCGTTCCCACCCGCCGATGCCCTTGAGGGGGATGACGCGACCACGTCTCGAAGAATGCCGGCTCGCGTCTAGGCCATTGGGGCCTATATGGAAATCGGAACCGCGGTGGCGCGCCAATGTGCCGCCACCGACGCATTAGGGAGGTTTTAACATGCTCAGTTCCCGTACCTCGGCACTGGCTATCGCTGCCGTATTAATGACTGGACCCGCCTTCGCGCAAGATGGCGACGCGGGCAATGGCGCCTCGCAAGCCGTCGCGCCGGAATTGCTGGAAGAAGTCATCGTCACCGGTTCGCGTCTGGCCCGTTCGCCGCGCGCGGCTTCGGTGCCGATCGCCTCCGTCACCGCCGAAAACTTCAAGCTGGCCGGCGCGCTAAACGCCGAAGACCTGCTCAACACCATGCCGCAATTCGTGCCGGCGACCACGTCGGCGTCAAACTCGCTCGCCAGCGCCACGGGCACGGGTGCTGCCACCCTGGATCTGCGCGGCCTGGGCTCAACGCGCAATCTGGTGTTGGTCAATGGCCGCCGCTTCGTGTTTTTCGACAGCACCCAGGTGACCAATATCAACGCCATTCCGTCAGCGCTGATCGAGCGCACCGAAGTGGTCACGGGCGGCGCCTCCGCCGTTTATGGTTCGGATGCCATCGCTGGTGTCGTCAACTTCATCCTGCGTGACGATTTCGAGGGCCTGGAAGCCCGCGCCCAAGGCAATTTGAACAGCCGTGGCGATGGTTTCGCGGGCGATGTCACGGTCACGGCAGGCGGCAATTTCGCCAATGACCGCGGCAATGCCGTCATCTCGGTCAATTATTTCAACCGCGACCCGATTGATGTTTCAGCCCGGGATTTTTCAACCAGCGTCATCGGCGACGTGGTTGTGCCAGGCGAGGCACAACGCATTCTCGGCGTCGGCGGCAGCTCCTTCGTGCCCAATGGCCGGTTTGCGGGCATTCCCTTCTCGGCCGACGCTTTGGCCGCCCGGCCGGGCCTGGCCGACGCGCTGGCGGCCGCCGGCTTGTCGGGCCTTGGCGCCGACGGTTTCATTCCTGGCGACGATGGCATGAGTGTCAGCCCGTTCACGCGGCCAGACGATCTGTTCAACTACGCCCAGGACAATTTCCTGCAAGTGCCGCAAGAACGCTGGTCGATCAACGCCATGGCCCATTATGACCTGACCGAGAATGTCACCGGTTATATGGAAGGCCATTTCAGCAACAACCGCACCGAGGTCCGGTTCGCGTCCAGCTTCATCAACGCAAGCATGCCGTTCGAGGTCAACAATCCGTTCCTCAGCCCGGAAATGCAAAATGTGCTGTCGATTGTCGATTCATTCGAGACCGGGGCGGCGGGCAATGACGGTTTGGTCAATTTGAACCCCAACCGGCGGATGATTGAAGCTGGTCCGCGCCGTAATATTGACAATCGCGATGCCTGGCGCGTCGTTGTCGGCTTGCGCGGCGACTTGCCGGACATGAGCGACAGCTTCATGCGCAATGTTGCGTTTGACATCTATTATTCATTCGCGCGCACTGAAAATACGCAAACCCAGATCGGCAATATCTCCCTCTCGGCGTTCCGGGAAGGCGTGCTGTCTGGCTCCGGCGGACCCAATGGGGCGCCGCTGGTCAACCCCTTCGGGCCCAATATCAGCCAAGCCGCGCTTGATGTCATCGCTGTTGACTCGGTCAATGTCGACGTCACGCAACTGCAGGTAGCCGCCGCCAGCATGACGGCAGATGCCTTTGAATTGCCGGCTGGCATGGTGCGCACCTCCTTTGGTGCTGAATGGCGTTCCAGCTCGGTCAATTTCAATCCCGACCGGCTGTTGGAAATCGGCGATATTGCCGGTTTCAACCCGATCACGGCGACCAATGGCTCGATCGAGGTGTGGGAGTTGTTCGCGGAAGTGCGGGTGCCATTGGTGACCGACGCGGCATTTGCCGAATCGCTTGAGCTCAATGGCGCCGTCCGCTTCTCGGACTATGATTTGGACAATGTCGGCTCCGTATTGACCTATTTGGGCGGTGTCGATTGGCGGGTGAACAGCCAATTCGCTTTTGGCGGCCAGTTCCAACGCGCCATCCGCGCGCCAAATGTTGGCGAGGCCTTTGGCGGCCAGCGGCAATTCCCGGTCAACGCGACCGACCCCTGCGCCTTGGCCACGGCGGCGACCAACACCACCATTCGCGACCTTTGCATTGCCAGCGGCGTGCCAGCCAATTTGGTCGGCAATCCAGCGGTGCGGCCAAATCCGGAAATTCCGGGCCTGTTCGGCGGCAATCCGGACCTGCAAGAGGAAACGTCAGACACCATCACCTTCGGCGCTATTTTGACGCCAGACTTCGCGCCGCGTCTGCGCATCAGCCTCGACTATTTCGACATCACGGTGAAAGACGCGATCGCGCCTTTTGCCGGTGGCGTCAACAACATCCTCGATTTGTGCTTCGTGCAAATTCAGGACATCAATAGCCCTGCCTGCCAAGCGATTGGCCGCAATCCAGCCAATGGCGTCATTCAAAGCCCATTCCTGGTCAATGCCGCCAATGCCAATATCGGCCGGATTAAAACATCGGGTCTGGACTTGCAGGTCAATTACAGCCTCGATGCGGAATGGGGCCTGTTCGGCAATGCCAGTGTGTTTGACTTCTCGGTCAACGGCACCTGGGTCAACACCTTCAAACAAACGCCGATTGCCGATTTACCGGATCGGGTCGACGACTGCCTGGGCCTGTTTGGTCCCACTTGCGGCGAGCCCAAGGCGGAGTTCCGGACCACCTCGCGGGTGACCTGGAACACCGGCAAGCTGAGCCTGTCGGCCCGGCATCGCTGGATCGACGGTACACAGCTGGACCGCGTGCAATTGCCAATTCGCCGGGGCGATGCCCCGCCGGCGGCAATCCCCGCTGTCACCAGCTTCAGTTCCGAACATTATGTCGATCTGTCCTTCACCTATGAGATGAGCGAAGCGGTCTCGATGTGGGGCGGCATTAACAATGTGTTCGACAATGGCCCGCCGATCTTGGGCGCCAACCAGCGTCGGGCCAACACCTTCCCCGACACCTATGATGCCTTCGGCACCCAGTTCTTCCTGGGCACGTCCTTCCGCTTCTAAGGTGGCATCGCATATCGACAGACGGATGTTCCTGTCAGGCTTCGGCCTGGCGGGAACATCGCTTTTAGGGGGCGGCCTGCTGGGCGGCTGCACGCCCATCGACACCAGCGATATTCTGCGCGTCGTGCCCTATGCCGATCTGCAATCGCTGGACCCGGTGGTCACGACCATCGGCATTGTCCAGCGCCACGCCATCATGACCCATGATTTTCTGTTTGGCCGTGATTCCGCCCAACGTCCGCGCCCACAAATGGTGGATGACTGGTCGGTCAGCGACGATGGCTTGGACTGGCGCTTTCATTTGCGCGACGGCCTTGCCTTTCATGATGGCGCGGCGGTGACGGCGGCGGACGTGGTGGCGTCGCTGACCCGCTGGGGCGCCCGCGATGCCTATGGCCGGCAAATCTTCGCCATTACCGACCGCTTGCAGGCAGACGATGCCCGCACCCTGCGCTGGCGCCTGAGCCGGCCCTATGGTTTGATGCTGCACGCGCTGTCGAAGACCGGCGGCCCGGTGCCGGCGATCATGCCCGCGCGCTTGGCCGAAACCCCTGCCGATCAGCCGCTGCGCGCGGTAATGGGGTCCGGGCCCTATCGTTTCATGGCCGAGGAATGGATTCCCGGCAGCAAGGTCGTCTACCGTCGCAACGACGCCTATGTGCCCCGCGCCGAACCGGCCGATGGCATGGCCGGCGGCAAAATCGCCAAGGTCGGCACGGTGGAATGGCTGAACATCCGCGATCCGCAATCCGCCGTTTTGGCCTTGGCCAATGGCGAGGTTGATTATGTTGAAAACCCGGCCGTCGAATTTTTGCCGATGCTGCGCCAGGTCGGCGTGACGCTGCAACGCACCGACCCATTGGGCACCCAAGGCATGTTACGGATGAACCATCTGCACCCGCCCTTTGACGATGCGCGCGCCCGCCAGGCGCTGATTTACGCCGTCAATCAAGCCGACTTCCTGCAAGCCATGTTCGGCGATCCCGACATCACCCAGATTTGCCACAGCTTTTTCGGCTGCGGTTCGCCGCTGCAGACCGCCGCCGGCGTGCCCGAGGGCATTGGCCATGATCCGGACAAAGCGCGGCAATTACTGGCGGCGGCGGGCTATGACGGCCGACCGATCGTGATTTTGCATCCCACCGACATTCAGTTCATGAACATCGCCACTCTGGTGCTTGGTGAAGTCTTGAAGAACATCGGCATGACGGTCGACCTGCAAGCCATGGATTTTGGCGCCATGAGCAGCCGCCGCGCTAATCGCGCCGCGCCCGATCAGGGCGGCTGGCATATCGGCCTGACCTATTGGCCGGGCAATGACGTTGCCGACCCGGTCGGCAATATCCCCTTGCAAGCCAGCGGCGAGTCCGCTTGGGCGGGCTGGCCCGAGGACCGCGCACTGCAAGACCTGATCGACGCCTTTCCCTATGTGGAAGGCGAAGCGGCCCGCCAAGCCTTGGCCGACCGCATCCAGGCCCGAGCCTATGACGTGGTGCCCTATCTGCCCATCGGACAATGGTATTTGCCGGTCGCCTATAGTCCGCGCTTATCCGGCGTGCTCAGCGTGCCGGGCACCAATGTGTTCTGGAATATCGAAAAAGGTCCTGTCCAGCTTTAGTCGAGATCGCCGACCTCGGCGGTTTCGCCGGTGACGCGAGCGGCCAAAGCGGCGGCCATGAACGGGTCCAACTCGCCGTCAAGCACGTCTTGCGGCTGGGTCGAGGTCACACCGGTCCGCAAATCCTTGACCATTTGATAGGGCTGCAAAACATAGGAGCGGATTTGGTGGCCCCAGCCGATATCTGACTTGCTGGCGTTGATGGCGGCGGCGGCTTCCTCGCGCTTTTGCAGTTCCTGTTCGAACAGGCGCGCCTTCAGCATTTTCATCGCCGTGGCCCGGTTCTTGTGTTGCGACCGGTCGCTTTGGCATTTGACGACAATGCCACTGGGCACATGGGTAATGCGGATCGCGGATTCAGTTTTGTTAACATGCTGGCCGCCGGCGCCACCCGACCGCATGGTGTCAATCTGCAAATCCTTTTCGTTAATCTCGATATCTATACTGTCATCGATTTCCGGATAGACCCAAACACTGGCAAAGGAGGTGTGGCGCCGGGCATTGGAATCATAAGGCGAAATCCGCACCAGCCGATGCACGCCAGATTCGGTTTTTGCCCAGCCAAAGGCGTTTTCGCCCTTGACCATGATGGTCGCGGTTTTAATGCCTGCTTCTTCGCCGGCGCTATATTCGATGGTCTCGACGCCAAAGCCATGATGTTCGGCCCAGCGATTGTACATCCGAAACAGCATCTCCGCCCAGTCCTGGCTTTCGGTGCCGCCAGCGCCAGCATGAATTTCGATATAGGCGTTATTGGCGTCGGCCTCGCCCGACAACAGCGCCGTCAATTCCTTTTCACGCGCCTGCTTGGCCAATGCGCGCAGGGCGGCGTGAACCTCCTCGGTCATCGCCGTATCGGCTTCCGCCTCGGCCATTTCAGCCAGGGTGATATTGTCTTCAAGCTCAGCGTGAATTTGCCGCCAGCCTTCAATCGCGCTGTCCAGGCGGTTGCGCTCACGCATCAAGGCTTGGGCGGATGCGGGATCATCCCACAGCTTGGGGTCTTCGGACAGGGCGTTCAGTTCATCCAGACGTTCAACGGCGGTATCCCAGTCAAAGATACCTCCTCAGCAGACCCAGGGACTGCTTGATTTGATCGATCAGCGCTTGGGTTTCGGCGCGCATGGATTTCCCTTAGACGGCTTGATGTCAGGCTCAATAAATGCCGCCAACGTCGGCGGCTATGGCGCGGTCGGTTTGCACCAATGTGCCGTCGGCGTCAAGTATCTGCGGCTGGCCCGGCTCGGGTTCAGTACCTGGCTTGAAAGCTTCCAAAATAGTTTGGCCGGTCTCGCCCTGCAGCGGCGGCACGCCGGTCTTGGCGTTGACCCGCACCAGGCGAATGCCGCTGGGAATGCGAAACGGCACCTTGGGCTCGCCGGCCAGGGCGGCGGCCATGAATTGCTTGAAGATCGGCGCGGCGACGCTGGCGCCTTCCTCACGCGGACCCAAGGGCCGCGGTTGATCGAAACCAGCATAAACACCAACCACCAGATCCGGCGAAAAACCGACAAACCAGGCATCCTGGCCTTCATTGGTGGTGCCGGTCTTGCCCGCCAGCGGCCGGTCGAGATCGCGAATGCGGCGGCCAGTGCCGCGTTCAATCACCCCTTCCAGCATGTGCACCACTTGATAGGCGGTGCGCGGATCAACCACCGTGTCGCGCAAGTCCGGCAAGCGCGGCGGCGCTTGGCCCTGCCATTCTACATTCTGACAAGCCTGGCATGGCCGCGGGTCGTGGCGATAAACGATCTGGCCGCGCCGGTCCTGAATGCGGTCGATCAGGCTGGGGGTGATTTCCTTGCCGCCATTCACCAGCATGGCGTAGGCGGCGGTCAGTTTCAGCGGCGTGGTCTCGCCAGCACCCAGAGCCATCGCCAGGGTCTGGCCCAAATCCGGCGTGATGCCGAAGCGCCGTGCATAATTGGCGATGCGGTCCATGCCGGTGGCCATGGCCAAACGCACCGTCATCAAATTGCGCGACAATTCCAGGCCCAGCCTGAGCGTGCTAGGGCCATAAAAGCGGTTGGAGGAATTGCGCGGTGCCCAAATGCCCTGGCCCTCGCCCTGATCCATGGCGAAAGGTGCATCCAGCACCAGGGTCGAGGGAGTATAGCCGGCATCCAGCGCGGCGGCGTAAACAAATGGCTTGAACGCCGAGCCCGGCTGCCGCTGCGCTTGGGTGGCGCGGTTAAACTCGCTGACATTGAAATCGAAACCGCCGGCCATCGCCAACACCCGGCCCGTGTGGGGGTCGATGGCGACCAGAGCGCCGCCAAGCTCGGGAATTTGCTGCAAATCATAAGTCGGCAGGTCGGCGGCGGGCTCGTCTTCGGCGGTTTTTGTCGGCGCCACGATCACCACATCGCCGGCGCGCACAACTTGCTGCACCCGGCTTGGCGGCGGACCGACCCGGCTGTCAGCCAAGGGCTTGCGGGCCCAGTCCAACACCTGCAGCTCAAGCACGCCCTCGCCGCCGTCGGCAAAGCCCAGCCGGGCGGCGTCATCCTCAACGTCCAGCACCAATGCCAAACGCCAATCCGGTATTGGCAAGGGCTGCTTGATGGCGGCCAAGGCTTGTTGCCAACCGTCTGCCACCGCCAGGCGTTTTAATGGCCCGCGCCAGCCATGGCGACGGTCATAGGCGATCAAGCCGTCACGCAAGGCGCGCTCGGCAATGGCCTGCAGGCGCGGCTGCAAGGTGGTATGCACCGTCAAGCCGCTTTGATACAGCCCACGATCCCCATATTGCCTTTGAATTTGCCGCCGCACTTCCTCAAGGAAATAATCGGCGCGGAAGACCGACGCCCGCGCCATCGCCTGGGGGATGAGCGGCGCTGCTTGCGCCTGCAGCGCCACCGCCTCCTCAATAAAGCCATTGGCGGCCATCCGCGCCAATACCCAATTGCGGCGACCGATGGCGGCTTCGGCATTGCGAACCGGATGATAATTGTTGGGCGCTTTCGGCAAGGCCGCCAAATACGCCATTTCCGGCAAGCTCAATTCATCCAGCGCCTTGTTGAAATAGACCAAGGCAGCGGACGCCACGCCATAAGCGCCAGCGCCCAGATAAATCTCATTCAAATACAGCTCGAGAATCCGGTCCTTGCTGAACGCCCGTTCGATGCGCAGCGCCAGGATCGCTTCTTTGATCTTGCGTTCGATCGACACTTCATTGGTCAGCAGGAAATTCTTCGCCACCTGTTGGGTGATGGTTGACGCGCCAACCATGCGCCGGCCGCTGACGGCATGCTGCACATTGGTGATCATCGCTCGCATCACGCCTAAATAATCGAGCCCGTGATGGTCGTAGAAATTCTTATCTTCCGCCGACAAAAATGCCTGGATCAAACCCTCCGGCACCACGTCGATCGGCACAAACAGGCGTTTTTCGATTGCGAATTCAGTCAGCAGGGTACCATCGCCGGCGTGAATATGGGTCACCACCGGCGGTTCATAATCGGCCAATTGGGTATAATCTGGCAAGCCACGGCCATAGCGGTGCAACGCCCACACAAACACCGCCGCGGCCACGGCACACGCCAGCAGCAGCGCCGCCATGGCGCCCCCCGCCACCCACATCGTCCGTCTTAGTCCGCGCGTCATCTGGTCCCCGCCAATCGCACACTGCGGCCCAGCGCAGCCACAAGCTGGGCCAATAGCCTTGGATTATGGCATTGACAAGGCTCATCCGCCAGCGCCGGGCTGGCGTGGCCAGGGGTTTCGCAGCGGCTTCTTAAAATTGCTGCGCCGCCATGCGATCGGCGAAATAGCGCTTGGCCGCCTGGGTAATGGCGTCGGCGATTTGCTGTCGGCCCTTCTCGGACGCGATCCAGGCGGCATCCTCACGGTTCGACAAATAACCGACCTCGAACAGCACCGACGGCACATCCGGCGCCTTCAGCACCAGAAACCCGGCAAAGCGGTGAGGCCGTTTGGGGATCAACCGGCCTGGCGCGACGGTGTCGATCAACACATTGGCGAAGCGGGCGGAATAATTCATCGTCTCGCGCTGCGCCAACTCAATCAGAATACTGGTGACTTCCTCGGATTCCGTGGCCAGATCGACACCGGCGATGATGTCGGACTTGTTTTCCTTCGCCGCCAGCGCCGCCGCCTCGGCATCCGACGCGGTTTCCGACAAGGTATAGACCGAGCCGCCGCGATGATGCGGGTTGGCCAAGGAGTCGGCGTGAATGGAGATAAACAGATCTGCCGCCGCGGCGCGGGCCATGGTGGTGCGCTGGCGCAATGGCACATAAATGTCGCGGTCACGGGTCAAGACGGCTTGAAATTGGCCGGTCGCCTCCAATTGCCTTTGCACCGCGCGGGCCACCGCCAGCACCAGATCCTTTTCGAACTTGCCGGTCACCGCGCGGGCGCCGGGGTCGTTGCCGCCATGGCCCGGATCAAGCACGATCAACGGCTTTTTCTGGATCCGTTCCGGCACCATCACTGGCGCTGGGCGGTTGGCGGGAGTTTTCGGGCGTGCCTGCCCCACCGCCGCCAGGAAGGCCTGACGGTCGCTGGGCGCCAAGTCAACCACCAGGCGATGCGCGAAACGGCCGGTCGGCGGCAATGTGAATTGACTTTTCACCACCGCCGGGCGCTGCAAATCCAGCACCAGGCGCGACTGATCGGCGGCGAAAAGGCCATAGCGATATTTGGCGACGAAACCACTGCCATCGCCCTCGCCCGCGCCAATTTTCCATTCCACTGCCGGCAAATCGACGACCACGCGATATGGATCGGCGATCACCGAGAGATGCGCCGTCAAAGGCTGATCGCTCTCCAAAACCAAGCGCAAAACATTGCCGGGCTGCTGACCAAAGCGCAGTTCTTCAACGTGCGGGGTTTGCGCCGCCGCCATCGCCGCGACCATGCCCAAGCCGCCAGCCATCGCCGCGACCATGGACCTAAGCCATTTCTTGCCCAATCGTTTTGCAAATGCCCCTGGCATGGACGTCGCCTCTCGATCAGCGCCGATATGGCGCCATTTCCGCGCTCTCGCCTAAGCTTGCCGGCGCCGTCCCCGGCCGATCACGCTTGGCATTCCAGTCAAAGACCCCATGTTAAAGCCAAACCGCCGCACAAAGTGTTGCGATGCCGCGCCACAATAGGCGCAAGTCATTGGTTGATGCAAGTTTTACCCTGATTTGATCAATCGCAAATTAAGATTGTAACATGATGATGAATGTGGCTAATTTAGCGCGGCTGGCGTGAGCAAGTGGTTGCACCGTTCACATGCCGGCCCAGAATTGATTGGTTCCGCTGGCCCCCGCCCGGGCCGCGCCACGCCCTGCCAAGCGTTGAAACGCCCCCAATAAAGCGTTGAAACGCCCGTCACGGCGTTCAGCAGCGTCCCTCAGCTGGCCCAGCGGCAGAAAGATTTCTTTTAGTGATGTCAGGTAGTTGCATGTTTCCAACCTTAACCGCTCCGAGGCAGGCGCGTTGTCGCCCTGCTGGTTTATGGAGCGGTGACATTGGGCTGCCTGAGATCTTTTCCCGGCCAATCCGGCGCACCCGCCGTCAGGCCCCACCCCCCTATTCGGCGCCTCCGCGCCGCGCCGCTGCTTGGCCATTGGCCGCAACGGGCGGGCGCCGGCTGCCGCCTTGGAGAGATTATAAATGTCAACAAAAATGCTTATCGACGCGCGTCATCCCGAAGAAGTCCGCGTCGTCGTCACACGGGGCAATCGTGTAGAGGATTTCGACTTTGAATCCGCTGAAAAACGCCAACTCAAGGGCAATATCTATTTAGCCAAAGTCACCCGGGTCGAGCCGTCCCTGCAAGCCGCCTTTGTCGAATATGGCGGCAACCGCCATGGGTTTTTGGCGTTCAGCGAAATCCATCCCGATTATTATCAAATTCCCATCGCCGATCGCGAACGGCTTTTGCGCGAGGAAGCGGAAGACCTGGCGGCCGATCAAGACGCCGACCAGGAGGCCGAGGCCGATCTGGAAGGTGACGAGGGCGCCGAAGGCGAACCCGCCGCCGCGCAGGACGCAAGCAGCGCCGACGCGGCCGAGCAAGAAGCGGACGCCGAAGCCGAGGGCGAGCCGGAACCCGCCCCCGCTACTGTGCTGGGCGGTGCCGATGAATCCGAGGAACTGTCGGCGCAAAGCGAAAGCCGCCGCCGCCGTACCAGACGGCGCTATAAAATTCAGGAAGTCATCAAGCGCCGGCAAGTGCTGTTGGTGCAGGTGGTGAAGGAAGAACGCGGCTCCAAGGGCGCCGCGTTGACCACCTATTTGTCGTTGGCCGGGCGCTATTGCGTATTGATGCCCAACGCCACCAATGGCGGCGGCATCAGCCGCAAAATCGCCAGTTCGACCGACCGGCGGCGGCTGAAGTCAATCATGTCGGATTTGTCGGTGCCTGACGGCATGGGCTGCATCATTCGCACCGCCGGCATGGAGCGGACCAAGGCCGAGATCAAGCGCGACTTCGATTATCTGCTGCGGCTGTGGGACGAAATTCGCGAACTGACGCTGAAATCGGTGGCGCCGGCGCTGATCCATGAAGAAGGCGATTTGATCAAGCGCTCGATCCGCGACCTTTATAGCCGCGAAATCGACGAAGTCTTGGTCGAAGGCGAGGAAGGCTATAAGAACGCCAAGCATTTCATGCGCATGTTAATGCCCAGCCACGCCAAGCGGGTGAAGCAATATAAGGACCGGATTCCGCTGCTGCAGCGCTTCCAGATCGAAGCCCAGCTCGACACCATGTTCCAGCCGGAAGTGCAATTGAAGTCCGGCGGCTATATCGTCATTAATCCGACCGAGGCCCTGGTCTCGATCGACGTCAATTCCGGCAAATCGACACGCGAGCATAATATCGAGGAAACCGCGCTGAAAACCAATTGCGAGGCGGCCGAGGAAGTGGCCCGGCAATTGCGCCTGCGCGACATGGCCGGGTTGATCGTGATCGACTTCATCGACATGGAAAATCGCGGTAATATTCGCACCGTCGAACGCAAATTGCGGGACGCGCTGAAATCGGACCGGGCCCGTGTCCAAGTTGGCCGCATCAGCAATTTCGGGCTGTTGGAAATGTCGCGCCAGCGGCTGCGGCCAGGCATGCTGGAAGCCAGCACCCACACCTGTCCGGTGTGCCGGGGCGCTGGCACTGTGCGTTCGCTCAGTTCGGCGGCGCTGCATGCCATTCGCGTGCTGGAAGAAGAAGGCCTGCGCGGCCGCGCCAGTCATCTCACCATTTCGCTGGCGACCGATGTCGCCATCTACATTCTCAACCATAAGCGCGAGACTTTGCGCGAATTGGAAACCCAATATGGCCTGCGCATAGAAGTGCTGGCCGACAGCAGCATCATCGCACCCGACTATGAACTGACCCATGCCGGCGGCCCGCCGCAATTGGTCGAACAGCCCGCCGCCGTCAGCGCCACGACAACGGAAGAAGACGAGGCTGACGCCGCGGCCGAGGCCGCCGAGGAGGCAGAGGAAACCGCGCGGGCTGACACCGAGGAAGAAAAATCCAAGAAGCGTCGCCGCCGTCGCCGGCCCAAGCGCAAGGATGATCAAGCCGCCGCCACCGATGGCCAAGCCGCCCCTGCGGCGGACACCGAAGCTGATGCCGAGGAGGCCGAGAGCACGCCGCAACAAGCAGCCAGCGAAAGCGATGAAAGCGCCGAGGCGCCACGCAAGCGTCGCCCGCGCCGGCGCGGTGGCCGCAACCGCCGCAAGCCTGGCGCGGCCGCAACCGCCAGCGCCGAGGATGGCGAAGATACCGATGCCGAGGAAGCGCCAACGGCGGCCGACAGCGCCGCAACCGATACCGCCGCGCCTGAACAGCAGCCTGAACAGCAAGCCCCGGCGGCAGCGTTGAATGGCGAGGCTTATGGGCATCGCGCCGATGACGCGCTGGAGGCCGAGGATGCCGATAAGGCTGAATTGAAAGCCAAGCCGCAAGCGCAGCCAGAGCCAGAGGTCCAGCCGGAACCGGCGCCAGAACCGGAAGTCGAACCAGAACCGGAACCGTTGGGCGCGGCCGAAAGCCAGGACCAGCCCAATGCCCAGTCTGAATCGCCGCGCCGTGGCTGGTGGCAGCGCACATTTCAGCGCTAAGGCACGGCGCCCTTGATTTCATGCGTCGTGCCCCGGCTTGTCCGGGCTACCAATGGCGAAAGACGGATGGCTTTCTGACTTCGGTGCAAAAATGGATCGCCACGGCGCTGCGCGCCTCGCGATGACGTCGAGGTTTCGCTGTCACTGCGAGCCCCGCAGGGCGCGGCAGTCCATCAGGCTGTCAAAAAGGCTGGATTGCTCAAGAAATCCTCTTTCGAAAGACCGGGGAATTACAGCGAAGACTTTTTCGGCGGCCTTGCGGGCGCAATTTTGGCATATTTGTAGGCCAAATTGTTCATCTGCCGCTCAGCCAAATAGGCTATGCTTGAATTGGGGTGTTGCTCTTCTCACATCGGAGTCAACACCGCCAGGCGGCAAATGGGAATGGCTGTATCGTGACTGAATATCGGCGAGTGGCGAAATGGATATCCGCCCTGGCGCTGACGGCGGCGGTGGCACTGCATGGCCCGGGCATTGGCACGGCGCGGGCGCAATCATTGTTGAGCGACGCCGAAACCGAAAAATTCCTTCGCGACGTCAACCGCCCGGTGCTTGAAGCGGCCGGCATCACGCCAGAATCGGTCAATTATTACATTGTCGCCGACGATAATTTGAACGCCTTCGTGGCCTTGGGCCAAAATATTTTCGTCCATACCGGCTTGTTCACCCAGACCGACAATGTCGGGCAAGTGATTGGGGTGATGGCCCATGAAACCGGCCATATCGCCGGCGGCCACATCGCCCGCATGGGCGACGGCGCCACCGCGCCGACCGCGATCAGTCTGATTTCGATGGTGTTGGGCGTCGCCGCCTTGGCCGCCGGCGCCGGCGACGCGGGCATGGGCATCATCGCTGGCGGCCAGCAAGCCGCGCAGCGGGCGTTTTTATCCTACAGCCGGGTGCAGGAAGCATCCGCCGACCAGGCCGGCGCCGCCTATTTGGAGCAAACCGGCCAATCCGGACGCGGCTTGCTGGAGACCTTCCGTAAATTCAGCACCCAGGAATATCTGATCGGTATTCCGCAAGATCCTTATGTGCGCAGCCATCCCCTGAGTGGCGACCGGGTGGCGCGGCTGGAGCGTATCGTCACCAGCTCACCTTATTATGAAAAACCTTTCGATCCGGCATTTGCCATCGCCTATGAACGGATCAAGGCGAAAATCCGCGGCTTCATGGACAAGCCGGAAACCACCTTGAGCCGGTTTCCGCCATCCGATCAAAGCGTGCCCGCGCGCTATGCCCGCGCCTATGCCTATCATAAGGCGGTCAAGATCGATGAAGCCCTGGCCGAGATCGACAGCTTGATAGCGGAACAGCCCGAGGATCCATTTTTTCTCGAATTGAAGGGCCAGCTTTTGTTGGAAAACGGACATGTCCGCGAGGCGCTTGGCCCCTTGCGGACGGCGGTGGACCTGGCCCCGGATGAGCCGCAAATCCGCACCTTGCTGGGCCGCGCGCTGGTCGCCACCGAAGACACGGCGCTGACCGACGAAGCCATCGAACATTTGAAACTCGCCGCCCATCAAGACCCGGGCAGCCCGTTCACATGGCATCAATTGGGCGTTGCCTACCACAATCGCGGCGATGAAGGCATGGCCAGTCTGGCCAGCGCCGAACGCGCCGCGCTGTCGGGCGACTTCTTGGCTTTAATGGGCAACGCCATGCGCGCCAGCGAAATTTTGGAAACCGGCACCCCCGCTTGGCTACGCGCCCAAGATCTGCTGGTGCTGGCAGAATCGCGCCGCGGCGATTTTGAACGCGCGCAGCGTCGGCGCCAGCTTGAGCCTGCCACCCAATAATCCCACAACCCCTCATCCATAAAGGTTTGGCTATGCTGAAATCCCTCTCCCCGCGCGCGGTCATCTTGGCGCTTGGCGTGACCGTGTTGGCTTTGGCTGGCGTGATCGCCTATCTCCATCTTCCAGCCCTTAACGGCCAGCACGCCAGCAGCAGCAGCGTCAGTGCCGAGGACCGCGACGCCATCGGTGAAGTGGTGCGGGATTATATCCTGGCCAATCCCGAAATCATTCCGGAAGCCATTCAGGTCCTGCAACAACGCCAGCGCGGCATGCGGCTGGCGTCAATGGCCAGCGAATTGACGCCTGGCCCCGCCAGTTTGGAAGTCGGCAACCCGCAAGGCGATGTCACCTTGATCGAATTCTTCGATTTTCGCTGTCCGTTTTGCAAACGCGCTTATGCCGATGTCGAGAAACTGATCTCCGACGACGCCAATTTGCGAGTGATCTTCAAACAATTCCCAATTCTCGACCAGGGCGACAGCACATTATCTTATGACCTCGCCCGGGCCGGCGCGGCGGCGGCCCGGCAAGACCAATATCTCGCCTTTCATGACACCGTGTTTGGTTGGCCCAAGCGGGTCGAAAACTTGGATGACATCCTCGCCATCGCCAAAGCCGCCGGGCTGAATACCGACCGCCTGCGCCAAGACATGGACGATCCTGCCATCGCCCGCGCCATCGAACGCAATATCGCTATTGGCCAAGCCCTCGGCCTGGGCGGCACTCCGGCCTATGTCGTCGGTGAACAGATCATCGAAGGCGCGGTCGGCTATGACCGCCTCGCCCAAGCCATCGCCGCCACCCGTCGCGCCAGCGGCGGCTAAGCCCTACAACCGCTGCGGCCAACCGCCCCGTCACCCTGAGGTCGGAGGCAGTGGCGATGCAGCGGCCCGGCGATCGCAGTTCACGAGATGATTTTCCAACTGCCGTCGGGTTGCCGGCAGGCGGTGCCATAGGCTTGTTGACTGCGGCCGCCAACAATCACTTCCTGCTGATATTCGCGGCAATATTGGCCTTGGGCGCTGCGATAGGCCGGCTGCGGGGTGATGCTGCCGCGCGCGCCGGTGTCCGGATTGACCCATTCGGAGGTCTGATGGGATGGCGAGATTTCAAACGCCACCTGCTGGGTTTGATACATTCTGATGCGGTCGGCTTCATCCAATTCGCGGCCGATCGAATTGCCGATGGCCGCGCCGGCGATCGCGCCCAGGGTGATGGCGGCGGCACCGCCAGCACCGTCATTGTCGATCGCCGAACCGGCCAAGCCGCCGATGGCGGCGCCAAACAAGGTCCCCATGGTTTCTTTATTGCGGTTCTCGGCACAGGCCGCCAACCCCACCGCCAATGCCGATACAGCAGCCACCGTCTTGATCCGATTGAACTTTGGGCGCACCGTCTTATCCTCCTGAAATCGCAGCACGATCAGGCGATGATGCGCGGCCGGCGCTGAACCGGCGATGAATAAGAATGTCAGCTTGGATTAAGCCGCGTCGTCAGCCAAGGGCAAGTCCAGCACCGCCCGCAGGCCGCCTAGCGTTTCGCTGTCGCCCAGTTCAACGGTGCCACCGCATAATTCGGCGACATCCTTGACAATGGCCAGCCCCAAGCCGGAGCCGGGGACGCTTTCATCGGCCCGCCGACCGCGCCCGAACACCGCCGCGCGGTCCGCCGGGGCGATGCCAGGGCCATCATCCTCGATGATCAAGCGCAGCCGCGCCGGCACCTGCCCCAAGGGCGTGCGGGTCATTTGAAACAGCACCCGACCGCGTGCCCATTTCGCCGCGTTGTCCATCAAATTGCCGAGCAATTCATCGAGATCCTGGCGAGCCCCGCGAAACGCCAAATTGGGGTCGCCGCTAATTTCAAAGCGAATCCCACGTTCGGCGTGAATGCGCTCCAGCGCCCGCACCATGGCTTGCGCCACCGGCAACACGGGCGTGCGGCGACCGATGGTGCGCGCCCCGCCCGCGGCCCGCGCGCGCGCCAGATGATGATCGACATGGCGGCGCATGATGTCGGTTTGGCGACGCACCATATTGCTCAGCGGGCCAGGATGGCTGGTCGATTCATTGATCAGCACTGACAACGGCGTTTTCAGAGCATGGGCCAGATTGCCAGTATGGGTGCGCGCCCGTTCCACCACATCGGCATTATGCTCGATCAGCGCGTTCAATTCCTCGACCAGCGGCATCACTTCCGGGGGCACGTCCTCGGTCAGCCGGGTTTGGCGACCGGAACGGATCAGCGTCAGCTCCCGTCGGATGGCCCGCAACGGCCTCAGGCCATAAAATACCTGGCTCAACAGCGCCGCGATCAAGCCCAGGCCCAAGGCCGCCAGCGACCAGCCAAGAATCAATTCAAAACGGTCGATTTGACGGTCCAACTCGCCGACATCGCCAGCGACGGCGAAGCGATACACATTTTGAGCATCCGGCAAATAGACATCGCGCTCGGCCACCCGCAGGGTCTGTTCGTCGGGCCCGACATGGCGGCTGATGCGCTCATCGAAGGCCGGCTTCGACAGGTCCAGATGCAGGGTGCGGTCCCACAGCGAGCGCGACCGCAAGGAAGGTTTGCCGGCGGTGTCAACCTGCCAATACCAACCGGAATAAGGCTCTAAAAAGCGTTGATCCCCCAATGGCCGGCTGAACCGCACTTGGCCGTCGTCGGTCAAGTCGGCGGCGCCGATCATGGCTTCGATATATTGGGTCAGCCGAGCATCGAAATTCTGCACGATATAGGTTTCGAAAATGCGGCTGATCAGAACCCCGCCAACCCCCAATAGCAACAGGATCCACAGGGCGCTGGCAATCACCAAACGAAAAGTCAGCGACCGCCAGGACAGCCATGGCGCCTGCCGCGGCCGCCGCCGCGACGGCGGTGGGTCATTATTGTGCGGATTCGGGGTTTTCAATACGGTAGCCAAGGCCGCGCACCGTTTGGATCACATTGACGCCAAGCTTCTTGCGGATGCGGTTGACGAACACTTCGATCGTGTTGGAGTCGCGGTCGAAATCCTGGTCGTAGATATGTTCGGTCAGCTCGGTGCGCGAAATCACCTGCCCTTCCTTGTGCATCAAATAGGACAACAGCTTGAACTCCTGCGCCGTCAGCCGCACTTCAAGCCCATCGACAAACACCCGGCTGGTCTTGGTGTCCAACAATACCGGACCACATTTGAAGGTCGCGCTGGCATGACCCTTGGCGCGCCGAATGAGGGCTCGCAGCCGCGCCAGCAATTCCTCGAACTTGAACGGCTTGGTCAGATAATCATCCGCACCGGCGTCGAGACCCGCCACCTTGTCCGACCAACTGTCGCGGGCAGTTAAAATCAGCACCGGCGCCTGGCGGCTGCTGAGTCGCCATTTTTCCAGCACCGACACGCCATCCAACACCGGCAAGCCCAAATCCAGCACTACGGCGTCATAATCCTCGGTATCGCCCAGAAAATGGCCGTCCTCGCCATTGTCGGCATAATCGACGGCATAACCCGCTCGCTCCAGCCCCTCGCGCAATTGCCGCGACAGCTCAGGCTCGTCTTCTACCACCAATACCCGCATGGTCTTTGCTCCTCGGCGTCCCCGCTTATTTCAGCACCCGGCCGGTTCCGCCATCGACGAGGACGCGCTTGACCTTATTGTCGACGAGGACGCGAAATTCATACACCCACTGGCGGTCGCCGCGTTGGCGGGGAGCGCTCTGACCGATGACGATGCCGCGCGTCTGCGCCTCGACCCGGCGTTTGATGGCGTTATAGGGCATGATCTGGCCCGCCCGCATCGCGCGCAACGCCTCATCCTGGTCGTTATCGCCGCGGGCGTGCGCCGTCGGCACCGTTGCCGCCAGCAATGCGCCCACCAATCCCGCTATCGTCAAAAACCGCCGCATCATGGCCGCCAATTTAACGCGGATGACGTGAATGGTCCATGAACGAGCGCAGCTCACGGGCCGTCAATTCTGAAGGATTGTTAGCACTGGCAGGCCGCCCGCAAGCTGTTATAGTCCTCCTCAGGGACGCTTGGAGGAGGAGATCGGTAATGACCATCCGCACTGTCTTGGCGCCATTGACCGGTGGCGCGGTGTGCGAAACCGTGGCGCAAGCCGCCGCCCGGCTGGCACGCGCGTTCAATGCGCATTTGATCGGCCTGCATGTGCGCACCGATCCGGCAACTGCGGTGCCTTATGTCGCCGATGGCCTGACCGCCGATATCATCCACGAACTGGTCGCCAGCGCCGACCGGGCCGGCGCTGAACGCGCCAAGGAAGCCAGGCAGGTGTTCGAAGCCATCATCGCCGATCTGGGCTTGACCTTGGATGCGCCGGTGGCGCCAGAAAAGCCGTCGGCGCGCTGGATTGAACGCACTGGCATCATTGGCGAGACCGTCGGCCGGATGGCGCGGGTGGCCGACATTACGGTCGTCGCCAAGCCCGACCCCAAGCAAGATCCAATGACCGCCGGGCTGTTGGACGATGTCTTGACCCGCTCCGGCCGCGCTTTGCTGATGGCGCCGCCCAAATTGCCCGAACGCATCACCGAACGCGCCATCGTCGCCTGGAACGGCAGCACCGAGGCCGCCCGCGCGGTGGCCGACGCCATGCCGCTGCTGAAATTGGCGCAGGAAGTGACCGTCGTCACCGTTGGCGATATTCATCCCGAACGGCCGGACGCGGATGCCATCGCCGAATATCTGACCTTGCATGGCGTCAAACCGCAGGTGCAGAAAATGCAACTGAAGGACGGCGGCGTTGGCGCCACCCTGCTGGAAGCCGCCGACCGCGCCCACGCCACCTTGCTAGTGCTGGGCGCCTATTCGCACAGCCGCTGGCGCGAATTGGTGCTGGGCGGGGTCACTCGGGTGGTGGTCGATCAAGCCAATCTGCCGGTGGTGATGAGCCATTAAACCAAAACCCCGATAGCCGTTCATGGCCCCACCAATTCTGAAATTGAGCGGCGTGTCGCTGCGTTTTGGCGCGCGGCCGCTGTTTCGCGATCTTGACCTGCTGTTGCAGGCCAATGACCGGCTCTGCCTGATCGGCCGCAATGGCATGGGTAAATCCAGCCTCTTGAAGATCATCGCCGGCCTCATTGAAGCGGACTCCGGCCAGCGCTTTCTGCAGCCCGGCATTTATGTGCGCTATCTGGAGCAGGCGCCCGACCTGAGCGGTTATGACACGGTGGAAGCGGCGCTGGTCGACGCTGCCCGTGGCGAAGCCGTGGCGCCAATTGCCGGCGAACTGGGCCTGGATCTCGCCGCCCGCCCGGCCACCCTGTCCGGCGGCGAACAGCGGCGGGTGGCGCTGGCGCAGGTGTTTCTGGGCAATCCCGATCTGTTGTTGCTGGACGAACCGACCAATCATCTCGACCTCATCGCCATCGATTGGCTGGAACGGCGGCTGGCGCGCTTTTCCGGCGCCTTCATCATCATCAGCCACGACCGCCGGTTGCTGGAACGGGTGACCGCCGGCACGCTGTGGCTGGATCGCGGCCAATTGCGCCGTCATGACAAAGGCTATGGCGATTTCGACCGCTGGGCAGATGCAGTGCTGACCGCCGAGGAAGCCGAGAAAGCCCGGCTCGACACCCAATTCAAGGCCGAACTGCATTGGCTGGCACGCGGAGTCACCGCCCGGCGCAAGCGCAATCAGGGTCGGCTGCGCAAGCTGGAGGCTATGCGCGCCCAACGCCGCGCACGGGTAGCGCCAGTTGGCAGCGCCGCCATCGACATGGCCCGTGGCGACACCTCCGGCAAACTGGTGATCGAAGCCGACGGCCTGGGCAAGCGCTATGGCGATGACTGGATCGTGCGGGACTTTTCAACCCGGATTTTGCGTGGCGACCGGATTGGCATCATTGGCCCCAATGGCGCCGGCAAATCGACCCTGCTGGGCCTGCTTACCGGACGGCTGGCGCCCGATGAAGGCACGCTACGGCTGGGCACCCGGCTGGACATGCTGTTCATCGACCAGGCGCGCGGCGATCTCGACCCCAGCCAAAGCGTGCGGGATGTGCTCACCGGCGGCGGCGATTATGTCGATGTGCGCGGCGAGAAACGGCATGTCAGCGGCTATTTGAAGGATTTCCTGTTCGATCCGGGCCAAGGTCAGGCGGCGGTCTCCACCCTTTCCGGCGGTGAACGCAGCCGTCTGCTCATGGCCCGCGCCTTTGCCAGGCCGGCCAATTTGGTGATCCTCGACGAGCCGACCAACGACCTGGACATGGACACGCTCGATCTGCTGCAGGAGGTGTTGGCCGATTTCGACGGCACCGTTTTATTGGTCAGTCATGATCGGGATTTTCTCGACCGGCTGGTCACCGCGGTCATCGTGCTGGATGGCAGCGGCAAGGCGACGGAATTTGTCGGCGGTTTTTCCGACTGGGAACGCGCCAGCGGTGGATTGACGGCGAAGCCGGCCAAGCCCGCCCCGGCCGACCGCAAGCAGCAGCCGGCCCCGGCCAAGCCACAAACACCGCCGTCAAAACCGGCCAAGCTCAGCTATAAGGAACAGCGCGCGCTGACTTTGCTGCCGCAGGAAATCGCTGCCCTGGAAGCAGAAATCGAACGTCTTGGCGCCACTCTCGCCGATCCCGGCTTATATGCCCGCGACGCCGCCACCTTCGCGAAGACGTCGCAAGCCCTGGAAACCGCGCAACAGCACCTCGCCGCCAAGGAAGAGGAATGGTTGGCCCTGGAAATCAAGCGCGAAACGCTGGAAGGCGACTGATCCCGATGTGCCGAAGCGGCACTAGGCGGTGCGACGGCCGTGGACCAAATCGTCATAGTCCTGCATCAAGGTCTTGCAGATGCTTCCGACCTCGAAGCGATAGGGGCCGATCTCCGACACCGGACTGACCTCAGCCGCCGAACCGGTAAGAAAACACTGTTCGAAGCCTTCCATTTCCTCGGGCATGATCGCGCGTTCGATCACATCAAGGCCACGGGCCTTGGCTAGCCCAATCACCGTGCGGCGGGTGATGCCATCCAAAAAACAGTCCGGCGTCGGCGTGTGCAAAGCCCCATCCTTGACGAAAAACACATTGGCGCCCGTGGCCTCGGCGACTTGGCCGCGCCAGTCGAACATCAACGCATCGTTATAGCCCTTGGCTTCCGCCTTATGCTTGGACAAGGTGCAAATCATGTACAAACCGGTGGCCTTGGCCTTGGCAGGCGCTGTGCGCGGGTCTGGCCGGCGCCAGTCGGAAATATCCAGCCGCAGCCCCTTTAACCGATCCTCCAACGAAAAATAGGCCGGCCACTGCCAGGTCGCCACCGCCAAATGAATTTTCGACTTCTGCGCTGAGACCCCCATTTGCTCGCTACCGCGCCAGGCGATCGGGCGGACATAACAATCGCTCAAGTCATTGGCCTTGATGGTGGCCAAGACGGCTTCGTCGATCTGCTCGACCATATAGGGAATTTCAAAACCCAACATCCGCCCGGAGTCGATCAAGCGCTGGCTGTGCTCGCGCAATTTGAACGCCGCCCCGCCATAAACCCGCTGCCCTTCGAACACCGCGCTGGCATAATGCAAGGCGTGGGTCAGGACATGTACCTTGGCGTCGCGCCACGGCACCAAGGCGCCATCGAACCAGATAAAGCCATCGCGGTCGTCATAGGTCGCGTTCATCGTCATTCCTCGGGCAGGCCTGCCACATTCAATCGGGACCTGGACGGCCCCTTGTTGTTTCAGAATCATTGAGACGGAAAATTCTTGTATTGTCTAGCCAGTCGGCGCATATATGTCAACATGACTGACGTAAAATCCATCATGCCGACCTTGTTCCTGCGCGAGGATGAATTGCGCCGGGCCGTGGAATTGCTGTTTTTCGCCTATCGTGATTTCACCGCCGAGGCCGACGCCGCCCTGGCCCGCCATGACCTAGGCCGCGCGCATCATCGCGCCTTGCACTTCATCAACCGGCGACCGGGCATTACCGTCGGTGAATTGTTGACGATCTTGAAAATCACCAAGCAAAGCCTCTCTCGCGTGCTGAACACCTTGGTCGATGACGGTTATGTCAGCGCCACCGTCGGCAAGACCGACCGGCGCCAGCGGCAGCTCAGCCTTACCGCCAAGGGCCAGACGCTGGCGCGCGAATTGGAAGGCTTGCAGCATGCCCGCATCGCCGCCGCCTATCGCCAAGCTGGGCCGCAAGCGGTAGCGGGCTTCTGGAAAGTGCTGACTGAAATCGTCAATCCCGATGAGCGCGATCAGGTGCTGGCGTTTTTGGACCAGCATTGAGGGCGGCCCCGATGGGGTGGGCCCGTCCCTTGAAAGCCCTCACAACAGGCGCATCAGCCGACCGAGGTTGGCGCGGAGTTCGGCCGTCCAGTCAGCGCCCAGACGGCTGCGGAGACTTTCATCCAATTGCGCCAGAATGGCCCGGGAGTCGGCCATCAGCGCTTCACCCTGAGCCGTGAACACAATCAACTTGCGGTTGCGCAAGACCGGATCGGGGACCAATTCCAACCAGCCCTTGGCCGCCATTTCCGCCACGGTTTTCGCCACCATTTGCCGCGACACCCCCAGACGCCGCGCGACTGCCGCGGCATGATTGGGGCCACAATCCAATTGGCCCAAAAAACCAAGCGCCGATGGCGT
Source organism: uncultured Sphingomonadales bacterium (assembly GCA_964590595.1). GTDB lineage: Bacteria > Pseudomonadota > Alphaproteobacteria > Sphingomonadales > CAKZYD01 > CAZPXQ01. Next base: position 170,375 of record CAZPXQ010000003.1, on the reverse strand, counting down.
CACCCCGGCATGGCCACGCTTGGCCAATTGCGCCGCCAACCAGTCTACAAGCCTTGCCTGCGCCGCGCCCAACTCGAACAGCAGCTGCAGGCTTTGGCTTTCCGCCATCGGCAAATCAGTCTTCCGATTTGTTGTCAACTTTGTTGACAATATGCCCGCCTTTCCATACCTTGTCACCATAGTTGACAAGGAGCGTAACCCATGGCCCATATCAATACAATCTTGCGTCTCAATGGCGCCAGCTGCCTCGGCTTTGGGGCGCTGTTTCTGGCCGCGCCCAGCAAGGTCGCGCATTTTCTCGCCAGCCCACCCGCGCCAGCCTGGCTGATCGCGACACTGGGCGGCGTGCTGCTATTGAACGGCGTGCACCTGTTACATAGCGCGCGCCGCGATCCGCCCCGTCCTGGCCTGGTCCTGTATTTTTCGATCGGCGACGCTTCCTGGGTATTCGGCACGCTATTGCTGATCTTAACGGGCTTGTGGATCAACAGCACCGCGGGCATGGCCGCGGCCATGGCCGTCGCGGCGATGGTTGGCGCCATGGGCTGGCTGCAATACCGCGCCTGGCAACAAATGACTGCCTAGCTTAATTGGCCGATCAGTGGCCCAGGCGCCGCGAAATGACATGCGGCGCGATGGCCGGTCGCCTGCGCGGCCAATGGGGGCTCTTGCGCGGCGCAAATCGGTTGGGCGATGGGGCAACGGGTGCGGAAGCGGCAACCCGAAGGCGGCGCCACCGGGCTGGGGATGTCGCCTTGCAAAACAATGCGCCCGCGCGCCGCATCGGGGTCTGGCGCCGGCACCGCGGACAACAGCGCCTTGGTATAGGGATGCCTGGGCGAAGAAAATAATGACCGCTTGTCGGCGATTTCGACGATCTTACCCAGATACATCACCGCCACACGGTCGCTGATATGTTCGACCACCGCCAAATCATGGGCGACGAACAAATAGGCCAGACCGAACTCCGCCTGAAGGTCCATCAACAAATTGATCACCTGCGCCTGCACCGACACATCCAGCGCCGAGACCGGCTCGTCCAGAATGATCAGCTTCGGCCGCGTGCCCAGCGCCCGGGCAATACCGATACGCTGACGTTGGCCGCCGGAAAATTCATGCGGATAGCGGTCAACCTGATCTGGGCGGATGCCGACCCGCTGCAACAAGCCAAGCACCTGGTCGCGCAAAGCCGCGCCCTTGGCCAGACCATAATTCACGATCGGTTCGGCCACAGCTTGGGCGATGGTGCGGCGTGGATTGAGCGACGCGAAGGGATCCTGGAACACCACTTGCAGATCCCGCCGCATCGCCCGCAATTGCCTGGGCCGCGCCTGGCCGATCGATTGGCCGGCCAATCGCACCGCCCCCGCCGTCGGCTCGGTCAGCCGCAAAATGGCCCGGCCGACCGTTGATTTGCCGCAACCGCTTTCGCCGACCAAGCCCAAAGTCTCGCCCGCCGCCAATTCAAAATCAACGCCGTCAACCGCGCGCACGACTCGGCGCTCGCCACCGCTGAGCAAGCGTTTCATCATGCCGCCAGACAAGTCGAAATGCTTGACCAGCCCTTCCACGCGCAATAACGGCTCGGCGTTCATGACTCGGCTCCCAATTCATCGGCACGCCAACAAGCGGCGCTGTGGCCAGGAGCCTGGCTGGTCATCACCGGTGCCTCGACCAGGCAACGATCCACCGCCATCGCACAGCGCGGCGCGAAGGCGCAGCCGGTGATCGGCTGGTCCAGGCGCGGCACCGTGCCGGGAATTTCCGTCAACCGATTGGCCGCACCCTCGGCCAGGCTGGCACCCAAGGTCGGCATCGCGCCCAACAGCCCGCGGGTATAAGGATGACGCGGCTGACGCAGGATCGAACGCACCGGGCCTTCCTCGACCTTGGCGCCGGCATAAACCACGATCACCCGTTCAGCCATTTCGGCGACCACGCCCAGATCATGGGTGATCAACAAAATCGCGGCGCCGGTGCGGGCCTTTAAATCGCGCATCAAATCCAGCACTTGGGCTTGAATGGTCACATCCAAGGCGGTGGTTGGCTCATCCGCGATCAACAATTTCGGTCCACAAGCCAAGGCCATGGCGATCATCACCCGCTGCCGCATGCCGCCGGACAATTCATGCGGATATTGATCCAACCGCCGCTCCGGCTCGGGAATCTGGACCAGCCGCAGCATGTCCAAGGCCTGGGCCCGGGCCTGGGCGCGGTCGGCCCCCTGGTGCAGCATCACCGCCTCGCCGATTTGCTTGCCCACCGTCAAAACCGGGTTCAGACTGGTCATCGGCTCCTGGAAAATCATCGAAATATCATTGCCGCGCAGGCGCCGCATTTGGCGCTCGCTGAACTGCAGCAGATTGTCGCCTTGATAGAGAATTTCACCGGCGACGATCTTGCCCGGCGGATCGGGGATGAGCCGCATCACCGCCAGCGAACTGACGCTTTTGCCCGAACCCGATTCACCGACAATGGCCAGGGTTTCGCCGGCATCCAGCGCGAACGACATGCCCTGCACCGCGCGCACGGTGCCGGCCTGGCTGCGGAAGGCAACTTCCAGCCCGCGCACTTCCAGCAATGGCGTGGCGTTGCTCATGCGCGGCTCACAAAACGCGGGTCGAAATGATCACGCAGGCCGTCTCCCAACAGATTGACCGCCAACACGGTGACGGACAGGGCAAGGCCCGGCAATAGCACGATATGGGGCGCGATGTGAAACACCGTGCGACCCTCGGCGATGATATTGCCCCAGCTTGGGATCGATGGCGGTGTGCCGGCGCCAATGAAGCTTAAAATCGCTTCGGTCAGCACGGCAGAGGCGAAAATATATGTGCCCTGCACCAGTAAGGGCGCCAATGTGTTGGGCAAGACATGCCGCCACAAAATCGCAAAAAACGGCGTGCCGGCGGTGATCGCCGCCTCGACAAAGGGCTGCTCCTTCAATGACAGCACAACGCTGCGCACCAACCGCGCGACCCGCGGAATCTCCGCCACGGTGATGGCGATGATGACATTTTTCAAACTGGCGCCAGTGAGCGCGATCAAGGCCACCGCCAATAAGATCGACGGGATTGCCATCACCCCGTCCATCACCCGCATCATGACACCGTCCACCCAGCGCACGAAGCCACTGAGCAAGCCAACCATCAATCCAAACACAATGCTGAGGATGGCGACGCCCAGACCGACAATCAACGACACCCGCGCGCCATAGACCGTACGGCTATAGACGTCGCGGCCAATCAGGTCGCCGCCAAACCAAAAGCTGGCATCGGGCGGGCGCAATCGGTCGAAGGGCGCGATTTTTTGCGGATCGATGGTACCCAACCAGGGCGCGGCCAAGGCGGCCAGGCAGATCGCCGCCAGCATCGCCGCGCCCAGCACCATATTGGGATGCCGACGCCAAGCCAGGCCCATGGTTGCCGCCGCGCTCAATAGCGTATCCTTGGATCAAATAAGCCGTAGCTCAGATCAACCAGCAGATTGACCACGACATAAGTGAGCGAAAATAATAAAATGACACCCTGAATCACCGGATAGTCGCGCCGCAAAATGGCGTCTACCACCAACCGGCCCATGCCCGGAATATTGAATACGGTTTCGGTCACCACCACGCCGCTGATCAGCAAAGCAAAGCCAATGCCGATTACCGTGACAATTGGCACGGCGGCGTTCTTCAACGCATGGCGCACCAGCACCACCGCCGTCGACAAGCCCTTGGCGCGCGCGGTGCGGATATAGTCCTGTCCCAAAATCTCCATCATCGCCGCGCGGGTGATGCGGGCGATCAAGGCCGCGTTGACAATGCCGAGCGACAAGGCCGGCAATAATAAATGCTGCGCCCAAGGCCCGACGCCATAAGCGATCGGCACATAGCCTTGCACCGGCAAAAGCCGCCACTCCACCGACAACAGCATGATCAGCAAATAAGACAGCACGAACACGGGAAGCGAAAAGCCCAGCACCGCGAAGCCCATGGCCATGCGGTCGATCACCCGGCCCGACTGCCAGGCCGCGACCACGCCCAAGGGCACCGCGATCAGCACCGCAATCGCCAGCGACGCCAAGGTCAAGGACACCGTCGGCTCCAGCCTTTGCACCACCAAGTCCATCACCGGCATGTTGGAAAATACCGAGGTGCCCAGATCGCCTTGCAGCACGTCGACAATCCAATGCCCGAAGCGAATGTGAAAGGGATCGTCCAGCCCCAACGCCAGCCGCAGCCGGGCGATTTCCTCAGCGCTGGCCTGCTCGCCCGCCAGCACCGCCGCCGGATCGCCGGGGGTGAGATAGAGCAGCGAAAACACGATAATGGCAACAATCGCCATGACCGGTATGGTCGCCAACAAGCGACGGATCGCATATGCCAGCATGATGCCCCCTGTCCCGCCCGCTCAAACCCGGCTGGTCGGCTTGATCATCAACGGTCGCTGTTCCTCAATCGCTTCCATCGCGAAATAAGATGTCACCGAATCCAGTTCCACGCCCTTAATCAAGCGCTGATAGACCGCATCGAAACCGGCCATGTTCTGGGTCACGATCTTCAACATATAGTCATAGTCGCCGCCGATGCGGAAAAAATCCACCACCTCGGGAATGGCCGAGATATGGGCGCGGAAATTCTCCAGCCATTCCGCCGAATGATGGCGCGTGCGCAGCATGGTGAACACCACCAAGTCCAGACCCAAGGCATTGCGGTCCAGCTTCACCGCCCGGCCCTTGATGACCCCGGCATTGGTCAGCGCCTGCAAGCGCCGCCAACAGGCATTTTGAGAAATACCAACCCGGTCGGCCAGGTCGCGCTGGGACAGTCCGGCATCCTCTTGCAGGATGCGCAGTATGGCGGCATCAATTCGATCTATTTTAACGACTTCCATTCGATCAATTGACCACCATTTAGGCATAAGGTCAATAATTTATGTGATGAAATCGCGGCAAAATTCGATCATATAGTCTATTGTAAACTTCCGCCGTGTGAAGGGTTGAATATTCGATGTGCCGTTGGCTGGCTTATATTGGCGCGCCGCGCCTGATTGAGGCTTTTGTGTATGAGGGCAAGCACGCGCTGTGCGGCCAGGCGCAACAGTCGCATCAGGCCAAGCTGGGGGTGCATGGAGACGGCGGCGGCTTGGGCTGGTACAGCACATGGCCGGAGCCAGGAGTCTACCGCAATGCCGGCCCCGCCTGGGCCGACCCCAATTTACGCGAGTTGACCCGTATGGTCGAAAGCCATGTGTTTTTCGCCCATGTCCGAGCCTCCACTGGCGCCCCCAATCTGTTTGTCAACTGCCATCCGTTCCGCTGTGAGCGCTGGCTGTTCATGCACAATGGCCAAATCGGCGGCTTTCGCCAATTGCGCCGGCGACTGGAAGCGCTGTTGTCCGACACATGCCATGACGCCATGCAAGGCGGCACCGACAGCGAATTGATGTTTCAACTGATGATCACCGAAGGATTGCAGCACAGCCCGGAAAACGCCATTCGCCGCACCGTAGAGAAAATCGAGCGGCTGCGCCGCGAAGATGGCATCGACGAAGCCTTCCGCGCCACTTTCGCCGTCACTCACGGCCAATCGGTTTGGGCTGTGCGCTGGTCGTCGGACCATCTGGCGCCATCGCTGTATCAAAAGGAACAGGATGACGGCGTGCTGATCGTCTCCGAGCCCTTGGACGAGGATATCTCTAGCTGGCGTGAAATCGCGCCCAACAGCCTGGTCACGGCGGTGATGCAGCACAATGGCCGCCCCCTCACCCGGCTTGAAAATTTCTTTTAGGGGGGGCGTTGATGAGTCTGTCGCCATTCACCAAAGCCCTGGCCGGCCCAAATCTGGTTGAACGGCTGCGCGCCGGCCTGATCGGCGAAGGCGCGCCGGTGCCCGGCCCGTTCGGCACCAAGGGTTTGATTTACGCCGATTTTGTCGCCTCCGGCCGGGCCCTGCGCCAGGTCGAGGATTTCATCGCCGGCCATGTCCTGCCCTATTATGCCAACACCCATACTCAAGCCTCTTTCTGCGGCGCCCAGATGACCCGTTTGCGCGAAGATGCCCGCGCTGCCATCGCCCGCATTTGCCATGCCGACCCGGCGGACTATGCGGTGATCTTCGCCGGCGCCGGCGCCACCGCTGGCTTGAACCGGTTGGTGTCGTTGTTTGGCGTTGCGGCGGCGGCAGATGCCGGCCAGCAACCGGTGGTGTTTGTCGGACCCTATGAGCATCACTCCAATCTGCTGCCATGGCGCGAAAGCGGCGCCAAGGTGGTGGAGATTGGCGAAGCGGCGATGGGCGGCCCGGATTTGGACGCGCTTGATGCGGCCTTGCTGGCGCATGCTGGCAGCGGCCTGAAAATCGGCGCGTTTTCCGCCGCGTCCAATGTCACCGGCATCATCACCGACACCACTGCCGTGACACGGATCCTGAAGCGCCATGGCGCCTTGGTGCTATGGGATTATGCCGGTGGCGCGCCCTATTTGCCGATCGACATGAACCCCGGCCCCGGGCTGGAAAAAGATGCCATTGTCGCCTCGCCGCATAAATTTGCCGGCGGCCCAGGCGCTTCCGGCTTGTTGATCTTGCGCCGGGCCGCGGTGCGCAATGACAAGCCAAGCTGGCCCGGCGGCAGCACCGTTTCCTTTGTCTCGCCCTGGGATCATGTCTATCTCGACGATCTCACCGCGCGCGAGGAAGCCGGCACGCCCAATGTCATCGGCGACATTCGCGCCGGCCTTGCCTTTTTGGTCAAGGCGCAGATCGGCCAGGACTGGATCAACCAGCGCGAAGCCGTCTTGAACGCGCGGGCGCTGAAAGTCTGGCGACAAAATCCACGGCTGGACTTGTTGGGTGTGGACCGCGCAAAAAGGCTGCCGATCTTTTCCTTTCGGGTCCGCGATGGCGATGGCGGCCTGATCCATCATCAATTGTTCACCCGCATGTTGAGTGACGTTTATGGCATTCAGGCGCGCGGCGGTTGCGCTTGCGCCGGCCCCTATGCGCATCGCTTGCTGGACATTGACCAAGCGCAATCTAAGGCGCTGGCCACCGCCATCGCCGCCGGCCAAGAATTGGAGAAGCCGGGCTGGGTGCGGCTGAATTTCAGCTATTTGATGAGCGACGAAACCGCCGACAAAATCATTGCCGCGGTCGATGACCTGGCCCGCCGCGCGCCCGCACTGTCCCGCCATTATCAGGCCGACAGCAGCACCGCCCGCTTTGCCCCGATCCTGCGCAGCGCATGACGACGCGGCGCCGCCGGCCAATGGCGGCGCCGCGCCACCGCGTCATCAAAAGGTGATGAGGCGGTATCCTTCGTCGAGATATTTCGACAAGTCGATGATGCCGCTGGTGCCGGGAATCGCTTTTTCATCGATCAGGGCTAAGCCCGATTCGCGGACATCGGCGGTGGCGCCAAACACATCGGCGCAGCCCCGGCACACGCCGATGACGGTGTCGGACACCGCCGCGTAAAGCGCATGCGCCGGATGCGCCGGTTTGGTCACTTCACTGGCCCAGCGCACACCAGCGCCCTGGAACAGCAGCGCCACCGTCTGCTGCTTTTCCTGCAGCTCATAGGCCAGGAACAAAGCGTTGAACAAGCGGCCCAGGGCTTCCTCGCCGCCAGCCTTGGGGTCGGCGTAAACAACAATCGCGGTCTTCGACATCGGAAAATATCCTTTGATTGGGTTGACTATTACCGAACGATCGGTAAATTACGCTTTAAGCGACCCGACCGGGCGCTGTCAATATATTTTACCGTTCATTCGGTAAAATATATTCAGGAGCATCTTGGCATGGGACGAAAGCAATCCGTTGACGAGCAAGCCTTGATCGCCGGGCTCAGCCGGGTATTTCGCGATGTCGGCTATGAAGGGGCGTCACTGACGGCCTTGGCGAACGCCACCGGCCTCAAAAAAGCAAGCCTGTATCACCGCTTTCCCGACGGCAAGACGCAAATGGCGCAAGAAGTGCTGGCGGCTGCCGAAACATGGCTCAACAGCCATGTCTTGGCCGTCTTGCGCACGACCGCGCCGCCGGCGCAGCGGATCGACGCCATGGTCCGTCAGCTTGACGCCTTTTATGACGGCGGTCGCCAAGCCTGTTTGTTGAACATGCTGTCTTCCGCGCACATGCAGCGCGGCCCGTTCACCACCCAAATCCGAAAAATTTTCACATTATGGATCGACGCCTTGGCCGCCGTGCTGGTGGAAGCGGGGCTTACACCACCAAACGCCCAAGCCCGGGCGCAACGCGCGCTGGCCCTGGTGCAAGGCGCGCTGGTGCTGGCACGCGGCATGGGCACCCCGCAACCCTTTCAGGATTGCCTCAAAACCCTGCCCGACGAACTGCTGGCGCCCTGACCCCTGCCACCTTTGGGCGCGCCATCAGGGATTGGCGGCGGCCCAGGCTTCGGCCAGGCCGGGGATGAGTTTGGCGCCTTGGCGGATCTCGATGGTGGCGGCGGCCAAGTGTTCAGGACTCAGGCTTTCCAAGCGTCCGCCCAGGCATTGGCTGAAAAATGCCTCGGCCGCGGCCAGGAAAACCCGTTCATTGGCGCCCCGCGCCAGACCATGGGCTTCATTGGGAAAATTGAGATAGGCGGCCGGCTTGCCCGCCGATTCCAGCGCCTTGGCGAAGGCGGCCAAGCTGGCGGCCGGCACCAACGGGTCTTGGCCGCCGCCGGCCAACAGGACGGGATCAACCAGGGTGCCAATCTGGCTGACGGGCGACTGGGCCTGAAGCCGCGCCCGACCTTCGGGGCTGGCGGGATCGCCGACATGGGCGCGGAACAGATACGGTAAGGCTGGCCCGCCGGCGGGAATGCGTTCAACCAGATCGACCAGATCAACCGGACCGGCCAAGCTGACCGCGCAGGCGAAATCCGCCGGCGCCTCGGCCAGCGCCATCAGCGCCGCATAGCCGCCAAAGGCGCCGCCGAACAAGCCGATCTTGCCGTCTTGGGCAATCCCTTGCGCCACCGCCCAGCGGGCGGCGTCGGCCAAGTCTTGCGGCACCACGGTGCCCCAGGCGCCATCGGCGGCGGCACGAAAATATTTGCCGAACCCGGTCGAGCCCCGATAATTGACCGCCAACACCGCATAACCGCGGCTGGCCAGCCATTGATGCACAGGCGAAAAGCCATAATGATCGCGCGCCCATGGCCCGCCATGAACCGTCATCACCATGGGCGAGGGCTGATCAGGGACACCGGCGGCATTGAGGCGGCGTTCTGGCGGCAAACTGAGATACGCCACCAATTTGGTGCCGTCGCGGCTGAGAATGGTGCGCGGCTGTTGCGCCACCGTCGGCATGTCGGCCCAGGACGGTTGCATCAGGTTCAGCGCCGTCGCCGTTTCGGCCTCGCGGTCATAGACAAAATAACGTGGCGGGGTGACGGCGGCATCGAAACTGACCAGCCAATGGCGGCCATCGCCGCTTTGATCGAGGATGTCGAGATCGCCCGGCGCCAGCAGCGCCAATTGTTCCAATGTCGCCGCGGCGTCGGGTATCAAGCCGGTCCAGCGGCGGCGGCTGTCTTCCACTGCATAGGCGGCGGGGATGCCAGTGACCGGATCGAAAACAATGCGGGCGATATCGACCCCAGCTTGTCGCGCCAGCACCTTGGCGGTGCCATCCGCCAAGTTTAACCTGACCAGGCCCAGGGTCTCGGCATCACGGCTGTCGCGCATAAAGGCATAAAGCCCGTCGGCTGAAAATCCGTCAATCGCGGTACCCCAGGCGTCTTGCGCCGGCACAGTGGCCAAGGCCCGCCAGCCACCCTCCGAATCGGCTTGCCGTATCGACCAGGTCAGCCTGCCGGCATCGAAACCCTGCCGCAGCAGTGGTGTTAAATCAGCGCCGGCCAGAAAATGGCCGGCACCATCGCCCTTCACCATCAGCAATCGCGCGCCGCTGGCGATGTCGATGCGGTAAATGTCGCCCGCCAGCGCTTCTGATTGCGACATCGCGACATAGACACTGCCGGGGCGGCTGTCGCTGGCCGCCAACAGCCGGGCATGCGCGCCATCGATGGGGGTGATGTCGCGCACCGGGCCACCGGCCGCGGCCACCGCATGCACATGCCAATTGCCCGACTCCCGGTCGGCGGCCAGGAAAATCAGATGCTCGCCATCCGCAGCCCAGTCATATTGGCTGATACCGGAGCCATCCAGGCGAGTGACCGGACGCGGCTGGTCGGCCGCGCCCACTGGCGCCACCCACAGATTGGGCGTGCCCTCCAAATCGGCGATATAGCTGATGGACTGGCCATCAGGACTGAGTTGCACGGCCGTTGGCATTTCGCCGCCGAACAGCAGCAGCCGCGGAATCGGGGTTTTCAGCCCATCCTCGTCCTTGTCGCCGCAGCCAGCCACCAAGACGAGCGCCAAGGCCGCCAAACCATATCGAACGCCTCGCCACCAGCCCATGCCCATCGCCGCCGCCCTCATGCCCATGATCGTCGCCGATCTATCCGAACTGGTCGATCAACGCCGCGGCCAATGGCAAATCCGCCGGCGGCATCGGATAATCGCGCAATTGTCTTGGCCTGACCCACTTCAATGCCTGGCCTTCACGCGGATGTGGAATGCCCGACCAATTGCGGCACAGATACAGCGGCATCAGTAAATGAAAATTCTCATAGGCATGGGAGGCGAAGGTAAATGGCGCGACACAGGTCAAACACGCCTCCACCCCCAATTCCTCGGCCAATTCACGCACCAGGGCGGCTTCCGGGCTTTCTCCCGCCTCAACCTTGCCGCCGGGAAATTCCCACAAGCCGGCCATCGATTTGCCCTCGGGCCGCTGGGTCAGCAACAACCGGCCATCGGCGTCGAACAACACCACCGCCGCCACCAAGACCAATGGCAAGCCGCCAATCGCCGCCGGCGCGCACCGGGCCGCCGCCATCGGGTTCATGCCGCCATTCATCCGCCCATGCCCCTGCTCATGTCCATCACATGCCTCACAAAACCACTTCCCCACCGCGCCAATGGACTGCCGCGCCCCTGAAGGGGCTCGCAGTGACGATGAACCTGATCCCGTCACCCTGAAGCCCGAAGGGCCGTGGCGATCCACCCGCCGCACCGACATTGGTTGCCAACTCTAACCGCCCGCACGCGCTTTGCAAAGGCCCAGGCCAGGGCGTCAAGAATGCCTTCACTATAGTCAAGGCATATATCGATGTAAGTAATGATACTCTCTTTATTATAGTTAAATCCTGTTTACTATAAATTATGCGCAATTTATTTGCACAAATCGATTAATTGTTTCGACTATTAAGTGTTTCTTTAGAGCCCCGCATGCATGCTGCGGGCACGGCCGATCAAAAAGACGCCGTGCTAGCCATCTCAAGCTTGGGAAGTAGGAGAGAGTCCATGAAGCTTTTTGCAAAGTTCTTCAAAAACGAAGACGGCGCGACGGCCATTGAATACGGTCTGATCGCGGCCCTGGTGTCGATCGCCGCGGTGACCGCGCTGACCAGCCTGGGCACCTCGCTGTCGTCGACCTTCACCACGGTGGCCTCCAGCCTCTAAGGCAGGCAACGGGGTTATTCAGCAAAGGCGGCATGGCCACGGCGCCATGCCGCCTTTTGCTTTTCAGCAAGACTTTTAACGTAAAACCGGCGGCGACATGCAATCGTTGGAAACGGCCAAGACCATGCAAACCAGCGCCGCGCCTGCCTCAGCTCCAACCCCAACCTCTACCTCTACCGCCATCGCCGCACCGTCGCTGGCCGACGCCTTGCGCCAGCATGGCTGCTTGACTGGCTTGATTCTGGCCTATGCAGCCATGGTGGCGTTGACGGCATTGGTCGCCGACCAATTGGGTCGCTTCCAGCCCTTTTCCTATGCCTATATCCTCAATCTGGCGGCGTTGATTTTCGCCTGTGTCGCCTTGGCCGCGCGCACCCTGGAATTGGCGCTGGTGGAAAAGGAAAAGCGGCCAACGGCGCGAATTTGGGGCGACATTCGTCAGCATGTGCTGGCGCCGCGGCCACTGCTGATGCGGGCTACGCCCTTCATCGTCCTGCCGGTCTTGATCGGCAGTTATTCCTCGTTCAAAACCATGATCCCGGTTTTGGCCCCGTTTCAGTGGGACGAAGCCTTTTACCGGCTTGATCAATGGCTGCATTTCGGCATCGACCCATGGCGCCTGACCCATATCGCGTTTGGCGGCGAGGTCGCGACCCAGATCATCAATCTCGGATATAATGCATGGTTTGGGGTGATGTGGGTGGCGGTGCTGTTTTACACCATCAAGATTGACGCCGCCCGCGCCCGCATGCGGTTCTTGCTCAGCTTTGTGCTGTTATGGGCGTTATTGGGCTCGGCCATGGCGCTGGCCTTATCGTCGGCTGGACCGTGCTATTTCGGCGCCGTGACCGGCCTGCCCGACCCCTATGCGCCTTTAATGGCGCGGCTTTATGAAATCGACGCCAGCCTTGGCGGCCAGGGCGACGGACTGGGATTGCTGGCGCTGCGCACCCAGGAAATGCTGTGGCAAGGCCATGTCGAGGGCGTCGATCATATCGGCGCGGGCATTTCCGCGATGCCCAGCCTGCATGTCGCCATCGCCACGCTGATCGCCTTGGCGGCCTGGCAACATAGCCGCTTCTGGGGCTGGGCGATGACCGGCTATGCGGCACTGATCATGATCGGCTCAGTGCATCTGGGCTGGCATTATGCGGTTGACGGCTATGTCTCGATCGCCGCCACCCTGCTGATCTGGCGTTGCGCCGGCTGGCTGGTCGACCGTTTAAGCCCGCCGCGCCTGGCTTGATGGCGCCTCGGCCATGGCCACCTCGGGCTTGGCCAGGGTTTGCCCGGCCCCTTCCTCGGCTTCACGCACCGCTTGCCGTGCCTTCGTCAGCGCCGCGCGCATCTCATGCAGTTCCGCCAACGACACATGATGCAAGGCGCGAAAACGCCTGATCGCCTCTTCCAGCGCCTGGTCCAAATTATCCAGAAAAGCGTGATGGTCCTGTGGGGTCATGATCGTCTCCAGCGGTTAATCCAAGACCCGCCATTCACAAATCATGCCAATGCAAGACCAAATAGAATCAATACATTAGGCTGGAACCCGCCGCGCTACTCGGCGTTTTTTGCCGCCCAACCGGCAGATCCGGCCCTAGCTGCGATAATCGGCGTTGATGTTGATATAGCCATGAGTCAGGTCGCAGGTCCAGACCGTTGCCTGACCGGCGCCAATGCCGATATCGACGCCGATACGGACATGGCGGCCGTTGAGATGCGCCGCCACCGGGGCTTCATCATAGCCCGGCACCACGGCGCCGCGTTCCGCCACCAGGCAATCGCCAAAACGGATCGCCAAGCGGTCGCGGTCGGCGGCTTCGCCAGCCTTGCCGACAGCCATCACCACCCGGCCCCAATTGGCGTCTTCCCCGGCAATTGCGGTCTTGACCAGGGGGGAATTGGCAATCGACATGCCGATACGCCGTGCGGCCAAATCCGACTCAGCACCGGTGACGGCAATTTCAATGAATTTGGACGCGCCTTCGCCATCGCGCACCACCAATTGCGCCAATTCGACGCATAATTCGGTCAAGGCGGCAGCAAACGCCTCTAACCGAGGATCATCCGCCGCCGCGATCACCGGCGCTGGCACATGGCCGGTGGCGAAGGCCAGCACGGTATCGCTGGTAGAGGTATCTCCGTCGACGGTAATGGCATTGAAACTTTGGTCGGTGGCCCGCGCCAACAGGGCCTGCAGCACTGGCTGCTCAATGCGCGCGTCGGTGAAAATGAAGCCCAGCATCGTCGCCATGTCGGGCGCGATCATACCGGAACCCTTGACGATGCCGTTCAGCTGCACGACCTGACCGTCAATATGTGCGGTGCGGGTCGCCAATTTGGGGAAGGTATCGGTGGTCATGATTGCCTGGGCAGCCTCCAGATAGTCCGCCGCACCGGCCCGCGCCACCAAGTCGTCCAGCACTCCGGCCACCTTATCGGCCGGCATCGGCACGCCAATCACGCCGGTGGACGCCACCAAGATCTGGTGCAAGGCGCAATCATTAAGCGCCGCCAGCCGGCTGACGGTTTGCGCCACCGCCTCCTTGCCGGCCCTGCCGGTGAAGGCGTTGGAATTGCCCGAGACCACGCACAATGCCCGGCCTTCGACCGGCTGATGATGGCCGCCCAACACCTGGCGGCACCATTCGACCTCGGGCGATGCGGTCTTGGAACGCGTCAGCACCCCGGCCACCACGGTGCCTGGGTCACATTGCGCCAGCAGGATGTCGGCACGATCGCGATATTTGACTTGCGCCTCCGCCACCGCCAGGCGCACCCCGGCGATGGCGGGCAAATCAGGAAAATGGCTCGGCGCCAATGGTGATACCGGCAAGGGAATTTTAGCCAAGTCCGCATACCTTCGCTGAATGAAATCGCTTCTGTATGGCAGTCCGATGGCGACTTGGGCAAGTCCCGATCGCGCGGCTCGGTTGACAGCGGGCGCGGGCGTTCTTATCTCTGCCGAGCCGGAAGCGGGCGGCCATGGGGGCGCGCCCGGCAATTCGCCACGGTGTCTGCTCGCATAAGGGCCTCCGCAACAGTTTCATGGCAATAGCTTAAGGATAAATTTTCGGATGCTGGGGTTCGGCTCGCTTGCAAAACGCTTTTTCGGCACCGCCAATGACCGGCTGCTGCGGTCATTGCAGCCCAAGGTCGCCGCCATCAATGCGCAAGAGGAAGCGGTCAGCGCCCTCAGTGATGCTGAACTGGCGGCGCGGACACAGACCCTCAAACAACGCCTCGCCGATGGCGAAAGCCTGGACAATCTTCTGGTCGACGCCTTCGCCACCGTGCGCGAGGCCGCCAAGCGCACCTTGGGCCAACGCCATTATGACGTGCAGTTGATCGGCGGCATTGTTTTGCACCGGGGTGAAATCGCCGAAATGAAGACCGGCGAAGGCAAGACCTTGGTTGCCACCTTGCCGGTCTATTTGAACGCATTGGCCGGCAAGGGCGTGCATGTCGTCACCGTCAACGACTATTTGGCCAAGCGCGATGCTGAATGGATGGGCCAGATCTACCGGTTCTTGGGGCTGGAGGTCGGGACCATCGTTCATGGCATGACCGACGCCGAGCGCCGCGCCGCCTATGGCGCCGACATCACCTATGGCACCAACAATGAATATGGCTTCGACTATCTGCGCGACAATATGAAGTTCCGCCTGGAAGACATGGTGCAGCGGCCGTTCAATTTCGCCATCGTCGATGAAGTCGACTCGATTTTGATCGATGAAGCACGCACGCCGCTGATCATCTCCGGCCCAACCGAGGACAAGTCGGAACTCTATACCAGCGTCGGCAAGCTGGTTGAGCGGATGGAGGAAGGCGACTATGAGCTGGACGAGAAAAGCCGGGCGGTGACGCTGACCGAGGAAGGCCAGGAAAAAATCGAAGGCCTGCTCAAGGATGCTGGGCTGCTGAAATCAGAAAGCCTTTATGATTATGAAAATGCCGGCATCGTCCATCATGTCAACAACGCGCTACGGGCCGCCAAGGTTTTCCAGCGCGACCGCGACTATATCGTCAAGGACGACCGCGTGGTCATCATCGACGAATTCACCGGTCGGATGATGGAAGGCCGGCGCTGGTCGGACGGCCTGCACCAGGCGGTTGAAGCCAAGGAAGGCGTTTCGATTCAGCCCGAAAATCAGACCCTGGCCTCGATTACCTTTCAAAACTATTTTCGTCAATACCCCAAGCTGGCCGGCATGACCGGCACGGCAGCCACCGAAGCGCAAGAATTTTTCGACATTTACAAGCTGAATGTGGTCGAAATTCCGACCCATGTTCCGGTCGCTAGGGCTGACGAACAAGACGAATTTTATCGCACCGCCAAGGAAAAATACGAAGCCATTGTCGAGGAAATCGCGGATTGCCGCAAGCGCGGCCAGCCGGTTCTGGTGGGAACGGTGTCGATCGAGAAATCCGAAACGCTGTCGGCATTCCTGAAGAAAAAAAACGTGCCGCATCAAATCCTCAATGCCCGCTATCATGAACAGGAAGCCTATATCATTGCCCAGGCCGGCCGAGCCGGGGCTGTGACCATTGCCACCAACATGGCCGGCCGCGGCACCGACATTCAGCTTGGCGGCAATCTCGATATGCGGCTGGCGGAAGAAGCCGCCGACATTGAAGATGACGCAAAGCGCCAGGCCAAGAGCGAGAAAATCCGCGCCGAGATCGCCACCGATCGGCAAAAAGTTTTGGACGCCGGCGGGCTTTATATCATCGGCACCGAACGCCATGAAAGCCGCCGCATCGACAATCAGTTGCGCGGCCGCGCCGGGCGTCAAGGCGACCCTGGACGCTCGAAATTCTATCTCAGCCTGGAAGACGACCTGTTGCGTATTTTCGGCCCGCAGACGCGGATGGATTCGATCCTGCAGCGGCTGGGGCTTGAGGAAGGCGAAGCCATCACCCATCCCTGGCTGACCCGCGCCATCGAGAAGGCGCAGCAAAAGGTCGAGGCGCGCAATTACGACATCCGCAAGAACCTGCTGCAATATGACGATGTGATGAATGACCAGCGCAAGGTCATTTATGAGCAGCGCAAGGAAATCATGCAGGCTACCGATGTCGCTGACACCATCGTCGACATGCGCCATGAAACCGTCGCCACCCTGGTCGCGCGGCATATCCCCGCCGGCAGCTATGCCGAACAATGGGACCTCACTGGCCTGGATATTGAACTGAAACGTATCTTCTCGCGCGATTTCCCGGTCGAGGACTGGGGCAAGGAAGACGGCATCGACGAAAAAGTGTTTGAGGAACGGCTGATCGACCAGACCGACCGGCTGATGGCCGAGCGCGCGGCCACGGTTGGCCGAGACGTTTGGCGTCAGATCGAAAAAAGCGTGTTGCTCAACTTGATCGACCATCATTGGAAAGATCATTTGGGGCAATTGGAGGCGCTGCGCAATGTCATCGGCCTGCGCGCCTATGGCCAGCGTAACCCGTTGCAGGAATACAAGACCGAAGCCTTCACCATGTTCGAGGGCCTGTTGGTCACGGCACGGGAAGCCGTCACCCAAACCCTGGCGCGCCTGGAGTTCCGCGAAGCGCCGCCGGAACCCGAAATGCCACAGCAATTACGGACTACACATATCGACCCGCTGACCGGCGAGAACGACGCCGGCGATCAGGCGCCACCGCCTGCCAGCCTGAAGCGGGTGCCGGCCAGTCAGCGCGACCCCAATGACCCGTCAAGCTGGGGTCGGGTCTCCCGCAATGAGCCCTGCCCTTGCGGCTCCGGCAAGAAATACAAGCACTGCCACGGCCGGATTTAAGCACCCCCGCCGGCATTGCCAAAGCGCGCCGAGACTAATTACCGTCGGTCAAAATAACCCGGAAGTCATTGACATTGGTCAGGGTTGGCCCGGTGATGATGAGATCGCCCAACGCTTCGAAGAACCGATAGCTGTCATTGCGCTCCAGATAGGCCTGAGGGTCCAGGCCCAAGGCCCGCGCCCGCGCCAAGGTGTCGGGCAAGACATAGGCCCCGGCATTATCCTCGGTGCCGTCAAGGCCGTCGGTGTCACAGGCCAGGGCGTATATGCCTGGGGCGCCATCCAGCGCGATTGCCATGCCCAGCAAATATTCCAAATTGCGCCCGCCGCGCCCGCCTTTATTGGCGACCGCGACGGTGGCTTCACCGCCGGAAATGATCGCCCTTGGCGCGTCGTTTGATTTAAGCCGCCTTGCCAAAGCCGCATGACCAGCGCCCAAATAGCGCGCCTCCGACTGCAAATGATCGCCCAGATTGGTCACCTCATAGCCCATGCCGGCGGCAAGCTTGGCGGCAGAGCCAAGGGCATCTCGGGCCCGGGCGACGACCACGGTTTCGCTACCAGCCAAGCCCAAGGTGTCGACCGGCGGGGTCTCATTGGCTGGATCGTTCAATGCCGCCGCTACTGCCGGCGATGGCGTGATTCCATAGCGGCGAATGATTTCGCGGGCCATTTCCAAGGTCGTCATGTCCGGCACGGTGGGACCAGAGGAAACAAAGGATGGATCGTCGCCCGGCACATCCGAAATGATGAAGGTGGTGACATGGGCGGGCCCCGCCGCCGCGGCCAGACGACCGCCTTTAACCCGAGACAGATGCTTGCGCACACAATTAATCTCGGAAATTGTCGCCCCTGACAGCAATAGTGACCGGGTTATACTTTGTTTGTCGGCCAAAGTAATTCCGGAAACTGGTGCCGCCAGCAAAGCCGATCCGCCGCCAGACAGAAGCACCAGCAAATGATCCTTGGCGTCTAACTCCCCGGCCATGGCCAAGGCATGCAGTGCCGCGCGGACGCTTTCATCATCCGGCACGGGATGGCCGGCCTCGATCACCTCGATCATATCGGGCAAGCGATGTGCCGGCTCCAAATGGCCATAACGGGTTACCACCAGCCCATCGACCGGGCCATCGATACGGTCCAGGGCGATTCGCGTCATCGCCGCCGCCGCCTTGCCAACGGCGATCAAGCGTGTGCGGCCATGCGCGGCATGAGGCAATTGCCGCGGCATCGCATTTTCCGCCGACACCGCGCTGACGGCATTTTTGAAAAACTCAAGGAGCCTGGCGCGTTGGTCCTCAAAAGCTCTGCGACTCATTCTGCATTCCTGGTCGTGCTGTGCCTGGGTCTGACAAGACCCCATACGGGGCCGGTGATGGGGCCATTAGTTTGACCTGCAATGCGGCAAGTACAGACGAATTTTATGAAACGCAGTGTTGCCATTTTTGGAACTATTGAATGTCCCAGGACAACCGCTTGCGTAGTTGGTTGACCAAAAAGTCGATCAGCGCGCGGACCCGCACCGGCATCGCCATATGGTCGGGGAAGACCGCGAAAAAGGCAATTCCAGCGGTACGCCAACCCGGCAGCACATCGACAATCCGGCCTTCCGCCAAATCATGTTTGCAGACAAAGGCCGGCAGGTTGGCGATGCCAAGGCCAGCCAAGGCGGCATGCCGCAGCAGCATCAAATCGCTGCACATGAATTTGGGCGTAAATTCAACCGTCACTTCATCGTCGCCGCGATAAAGCTGCCAGCGCTCCGGTCGGTCGACATTGCCCAGCGCCAGCAAGTCGAAGCGCCGGAGGTCGACATGGCTTTGCGGCCGGCCGGTGCGCTCAAAATAG
The DNA here is from genome assembly GCA_964590595.1 of uncultured Sphingomonadales bacterium. Taxonomy (GTDB): domain Bacteria; phylum Pseudomonadota; class Alphaproteobacteria; order Sphingomonadales; family CAKZYD01; genus CAZPXQ01. The sequence continues at coordinate 151,215 of CAZPXQ010000003.1, read as the reverse complement.
GTCGGCGCAGCGAACAGGCCGCATTCCGCCGCGCCCAATTTGGTTGCGATCATGCCGGAGTCGGCCAACGGACCATCGGTGATGGCCAGGTCATAACCCTCCTTCAGCAGTTCGACGGGGTCGTTCGACAACACGCTGATCAACCGCATATCGGGATAGAGGGTGAGAAATTCGGTCAGCAATTGGCCAACCATGCCTTGGCCCAGGGCATAAGGCAGCGCCACCCGCACCATCCCTTGCGGATTGGTCTGCTGCACCTGCAGCGCCCGTTCGCCGTCGCGCAGCACACCAATGCTGCGCAGGCAATATTCGAAGAACAAGGCGCCGTCATCGGTCACCGTCACCTTGCGGGTGCTGCGATGCAAAAGCTGGGCGCCAAGATGCTCTTCAAGCCTGCTCAACCGCCGGCTGACGGTGGATTTGGGCATACCCAGCAAACGCCCGGCGCGGGTCAGATTGCCCGCCTCCACCACCTTGGTGAACACCATCAAATCGCCAAGGTCTAACATCCCTCATCCCCTTGCCGGCGGCCGCGCCGGCGCTTTGGCTTTTTATTGTACCATCAAATGCAACAAAGTGTACCGCTTTGATAGGCTTCACTGGCAGGCGCGGTCGGATCAGGTTTCGCTAGTGTTGATTATGCACCGACAAAGCGGCGTTAGCGGCTTTGTTGCAGTCACGATCAGCGCATGACGGATGTGGGCGCCGCATTGGCCGCCAAGCCAAAAACAAGAATTGGGCAAGGCCCAGCCGATCCGCGCAGCCGTCAGCGCAGCAATCTTAAAGGGGAGGTCAAGATGACGACCAAATTCATTTCATCCGAACAGGCGATCGGCACCTTCACGGCGGTGCTGCTGTCCAGCGTCGCCATGGCGGCGCTACCAGCGGCGGCGCAAGCGCAGGACAACGGCGCCACGGCGCTTAATTTCGAGGAAATCATCGTCACCGGCACGAGCCGGCCACGCACTGGCTTCGACACACCTTTGTCGGTGTCGCGTATCAATGAGGACCGACTGAGGAACTTCACCTCCAGCAGCCAGGCCGACATTCTACGCTCGATTCCGTCGATCAAGGCCGAGGGCGGTGGCGGCGAGGTGGCCGCCAATGTGTTCATCAAGGGCTTGCCCTCGGGCGGCCAATTCCAATTCACGCCGCTGCAATATGATGGCGTGCCGGTGTTCAGCACCTTCGGCCTCAATTCCTCGGCCTTCGACGTGTATTACCGCAGCGATCTCGGTGTCGAACGCCTTGAGTTCGTGCGCGGCGGCGTCTCCAACCTGTTTGGCGCCGGCTCGGTCGCGGGCCTGATCAACTATATCAGCAAAACCGGCACCGACACGCCGGAAGGCACGGTGCAATTGGAATGGGCCGATGAAGGCCGCGTCCGCGCCGACTTCGCCACCAGCGGTCCCCTGGGCAGCAAGGATTCCGGGCTTTATTACGCTTTGTCCGGCTATTATCGCTATGACGAAGGCCCGCTCGACAGCGGCTTGCCGTCGGAAGGTTTCCAATTACGCGGCAACATCAAAAAGGAATTCGCCGACGGCTCCGGCAATTTCACCCTCTACGGCCAGTGGATCGACGATGAAGTGCAGTTCTTCCTGCCCTTCCCGCTGGATGGCGACACCCGCAAGCGCCCGATCGGCAATGACGGCGAAGTGATCAAGACCGTGCAAACAGCGGCTGCGCGCAATCTGTCTTTCCAAACCCCGGACGGTGTGTTCGAAACCTCGATCGGCGACGGTGTGGCAACCAAGGGCGGGTCGGTCACCGCCGCCTTTGAAAAAGACTTCGACAATGACTGGGGCGTGGTCGCGCGGGCCAAATATGCGCGCTATTCGCACCGCTTCGACTTGTTCCTGGACGGCGACGGCATCGTCAACACGCCGGAAACCCTGGCCGGGTTCCTGGGGGCGCGTGGCTTGCCGAGCCTGGCCAATGCCGACTTCACCTTCACCGGTTCTGGCCAAGCGGTGCCAGATGACTTCCTGCTGTTCGCCAATCGGGTACTGGACCGCGACCGTCCCGCCACCGATTTCACGGCGGAAATCAACGTCACCAAGGACGTCACCACCGGCGCGCTGGATCACAGCTTCACCATTGGCGGCTTTTTCGCCAGGGCCGAAGCGGATGACGAAAATGTCATCACCACCTATTTGGGCGAATTCAACAACAAGCCGCGCTTGATTGATCTGGTGGTGACCGATGGCATGGGCAATGACACCACCATTTCCCGTAATGGCATCTTGAATGCCGGCGCCAGCTTCTCCAACAACCGCCATGAAGCCACCCGCTTTGCCGGCTTCATTGCCGACCAGATCGAAGCCGACCGCTTCGCCTTCGACATCGGCTTCCGCTTTGAAAAGCTGATCGGCGACATCAGCCGCGAAGGCTCGCAGTCGGTGTTGATCGACACCACGCCGGGTCTCAGCGCCGACTTGGCCAATGTCCGCACCGGCAATGGCGCATTCACCCAAGGCCGGGTCAATGCCAGCGAATGGGCGGTGGCACTGGGCGGGCTTTATAAAGTCACCGACGAAATCAATGTCTACGGCAACTTTTCGCGCGGCTTCTTTTTCCCGGAAATCCGCAGCGTCACCTTCAATGCCTTTGGCGAACCGGCAACCTATAAGGCCGAGATCATCAAACAGGCGGAAATCGGCGTTAAATATAACGGCACCCGCTTTGCCGCCACCGTCGCCGGTTTCTGGGCCACGCTCGACAATCGCCGCAGCACCGATTTCGTCAATGACGGCCAAGGCGGCTTGATCGAGCAGGTCCGCGTGCAATCGACCCGGACCTTCGGCGTGGAGGCCACCGCCAGCGTCTTCGTCATGGAGAATCTGCGGATCGACGGCAACATCACCTTGCAGGACCACAAATTCACCGACTTTGACGGCAATCCCGACTTTATCGGCAATGAACTGCGGCGCCAGCCCAATGTGTTGTTCAACACTGGCATTTATTATGATGATGGCCGGTTCGACGCGGCCTTTTTCCAGACCTTCGTCGGCAATAATTTCGCCAACGACTCCAACACGGTGAAATTGGGCTCGCACAATATTGCCCGCATCGATCTGGGCTACCGCGTCGCCTTGGGCGGCACCCATAATGTGCGGATCGGCTTCAGCGTGTTCAATCTGTTCGACAGCGACGGCATCACCGAGGGTTCGCCCCGGCAAGGTTCGGCGCAGTCGGGCAGCGGCGAATTTTTCGTCGGCCGGCCGATCCTGCCGCGCCGCTACACCCTGAAGGCCAGCTACAACTTCTAGGCCTTGGCCAACATGCCGGGGCGCGGACCGCCGCCGCGCCCCGGCCCTTTACTTTACCCGCCAATCATGGCCCGCTTGGGCCAAAGAGCCATTGAAAGCATGGGTCAGTATGTCCGCCAATGATCCGTCCAATTTGACCGCCCAGGCCATCGCCATTTTAAAAGGCAATGACCGTGGCGGCTATACCGTGCCCAATGGCCGCGTCTATCCGTTTCAGTGGAACTGGGATTCGGCCTTTGTCGCCTTGGGTTTCGCCCGCTTCGACATCGACCGCGCCTGGCGCGAAATCGAAACCCTATTCCAGGCGCAATGGGATGACGGCTTCCTGCCGCATATCGTGTTTTGGCAGGACGATCCGGGCTATTTTCCCGGCCCCGATGTATGGGGCGTGAAGCGTACGCCACGCACATCCGGCATCACTCAGCCGCCGGTCGCCGCCACCATGGTGCGCAGCTTGTGGGAACAAGACCCCAGCATCCAGGCACGCGCGCGGCTGGCGGCCTTGTTCCCGAAATTACTGGCCTGGCATGAATGGTTTCACCGCTGCCGCGATGTCCAAGGCAATGGTCTGGTGGTCACCGTTCACCCCTGGGAGACCGGGCGCGACAATTCGCCGGAATGGGACGCGCCAGCCGCAGCCGTCGACACCTCGCAAGTCGGCCCCTATCAACGGCGTGACACCCATCATCTCGACCAAAGCATGCGGCCGACCAAGCTGGACTATGACCGCTATATCGCCATGGTCCAATATGGTAAGGTCCAGGATTGGGACCAAGCGCTGATTGCGCGCGAGGGCCCGTTTCGGGTGGCGGACGCAGGGCTCAGCCTGATCTTGTTGCGGGCCAATCGCGACCTTGCGGATTTGGCCGTCGTGCTGGGCCGCGACGATGACGCCGCCCGCATCCATGGCTGGATTGCCCGCGCCGAGGCAGGCGTCGATTATTTGTGGAATGATGAAATCGGCGCCTATTGTTCGCGCGACATCATCACCGGCCGCTCCAGCGCCATGGTCACCAGCGCATCGTTTTTGGGCTTTTATGGCGGCGTCGCCACCGGCGCCCGGGGCTCTGCCTTGTGCGGCCATTTGCAGCGCATCGCCGGCAAGCTGCGCTATCTGGTGCCCAGCCTCGACCCCGAGCATCCGCAATTCGACTCCATCCGCTATTGGCGCGGCCCGGTCTGGGCAGTGGTCAATTACATGATCGGGCGCGGCCTGGCCGACAGCGGCCAAGCCGATTGGGCCGCGCGGGTGAACGGCGACACTTGCGCCTTGATTCAGCAAACCGGCTTTTACGAAGCCTTTTGCCCATTGACCGGACGCGGCACCGGCGGCGACGATTTCTCCTGGACCGCAGCGATCTACTTGGCGCTGACCGGAGCGGATGGATGAACGGTCTCGATTACGCGGTTGTCATTGGCTATATAGCCGCGCTAATCGGGCTGGGTTATGTGCTGCGCGAACAAGCCAGCCGCCGCGATTATTTTCTCGGTGGCCGCTCGATGGGTTGGCCGCCTTTGGTATTGTCAACCATGGCGACGCAATTGTCCGCCATCAGTTTCATCTCCGCGCCCGCCTTTGTCGGCATTCGGGAAGGCGGCGGCATGATTTGGTTGTCTTACGAACTGGCGGTGCCCCTGGCGATGATCCTGCTGATGTGGGGCATCATGCCGCGGCTTTATAATGCCGGATTTGTGAGCATTTATGAATTCCTCGAACGGCGGTTCGACAGCTATACTCGCTTCACCATTTCCATCGTATTCCAGCTTAGCCGCGCCTTTGCCACCGGCGTCATGGTTTATGCCATCGCCATCGTGCTGGAAAGCATGATGGGTCTGCCATTTTGGCTGGCGGTGGCGATCATCGGCATTGTCACCGCGCTGTATTCGCTGCAAGGCGGCATGAAAGCGGTGGTTTATGCCGACGCCGCGCAAATGCTGATCATCTTCATCGGTATTTTTCTGTGTGCTGGTTTCGGACTTTATCATGTCGGCGGGCTGGACGGCCTGCTCAGCAATATGGATTATGACCGCCTGACCGCCGTCAATTTTTCTTCGCTGGGCTTGAGCGGCGATGAATTTGGCTTTCTGCCAATGCTGTTTGGCGGCTTGGTGCTTTACGCGTCTTATTATGGCTGCGACCAGACCCAGGCCCAGCGGCTGATGTCGGCCAAGAGCGAAGGCACGATGCGGCACATCTTGCTGGCCAACGGCCTGTTGCGGTTTCCGATGGTGCTGCTGTATTGCACGCTTGGCCTGATCATCGGCACCCTGGCGCATGTTTCGCCCGACTTGCCGGCGGAGATTTTTCGCCACCAACCCGACCTGTTGATTCCAACCTTCATTCTCAATTTCCTGCCCCATGGCGTGATTGGCTTGCTGGTGGTGGCAATTCTGTCGGCGGTGATGTCGTCATTAAGCTCGGTCATCAATTCATTATCGGCGGTCACCATCGAAGACCTGGCGATGCTGCGCGGCGCGCGGATGAGCGAACGCCAATATGTGTTTTGGTCGCGGTTCAGCGCGCTGGCCTGGTCGGTGCTGATTTTGGGTTTTTCCTTCTTTGGCGGCATGATCGCCGACACTGTGATCGAGGCCATCAACAAGGTCGGCTCGCTGTTTTATGGGCCAATTCTGGCGACCTTCGTTCTGGCCATTCGCTTTCCCCGCGTCACTGCCAGGGGCGCCAATTGGGGGCTGTTGTCGGGTGTCGGCTTCAACATGGTCTTGTGGCTTGGCGTGCCGCAATTATTCTGGTTCTGGTGGAACTTCGCCGGCTTCCTGGCCAGCATCCTGGTCGCCGTGATTGTCAGTGGCCGTGGCGCACCAGCTGCCCGCGATGCCGCCGCCGCCAGCGACGCCCGCCCGCCTTGGCGCGAAACCGTGATCCTGGCCTTCGCCTTTGTCACGATCCTGGCCATCATCGCCAATTTCCCCAGCCTGTGGTATATGATCACGCATTAGGCCGGGTGCAGCCTGATGCTGATTGCACCGATACAGCGTTGGCCCTGGGGCCGGCGCCGTCCATGGCGGATGAACGGCTGTTAAACGAGCGGTTCAAAACCCGTTCAGTTGCCTTCGTCCATTCTGTTTCTGTCATTCGGAAGGAGAAGGACCATGAAGAACCCAATTCGTACCGCGTTCGCTGTGCTGACCATGGGCGCCGCCTTGGGCTTGGCGATGCCCGCCGCCGCGCATGACGACCGCGACCATCGTCGTCACCATGGCGACCAACGCCATCACGGTCAGTATCATGGCGATCATCATGGCAAGGCCAAAGCGCATGGCAAACGCCATCATCAAGCGCATCGTTATGATTATTATAACAGCCATCGTTATCAGGCGGCGCAAAAGCGCTATTGGCGCAAGCATTATGCGCGGAAATATCATGATTATTATTATGGCCGGCCTTATGCGCGCGGCCATCATGGCTATCAAAAGCCCTATTATTACAGGCCCTATTACCGCTATTAAGCGTTCATAGGGTCAAATTTAGCGCGCCGGCTGGCGGGGTCAGGACGACCCCGCCATGCCCATGGCCAGGAATTTTTCCGCCCGTTGCTCGCGCAATTCAGCGCCAGTCAAACCGCCAAGGCTGGCCAGAGCGTCGGCCAAAGCATCGCCAAGCGCCGCCATCGCCTGATCCGGCGCGCGATGCGCGCCACCCAGCGGCTCCGGCACAATCGCGTCTATAACATGAAGTTTTTTCAGATCCTGCGCGGTGATTTTGAGCGCGGTCGCGGCATCCGCCGCTTTGTCACCGGTGCGCCACAAAATTGAGGCGCAGCCTTCCGGCGAAATCACCGAATAAACCGCGTGTTCCAGCATCAAAACGCGGTTGCCGGCGGCCAAGGCCACCGCGCCGCCAGAACCGCCCTCGCCGACAATGGCGGCAACCACCGGCACCTTGAGATCAAGGCATGTCTCAGTAGCGCGGGCAATGGCTTCGGCTTGACCGCGCTCTTCGGCGCCGATGCCCGGATAAGCGCCGGGCGTGTCGACCAGTGTGATAACGGGCAGGCCGAAGCGGTCCGCCAGCCGCATCAACCGCACCGCCTTGCGATAGCCTTCCGGCCGCGCCATGCCAAAATTATGGGCAATGCGGCTTTGCGTGTCGTGGCCTTTCTCATGACCGATCACCATCACCGCTTCGCCACGGAAGCGGGCCAAGCCGCCTTGCACCGCCGCGTCCTCGGCAAAGCCACGGTCGCCGGCCAGCGGCGTGAAGTCCTCGAACAACGCCGCCGCGAATTCGCGAAAATGCGGCCGTGCCGGATGCCGCGCCACTTGCGTCTTCTGCCAAGGCGTCAGCTTGGCATAAAGTTCCTGCAGCTTGCGCTCGACCTTGGCTTCAAGCTGGCCGATTTCGCGGCCGATATCGACTTTGGTCGTGCCATTGTCGCCCAAGCCGCGCAATTCGGCGATCTTGGCTTCAAGCTCGGCAACCGGCTTTTCAAAGTCCAGAAATGTCATCATCGGCGCGGTTTGGCCTCTTTTGCCCCAGCGGTTGGGCGCGAACGCTAATCGCTTGCCAGCGCAGCGTCAACCGTCAGGGTCATGGCGGGCCAGTGGATGCTTGTCGTGCACCAGGGCCTTCAGCCGCTGTTCTAGAACATGTGTATAGATTTGCGTGGTCGACAGATCGGCATGGCCCAACATGTCTTGCAGACTGCGCAAATCGGCGCCATGGGCCATCAAATGGGTGGCAAAGGCGTGACGCAGCACATGCGGCGAGACCGCCGCCGGTTTGAGCCCGGCGCGGGCGGCCAGCGCCTTAAGCTCCTGAAACAGCGCGACCCGGCTGAGATGACCGCTTTTGCCGCGACTAGGAAACAGAAAACGACTGGCCGCAGCGCCATCGCGCAAGATGTCCAAATAAGCGCCAATCGCGGCCCGAGCCGGCGCGCCCAAGGGCGCCAAACGCTCGCGCCCACCCTTGCCGACAATCATCAAATATGCCCGCTTGGGCGAAAAGGCCTGACGCGGCAAGGCGACCAATTCACTGGCCCGCAGGCCTGAGGCATAAAGCGTCTCAACCAGCGCCAAACGGCGCAGGGTCTGCCGGCTGGGCCGGTCGCGGGCCTCGGTGGCGGCTTGGCGCAACAGCGCGTCGACATCAGCCTCGCTCAGCAATTTGGGCAAGGGCCGTACCAGGCGCGGCGCATCCAGCCCCAGGGCGGGATTGTCCGGCCGGTCGCCTTCCTCATAAAGGAACAGGAAAAACTGTTTCAGCGCCGACAATCGCCGTGCCTGGGTCGCCGGCGCCAGGCCCTGGCGCGCCATTGCTTGGACAAAGCCGCGCAAGGCCGCCTCATTCGCTTCAACCAAGGGCACCTCAAGAGCCGCCGACGCTGCCGCCAAATCGCGGCCATAGGCGGCCAGGCTGTTCAGCGCCGCACCGCGTTCGGCGGCCAACATTTCAAGAAAGCGGTCGATCGCCGGCTGATCGCTGGCTTGGGCGATGATGGCGGCGCGCGCCACCGGTCAGAATCCGCGCAAGATCAGGGCTTCCGACGCCAATTGCCGGGCTTCGGCTTCCAGGCCGACGCGGCGCAAACTTTCCAGCACCGAACGCAGCGCCTCGGGCGTTGCGCCTACCGCGCCATTAGCGCCCAGCAAGGCCAGGGCATGCGCCAGGGTTTCGCCTTTCTTGCCCGCATCGGTGGCGGCGACCAACGCATTCCAGGCCGGTCCGGCTGGACTGGGCGCCAAGATATCGACGCCCAAATCGTTCAGCGCTTGCCAAGTCATTGGCGGCACGACATAGCCCAAACCTTCCAACACGCTGAAAAACACCAGCGCCCGGTCGGCGCGGCCAGTGTCGGCGCGGCCCGAGCGGTCTTGATACCACAGGTCGAGAATGCGGTCGGAAAACGGCACCGCCGCATCGTCATCCGCCACCACCGCCAATGCCCACACGTCCAACAGCGTATCGGCCAACGCTTCATCGCCATCTTGCGCCAAAGCGCGCACCATCTGATACCAGTCCTTGATGTGCGGGCCGCGCCCACCCAACGCCAACGCCCGCGTCATTTCGGGCGCCCAGGCGGCCAAATCCGGCGCCGGCGCGATGGCGGCGGCAATCGGCGCGCTGACAGCCGCGGCGGTGGTCCATAAATCAGCCCGGCGCGCCGCCGTCCAATATTGGGTCAACAATTCAAGCCGCGCCACCGGATCAACCGCGGCGGCGGCCAATTGCAAAGATCCCGCGCGGCTGAGCGGGCTGTCTTCGCCGCTCTCGCCGTCTTCGCTCGCATCCATGGCCATCACGTCCTGCGCCATGATCAAGCCATGCAGGCGCGCCGCTGGCAAGGCGCCGCGCGCCACCGCTGTTTCCGCCAGCCCCAGGCGGGTCGGCGCCGGCACCACCGCGTTGCTGGCCAATGCCGTCAATGCCAAAGCCGGCGCTTCCGGCATCGTCAAGGCTGGCGGCAGCACGTCCAGCATCAGGCCCAGCGCCAAATCAAGAGGCGCCAATTGATGGTCGAATGGCCAAATCAGGTCGCTTTGCGGCGGCTCGCCGGCGTCAAGGCGGGCCAGCAAGCGGTCCATCAGCGCCCGATAAAAAGGCTGCGGCGCGCCAGTGTCGGCGAGGATGTCCAATGCCAATTGGGCGCCGGCGACATTGCCTTCCAAGGCCCGACACGCGGCAATCATGCGCAGCCAATAGCCGCTTTGGTCGGCTTCCACCCCATGCCGGGCGATGGCGCACACCGCCGTCCAATCGCCGCGCAGCAAATAGGCCTCGGCCACCAATTGGTTGAGGCCGGTTGGCGCTTGCGCCAATGGCAGCAGGTCGGCGAAGGCGACGACATCGTCCAATAGCCCCATCGCCGCCAAATGCCGCAGCCGAAGGTCGATAAAGTCCCAGCCGACCTTATTCTCGGCGGCGCTGGCCTGATCGAGTGCCGGTGGCGGCGCGGCGCTGGCCAAAAGCCGCCGTGTCAATGACTGCAAAGTCGGTGATTGCGCGGTCGTTGGCAGGCCCTGCAACGCCGCCATCGCGGTCGCCATATCGGTGCCTTGCCACATATCGGCGGGCAGCCCGCCGCTTTCCGCCGTGATAATGCCGCTGGCGGCAATATTGGTCTGCTGCAGACCGGTCTGGTCGACGGGAAGAGGCAGCAAATCGGTCAGCAAATCGCTTGTCGCCGAAGCCTCGGCCGAGAGGTCGTCTTGCACGGCATCCGGTTGCGCGTCGGCCTGCTCCTCAAGCGCGGCGCGCAAGGCGTCAGCCGGCACCAGCGGTTCCAGCGCCAGCGAACGCGGCGGTCCGTCGGCCAAGGGCTGTTGGCCCCAGCTTGGCGACGGCGCCGCCAGCAGCAGCGCCGCAGCGAGACACCAGCGTCCAAGTGCGGCTTCAGGCCGGGAAACGGTCATCGGGCAGGACCTTTTCGATCCGCTGCAAGGGCGCGGGCACATCCCAGGTCAACAGGAACACCGCGCCGCCCACAATGGCAAGCAGAAATAAGATAACCAAGCCACGAAGGAAAATGCGCATTCTTATGCCCGCTTCATTTGTCTTGTCGGCCCGCAACACCGCGCCAAAGGCCTTTTCGCCCAAGCTTGAGTGGTAATGCCCATGGCCGCCCCGCGCAAGTCCCGCCGCGCGCTGCACTGTTGCCGAATGCGCGGCGGCGGGCTATTGGCTAGTGCAAGTGAAGAGGTAGACGGCCAAATAGGCGGAACTGTGGCCACGGCAAAGACAATATCACCCGAAAACGCGGACGCGCCCGAGCCGGCTGGCGTGCCGGCCCGGCCGATCGTGTTGGTGGGGTTGATGGGCTGCGGCAAGACCAGTGTCGGCCGTCGCCTTGCCGATCGATTGGGCTGGCCGTTTATCGATTCCGATGTGGAAATCGAGCAAGCCGCCGGCTGCAGCATCAACGAGATTTTCGAGCGCTATGGCGAGCCCGCCTTTCGCGATGGTGAGCGCCGGGTCATCCGGCGGCTGCTTGACGGCGCACCAAAGGTGATTGCCACCGGCGGCGGCGCGTTCATGGACTCCGACACCCGCGCCTTGATCAAGGCCGAGGCGCTATCGGTTTGGTTGAAAGCGGATATCGACGTGCTGGTCGAACGCACCAGCCGCCGCAACAGCCGGCCGCTGCTGTTGGGCAAGGACCCCAAGACCGTGCTGACTGAATTGGCGGCGCGGCGCTATCCGCATTATGGCGAAGCGGATATCACCATCTCCAGCGGCCGCGGCCCGCATGAAGCCGTGGTCAATGCCATTATCGCCGCCTTGAAGGACCATGCCGCGATGAACTCCAACGCCGACGCCGCCCGCCAGACCGTTGCCGTCGCCCTGGGCGGCCGCGCGTATGACATCGAAATTGGCCCCGACCTGCTGCGCCGGGCCGGCGACTGGATCGCGCCGCTGCTGGCGCGCCCGCGCACCGTCATTGTCACCGACCAACATGTCGCCGATCGGCATTTGCCAACCCTGGCCAATGCCTTGAGCCAAGCCGACATCGCCCATGACAGCATCGTGCTGGCGCCGGGCGAAGCCAGCAAGAGCTTCGCCCAGCTTGACGCCTTGTGCGACCGCCTGCTGACGCTGGAAGTGGAGCGCCGCGACATCATCATCGCCCTGGGCGGCGGCGTGATCGGAGATTTAACTGGCTTTGCCGCCGCCATCTTGCGCCGTGGCATCGACTTTATTCAAATCCCCACCACGCTGTTGGCGCAGGTCGACAGCGCCGTCGGCGGCAAGACCGGCATCAACACCGCCTTGGGCAAAAACCTGGTCGGCGCCTTTCATCAGCCGCGCCTGGTGCTGGCCGACACCGCCGTGCTGGACAGCCTGGCCAAGCGCGAATTGCTGGCCGGCTATGCCGAAGTGGTGAAATATGGCCTGTTGGGCGACGCCGCGTTCTTCGCCTGGCTGGAACGCCATGGCCAAGCCCTCTTGGCCGGCGACCAGGCCTTGCGCGCCCAAGCCATTGCCACCTGCTGTCGGGCCAAGGCCGCGATTGTCGCCCGCGACGAACGCGAGACCGGCGACCGCGCCCTGCTCAATCTGGGCCACAGCTTCGGCCATGCCCTGGAAGCCGCCGGCCAATATGACGGCCGCCTGCTGCATGGCGAGGCGGTCGCCATCGGCATGGTCATGGCCTTTCATCTGTCGCGGCAGTTGGGCTATTGCGGCGATGAGGATGTCGCGCGGGTGCAAGCACATCTGCGCGCGGTCGGCCTGCCCCTGCACCCCAAGCAGCGCGATATCGTGCTGGACCCTGATCAGATGATCGATCTGATGCGCCAGGACAAAAAGGTCGTCGATGGCCGCATCGTGCTGATTTTGGCGCGCGGCATTGGCCAAGCCTATATCGACCGCGACGTCGACCTGGCAGCATTGCGGCAAGCCATTGACAGCTTTTTATGCGAGGAGCGCCAGGCCTAGCGCCGGTGAAAGAGATCATGACAAGCGACCTGTTGTTCTCCGGCCTGTCGATCATCGGGCTGCTGTTGTTGTCGGCTTTTTTCTCCGGTTCGGAGACGGCGTTGACGGCGGCGTCACGCGCCCGTATCCGCCGCATGGCCGCCGATGGCGACCCCCGCGCGCCGGTGGTGGAACGTCTGATCGATAATCGCGAACGGCTGATCGGCGGCATTTTGCTGGGCAATAACCTGGTCAATATTCTGGCCTCGGCCCTGGCGACGGGCTTGTTTCTGCGGCTGGTGGGTGAAGCCGGCGTCTATTACGCCACCTTGGTGATGACGGCGTTGGTGCTGGTGTTCGCCGAAGTGCTGCCCAAGACCTATGCCATCACCCGGCCCGACCGCATGGCGCTGGCGGTGGCCAAACCGATCCGCCTGGTCACCGGTCTGTTCAGCCCGGTGGTGATCCTGGTGCAGAGGATCGTCCGAATCACCCTGCGCGGCTTTGGCGTCAATGTCTCGGAAAGCGACAGCTTTTTGACCAGCCATGAGGAAATTCGCGGTCATATCGAATTGCACGCCTCGGAGGGCGGCATCGTCAAAGAACACCGCGACATGTTGGGCGGCATTTTGGACCTGGACGATGTTTTTGTCGAAGACATCATGGTCCACCGCAAGAATGTGGAAATGATCGACCTCGACGACCCGGCGGCCGATATCATTGCCCAGATCATGGCAACCCCCCATACCCGACTACCGGTTTACCGCGAGGATCCGGAAAACATCTTGGGTGTGATTCACGCCAAGGACGTGCTGCGCGCCTTGTTGCAGCCGGGGGCGAAGGCTGAAACCCTGGATTTGACCGAAATCGCCAATCAGCCCTGGTTCGTGCCCGAAACCACCAGCCTGCGCGAGCAGATGAACGCGTTTCTAGCCCGCAAACAGCATTTCGCCCTGGTGGTGGATGAATATGGCGCACTGATGGGCCTGATCACCCTGGAAGACATTTTGGAAGAAATCGTCGGCGAAATCGCCGATGAATACGACATTTTTCAAACCGAAGGCATCGAGGTCCATGACGATGGCAGCGTCACCGTCGAAGGCACGGTGTCGATCCGCGACCTTAACCGGCGAATGGACTGGAACCTGCCCGACCTGGAGGCATCCACCATCGCTGGCCTGGTCCTGAATGAAGCCCGGATCATACCGGTGAAGGGCCAAAGCTTCTCATTTTTCGGCCATCGCTTCGAGATTCTCAAGCGCCAACGCCATCAGCTCACCCTGATCCGGATCACACCGGAGGCGGCTTGACGGCTTCGTCTTGGCCGCCATCTTCAAAGCGGGGATCCAGATCATAGGCTGCCTGGGTAGTGTTGGATACCGGCATGAAATGGCCCTTGTCTTCCTGGGCCACCGGCGCGCGGCGCGGAATACGGAACAGTACGAAGCTGGCCAGGCTGGCATGGGTCAGCGCGATCAGCAAAAACAACCCCTGCGGCCCGACCAGGGTCATCAGCACCGCCGCCAACAACGGACCGACCACGGCGCCAATGCCATAAAGCAAGTTCAAACCGCCCGCCACCGCCACCGAATCGCCGCTGCCGACATGGTCATTGACATGGGCAATGGAGATCGCATTGACCGGGATTGCCACCGCCCCGAATACCAACGCCAGCAAGACCAACAGCCAAGCCGTCAACGGCAGCAGGAACAAGGCGCCGGCGCACAAGGCGGCCAAGCTTGCCAGCAACAAGATCACGCGGCGGCGGTCAACGCCGTCGGAAAAGCGACCCCACGGCCATTGCGCCAACGCCGCTCCCAAACAGGCCAAGGCCATGAATATCGCGGCATTTTGGCTGGACAAGCCAAGGCCGGTGGCAAAGATCGGGGCCAGCGACCAGAAGGCGCCATTGGCGAAGCCGGTGGCCATCACGCCCGCCGCCCCCACTGGCGCCAAGCGGAACAGCACCGGCAAATCCAGCCGTACGCGCTGTGGCTGCGACGGCGTCGTGCCAGTGGTCAATAATAAGGGCAGCACCGCCAAGCTGAACAATATCGCGAGAATCGAAAACAACCGGTCGCCAGCCGGATCGCCGAAGCCGATGGCAATGGTGCCGATGCCGATAATCGCCAGATTGAGGGTGCCATAAACTGCGAAAACACGGCCACGAAACTCATTCGCGGTTTCACCGTTCAGCCAGCTTTCCACGGTCATATACAGGCCGGCCAGGCAAAAACCGCTGGCGGCGCGGGCAATCCACCACAGCAGCGGCGACTCGGAAAGCGGAAACACCAGCACCACCACCGAAATCAAGCTGGCCAGGGCAGCGAAGCTGCGGACATGGGCGGCGCGGCGCAGCAGCCAAGGCGTGGCAAAGCAACCGCCGATGAATCCGGCGAAATAACATGCGCCCATCAAGCCCAGGGCGAGATCGGAAAATCCGTCCATTTCGGCGCGCAACGGCAGCAGCACGAACAAACCGCCATTGCCGGCAAGCAAAAATACGGCCGAAGCGAATAACGCCGTGAACGGAACCAGCAGCCGGACCATGACTCTCTTCTTGTCAATTTAAAGTGGGCAATGTCGCTACGGGCTTTGCGCCCGCGCTCCGCCGTTAAAGCATAAGCCAGGCGGTGGCGGCAATTGCCGATTCCCCTTTTGGGCCAATGATGCTAGCACAGCGACCATGAGCGACTATGACATTGAACAATTGGCGCAACAGGTTCTGGCTGGCCAGCGCCGCGCCTTGGCCAAGGCCATCACCTTGGTTGAATCGGCGCGGGCGGAACATCAGCACCTGGCGCAAGCGCTGTTGGCAAGGTTGCTGCCCGCCACCGGCAAGGCCGTGCGCCTGGGCCTGTCGGGCGCGCCAGGCGTTGGCAAGTCAACCTTCATCGAAGCCTTTGGCGGCTATTTGATCAAGGCCGGGCACAAGGTTGCGGTTTTGGCGGTCGACCCCTCGTCGCGGCGATCTGGCGGTTCGATCCTGGGCGACAAGACCCGCATGGAGACCCTTTCACGCGCGCCTGAGGCCTTCATCCGCCCATCGCCCTCGGGCGGCAGCCTGGGCGGCGTGGCCAGGCGCACCCGCGAAGCCATGCTGCTGACCGAAGCCGCCGGGTTCGACGTGGTGCTGGTGGAAACCGTGGGCGTGGGCCAGTCGGAAACAGCCGTCGCCGACATGGTCGACATGTTCCTGCTGCTGTTGTCGCCGGGCGGCGGCGATGAACTGCAAGGCATTAAGCGCGGCATCATGGAATTGGCGGACCTGGTGATCGTCAACAAGGCCGATGGCGAACTGACGGCGGCAGCGAAACGGGCACAGTCGGAATATCGCCTGGCGCTGCAATTGATCCGGCCGAAATCCCCGGCCTGGGCGCCCAAGGTGCTGCTGGCTTCGGCATTGACCGGCATGGGCCTAGACGACATTTGGGGCCAGGTCGCCGATTTTGGCGCCGCCATGGATCAGGCCGGCGAATTTGAGCGCCGCCGCCAAGAACAAGCCAAAGCCTGGATGTGGACCGAGATTGAGGACCGGTTGCAAGCCCGGTTCCGCGGCCATCCCGCCGTTGCCGCCGCCCTGGCGCCGCTCGAACAAGCGGTCGGCAGTGGCCGCGAACCGCCCGGCGCCGCCGCGGAGCGGTTATTGACCTTGTTTGAAGGCCCGCGCGACTTGACCTGATGCGGTCCTTCCAGTATAGGCCAGCGCTCATTGGCTTGGTTGGGCGCCTTGATGGGGCGCGGCGCCGCAGCAAGGTGCCTGCGCCGGTTCATCCGCCCACTGGGATACGGAATTAAAGGACAAGACATGTCACGGGTTTGCGAATTGACCGGCAAGGGCGTTCTGACTGGCAATAAAGTCTCTCACGCCAACAATAAGACGAGGCGTCGGTTTTTGCCCAATCTGGTGCAGACCAGTTTGTTGAGCGATGCCTTGGGCCAGTCGGTGCGGCTGCGCATTTCCACCAACGCCCTGCGTTCGGTCGAGCATAATGGCGGGCTGGACAATTTCCTGATGAAGGCGCGCGATGAAAAGCTGTCGTTGAAGGCGCGACGCCTGAAGCGGCAGATCGCCAAATCGCGTCAAAAAGCGGCAGTCAGCGAAACAGCTTAGCCGGCGGGCCGACCAGCTTCTCGAACTGGTCGTCCTCTGGCTTGAGCAGAAATTTCAACAATAGATTGCGCTGCAGCGGGTTGTAATTGTCGTCTGAGACCATGTAGACGGCAATGTCGCCGTCGCGGTCTTGCCAAGCGGCGATGCCTTCAAAATTGTCGCTGATCACGCTGCCGCCAAATTCCGCGATGACTTCGCCACTGATTTGCGCGCCTGGTTCGAAGACAGGCATTTGCGCCAGCACAAGCTTGGCCGCGAAACCCGACAACCAACTGGCCTGGCGGTTCAAGATCAGCGCCTTGCCGCCAGGCAGCGCGGCGGCATCGGTTGGCACATAAGGCAACGGCGCGTCATAACGCAGCACCATCG
The DNA here is from genome assembly GCA_964590595.1 of uncultured Sphingomonadales bacterium. Taxonomy (GTDB): domain Bacteria; phylum Pseudomonadota; class Alphaproteobacteria; order Sphingomonadales; family CAKZYD01; genus CAZPXQ01. Next base: position 134,081 of record CAZPXQ010000003.1, on the reverse strand, counting down.
GCCGCCCGGACTGGAACAGCCAGCCAGCGCGGCCGCCGGCACCGTCGCCATGTTCTTCCGACAACGCCACCAGCCCCTCGCCCTCGACCCAACACAAGGCCTCGACACCGCCATTGCCCGGTTGCTTGGCCAATGCGCCCTTGTCGTCGATCGCCCGCGCCGGCGTGCGCAGCAATTGCCGCATGTCGCGATACGGGTTGAAATCATAGGCCCAGATGCGGTGACGATTTTCAAACGCCACATAGACCACGCCGCGCCGATAATCGATCGCCAACGCTTCCGCGTCCGACAAGGCGCGGCCTTGATGCGCCAGCCCGTCTGGCCGCAACAGATCGGCCATCACCGCCTTGTCCAGCCCGACCAACAGGCCGTCCTCGTCCAACACCAGATCGGCGATGAACCAATAACCGGTGTCCGACACCGCCACCAGGGTCTTGCCTTCCGGTGACAGCGCCAGGCCAGACAGCCCGCCAAACAGCGGTGAGTCGGCGTGCAGCTCCAAACCGCCTCGATAAAGCAGGGCGCCGACCCGGTCCTGCTTCGGCTGGGTTGGGTCCAAGGGCATCGGCTTGGCGGTGATGGTCAGGGCGATGATATCTTGGCGCGGGCTTTTGGCCTCGGCCGGGGTGATGCCAATACAGGCCAGCACCAACAACAGCTTGGCCGGCCAGCGCATTCAGGCCCGCCTGCGACGCGCCAATTTGGGCGCCGACTGGGTGTCGAACAGCGCCGCCAGTTGTTCGGTCATCGCGCCGCCAAGTTGTTCCGCGTCGACCAAGGTGACGGCGCGGCTATAATAACGGCTGACATCATGGCCAATGCCGATCGCTAGCAGTTCCACCGGCGAACGGGTCTCGATCCATGCAATCACTTGCCGCAAATGGCGTTCCAGATAAGAGCCGGAATTCACCGACAATGTGGAATCGTCCACTGGCGCGCCGTCGGAAATCACCATCAATATCCGCCGCTCCTCGGGCCGTCCAATCAAACGATGATGCGCCCATAGCAGCGCTTCGCCGTCGATGTTTTCCTTCAATAGACCTTCGCGCATCATTAAGCCCAAATTGCGGCGCGCCCGCCGCCAGGGTGCATCGGCGGCCTTGTAGACGATATGACGCAAATCATTCAGCCGGCCGGGCTGTGCTGGCTTGCCGGCGGCGATCCAGGCCTCGCGCGATTGCCCACCCTTCCAAGCGCGGGTGGTAAAGCCCAAAATCTCGGTTTTGACCCCGCAACGCTCCAAGGTCCGGGTCAAGATGTCGGCGCAAATCGCCGCAATTGAAATTGGCCGGCCGCGCATGGAGCCTGAATTGTCGATCAGCAGGGTGACCACGGTGTCGCGGAAATCGGCGTCCTGCTCCCATTTGAACGACAATGGGTGCAGCGGGTTGGCCACCACGCGGGACAGCCTGGCCGCGTCCAGCAAGCCTTCTTGCAGGTCGAATTCCCAACTGCGGTTTTGTTGCGCCATTAGCCGCCGTTGCAGGCGATTGGCCAATTTGGTGACCGCACCCTGCAGATGCACCAATTGCTGATCCAAATAGCCGCGCAGCCGGGTCAATTCCTCTGTATCGCACAAATCCTCGGCAGCGATGATTTCATCATAGGCGGTGGTGAAGGCGCGATAGGCGAAATCGGGCGGGGCGTTGAAAGGCGCGCGATTGGGCCGGTTGGGGCTAAGCCCTTGCGGCGATTCCTCGCCCATCTCGCCCTCATGGCTGTCCTCGGCCAGTTCGGCGGTGGTCTCGCCGCCATCGCCCTCGCCTTGTTGGTCGGCGCCTTCGCTGGCGGGCTGCGCCGACTGATCCTGATCGTCAGCGCCCTCGCCTTCTTGCGCCGCATCCTCGCTGCTTTCGCTTTGTTGATCCTGTTCGTCTTGTTCAGCTTCAGGTTCGGTCTCTGTTTCTTCCTGCTCAGTGTATTCCTCGATATCGAGATCGCGGATGATTCGCCGTGCCGCCTCGGCGAAATGACCTTGATCGTCGCCAGCCGCCAACAGACTGTCGAGTTGCGCGCCGGCGCGATCCTCGACCCAGGGGCGCAGCATATCGACCGCCGCAACGGCATTGGCCGGGGGCGCCTCGCCAGTCATACGTTCACGCGCCAACAACGCCAGCGCGGTGGGCAACGGCACATCGTCAGCCACCTTGGCATTTTCCAGCCCAGCATCGCGGCAGCGCTGCACCAGCGCCTGGCGCAAATTGCCGGCAACGCCAGCCATGTCGCGGGCGCCAATCGCTTCCACCCTGGCCTGCTCCATGGCGTCGAAAATTTCCCGCGCAGCGCCGGAAGAGGGTTGCAGGCGGGCATGGGTGACAGCGTCGTGATGGCGTAGCCGTAGCGCCATGGCGTCCGACATACCGCGAATTTGGCCGACTTGCTCTGCCGGCATCCGCCGCGCCGGTTGTGGCAATCGCGCACTATGGCCGGATAGCCCCGGCTTGTCGGCGCTGAAGCTGACTTCCAGGTCCTTATCCCGGGCAAGCGCCCGCATCGCCGCCTTAACGGCTTCGCGAAACGGCTCGACTGGGTTTTTGTCGGCTCCGGCCACAGCGTGTACAGTCCGCCCCTAGGCTTGCGTCTGGGCCATGGCGACGGCGGATTCCGGCAAATCCTCGCCAAAGCAGCGTTGATAATATTCCGCCACCAGCGGTCGTTCGGCCTCGTCGCATTTGTTTAGGAAGGTAACGCGGAAGGCAAAGCCCACATTGCCGAAAATCTCCGCATTCTGCGCCCATGTGATGACTGTGCGGGGGCTCATCACCGTCGACAAATCGCCATTGATGAAGCCTTGGCGGGTCAATTCGGCCAGCCGGATCATAGCGCCGATGGTCTTTTCACCCTCGGGGTTTTGATAATGGGTCGCCTTGGCGAGGACGATTTCCTTTTCGGTGTCGAACGGCAGATAATTCAAGGTGACAACGATATTCCAGCGGTCCATCTGGCCTTGGTTGATTTGCTGGGTGCCGTGATACAGCCCGGTGGTGTCGCCCAATCCCACGGTATTCGTGGTGGCGAACAGCCGGAACCAGGGATTGGGTCGAATGACCCTGTTTTGATCGAGCAGGGTGAGCTTGCCTTCCACTTCCAGCACCCGCTGGATCACGAACATCACATCGGGGCGCCCAGCGTCATATTCATCGAACACCAGCGCCGTCGGCGTTTGCAGCGCCCAGGGCAAAATCCCTTCCTGAAATTCGGTGATCTGCTTGCCATCCTTAAGCACGATCACATCCTTGCCGACCAGGTCGATGCGGCTGATATGGCTGTCCAGATTGACACGCACGCATGGCCAGTTGAGACGCGCCGCCACTTGCTCGATATGAGTCGATTTGCCGGTGCCATGATAGCCCTGCACCAACACCCGACGGTTGAACTTAAAACCCGCCAAGATCGCCAAGGTGGTCATCGGGTCGAAGACATAGGCGTCATCGACATCGGGGACATAATCATTGCGCTCGGCGAAGGCCGGCACCTCCATGTCGCTGTCGATGCCGAACACCTCGCGCACCGATATGCTGCGGTCCGGCGTCATGCCAGCGTCTTTGTGCGCCCTCAAGGTCGCGGGTTCAGCGGTCATTCCCTATCCTTTTAATTCACTCTGGCGGTTGCGCTTGGGTGGGTCAGCGGGCGGCGATGCCGGCAAGTCGCTGATAAGCCCCGATAATGCGTTGCAAACGACGCTCTCCCGACCGATCGCCACCATTGGTATCGGGGTGATAGCGTTTGAGCAGCGCCTTATAGCGCCACTTTATGTCTTGTGCCGTGGCGGATTCGTCAAGCTCAAGCTCACGCAGCGCCGCCCGCTCCGCCGCGCTAAGGGGCTGCCGCGCCTTGGCGGCGGCTGGTTTTTCGGCAAATCGCCGCAGGCCCGGATAATCAGCGAACAAATGCGCCAAATCGATCAGTTCGGGATCCGCTGCCGGCCCCCCGGCATGGCCATGGCGCGGCCAGGTTGGGCGGTCCCACACCCCATAGGGATCGTTGACCCGAGTCGCCGCCTCTGGACTTAAGCCATTAAAATAATTCCAACTTTCATTGTGCAGCCGGACATGCTCCAAGCACAGCCAGTCATAATTATTAGGTCCCGCCAGCGGGCCGCGCGGGGCGCGAAATTCACCCAATTGGCTGCAGCCCGGCTTGGCGCACAACCGCCCGTCCGCATGTTCGATACGGCCGTGAAAGCGATTGGGTTTGCGTCTTGCAGTCGTCATCTCAAGTCTTTTGCCGGCGGCTGTTTTCCATTACCACAATAGGGCTGATCCACTGTTAATCTAGTCAATCGAAAAGAGCTTTTCCATGACCGGCATGGCCAAACGTATCGAATCGAAATTAAATGCCGCCTTCGCGCCCAGCCGCTTGGTGGTGGAAGACCAAAGTCATTTGCACGCCGGCCACGCCGGCCACCGGCCTGGCGGCGAAACGCATTTCCGCGTCGAAATCGTCGCCGATGCCTTTGCTGATCAAAACCGGGTCGCCCGGCAACGCCAAGTTTATCAAGTCCTTGCCGAGGAATTGGCCGAGCGGGTGCACGCCCTTTCGATCAGCGCCCACAGCCCGGAGGAAGCGGCCGGTGACGCGGGCTGAGGCAAATTGCGGGATTGCGGCAAACCGCCGCGACATTTAGGACTGGGGCCCGAACAGAAGATCAAGTGGGGGTCATGGGGTGAACGAACGTATTATCATCATTGGCGCCGGCCATGCCGGGGGCCAAGCGGCTATCAGCTTGCGTCAAAGCGGTTATGACGGCGAAGTGCTGATCTTGGGCGAAGAACCCTATCTGCCCTATCAGCGGCCGCCCTTGTCCAAGGATTTCCTGGCCGGCAAGCTGGAATTGTCCCGCTTGTTCCTGCGGCCGGAAAATTTTTACGAAACCAAGGCCATCACCTGCCGCACAGACGCGCGGGTCGTCGCCATCGATCGTGCTGGCAAAACCGTGCGGCTGGCCGATGGTGAAACGCTGGCCTATAGCAAGCTGATCATCGCCACCGGCACCCGGCCACGGCTATTGCCGGTGGCCGGCGCGGATTTGGGGAATATTTTTAGCCTGCGCGGCATTGACGATGTCGAGCGGATCAAGCCGCATTTCGCCAACAGCGAATCCATCGCCATCGTCGGCGCCGGCTATATCGGCCTTGAGGTCGCCGCCGTGGCGGTCAAGAACGGCATGAAGGTGACCGTGATCGAAGCCGCCGACCGGGTCTTGGCGCGGGTCTCTAGCCCGCTGATATCGGAATATTATCAAGATTATCATCGCGCCGCCGGGGTCGATATCCGCCTCTCCGCCGGCTTGTCGCATTTTGAAGGCGCTGGCGCGGTCAGTCATGCGGTGCTGAAGGATGGCGAGAAAATCGCGGCCAATCTGGTCATTGTCGGCATCGGCGTGGTGCCAAACCAGGAAATCGCCGCCGAGGCCGGGCTCTACTGCGACAATGGCATCTGGGTTGACGCCAATTCCCGCACCGATGATGCCGACATTTACGCCGCCGGCGATGTCGCCAATCATTTCAATACCTTATATGAACGCAGGGTCCGCCTGGAGTCGGTCCAGAATGCGGTTGAGCAAGCCAAGGCGGCGGCCCTCGACATTTGCGGCAAACCCGTGCCCTGGCATGGCGTGCCCAGCTTTTGGTCGGATCAATATGACCTTAAATTGCTCACCCATGGCTTGCTTGAGGGCTATGACGAAATTGTCGTGCGTGGTAATATGGCGCATCGAAAATTCGCGGTATTCTATCTGCGGGCGGGGCGGATGATTGCCTCGGACTGTGTCAATTCACCCGCCGATCATATGGGCGCGCGCAATTTGATCGCCAGCAAACAGGTGTTGCCCGCCGACCAATTGGCCGATGCATCTATTCCGCTGAAGGAAATTTTGGCGGCGGTGTCCTGAGCGCGGCGAATTCCGCTTCGGTATTGGCGCCAACCAGGCACGCGGCTTCGTCCGGCGTTGGTGCCAGCACCGATGTCTGCACGCAATCGAGCAGGCTGCGGATGGCGACACTTTCGCCGGCGACCAGGCGCGCGGCTATGGCCGCGCTGGCCGCTTTGAGGCTATCATCGAACCGCAACCGCAAAGGCAAGGGCTGGCCGCTAAAATGCGCGGCCTGAGCGCCGCCCTCCAGCAGCCGCCGCAACATCGCGGGTGTCAGCAAGGGCATGTCGACCGGCGTGATCAGCCAAGTGTCGGGCAGGCGCTGTGCCGTCACCGCCGCCGCCAAGGCGCACAAGCTGGACACCGGTCCGGCGTCAGCGACCAGGTCGGGCAGATCATAACCACCACCGCCCGCCCAAACCGGGTTGGCGCCAGACTGGGCCAACACGGTCTTCATATGTTGAAGCAGGCTCACGCCGTGCCAGTCCAAGGCCGCCTTGTCGCGGCCCATGCGGGCCGAGCGGCCCCCTGCCATCACCAGTCCGCCAAAGGCCGCTGGCGGTGTCAGCTCAGCGCCTTTCGCAGCAGGTCATTGACCAGCGTCGGATTGGCCTTGCCGCCGGTCGCCTTCATCACCTGGCCGACGAAAAAGCCCAGCAGCTTGTCCTTGCCGCCCTTGAACGCCGCGACATTGTCTGGATTGTCGGCCAACACCTTGGCGATGATGGCTTCCAATTCGCCGGTGTCGGACACTTGCTTGAGGCCCTTTTCCTCGACGATTTGGGCCGCACCCTGGCCGGTTTCGAACATGATCTCGAACACGTCCTTGGCAATCCGACCGGAAATCACGCCTTCGTCTTGCAAGGCCAGGAGTTCGGCGCCTTGTTCCGGCGACACTGGGCTTTCGGACACGCTCTTGCCCGCCTTATTGAGCGCGCCGAACAGGTCGGAGGTCACCCAATTGGCGGCCTGGCGCGCGACCGCAGCTTGCGTCTTGGCCGCCTGCTTGGCCAGCGCCGCCAATAGCGCGTCAAAATAATCGGCGCTTTCCTTTTCCACCGTCAGTACGGCGGCGGCATAGGCACTGAGACCTAAATGCGTTTCGAACCGGGCTTTTTTCTCGTCCGGCAATTCCGGCAAGCTGGCGCGAGCATCGGCGATAAAGCTGTCCTCCAATTCCAACGGCAGCAAGTCGGGATCGGGGAAATAACGGTAATCATGCGCTTCTTCCTTCGAGCGCATCGACCGGGTCTCACCTTTGCCGGGGTCGAACAGCCGGGTTTCCTGTACCACCTGCTGGCCAGCTTCGATTAAATCGACCTGGCGCCGGGCTTCATATTCCACCGCCATCTGCACAAAACGGATGGAATTGACATTCTTGATCTCGCAACGGGTACCCAGCGCCGCGCCCGGCTTGCGCACCGACACATTAACATCGGCCCGCATCGAGCCTTCTTCCATATTGCCATCGCAAGTGCCGATATAGCGCAGAATGGTGCGCAGCTTACGCAAATAAGCCCCGGCCTCGGCCGGCGAGCGCATATCCGGCTTCGACACGATCTCCATCAGCGCGACGCCGGAGCGGTTGAGATCGACTAGGGTCAGGGTCGGGTGCTGATCGTGCAGCGATTTGCCGGCGTCCTGCTCCAAATGAATGCGCTCAATCCCCACCGTTTTGCTGGCGCCATCGTCAAGGTCCAGCACCACTTCGCCTTCGCCGACTACCGGGTATTTGAACTGGCTGATCTGATAGCCTTGCGGCAAATCGGGATAGAAATAATTCTTGCGGTCAAAACGCGACCATTTATTGATTTGCGCACCCAGCGCCAGGCCTGTGCGCACCGCTTGGCGCACGCATTCGCGGTTGATCACCGGCAGCATGCCCGGAAAGCCCCCGTCGATGAACGACACATTGGCGTTGGGCGCGCCGCCAAAGGTGGTGGAGGCGCCCGAAAACAGCTTCGACTTGGAAATGACCTGGGCATGCACTTCCATGCCGATCACCACTTCCCAGTCACCGGTCACGCCTTGGACGCGATAAGGCTTATGCGCACTCATTGGCCGGCCTCCCGCCACCAGGGGCTGGGTTGGGCGGTGAACGCGGCGGCCTCCTCCAGCACGCCGCCAACCCGGATCAACATGTCCTCGTCAAATGCGCGGCCAATCAGTTGCAGGCCTAAGGGCAAACCATTGGCCGACAGCCCCGCTGGCACCGACAGCCCCGGCAGCCCGGCCAAACTGGCGGGCACCGTGAACACGTCGTTCAAATACATCGCGATCGGGTCCTGGCTGTTGGCGCCAATGGCGAAGGCCGGGCTGGGTGCCGTCGGCGTCAAGATCGCATCCACCGATTGGAACGCGGTCGCGAAATCCCGCGCGATCAAGGTGCGGACCTGCTGCGCTTTGTGATAATAAGCCTCGTAATAACCAGCGGAAAGCACATAGGTGCCAATCATGATACGGCGGCGCACTTCCGCGCCGAAACCGGCCGCGCGGGTGGCTTCATACATGTCAACCAGGCTGCCGCCCTCCGGCATTACCCGCTGGCCATAGCGCACACCGTCATAGCGGGCGAGGTTGGACGAAGCCTCGGCCGGAGCAACGATATAATAGGTCGGCAGCGCATATTGGGTGTGCGGCAGGCTGATCTCGACGATTTGGGCGCCGGCCTGGCGCAGCCAATCCGCGCCTTGTTGCCATAGCCGGGTGATTTCATCATCCATGCCGTCGACCCGATATTCCTTGGGAATGCCGATTTTCAGGCCCTTCACGCCTTGTCCCAAGGCGGCTTCATAATGGGGCACCGGCTTGTCGACACTGGTTGAATCCTTGGGGTCATGGCCCGCCATCGCCTTCAGCATGATGGCGGCGTCACGCACGCTGCGGGTGATCGGCCCCGCCTGATCCAGGGACGAGGCAAAGGCAACGATGCCCCAGCGCGAACAGCGGCCATAAGTGGGTTTCAGCCCCACTGTGCCGGTAAAAGCCGCCGGCTGGCGAATCGAACCGCCGGTGTCGGTGCCGGTTGCCGCAATCGCGGCCCGCGCCGCCACCGCCGCCGCCGACCCACCGGACGAGCCACCCGGCACCAGCGCCCGGCTGTCGCCAGCCACCCGCCAGGGGCTCTGCACCTTGCCGTAATACGAGGTTTCATTGGACGAACCCATGGCGAATTCATCCAGATTGGCCTTGCCCAGCGTCACCGCGCCGGCCGCCGCCAAATTGGCGGAAACGGTCGATTCATAAGGTGGCTTGAAGCCTTCCAGAATATGACTGGCGGCAGTGGTTTGCACATTCTTGGTGCAAAACAGGTCCTTCATGGCAATGGGAATGCCGGTCATGCCGGTGGCATTGCCGGTTTTCAGCCGCGCGTCCGCCGCCTTGGCCTGTTCGATCGCCAGTTCCGGCGTCTCGGTGATATAGGCATTCAGCGGCCGTGCCGCCGCCATCGCCGCGACATGCGCTTCGGCCAGTTCGACCGCGGTGAATTCGCCTTTCGCCAAGCCATCGCGGGCGGCGGCGATGGAAAGTTCCGTCAACGCGCTCATGAGCTATTCAATCACCTTCGGCACGCCAAAAAATCCGAATTCCGCGCGCGGCGCATTGGCCAGCACCGCGTCGGGCTGATTGCCATCGCGCACCTCATCGACACGCTGAAACGCCTTGGCGTCAACCACGCTGGTCATCGCCGGCACATCGGCGGTGTCGACCGCGCTCAATTGCTCGACCCATCCGAGAATTTGATTGAGTTCGGTCGCCAATGGGGCAACGTCTTCTTCATTGAGGCGAATGCGGGCCAGATGGGCGATCCGGCGCACCGTCGCGGCATCGATCGACATGAGTTTTTCCCAAACATATTGCCGTCTTGATGGCCGCGGACCTTACACAGCCCAGCCCGCCGCCGCAACGGTGTTGCGCTATTCTCCAGGGACTGGCCGCAAGACATAGCCCGGCGCTGGCTCGAACACGAAATCGCCGACGTGGATGGCTTGAACGGGCCTCGGCTCCAGTCTGATATCGCCTTCAGCCAGGGCCGCCTGCAAGGCATCGGCATCACCGCTGAGATCGACCACGCTGCCGGCCCGCCGCGGCAAGGGCCCATCGCCCTCGGCCGTCAGCACCTGCAAGACCACGCGTTTGGCATTGCCGGCATCGAAAAATGCAATCAACAGCCATGGCCCGCCAGCCTCACCCGGAGCGGGCGACGCCAACAGGAAACAAGGCGGCAAATCGGCATCCGCCGGCTGACAACCGCCCGGCGGCATCATTGCCAGCGGCCGGTCCAACACCTCTTGCGGCACCGCCTGCGCATCGGGCCAGATGGCGACCTGGCCGGTCTCCACCCAATGCCCCAGGCTGCCGCGCGCGTCCGTCACCGGCAGCGGCGCGAAGGAAGAATAAGGCGATGTCCGCGCCTTGGCCGCCGCCACCGCTTGCGCCAGCGCGTCATGGTTGGGGTGGTCCTTCAAGGTCAGCAGCCGCTCCAGCGCGGCGGCCCCCGCCGTGCCGGCACGAAAGCGGAGGAAATCAAAATCGAAATCGGCGACACTGACCGTGCCGCTCGTCAGCCGGGCAAGCTGATGGCGCACCGACCAGGCTTCGGCGCTTAGAATCGGCGTTGCCAGCAGAAACGCCACCAACGCCACCACGGGTGCCAGCACCAGATTGACCTGCCGCACCGCCGCGGGCCAACCGCCCCGCCGCCATGCCAGCGCGCCCACATAGCCACCGCCAAACAAAAACGCCAGCACCAGCGCCACCGCACCATAGAAACGATCCGGCGTCAGACCAAAAGCGCTAATGCGCTGGCCCAGCGACAGGCTGGCAAGCAACGCCAGCACCGGCAAGGCGACAATCAATACCAGCGCCGAAAGCCGGTAGATATGGCGGCGATTGGCCGGCATGTCGGCGTCGCGGGCACCAATCACGCTGTTGACCAGCAGCAAGCTGAGCAGGATCAGGCTGAGCATCAAGCCGGTGGTCAATGTCGAGCCCCATAGGGCATCCAGGCGCGCGAACACCAAGCTGGGCACGAACGCCAACACCAATACCGCCACCAGCACGGCCAGCACCGCGAACAGGCCATGCAGCAGGCCGTGCAGGCGTTCGATCGCCACCGTCCAGCGCGCCAGCAAGGCCAGGGCAATGCCGGCGGCCGCCCCGGAAATGCCGAAACCGGCCCATTTGTCGGTGAACAGGTCCTTGAAGAAATCGATGCCGATGGCGCTGAACAGGGTCATCCACAAGCCCAGCACCGCCCACAGCACGCCGACGAACAGCAACCCCAACACCGCCCGCAGCACGTCGCTCCAGGCCAGATCAGCGAGCCGGCCATAGTCGAAGCGCCAGTCGCGGCGCTCGTTCCAGGCCTGGAAAAACGGCAGGCTGATCCAGAAAAACAGGGTGATGACCGGCGCCGCCATGTGCCGCGCGCCCATGCTGGCCCAGGGACCGCCATACCGCGCGCGCATCGCATAAGCCATCAACGCGATCAGGCCGCCCATGACCAGGGCCGCCGCCGCCACCGCGCCACGGCGGTCCTGATGGTCCTGGCGGTCGGCCAGCATGAAGAACAGCGCCGCCGCGAACACCCCAGCGGCGGCGGAGGTGTCGAAATAAGGCAAGTTCCAAAAGCTGAAGCCGGCTTCGTCCAACCAGCAAATCGCCAAGCCTGCCAACCCGCCAATCAGCGCGTAAACCGCTCCTTCGCCCCGCCATGGCCGCCAATTCATCGCTTGCTCCGCCGTTGTTCCCGCGTTCAAATGACTAGCAGACATGAGGCGGCCGGAATAGAGCTCTGTTGATGGCACAACTGCAACCGATGGCTTGGCAAGGGAGAGACGGCGCGGTGTTGATGCTGCGTTCGGCGCAAGCGCGGGATGCTCGGGCGTTGATTGGCTTGACCCGGCGGGTGCTGGCCAGCGCCACGCACATGGTGCAGGAAGTCGCCGAATATGACATCGCCCCGCGTGGCGAAAAGCGTTGGATCCTGCTGCAACGCGACAATCCCGATGGCTTGTATTTGGTGGCCCAGGCCGCCGACGGCGCACTGGTCGGCATGTTGGATTGCCGGGGTGAGCCACGCTGGCGCCGCCGCCACGCCGTCACCCTGGGTTTGGCCATCGACCCCGATTGGCAAGGGCGCGGCCTGGGCCGCGCACTGATGCACCGGGCGCTGGATTGGGCCCGCAACCATCCCGGCATCGAGCGGGTGGAACTGCATGTCCATGCCGGCAACACCCCAGCACTGGCGCTATACCGGCAATTGGGCTTTCTCGAAGAAGGCCGCCGCGCCCGCGCCATCAAATTTCGCGATGGCCGCTATTGCGACGATCTGCTGATGTGCGCCTTTGTCGGCGGTGCCAAGACCGAAGCCTAATCGATCTGCCGGGCCGCCAAATGACCCTCGCGAATCGCGGTTTGCAAATAGCGCGGGCTGCGGGCATCGCCCACCAAATGCACCGCGCCCGGCCAATCCGCCAATGTGTCGGCCAGCTCGCGATTGCTGCTATTGTGGGACACAAACACCACTGTGTCCGCCGCCACCTCGACCGGGCTGCCGCCATAGCGGAAATCGATGCGCGCGGCGCCGTCTTCAACCGCCGCCAGCCGCGCATAGGTGATGAGCCGAAAATCGCCCTTCGCCAGCCGCTCAAGCGCCGGTTCCGCCGACAAACTGGCCTCAAGCCCCGGCGCGAACCGGCTGTGGCCGGTGGCATAGGTGACGGCCAGGCCCTTCTCAATCAAGAACTCGGCGGCGGCGACCCCCTCATAATGGCCGGCATCGTCATAAACCAAAGCGCGCTGCCCCCAGTCGCGGTTGCTGTGCTCAAGCAGCAAATCATGGCTGGAAACGACGTGACGCCGTTCCATGCCATCGGCGACTTGGCCGGGAGACAAGAACTGCTTACCGTCCATGCGCGGTAGCGAGCCAGTGGCGACAATGACCACATCAGGCGCAATCGCTGTGACATCTTCAGCCTCGACATATGTGCTGAGGCGCACTTCCACGCCAAGGCGGAAAATTTCACGCTCCAGCCAGTCGGTGATGTCGGCAATGCCGAGGCGCCGTGGTGCGCGCTTGGCGATATTAATGGCACCGCCCAGCTCATGCGCGGCTTCCGCCAGGATCACCCGGTGCCCCTTCAAGGCCGCGACCCTTGCTGCCTCCAATCCAGCTGGACCGCCGCCCACCACCAACACGGTCTTGGGCTGCGCGCTGGGCGCGATCAAATCTTCCGCTAAAGTCGCTTCCTGGCCGACGGCGACATTCACGGTGCACCCAATGCGGCCGGCCGACAGCAAACCGCCAATGCAACCATGATTGCAGCCAATGCAGGGACGAATTTCCTCTTCCCGTCCGGCAATGGTTTTGCGCACGATGTCAGGGCCGGCGATATGCGCGCGCGTCAAAGCCACCAAATCGGCATCGCCACCGCCAATCACTTGATCGGCTTCCTCCAGCGTGCGGAATCGCCCAGTGACCAGCACCGGCAATTTCACTGCCGCCTTCACCGGCGCCCCATAGGGGATCTCATAACCCACCGGTTCATGCATGGCGCCAATGATCTTGTGCGGATTATAATCGGTGCCCAAGGTCAGGTTGACATAATCGATCAACCCTTCGCTATGAAACAGATTAGCCAGCCGGGCGACATCGTCGCTGTTCATGCCGCCGGGCAGAGCTTCGCTGCTCAGGCGCACGCCCAGCGCCATAGAGGACGGCAACACGCCGCGCACGGCACGCAACAATTCCAGCGCCAGCCGCGCACGGTTTTCAAAATCGCCGCCATATTCATCGTCCCGGAAATTATATAGCGGTGACAAAAACTGCTGCACCAAATAGCCATGCGCCATGTGCAATTCAATGCCATCCAGGCCGCCGGCGATGCATTGCTTGGCGGCGGCGATATAGCAGTCGATCATCTCCGCGATTTGCGCCTTGGTCATCGGCTCCGAAGGCACACCGACCATGGCGCCGGCGGTGTCGGAGGATGAAATCGGCGGGCCACCATCAGCTTGCGGAATTTCATTGCCCAAATGGCCAATCTGTTGGAACACCCGCATGCCCAGCGGACGCACCTGCTCCATCAGCTTGCCATAGCCTTCGACCAATCCCGGCGCGCCAGCGACAAAAAACGGATAGGCCGAGTGATGGACCGACAGTAGTTCCAGAATCGTCAAGCCAACACCGCCGCGGGCTCTTGCGACATGATAGTCGATCAAGGCATCGTTCATGGTTCCGCCGCCAATGCCGGTCCCATGGCCGGTACGCACCACGCGATTGGCCAGCTCGACCGGGCCGATGGCAATGGGGCTGAGCACATGGCGCAATGACATTCTTGTTCTCCTCAATTTGACGCAACACTGCCTGGCGCTTGGCTCACGCTGCTTTCGTGCCCTATTTCGTTTTAGCATTTATGCAATAAACGCCGGCCGGCGTCTATGCATGGGCCATCATCGATGCTTGATATCCATGTTCCGCAAGCGCGTTAAAGGTCAGCATTTGGCGACGATATTCCAGTGGCGAGCAGCCATAGCGTTCCTTGAACCGTCGGCTGAAATGCGGCAGGCTTGAAAAGCCTGAGCCAAAGGCTATTTCCGTTACGGTTCTTTGCCGCAGCGCTGGGTCAACCAATTGCCGTTGGCATGCTTCCAGCCGTTTCTCGAAAATCATCTCGCCAACCGTGCTGCCAGAACCGCGCACTGCCGCGTGTAAATAGCCTTCCGACAAACCCAGGCTTTTGGCGATCGACCGTGCCGACAATTTGGGATCGGTAAACTCGCGATCGACCAATTGCCGCACTCTTCGCAAATGATGGTCATGGCCCGATTCCACCGCCGGCGCGCCGTCTGGCATGAACGCGCCTTCCAGCAACCGCATGATACAGTTCAGCAAGGCTTCAATACATAATTTATCGGCGCTTTGATGCTCGCGCCAAATGCGCAACATCAAATCGGTCACCGCGGCGGCGCAGCCAGACTCCGTTTCCACCGCGCGACCGCAGATCCGATCCGCCGCCGGGAAATAAGCCCGCACCAATCGCGATGGAAACCGAATAGCCAAAACCTCGACCTCGCCTTGATACATCGATTCCAGTACCGCGGAATCGCTGAGAAAGCTGATATTGTTGGGCGAACAATGCGCGGTTTGGCCGCGTTGGGTGATGGAAAAGGCGCCCTTTTGCAGCAGCGTCAACACAAAATGCTCATCACGCCGCGCCGCGTTAGCGCGCCTTTTGGTCAGCCATCCCATATTGGTCTGAAGCTTGAACACCCGCGCCCAGCCTAATTCCAGATAGGCATAGGCGCCGCGAAAATTGGCCGCGCTCTCTTGCAGGTCAATGTCTTGAGGCCCGTATTCACCCAGGACTTTCTGAACATAGTCCGAAAAGTCGCAGCGTTCCCCACCCATGTGCGCGTCTCCCCAAAAAAAACACTTTGTGTTTTGCAAAAGTATAAAGTCAAAGCCGCAATCAAAGCAATTGACATGGCTAGCACGGCGCGCGGCAAACGCGCCTTTCACAGTCTCAGTCAACCCGCCGATCACTCTGCGGCAAAACTCGCTGCTGTTGGTCGCGTCGTCCAAGGGTCTTCGCGCCCTTCTTGCGGTGGCCGTCCCACGGACTGTTATTCGAATCAAGCGGAATGATAGACTATGGTTGCTTGATGCGGCGCGAAACCTCACTTTTTCGCCAGGGCTGCTGTCTTGCGAGGGGATTCCGCACAGCGCCAAGGGGCGCGCCATAAGTGCTTATACAAATCATTTGCACCGCAGCTGATGGCGATCATCCCCGTGAATTTTCAATTTGAGGCCAACCTCAGTCTTGTTCAACACTATATGACAGCCTCAGCCAAGACCCCATATTGCCTGGCCCGCAACCGATCCTTTAGGGTCTCACCCATCATTTAGTTTCAAAACACTATGCTTTGATCCTTGATGCTGAGACGACTGCAACGAGGCGAGTTTATTCATGTCTAAAGTGGAATATCCGTCGGTCAATCTGTTTGATCCGCAAGTGCAGGCATGCCCCTACACGGCATATAAAACCCTGCGCGACGAAGCGCCGCTTTATCCGCATCCCGAGACCGATTGGCTGGTTGTCACCCGCTATGATGATATTGCCGAAGTCATTCGCAAGCCCGATATTTATGCCGCCAGCACCGACGGCCAGGGCGGCGACGGTCTGATCAAATCGGAAAAAGCGCTGGCAATTTATCGTGAAAAGGGTTTTCCGCGGGTGCAGCCCTTTACCGTCGACGACCCCTTGCACAGCGCCTATCGCACGATTGTCGAGCGCTCCTTTACGGCATCGCGTGTCAAGAAGCTGGAATGGCGTGTCCGTGAGATCATCGATGATCTGATCGATCGCATGGAGTCGCCAGTGGAATTCATCGAGCATTTCTGCCTGCCGCTGCCCATGACTGTGATCACCGAGCGCCTTGGCCTGCCGCTGGAAGACATGCCGCAGTTGAAATATTGGGCCGACATGTGGGCGCGGCCATTTCAACAGAATTTGGATGAAGCGGGCGAAATCGAAGTGGCGGAAGCCGCCGTCGCGTTTCAACGCTATTTGCTGGACTGGTTCGAGGTGAAACGCCGCAACCCGAAGGAAGACATTTTATCAGATGTCGTGACCGCCCGCACGCCTGAAGGCCGGCCGCTGAATGACCGCGAATTAGCGGCGATTGGCGAAACCTTGGTCACTGGCGGCAATGAAACGACCATGAACGCCATCGGCTTGGCAATGAAATTGATGATCGAAACCGATGGCCTGGAGCAGGCTTTACGGCAGTCGACGAATAAAATACGCACCTTCGTGGAAGAGGCGCTGCGCCTGGAATCGCCAACCCAGGGCTTGTGGCGCTTCGCACGCATTGATACCGAGTTGAATGGCCGGCCGATCAAGAAGGGAACGCCGATTCACATCCGCTTCGGTGCCGCCAATCGCGATGAACGCCATTTCGGCTGCCCCGAGGCCTTGGACCTAGAGCGACGCAACGCCGGCTCGCACATGGCTTTCAATCAAGGCGCGCACCACTGCATTGGCGCACCACTGGCGCGCCAAGAAATGCAAGTCTCTTTCGAACGGCTGCTGGAGCGGTGCGAAAATTTCGCCTTCGCCTGCTCGCCCGAGGACATCAAATACATTCCTGGCCTGGTGATCCGGCGCCTGGAGAGTCTGCCAATTCGTTTTGAAAAGCGGAGCGACTAAAACCCGATCGGCGTTCCGGGCCACGATGCGTTTTATTTATTTTTTCACAGCAACCACAATATTGGGGGGTTCCAATGACGAGACACCAAAAAAGATCATTGCTGCACTATGCATCCTGGGCCGTGGTCGCGGCGCTGGTTGCACCGGCCGCCGCGCAAGACCAGAATGCCGCGCCGGACATCGGTACCGGAGGCTTCGGGCAATTGGAAGAAGTGGTGGTGTCCGCCACCCGGCGCGAGAGCAATCTGCAAACCACCGCGATTTCGGTTAGCGCCTTGTCCAACAGCATGATCGAAATGGCTGCGCCCAATGATATTGGCGACCTGGCCGTGTTCGTACCTAATTTCGATGCGGCCAAGATCACCGGCTACAACGCCGCCTCGTTCGCAATCCGTGGCGTTGGCCAAACCAATATCAGCGACTATTCCGAACCTCCCGTAGTCGTCATGGTCGACGATTTTGTCTATAACAGCATCCAGACACAGTTGCTGGATACTTTTGACATCGAACAAGTTGAAGTCATGCGCGGCCCGCAAGGCACGCTATTTGGCAAGAACAGCACCGGTGGTGCCGTGGTGGTGAAAACCATTAAGCCGCAACTTGACACGTTCAGCGGCAAGGCCTCCGCCACCATTGGCAGCTATGGCACCCGCGACATCAAGGGCGCCATCAATATCCCCGTCATCGAGGATAAACTGGCGGTGCGGCTGGTCGGAGCCTATAATTACAATAAAGGTTATATGCGCAACGGCCATCCCTATGGGCCATTAGCCAATGTCGTCGATCCCGATTTCCTCGGCGTCACCGGTCAGGGCGACGGCGCCCGCGAAGGCGGCGACAATGCCTTTGCCGGCCGCGCCAAGGTGTTGTGGCAAGCGACCGACCGCTTCAGTGTTTTGTTCCAATATGAAATTCTCCGCGATAAGACAGAAGCGCCAGCCGCCGTCGATGAAACCCCAGCCGGCGATATGTCGTTCTTGTGGAATATTCTGGGCATCACCCAGCAAGTCGACGATCCGTTGAAAGCGGGCGGATTTAGCCGCAAGCCCGATCAATATGTGTCCGGTGGCCGGGCCTATATCGATGCCGACGGCGTACACCTCAACATGAATTTGGAAACCGACTTCGGCACATTCACCTCAGTGTCCGGCTATCGCAAGCAAGATTGGTTCAACGCCAGCAGCGTCAGCGGCCACGGCGCCCTGGTTGGCGCGGATGGCGACAGGCTAAGCCTGTTCGATGTCGCTAACAATCACGTGCGTAAAACCGCGCAACAGGAGCTGCGTTTCACCAGCGATTTCGCCGGCCCGTTCAACTTCGTATCTGGCGTATTCTATCAATATGACACCATCTCCTATTGCGTTTCGCAATCTGCGGGCTTTCTGGACTTGGTCGGCAGCAGTACGCCCTTCGGCCGCCACAATGACAACGCGCATGTGCTGTGCAATGGCCAAAAGACCCGGTCGGTCGCCGCTTATATCGAAGGCACCTACGACATCACCGACCGCCTGAAGGCCACCGGCGGCTTCCGCTATACCTGGGACCGCAAGCGCTGGCAGGGCCGCCAACAAGCCTATGTCCAAGACATCCTTGGCGATCCCAACGCCACTTGGCAGGACATCGATCTGCTGGAACTAGCGAATTTTGACCGCTTCCCAGCCGGCGTTGTCACCTTGCGCGAGAATTGGGACGACCCGTCCTACCGCTTCATCCTGAGCTATGAAGCCAGCGATGATATCTTTGCCTATGCGTCCTATTCGCGGGGTTTCAAGGCTGGCGGTTACAACACCCAGATCGGGACCTTCGCGCCATTCGGCAATAATCTTGATGCATTTGCCGCTGCGGCTTTCCCAACCGATCCGGAAAAGGCCGACTCCTATGAAATTGGCGTCAAGACGCAATTTTTCGATAACCGGGTGCGGTTCAACCTGACTGGTTTCTGGGTCGACTATAATGATCTACAAAAGCAGATTAACGTGCCCTTGGTGGTCAATGGCCAACCGTTCCAAGTCAGCACCTTTTTCAATGCCGCCAAGGCGCGAGTTAAGGGTATTGAACTTGAACTCACCGCCCTGCCGATCGAAAATCTGATGATCCGCGGCAATCTGGGCTTCCAGGATGGCGGCTACCGGGAATTCCAAACGCCAGTTCCCGCCGGCTATGACTTGTCCACGGCACCGCTTGATCGCACGCCGAAATGGTCTTGGGGGGTGGACGCCACCTATACCGTTGAGGCGCCGGGCGGCTTTGTCGACTTCAATGCCAATGTGAACTATTCATCACGCAGCCTTTACACACAGTCGCTGATTGCGGAATCCGCCAACAGCTTCCTGAACAAGCGGCTGCTGGGTAATGCGTCGGTTACCTATCGGACCGAAGACGACAAATACTATGTCCGCGGCATTGTCCGTAATATTGGCGACAAGCGCTACCGCGTTTCCAGCCAAACCGTCGCCGGCTTGTGGCTGTGGTCGGTCTATGGCCCGCCGCGCTATTACGCCGCTGAAGTCGGCTTCAACTTCTAAACGGGACCGAAAAACAACAAGGGGCGCGGTGCGGCTTTGAATGACAGCAACAGCCAAGCCGCGCCCTTTTCGTTCAGCGCAACCATGATTGGGAAAAAACCATGCAACCCGCCGCCAGCATTGCCGATCTGAGGAAGCAAGCGCAGCACAAGCTGCCCAAGCCGGTCTTCGACTTCATCGACGGCGCCGGCTTTGAGGAAGCAACATTGCGCGCCAATTGCGATGATTTCGCTAAGTTTCGCTTCCAGCAGCGGGTGGCGCGCAATATCGCCAACCGTAAATTGGCGACCCAATTGGTTGGCCAAGACTGTTCCATGCCCGTCGCCATCTCCGCCACCGGCATGAGTGGCATCTTGCGCGGCAGCAAGGCTGAGATCCTCGCCGCTCGGGCAGCGCAGAAAGCCGGCATTCCTTTTACGCTGGGCATGATGTCGATCGCTTCGCTGGATGAGGTGGCGGCTGCTTTGGGCAGCACCGAAAAACTATGGTTCCAGCTATGTCCGCTCAAAGACCGTGGCGTCGTCCAAGCATTAGTCGATCGCGCCCAGCATCATCGCTGCCCCGTACTCATCGTGACCGTCACCTGGCCCACCGCCAGCCGCACCAATCGTTTCATTCGCAATAGAACCACGTCGCTGCCGCCAAAACTGACCTTGTCGTCGCTGTTGGAATTAGCGCGCACGCCACGCTGGACCCTCGCGTCTTTGCTGGGTGGGCCAATCAAATTGGGGAATTTTGAGCCAATCATGCAAACCGCCGATCTGGGCACGATTCTCGGCTTGTTGGAAGATGAAGTCGACTGGTCCTATATCGCCTGGCTGCGCGAAATCTGGCCAGGCAAGCTGATCTTGAAGGGCGTCATGCATCCCGACGACACCCGCGCCGCCTTCGATGCCGGCGTCGATGCGGTGAGCGTGTCCAATCATGGGGGCAATTGCCTCGACCAGGGCCAGTCCACCATCGCTGCCCTGCCGGGCGTGGTCGAAGCCGCGAATGGCCGTGGCGAAGTGCTGCTGGATGGCGGCGTGCGCAGCGGCCAGGACGTGCTCAAGGCCATGGCGTTGGGTGCTAAGGGATGCTTGTTGGGCCGGGCGCATTTGTTTGGCTTGGCCGCCGATGGCGAAGCCGGCGTTTCAACCGCGCTTGACATCATTCGCACCGAAATCGACCTCAGCCTGGCCTTTTCCGGGGTCCGGTCGGTGGACGATGTCTCGCGCGATATGCTGGCGACAGCGATTTAAAGTCCAAACCATCAGGACAGGAGGCGACATGGAAGTCCGTCAAAAGCCGAATGCGCTTTACAATGACAACAAGTTGAAGATCGCGGCGTTCTGCATCAATAATTTCGCCATTCCAACCATATCGCCACACATCCCAATTCCATCGATCGAACAGATTCTGGGCGTCGCCCGCATGGCTGATGCCGCTGGCTTTGAGGGCTTGGTGCCGATTGCCCGCTGGAAAGGCTATTTGGACAATCAGCCCGATCATCCGCTGAATTATGTCATGGACCCGTTCATTTTGGCCGGCGCGTTAACACAAGTCACCAGTTACAGCACCTTGTTCACCACCCTTAACGCGCCCACCGCGCACCCGGTTTTGATCGCCAAACAGGCGGCGTCCATCGACCGGTTGTCGGGCGGCCGCTTTGCCATGAATATCGTCGGTGGTTGGAATCGGCGCGAATTCGCGATGTTTGACATCGACTTGCTGGAGCATGACGAACGCTATCAATATCTGGCGGAATGGCTGACGGTTGTCCGCGCGTTGTGGGAATCGCCGGATGAAGTCAACCATGATGGCAAATATTTCAAGATTCACGGCGCCTTGTGCCGGCCGCAGCCGGTCCAGGCCCGGATTCCGATCATGAATGCGGGGCTGTCGCCCGCCGGCCGCGCCTTTGCCGCCGAACATGCCGACATCGCCTTCATTTCCCTGCTTGGCAATGAGCCCGAAAAATGGAAAGCGCAAGTCGATGACTATCGCGGTTATGCACGCAAACATTTCAATCGCCATTTGCAAATTTTTTCCAATATCACCGTCATTCAGCGCGATACCGTCGCCGAGGCCAAGGACTTCCACCGCCACTACACACAGGAATTCCGCGACAATGAAGCGATGGACCAATTCCTTGGCACCTTGAGCGATGAAAGCGGCGTGAAAAAAGGTACTCCGCAATTTGAGGTGATGAGCAAGATTGTCGGCGCCGGCGGCGGTTATCCCATCGCTGGCGATGCCGACACCGTGGCCGATGTCTTGAAATCGCTGGCTAGCTGCGGGGTCGACGGCGTGCTGATCAACTGGCCCGACCCATTGGAAGGCGTTGCCCGCATGACTCGCGATGTCTTTCCGCGTTTGGAAGCGGCGGGATTGCGGCGCCCCTTTGTCGAGATTTGCAAGGAACGGCAGATGCCGAAGGCGTCTTAAACCGACGCCAGGCAATTATTGGCGCTGGCCATTTCGGCGCCAAGCCGATACAGGCCTTCTCAAACTGCCGGCGCCTGGGCGCCGATGGGAGGGCTGTTGTGGCGATCATTGAAGACATCGCGGCGTTCAACGCGGCATTGCCGCCAAGAGGACGACTGCTTGGCCTGGACTTGGGCAGCAAAACCATTGGCCTCGCCTTGTCGGACGACGGTCGCCAGATCGCCTCGCCTTTGACGACTTTGAAACGGCAAAAATTCAGCCTCGATGCGGCGCAATTGCTTGATGCGGCGCGGCAACATGGCGTCATTGGCTTTGTTCTGGGCTTGCCTCGCAACATGGACGGCAGCGAAGGCCCGCGTGCGCAATCGACTCGCGCTTTTGCCCGCAATCTGACGGCCTTGACCGACCTTGCCATCGGCTATTGGGATGAACGGCTGTCCACCGCCGCCGTCACCCGCACCCTGATCGACGCCGACCGCAGCCGCGCCCGCCGCGCCGAATTGGTAGATAAAATGGCCGCCGCCTATATTTTGCAAGGCGCCTTGGACCGGATGCGCCGGTTATAGCCCTGGGGCCTTGCCTGGAACCCAGAAGCGGGCTATAGGCCTTGCTTTAATGAACACAGACGATCATGCATCCGCTGGCGCGACGCGCCCGTCAGCCCCGCTTGAGGGCTACCCCCACCCGCATTTATTGGGCATCGAAGGTTTGAACCCGCTGGAAATCAGCTTTTTGCTGGATGAAGCGGAGCGCTGGATCGAACCCGGCAATGGTGGCCTGAAATCAGCACCGCTGCTGAAGGGGCTGACCCAGATTAATCTGTTTTTCGAAACCTCAACCCGAACCTTGATGTCGTTTGAAATCGCCGGCAAACGCCTGGGCGCCGACACCATCGCCATGCCGGTCGGCAATTCGTCGATCAAAAAGGGCGAAACCCTGCTCGATACCGCGATGACCCTGAACGCGATGCGGCCCGATGTGTTGGTGGTGCGCCATGGCGATGCCGGCGCGGTCAAATTGCTGGCCGAAAAGATGGACTGTGCGGTCATCAATGCTGGCGACGGGCGCCATGAACATCCGACCCAAGCTTTGTTGGACGCGCTGACCATCCGTTTGCACAAGGGCCGCATTGCAGGCCTGGTCGTGGCGATTTGCGGCGATATCCTGCACAGCCGGGTGGCCCGCTCCAACATTCACCTGCTCAGCGCCCTGGGCGCACAGGTACGCCTGGTCGCCCCGCCAACCTTGGCCGGCACCGGCATCGAACGCATGGGCGCGCAGCTTTTTACCGACATGAACAAGGGACTGGAAGGCGCCGATATCGTGATGATGCTGCGCCTGCAGCGCGAACGCATGGCCGGCGCCTATTTGCCGTCGGTAAAGGAATATTTCCATTTTTACGGCCTTAGCGAAGCCAAGCTGGCGCGCGCCAAGCCCGATGCGCTGATCATGCATCCCGGGCCGATGAACCGTGGTGTCGAAATCGATACGCCGATCGCCGACGACATCAGCCGGTCGCTGATCTATCAGCAGGTGTCGATGGGGGTGGCGGTGCGGATGGCCTGTCTGGATGTATTGACCCGGCCATTGCGCGCACGGAGGCCGGCCGCATGATGCCGCCCATCGCCTTTAAGGCCGCGCGCCTGATCGATCCCGCCAGCGGCCGCGATGAAATCGGCGATTTGCTGGTGGAAAACCGCCAGATCGCCGCCTTGGGTCCGGCCATCGACATTCCCGCCGCCGCGCAGCAGATCGACGCCAAGGGTCTGGTGCTGTGCCCGGGCTTTATCGACATGCGCTGTTTCGCGCTGGACGGCGCCGCGGCCGCCGCCGGCGGCGTGACAACCATCGCCCTGGCACCGAATTTGCCGCAACCGGTGGATACGCCCGCGATGGTCGACTATGTGCTGCGCATGGGCCGCGACGATCTGTTCGTGCGGGTGCGGCCATTGGGCGCCGCGACCAAGAACCTGGCCGGTGATGAAATCGCCGAACTGGGGCTGATGCAAGCGGGTGGCGCCGCCGCCTTCACCGATGGCCGCCGCGCCATTGCCGACAGCACGGTAATGCTGCGCCTGTTGACCTATGCCACCGCCTTCGACGCCCTGATTATCCAGCATGCCGAAGACCCCGGCCTTGTCGCTGGCGCCAGCGCCACTGACAGCGAATTGGCGACGCGCCTAGGCCTGCCGGCGGCGCCGGCCTTTGCCGAGTCCCTGATCATCGCCCGCGACCTGCGGCTGGTCGCGGCCACTGGTGCGCGCTATCACGTCGCCCAGGTAACCACGGCGGAAAGCGTGGCCTTGATCCGAGACGCGAAAAAGCGCGGCTTGCCCGTCAGTTGCGGTGTCACCCCAGCGCATTTCATTTTGAACGAACTGGCGATCAGCGATTACCGCACCTTCGCCAAACTGTCGCCACCCTTGCGTGGTGAAGAAGACCGTCGCGCCGTCTGCGCGGGCATAGCCGACGGTACCATTGACGTCATCTGCTCTGGCCACGACCCCCGCACCGAGGAAGACAAGCGCCTGCCCTTCGCCCAGGCCGAACCCGGCATGGTTGGCCATGAAACCCTGCTGCCCATGGCGCTGCGGCTTTATCATGACGGCGCCATGAGCCTGCCGCGCCTGATCGCGACCTTGACCTCACAGCCCGCGGCCCTGCTTGGCCTGCCGGAAGCCCGGCTGGCGGTGGGCGCGCCGGCGGATCTGGTGTTGTTCGACCCCGACATCACCTGGCGGTTCGATGCCAGCGCCCTGAAAAGCGCCGCCAAGAATTCGCCTTTTGACGGCATGCCGATGCAAGGCCGCGTGGTGCGGACTTTGTGCGACGGCTATGACAGCTTCGTTCGGGAGTAGGCGGCCATGCAGGACATCGTTTCACATGCCGCCTTCGCCACCGGCATCGCAGCGCTGCTTGGCTATGTGCTTGGCAGCGTGCCCTTTGGCCTGGTGCTGACGCGGCTGGCCGGCCTTGGCGATCTGCGGCAAATCGGGTCCGGCAATATCGGCGCCACCAATGTGCTGCGCACGGGCAAGAAAAGCCTGGCCGCCGTCACCTTGCTGCTGGATATCGGCAAGGGCGCGGCGGCTGTGGGCGTCGGCATGATCTTGGGCGGCGAGAAGTTGGCGGTGGTCGCCGGCCTGGGCGCCTTTTTCGGCCATTTATATCCGGTTTGGCTGGGCTTCAAGGGTGGCAAGGGCGTTGCCACGGCGCTTGGCGTGTTCGCCGCTTGGTCTTGGGTGGCGGGCGCAACGCTGGCAACGGTTTGGCTGGTGTTCGCCGCCGTTGGCCATTACTCGTCGCTGGCGGCTTTGGCCATCGCCGCCGCCGCGCCATTGGTGATGATCGCGCTGGGGCATAAGGCGCTGGTTGGCCCCGCCGCCGTGATCGCCGTTTTCATGGTCTGGCGGCATCGCGGCAATATCCGCCGCCTGCTCAACGGCACCGAACCCCGGATCGGCAAGAAATAAAGCCTGTTTTACTGGCCGAAATGGCGCGCGGCGGCACCCTGATCGAGCGCGCCGGCGGCGCCGATCACCGCTTGGCTGAGCGGGCCTTCCAGCAGCCGCCGACCAACCCGCATCACCGCCGCTTGATCGACAGCGTCGATCCGCGCCACCAATTCGTCCGGCCCGATCACCCGGCCGAAGATCAGCAGATGACGGCCAAGCTGCTCGCTTAAGGCGGCAGGGCTTTCCAGACCCATGAACAGTCCGGCCTTCAATTGCGCGCGCGCACGGTTGAGTTCCGCCTCGGCCACCGGCTCGGTCATTCGCTGCACCGCGGCGCCGATGAGCGCCACCGCCTTGGCCGCCTCATCAGCGCCGGTACCGGCATAAATGCTGAACAAGCCGCAATCATGATGCGCCGTCGCGTCGCTGAAGATCGCATAAGCCAGGCCGTGTTCTTCCCGCACCTCCTGAAACAGGCGCGACGACATGCCGCCACCAAGCACCATGGAATAGACCTGCAGGGCATAAATATCCGGGTCATGATAGGCAAAGCCCGGCAAGCCAAAGGCCAGATGCACCTGTTCCAAGGTCCGGTCCTGATGGCTCGCGCCGCCATGATAGCGCGCGGGTTCCGGCGTCGGCACCCGCGCGGCGCCCAGTCCCGCGAAGGCAGTTTCGCACAAACGCAACAAGGCATCATGATCGACCTTGCCAGCGGCGGCCACCACCACATCCTGGGCCTGATAAAAGCGCTGGCGATAGGCTTGCAGATCAGCTTGGCTCAATGCACGCACGCTGGCCGGCGTGCCCAAAATGCTGCGGCCCAGCGGCTGATCGGCAAAGGCGGCGGCCTGCAATTCGTCGAACACATAATCATCGGGCGTATCGTGTACCTGCCCGATTTCCTGCAAGATCACCTCGCGTTCGCGGGCCAGTTCAGTTTCGTCGAAACTGGCCTGGGTCACCAGGTCGGCCAGCAGGTCGACGGCCAATGGCATGTCCTGGGCCAGAATGCGGGCATGAAAACACGTGGACTCGCGGGTGGTATAGGCGTTGAGCTGACCGCCGGCGTCCTCGATCTGTTCGGCGATGGCGCGGGCGCTGCGCCGCTTGGTGCCCTTGAACACCATATGTTCGACGACATGGGCGATGCCGGCCTGCGACGCCGGTTCATGGCGACTGCCGACATTGATAAACACCCCCACCGCCGCCGTTTCCAATGCCGGCATCGCCTGGCTGGCGATCCGCAAGCCATTTGCCAGCGTGGTGACCCGCGCCATCATTGGCCGAGACGGCCGCGGATATGCGCCTTCAGCCCAGCCAGGTCATTGTCCAGCGAAACGCAACGTTCCTCGCGGCTGAACAGATCGCCGACATAAGCCGGCAGGCTAGGCCGCTGGCCGGTCGCCCGCTCGACCGCATCGCGGAATTTGGCCGGATGCGCGGTGGACAGCGTGATCACCGGGCATGGCTCGTCCGGCGCGCGGCGATAGGCGGCAGCCACACCAACGGCGGTATGGGGGTCGATCAATCGGCCGGTTTGTTCATGCACCCGGCGCATGGTGTTGGCAGTGTCGGCCTCGTCAGCGCGACAGGCGGTGAACAAGTCCTGTGCCCGCGCCAGCCGCTCGGTCGGAATATGAAGCGCCCGGCTTTGCTGGAATTGCGCCATCAGCCGGTTCAGCGCCACGCCGTCGCGGTCATAGAGATCGAACAACAGCCGCTCGAAATTCGATGCCACCTGAATGTCCATCGACGGCGACATGGTGGCATGCACCTCGCCTACCGAATAATCGCCGCTTTCCAACGCCCGCGTCATGATGTCGTTAACATTGGTGGCGATGATCAGGCGCGAGATCGGCAGCCCCATCCGGGCCGCGACATAGCCCGCGAACACATCACCGAAATTGCCGGTCGGCACCGAAAACGCCATCGCCCGGTCCGGCGCGCCCAATTGCACGGCGGCGTAGAAATAATACACCACCTGCGCCATCACCCGCGCCCAATTGATGGAATTGACCGCAGACAGCGCGACTTCATCACGAAACACCGGATCGGCGAACAACGCCTTCACCAGCGCCTGACAATCGTCGAACGTGCCGGCGATGGCGATATTGTGAACATTGGGCGCCATCACCGTGGTCATTTGCCGGCGCTGCACCTCAGACACCCTGCCTTCGGGATGCAGCATGAAAATCTCGATGCCGTCGCGCCCGGCGATGGCATTGATGGCGGCCGAACCGGTATCACCGGACGTGGCGCCGACAATGGTCAGTTTCGCCCCGGATTGGGCCAGCAGATGTTCGAACACATGGCCCAGAAGCTGCAGCGCGAAATCCTTAAACGCCAGGGTGGGGCCATGATAGAGTTCCAGCACCCAATGCCGCGCGTCAAGCTGCGACAAGGGCGCGATGGCGCTATGGTGAAACACCTCATAGGCGCGTTTGATCAACGCCTTTAAGGTGGCATCGTCGATCGCACCCGCAATGAACGGTGCTATCACCTGATAGGCGAAATCATCATAGCCGCGTCCGCGCAGACCACGTATCGTTTCAGCGCTCAATTGCGGCCAGCTTGCCGGCACATACAGGCCGCCATCGGGCGCCAGCCCGGCCATGGTGGCGCCGGCAAAATCGGTCGCGGGCGCTTGCCCCCGTGTCGAGAGATATTGCACGCTCAGGCTGCTCCTGTGTGTTTGTCTGGGTTCGCGAAAGCGCGCACTCTACTGATCGCGTGATGGCCGCGCAACTGCCTGTGTGCGCCGCCACATCAGCAGCACGATGATCGCCATCACCGCCGCCAGGCCATACCAAGTGAACGCATATTGTAGATGATTGTTGGGGATATCCACCCGCGTTACTCCGCCTTGCGGCCAGCCACCAGGATTGGGGGTTCGGTCGGCTTCCAGCATTACCGGCAGCACTGGCGCATCAAGGCCGGCGGCCAGCACATCGACGCGCGGCGCGTAATACACATGCCGGGCCGGCTCATCGGGCGGCGTGAAGGCGTTGGGCTGGCGGTCGACGCGGGCCAAGCCGGCCACCGTCACCACTCCCTCGACCTGGCCGTCCCGGCGCAAGGCCGGATCGCGCAATGACGCCGGCACCCAACCGCGATTGACCAGCAACAACGGCCCCTCGGCGCGTTGGAGCGGGGTATAGACATGATAGCCCGGCCGCGCCTGATCGGGCCCGATGGCATAGACATAGCGTTCATGATCATGCAGGAATCGCCCGGTCGCCCGCGCTGGACGATAGGACCATTGCGCAGCGTCGCCTTGGTCGATCGCTGTCGGCAATTGGACCGGCGGTTGGTCTAGCCGCTGCGCCATCAGCGCCAGCAATTCGCGCTTTTCATCCAAGCGCTGAAGCTGCCAAGTGCCCAAGCCGATCAGCAGCGCGAAGGCCAGCACCGGCAACAGCAGGGCCAGCCTAAACATCATCGCCGCCGAACCGGCCCTCCCGCGCGTCATGCCGGTGCTGGGCAGCGATCAACAAAGCCTTGAACGGCCGCAACAAGGCCAGGGACAGCGCCAAAGTCAGCGGCAGCCATAAGGCGGCATGCAGCCAATAAGGTGGGGCGAAAACATTCTCCACCACCAGCGCCGCGCCAGCCACGATAAAGCCGACAATCAGGATGATGAACACCGCCGGACCATCGGCGGAGTCGAAATGCTCATAGCTGAGTCCGCATTGGCTGCATGACGGCGCCAGGGTCAAAAAGCCCGTGAACAAAGGGCCTCGCCCACAACGCGGACAGCGCGCCTTCAATCCTGCCGACAGGATCGAGACGCGCTGCTGCGAACCGGGTTTATGGTCATCCGCCATGCGCTAGTGAATTGGCGCCCCAACCGAGCCCAGCACATAGATGAAAATGAACAGGAACAGCCACACCACGTCGACAAAATGCCAATACCAGGCGGCGGATTCGAAGCCAAAATGCTGTTGCGGCGTGAAATGGCCAAGATAGGCGCGGATCAGGCAAACCGCCAGGAAGATGGTGCCAACCAGGACATGGAAGCCGTGAAAGCCGGTGGCCATGTAAAAAGTGGCGCCATAAATGTTGCCGGCATAGGCAAAGGCGGCATGGTCATATTCGTAAATCTGCACGCCAGAGAAGCAGACCCCCAGCACCACTGTCAGCCACAGCCCTTGTTTCAGGCCCTCGCGGTCGCCATGAATGAGCGCATGATGCGCCCAGGTCACGGTCGTGCCCGACAACAGCAGGATCACGGTGTTGAGCAGCGGCAAATGGAACGGGTCCAATACCTCGATGCCTTCCGGCGGCCACACCCCGCCAATGGCGTCGGGCGGAAACAGGCTGGCATTGAAATAGGCCCAGAACCAGGCCACGAAGAACATCACCTCAGACGCGATGAACAGGATCATGCCATAGCGCAGACCCAATTGGACGACGCGGGTATGATCGCCTTGGTGGGCTTCGCGCACCACGTCGACCCACCAGGAGATCATGGTGACCAATACGCCGACCAGGCCGATCCAAAACAGATAGGGTCCGACGGGTTCGTCATGCATCCAGGCAGCGGCGCCGCCAAACAGCAGCAACGCGGCGATAGACCCTACCAATGGCCATGGACTGGGCTTGACCAGATGATAATCATGTTGGACCGCGCCTGCCATCTACTCGCTCCCTTTCTTGCTGATGCGCCCTATTGTGCCTTATCCGCGGACGCGACGGTGACCGGTTGGTCCAGGCGGAAGAAGGTATAATTCAAAGTGATTTCGGTGATGTCCGCCAAGTCCGGATCATCGGCCATGGCGGGATCGATATAATAGGTCACCGGCATGCTGACCCGCTGGCCCGGCGCCAAGGTCTGCTCGGTAAAGCAGAAGCATTCGATCTTGACGAAATGCGGGCCGACCTTGAACGGCGTCACATTATAGGTCGCCTGGCCGGAAATGGGTTCACTGGTCGGGTTATAGGCTTCGTAAAAGGCCAAGGCCCGTTCGCCAATGCGGACATTGACGACCTGCTGCACGGGCTTGAATTCCCAAACCATGTCGCGCGCGGTCGAAGCCGAAAAACGCACCCGCACCGAGCGATCCAACACCTGCTTTTCGGCACCATCGGTCACTTGCGTGGTGCCGCCAAACCCAGTCACCCGGCAAAACAGCTCATACAGCGGCACCGACGCGGCCACCAGCCCGGTCATCACCGCGAGTCCGGCCAGCGAAGCCAATACTGTCGTTTTTTTACCGTCCCAGCGCATCGCAACCTCAATTCCCGCTCAAACGTGCGATCGAGATTAAATAAAACAGCACCACCAAACCGGCCAACACCAAGGCGATGGCGATATTGCGTCCGCGGCGGCGGCGCTCAAATTCCCGCCGCTGTTCGTCATCCTCGGCCATCATCCACCCATCACCTGGCGTGCTAACACAACATCGCCCGCATAGGCCGCAAACAACAGGAACAAATATAGGATCGAATAGCCGAACAAGCCGCGCGCATCGCCGGGCCGTTCCCGCCGCTGCAGGCGCAGGGCGTAAAAGATGAACACGCCGCCCAGCACGACCGCCACCGCGCCATAAATCCAGCTGGCAAAGCCCAGGAGGGTTGGCGCCAGCGAAGTCGCCACCATCGCCACCGTATAATACAGGATTTGCCGTTTGGTCGCCGCCGGGCCCGCCACCACCGGCAGCATTGGCACGCCAGCCTTGGTATATTCCGACGCCATCAACAGCGACAGCGCCCAAAAATGCGGCGGCGTCCATAAAAAGATGATCAGAAACAAGATCACCGGCATGGTGGTGATTTCACCCGTCGCCGCGACCCAGCCAATCAACGGCGGAAACGCGCCGGCGGCACCGCCAATCACGATATTTTGCGAGGTCCGCCGCTTCAGGCCCATGGTGTAAAGCACACCATAAAAAACGATCGAGAAAGCAAGAATGCCGGCCGCCAGCCAATTGACATTCAGCCCCATCATCGCCACCGAGGCCACCGCCAGCACCACCGCGAAACCCAAGGCCTCGCCCGGCGCGATGCGGCCCGCCGGGATCGGCCGCGTCGCCGTGCGGTGCATCGCCGCGTCAATGTCGGCGTCATACCACATGTTGATGGCGCCGGCCGCACCCGCGCCCACCGCCAGCGACAAGATCGCCGTGAACGCCAGCACCGGGTGCAGGTTGGCCGGGGCGGCAATCATGCCAACCAGGCCGGTGAACACCACCAGCGACATCACCCTTGGCTTCAATAAGGCCAGATAGTCGCGCCAATCGGCCTGCTGCCCAAGGGCAACAGAGCCGATCATCGCTTGATCCAGGCCGATTTCGCGTTGTGTCACGCTCATCGTCACTCCCGCCGCTATTTAATCTGCGGCAAAGTGTTGAACTGATGGAACGGCGGCGGCGACGACAAGGTCCATTCCAGGGTGGTCGCGCCCTCGCCCCAGGGATTGGCCGCGGCCTTGCGGCCCTTCGCCATCGACCAGGCCAGGTTGATGAAGAAAATGACCATGCCCAAAATGGTGATGCGGTAGCCCCAGGTCGACACCATGTTCCAATATGTGAAGGCGTCCGGATAATCGGGAATCCGCCGCGGCATGCCTTGCAAGCCCAGGAAATGCTGCGGGAAGAAGATGATATTGACGCCGACGAAGGTCACCCAGAAATGCAGCTTGCCGAGCATTTCATTCATCTCGCGACCCGACATTTTGGGGAACCAGTAATAAAAGCCCGCGAACAACGCGAACACCGCGCCCAACGAC
Source organism: uncultured Sphingomonadales bacterium (assembly GCA_964590595.1). Lineage (GTDB taxonomy): Bacteria > Pseudomonadota > Alphaproteobacteria > Sphingomonadales > CAKZYD01 > CAZPXQ01. The sequence continues at coordinate 101,853 of CAZPXQ010000003.1, read as the reverse complement.
AGCACATAATGGAAATGCGCCACCACATAATAGGTGTCGTGCAGCACATGATCGATGCCGGCATTGGCAAGCACCACCCCGGTCACGCCGCCAACGGTGAACAAGAAGATGAAGCCGATCGCCCACAGCATCGGCGTCTTGAACGACACCGAGCCGCCCCACATCGTCGCCACCCAGGAGAAGATCTTCACGCCCGTTGGCACCGCGATGACCATGGTCGCGAACACGAAATACTTCTTGGTGTCGAGGTCGAGGCCCACTGTATACATGTGGTGAGCCCAAACGATGAAGCCGACAAAGCCGATCGCCACCATGGCATAGGCCATGCCCAGATAGCCAAACACCGGCTTGCGGCTGAAGGTGGAGACGATTTGGCTGATGATGCCGAAGCCCGGCAAGATCAGAATATAGACCTCCGGATGGCCGAAGAACCAGAACAGATGCTGGAACAGGATCGGGTCGCCGCCGCCCGACGCCTCGAAGAAGGTGGTGCCGAAATTGCGGTCGGTCAGCAGCATGGTGATGGCGCCCGCCAGAACCGGCAACGACAACAGCAGCAGGAAGGCGGTAATCAGCACCGACCACACGAACAGCGGCATTTTGTGCAACGTCATGCCAGGTGCGCGCATGTTGAAAATGGTGGTGATGAAGTTGATCGCACCCAGGATCGACGACGCACCGGCGATATGTAGTGAGAAAATCGCCAAATCCATCGCCAAGCCAGGATGGCCCAGCGCCGCCGACAAGGGCGGATAGATGGTCCAGCCGCCACCAACCCCGTTCATACCCGGAGGGCCTTCAACGAACATCGACAGCAGCAGCAAAAGCAGCGCCGGCGGCAACAGCCAGAAGGAAATATTGTTCATCCGCGGGAACGCCATGTCGGGCGCGCCAATCATGATCGGCACGAACCAATTGCCGAAGCCACCGATCATCGCCGGCATCACCATGAAGAAGATCATCAGCAGGCCGTGGGCGGTGATGAACACATTCCACAAATGATAGGCTTCATCGATGCTGCCGCCGGTCAGCGCCGGCAGCACCTGCATGCCAGGCTCCATCAGCTCTTCGCGCATGAAACCGGACAGCGCGCCGCCGATGATGCCGGCAACGATCGCGAAGATCAGATACAGCGTGCCGATATCCTTGTGATTGGTTGAAAACAACCAGCGGGCGACAAATCCGGGCTTGTGATCCTCGTCATGATGATCGGCATGTGCAACGCTGTTATCAGCCATGATCGATTGTTCCTCTTGTCAAAACTTATTGGGCGACGAAGGCAAGTTCGGTGCGGTCCGGCGCAGGTGCGCCAGCGAAGCGCATTTGCGCCTCCGCCACCCATTGCTCGAAGCGTTCCTGCGACACCACTTCCACCGCGATCGGCATGAAGCCATGGTTCTTGCCGCACAGTTCCGAGCATTGGCCGTAATACATGCCTTCCTTGTCGACCTTGAACCAGATTTCGTTCAAGCGCCCTGGCACGGCGTCAATCTTAACGCCGAAGGCGGGCACCGCCCAACTATGCAAAACGTCAGACGCGGTGACCAGCAGCTTCACCACCTGGCCCGCCGGCACCACGATATTATTGTCGGTGGCCAGCAGACGCGGCTGGCCCGGCTTCAAATCGGCGTCGGCGACCATATAGGAATCGAAGAAGAAGCCGCCATGATCGGGATATTCATAGCTCCAGAACCATTGGCTGCCGGTTGCCTTGATGGTCAGATCGGCTTCTGGGATGGTCTCTTGATACGTCAGGATCCGGAACGATGGCACCGCGATGACCAGCAAAATCGCGATCGGCAACACCGTCCAAACCACTTCCAGCAAGGTGTTGTGGGTAGTGCGCGACGGCTCAGGATTGGCCCGCGTGTTGTAGCGGATCAAAATCCACACCAACAAACCCAGGACGAAAATGCTGATGGCGAAGATGATGGGAGTCAGCAAATCATTATAAAAGGAGAAAGCCTGTTCCGCGATCGAGGTTGCCGGTTCCTGCAGGCCCAAGCCCTTGGGCACGGGCTGTCCGGCCCACGCCGCCGTGGCGGCCATCCAACCCATGAGGGCGGCGACACCGCCACCAAAATGCCGCGTCAAGGAGGTTTTCACCATCTTCGTCAAGCCTCTCTGTCTTTGCCGTGACCAGCGCCGCCAACCAGGCGGCTCAGGAAATCGCGCCGGACCTTATATCACTGCCTCGCGCGCGACAAGAAAATCGCTGCGTCGTTCATGAATAAAATAACCCTTTTAACGGCTTCTTTCTGCCCTCAGCCCGTTATCGCGGCAAAATGTCGCGAAAGGTCGCGGACCGGCCATTACAGATTATCCGGCTTTTGGGGCTGGAATCACGCGCCGGGGCGATTAAGTTGAAAGAGGCGTCGACCCCATTTTCGCCCAAAGGAGTGCCCGTGACCGATCCCGCCCCGTCCATCGACCTGTTCTTCACCCGTACCGGCCTCGACCCCGACCGTGCCGCCGGCCAAGTCGCCCAGGCATTGGCCGGCATGGACGATGGCGAGCTGTTCCTGGAATATGCCCAAAGCGAAAGCTTTCAATGGGACGACGGCCGGCTGAAAACCGCCAGTTTCGACACCAGCCAGGGCTTTGGCTTGCGCGCGGTTCATGGCGACGCCACCGGCTATGCCCATGCCACCGAATTGTCGCATGATGCCATCGCCCGCGCCGCCACCACCGTGCGCGCGGTCAAGACCGGCCAGTCGGGCACGCTGGCCGATGGTCCGCCGCGCACCAACAGGCATCTTTATGGCGCCGGCAATCCCCTAGAAAATGAGGGCTTCGAGAAAAAGGTTCAATTGTTGCAGGCGATCGACGCCTATGCCCGTGGCCTCGACCCCAAGGTGGTGCAGGTGTCCGCCTCCCTGGCTGGCGAATGGCAAGCCGTGGAAATCATCCGCGCCGACGGGCAGCGGCTGCGCGACGTTCGGCCCTTGGTGCGCTTGAATGTGCAGATAGTCGCCGCCGACGGCAGCCGCCGCGAAACCGGCTATCATGGCATGGGCGGTCGGCGGCCCTATGGCGCCTTCTTTACCGACGCCGAATGGCAGGCCGCCGTGGATGAAGCCTACCGCCAGGCCTTGGTCAATCTGCAGTCGGTACCGGCGCCGGCCGGCGAAATGCCGGTGGTGTTGGGTCCCGGCTGGCCCGGCGTGTTGCTGCATGAAGCGGTTGGTCATGGCCTGGAAGGCGACTTCAACCGCAAGAAGACCTCCGCTTTTTCCGGCCTGTTGGGCCAGCGCGTCGCCGCGCCCGGCGTGACCGTGGTCGATGATGGGTCGATTGCCGAACGCCGGGGTTCGCTGAGCATCGATGACGAGGGCACGCCGACCAGCCGCACGGTGCTGATCGAGGACGGTATCTTGAAGGGCTATATGCAAGACCGCCTCAACGCCCGGCTGATGGGCATGGCGCCGACCGGCAATGGCCGCCGCGAGAGCTTTGCCCATGCCCCAATGCCGCGCATGACCAACACCTTCATGCTGGCCGGCACGCATGACCCGGCAGAAATTCTCGCCTCGGTCAAGTCCGGCATTTACGCCAAGAATTTCGGCGGCGGCCAGGTCGACATCACATCGGGCAAATTCGTGTTTTCCTGCACCGAGGCCTATAAAATCGAAAATGGCAAGCTGGGCGCGCCAATCAAGGGCGCCACCCTGATCGGGTCCGGGCCCGAGGTGCTGAAACATGTCAGCGCCATCGGCAATGATCTCGAACTCGACCCCGGCATCGGCGTTTGCGGCAAGGGCGGCCAGTCGGTGCCCGCCGGCGTCGGGCAGCCGACATTGTTGATCGACAAGCTGACCGTGGGCGGTACCGCCGCTTAAGCGGCGACGCAGGCGCGGGCGGCGGTCGCTCAAGCCTCGCGGGCGATGGCGCGCCAGCCGATGTCGCGGCGGCAATAGGCATGGGGCCAATCGATCAAATCGACCGCTTGATAGGCGCGGGCCTGGGCCTCGGCCACGGATGCGCCCAGCGCCGTGACATTCAGCACCCGGCCGCCGGTGGCGATGATCGCATCGTCCTGGCGCTGCGTTCCGGCGTGGAAGACCTGCACTTGCTCCAGCCCGGCCGCGGCCTCCAGCCCAGCGATGCGGTCGCCTTTTTGATAGCGCTCTGGATAGCCCTGATTGGCCATCACCACGGTCAGCGCGCAGTCCTCATGCCAGGCGATCGCGGCGTCGGCCAAGCCTTGGTCGCAGGCGGCTAGCAGCAGGTCCAGCAAATCGGTGCGCAGCCGCATCATCAGGACCTGGCATTCCGGGTCGCCGAAGCGAACATTATATTCAATCAGCTTCGGCCCGTTCTTGGTGATCATCAGCCCGGCATACAGCACACCGGTGAAGGGCGTGCCGGCTTGCGCCATGGCGGCGACAGTGGGCTGGATGATTTCGGCCATCACTTGCGCGCAAAGGGACTGGCTCATCACCGGCGCCGGCGAATAGGCCCCCATGCCGCCGGTATTGGGACCATTGTCACCATCAAGCGCGCGCTTATGGTCTTGCGCGGTGGCCAGCGGCAGCGCGGTTTGGCCATCGACCAGGGCGAAGAAACTGGCCTCCTCGCCTTCCAGAAACTCCTCCACCACGACGGCGGCGCCGGCTTCGCCAAAGCGGCCGGCAAAACAGTCTTCCACCGCCGCCATCGCATCAGCACGGGTCATCGCCACGGTGACGCCCTTGCCGGCGGCCAAGCCGTCGGCCTTGATCACGATTGGCGCGCCTTTTTCGGCGATATAGGCCTTGGCGGCCTCGGCCTCGGTGAAATGCGCATAGCCGGCGGTGGGGATGCCGGCGCGGTCGCAGATCTGCTTGGTGAAGGCTTTAGAGCCTTCCAATTGCGCAGCCGCCGCGCTGGGGCCAAATGCCCGGATGCCGGCAACTTTAAGCGCGTCGGACAGGCCGCCGACCAAGGGCGCTTCCGGCCCGATCACAACCAGGTCGATGGCGTGATCGCGGCACCAGGCGATGACAGCGTCATGATCGTCGCTGTCCAGCGTCAAGCATTCAGCGACGGCGGCGATGCCGCCATTGCCAGGACTGCAATAAAGCCGGGTCAGCCGCGGCGACTGCGCCAATTTCCAGCACAGCGCATGTTCGCGCCCGCCGCCGCCGATCACCAGGACATTCATGCTCGATTTCCCTTTTGTCACACAGCCCGGCCCTTGTAGCATGCGCGCACGTCAACTCAAGCCAAGTGAGACCCCGTGATCGATCCAGAGAACCAAGACGGCGGCAATGTCCATGAATTCACGGTCAGCGAGTTGTCTGGCCTGTTAAAGCGCACGATCGAGGACCGCTTCGGCCATGTCCGCCTGCGCGGCGAGATTTCAGGGTTCAAGCGCGCTGCCTCCGGCCATCTTTATATGAGCCTGAAGGATGAACGCGCGGTGCTTGACGCGGTGATGTGGAAAGGCCTGGCCGGCGCGCTGAAGTTCCGGCCCGAGGATGGGCTTGAGGTTGTCGTCACCGGCAAGCTGACGACCTATCCCGGCCGTTCCAAATATCAAATCGTGATCGAGCAGATGGCGCCAGCGGGTGTTGGCGCGCTGATGGCCTTGTTGGAGGAACGGCGCAAGAAGCTGGCGGCGGAAGGCCTGTTCGATGCCGCGCGCAAGCGGCCATTGCCATTCCTGCCCAGCGTCATCGGCGTTGTCACCTCGCCAACCGGGGCGGTGATCCGGGATATCTTGCACCGGCTGGCCGACCGTTTTCCCCGCCATGTTCTGGTGTGGCCGGTGCTGGTGCAAGGCGAAGGCGCAGCCAGCCAAATCGCCGCCGCCATCGAAGGGTTCAACCGCCTCGCCGCCAATGGGCCGGTGCCGCGCCCCGATTTGCTGATCATCGCGCGCGGCGGCGGCAGCCTGGAAGATTTATGGGCGTTCAACGAGGACGTGGTGGTGCGCGCCGCCGCCGCCAGCGCCATTCCACTGATCTCGGCGGTGGGCCATGAAACCGACGTCACCTTGATCGATCATGCCGCCGACCGCCGCGCGCCAACGCCAACGGCGGCCGCCGAAATGGCGGTGCCGGTGCTGGCCGATTTGCGCCTCAGCGTGACTGACTTGGCGGCGCGGCTGGACCGCGCGGCCCGGCGCGGCCTGGCCGATCGGGCAGAACGGCTGCGCGGCCTGGTCCGCGCTATGCCCAGTCTGCGCGATCTGGTGGCGTTGCCAGCGCAGCGGGTGGACGATTTGGCCGACCGGCTGCCGCGCGCCTTGGGCCAATTGGTGCGTCACAAACACAGCGCTTATGAGCGCATCGGCGGCCGGCTGCGGCCGGGGCTGCTGAAAACCGGCATCGACTTGCAGGGCCGCGCCCTGACCGACGCCGCGCGGCGGCTGGACAGTGCCGCCTTGCGGGCCTGGGAACGCGACCGCAACCGCCTCGACATGGCTGGCCGTGTTCTCGCCACATTGAGCTATCACTCGATATTGGCGCGCGGTTATGCGGCGGTGTTCGATGCCGCTGGCAAGACAGTGACGCGCCGGGCCGGGGTCGATGCCGGCGACCGGTTGGCGATTGAGTTCGCCGATGGCCGGCTGGATGCGACCGTCGGCAACACAACCGGGCCAAAGCCAAGGCCGCTCAAGCCTGGCCCGCGGCCCGCAAAACCCAAGCAGGGGCAATTGCTATGATGGAAGCACAGATCCGATATGACCAAGCCAGTTTCCGGGTGATGGCGCATGGCGATTTCGTGCGTTGCGCCCATACCGGCAAGCCCATTGCCTTGGCGCAATTGCGCTATTGGAATGTCGAACGGCAAGAAGCCTATATCGATTCCGCCGCCGCCACCGCCCGGCATCAAGCGTTGGCCGGCCAATGACTCTGTCCAGCAGATTGTTGGCGCTGGGCGTGTTGCTGCTGGCGGCCTGGCCGGCTCAGGCGCTGGAATTGCGCGGCGCCATCACCCAAGGCGGTTTTGTGATCGGCCGGGTAGCGCCAGACGCGCAAGTCACGCTCAACGGCCAAAGCCTGCGCTTGACGCCTGGCGGCCTGTTCGCCTTTGGCATTGGCCGCGATGAGGAAGGCGATGTCGCATTGACAGTCGCGGCGGATGGCCAGCGCAAGACCCACCGCTTGGCCATCGCGCCACGCAGTTTCGCCATCGAGCGGGTTGATGGCGTGCCGCAAAAGACCGTAGTCATCCCCGAGGCTGAAAAACAGCGACGCGCGCGGGAACGGGCGATGGTCGCCGAGGCCCGCGCCGTCTCCGCCGATCTGACGGCCTGGGCCGGCGGCTTCATCGTGCCGGTGGCAGGCGGGCGGATCAGTGGCGTTTATGGTTCACAGCGCATTTTAAACGGCGTGCCGCGCTGGCCGCATTATGGCATCGACTATGCAGCCCCCATCGGCACCCCGGTGAAGGCACCGGCGGCGGGCGTGGTGCGCCTCGCTGAAGCCGATTTCCTGCTCGAAGGCGGGCTGATCATCATCGACCATGGCTATGGCGTGACGTCGACATTGATGCATCTTCACAGCGTTGCCGTGAAAGCCGGCGATCAGGTTGAACAAGGTGCGGTAGTCGGCACCGTTGGCATGACCGGGCGCGCCAATGGCCCACATCTGGACTGGCGCATGAATGTCGGCGATGCCCGCGTCGATCCCGCGCTGGTGTTGCAGGTGAAAGCGGATGACTGGCAAGATTAAGCCGCTGGCCCTGATGTGCTGCGCGTTGTCGCCCTGTGCGCCGGCGGCGGCGGCGGATTGGTCAGGTGAAATCGCGCTTCTCACCGACTATCGCGATCGCGGTGTCTCGCGGACCGACCGCGACCCCGCGGTGCAGGCCGCGGTGCATGCCGACCTGACCCCGGCTTGGCGGCTATCGGCCTGGGCCAGTTCATTGAATGATGACCCGTTGGGCGATGCGGAAATCAATTTGACCGCCAGCTATGCCGGGGTCTTTGGCTTGCAAGGCTTTTGGAGCGCGGGCGTGCAAGGCGTGCTGCATCCTGGCGGCACGCTGGGTGGCAACCATGTTGAATTCTACGGCAATGCCGGGCTTGATTATGGCCTGTTGGTGCCGTCCCTTGGCGTCACCTTCGCACCCTCCAACGATGATGGCACCGGCAGCAATTTTTATGGCCAGGCGCGGGTTGACGCTTATTGGCCGGGCAAGCCTTTTGGCGCGGCGCTGAGCGCCGGCTTTGAGCATTTGCAACGCGCCCGCGACAAATGGGATTGGTCCATCGGCCTGTTTCATACCGCCGGCCCCGCGACCTTCACCCTGCGCTATATCGACACCGACCTACCAGGCCGCCTCAGCGGCAGTGCCGCCGTGCTGGAAGTCAGCTTCGGTTTTTAGAGCGCTGTATTTAACTGCCAGCCACCGTCATGCCATCGATACGCAAGGTTGGCGCGTTGATGGCATAGCGGAAGGTCAAATCATCGGCCGGGGTCAACGCCATGAACATATCGTTCAGATTACCGGCAATGGTCACTTCCGAGACCGGAGATGTCAGCGCGCCATCATCAATCAAAAACCCGGACGCGCCGCGGCTATAGTCGCCGGTGACCGGATTGACGCCCATGCCAATTAGCTCGGTGACATAAAAACCCTTCTCGATGTCACCGATCAGCGCCTCGGGTGCACGGGCCCCCGGTGCAAGATACAGATTGCTGGGCGTCGGCGCTGGCACGCCGGCGCCCGAGCGGCCAGCATGGCCGGTGCTGGCCATGCCCAATTGCGCCGCCGTCGCGGTGTCGAGCAACCAGGAATTCAAGATACCGTCACTAACGATATCCTGACGCTGGCAGGCAACCCCTTCGCCGTCAAACAGGCGCGAGGCCAGGCCGCGTTTGCGCAGCGGATCGTCGGTGATGGTGACACCAGCCGCGAATATCCGCTGATGCAACTTATCGCGCAAAAAACTGGAGCCGCGCGCCACCGCTTGGCCGTTGATGGCGCCGGCGAAATGGCCCAGCAGGCTGTTGGCGACACGCGGGTCGAATACCACCGGCATGGCGCCGGTGGCGACCTTGCGCGGATTCAGCCGCTTGACCGCGCGTTCGCCAGCGCGGCGGCCAATATCGGCGGCGGCCTCAAGGTCGCTGGCATGGCGGGTGCTGCTGAACGCATAATCGCGCTCCATGGCGGTGCCTTCACCAGCCAGAACCGACGCGCTGATGGAAAAATTGCTGCCAACGCGGCTGGCGCAAAAGCCGTGGCTGGTGACCAGGCCGAAATAGCGGCGGCTCCAACCGGCGCCAGCACCCTCGGAATTGGTGACGCCGGGCACCGCCAACGCCGCGTCTTCCGCCGCTCGGGCCATGGCCACCAATTGCTCTGAGCTATAGTTTGTTTGATCATATAAATCTAATTGATCAGACGAATCGCCATGCCAGAGCCGATCTTCTGGCGCCAAGGCCGCATAGGCGTCTTCCGGGGCGGCGCGGGCCATCGCCACCGCGCGTTCGGCCATGGAATCTAATGCCGGCGCCTTGATGTCGCTGGACGACACGAAAGCCTGGCGCCGACCGATTAAGACGCGCAGGCTGATATCGACTGATTCGGCCCTGTCGATGTCTTCCGGCTTGCCCAAACGGCAAGATGCGGACAATGCGGTCTGGTCCAGCACAACCACGTCCGCAGCCTCGGCGCCTTGCCGACGCGCCTTTTTTATCAATGTATTAGCAAGTTCCAGGCGATCTGTATCTACAGGCGATGCGCGTGTCATGGCGAATAATGCTTTGATGTCATGGGAAAAATAACCGATGATATAAAAAGTCGTTTCAACCGCATCATGCTTAGTGCATTGAAACGGCTGCGCCAAGTCATGTGAGGCGCGTTGGCCCTGATTTCGACCGCAACCGTTCGGTGAAAAAGGCTGGCGTTGTTCACAGGCTAACAGCCCGGGGGGGGCTTGCCTTATATACAAAGGGCGAAGTCGGCGCGCTGTGCATGGATGACGCAGGACATAAAGGCCGGGTGTGAACCTGGCCTTAGGCCATTTGGGGCGGACCATCGATAGGATGGCTGGTCGTCAGGTTTTGTGCATCGACAAGTGCTAAGTAGTTTTACAGATGGCTGTTTGCCATGAAATGTTTAAGTAAGGGTGGGTGGAACATCGATATGAATGAATTGCCAAATACAATGAACATGGATCGCAGTGCCCAGCAAGCTGCGGGCGATAGTGTTGACCGCGAGAAGGCTGCCGCAATCAGGGCGGTCTGCGCATGTGCCAATTTGCGTCGGGCGACCCGGATCGTGACCCGGCGCTATGATGAAGCGATGCGCGCCACTGGCTTGCGGGCCACGCAAATGTCAATTTTAAACGAAATCGCCTGCATGGGCGACGCGCCGGTCTCGGAATTGGCGACGCGCTTGGCGATGGATGCATCGACCTTGACGCGCAATCTGACGCCGTTGGAGCGCGATGGCGTGATTACCGCGCTGAAAACCCAGGGCGGCCGCCGTCGCCGGGTACGGCTAACCCAGCGTGGAGCCGAGGTTTTGGAAGCGGCATGGCCACTGTGGCGTGAAGTGCAGGATGCCTTTGAAGCCCAGCTCGGCAGCGAAAGCTGGCGTGCCATGCGCGAGGGTTTTACGCGCCTCGATCAATAGGGCCTCGCCTCTCTAACGCCAAATTGAAGTGCCCGCGCCTGGCAACCCCAGGCGCGGCCATTTTTCATTGATGCTGTCAATCACCGCTTGGTCCATGCGGATGAGCTGGCCCCATTCGCGGGTCGTCTCGCCGGGCCACTTATTGGTGGCATCCAGCCCCAGCTTGCCCCCCAGACCCGACACCGGCGAAGCGAAATCCAGATAGTCGATCGGGGTGTTTTCAACCGCCGTGATGTCACGCACGGGGTCCATGCGGGTTGAGATCGCCCACATGACATCCTTCCAGTCGCGGGCATTGATGTCGTCGTCCACGACAATGACGAATTTGGTATAGATGAACTGCCGCAGATACGACCACACCGCCATCATCACCCGCTTGCCATGGCCGGCATAGGCCTTTTTGATCCGTACCACCGCGATCCGATAGGAACAGCCTTCGGGCGGCAGCCAGAAATCGAGGATTTCGGGAAACTGCTGTTGCAACAAAGGGATAAATACCTCATTCAGCGCCTCGCCCAGGATCGACGGTTCATCCGGCGGGCGGCCGGTATAGGTCGACAAATAAATCGGGTCGCGGCGCATGGTGATGGCGCTGACGGTAAAGATCGGGAATTTTTCAACCGCGTTATAATAACCGGTATGATCGCCATAAGGCCCTTCATCGGCCATCTCATCCAGCGAGACATGGCCTTCAAGCACGATTTCGGCCTGTGCCGGCACTTTCAACGGCACCGTCTTGCAATCGACCAGTTCAACCCGTTTGCCGCGCAGCAAACCGGCGAACTGATATTCCGATAAGGTATCCGGCACTGGCGTAACGGCGGCCAAAATCGTGCCGGGGTCGGCGCCGAGAACGGCGGCGACCGGCAGCGGCTCGCGATTTTTCTGGCGCCAGCGGGCATGATGTTGGGCCCCGCCACGATGTGCCAGCCAGCGCATCACGGTCTTGTCGGGGCCCAGCAATTGCATCCGGTAGATGCCGAGATTCACCCCATCGGCCGGTCCCTTGCCCGGGCCGCGGCTGACCACCAGTGGCCAAGTGATCAAGGGCGCCGGCTCGCCCGGCCAGCAGCCTTGCACCGGCAGCCGACCGAGGTCGATGTCAGTGCCCCGCAACACCACCTCCTGACAAGGCGCATGGCTAACGGTCTTTGGCTTCATCGCCATCACGGTCTTGACCAGCGGCAGCAGATCCAGCGCGTCCCCTATGCCCTTGGGTGGTTCGGGTTGGCGCAAAAACGCCAGCGTCTCGCCCACCGCGCGCAATTGATCCGGTTTGCGGTCCATGCCCCAGGCGACCCGTTCGACGGTGCCGAACAGATTGACCAGCACCGGCATGTCGGCGCGGCTGCCATCGGCCTTGATGACATGTTCAAACAGGATCGCCGGCCCGCCTTGGGCCAACACGCGGGTTTGAATTTCCGTCATTTCAAGCTGGGTCGAGACCGGCTCGGACACCCGCACCAACTGGCCGCGGCTTTCCAACAAAGCGATAAAGTCACGCAGCGATGCGAAAGCCATGTCTAATTCACCCATCCAGCCAATAACAGTGCAGCGAACACCAGGGCGCCAAAGCCGTGATTCGCCCGAAACAACCTTAAACATAGGCCGCGGTCGTCAATATTCAGCATTCGCAATTGCCAGGCCAGGTGCGCGCCGGCGGCCAATACCAGAATCAGCCCCAAAGGCCCAGCCCCAGCGAGGCCAGCCGCAGTCACCAGCAGTGCCATCAATGTCAGATAAAAGCCGTGCAGCCAGGCTTTGGTCTGCGCGCCCAACACCAAGGCGGTGGAACCGACGCCGATCAGCGCGTCGTCCTCCTTGTCTTGATGGGCATAGATGGTGTCATAACCCAAGGTCCAGGCGATGCCGGCGCCATAAAGCAGCAGCGGCGCCAAAGCCAAGCCACCAGCGCCTGCCGTCCAACCCAATAGCGCGCCCCAATTAAACGCCAAGCCCAGCACGATCTGCGGCCAATTGGTGAAGCGTTTGGCAAAGGGATAAATCGCGACCACCAGCATTGAGCCCAGGCCTAGCCAAATGGTGAAGCGGTTGAAGCTGAGCAGCACCAACAGGCTGAGCAGGCAGAGACCAATGATCAAAAGCCAGGCGTTTTGAACACTGACCTGACCGCTGGCGATGGGCCGGGCGCGGGTGCGTTCGACCTGAGCGTCGATGGCGCGGTCGACAATGTCGTTATAGGTGCAGCCGGCCGCGCGCATGGCGAAGGCGCCAATGAAAAACAGCGCCATATGCCACAGCGATGGGCCAGCACGGTCTTGCGCCAGGGCTTCAAGCGCCAAGCCCCACCAACATGGCCATAGCAATAGCCAGGCGCCAATCGGGCGATCCAGCCGCGCCAATCGCAAATAAGGCCGCCATCGCGCCGGCATGGCATCGACCCAATGATGACGCAAACTGTCCTCGGGCCGAAGCTCCGCCATTGCACTCGCCTTGCTGCACCGTCATGCTAATGTGGTTCTGGTTGCTAAGCGGGAAGTGGCGTCGATGTCAAACCGAACCGGTGGCTATCAGCCCAAGACCCGGCTGTTTGTCGATGTCCCGGCGCTGGCGCCAGGCATGGGTGTGACGCTGGACGCCAAGCAAACACATTATCTCAAGGCGGTGTTGCGGATGGACGCCGGTGCGCGTCTGCTGCTGTTCAATGGCCGCGACGGCGAATGGCACGCGCGGGTCGAGCGCTTGGCCAAAAAAGACGGCCTCGTGCAGGTCGAACAGCAAAGCCAGGCCCAAGAACGGGTACCGGACCTGTGGCTGTGCTTTGCCCCGATCAAGCGCGACCGTGTCGATTATCTAGTTGAAAAAGCGACCGAATTGGGCGTCGCACATCTGCAGCCGGTGATCACCCAGCGGACCATTGCCGAGCGCGTCAACATTGCCCGGCTGCGGGCCCATGCCATTGAGGCGGCGGAACAATGCGGCCGCACCCATGTCCCCGACATTGCCGAGCCCTTGCGGCTGGATCAATTGCTGGGCGACTGGCCGGCTGCGCGGCGGCTGATGTTTTGCGATGAACTGCGCCAAGGCGCACCGGCCAGCCAAGCGCTGGCCGAGGCCGACAGCCAGCCCGCGACCAAGCCTTGGGCCATCCTGACCGGGCCCGAAGGCGGCTTCGCGCTGGGCGAACGCCAGGCTATCGCCGCGCATCAGGCCGCCGTGGCGGTGCATCTGGGCCCCAGAATCTTGCGCGCCGACACCGCCGCCCTGGCGGCGATTGCGCTATGGCAGGCCGTGCTCGGCGACTGGGTGTAATTATTGTAATTACATTATTGTTGCATTTCCCCGCTTGCCAGCGGCCAGGCAATCGGCTAACCGCGTGCCATGAGCAATCGGATCGAAGCGGTGGGCGATGATGCCCCGATCGAGACTGTCGATGCCCTGGTCGCCTATATGGCGACGGGTTCCAAGCCCGCGTCCGACTGGCGGATCGGCACCGAGCACGAAAAATTCGTCTATCACCTGGCCGACAAAATGCCCGTCGGCTATGAGGAGCCGGGCGGCATTCGCGACATTTTGACCGCCTTGGCCGAACGTTATGGCTGGCTGCCGATCATCGAAGACGGCCATGTCATCGCGCTGGCCCAAAAAGGCGCATCGGTCAGCCTCGAACCGGGCGGGCAGTTGGAATTGTCAGGCGCGCCCTTGGTCAATCTGCATCAGACCTGCGCCGAGGTCGGCGATCATCTAGCGCAAGTGAAGGCGATTGGGGCTGATTTCCAGGTCGGATTTCTGGGCGCGGGCTTCATTCCCCATGTCGCGCGCCAGGACATGCCGCTGATGCCCAAGGCACGGTACGGCATCATGCGCCGCTATATGCCTTTGCGCGGCAGCATGGGCCTCGACATGATGTTCCGCACCTGCACCATTCAGGTCAATTTGGACTTTTCGTCGGAAGCCGACATGGTCAAGAAATTCCGTGTCGGCATGGCATTGCAGCCGGTGGCCACGGCTTTGTTCGCCAATTCGCCCTTCGCCGACGGCAAGCCCAATGGCTATCTCAGCTATCGCAGCCATATGTGGACCGACACCGACCCTGACCGCACCGGGGTGCTGCCATTCGTGTTCGACGGCGACATGGGCTTTGCCAGCTATGTCGATTATGCGCTCGATGTGCCGATGTATTTCGTCTATCGCGACGGTCGCTATGTCGATGTCGCCGGCCAATCCTTCCGCGCCTTCATGGACGGCAAACTACCCGCCCTGCCCGGCGAGCGGCCAACCCTGGCCGATTGGAAGGATCATCTGTCGACCCTGTTTCCAGAAGTTCGGCTCAAGACATTCCTGGAAATGCGCGGCGCCGACGGCGGCCCCTGGGGCCGGATTTGCGCACTGCCCGCCTTATGGGTGGGCTTGCTTTATGACGACACCGCGCTCAATGCCGCCTGGGACCTGGTCAAGGATTGGACCATCGCCGATCATGTCGCGCTGCGCGATGCCGTGCCCAAGCTGGGCCTGAAAGCGCAAACCCCCGCCGGCGGCATGCAGGCCTTGGCCAAGCAAGTGCTGGCGATCGCCGATCATGGCCTTAAAAACCGTGCCGCCCGCGATTTTGTTGGCGAAAGCGAGCAGGGTTTTCTCAACAGCCTGCATGACATCGCCGCCTCGGGCCTGACCCCCGCCGACCTGCTGCTGAACGCCTATCATGGTGCGTGGCAAGGCGACGTGATGCGGATCTTTGAAGGCTCGACCTTTTAGCCACGCCGCGCGCCGGCGCTCATCGCGTTTTCCTGTATATTCAATATATAAGCCGCTCCCGCGATGGCTGCGGCCCGATCAATGGCGGATTCATCGGGTTGCCATATTGTTGCCATAGCAATACAACATTCGCGTGTGTGATTGGGCCGGGGGCAATCGGCCTAGTATTGGATGGCGCGGCTGGCATTGGCCGGGCTGTGCCATTGCACCGCAATACAATCAGGGGAAAAATCCATGCTATTTTCGCATCAACGGCGCAGGGTTTTGCTTGGTGGCGGCTTGAGCATGATGATCGCCGCCATTTGGATTTGGGCGCCAGCGCAAGCTAACACGCAAATCGGCGCCGACTCGGCCAAATTTCACAGGATCGAGTTGAATAGCTGGCGCGGTCTTCCCCGAATTGGACTGCAGGACACCGGCGGCATCGCACCCTATCCGACCCGCCATGCCACCGCCCAACAGCGCGCCAATGCGGATCCGGCGCTTGCCCGCCGCCTGTCGGCGCAAATGCAGCGTCACAATCAGTCGCTATGGCTGTTGCCGCATCTCGCATTCTTGCGCGCCAATCCCGACTGTTCCGAAGGCGCCGAGCGTTTCGCGCCATCGATCGAACGCTGCCAAGGCTTCCCGGTGATGCCCGACCAGCGCCGCTTCGCCGCTGATGATTTCATGCGCGCGCTGGCGTTGTCATTAAAGCCAGAACAACATGCGGCCACCTTTTGCTTGACCGCCGATGGCTGCGGCATCGACAAAATTTGGCAAATCACCAAGAAGCTGCCCAATGGCCGCGTCCAAAATTTGGACGAATTTGAACTGCGGGAAAAACATGCCGCGATCGTCAACGAACATTTCGCCGATTTCCGGCGCTATTATGCCGACAAGGCGATGCCCGACGCAGCTTGGTTTGTGGCGGCGAGCGAGCTTGGCGCCTATGATTTCGATCTGCGGAAATTCAGCCTGCGTTTGACCAGTCCCGAACGGGCGATGATGCGACAAGAGGTTCCCGCGCCGCGCGACAGCAGCCCCACGCCGGCGCGTCCCAAGAACTTGACCACGCCGCGCATTAACCCGGTCGAATTTGTTCATCAGCCAACCCAACAATTTGAAAAAGCCGCGAAAACATCGTCGCCCGGCATGCCGTTCCTACATCAGCCGGTTGATTTGGCGATGACCCCCGAAGCGGCGCGCGCATTGGTCAACAGCATGCCGCAGGGCGCGCGCTATGTTTATACGGTGGTCAAGATCGGCTTCGCGCCCTTGAAAGGCAGCGGTCGCAGCTATGGCGAAATCTCGCTCGATAGCCGCAAGCAGCCTTTTTATTATGCCGAAAACAAGGTTGAATTTTACCGCGATGAAGCCTTGACCGACAAATTGGGCGAAGCGTCCCTGGTCGCGGTCGCCGCCACTGACCCGCAGGCCAAGGCCGGCAGCGCCGCCGACCTGTTTCAGGCCCCGCCCGACAGCCGCATATTCGACACCCGCGCCTTTCATTTGCTGCGCTTTCCCTTGGGCCCTCTCAGCCCCCATGACCGCGACCGCATGGCCTTCATGATCGCCGAAAACGAGCGCCTGTTTTGGCAGCAATTGGAGGTGCGTGAACGTACCGCCGCCCAAACCCAGCCCGCCGGCGGCACGCTTCAGCAGCAACAACAGGCCAAGGCCCGCCAACAAGCCGCCAACAATGCCGCGCAGTCTAAAAGCTTTGCCTGGACCGAGGCAGCGACATGGTCGGCGGCGCAGCGCCAAGCCTTCATGGATTATCTTCTCGGCTATGGCACCAGCCCCGAGGGCAAAGACGGCAGCCCCTGGCCGGACGCGCTGGCGGCGGTGGATTGGGGCATGAATGTCGCCACGGTGTTTCCGCGCAATCATTTCCCCACCGACCCGGCCATGGCGGGTATTCGCGCCGACGATGCCAGCCTGCGCACGCTTGAGGCTTTCGCCAAAGCCTTGGCCGCGCGCTATCCCAGCAGCCGACTGACCGGGGTCTATGACCTGGGCACGCCGCGCTATGATCAAAAAACCGGTGAATTGAGCTTTGAGAACTGGCCGTTCTCGACCTTGCCGGAAAGCCCGTCGGTGCAATTCACCACGGCGGCGGAAAGCAAATTTCGCGGCGTTACCTACACGCTGGCGCATCCCGACGCGAAGTCGCGCATGCTGTATCGCCTGGCCTTGAGCACGGCCTCGCTCGGCACATTGCGGCCAGACCATTATATTTCGCGCTGCACGCACAGCAGCCGCCGCAAGTCGATGGATTGCGGCACCTATTGGGGCGCGTTCATGCCGGTGGAAACGCACAGCGCCTTGCTCGCCCTGGACCGGCAGATCACACCGCCATCCCTGCGCTTTGCGCCGACCGAAGGCTTGGCCCATGCCCAGGCCCGCGACGGCTGGCGTTTGGTGGTGACCTTCAAAGACATATCGATGCGGCTGATTCCCTATCAATACAGCTTGGCCGGCAGCGGTAACACGCGCGAGATCGAGGCACAGACGGTGTTGGCGTCGATTGAACAGGTCGCCGTCATCGCGCCTGATGATCGGCTGATCTGGTCGGTCGATGGCGCTACCCTGCCCGCTGCCGCCAGTTTGACCGAAACCCTGGCACCCAAGGCGGCACAAGCGGACTATGCCTTCCCCGACATTGTCGGGCTGGGCGCGGACTCGCAATTGGAGGCCGCCGCTTATGATTTTCTGCTGGCCAAATATCAACCACAGAATCTCAGCGACCGCATGCTGGACGCGATGATGAGTTCGCGGTGGCTGTATGAACGCAATACCCAAAACCCCTTGGGCGGTCGCTTCTTCAATCCAACAGCGCGGCAGCCCAGCGCCGATGATACAGCCACCAATCGGCCGCAATTCAAGGCATGGCTGCTGAACCAAGCACAGGCCTTTCCCAATCGACTTTCCGTCGATCTCAGCCTGATCTACACGGCCACATCGATGGCGGTGAACGGCCGTTGTTTGCGGGCACAAGCCGTGCCGGGCGCCCCGGTTCGCGGCAATACCGCAGTGATCTTGGCGCAGCAGCAACAACGGCAATGCCAAACCGCGCATGAGCAGGCGCTCAACGCGCACCAGCGGTGCCAGGATATCGGCAGCGAGGTAGCCGCGGCCAAAGCGGCGCTGGGCAAGGCCGAGGCCGCTGGCTGCACGGCAACGGCGGCCACCGCGACCGCTCAGCCCTCAACCCCCGAGGCGGGCGCGGGCTGCCGTATTTCGCCCGATGTTGCGCCCAGTCAGCTTGGCCAGGAAATGCAGCGCTGCATCTTGCAACAATGCGGCGGCCAGCCAACCACGCTGGCTGAAGTTCAGCAATTTCAGGCTTGCATGCAAACCGCGCAAGCCGATTTGACCGCGCAGGTTCAGGCCATCCTCTCAGGCCAAGCGCCAGCGCCCAATGGCGGCGCGCCAAGTAAGGCGGCCAGTCAGGGCAATAGTTGCAAAACGGCGCAGTCGCGGCTGTATCAAGCGGAGCAAAACTATCGATCGGCGCGCTGCGAAAATCATGCGCAGGCACCCACCCCGCCGGATTGCGACTTTGTCGGCAAGGTGAAACAACCAGACTTCATGCCGATCCAAAGCATCAAGGCGCTCAACGACAAGCAATGCGCCGCCGATCAGGCGTTTTACCGCAAGCAAAATCAGGCGGCGGCGTTGTTGCCCGGCGGCCGCGCTTATGGCGACACCAATCTGACATTATCGCTGGATGTGGGCGGCGCACTTAAACTGCCCTATGATCCGCCGGCCGGCCACGGCAATCCAGGCACGCCGGTGATCGCCAAGCTGATCCTTGAAATCCAGGGTCCGGCGACACCAGGTGAAGTCGGCATTGTCGCGCTGACCGCCAAACCGGTGTCGGTCGACTATGCCCCGCTTCGTCCCTAATCGCCGCCGCTGGCCACAGGGTTAAAAAAGGGTTATCATCACATCACTCTGTTGTGTTGGAGGTTGTGATGAAAACTGCGATTTTCGCGGCCATGCTGGCGGTTTTAGCGGCGCCAGCCTTGGCCGCCGCGCCAGGCCAGCAATTTGGTCAGCGGGTCGAGAACGGGGTAACCATCTATTATGGCAAGCCGCTGGCCCAACCGGCGCGCGCGGCGGTTGAAAAAACCCAATATCGCACGGTCATTGATCCAAGTTATCGCGGCGTCAGCTTTGGCGGCAAGAAACTGCTGATCAATGGCGAGCTGGTCTATCAGCCGATTTCCACCGGCAAGCCGTCAATGCTGGAGCGGTTGTTCTTGTACCGGTAATCGGCGAGGCCGGCTTCGCCCTTTTTCTCGGCCCAGGCGACCATGGTTGGACGTTCGCGCGTCAGTGTCATTTCCGGCACGCCATAACCGCAGCTGGTCTGCACCCGCTCGACATCGATCAGGATGATTTGCCTGGTACCTGGGATCGGTGGAAACCGGCCGATCAGGCCCGCCCAACGCGGATCGGCGGGCAGCACCGCTTGGCCCCGGCCGTAAAGCCGCAGGATCAGCGCATTGCGGGCGAACGAACAGAACATGATGGTGATGCGCCCATCATGGCTCAAATGCGCCGCCGTTTCATTGCCGCTGCCGGTGAGATCGAGATAGGCAGCTTGATTGGGGCCAAGCACCCGGAAACTGTCCATCCCCTTGGGGCTGAGGTTGACGCGGCTGTCCGCCGTCGCGGTGGCGGTGAAAAAAACCGGTTGCGCGGCGATGAACGCGGCCAGCTTGTCGGAAATTTGGTCGAATACTTCGGCCATGACGGACTCCGGAAAGGGGTGAAAAAGCCGCCGCCACGATAGCGCAAGACTAGGCTCCGCTTAAGCGCGAACTGCACGCAAGGGCGGGCCGTGAAATTCACATAATTCGCTGGTCATTTAGCAAAATTGTATTTGTCTGGCGGCGCGTGCCGGTGATCATCGCTGACCTGAGCCCTTGAGGGAGAAAGCCAATGCCACTGCATTTGAAATTCGACACCATCGCCATCGCGGCTAGCGCGAGCCTGGCGCTGGCCGCTTGCACCACCGATCCCTATACCGGCGAACGCCAAGCCAGCAAAACCGCGATTGGCGCTGGCGTCGGCGCCGCCGTGGGCGCGGTTGGCGGGGCTATTGTGGGCGGCAAGAAAAAGCGCAAGGAAATGCTGATCGGCGCGGGCGTGGGCGCACTGGCGGGGGGCGCCGTTGGCGCTTATATGGACAATCAGGAAGCCAAGCTGCGGCGGCAATTGGAAGGCACCGGCGTGTCAGTCACCCGCATGGGCGACGACATCATCCTCAACATGCCTTCCAACATCACATTCGATGTCGATGAAGCCGACATCAAGCCGCAATTTCATGAAGTGCTCGATTCGGTCGCCCTGGTTCTGAAGGAGTTTCAGAAAACCTATGTCGATGTCCTTGGTCATACCGACTCCACCGGGGCGGAGGCCTATAATCAGGACTTGTCGATGCGTCGGGCCTCGGCGGTGGCGAATTATCTGATCGGCCGCGACGTCAGGGGTGAACGCTTCCTCATTCGCGGCATGGGCGAAGCAGCCCCCATCGCCGATAATGCGACGGCGGAAGGCCGGGCGTTGAACCGGCGCGTGGAAATCACCTTGTCGCCAATCGTTTAAGGCTGGTCTTGTCTTGGCGGCGATGCTGCCGCATGCTGGTTTTCCCTTGCTAATGGAGAGCCGCGCATGGCCGAACCGCCGGGCCAGGCACAGTCACAAGCACCGGCCGCCGCGCCGCCGCCAACCTTTCGCACCCTTGGCCTGACCAAGGTCTATGGCGAGGGCGTCGCCGCCGTTCATGCCTTGCGCGGTGTCGACCTGGAAGTGCCGGATGGCGAATTGACGGTGCTGCTGGGGCCGTCGGGTTCCGGCAAATCGACACTGCTTAATATTCTCGGCGGCCTGGATGCGCCATCGGCGGGCCAAGTGTGGTTTCGCGGCACCGACATCACCCGCCTTTCCGACGCTGAACTCACGCAATATCGTCGCCACGAAGTCGGCTTCATTTTTCAATTCTACAATCTGATCCCGTCCTTGACCGCGCGTGAAAATGTCGGCCTGATCACCGAGATCGCCGACAATCCAATGCCGCCCGATCAGGCCTTGGCCATGGTTGGCTTGGGCGGCCGGCTGGATCATTTCCCGGCCCAGCTTTCCGGCGGCGAGCAGCAGCGGGTGGCAATCGCTCGCGCCATCGCCAAGCGGCCGACAGTGCTGCTCTGCGACGAGCCCACCGGCGCGCTGGATTCCAAGACCGGGGTCAAGGTGTTGGAGGCGCTGGAGCAGGTCAATCGCGAAACCGGCACCACCACCATGATCATCACCCACAATGCCGGCATCGCCGACATGGCCGACCGGGTGCTGTTTTTCGCCGATGGCCGGTTGGCTGAGGAAAAGCGCAATGCCACCCGCAAGCCGCCGGCGGGGATCAGCTGGTGAGGCTGGAACAACAGCTCAACCGCCTGCTGCGGCCATTGGCGCCGCTGGACCGCAAGCTGATGCGCGACTTATGGCATTTGCGCGGCCAAGCGCTGGCGATTGCGCTGGTGATCGGCTGCGGGGTCGCCATGTTCATCATGTCGACCGGCATGATCCGCTCACTGGAGAACACCCGCGACGCCTATTATGACCGCTATCGCTTCGCCGATGTCTGGGCGCCGGTCAAACGCGCGCCGGAATATCTGATCCATGAAATCCGCACCTTGCCCGGCATCCGCAGCGCCGAGACCCGGATCACCGTTAATGTGGTGCTGGACGTGCCGGGGATGGCGGAGCCGGTGACCGGCCGGGTGCATTCGCTACCGGCGTCGGGCACGCCGCGCTTGAATGCGGTGGTTTTGCGCTCCGGCCGCATGGTCGACCCCAATGCCGATGATGAGGTGCTGGTGCTGGAAGCCTTCGCGCAAGCCCATGGCCTGGTGCCCGGCGACCGGTTCCACGCCAATCTAAAGGGCAAGCGCCAGCGCCTGAAAGTGACCGGCTTGGTGCTGTCGCCTGAATATGTCTATGCCATCGCCGCCGGCCAATTGCTGCCAGACCCCAAGCGCTTTGGCGTGTTGTGGATGGGCCGCGAACATCTTGCCGCCGCTTTCGACCTGGACGGCGCCTTCAATGAGGTGCTGGCGGCGCTGGAACGCGGCGGCGACAAAGCGGAAGTGATGCGCCGGCTGGACTTGATCCTCGACCGTTATGGTGGCATCGGCGCCTATGGCCGGGACGAACATATCTCGGATGAATTTCTCTCCAATGAGATGGAGCAGCTCAAAACCATGACCGGCATTCTGCCGCCGATTTTTTTGGGCGTGGCGGCGTTTTTACTGAATGTGGTGCTCTCGCGCCTGATCGAGACCGAACGGGAACAAATCGGCCTGTTGAAGGCCTTCGGCTATTCTACCTTCGCGGTCGGCTGGCATTATACCAAAATGGTGTTGTTGTTGACCGGCTTAGGCGTGGCCTTGGGCTTTGCCGCCGGCGCTTGGTTGGGACGTGGCCTGGCGTCGATCTATCAGGACTTTTTCGTCTTTCCCTTCCTCTATTTCGATGCCGGCAGCGATGTGTATGCCCTGGGCGCGCTGATCAGCGTGGCGGCAGCCCTGGCCGGCACCTATTTGGCAGTCAGCCGCGCCGCCCGTTTGGCGCCGGCGGTGGCGATGCGGCCCCCCGCCCCGATCGATTATTCCGGCAGGCTGAGCCGCCGGCTGGCCACCACCCGATGGCTGGGCGAACCGGCGCGGATCGTGT
The DNA here is from genome assembly GCA_964590595.1 of uncultured Sphingomonadales bacterium. Taxonomy (GTDB): domain Bacteria; phylum Pseudomonadota; class Alphaproteobacteria; order Sphingomonadales; family CAKZYD01; genus CAZPXQ01. The sequence goes on along the minus strand of CAZPXQ010000003.1, from coordinate 78,843 downwards.
TGCGGCATCTGATACGCCGGCCCGGCCGCGCCGCGCTGACCGTGCTCGGCATCGCCATGGCGCTGGGGCTGCGCATCGCTTCGGAATCCAGCAACGACAATGTCGGCCGGATGATCGAGCTGACCTTCGATTATGCGCAGCGCCAGGATGCCACCATCAGTCTGATTGAACCGCGCGCCGGCGGCATCCTCCACGCCTTTTCGCGGCTACCCGGGGTGATGGCGGTTGAACCGTTTCGCAATGTGCCAGCGCGGCTGAAATTCGGCGCCAAGGAAAAGCGCCAAGGCCTGACCGGGGTGGCGCCCGGCGCCCGCATGAACCGGCTGATCGACATGCGCCAAAAAGGTGTCGATCCCGCTCCCTTTGGGGTGACACTGTCGCAATCGCTGGCCGACCAATTGGGCATCGCCGCCGGCGACCGGCTAATTGTGGAGGTAATGGAGGGCCGCCGCCCAACACTCAGCATTCCAGTGACCGCGCTGGTCGATGTCTATATCGGCACCCCAGCCTATATGGATATTCGGGCGCTGAACGCGCTGATGCAGGAAGGCGATGTGATTAATGGCGTTTATGTCATGGTCGATGAGCAGCAATTGCCGACGCTGTACGAAAGACTGAAACAAACCCCGGCTGTGGCTGGGCTGTCTTTGACCGAGACGTCAATTGAAACCTTCAATCGGACGATGGCTGAAAATCTCGGCATCATGACCCTGATAAATACCGTTTTCGCCAGCCTGATCGTCATTGGCGTGGTCTATAATAATGCCCGCATCTCTCTTTCCGAACGCGCCCGCGACTTGGCGTCGATGCGGGTGCTGGGGTTCAAGCGCAGCGAAGTTTCGGTGATCGCGCTGGGGGAACTGGCGATCTTGGTGCTGGCATCGCTGCCCTTGGGCATTGCCATGGGCATGGGCTTATCCTGGTTCATCGCCGAACGGTTTTCGACCGATTTGTTCATCGTCCCCTATGCCCTGAGCGGACGCACCATCGCCCTGGGCGTGATCACCGTGCTGGTGGCCGCCGCCGCGTCGGCATTGATCGTACGGCGGCGTATTGACAAGCTGGACCTGATCCGCGTCTTAAAGAGCCGGGAGTAAAACCTATGGATGCAGCGACCACCCGGCTTTGGCTGCGCCGCGCGCTGATTGGCGCCGGCATTGCCTTACTTGTGCTTTTACTGGTGTTGGCCTTGCGGTCGCCGCCGGTGGCGGTTGATATTGGCCAGGTGACGCGGGCGCCGCTGACCGTGACGGTGGATGAGGAAGGCGAAACCCGGGTCCGCGAGGCCTATGTGATTTCAGCGCCGGTTGGCGGCAGGCTGCTGCGCGTCACCGCCGATGCCGGTGATGCCGCGCAAGCCGGCGAAACGATCTTGGCGCGGATTGAGCCTTCGGCGCCGGCCTTTCTCGACCGCCGCAGCGAGACCAAGGCCAAGGCCCAGATCAGCGCCGCCAAGGCCGCCCTGGCGCTGGCTCAGGCCGATGTCAGGCGCGCCGCCGCCGACCGCGAGTTGGCGCGTACCGAACTTGAACGGATCGAGCAGCTGTTTCAGTCTCGCACCGTCTCGCAAGCTGCCTTGGACCGCGCCCGCGCCAGTTTCGAGCGCGCCCAGGCGGCCATGCAAACGGCCCAAGCTTCGGTCGATGTCGCCCGCTTTCAGCTAGAAAGCGCGCAAGCGATGCTGATCACACCCGGCAATGAAGCCCAATCCGGCATAGGGGCGACGTGCTGCTTGAATGTCCGGGCGCCGGTGTCGGGCCGGGTGCTGCAGGTCTTGCAGGAAAGCGAAACCGTGGTCGCGCCGGGCACGCCGCTGGTGTCGTTGGGCGACCCCAATGACTTGGAAATCGTGGTTGATTTGCTGTCGATGGACGCGGTCAAGATCGCCGAAGGCGCGGCGGTGGAAATCGTCGGCTGGGGCGGCGGCGACATTTTGACTGGCGTGGTGCGGCGCATCGAGCCCTTTGGCTTCACCAAGATTTCAGCACTTGGGGTTGAGGAACAGCGGGTCAATGTGATTATTGACTTCTCTGGGCCGGCCGCAAGCTGGCACGCGCTGGGCCATGGCTATCGGGTGGAAGCGCGGATCATTGTCTGGCAAGGCGAGGATGTGCTGCAGGTGCCGGCCAGCGCGCTGTTTCGTTTGCGCGGCGACTGGGCGGTGTTCGTCATTGATGATGGTGTCGCCCGCATTCGCCGCATCGCCTTGGGCCAACGCAACGACCATCAAGCGCAAGTTCTGTCCGGCCTTGAAGCGGGCACGCAGGTGGTGCTGCATCCGGGTAATGCGGTGGAAGACGGCGTCCGCGTCACCGAAAGACCAAATTGATTAAACCGTTTTCGGTTTGTTGATCTCCGCCAGCAATGCCCGCAGCCGCTCCACCGCATCGGCCGCAATATGGACATCGCGCTGCGGAAACGGAAATTCGATGCCATGTTCATGGAACAAGTCCCAAATCTGTTCCATGATTTCCGACGCGATGTTGGAGACGCCATTATAGGGATCGTCGATCCAGATGCGCAGTTCCAAATCGACCCCGTCGGAACCGAAACCGCGGATCAAGGTGCGCGGCGCCGGCTTGGTTAGCACCCGAGACACCCGGCTGGCCGCCTCCTCCATCAGTCGCATGGCTTTTTTGACATCGCTGGAATAAGCAACCTGCACGGGAATCCGGCGGCGGACATTGCGGTCGGAATGCGACCAATTGACCACCTGCTGGGTGATCATGTCCTCATTGGGAATCAGAAACTCCGTCCCGTCGCGGGTCACCACCGAGGTATAACGCGCCGCCAGTTTGTTGATCCAGCCATAGGTCTGACCGATTTCGATGACGTCGCCCGGCTTGATCGACCGGTCCATTAACAAGATGGTGCCGGAAACAAAATTCGACACCACTTTTTGCAGACCAAAACCAAGGCCAACACCCAGGGCGCCCGAAAACACGGCAAAGGCGGTCAGATCGATGCCCGCGCCAGCCAGCGCGATCAACACCGCGATCACCAGCAGCAGAATGCGCACCATCTTTCCGAATAGCACTTGCAGCGACGGGTTCAGACCCTTGACACGGGCCAACTGTTCCTCGGTGGTGCGCGACAAGAACAACGCCAGCCAAATCAACGCCACCGCCGTCAACACCGCCGTCAGCACGCTATAGGCCGACAAGCGGGTCTCGCCAATGCTGAAACCAAAGGCGCGCAAGGTGTCGATCAATGGCGCAAGCAGACCCAGAATATTCAGCGCGGCTAGGGTCCAGGCAATACCAGCGAACGCCTTGGCGGCCTGGCGGTTGCGGATGAAGTTGGACGCAAAGCGCACCGCGATCCAGGCAAGCAACAGGCTGGTCGCCACCGCCAACAGCCCTTCGCCAAAACCCGCCATCGCCAATGCCGCCGCACCCAGGCGGATCACCAGCAAGGCGGCAATCGGCGGGGTTAGGGTGTCGATGAACGGCGCGACCCGGCGATAGGGTGGCCATTGGCCAATCAGCGCCTGGCACCAGCCGCTGATCCGCCGGCCCAGCCAACCGCTCAGCAGCACGGCCAAGATCAACACCATGGCTTGCAGGCCGGCATCCAACGTCAAGACATGGGCTTGCAGCCAAGCTAGCGCCGTCTCGGCCAATTGCCGCCAGCGTTCGGGCTCGGTCCATTGCTGAAGCATGCGGCGATGTTAGCGCCGCGCCTGGAAAAAGTCTCGCAAAAGTGCGGCCGCTTCCTGCTCGCCGACACCGCCATAAATCTCCGGTTTATGATGGCAGGTGGCGTGGGAAAATACCCGGGCGCCATGAACCACGCCGCCGCCTTTGCGATCCTCGGCGCCGAAATACAGCCGCCGGATGCGGGCAAAGGCAATCGCCTGCGCGCACATCGCGCAGGGCTCCAGCGTCGTATATAAGTCGCAGCCCAGCAGCCGCTCATTATCCAGCGCAAGCGCTGCTTGGCGGATCGCCAAAATCTCCGCGTGCGCCGTTGGGTCCTTCAAGCTTAGAACCCGGTTATGGGCCTGAGCAATGACCGCGCCGCCATGCACGATCACCGCGCCAATCGGCGCCTCGCCAACGGCCACCGCAGCCCGCGCCTGTTGCAGCGCCAGTTCCATCGGGCTTTGCATCTGTGTCATCGCCGCCGACAATGCGGAGGCTAGCCAGCGCCGTCAAGCCGTGATGGACGCGCGCGCAACTCGTCATTATGGTCGCGCCATGATCAAAGAACCCAAAAAAGAACGCATCGCCAAATTATTGGCCCGCGCAGGCGTCGGCTCGCGCCGGGGGGTGGAAGCGATGATTGCCGAAGGCCGCATTGCGCTGGCCGGCCGGGTGCTGGACAGTCCGGCGACCTTGGTGGCTGATTTGGACGGCATCACCGTCGACGGTGAACCGGTGCGGCCAATCGAGCCGGTCCAGCTTTGGCGCTATCACAAACCCGCCGGCCTGGTGGTCAGCCATCATGACCCGCAAGGTCGGCCGACGGTATTCGCGAAACTGCCGCCAGGCCTGCCGCGGGTGATCTCGGTGGGCCGGCTGGACGTGAATTCCGAGGGTTTGCTGCTGCTGACCAATGACGGCGCGCTGGCGCGGCATTTGGAACTGCCCGCCACCGGGCTGGCCCGGCGCTATCGGGTGCGGGTGCATGGCCGGGTCGATGAAACCGCGCTGGCGACCTTGGCTGAAGGCGTGACCGTGGACGGCATTCGTTATGGTCCGATCACGGCCCGGCTGGAACGCCGCCAAGGCGCCAATGCCTGGCTGGAAGTCAGCCTTAATGAAGGCAAGAATCGCGAGGTGCGCAAAGTGATGGCGCATTTGGGCCTGGATGTGTCGCGGCTGATTCGCATTGCCTATGGCCCGTTTCTGCTGGGCAGGCTGACGCCGGGGGAAATCGCCGCGGTGCCGCGCAAGGACTGGATCAGTATCGCCCAGCCGGTGCTGGAGCATATGCGGCTGCCCGCCGCCGCCGGCAAGCCGGCGCGACCAAAAGGCTGGGCCAAGGCCAAGCCCAGGCCCAACAAGCCACCACGCAAGCAGCGACACTAAGCCCATGCGCATCATCGCCGGCAAATATCGTGGCCGCCGCCTGCAAAGCCCCGAGAATGGCTTCATCCGGCCTAGCAGCGACCGACTGCGCGAATCCCTGTTCAACCTGTTGGCGCACCGGCCGCAACAGCCCCTGGTCGACGCCTTGGTCGCCGACGTGTTCGCCGGCAGCGGCGCGCTTGGCTTTGAAGCGCTGTCGCGAGGCGCCAAGGCGGTCACCTTCATTGATACCGAGCCCGCGGCGCGGCGGCTATTGGCGGCCAATGCGCGGCTGCTGGGCGCGACCGACGCCTGCCGCATCCTTGCTGGCGATGCGCGTCAGCCACCGCCGGCGGACCAGCCCTATGACCTGATTTTCATGGACCCCCCCTATCGCCAGGGACTGGCCGCCGCGGCGCTGCCCGCGCTGATCCGCCAACACTGGATCGGCCCCGCGAGTTGGGTGGTGATCGAACGCGCCGCTGGCGACCGCAGCGAGCAGATCGACTGGCCTGGCGAACAGGAAATCCGCCGGATCGGCAAATCGGAACTGCTGATCTTGCATGACTATCGTTAAAGTTGTATATTATATTGTTATTACACTTTTTCTTGATTTATTAACCATATCCCCCTTAAGATGTATATAGGGTGATTCAATAATACCCTTGGTTGTATTTCGCGCATCTTGACGGGGCCATGTCATGTCTGAAAACCCTCTGCCGGAACCACGGATCGCCTTTGCCAGCAGTTTGCGCCACTGCCTGAACCGGCTGTTGGCCGACACTCTGGACCATGATTTGAAGGTTGCGGCCCTGCATCTTAAAATCGCGATTGTCGAGCTGGATGATTTTTTGGATCAGCAGGGTCACCACCCAGCCAGCCATCAGGCTGCCGATGGCAATCGCCCCGCCGCCTGAGCCAGGCAGGGCTAGGCCTGCAATACCCTTAAGCGATTGGCGCTGGCTTTGCCGTCGCGGTCTTGGGTCAGTTCATATTCAACCCGCTGGCCTTCCTTGACCGCGTCGATTCCGCTGCGCCGCAGGGCCGAGATATGGACGAACACATCGCGGGCGCCTTCATCCGGGCGGATAAAGCCATAACCCTTGGAATCGTTGAACCATTTGATGGTGCCCAGCGCCACGTCTGTCCTGCCTTTCCCTGGACAGGCTTACTGAGGCATGGTGACGATGGCAAGGGGGGTAAAGGCCGGGCCAGCGCCCTCGCCTTGCGCCACGAACGCGCGCAGCGGGCCCATCGTCCGCGCCTCAACCGCCTGGATCAACCAAATCACCCCGGGTTCCTCCGCCCAAGCCGCGTCGGTGGCCGATGGCGACGCATCGCCGCTGGGATGGGAATGAAAGTGGCCAACGATGCTGGTCCCCGCCGCGCGAGCGCCGCGATGGGCGCTAAGCAGCACTTCAGGGGCGATTTCAAAGCGGTCATGGTTTTGCCCGGCCATGGCATTGGCGGTAACCATCACCTGTTCAACGATGACCGCGCCATCATCGGTGCGCGTGCCGATCAACAAGCCACAGGCTTCCGCCGGCCAGGCCGCGCGCGCGGCCCGCGCGATCATGGCTTGGTGGTGGGCCTGCAAATGCACCGCCTTGGCCCTGGGCGGCGTGTCATGGCGATTGACCATTTTGCCCTCTGCTGTCACAGACATGGGCGCATTATAACCAGCCAGGCAAAGCCGCACAGCATGGAACCGCCCGCCGAACCGGTCGACCTTCGCCTCGCCGACGACATCGCCGGCCAACGCCTGGACAAGGCGCTGGCGGCGGCGATGGCGCCGATGTCGCGGATGCGGGTGCAAGCCTTGATCCAGGACGGCAAGGTTCGGCTCAATGACGCCATTTGCACCGACCCGGCGCGCAAGCTGGCGGGCGGCGAACGGATCAACGTTGAAGTGCCGGCGCCGGTCAAGGCGCAGCCGGCGGCCGAAGCCATGGCGCTGAACATCCTCTATGAAGACGCTGACCTTGTGGTGCTGGACAAGCCCGCCGGACTGGTCGTGCATCCCGCGCCCGGCCATCACGGCGGCACCTTGGTCAACGCTTTGATCGCGCATTGCGGCGACCAGCTTTCGGGTATTGGCGGCGTTGCCCGCCCCGGCATCGTCCACCGGCTGGACAAGGATACCTCCGGCGTGATGGTGGTGGCCAAGTCCGACGCCGCGCATCAAGGCCTGGCCGCCTTGTTCGCCAGTCACGACATCGAACGGGTCTATACCGCGCTGGTCTGGGGCCGCCCGACGCCATTGGCGGGGCGGATCGAGGCGGCCATCGGCCGCCATGCCCGCGACCGCAAGAAAATGGCGGTCCAACAGCCCGGACGTGGACGCCATGCCGCCACCCGCTATCGGGTGAAGCGGGTCTTTGGCGGCGGCGCCAAAGCGTTCGCTGCCGAGGTTGAGTGCCAATTGGAGACCGGCCGCACGCATCAGGTGCGGGTGCATTTGGCGTCGATTGGGAACCCTTTAATCGGTGATCGTTATTATGGCGGTGGTCGCGTTCTGGGGCTGCAGGCGATGGCGCAATTTCCTCGCCAGGCCCTGCATGCGCAAGTGCTTGGGTTTCGCCATCCGATCAGTGGTGCGGCATTGCGGTTCGAGACGCCACCGCCTGCCGACATGCAGGCCCTGGCGCATGCCCTTGAAAAGGAAAAAGGCGTTGCTTGAAGGCAGCGCTAAGATGCCCTATGTTAAACAATACTTGTTTGGTCCATTTTTATTAAGTAGCTGACATGCCAACACAAAATTTACCAGTTCTGACATCCGAAGGTGGCTTGTCGCGGTATTTGCAGGAAATCCGCAAATTCCCGCTGTTGAAGCCCGATGAGGAATATATGCTGGCCAAGCGCTGGAGCGAGCATGGTGACCGCGACGCCGCGCACCGGCTGGTGACCAGCCATTTGCGTCTGGTCGCTAAGATCGCCATGGGCTATCGCGGCTATGGCCTGCCGGTGGCCGAGCTGATTTCCGAAGGCAATGTCGGCATGATGCAGGCGGTCAAGCGCTTTGATCCCGAAAAGGGTTTCCGCTTGGCCACTTATGCGATGTGGTGGATCCGGGCATCGATCCAGGAATATATCTTGCGCTCCTGGTCGCTGGTGAAAATCGGCACCACTGCGGCGCAGAAGAAATTATTCTTCAACCTGCGCCGCATGAAAGGCCAGATTCAGGCGATGGAAGAAGGCGACATGAAGCCTGAGAATGTCGCCAAGATCGCCAAGGACCTGGACGTCTCGGAAGAAGAAGTCATTAACATGAACCGGCGCTTGGCGGCGCAGGATCATTCACTCAACGCGCCGATGCGCATAGACGGCGATGGCGAATGGCAGGACTGGCTGGTCGATGACGCGCCGGATCAGGAAGAAATCGCGGCTGACAGCGAGGAATTTTCGGTGCGCCAGCAAATGCTGGAACAGGCGATGGATGTGCTGAACGAGCGCGAACGCCATATTTTGACCGAGCGGCGGCTGAAGGACAGCCCGGCCACCCTGGAAGAATTGAGCCAGGTTTATGAGGTGAGCCGCGAGCGCATCCGGCAAATCGAAGTGCGCGCTTTTGAAAAGCTGCAAAAGGCGATCATGGAACAGGCGCGGGAACGGCGGCTGCTACCGGCGTCGGCTTAGTGTCGCCGCCAGCCACCTCGGCGCCCCATTCATCGATCAGCGATTGGCGCACGCGGCGCAGCGCGCGCGCTTGGTCGCGGTTGCGTTGAGCAATGAAAAAAGCAGCAGCGGCTGGCGCGGTCCAATTGACCATGGCACCCAGCGCGGCGGCAGCGTACATCACGAACCAGGCATAAACATCACCCAACACCAGCGCCGCGCTGGCGCCTTGCCGGACGCCCCACAGCATGTCGAATACATAGGGCAACACACCAGCCAGATTGAACGCGGCCAGGGTATAGGCGCGTTGACCGCGCCCCAGGCCCCGGGCCAATGCATAACCGACCAAACTGGGCATCATGCCAACCAGGATCACTATGGTCAGATGCGGAAAGAAGCCCAGGCCAGCCAGGCTGAACACCACTAGCAGTACCCAATTCTGCAAGCCCGGCGCATGCCGCGCCCGCAAGGCCTGTTGCCGCACCTGGCGTGCCTGACGGACTTTTTTCGCCGCGTTCATGACAGCCCCCAGAAGACCGCCGCAGCCGCCAACACCAGGGTTGCGAACAAGGCAGCGCCACGCGCGCCATAAAGCAGCGGCAGCGGGTCGCTGGGCAACACCTTGGCTTCCAGGGCCAGCAGCCGGCGATCGATCAAATGGACCTTGCCGCGCGCGGTGTTGAATCCAGACATGTCCTTGCGCTGTAGACTTGGTAAATCGAACAGCCGCGCCATCAATTCCAGATCGCCTTTGTCGATCACCGCCTGCAGCCGCTTTTCCGCGCGCTCACGCAAGCTGCTGCTTTTAAGCTTGCGCAAGGCTGGCAACAGGCGCTTGCCAAAATACCCGCCCAGCGCCGGCATCGGCCCTAAGGCGTCGACCTGCTGCAGCTTGCCAAGCACCGAAAGCATGACGCTGGCCAATGCCTGACCATCCCGATGCGCCGCCGGCAGCCGGCGAAATTCCGCCGCCGCATCCTTGCTGTTGGCGGCCAGAAAAGCCGTGATGTGGGGATCGGCGAAATCGACATTGGCCTTGGCTGCGGCCAAGGCTTCCGCCGCCCGGGCCAAGTCTGCCGGTGTCGCCACCCAGCCATGGGCAAATAAGCCGCTTTGGCAAATCAGGCCCGGATTGAGGACATAAAGCGCGCGCTCGACCGCGTCATTTTGGCTGCGCACATGAATCAGCTTGGCCAGCTTGACCAGATCGTTGGAGAAACTGCCGCGCCGAACCCCGCCCGGCATCATCGATACGATATCGCCCAGGCTGGACAGCAAGGGCGATAAGATCAACTCCGCCAAATCTTCCGCCACCGGGGCGCCTGGCCCCTGGCTTAAGCCGTCGGCCAGGGCGGGGCCAAGACCATCAGGCATGACAATGACACGGCGAAAACGGATCGGACCCATTGGATCGAGCATGGCGCAAAAGCGGGCAACCAGATAATCCGGCCCGCTAAGCGCAATGTCGCTGCGCCGCCCGCCCTGCCCGTGCAGGATCAAGCGGAAAAATTCGCTGGTGGTCGGTGCCTGCGGCAAATGCAGGCTGAGCCAATGCTCCAGGTCCAGCTTTTTGATATAAGCCGCCGCTTCACCGGTATCGGCGGCCAAGGCCTGGGCCAAGGCGCGGCGATCGCCATAGCTGCCGGCGCCATAATTCACTTGCCGGGCGAAACTCCAGCTATCGGTCGGGGTCGCCGCTGTGCGGGTGGCGCCGCCCAGCCAATCGGCCAGTTCATCACCGCCCCACCGCTGCTTCGGTTCGTCTTGCAACAAGCCACGCAACATCACATTCAAGCCGCCGGCAAGCTCCGCCCCGCCGGTCAGCGCCCAATAGGAACCGTGGGCGATTTTGGCCGCCATCAATTGTTCGGGGGTGCGGCCTTGGGCCAGGTCTTGCCCCTTGATCAAGGTCAAAATGGTCACGCCCAGGGCATAATAATCATCGGCCGGGGAGCCTTCGCCGCGACCAGTGGCCAGCGCCGTCATCCGCTCGATCGGCTCAAACACCGCCGGCTGATCGCCGCCCGCCGGGGCGCTGAAACATTCCATCAGCCGAATCCGGTCGAGGCTGGCATCCTGGAAGAACAAACGCTTGGGGTTGATGCCGCGATGGGCAACGCCGGCTTCGTGCAAAGCCCGCAAGGCACCGGCCGCCGCCGGCAACAATTGATTGCGAATGATCCTGTCGGGCAGCCCCTGCCCCAGCGCCAAATCGGCCAGGCAAGGCCCGCTGGGCCGCTCCAGCACCGACAACAGCCGCGCCCCACCTGGCTGCTCAACCACGCGTTGCTCGATCAGCTTGACCAACGCTGTCGGCCGCAAACGGGCATAGGCGTCCGCCGCCGCCTGACGCAGTGGAATCCGCCGATGATGCAACAGCGCATAAGCCGCCGGCGCGCCGTCCATGGCGAAGGCTTCGCCGCCGGTGGTATCAAAGGCTGGCAAGCGCGGCCCAACGCCGCCACGCGTATCGCGCGCCGTTTCCGCCCCGTCCGCTGCTATCGCCGGTTGCGCCATCGTTGCAAACACACCTTAAGTGCTTTTCCGCCTTCCACTTTTCGTGTCGGCGAGATTGACCCAAAAAGTGTTAAAATGTGTTTATGCAAGATAGGGAAAATTACTCACTTAGGCCGGAATCGGCGCTTTTTTCGCTGCGTAAATTGGCCCAATAGGCCAAGCGCTTTTCAATTTCACGCTCAAAGCCGCGCGGGACGGGACGGTAAAACTGCGCGCGGGCCATGGTCTCGGGAAAATAATCCTGCCCCGAAAAGCCCTCGACCGTATCATGGTCATAGGCATAGTCCTTGCCATAATCCAGGCTCTGCATCAGCTTGGTCGGCGCGTTCAAAATATGCTTGGGCGGCATCAATGAGCCGGTCTCGCGCGCCGCCCGCTTGGCCGCCTTTTCAGCCTTATAGGCGGCATTGGATTTGGGCGCGGTCGCCAAATAGATCGCCGCCTGCACAATCGCCAATTCGCCTTCGGGACTGCCGAGAAATTCAAACGCGTCTTTCGCCGCCAACGCTTGCACCAGCGCCTGCGGGTCAGCCAGGCCAATATCCTCCGACGCAAAGCGGACCAGCCGGCGCAGTAGATATAACGGCTCCTCGCCCGCCACCAACATACGGGCCAACCAATAGAGCGCAGCGTCGACATCCGACCCGCGCAGCGCCTTATGCAAGGCGGAAATCAAATTATAATGACCCTCGCGGTCCTTGTCGTAGACCACCGCGCGACGGTGCAAACGCCGTGTCAGCTCCGCTGGACCCAAATCCTGGTCGATATGTTGCGTCACTAAGGTTTCAACGCAATTGAGTAGATAGCGGCCATCGCCATCGGCCATCGCCTTTAAGGCGACCCGGGCTTCCGGGTCCAGCGGCAAGGCAGTGCCGGTCAGCGCCTCGGCGCGGGCCAGCAATTGCTCCAACGCGGCATCGTCAAGCCGGTTCAGCACCAACACCTGCATGCGGCTGAGCAGCGCGGCATTCAATTCAAAGGAGGGATTTTCAGTGGTCGCGCCGACCAGGGTGACGGTGCCGTCCTCGACAAAGGGCAGGAAGCCATCTTGTTGGGCGCGGTTGAAACGATGAATTTCATCGACGAACAACAAGGTGCCTTGGCCCATGGCGCGGCGCTTGCGCGCTGCCTCGAAGGCTTTTTTAAGGTCGGCGACACCTGAAAAAACGGCCGAAATGGCGTCGAACGCCAAGTCCACCCGCTGCGCCAGCAACCGCGCGATGGTGGTTTTGCCGGTGCCCGGCGGTCCCCAAAGGATCAAAGATGGCAAATGCCCCGACGCCAGCATGGCATGCAGTGGACCGCCGGCGCCCAGCAGATGGCCTTGGCCGACGACCTCATCAAGCTGGGTCGGCCGCAACCGGTCGGCCAGCGGCCGGTTGGCGTCATCAGGTTGGTCCCTGGGTCCCGACGGCGCCGGCGCCGGTCCAAACAAATCGCCGGTCAGCGACGACATGACAGCGAGCCGGGCGGACGAAAGCCGCACAGCATCGGCCGGCCGTCGCGGCGCAAGCGATAGACGATCTCCACTGGTTCGGTTTCAGCCACCAGGCGCACCAGATCCTCGACCTGCTCGATTTCGGTATTGTTCAGTTCCTCGATCACATCGCCAGGCCGGAACAGCCCCAGCCGTCCGGCATAGCTGCCGTCCTCGACCTCGACCACGACAACGCCTCGGCTGGTCAGGGGCATGCCCAACTCCTGCGCGAAGGCGGGCGACAAATTGCCGACGCGCAAGCCCGCCATCACATTTTCGCCTTCCAGCAAGGTGATGTTGCGCGGAATATCCTCGGGCGGCGCCCGCATTTCCAGCAACACCTGCTGCCGCGCACCCTCGCGCAAGACCGTCAGCGGCACTTGGCTGCCCAAAGGCTCGGTCGACAAACGGTATTTGACGCTACCCGCATCGGTGACCTCGCGCCCCCTGACCGCGATGATGATATCGCCGGCTTGCAGCCCGGCAGCGGCGGCGGCGCTGCCTTCCTCGACATTGTCGATCAACATCCCCGCCGGCCGCTCCTGGCCGAGCGAGGCGGCGATATCCTGATCAACGGTCTGGCCGCCAATGCCGATCCATGGCCGCACCACCTTGTCGCCGGTTTGCGCGGCATGGACGACGAAACGGACCATATTGACCGGTATCGCGAAGCCGATGCCGATGGAGGAACCGGTCTGCGAGAAAATCGCGGTATTGATGCCGATCAACTGGCCGCGGCTGTCGATCAGCGCACCGCCGGAATTGCCGGGATTGATGGCGGCGTCGGTCTGGATGAAATATTGATAGTCGGACACGCCGACACCGGTGCGGGCCAAGGCGGAAATGATGCCAGACGTCACGGTTTGGCCAACGCCAAAGGGATTGCCGATGGCCAATACCACATCGCCGACCTCGACAGCATCGGAATCGCCAAAGCGGATATGGGGAAAGCTCTGATCTTCCGCCTCGATGCGCAGCACCGCAAGGTCGGTCTGCTGATCGGACAAGATGACCTCGGCGGCAAATTCACGGCGGTCCGACAACACCACCCGGATTTCATCGGCATCGCCGGCGACATGATAATTGGTGACGACCAGACCTTCGGGATTAACGATCACGCCAGACCCCAATGAGCGCATCACCTGTTCGCGACTCAGCCCGCCGCCGAAAAACCGCTCGAAAAATGGATTGCCCGCAAAGGGCGAGGCCCGGCGTTGCACCGTCTTTTGAGTATAGATATTGACCACCGCTGGCCCGGCTTGGCGGACGACATTGGAAAAGCTGAGTTTGATGTCGGCCTGGGTTTGCGGCGCGACTGGCGCTGGCGCCGTTATTTCCTGAGCGCGGGCGGCAAATGGCATAGCCGCCGCCATCATTGCCGCTGCCACCGCCAGCCAGCGCTTGAACGCGCCCAATTTACCTGTTGCCGTCATCCGATCGCTCCCACTGCACTCCAGGAAAATGGAGCCTGCACCACGCAAGTGCAAGGTGGAAGCAGGGATTAGCGGCAATTTAAGGGCAAGTGGCCTAGGCGGCCGCTGGGCTACGGTCGATGATCGCGACAATATCGGCCATGATATCGTCCAATTGATAATCCTTGGGCGTGTAAACTGCGGCGACCCCCGCGGCCTTAAGTTTTGCCGCGTCCTCCGGCGGGATGATGCCGCCAACAATCACCGGCACATCGGCCAAGCCATGGCTGCGCATCCGCTCCAACACCGCCGTCACCAAGGGCACATGCGAGCCCGACAGGATCGACAGGCCAACCGCGTGGACACCCTCTTCAAGGGCCGCGTTAACGATTTGGGCGGGCGTCAAGCGAATGCCTTCATAAACCACTTCCATGCCGCAATCGCGGGCGCGCACGGCGATTTGCTCGGCGCCATTGGAATGACCGTCCAGCCCCGGCTTGCCAACCAGGAATTTCACCCGCCGACCCAGCTTGGCCGACAAATGATCGACCGCCGCGCGCACTTCGCTGATTCGCTCGCCGCGTCCGCTGGCAGCCTGACCAACCCCTGTCGGCGCCCGATATTCGCCAAAGACTTCCCGCAGAACCGCCGCCCATTCCCCGGTCGTCACCCCGGCCTTGGCGGCGGCTATGGAGGCCGGCATGATGTTGCGGTCCTCGGCCGCGGCAGCTCGCAAATCGTCCAGCGCCCGGTCAACCGCAGCGCCGTCGCGCGCTGCCCGCCAAGCTTTCAGCCGCGCGATTTGCTCATGCTCCGCGCGTTCATCGACACTGAGAATGGCATCAGCGCCGGTGCTAAGCGGGCTTTCCGCCGATTCGCCATAGCAATTGACACCGACGACCTTTTGCGCGCCTGATTCGATATCGGCCAGCCGCCGCATGTTCGATTCCACCAGCCGCGCCTTCATATACCCCGAATCGACGGCGGCGACCGCCCCGCCCATGGCGTCGATGCGCGCCAGTTCCGCCCGCGCTTCGTTTTTCAGGGCGTCAACCTTGGCGGCGACGGCGGGGTTGCCGTCGAACAAATCGGCATATTCCAGCAAATCGGTTTCATAGGCGACGATCTGCTGCAAGCGCAGCGACCATTGCTGGTCCCAAGGCCGGGGCAGGCCCATGGCTTCGTTCCAGGCGGGCAATTGCACCGCGCGGGCGCGAGCGTTTTTCGACAACACAACCGCCAACATTTCCAGCAAAATGCGGTAAACATTGTTTTCCGGCTGTTGTTCGGTCAGCCCCAGCGAATTGACCTGCACGCCATAGCGAAAGCGGCGCAAAGCCGGATCCTCGACGCCATAGCGCTGGCTGGCGATTTCATCCCACAATTCGGTGAATGCCCGCATTTTGCACATTTCGGTCACGAACCGGATCCCCGCATTGACGAAAAATGAAATCCGGCCAACTACTTGGGGGAATTCAGCCGGCGCCACTTGACCGCCGTCGCGGACCCGGTCCAAGACCGCGATGGCGGTGGCCAAGGCATAGCTGAGTTCCTGCACCGGCGTCGCGCCCGCCTCCTGCAAATGATAGGAGCAGACATTGGTCGGGTTCCATTTCGGCATTTCAGCGACGGTGTAGGCAACCGTGTCGGCGATCAGCCGCATCGACGCGGCGGGCGGGAAAATATAAGTCCCGCGCGAGAGATATTCCTTGATGATGTCGTTTTGCGTGGTGCCGGCCAGGGCGCGGGGGTCGGCGCCCTGCTCTTGCGCCGCAGCGATATAAAGCGCCAGCAGCCAGGCGGCGGTGGCGTTAATGGTCATCGACGTGTTCATTTGCGCCAGCGGAATGCCGTCGAACAACGCCCGCATGTCGCCCAAATGACAAATCGGCACGCCAACCTTGCCAACCTCGCCCGCCGCCAGCGCATGGTCGCTGTCGTAACCGGTTTGGGTGGGCAAATCGAAAGCCACCGACAACCCGGTCTGCCCGCGCGCCAGATTGGCCCGATACAGCGCATTCGACGCCTGAGCCGAGGAATGCCCGGAATAAGTGCGGAAAATCCAAGGACGATCGCGATGCACCATGGCGGAAGCGCTGTCAGCCGTCATGCCGTAGTTTCCTTACCTTTTGCCGACAAAAGTCGTATTTAAATTTCAGTCTAGACGCAGCAAAAGAAATAATCTAACTATTTTTGCGTTGCAACATTATCCTTGCACGATTAAGGAAACAGCCTCAAGCTGAATTATATCGATTTCGAACAGCTTAGATTTGGGAGAAACGACATGGCCCAAGCCCAGGAAGCGCCTGCCAGCAGCGACGCCGCCACCCCGGCGCCGCGCAAGGATTTGTATGAAGTCGGCGAGATTCCGCCCATGGGCCATGTGCCCAAGCAAATGTATGCCTGGGCGATCCGGCGCGAGCGCCATGGCCCACCAGACACCGCCATGCAGGTCGAGGTCGTCGACACGCCCGAAATTGCCGACGATGAAGTGCTGGTGCTGGTGATGGCGGCGGGGGTCAATTTCAATGGCGTCTGGGCTGCCCTTGGCGTGCCGATTTCGCCATTTGACGGCCATAAGGCGCCCTATCACATTGCCGGCTCCGATGCCTCGGGCGTGGTCTATAAGGTCGGTGCCAAGGTCAAGCGGTTCAAGGTCGGCGATGAAGTCGTGGTGCATTGCAATCAAGACGATGGCGATGACGAAGAATGCAATGGCGGCGACCCGATGTATTCGCCCAGTCAACGGATTTGGGGCTATGAAACCCCCGATGGGTCGTTCGCCCAATTCGCGCGGGTGCAGGCACGGCAGTTGATGCAACGGCCACGGCATTTGAGCTGGGAAGAATCGGCCTGCTACACGCTGACCTTGGCCACCGCCTATCGCATGCTGTTTGGCCACCGCCCGCATATATTGCGGCCCGGCGACAATGTGCTGGTATGGGGCGCGTCCGGCGGCCTGGGTTCAATGGCGATCCAACTCATCGCCACCGCCGGCGCCAACGCCATTGGCGTGATTTCGGACGACTCGAAAAAGGATTTCGTGTTGTCGCTGGGTGCGCGCGGGGTCATCAACCGCAAGGATTTCGACTGCTGGGGGCAATTGCCGCCGGTCAACGACACCGAGACCTATGCCGCCTATATGAAAAAATGCCGCGAATTCGGCAAGGCGATTTGGGCGTTCACCGGCAAGGGCAATGATGTCGACGTGGTGTTCGAGCATCCCGGCGAACAGACTTTTCCAGTGTCCTGCTTCGTGGTCAAGCGCGGCGGCATGGTGGTGTTTTGCGCCGGCACCACCGGCTATAATATCACCTTTGACGCGCGCTTTGTCTGGATGCGGCAAAAGCGCATTCAAGGCAGCCATTTCGCCAATCTGAAACAAGCCAGCCAAGCCAATCAGCTGGTGATCGAACGCCGGATCGATCCATGCATGTCGGAAGTGTTCGCCTGGGAAGATATCCCGGCCGCGCATATGAAAATGTGGCGTAACGAACATAAGCCCGGCAATATGGCGGTCCTGGTCTCGGCCAAGCGGCCGGGCCTGCGCACCTTGGAGGATACAGTTCATGCCGGCAACCGCTGAAGCCACTCCCGCACGCGGCGCCGACGCGCTGCTTGGCCAATGTACCAGCGCCTTGGCCGCGGCCGACGCATTGATGGCCGCCGCGCGCGCCAATCTCGCCCAGCGCCTGACCGTCAATGGCAAGCTCGACCGCACTAAGCTCGAAGCCGAGCAGATCGCCGCCCATGGTTTTGCCTGGGCGGCGACCTATGTCGAGACCCTGCGCGAAACCCTGGCCTGGGCCCGCGCCCTGGATCAGGAAGGCAGCTTTGGCGCGTTGGAACAAGCGCTGCTGAGCGTCGGCTTTGGCGAATATCTGGCACAATTGGGCGGCGGCATCGCGATGAGCCAAAATGAAATCATTCGCCCCGCCGACTTTGCCGCCGGCCGCAGCACCGTCACTGCCTTCTTGAATGATGGCGCGGTCGACGGGCTGATCGAACAGGCCGGCGATACCGGCCTGCGCCAATCCATCGCCGCCTGCCTGGCCCAGGGACGCTTTGGCGCCCTTGGGCTGGACGAAACCCTGGAAATGATCCGCGACCAGTTCCGCCGCTTTAGTGACGACAAGGTCAAACCCCATGCCCATCAATGGCATCTTGACGATGTCTTGATCCCCGACGCCATCATCGAGGAAATGGCGGCCCTCGGCGTGTTCGGCCTGACCATTCCCGAGCAATATGGCGGCGCCGGCCTCGGCAAAATGGCGATGTGCGTGGTGTCGGAGGAATTATCGCGCGGTTATATCGGCGTCGGTTCGCTGGGCACCCGTTCGGAAATTGCCGCCGAATTGATCTTGGGCGGCGGCACGGCGGCGCAGAAGGACTATTGGCTGCCGAAAATTGCGTCGGCGGAAATTTTGCCAACCGCCGTATTCACCGAACCCAATACCGGCTCCGACCTCGGCGCGCTGAGAACCCGCGCTGTTAAAGTTGGCGACGTCTACCGCGTCAATGGCGCCAAGACCTGGATCACCCATGCCGCGCGGGCCGACGTGATGACGCTGCTGGCGCGCACCGACCCCGACACCAGCGATTATCGCGGGCTGTCGATGTTTCTGGCCGAAAAGCAACGCGGCAGCGACGCCGATCCGTTTCCCACCCCCGGCATGCGTGGCGGCGAGATCGAGGTGCTGGGCTATCGCGGCATGAAGGAATATGAAATCGGCTTTGACGATTTCACCGTCAAGGCCGAGAACCTGCTGGGCGGCGCCGAGGGCCAAGGCTTCAAGCAGCTGATGGCGACCTTTGAATCCGCGCGCATCCAAACCGCCGCGCGAGCCTTGGGGGTCGCCCAATCGGCGCTGGAATTGGGCATTGCCTATGCCCAGGAACGCCAGCAATTCGGCAAAAGCTTAATCGCCTTTCCCCGTGTCTGGAACAAATTGGTCTCGGCGGCGGTGGAAATCATGATGGTGCGCCAGCTCAGCTATTTCGCGGCCAGGCGCAAGGACACCGGCAAGCGCTGCGATCTGGAAGCCGGCATGGCCAAATTGCTCGCCGCCCGCGTGGCCTGGGCCTGCGCCGACAATGCGCTGCAAATTCATGGCGGCAATGGCTATGCGCTGGAATATTCCATCAGCCGGGTGCTGTGCGATGCCCGCATCCTCAACGTATTTGAGGGCGCCGCGGAAATCCAAGCCAATGTTATCGCCAGCCGCTTGCTGAGCGAAACGAACTAACCAACCCGGGCCATGGACTGCCACGGCGCGGCGCGCCTCACTATAACGGAGACGCGGCCGCTTGGGTCATTGGGGGTGGAGGGCGGCCCAGGGGCCAGGATGGCCCCTGGCGGTTGCGGGCATCAGCGCGGCGCGATGACCATGATCATTTGCCGGCCTTCAAGCTTCGGCATGCTTTCGACCTTGGCGGATTCGCTGGTGTCTTCCTGCACGCGTTCCAGCAACTGGCGGCCGAGATCCTGGTGCGCCATTTCACGACCGCGAAAACGCAAGGTCACCTTCACCTTGTCGCCTTCTTCCAGAAAACGCCGGATCGCCTTCATCTTCACCTCATAATCATGGGTGTCGATGCCAGGCCGGATCTTGATTTCCTTGATATCCTGGGTCTTTTGCTTCTTGCGCGCGAGGCTGGCCTTTTTCTGAGCCTCGAACTTGAACTTGCCATAATCGAGAATCTTGGCAACCGGCGGATCGGTATGGGGGGAAACCTCAACCAGGTCCAACCCGGCTTCCACGGCAAGGACGATCGCATCGCGTGTCGCGACAATCCCGTGATTGGTTCCTTCTTGGTCGATCAAGCGCACCTTTGGCACGCCAATTTGATCATTCACCCGGGGCCCCTGCTGCGGGGGCGGACCGGAAACACCACGCTTAGATATAGACTGTTCTCCTCTTGCTGTATCACAACCGCGCCAACCGGGTCTGCGATACGGCGGTTTCAGCTTTCTGCCAACCGTCGCCGCGCGTCAGATACGCGCATAGCCCACCCGCCCCATCAGGACGAGAAGGCCATCACAAACAGCATTGGCGCGAAGCCCCATTTGGCCGCGTCACCCACCATGGCCATCAGGCCGGCGGACACGCTGCCGTTTTCAGTCTATCGACAGCGGCGTCAAGCGCAAGCATTTCTTGGGCTTGGCCCCCCAGCATTCGCAAGGCGACCTTGGCTTCTTCCGCCTCGCGCTTGCCAATCACCAAAATCGCCGGCACCTTGGCATGGCTGTGCTCACGCACCTTGTAATTGATTTTCTCATTCCTGAGATCAAGCGTGGCGCGCACTCCCGCGGCGCGCAAGGTTTGATGCACATGCCGGGCATAATCGTCGGCGTCGGAAACGATGGTCGCCACCACCGCCTGCACGGGCGCCAACCATGTGGGCAATTTGCCGGCATAATGCTCGATCAAAATGCCGATGAACCGTTCCAGCGTGCCAAGAATCGCGCGATGCAGCAGCACCGGGCGAGCGCGACTGCCATCGGCCGCGACATAGGAGGCATCGAGCCGTTCAGGCAGCACAAAATCGAGCTGCAAGGTGCCGCATTGCCAGGACCGGCCAATCGCGTCCTTTAAGTGAAATTCCAGTTTTGGCCCATAAAAGGCGCCTTCGCCGGGCGCGGTGTCATAAGCGATGCCTTGCGCCCGCAAAGCCGCTTCCAACGCCGCCTCCGCCTTGTCCCACACCGCGTCTTCGCCGGCGCGCACTGCCGGTCGGGTGGCGAAACGCACTTGCACCGCGTCGAAACCCAGGTCGGCATAAACCGCGCGCAACAGGTCGGTGAAGGCTTCCACTTCCGCCGTCACCTGATCCTCGCGGCAGAAAATATGGGCATCGTCCTGGGTCATTTGCCGCACCCGCATCAGGCCATGCAGCGCGCCATGCGCTTCATTGCGATGGCAGCAGCCGAATTCGGCCATGCGAATCGGCAAATCGCGATAGCTTTTGATGCCTTGCTTGAAAATCTGGATATGGGCCGGGCAATTCATCGGCTTCATGGCCATCAGCCGCGCCTTACCCGACAAGACCGGCGCGTCTTCGTCGGTAGACGGCACTTCGTCCGGCACCACGAACATGTTTTCGCGGAATTTCGACCAATGGCCCGATTGTTCCCAGAATTTGGAATCGAGCAATTGCGGCGTCTTCACCTCGACATAGCCGGCACCATCGAGCCGCCGGCGAATATATTGTTCCAACACCTGCCAAATGACATAGCCCTTGGGGTGCCAGAACACTGAGCCTTGGGCCTCCTCCTGCAAATGGAACAGGTCCATCTCCCGGCCCAGGCGGCGATGATCGCGTTTTTCCGCTTCCTCGAGCCGGGTCAGATAGGCCTTGAGGTCCTTTTCGTTCAGCCAAGCGGTGCCATAGATCCGCGACAGCATGGCATTGCGATGATCGCCGCGCCAATAGGCGCCCGCCACCTTCATCAATTTGAAGGCGTGACCCAATTTCTTGGTGCTCGGCAAATGCGGCCCACGGCACAAGTCCATCCAATCGCCCTGGCGGTACACGGTGATCGGCTCGCCCGCGGGCAGGTCGGCGATGATCTCGGCCTTATAGTGTTCGCCCATCGCCTTGAAATGCGCGATGGCTTGATCGCGGTCCCAAACCTCGCGCGCGATCGGTTCGTCGCGATCGACAATGTCATGCATGCGCTTTTCGATCAGGCCCAGATCGTCCTCGGTGAACGGTTCATCGCGGGCAAAATCATAGAAAAAACCGTCCTCGATCACCGGCCCGATGGTAACTTGGGTGCCGGGGAATAATTCCTGCACCGCCTCGGCCAGCACATGCGCGGCGTCATGGCGGATCAGTTCCAGCGCATCGGCTTCGTCGCGCGCGGTGAGAATGGCCAGCGCCGCATCCTGCTCGATCGGCCGCTCCAAATCCCATAAGGCGCCATTGACGCGGGCAGCCAGCGCCGCCTTGGCCAAGCCAGGACCAATATCCCGCGCGATGGCGCCGGCTGAGGTGCCGCGCGCGACCCGGCGAACGCTGCCATCGGGCAGCGTGATGGCGATTTGGTCCCGCATCGCGATTTCAGTCATCGTCATTCATTCCACGTTCAATTCAAGCGGCGCAGACCCTAAGTCTATTGCCAGGCACCGGCAAGCATTTCTAGGCTTTAGGCCCAATTGGCGCTAAAAGGAACGCGATGAACGACAACAGTGTTTCATATTTGGAGACCGACGCGGGTCGCCGCCTGGCTTATGCGTCCAGCCCGGGTCAGGGGCCGGGCGTGGTCTTTCTGGGTGGCTTTAAGTCGGACATGACCGGCACCAAAGCGGTGGCGTTGGAGCGCCACTGCCAGCGCCGCCAGCGGGCATATCTGCGGTTCGACTATTCTGGCCATGGCCAGTCGCAAGGCCGGTTTGAGGACGGCACCATCGGCATCTGGCTAGAAGATGCGCTGGCGGTGCTGGACAGCTTGACGGCGGGGCCACAAATTCTGGTTGGCTCATCGATGGGGGGCTGGCTAGCGCTGTTGGCGGCGTTGGCCCGGCCGCAGCGGGTGCGCGGCCTGATGCTGATCGCGCCGGCGCCAGACTTTACCCGCTGGGGCATTGCCGAACGGCTGACCGCCGAACAGCGCGCCGCGCTTGAGCGCGACGGCATGTTTCATCAACCCAGCGACTATGGCGCGCCCTATGCCATTTCGCGCGCCTTGCTTGAGGATGGTCAGCGCCATGGCCTGCTTGAGGGCAGCATCAACATCGATGTGCCGGTGCGCATTTTGCAAGGCCAGCGCGACCGCGAAGTGCCCTGGCAATTGGCGCTGGAATTGGCCGAGCGGCTGATTAGCGAGGATGTCGTTGTCAGCTTGATAAAGGCTGGCGATCACCGTCTGTCCAATGATGGCGATATCGACCGCCTGACCCATCATGTCGATACATTGGCCAGCTATGTCGGCTAGGGCCTTGGCGATGGCGTTGATCCTGGCGCCCACGCTGGCGGCGGCCCAGGCCAATGTACCGGCGGCCCAGCGCTATCAGGCCTGCACCTGGCTGGCGGCGGAGGACGCGACCACGGCGCTGGATGTCGCCAGCCGCTGGCGCGACGATGGCGGCGGGGTCGCGGCTGAACATTGCATCGCCTTGGCGCTCAACGCGCTGGAACGCTTTCATGAAGCTGCGCGGATGCTGGAAACCCTTCTGGAACATATCCGCGCGGGGCGCGGCGTCGATGCCATGGGCATGACCATCACCCGCGACCTGGTCGCCCGGCTGCATGCCCAGGCTGGCCATGCTTGGCTGCTGGCGGCGCGTCCGATCAATGCCTATCAGGCTTTTTCCGCCGCCATCGCCGCATTGCCGCCGCGCGACCCGGCGGCGCTGGACTATTTGATCGACCGTGCCCGCGCCGCCGCCGCCAATGGCGATTATGACGCGGCCGTGGCCGACCTGGACAACGCGCAATTACAAGCGCCCGAGCGTGGCGAAATTTATCTGTTCCGCGCCACCGCCCGCCGCCATTTGGGCGCCATCGAACCCGCACTCCAAGACGCCGATGACGCCGTGCGTTTGCTGGGCAGCGCCGAGGCTTATCTGGAGCGCGGCAATCTGCGCATGCTGGCTGGCGATGAAGCCGGCGCCCGGGCCGACTGGCAAACTGCCGCCGAGGTTGACGCCGACGGCGCCCCGGGCCAAGCCGCGCGTGAGAATTTGCAGCGGCTGGCAGAGATGCTGGCACAAGATAACACGCCCTGATTTCAGCGCGCCGCGCCCTGCCGCCATTCGTCGGCGACGGCTGGGTCGGCTTCGGTGGCGGCGTATCGGTCGCGCAGCCGGGTGAATGCGGCCGCCGGCAGCAACCGCGACAACGCCCATACCGCCATCGCCCGAACCAAGGGCGAGGCATCGTCCAGACGCTTTTCCAAAAGCGGCGTGCAATCGGCGTCACCGCTATTGCCGATGGCGATCAAGACATTACGCACAAAACGGTCGCGCCCGGTGCGCTTGATCGGACTGCCGGCGAAATAGCGGCGGAAGGCGGCGTCGTCCAACTGCGCCAGGTCGGCCAGGCGCGGCGCGGTCATGCCGTCGCGAGCATGAAAGGCGGCCTCGCGCGCGGTCTGGGCAAATTTGTTCCACGGGCAAACCGCTAGGCAGTCGTCGCAGCCATAGACGCGGTTGCCAATCGCCGCCCGGAATTCGCGCGCGATATGGCCCTTGTGCTCGATCGTGAGATAGGAAATGCAGCGCCGCGCATCCAGCCGATAGGGCACCGGGAAGGCCTGGGTGGGGCAGATGTCGAGACAGCGGCGGCAAGCACCGCAATGGTCGGCATGCGGCTGGCTGGCGGGCAGGTCCAGGCTGGTCGCCAGCGCGCCTAAGAACAGCCATGAGCCATGCGTGCGCGAGACCATGTTGCTGTGCTTGCCCTGCCAGCCCAAACCGGCTTGCGAAGCCCAGGGCTTTTCCATCAACGGCGCGGTGTCGACAAACACCTTCACCGCTCCGCCATGGTGCGCCACCAAGGCCCGTGCCAGCGCCTTCAGCCGCTTTTTGATCACATCATGATAATCGCGGCCGCGGGCATAAACCGAAATCGCGCCCCGGTCGCGGCGCGCCAGCAGCGCCATGGGGTCGTCCGCCGGGCCGTAATTCATGCCCAACATGATCAAGCTACCAATGTCCGGCCATAAGGCGCGCGGATCGCCCCGGCGCGTGGCATGGGCCGCCATCCAGTCCATGCCGCCATGAAAACCTTGGTCGAGAAAGGCGCCAAGCTTGGCCGGCAAATCCGGCAACGCATCGGGCCGGGCGATGCCCATGGCGTCGAAACCCAGGCCCGCCGCTTGCGCGCTCAGCCAAGTCGTAATGTCGCTGGAATCAGAAGGCATGCACGGCAATGTGCCGCCTGGGTCCGGGTTCGGCAAGCGCGGACAAAGAAAAAAGGGCGGTGCCCGATGGCACCGCCCTCATGGGTTGGTCGAATTATAATTTGGAGTTTGTCGCTCTGACTTAAGCAGCCCGGCGACGACGTGCGACGGCGAAGCCCAACAGGCCAGCACCCAGCAGCGCCAGCGAAGCCGGCTCCGGCACGTCCTGGCCGGTTTCACGACGCAGCTTGGTGCGCAGCGCCGATTCAAAGTCATTGAAGCCCGTCGCGGTGATCGAGAACGAACCCGTGCCGCCAATGAAGCTGCAGTTCGCGCCCCCACCGATGCCCAAGCAGTTGACTTGGTCAATGCCAGCGGCCAAGGCGTTGTTCACCGCCGTGGTGACGTTGCCGACATTGTTGCCGCCATCAGTCGAGATGTCGATGATTTGACGATCCGAGTCGATGGCGTTGCCGAAAATATCGTTCGACAGCGCCGTGACCGCGCAACCAATGCAGGTCGAACCGCCAGAGCGGGTCATATTGGTGAGCGCCGTGACCAAGTCGCTGATCGTCGTTGCATCAATAACCGTTGTCGGAAAAATCTGCGTTGCGCTGCTGCTGAACTTCACAATGCCAATGGCGATCGTGCCATCCTGCGGGATCACTGAAGTGTCTTGCAGCACATTCAGATATGCATTTTTCTGCAGATTAAATTCGGCCAACGAAATGCTGCCCGAATCATCAATGCCCAAACCCAACTCGATGGGAATGGCGGAAGCCGGACCAGCGAAGCCAACTGCTATCGCCGCTGCGGCCAGAACCCCCTTCATACTAAACTTACGCATCATTGCCTCCTGTTCCCTACCCAAGCTTAACGGCCTGTCCAAAGCCGTTAACGAGGGAGTCGCAATAACCGTGCCAGAATCGGACACGGCACTGGCGGAAAGAGAATTCATCTAATTTTATGAATAAGTTAGACGGAAGACACTGTGCCAAGCTGAAACGCAAATGGTTAACATGGCGATGCAGTGAAACAAAATTTGTAAAGCATTCCGACAGCCCGCGGCGCTATCAAAAATCGAGCTTCTCATAGACCGGCGCGGGGGTGACGCCGGCCAACCGGTCGGCCAGCAGCGGGCGGAAGCTGGGCCGGGATTTCACCCGCATATACCAATCGCGGGCGCCGCCGGCCGAATCCCAGTCGATACCGCCGAGATAATCGATGACCGAGATTTGCGCGGCGGCGGCGATGTCGGCGGCAGAGAAATGGTCGCCCGCGAGCCACCGCCGCCGGTCGCATAAATAGGCGATATAGTCCAAATGCGCGCGGATATTGTAAAGCGCGGCGCGGGTGGCGGCGGTGGACGCCGCTGACTTGACGATAAAGCGCTTCCATACTCGCTCGTCGAACAACAGGCTGGTGACCTCCTGATAGCATTTGATGTCGAACCAGGCGACCAGGCGCCGGGTCTCGGCCCGCGCCTCGGGGCTGGCACCAATCAGCGGGTCGGTGGCCAGGCTTTCGTCAAGAAATTCGACGATCGCCGTGGAATCGGCCAGGGCTTGCCGGCTTTCGGTGTCATAAAGCACCGGCACCATGCCGGCGGGGTTGAGCGCCAGAAAGGCTTGCCGGCGTTCCCACGGTTTTTCATGCGCCAATTCAAAGGCCACGCGCTTTTCCGCCAGCGCAATCCGCGCCTTTCGGGAGAACGGGCATAACGTGTAATGGTAAAGTCGCCACATGGCGGCGCAGATTAACCAAAACCACCGCCGGGGCAAGCGGGCCGTTTACACCCGGTCCAGATCAT
This sequence comes from uncultured Sphingomonadales bacterium, assembly GCA_964590595.1. Lineage (GTDB taxonomy): Bacteria > Pseudomonadota > Alphaproteobacteria > Sphingomonadales > CAKZYD01 > CAZPXQ01. The sequence goes on along the minus strand of CAZPXQ010000003.1, from coordinate 52,154 downwards.
AATAGAGGCGCATCACATGCTTGGCTTCAGCGAAGAACAGCCAGCGTTCGGCCAGCATGCCGCCCAGGCAGACCAGCGCGGCGATGGCGGTGACGGCCTGGCCCATCGTATGCGGCAGTGCCGCCGCCAACCAAAGCAGGACCAGCGGCAGGACGAAGCCGCCCAGCAGTGCCGCCCAGCGCAAGGCCGCCCGCATCGCCGGGTCTGGGGTGAACGCCATTTCCCGTTCCAGATAATTGGCCTGGGCATGGGGCCGATCAAACGTCGTCGCCTGGCCCATGCCGGTCAGCCCCAAGGCGCTTTCGCGGGCAAAGCGGCGCGGCATGCGGTCATTATGCCGCCAACTCGCCAATTTGATCGCCAGGCCCAACACCAGCGCGACACTGGCCAAAACCGTTGCGGCCACGCCTGGGTCCGGCGCAACCGCCAGCGCCAGCACCCCACCGGAGGCCAGCGCGTAGACCGGAAAACCCAGCTTGACCCAGCCATTGGCCCAGGCCGGAATCGCCGCCAAACTGGCGTAGATCATCGCCGTCGTATAGATTGTGGCCAGCGCGCCCAACGCCGTCGCCAACAACGCCAGCCTCAGCGGCCATGGTCCGCCATAGCCCATCAGCATCAAGCCAAAGGCCGCCGCCATCGGCATAAAGGTTAGGCATGACGCCACCCCTTCCCGCGACAGCCAGCTTGACCGCCATTGGCTAAATGCCCGCCAGGCCCGTTCGGGATGGCCCAAATGAAACACCGACGCCGACAAGCCACCCGCCACCATTGCCCCCGCCAAAACCAGCAGCGCCAAGCCATGGCCGCTGGGCGGCCAATGCGCGCTGGGCAACAGATGAAACCCGGCCAGCCAAATCAACGCGCCATAGCCCATGCCGGAAAGGCTGGTGAACATGATGACGGACAAAGCGGGATGCACGGCAGCGGTTTCCTGTTCTAATCCGCGAAATCCAGCATCGCCCATTTTTTCAGGGCGGCGCCCAGGCTGTTCAACTTGGGCGCAAGCGCGGCGGCGCCGTCGGCCTGTTTGGGTCGCGGCGGCAGATATTTATTGACCGGCTTGGTGCCGGCCTCGGCCAGCAAATCAAAGCCGCCACGCGCCGCCACCAATTGCGAAACCTTGGAATTGACGTCCCCCAAATCGCCGAAATGCCGCGCTCCCACCGGACAAGCCGAGACACAGGCCGGCACGCGCCGCTCGGCGGGCAAGTCCTGGTCATAGATGCGGTCAACGCAGAGCGTGCATTTCTTCATCACACCATCGCTGATATCATATTCCCGCGCGCCATAAGGGCAGGCCCAACTGCACAATTTGCAGCCGATGCAGGTGTCGGGATTGACCAGAACGATGCCGTCCTCGCCGCGCTTGAACGAGGCGCCGGTCGGGCAAACGGTGACACAGGGCGCATCGTCGCAGTGCAGGCAGGACTTGGGAAAATAGACCGTGCGGCCGCAGCCGTCGGTTTGTGCCAATTCATAGCTATGAACACGATTATACCACACGCCATGCGGATCGGCGCCATAAGGGTCGCGGTCTTCCAGCGGGCCGGTGAGACCGCTGCTATTCCATTCCTTGCAACTGACTGCGCAGGCCTGACAGCCAACGCAAATGTCCAAATCGATGACAAGACCGAGTTTTTTTTCTGTGCGTTCCGGTAAACAGGTCACGACGCGCCGTCCTCACCATCCCCGTCACGGCCCTGCCAGGCGACATAATCCACCGCTTCACCGGTCATCGCGCGTTCACGAGGCCGAAACCCCGACACCCGCTTGTTGCCTTGCAATAACACCGCCGGCGGCGCGTCATCGGCGGCGCCGACCGAGTCCATCAACGGCGAGGTGATCGGCAGCAAGGCGCGGCGCCGCTCTAACCGCACGCGCACATCGAACCAGGCGGCCTGCCCAGTGACAGGGTCGGAATTCGACATCGCTTCGCCATCGGCCGGCTTCAACACCTCCGAGATAACGTGATTGAGCAGAAAGCCACGAACCATTTCCGGCGCCCGCTTGGCCAGCTTCCAGGCCCCGCGCCGCTTGCCAATTGCATTCCAGGTCCACACCGTGCCGGGGTTGACGCCCGCCATCAACTTGGCCTGCACCCGCACCCGGCCATGCGGGCTGATCAGCCACACCCAGTCGCCATCGCCGATGCCCTGGGCGGCTGCCGTGTCATGATGGATGTAGAGATGATTTTGCGTGGTGATCTGCCGCAGCCAGGCATTTTGCGAGCCCCAGCTGTGATACATATGCATGGGCCGCTGGGTGATGGCCGATAACGGGAAATTTTCGGCATCGCTGATGCTTTCTTCCAAGGGTGGCAGCCAGCGGGGTATAGGGTGAAAATAGGCGCGCAGGCGTGGCCGCACCGCCTGCGGCGCCGGCACCGGGCCATGCCCTTCGCCCGCCAGCCTAAATTTTTGCAAGACTTCCGAATAAAGTTGCAAGACAATCGGCTCGGCATCCGGGCTCCAGCCCATCGCTCGCGCCATCGCTAGATAGTCGCGGTTGGCGAAGCGGTAATAGCGGGCGCTGGCCGGCAAATGACATTCCCAAAAACAGCCATTTTCTACATAGCGCTGCAATTGCTGGGGATTGGGGTCGCCGCGACCGTCTTGGGTGCCATCGGCGCCGCGCCAACCCGCCAAGGTGCCAATGCCCGGCATCCGTTCATGGCGCACCAGATAGTCCGCATAATTGTGGTAGAGGGGCTTGGCCGCATCATCGACCATGCCAGGCAGGCCAAGGCGCGCGCCCAAATCCAGCAACACATCCTGAAACGGGCGGACATCGCGGTCGGGGGCCAAGACCGGCTGCCGGATGCTGTCGGCGGCGGCATGAGCGCTGCCGATGGGCCGATCCAGCATCGACATCGCGTCCCAGCGCTCCAGATAGGTGGTGTCTGGCAACACCAGGTCAGCATAGGCCACGGTTTCGGAATGATAGGCGTCCGAATAAATCACGAACGGAATTTTATATTCGCCGGTCGCCGGGTCGCGGTCGGTGAGATATTTGATCGCGGCCTGCACATTCATCGAGGAATTCCAGGCCATGTTGCTCATATAGAGAAACAAGACATCGATCGGATAAGGATCGCCGGCCCAGGCATTGTGCAGCAGCATGTGCATCATGCCGTGCACCGCCAAGGGATGCTGCCAGCTGAAGGCCTTGTCGATGCGGGTGGGCTGGCCCTCATCATCCACCGCCAGATCCTCGGGCCCGGTGGGAAAGCCCAGCGGTTCCAGATCAAGCGGGCGTTCCGGGCCAACGCCACCCCGCGCCGGCTTTTTGCGCGGCGGCGTGGCGCGCGGAAAAGGCGGTTTGTATTGAAACGCGCCAGGGCCGTCGACCGCGCCAAGCAGCATTTGCAGCACATGGATCATGCGGCACGTGTCGAAGCCGTTGGAATGGGCCGATATGCCGCGCATTGCGTGAAAAGCCACCGGCCGGCCGACGGTTTGTTCATGACGCCGGCCCCAATGGTCAACCCAGGGCCGGTCCAGCACGATTTCGCGCTCGAACGCCGCTTGCGCCAATTCCGCCGCCAGCCGCCGGATCACCGTCGCCGAAACGCCCGTCTGTTGGGCAACAGCGTCGGGGCCATAGGCGTCACCCAAAAAGGTCGTGGCCAAATGCTGAAAGGCCGGCACCGCGCCGCGCCCATCAGGCAGCGAGAAGCGTCCCACCATCGCTGGCCTTACCCCCAGCGCGTTCGCCGGCGCCAAAGCGCCGCTGGCTTGGTCATGGCACAGCGGCAAAGCATCGGCCCCGCGCGCGAACAAGCCATGATCGGCGGCACCGGGATCGTCGATCACCAGCCAGCCGGCATTGGTATAGCGCGCCAGGAAGGTCCAATCGACCTGCTCGGCTCGCAGCAATTCGCCAATCAGCGCGCCGATCAGCAGACCATCGGTGCCGGGGCGGATGCCGACCCATTCATCGGCCACCGCCGAATAGCCGCTGCGGACCGGATTGACCGACACGAATTTAGCGTCGCCGCGCGCCTTCAATTGACCGATGCCGATTTTGATCGGGTTGGAGTCATGGTCCTCGGCCACGCCGAACATCATGAAATAGCGGGTTTGCGCCCAGTCCGACTCGCCAAATTCCCAGAATGAGCCGCCAATCGTGTACAAACCGGCAGCGGCCATGTTGACCGAGCAAAAACCGCCATGGGCGGCGTAATTGGGGGTGCCGAACTGCTTGGCCCACCAACCGGTCAATGCCTGGCTTTGGTCGCGGCCGGTGAAAAAGGCCAGCTTTTTGGGATCGCGCTTGCGCACGGCGGCCATTTTGCGCGTCGCCAGGGCCAACGCTTCGTCCCAGCCGATTTCCTTGAATTTGCCCGAGCCGCGCGGCCCCACCCGCAGCAGCGGCGCCGATAGGCGCGCCGGCGAATAATGCTGCATGATTCCGGCCGAGCCCTTGGCGCATAACACACCGCGATTGACCGGATGATCGGGATTGCCTTCGATATATTTCAGCTTGCCGTCTTGGTGATGGACATGAATGCCGCAGCGGCAAGCGCACATATAACAGGTGGTCGCGGTGACCTGGGCACCATCGGGCTTCGCGTCAAGCTTGGCCGCGGCATCGGCTTGAAATGTATCCGACAGCTTCATCACCCCTCCGCTTGCGCGGTGCTTAACCCGCGACGGCCTGGCGGCACAGAACCAGACAGCGCTTTTCGCCAGCGCCAGCCTGTGGATTGCATGGCCGATTTATGCCCTGAAAACAGATGTCTTACAACCCATATATAAGTTATATAAATCATCAAGACCGATTGGCAAGCCGGGCCCGACAATCCCCGACCGCGGTATCCAGTCGTTGCAGCCAGATGGCGCCGAACCGCTCCGCCAGCCAAGGCCGCAGCCCCGCCGCAGCTTGCGCGAATGCGGCTTGCTGGGCGGCATTAGGCACATGCACCGTGCCGCCGGCGGCTTTGAAGCTGTCCAGGTCGGCGGCGGCGCGCTGCTTGGGGATCGTCAAAGTCACCGTTTTGAGCTTGTCAAACCCCGCCATCAGCACCGGCTTGATAGACTCGGGCATTTGCCGCCAACGGGTCTCGGAAAACCACCACAGCGCCGCCATATAGGCATGATTGTCGAGGGTGATGAATTTGACATGTTCGTGCAATTTAGTGCCGACAATGTCTTGAATGCTGTTCTTGGTGCCATCCACCACGCCGGTGGCCAGGGCGGTATAGAGTTCGGAAAAGGCAATTGGCGTTGGGCTGGCGCCCAAGGCCTGCACCAGGCGCTGTTGAATGTCGGCGGGCGTGGTCCGCAATTTCAAGCCGGCCACGTCGTCGGGACCGTAAATCGGACGCGTGGTGGTGGCCAAGGCACGCCAGCCACCGGTGTTCGATATCAGCATCAAGCGCATCGCCAGCCCGGCATTCAAGGCGCCTTGGCGCAAAGCATCGACAAACGGGCCTGCCAACACACATTCCGCCACCCGGTCATCGCGCAAGGCATAGGGCAGGTCCAGCACCTGTGCCGGACCGAAGATGTTGCCCACCCCACCCACCGTGGTCATCAGCACTTCCAGCGTGCCGGCGCGCAAGGCTTCGATGCATTCACGCTCATTGCCGCAAAACTGGCCCGCTGGATAGATCCGCACCGCCACCCGATTCGGCAATGCAGCTTCAACATGGCGTTTGAGTGCCATGGCGCCATGAAAATCCTCATCGTCGCTGGACCCCAGAAAGGCGACCTTGATCACCAGCCGATCGCCTGCGCGCATCGACATCGCCACGCCCAAGGCGCTGATGAGCGCGATCAGCACTAACACCACCAGGCGGACGATCTGGGGCTTGGCCATGGTCATCCGGCAAATCCCAGCAGCCGCGGCAAGGTCATGGTCAAGGCCGGGAAAAAGGTGATCAAAAAGATCACTGTCACTTCAACCGCCAGAAATGGCAGCATGTGACGGGCGATCCGCTCCAGCTTTTGTCCCGACACCGACGCCGCGACAAACAATACCAGGCCCATTGGCGGGGTGGCCAGGCCAACGGTGACATTGACGCACATCACCACCGCAAAATGCAGCGGATCAACCCCGGCATCGATGAAGACCGGACCCAACACCGGCCCCAGGATCAAAATCGCCGGACCGGCATCCAGAAACATACCGACTATAAATAATAATAAATTCGCCAAAAACAATAATAGATAAACATTGTCGGTCAGTCCGGTCATCGCCCCGGCCAGGCTTTCCGCCATGCCCGATACGGTGACGATCCAGGCAAAGGATACCGCGGCCCCAACAAGCAGCAAAATCGCGCCCGACTGGATGGCGGCATTGCGGAACACGCGTGGCAGTTCGGCCACCGCCAAGCTTTTGTTGAACACCAACGCGACCAGTAGCGCATAACCGGCGGCGACGGCGGCCGCTTCCGTTGGTGTGAACACGCCCAGCAGGATGCCCCCCAGCAAAATCACCGGTGTCATCAGCGCCAGGAAGGTCTCGCGCAGCGCGGTCCCGCGCGCCCGCCAGCTAGCCTTGGCCGCCGCCCGCGGATAATTGCGTATTTTGGCCAGATAATGAGTGACCGCCATTAGCCCCGCGCAAACCATCAAGCCAGGCACGATGCCTGCGGCGAACAAGCCGCCGACCGACACATTCATGATGAAGGCATAGATGATCATAATGCCAGAAGGCGGTAAAATTGGCCCGATCACCGCCGAAGCCGCCGTGACCGCGGCAGCAAAGCCCCGGCCATAGCCGGCTTTTTCCATTGCAGGCACGAAGATTTTTCCCAATGCCGAGGTATCGGCCACGGCCGAGCCGGAGAGGCCCGCGAACAACACCGAGGACAAAATATTCATCTGCGCCAGGCCGCCGCGCAGATGCCCGATCATGCTTTGACTGAAGCGGACGATGGCGGCAGTGATGCCACTTTGATTCATTACCTCGCCGGCGAGGATGAAAAATGGCACCGCCATCAGCGGGAAGGAGTCGATGCCGTTATATAGTCGCGACAACAGCATCGGTAAATACCGGGTTTCATTGTCAATCAGCAGGCTAAGACCAGGGCCAACCAACAACGCGAACACCACCGGCATGCCAGCCGCCATCAAGAAAATGAAGATCCAGAAATAGGCCAGCGACATCGGGCTATTCCCCCTCGACCAATTGATGATCGGTGAAAGGTTGGTCGGGACATTCGCCGCTGAACAGCCCGCGCAGATCGCGCCAAATCAATTCCGCGGCAACCAGCAACAGCGCCGCCAGACCCGCTGGCACCATCCAATAAAACCACGCCATCATCACCGGCATGGTTGCCGCCCGGGTGCTGAAGCCAGACATGAACAACGCCCAGGCCTCTACCAAAAAGAGCGCCAAGATTGTCGCCACCAGCAGGTTCATCACCAGCCGGATGGCAAGGCGCAGCCGCAAGGGTTGCGGCGCCACCAGCATATCAATGGCGACATGAGCGCCATGGCGATAGCCCCAGGGCGCCACCAGAAACGCCGTCCACACCATCAGGCTTTTGCCAAGCTCCTCGCTCCAGCCCAAAGCGTCGCCGACGCCATAGCGCAGCGCCACTTGCACCAAGACCAGCAATGTCATCACCGCCAGCAGCGCCGCCGCGGCGTGACAGGCGGCGCGGCTCAAACCATCATTGAAGCGCGCCAACCTCGCATGGAGCGTGTTGAACGCCGCGCCAATCTGCATAAAGCCCCCTTCCTTATCCGGTCCAGCGGCTATCCAGCCAAATCGCCAGCGGCCGCAAATTCAAGGGCGCCCGGTAGATATCGCGGCCAGTCTCGAAGGCCGCCGGGGTGCGGAAAAACAAGCCGCGGCGGTCATAAAGTTCGCGGTATAGGGCTTGGCGCACCTGGTCAGCGTGTTGTGCCAACCCCCAGCAGCGTAATTGCGCGGCAAAACTCATCGCCGTACCAACGATCACCTCGCCGATTTGAACGCTGGTGTCACCATGTTTAGCGGCTTCGGCAAGACCCGCGTTCGAGGCTCCGATCAACAGCACCGGCCCCTTACCCGCCCCGGCCTCGATGAAACTGCGCTTAAACACTGTTTGCAGAGCCACGCGCGCGCGTTCAACCGGCACCACATCGCCCAGGCCGTAACGCCGCGCCAGAAATGGGCCGAATAGTTGTTCTAGAAATAAGGCATCCCGCATCGGGCCGTCAGTGTCGATCCGGTAATGATCGCCGGCCCACAGCTTGGCATCAAAAGCGCGGCGTCCACGCGCCAACATCTGCGCCCATTGCGCGGCCTGGGCGTCATCGCCGCAGGCCGTTGCCATGCGCTCGCCCGCCGCCAGCGCCGCCAGCCACAATCCACCGCAATAGCTGCTGGGTCCGCGCATTGGGATATTGTCGAAGGTCTGGTCCGGAAACCCGTCATTTTCGATCAAGCCATCGCCGTCGCGGTCAAATGGCGCCAGCGCTTCCAGCGCCAGCCTCGCGGCGCCATAATGGCGCTGCAGCCAGGCTTGGCCCAATTTGGTTCCCGCCCGCCATAGCGCCAGCACGAACTGGCTGTTCAAGTCTTTCCAATGGGTTGAATCTTGCAAAGTGTAACTATTAATCAAATCGAAGGGCGACTCCTCGGGTGCGCCCAGATCATGCGGCAAATAGCCGGCGCGGCGCCATGCCATGCGGGCATCGGTATAAAGCGCCTTGCGCGGTCGCGGATCGTCCTGGGGCACAGCGCGGGCATAGTCGGTGAGCACCAGCGCTTCCAATTGCGGCCAATGATGAAGCACGGACTCGGAGGCATAAACCCATAAATCCAGCGTATTGTAGTAAGGATAGTCCGGACATTCCAGCAACCCGAAATGCTGCTGGCCTGCCGTATTGGGCGCAGTCAACACCGTGCAGCCGTCAATGACGAAATAAAGCTCGTTCAACGCAAAGCCGGCTTGCCAGGGTGCCGGACCCAAATCGCGCATGGCGCTGTCATGCCAGGCGTCGACAGCCTGGGACCAGGTGCCACAATGATCCAGCGCATGAGCCGCAATGGCCGCCGCCGCTTGACCCTGGCGGCTCCATTGCGCGGTGTAGGCGCGGTCAAAGCACTTGCCCAAACCAAAGCGAATGCGCGGCAAATCCCAGCTCAGCGCGAACACAAAATCCTGGCTTTGGCCCGGCGCCAAATCGGCCGTCAGGCATAGCGCACCCATCGGCAAGGCGGGCTCCTCGGCGCGAAACCCAGCGTCGGCAATCCAGGGTTCGGCAGCGATATCGACATCGCCCCGATCGTGAAACGCCCGCCACAGCGCCGCGCCATCGCCGCGGCCATCCGTCATTACCGCGCGCGACAGGTTTTGGCCCGCATTTGGCAAGGCCATCAGTGCGAACTGCCCGTCGCCTTCCTCCAGGGTTTCGCCGCGACGCAAACGATCAAAGACAAGGCCTTGGGCCTGACCCTCGTCCACCGCTTGATTGAAAGCCCCAGCCGCGCGCCGCGTTGGCGCGGCATCGGCATGATCATGAAACCAGCCGCACAAATTGGCCCAATGCGCCAGCAGCGACACCTTTTGGGCCTGATCACTGCCATTGTGCACTCGCCAACAAAATAACGCCACCGGCAAGGTCGATGCCTGCAAATTGCCAGGAAGCAATGGCGAAAAGGCTTCGCAGGAAAAGCTGATTGGCCAGGCGGCAGGCGCGTAATGGCGCCAGGCCTTGGGAAACAGGGCGGCATAATCAGCCGCCAGCGACCGGTCCGCCCAGGTCCAGGCGCTGAGTTGCGTTGGATCATCGGGCGGCGGCTGTAAGGCGCAGGCCCTGATCTCCCCATCGTCGGCTTGGGTCCGCACCGCAAAGCCACAGGCGGGTTCGCGGAAGTGCTTGTAATAACCGACTTTCAGCGACCATCGGGTGAAACCGCCCAAGCGGCTCCACACCATGGCGCCGGTGCCTATGCCGCCCAACGGCATGCCCAGATCGGCCATGGCGTTGATCGTGTCGGCGTCGACCGCACCGCGGCGCGCTGGGTTGATTGACACCTGTTTCACCCGCTGCGTTTGGAAAGCCGCATTGGCTGCAATACGCAAGGCGGCTGACGGCAATGGCATGGCCCATCCCCCTGATCAACGTTCTAAACGCAGAAAGGGGGCGCAAGGCCCCCTTTCCGATATTTTGATGACTCCGGGCCTAGAACCGGACCCGGACATTGCCGCCGAAATAGCGATCGACATCGCGGGCAAAGCGCACCACGCGGCCGCCCTCATTGAACGCCGCCGGATATTCCTGATCGAACAGATTGCGCACAAACAAGGTGGCGCGATAGCGGTCGTCCATGAAGGATGCCGAAATGCTGGCGTTGACGATCGCATAGGCCGGGATGCGCATATTCTGGTTTTCACGCTCGGCCGAGAAAGACTCGCTTTGGAAGGTCAGATTGGAGCTGAAAATGAAATCCAAGTCTTCCGTGGCGGGGATGGTGTAATCCGCCGTGAACGAACCTTTGACCTTGGGCGCGAATTGCAAATCCTCACCCGTGCGTTCCGAACAGGTTGAAGGATCGGGCGCCAACGAACAATCGAACTTCTTGATTTCCGCATCGGCGAAGGTGACGCCGCCATAAAAAGCCAATTGATCGGTCGGCTGCGCGACGAACTCAAATTCCACGCCCTGGGTCTTCACATTGCCGGCATTGGTGAGGTTTGTGGTGACCGCGCCCGCCGTGATGATGAAGTTGTTGGACTGGAAGTTCGAATAGTCGGCACGGAACACCGCGATGCTCACCACCGCATTGTCCAATTCCCATTTAAAGCCGCCCTCGAAAGCGTCCGACGTTTCGGCATTGATTGCCGGCAGGTTGTTGGGGTCGACCATGTTAAAGAACACGTTGAAGGCCGGACCCTTATAACCTTGAGCGAAGCTGAAATAGCCCATCAGCCGGTCGCTGAAGTCGTGCTGCAATGCCGCTTTGAACGAGAAGTCGGTGTTCTTGGCGGTGCCGGTGGTCAACGGCTTGTCGACCTGCAAGGCGAATACACCACCGTCATTATTGGGGTTGCCGTCCTGGTTGCCCAAAATGTCGATAAATTCATCACCAACGCGCTCGCGCATGTGGGTGTTGACGACCTTGTCACGCGTCACCCGGGCACCAATTGTAATGCCAGTTCTTTCGGTGAAATTCCAGGTTGCCTGGCCGAAAGCAGCATAGTTGTCGAAGTCGACCGTCATGTCGGCGCGCGCGGAGGGCAGCACGATATTGCTGGTCGGGCAGGCGCTACCATTGGCCAAGCCGCTGATGTCGACACCACCGATCAAGCCATTGGGGTCGTTGACGCACAAGGCGTCAAAGCGGGCGAAGGTCCGATCGACGCTGGAACTGCCGATATAGCCGCCGACCTGCCATTCCAACGGCCCGGTGCCGGTCGATGTCAGGCGAATTTCCTGCGACCATTGCTTCCATTTTTGCGGCCCCCAGTCGCGCGCGGTGGGCAAGCCAACCAACACACCATCGACACTGCCCAAGCCAATATTGTCGGGGTCGTCGCCATCGCGCTCGGTTGAACCGAAGGGCGTGTCGTCAATGTCTTGACGTTCGACGTTTTTCCACTCCCGATAGGCGGAAATCGAGGTCACGGTGAAGGCGTCGAAATCATAGTCGATTTGCACCGAGGCGCCGTAATTCTCGTTCTCGGTCAATTGCAGCGCGTTCGATGCCGTGGTCCGGGTGTCGAAACCAGCAATCACGCCCCCGCCTTGTTGGAACGCCTGGGCTTGAATCGAGCCATCGTCGCGAATGATCACTTCCGAGCAGCATTTATCGTCGGTTTCCGAATAGTCGCCGATGACGCGGACCTTCAACCGATCATTCGGCTCGAAATCGACGATGGCGCGGCCGCCAAAGCGTTCATACCCGTAAATATCGTCATCATTGAAGGCATTGCGGATGAAGCCGTCCAACTCACCATAAAACACGTTCAGGCGCGCCGACACGGTGTCGGTAATGGCGCCGGTGACCATGCCGCGTGCGATGATTTCCTGATCCTCGGCATAGGTGATGTCAGCCGTCGTGCTGAATTCCTTTTCAGGCCCCTTGCTGACAATATTGATCACACCCGAGGACGCGTTCTTACCGAACAGCGTGCCTTGCGGGCCACGCAGCACTTCGATCCGCTCGATATCATAAAGGTCGACAAAGGCTTGCCCTGAGCGCGCCATCACCACGCCATCGACAACCGTCGACACGCTGGGCTCGGCGCCAACCGAGAATGAAATCGTACCAACGCCGCGCAGCGACAGATTGGAATTGCGATTGGTGCCGCCCTTGCCAAATGACAAACTGGGGATCAGGGCCTGGACATTTTCCATGGTTACGGTGCCGCGGGCGCTGAGCGCCTCGCCGCTGATCACCGTCACCGCCACCGGCACCTTGGCCAGATTTTCCTCGCGCTTTTGCGCGGTGACGACGATTTCCTCAAGCGCGCGCGTTTGCGCCGACGCCGGCAAGGCCACGCCAATTGCCATCGCCGCCGACACCAAGGCGGTGCCGGCCTTCAAAAAACACTTTCCTTGAGACATACGACATGTCCTCCCCATTGCTGACAAATCCATCTTTGCTGCCGCGATTGCAGGCGGATAGCCCCGGTCCGGCCAAAAAACTTCGCGACTTGACTATAAAACACTAATTTATGTTTATCTAAAAGACAACAGATATATAAGACATGAGACTTGAGATGCGACAAATTTGCCACGCGCGGTTTCCATCGGGGATGGCCTGCATGACCTGACTTTGTTGAAAAAGATGCCTATTCAACCATTTAATCTTATAACTCTCTTATATATATTGCCGCCGGCGCGCGACCCATATCGCCATTGCTCAGAATGAAAGACCTTTTTTTATGATCGATCACCCAGCCCAAGCGCCACAAACTGCGCGCCTGGAAGCCGGCGGCCTGAGCGCCGATATCATGGCTTGGGGTGGCGTGTTGCAAAGGCTGCGGATGGGCATGAAAGACGGCCCCCGCGATCTGGTTCTGGGCTTCGCCGATCCGGCGGATTATCCGGCGCATTCGCCGCATTTTGGCGCCACCGCCGGGCGATTCGCCAACCGCATCGCCAATGGCCGCTTCAATTTGGACGGTGTGGCCCATCAGCTCAGCCTCAATCAAGCCGGCAAGCATCATCTGCATGGCGGCATGGCGGGTTTTGGTAAGCGGCCCTGGACCATTTTGTCCCATGGCGCCGACCAGGCGCTGCTGCGGCTGGTCTCGGCGGATGGCGATGAAGGCTATCCCGGCCAAGTCGAGGCGCAGTGCCGCTACCGCCTGCTGCCGGGCGCGATCCTGCGGGTGGAATTGGAAGCCCGGACCGACGCGCCAACCCTGGTCAATCTGGTTCATCACAGTTATTTCAATCTTGACGGTAGTGGCAACATTTTGGACGCGACCCTGGAAATCGACGCCGATCATTATACTCCGGTGAGCGAGGATCTGATCCCCACCGGCGAGATCGCCGCGGTTGCAGGCACGCCATTCGATTTCACCACCCCTCGCCGGGTGGGTTGGGGCAAGGCTGACGCGCCTTTTGCCTATGATCATAATTTCGCGCTCAACCGCCGCCGCTTCGACGATGGTGGCTTGGCCTTCGCCGCCCGCCTCGGCGCCGCCAAGGGCGACCTTGCCATGGAAGTCTGGACCACTGAACCCGGCATCCAATTTTATTCCGGCGGCAAGCTCGACACCCGCATCGCTGGCCATGGCGGCCTGCCCTATGGCCGTTTCGCCGGATTGTGCCTGGAGACCCAGCGCTTTCCCGACGCGCCCAATCACCCGCATTTTCCCAGTGCGGTCTTGCGTCCGGGCGAAACCTATCGTCATGTCACCGAATATCGTTTCTCGACCACGGAAAGCTTATGACCAACATCAGCGATTTGTTCATCATCGGCGGCGGCATCAATGGCGCCGGCATCGCCCGCGACGCGGCTGGCCGTGGCCTTGCCGTCACCTTATGCGAACAAAAGGATTTCGCCGCGGCGACCTCGTCGGCCAGCTCCAAATTGGTGCATGGCGGCTTGCGCTATCTGGAATATTATGAATTTCGGTTGGTCCGCGAATCGCTGATCGAGCGCGAAGTGCTGTTGCGCGCCGCCCCCCATATCATTTGGCCGTTGCGCTTCGTGCTGCCGCATCATGCCGGATTGCGCCCGGCCTGGATGCTGCGGCTGGGTCTGCTTATGTACGACCATTTGGGTGGCCGCAAGCTGTTGCCAGCGACCGAGACCGTGGCCTTGCGCCGGGACCCGCGCGGCGCACCGCTGAAGGACAGTTTCAAGCGCGGCTTCGCCTATTCCGACTGCTGGGTCGAAGATGCACGGCTGGTCGTGCTCAATGTAATGGACGCCGCCGAACGCGGCGCGACGATTTTGAAAGGTGTCGAGGTGATGTCGGCCCATCGCGAGGACGGGCTATGGCATATCGAAACCCGCGACGCCAATGGCGGCCGCCACCAACACCGCGCGCGCGGCCTGGTCAACGCCGCCGGGCCTTGGACCGATGAAGTGCTGCGCCGGGTTGGGCCCGCCCGCAACCGGCGCTCGCTGCGGCTGGTCAAGGGCAGCCATATCGTCACCCGTCAGCTGTATGAAGGCGACCATGCCTATACCTTCCAGGCCGCCGATGGCCGCGTCGTGTTCACCATTCCTTATGAGCGCGAATTCACCTTGATCGGCACCACCGACCAACCCTTTACCGACGACCCGTCCGATGTGCGCATTTCAGATGAGGAAACCGCCTATCTTTGCGCCCAGGCGAGCGAATATCTGGCCCAGCCGATCACGCCTGCTGACGTGGTCTGGAGCTATGCCGGCGTCCGTCCGCTCTATGACGATGGCGAGGCCAGCGCTTCAGCCGTGACCCGCGATTATGTGTTCGATTTGGACGCGCCCGAGGGGGCGCCGCCGCTATTGTCGATCTTTGGCGGCAAGATCACCACCTATCGCAAATTGGCCGAACATGTGATGGCGGAACTGGCGCCGGTGATGAACATCGCCAAGCCGGCCTGGACGCGCGCCGCCCATTTGCCTGGCGGTGATATCGCTGGCGCCGATTTCTCGGCTTATTTGGGCGAACTAACCACTTCCCGCTCATGGCTGGATCCATCGACGGCGCGGCGGCTGGCGCGCGCTTATGGCACCCGCACGCCGCTATTGTTGGGCGATGCCAAATCGATGGCCGATTTGGGGCGCGATTTTGGCGCTGGCCTGACCGAGGCGGAGCTTGACTATTTGCGCCAACGCGAATGGGCGACCAATGCCGAGGATGTGTTGTGGCGGCGCTCCAAACTAGGCCTGCACATGACCGCAGCGCAGCGCGACGCCGTCAGCCAATGGTTCGGCGGCTGATCATTCGCGGCCCATCGCCTGGATATGCGCGTTATAGCGTGGCCGCCAATAACGCACCGCCATCCACCAACCAATGACATTGGCCACGAGAATCGCCGCCAGTGCCCACCAATACGCCGCGCCAATGCTGCCCGCCAGCCCCAGCGGCGAGAACAGCACATAAAGAAACGCGATCAATGACAGCAATGTCACCGTCACCGGCAAGGCAAAACGCCAGGGCGTCATGTCGACCTTTTCATGGCGGTGATAGCGCCAGGGTTCCGGCAATGGCCGGAGATGGCCCATGATCAACATGATCGCGACCTGGGCGACGAACAACAGCCCATAGACATGAATGAAATGCAGCCCGCTATCGATGACGAAATTGAGCAGGCCGTAAGCGATCAGATGAAACACGACCGCCACCTTGGCGGCGCGGGCCGGGACATGCCGCGTGAACAGACCAACCAACACAATGGCGATGATCGGCACGCTGTAAAAACCAGTGAACAGGCGAATGACCTGGAACAACCCGTCCGGCGAATATTGCAGCAGCGGCGCGGTGATAAAGGAAAACAGCGCGATAACGATGCTGGCGATTTTCGCCACTTTGATCAGCTCCGCGTCGCTGACCGGGCGTTTTTTGAGCGGCGCGTAAACGTCCAGGCAAAATAGCGTCGCCGCGCTGTTGAGCAATGAGTTGAACGACGAAAACACCGCTCCCAGCAACACCGCGAGGAAAAAGCCCGACATGAAGCGGGGCAGCACATCGCTGACCAGGCGCGGATAAGCCATGTCGATGGTCACCAAGCCCGGCCCATACATATGAAAGGCTATCACGCCGGGGATCATCATCATCAGCGGCACGGCCAGTTTGAAATAGCCGGTCGCCAGCACGCCTTTTTGACCCTCGGCGAGATTCTTGGCGCCCAATGTGCGCTGAATCACATATTGATTGGTGCCCCAATAAAACAGATTGGCGAAAATCATGCCGGTGAAAATGGTGGCGAAAGGCGTTGGATCGCTGGCGGCGCCAATGGCGTTAAGTTTTTCTTGGTGCGTGCTGGTGACGGTTTCGACGCCAGCCAAAATACTGCCATCGCCCAAAGCGGCGAAACCGAAAAGCGGCACCGCGATGCCGACGATCAGCAAGCCGATGCCATTGATGGTGTCCGAAACCGCGACCGCCTTCAAGCCACCGAAAATCGCATAGACCGACCCGACCATGCCAACCAGCAGGATCGTCGCCAAGAGCGCTTCGCTATAGCCCAGGCCCAGCAGCGCCTGCATGTCGAACAGTCGCAGCACGGCGACCGAACCGGAATATAAGATCGACGGAATCGTGATCAGGCCATAGCCGACCATGAACAAAATCACCGCCATGCGGCGGACGCCATCGTCAAACCGATCCTTGAGGAATTCCGGCAAGGTGGAAAAGGCACCGGACAAATAACGTGGCAAAAACACCAGCGCCATGATGATGATGGCAAAGGCGGCCGTTACCTCCCAGGCCATGCTTGAGAGGTTGAAGCCATAAGCCGAGCCATTCAGGCCAATCAATTGCTCCGCCGACAAATTCGTCAGCAGCATCGAACCAGCGATGAACACGCCTGTGAGGCCGCGCCCGGCCAAAAAATAGCCATCCTTGGTATCGACCGCGCCGCGGGTCTTCAAATAAGACACAATGGCCACCAACGCCATGAAAAAGACGCAGGTGATCAAGGTATAGAGGACATCCCCAAGGCCCATTTTTTGGCTCCTTTATTTGGCGCCTTTCATCGGCATAAATGCCGTCGTCACGAGGCGCAAAGCGCCGTGGCGATCCATTGGCGCCATGGATTGCCGCGGCCCGGTGGGCCTCGCAATGACATGCATGCCGCTCATTGCATGCGCCGTCGATCGCGGCGCCAGACTTCCTCCACTTGGGGGCCATCGCCCAATTGGCCGACATGTTCGACAACCGGCCCCAGCGGAATTTCAGCGCCCGCGCGCGCGAACACCGCCATTTCATCCAAGGCCAGATGCAGCGCATGGCAACGCCCGCCCGCGAATGCCTCTCCCGATGGAAACCGATGCCAGGTCCCAGCGGGCAGATAAAACCGCACCCGGCCATCAGCCCGTAGGCAGGGCGCGACCAGCAAATCGCCCCCGCACATGAATTGATCGTCAAACGCCCAGGCGGCGCGGTCGTCCGGAAACGCCAGCGCCATCGACCGCATGACCGGCAAACCGGTGGCAGCCGCCTGCTCAAGGAGTTTATATAAATAGGGGATCAAACGATAACGCAGGGCAATGGCCTGATCGGCGGCGCCGGAATTCTCGCCATAGGACCAAGGCTCGCGCGGGCCAATGCCATGCAGCCGGATATGGGCGCCAAACACCGCCGCCTGCAACCAGCGAACATATAGAATGGGGTCGCGGGTATCGCCATAAAAGCCACCGACATCGGTGGCGAAATAGGGACCGCCCGACAAACCCCAGCTTTGCGCCCCGCGCAATGATGCCGCCAGCCCGCCCCAATCGGCTTGCGGATCGCCGCCCCATTGCGCCGGATAGCGCTGCGAACCGGTCCAGCTTGAACGGCTGAACAGAAAAGGTCCATTACGGCTGTAAAGTTCAGCAGCTTCGTAAACGCAACGATTGTAAAGCAGCGCATAGACATTGTGCAGCGCCCGGCCGGACTCGCCATTATGGCCGACGATATCATCGCCGATCTGTTCGCCGAAATCCGGCTTGATCATATCAACGCCGATATCGAACAGCGGCTTGTGTTGGTCGCGCCAAAAGGCGTAAGCGTCCGGGTGGGTGAAATCGACCAAGCCGGATTGCGGCAATTGGGTGAGGACCGCGCCAAAGGGTTCGGGGTCCCAATCATAGCGATAGGCCTCGCCGGTGCGTCGATCCTTGAGCAACCAGCCCTTGGCGGCCATCGCATCGAACAGCGGGTTCTTGACCGAGACCAATGGATATTCCCAAACGCAGATCTTGAAATCCAAGGCCTTCAATTGATCCAGCACCGCCTTGGGGTCGGGATAGCGGGCGGGGTCCCATTCAAAGGCGAAGCGGGTGTCGGTATCTTGCCAGGCGCGGCCGTCGAAGGTGATGGTGTCGCAGGGCAAATGCCGCGCCCGCACGTCCCGCGCCACCGCCAGGATTTCATCCGCCGTGCGGTAATAGGCCTTGGACAGGATCAGCCCCAGGCTCCACAGGGGCGGTACCGGCGCGCGCCCGGTCAGCGCCGTGTAATGGCCAATGATGTCGGCGCCGGTGCTGCCGGCCAGCAGCATCAGGTCGAGCGCGTCATCCTCGACCACCAGGCCATAGGCGCGGTGCGACCAAGGCGCATACCCGACCCCATGGGTGACCGGTGCCGGCGTGTGCATCAACAGTCCCCAGCCTTCCGGCGACCACGCAAAAGGCGTGTTCTTATAGGACCATTCGGCATTAACGCCCAAGGCGTCCTGATTATAGGACCGCAGCAATTGCCCGCGCCGGTCCAGCCGGCCCCATTTTTCGCCCAGGCCGTACACCGCCGCGTCGGTTGCCAGATCGAGCGAGACGAACCAGCCACCATCGTCCAGCCGCGCCAAGGGCGGCAGCCGAAAACGCCGGACAAAATGCGCGTCGGTGGGACTTTGCTGAACAACCTCGCCGGCCCTGGTCAGCACGAAACTGAAAGGCCGGTGGGTCACGCTAAAACAAAAATCGCCGCCGCTGATCCGCGTTTCATCCGCGCCGGCGTCGAGCTGCAGGTCAAGGCCAAGCGGTGGCCCCGCCAGCATTCCATAATCATGGTTCAGCCGCTGGCCGATTTGCAGCCGCGCTCCCCATTCATGCAGGCTGATGCGCAAATCGCCCGCGCTCGTTGCCAGCAGCACCGCGTCGGCGCCCGCTTGCTGGGCGCGACCGGTGACGCTCAGTGGCGGCATGCGGCCCCAATTGGGCTGAGTGACATCGGCCAGCGCCATATCATGTCAGCTCCAACACCGGCAGACCCAGCCGCGCGGCGATCGCCCGCAAGGCCGGGCGGTGCTCGCCATAAACCAAGGCAAAATGATGCTCCAGGCCTTCATCCATGATGGTGCGGCACACATCCCGCGCCGGCGCGTCGAAGGTAACGGTGCCCGAGGTTCCGGTGAAAGCCATCGGCGCGCGCACCACTTGTGCCCCAGCCAACATCATTTTCAGTTCCCCACGTGCTTGCGACAACCGCGCCAGGGTGATGCGGCCCGGCTTGATCCGGAACTGATGCAGCAGCGGCATTTTGCGGTTGGTGTGAATCGTCGCCTCGGCCGGGCTTTCAGGATCACGCATTGACAGAGGGGCCGACCCGCAATGCCACAACACCGCCGTGTCATCATCGACGTCGATATCGACCAGATCGGTCATCCAGGCCGGCGCTTGCGCCAATTCCTGCAGCATCAATTGGGTATAAGCGCCATGGACATCGGCCTCGCAGGCAGCCGGCACCCGGGCTTCGTTCATCATCGCCATTGGACCGCAGGCGGCACAGCCATATTCAGTGAACATTTCCGGCCAGCAGCGTACCGCCAGTCCTTTGGCGCCTTTTTCCGCCGCCACGTCCTCTAGCGCGCAAAACACCCTGAGCGAACGGTCAAGCTGTTCCTGGTCGACATCCGCAAGTCCGCCCAGCGCGGCGGCCGCGGTGTGATGATGGCCGGCCACCCGCGCGGGGGCGGCGGCGCGGGCACGGTCGAACACTTCATCGAGGCCAGTGCGCTCCACCGTCACACCGCCCAGCTTGGCCAGCACCGCGTCATCATAAGCGCAGGTGTCGAACCCGTCGGGATGATGGCCCAGCACATTGATCTTGATGCCCTGCAAGGCGTCCAGCACCCGCGCCGCGTCGGCGTCCGCGTCGCCGGCCAACACCGCCGCGCGGCTGGGCGCCAATTTGGGCGGCGTGGACAGCGCGCGCAGTTCATCGGCCAGGTCCGGCTTGTCGGGGTCGGCATAAAGCCAGTTGGCGAGCTTGCCCGCCTTCTGCAAGGCATGCACCGCCAGGTTCAGGCCACAGAGCGCGTTGAGCCGCAACCGTCCGCCAATGCGCGGCTCCGGCACCGCCCAGATCGCCAATGGCACGTCGACTTCATCGGCCAGGCGCACGGTCATGGTGGCGTCGGTGAAAGTGATTTGCAGCACCAGCAGCACATCGATCGGGCCGGCGGCCTTGATATCGTCAAGCGCCGCCTTGGCCGCGTCGGCGTCGAACAACAACGCGCGCGGACCCACCGTGTTGATGCCGGCGGCATCCAAGGCGGCGAAGGCCTTGGTCATCTTCTCTTCGGCGAAGGGCACATCGAAAGTCGGCCGCGCCAAAGCGGCCACGCCATAGACTAATGCCATATCACACTCCAAAACCCGGATATTGATGTCGGAAGCTTTGATCGGCGGGTTGCAATGTCGCGCCGCTGGGACCATAGCATGGATGTTGCTGCCAAGGCAGCGCCGCCTGGTCGGTCAGCGCATTCAAATCACGCATATAATCAACCGCGGGCCCGGCTAAGCCGGCGCGGATCTTGTCCCAATCGGGAAATGCCTGGAACGCGTCCAGCCAGATTGCCCGGCCGGCCAGATAGCCCGACGCGCCGGCGGCATAGGCGTGGGTGAGAATGCGGCGGAAGTCGGCCATGCCAGCGCCGGCCGACAACATCACCCAGGGCCGCCCGGCGGCTTGGCCCAGCGCGTCGAACCAGCGTTGCGCCTCGGCCGCCCCCTCACCGTCAACGCCAGGAACATCTGCCGCCGCCAACGGGCTTTCCAGCTTGAAGATATCGACGCCATAATCAGGCGCGGCGAATGTCTCGACACTTTCCAGCACCAGTTCCGGCTTTTTGGTTTTCATCTCGACATAGTCGCTGGTTTGCTCGGCATCCTTGGCCAGCGGATAGACCAATAGCTCGAACACATAAGGAATGTCGTACTTATCGCAAGCCTCGCCGATCCGGCGGGTAAAGTCCTTCTGCGCCTGGCAGACCGCCTTGTCGGCGTCCGGCCGATACCAGGTCAAAACCTTGACCGCGTCGCCACCGGCGCGCTTGATTTTCTCCACCGACCAATCGTCGATTTCCGCCGACAGCCGCCCGCCCGGCGTTTCCTGAAACAGGCTGTCCTCCAATGTCAAGATCAGGCCTTTGGCCGGATCGTAAAGCGAAATCGCTTTGGGGTAGGCGAAATGGGGGTCCAGCAGCATCGCCGAGGACGAGGCTTGCAGTTCCTCGACCAGCAGCGCCTTGAAGCCGGCGACATCTTCCCACGGCGCCTCGGCCAGACCGCGCGCCTTGGCGATCGGATTTTTGATCGGCGGGCGTTGATCCACCGCCGTCATCTTGAACCGGCCCTGGGCATCGGCCAGCCGCCGCATGCCCCATAATTTGCCCGCCGACGGGGTCATGACTGTTCTCCAATATCTCTATTTTGTTGCAAAAACTGATCAACTTCATCCCGCGCCGGCACGCCGCGCCGGCCACCTGGCCGTTGCGTCTTCAGCGCGGCGGCGGCATTGGCGAATCTGACCGCCGCGGCCTCGCCAGCGCCCTCCGCCAAGCCCAGGGCGAAAGCGCCATGCCAAACGTCGCCCGCGCCCAGCGTGTCCTTGACCGTCACCTTGAAAGCCGGGACATGATGCTGGCGGTCATCCGCCTGCACCAATACCCCATCGCCGCCCAAGGTCACACACAACCAGGCATCGCTGCATTGACCCGCCAGCGCCAAGCCTTGCGCCGGATCTTCCAGGCCCGTGCAATCGGCCAAGCCTTCGGCGGAAAAGGCGACATGGCTGGCCGCCGTCAACAGGCCGCTGTCCAGCGCGATGGGCTTATCGGCATCCAACACCGCCGGCAGGCCTGCGGCGCTGGCGGCCTTGAGCATAGCTTCAGCACCCTGCGGCCAGCGGGTGTCGGCCAGCACCGCGCCGACATCAAGACCAGCGGGTTCCGGCAGCCAGGCCGGATCGCTCGGCAAGCCAGGATCGAGATAATTGACGATCAAGCGTTCACCGGCCCGATCCAGCATCACCGCCGACAGCGACGACCGGCAGCCCTTGAACCGCCGCAATAACCGGCAATCGACGCCGTAAGATTCCAGCTCGGCGGCGATCAGCCCGGCGATATTGTCATCGCCCAGACGGGCGGCGATCAGCGCTTGGCCACCCAGCCGCGCTACTGTCACCGCCGCTGTTGCCGCCGGGCCCCCGCCCATGCTGTCAAAGGCCTCGGCCCGGTATTTTTCCGGCAAAGCCGGCATCGCGTTCAGGCTGAACACGAAATCTTGCACCGCTTGGCCGACACAAAGCACATTGGCCATGGACTAAAGCCCCAAACCGCCCAAACAGGCATATTTGACATTGACATAGTCCTCGACGCCGTATTTGGAGCCCTCCTTGCCGACGCCCGAGGCCTTATAACCGCCAAATGGCGCGACCTCGGTCGAGATCAGGCCTTCATTGATGCCGACCAAGCCATATTCCAGTGCTTCCATCACCCGGAAGGCCCGACCCAAATCGCGGGTGTAGAAATAGCTGGCCAGCCCATATTGGGTGTCGTTGGCGATGCGGACCGCGTCTTCCTCGCGGTCAAATTTGAACAGGGGTGCCAGCGGGCCAAAGGTTTCATCCTGGGCGATCACCATGTCGGGCGTCACGCCAATGGCAACGCCGGGTTCAAAATAGGTGCCGCCCAGCGCATGACGCTTGCCGCCCAGCAACAGCCGCCCGCCCTTGGCCTCAATATCCGCGACATGTTCCTCAACCTTTTGCACCGCCGCCTCGTCGATCAGCGGGCCCTGTTCGACACCTGGCTCCAAACCATCGCCCACCTTCAGCGCCGCCACCGCCGCCGCCAGCTTGTCGGCAAATTGATCATAGACCCCGGCCTGAACCAGAAACCGATTGGTGCAGACACAGGTTTGGCCGGCATTGCGGAATTTGGAGATCATCGCGCCGGCAACGGCGGCATCGAGATCGGCATCGTCGAACACGATGAACGGCGCGTTGCCGCCCAATTCCATCGACACCCGCTTCATATGCCGCATCGCCGCCGAAGCCAGATTTTGACCCACCGCCGTCGAACCGGTGAAGGTGATCTTGCGCAAGGCCGGATTTTCGCACATTTCAGCGGCGATTTCCGAGGCCTTGCCGGTGACGATGTTGATGACGCCGGCGGGAATGCCGACCTGTTCAGCCAACACGCCAAAGGCCAACGCTGAATAGGGTGTTTGGCTGGCGGGTTTGATCACCATGGTGCAACCCGCCGCCAGTGCCGCGCCCAGCTTGCGGGCAATCATCGAATTGGGGAAATTCCAAGGGGTGATCGCGCCGACCACCCCAACCGGCTCCTTAGTCACCAAAATCCGCTTGCCCGGCCAAGGCGCGGGAATGATGTCGCCATAGACCCGCTTGGCTTCCTCGGCGAACCATTTGATATAGGCGGCACCAAAGGCGATTTCGCCCTTCGACTCGGCCAAGGGCTTGCCCATTTCCAGGGTCAGGAGTTCCGCCAGCGCGTCTTGATGCGCCATCAACGCATCATGCAGCTTCATCATCAACGCACCGCGCGCCGCCGCTGTCATCGACCGCCACGCCGGCAAAGCTGCCGCTGCGGCGGCAATCGCCCGCGCGGTTTCCGGCCGCCCGCCTTGTGGCACATGGCCAAGCAGCGCGCCGCTGGCGGGATTGGTGACGGCGATGCGGCCGCCCCCCTGTGCATCGACCCACGCCCCGTCGATCAGACATTGCTGCCTGATGAATTGCTGCGAAATCCGATTGTCCAACACAAGCGCCTTCCTGCTATCAAAACGCGACTTAATGTATAAGAGTTATAAGAGATAAAACAACTGCAAATTCACGATCGCCAAATCGCGGGGTTTGGCGAGGGCGGATTACAGCGCGTTCACGGGCGGCTAAGGCCCAGCAGCATGGCGCGGGGCGCGCGGCTTAGCGAATCGTCACCGCATAGACCAGATTGGCGGTATTGCAGCGGCTGACCCGCCATTCGACCTTTTCGCCATCCAAGGCGATCGCCACCCGGTCGATATGCAAGATCGGCGCGCCCAATGGCAATTGCAGCCTTTTCGCATCTTCCTTGCGGGTAAGGTCGGCGCGCAGTTCCTCGACCGTTTGCACGATATTGACGCCGTAGACGGTCTGATAAAGCGAATACAGCGCATTGGGCAGCGGCGCATATTTCTCGATATCCGGAAACACCAGTTCCGGCACGATGATGGTCTCGAACACCGCTGGCGCGCCGTCAATCAAGCGGGTGCGGGTGATCTGCACGATATCGGCGTCGCGCGGCAGGCCCAGCTTGGCGATTTCCTGCTCATTGGCGGGGCGGCGCTTGACTTCCTCGGCGCCGCATTCCGGCGACACCCGTTCACCCTCGGGCCGCGCCAGCCGAAAAAATCGGAACAACGCCCGCTCTTGGGTATGTTCGGCGACATAAGTGCCCTTGCCTTGGCGACGCTCGATCAATTTCTCGACCGCCATCACATCGAGCGCCTTGCGCACGGTGCCTTGGCTGACTCCAAGTTCGGCCGCCAAGGCCTGTTCGCTGGGCAGTGATTCGCCGGCCTTCCAGGCCCCCTCGGAGATCTGTTTGACCAGATAATCATAGACTTGCCGGTAAAGCGGCCTAAAGCCGGGTGCGCCTTCCATGTTCGCCAACAGCTCCCACCAACAGCCTGTTTTTAAAAACCTCACCACTTCGACTACAACCCTGTTGCCTTCCTGTCCATAATTTGCTGTATTGTATCTTATATAAGATAGATTATAGTATCGGCTTCAATGTCGCGATGGCGGCTGGGCTGCAACACCAACGGGAGGCAAATAGCGTGAGCGCTCCACATCTTCTGGTGCATGATGAAAAAGACAATGTCGGCGTCGTCGTCGTCGAGGGCTTGACCAAGGGCACGGACATGCTCTGCGTCATCACCGAGAACAATCACGACTTCAAGCTGATGGCAGAACACGACGTGCCGATCGGCCACAAGATCGCGCTGGCCGACCTGAAGGCCGGCGACACTGTGATCAAATATGGCCAGGAAATTGGCCGCATGATCGCCGACGCGCCGAAGGGCTCGCATGTTCACACCCATAATTTGAAAACCAAGCGCTGGTAGCCCAGGCACGAACGGAAGGATTTTCAAGATGAGCGTTAATCGCAAAATCTGGGGATATCGGCGCGAAAACGGCCGCGTCGGGGTTCGCAATCATGTGGTGATCTTACCGCTGGACGATATTTCCAATGCCGCTTGCGAGGCGGTCGCCAACAACATCAAGGGCACTATGGCGTTGCCCCATGCCTATGGCCGGCTGCAATTCGGCGCTGACCTGGACCTGCATTTCCGCACCATGATCGGCACCGGCGCCAATCCCAATGTCGCGGCTTGTATCGTCATCGGCATCGAACCGGGCTGGACCCAGAAAGTTGTCGACGGCATCGCCGCCACTGGCAAGCCGGTCTGTGGCTTCTCGATCGAACAGAATGGCGACATCGCCACCATCGCCAAGGCGTCGCGTCAAGCCAAGGACTATGTCCATTGGGCGACCGGCCTGATGCGCGAGGAATGCGATTTGTCGGAATTGTGGATCGCCGCCAAATGCGGTGAGTCCGACACAACGACGGGCCTGGCCTCCTGCCCGACGGTTGGCAACATGTATGACAAGCTGATCCCCGAAGGCGCTTATGGCTGTTTTGGCGAAACCTCGGAACTGACCGGGGCAGAGCATTTGTGCAAGGCGCGGGCGGCGACGCCGGAGGTCGGCGAAAAATTCATGCGCACTTGGCAAGCCTATCAAGACGACGTGATCGAGCCCAACAAAACCTCTGACTTGTCCGACAGCCAACCGACCAAGGGCAATATCGAGGGCGGGTTGACCACGATCGAGGAAAAAGCCCTGGGCAATCTGGAAAAGATCGGCAAGCAGGTCAGCTATATCGATGTGCTGGAACCGGCCGAGGCGCCCGCCAAGGGTCCTGGCCTTTACTTCATGGACACATCCTCGGCCGCCGCCGAATGCTGCACCTTGCAAGCCGCCGCCGGTTATGTGGTGCATATTTTCCCGACCGGTCAGGGCAATATCATCGGCAATCCAATCATGCCGGTGATCAAGGTGACCGGAAATCCCCGGACCGTGCGGACCATGTCCGAACATGTCGATTTGGACGTTTCCGGCATCGTCCGCCGCGAAATGACCATTCCCCAGGCCGGCGATGCGTTGATTGACATGATCGCCGCCACCGCTAATGGGCGCTTTACTGCCGCCGAGGCCTTGGGGCATCGTGAGTTCGTGATGACCAAGCTTTATCGCAGCGCCTAGGGATCGATTGGCACCTGTTGATGGCCGACACCGTGCATTGGAGCCTGAGCGAGGCGGAAGGCCACGCTTATGACGCCTTGCTGGCGTGTGGCGCCCGGGCCGATAATGCCCGCGCCACTGCCAAGGCGTTGCTGCGCGCCGAAGCCGATGGCCAAGCCGGCCATGGCCTGTCACGGGTGCCGTCCTATGCCGCCCAGGTCAAGTCCGGCAAGGTCAAGGGCGAAGCCAGCCCACAGCTGCACCAGGCCGCCGAAGCCTTGGTGCGGGTGGATGCCGGCTTCGGCTTTGCCTATCCCGCCGTCGACCTGGCGATCGACGCACTGGCGGCATTGACCCCACGCACCGGCATCGCGGCGGCGGCGATCTACCGTTCGCATCATTTTGGCCAAGCCGGCGCCCATGCGGAACGGTTGGCGGAACGCGGCTTGGTGGCATTGTTGTTCGGCAACTCGCCCAAGGGCATCGCCTTTTGGGGTGGCAGCAAGCCGATGCTGGGCACCAATCCCATAGCCTTCGCTGCCCCCATGGCCGCCGGCCAACCGGCCTTGGTCATCGACCTCGCTTTGTCCAAGGTCGCGCGCGGCAAGATCATGGCCGCCGGCAAGCGCGGCGACTCCATTCCCGAAGGCTGGGCGCTGGATGAAAGCGGCCAGCCCACCACAGACCCCGCCGCCGCGCTCAAGGGCTCGATGCTGCCGATTGGCGACGCCAAGGGCGCAGCGCTTGCGATCATGGTGGAATTGCTGGCCGCCGCCTTGACCGGCAGCCAATTCGGCTGGGAAGCCAGTTCGCTGTTCGACGGTGGTGGCGATCCCCCAGACCTGGGGCATTTGATCATCGCAATCGCGCCCGACACGGCCTCGGCCGGGCATTTCGGGGCCCGGATGGCGACCTTCGCCGCAGCCTTGGACGACGAGCCAGGCGCCCGCGCGCCTGGGTTGAGCCGAATAGACAATCGCACACGCGCAGAGCGAAACGGCATTGACGTGCCGCGCGCCTTGGCGCAAGAAATCCTGGCGCTGGGTGGCGCTTGACATCAAAGGACCGGGCATGGCCGATATCGTCATCAGCGAATTCATGGACGAGGACGTCATCGCCAAGGCGTTTGCCGGCCGCGACGTGCTTTACGACCCAGGCTTGGTCGACCAGCCCGACGCCTTGCGCAAGGCCGTGGCCGACGCGCGGGCGCTGTTGGTGCGCAATCGCACGCAGGTGCGCGGCGGCTTGCTGGCATCGGCACGGCGGCTGCGCGTGGTCGGCCGGCTGGGCGTGGGCCTAGACAATATCGATTTGGACGGTTGCGCGGCGCGCGGCATCAAAGTGTGTCCCGCCAGCGGCGCCAATGATGATGCGGTGGCGGAATATGTCATCACCGCGGCGCTGATATTATTACGCGGCGCCTGGCACGCCCAGGCCGAAGTCACTGCCGGCGACTGGCCGCGGATGGCGCTGGTGGGTCACGAAATTGGCGACAAGACCCTGGGATTGGTTGGTTATGGCGCGATTGCCCGTGAAGTCAGCCACCGCGCCAAGGCACTGGGCATGCATGTCACCGCCGCCGATCCATATCTGGCAATGGATGATCCGCGCTGGAATGAAGTGCATCGACTGCCATTGAAGGCGCTGTTCGCCAGCGCCGATGTGCTGAGCCTGCATGTGCCGCTCACGAAGGACACCCGCCATATCATCGATGCCGACGCGATCCGGCTGATGAAACCGGGCGCGGTGCTGGTCAATGCCGCACGCGGCGGCGTGGTCGATGAGCAGGCCCTGGTCGCGGCGCTGAAATCTGGGCATCTTGGCGGCGCGGCGCTGGATGTGTTCGAAACCGAACCCTTGACCGGGCAAGCCGGCGCTGCCTTTTCAGGCATCAAAAATCTGCTGCTCACGCCCCATATCGCCGGGGTGACGCATGAATCCAACACCCGCGTCAGCCAAGTCACCGCCGAGAATGTGCTGAAGGTGCTTGAGGCATAAGCCGGCGCCGCCGTTAAGCGGTCGCGGCCTCGGCCTCGTCGGTCAGCGGATAAGGCAAGCGGTGCACCATTTCCTTGGGGCAGACTTGCCAAAAGCCTTTGAGCGCGGTGTCCCAATCGGTCAACAGCGCCTTGCCATGGCGCGAGCCGGTTTCCTCGACATGGCGCTCAACCAGGCTTTTCAGCTTATCCGCCCAATGCGCCGACGCGATCCGCTGCCAAACCACGGTCTCGTCATTGACATGCAGTTCAAAGCTTTGGTTGCTGTCATAAATAAAGGCCATGCCGCCGGTCATGCCGGCACCAAAATTGTCGCCGACCGGACCCAAGATCACCGCAGTGCCGCCGGTCATATATTCACACCCATTGGCGCCGCAGCCTTCGATCACCACCTCGGCGCCGGAATTGCGCACCGCAAAGCGTTCGCCGGCTTGGCCCGCGGCGAATAATTGGCCACTGGTGGCGCCATAAAGCACGGTATTGCCGATGATGGTATTGTCTTCGGTCGGCAATGTTGACGAAGTTGGCGGCCGCACCACGATGGTCGCGCCCGACAAGCCCTTGCCAACATAGTCATTGGAGTCGCCAAACACTTCCAGCTTCAGGCCCTGCACCGCAAACGCGCCCAGCGACTGGCCACATGACCCGCGCAAGCGGACGGTGATATGGCCAGGCTTCAAGCCATCATGGCCGAAGCTGCGGACAATATGCGACGACAAGCGGGTGCCGATCGCGCGCATGGTGTTGCGCACATTATAGGTCAGCTGCATTTTTTCGCCGCGCTCGAACACCGCGCGGGCGTCGTCCAGCATTTGCGCGTCAAGGGTGTCCGGCACGGGATTGCGGCCCTTGATGGTGCAGCGGCGTTCGCTTTCTTGCGCATCCACCCGCACCAACAGTGGGTTCAAGTCCAGATCGTCAAGATAATAGGCGCCGCGATTGACCTGACGCAGCAAATCGGTGCGGCCGACCAGCTCATCCAGCGACCTTGCGCCCAAGCGAGAGACGATTTCGCGCACTTCCTCGGCAATGAAGGAAAACAGATTGACCACTTTTTCCGCCGTACCGTCGAATTTGGCGCGCAGCTTGTCGTCTTGGGTGCACACGCCGACTGGGCAGGTATTGGAATGGCATTGCCGCACCATGATGCAGCCCATCGCCACCAGCGACGTGGTGCCGACGCCAAACTCCTCCGCCCCCAAAAGCGCCGCGATCACTACGTCGCGACCGGACTTGATGCCGCCATCGGTGCGCAATTTGACACGATGACGCAAGCCATTAAGGGTCAGCACCTGATTGACCTCGGCCAGTCCCATTTCCCAGGGAATGCCGGCATATTTGATCGACGTTTGCGGGCTAGCGCCAGTACCGCCGGAATGCCCCGACACCAAAATCACGTCGGCATGCGCCTTGGCGACGCCGGCGGCGATGGTGCCAATACCGGAAGATGCCACCAGCTTGACGCAGACCCGTGCCTCGGGATTGATTTGCTTGAGGTCGTAAATCAGCTGCGCCAAATCCTCGATCGAATAAATGTCATGATGCGGCGGCGGCGAAATCAACATCACGCCAGGCGTCGAGTGCCGCAATTTGGCGATCATTTCGTTAACCTTGAAGCCTGGCAACTGCCCACCCTCGCCTGGCTTGGCGCCTTGCGCCATCTTGATTTCGATTTCCTCGCAATGATTGAGATATTCCGCCGTTACGCCAAAGCGGCCGGAAGCAATTTGTTTGATCACCGAATTGGCGTTATCGCCATTCTCGCGCGGGCGAAAGCGTTCGCGGTCCTCGCCGCCCTCGCCCGACACCGCCTTGGCGCCAATGCGGTTCATGGCGATGGCCAGGGTTTCATGCGCCTCGGGCGACAAGGCGCCCATCGACATGCCGGGCGTGACAAATTTCTTGCGAATTTCGGTGATCGATTCGACTTCCTCCAATGGCACGCCCTTAGCGGCCCAATTGAAGTCGAGCAAATCGCGCAGACTGATCGGCGGCAGCTTTTTCAGTTCCTCGGAATAGCCGAGATATTGGCTATAGCTGTCATTGGCCACTGCCGATTGCAGCATATGGATGAGCTGGCCGTCGAATGCATGGGGTTCACCACCGGCGCGGAACCGGTAAAAGCCGCCGACCGGCAATGTCGCGACATCCTCATCAAATGCCAGTTCGTGGAGATCCTGAACATTAACTTGAATGCCGGCATAACCAATGCCGGAAATCTTCGACGGCATGCCGGGAAACAGATCCGCGACTAAGGCGCGCGACAACCCGACGGCTTCGAAATTATAGCCGCCACGATAGGACGAAATCACCGAAATGCCCATTTTCGACATAATCTTGAGCAAGCCCTGCTCAATTGCATTGCGGTAATTAGCGATGCATTGCTCCAGCTTCATGTCGCCGAACAAGCCACGCTGATGGCGGTCCATGAACGAAGCTTGCGCCAAATAGGCATTGACCGTGGTCGCGCCGACCCCAATCAGCACCGCGTAATAATGCGTGTCCAGGCATTCCGATGCCCGCACATTGACCGACGCAAAGGTGCGCAGCCCTTCACGCATCAAATGGCTGTGCACCGCCCCGGTGGCAATCACCATCGGAATCGCCGCCCGCGTGGCGCCAACATTTTCATCGGTCAGGAAAATCTGGCCCTTGCCGGCGCGGACGCCGTTTTCGGCTTCCTCGCGAATGCGGGCAACGGCTTCCGCCAACGCGTCGGGCCCGCCATCGACATCGAAGGTGCAGTCGATGGTGGTAAGTTGGTCCTTGAAATAATCGCGCAGCGCATGCCAGTCCTCATTGCTGATCACCGGCGATTCCATCACCAGTACGCCGGATTGCCGCGCGTCGCGGTCCAGCACATTGGCGAAATTACCGAACCGGGTCTTCAGCGACATCACCCGGCTTTCGCGAATGGGATCAATTGGCGGATTGGTGACCTGGCTGAAATTCTGCCGGAAGAAATGCGAAATGCTGCGACGATTGGGTGAAATCACCGCCATCGGCGTGTCATCGCCCATCGAGCCGATGGCTTCCTTGCCTTCCTCGGCCATTGGGTGGAGGATCAGTTCCAAATCCTCCAATGTCATGCCGGCAGCCATTTGCCGGCGCCGCAGGGCTTCGCGGTCATAGCCGGCCTTGGCGTCGATCTTCTTGGGCCGGATGTCCTCGAAGTCGCGGAAGTCCTTGACCCACTCCGCATAAGGATGGGCGGCGGCCAGCTGGTCC
Source organism: uncultured Sphingomonadales bacterium (assembly GCA_964590595.1). GTDB lineage: Bacteria > Pseudomonadota > Alphaproteobacteria > Sphingomonadales > CAKZYD01 > CAZPXQ01. Next base: position 20,300 of record CAZPXQ010000003.1, on the reverse strand, counting down.
TTGATCTCGCGGTCGTGATAAAAACGCGACTCCTCAAGATCGACGGCGATCATCTCGCCCGGCCCCAAACGGCCGCGTTCGGCCACCTCGGCTTCCGGCACCACGACCATGCCGGCCTCCGACCCAACAATCAGCAGGCCGGTCGATGTCAGGGTATAACGCATCGGCCGCAAGCCATTGCGGTCCATGCCGGCGATCACCCAACGGCCATCGGTGGCGGCCAGGGCCGCGGGACCATCCCAGGGTTCCATCACCGAATTCAAATGGGCGTACATGTCACGCCAGGCATCGGGCATGGTCGGCTTTTTGGTCCAGGTTTCCGGCACCAGCATGGTTTTGACGGTGGGTGCATCGCGGCCCGCCTGCACCAACAGCTCGAACACAGCATCCAGTGCCGCTGAGTCGGACGCACCGGACGGAATCACCGGTTTGATGTCGGCCTCGCGGTCGCCAAAGGCCAGCGACGCCATGCGGATTTCATGCACCTTCATCCAATTGCGGTTACCGCGAATGGTATTGATTTCACCATTATGCGCAAGCATCCGAAACGGCTGCGCCAACCACCATTGTGGGAAGGTATTTGTGGAATAACGCTGATGATACAAGGCAAAGCGCGAGGTGAAGCGCTTGTCGTTGAGATCGGGATAGAACACCGACAATTGCTCGGCCAGAAACAAACCCTTGTAAATGATCGAGCGGCAGGACAGCGAACAGATGTAAAAGTCCTTGATTTGTTGCGCTACCACCGCCGCCTCGATCCGGCGTCGGATCAGGTATAGGTTGCGCTCAAAATCACGTTCGGCTTCGTCTTCCTTGCCGGCGATCATGATTTGCTCGATCTCCGGCCGTGTCGACTTGGCTTTTTCGCCGATCACCGAGGTGTCGACCGGCACCTGCCGCCAGCCATAAATATAGTATCCCAAGCGAATGATTTCGGTTTCGACGATGGTGCGGCAGGTTTCCTGATCCGCCATGTCGGTGCGCGGCAGAAACACCTGGCCGACGGCAATACGGCTCTTGTGCGGCAAGTGGCCGGTATGCTCGACATGTACGCGGAAAAATTCTTGGGGAATTTCGACATGAATGCCCGCGCCGTCGCCGGTCTTGCCGTCGGCGTCGACCGCGCCGCGGTGCCAAATGTTCTTCAGCGCCTCGATCGCCTTGGTCACGACGTCCCGGCGCGGCTTGCCATCAACCGCGGCGATCACGCCAACGCCGCAGGCGTCATGTTCTTCATCGGCCCGGTACAAACCCTCTTGTTCGAGGCGGGCACGCTGCTGCAAGATCTTTTCCATCTCGGTCATATCGAATTCCATTTCAATGGGCCCGCAGGCCCTCAAATCGCCACCGCGAAGGATTGCGGTGCATCGCGATCAGCCTTGGATTGCGCCTGGATATAGCGGTGGATCGACGCCGCGGCATCGCGGCCGTCGCGAATGGCCCACACCACCAGACTGGCGCCACGCACAATATCGCCAGCGGCGAACACGCCATCGACCGAAGTCATTTGCGTGCGATGATCCACCCGCAATGTCCCCCAACGGGTGACCGACAATTCCGGCGCACCAAACAGCACCGGCAAATCCTCCGGATCGAAGCCCAGCGCCTTGATCACCAGATCGGCTTTCAAGGTGAAGCTGGAGTCTTCCAACGGCACCGGCATCGACCGGCCCGTTGCATCGGCCGGCCCCAGCTTCATGCGTTGCGCGCGCACGCCGCTGACATGGCCATCGCCCAAAAATGCCTCGGGCGCCGACAGCCACACGAAATCGACACCTTCTTCCTCGGCATTCACCACCTCGCGCAATGAGCCCGGCATATTGTCGCGGTCGCGGCGATACAGGCAGGACACTTTCTTGGCGCCTTGCCGCACCGCGGTACGGACGCAGTCCATGGCGGTGTCGCCACCACCGATCACCACGACATGCTTGTCCTTGGCGTCAAGGCTGCCATCGTCGAACGCGGCGACTTGGTCGCCCAGGCCGATTTTGTTGGCGGCGGTCAAATAGGTCATCGCCGGCACGATGCCATCAAGGCCGGAGCCCGGCGCCATCAAGTCGCGAGCCAGATAAACCCCGGTGGCGATCAACACCGCGTCATGCCGCTGGCGCAGTTCCGCCATGCTGACATCGCGGCCAACCTCGGTATTGAGCACGAACCTGATCTTGCTGTCGATCATCCGCTGAACCCGCCGGCTGACAACATCCTTTTCCAGCTTGAAATTGGGGATGCCGTAAATCATCAGCCCACCAGCGCGGTCATAGCGATCGTAAATGGTGATCTGATAGCCCTTGCGGCGCAATTGCTCGGCCGCCGCCATGCCGCCAGGACCGGCGCCAATGATGCCGACCGATTGCGACCGCTCGCGCGGCGGCACGATGGGCTTGACCCAGCCTTTTTCCCATGCGGTGTCGGTGATGTATTTCTCGACCGAGCCGATGGTGACCGACTCAAAGCCCTTTTCGATCACGCAATTGCCTTCGCACAAACGATCCTGCGGGCAAATCCGGCCACAGATTTCTGGAAAATTATTGGTCGCGGCCGACACTTCATAGGCTTCTTCCAGCCGTCCTTCCGCCGTCAGCTTCAGCCAATCGGGAATATTGTTTTGCACCGGACAATGGATTTGGCAAAACGGCACACCGCATTGGCTGCAGCGGCTGGCCTGTTCCGCCGCCTTGTCGGCGATAAAGTCGGCATAGACCTCGTGAAAGTCCTGGCGCCGTTCATCCGCCGCCCGCTTTTCAGGCATCTGTTGTGGCACGCCGACAAAGCGCAGCATCTTATTCGACATCGATTATTGTCCTTACCCTCAGGCCGGGCCGGCGCGCGCCAAGCCGACCAAGGCCCCGCCGCCGGCGCGCACCGCGCATCCTACCCGTAAAGTCTGATGACGTGATGCGCCTTAGATACCAGCAATAGGCCGGGATTGGAAGACTCTTTTTCGCCATTAGGTCAATAGTAGTGCCATAAATAGACGGCTGTCCAGGCCGCGCGCTGAGATTGAGGGCTCAATCACCGGCAATGCCAACAAATAGCACATTCAATTAGTTCCGATTCGGTATTTTATCGGTTTGCGTTTTAGCGTGTCGAACACGCTAGTGGGGTAGAGTTTCTGGTGTCCTTATCGAATCCGAAATTCGTTCGGAGCCTTAAACTTAAGCAAACGAAATTCGGATTCGGGACACTAGCGCGGCCGCGAACTTGGCGATATGGTGCCCCGCCACGGGTTGGGGAGGAGCCGCGCCTTGGACATCATCCAATTGCTGATTATTGCGTTGATTCAGGGGATTACGGAATTCCTGCCGATCTCTTCATCGGGCCATTTGATCCTCATTCCCAAACTCACCGGCTGGGCCGACCAAGGCCTGGGCATTGATGTTGCGGTGCATGTTGGCACCTTGGCCGCCATCGTGGTTTATTTTTGGCGCGATGTTCGACGCTTGGCGATGGGCGGCCTGACTCTGGTTGGCATTGGCGATGCCCATGCCGAAAAGCGCCTGTTGCTGTTGTTGGCTATCGGCACCATACCAGCGGTGATAGTGGGACTGTCGTTCAAGATGTTCGACGTCACCGCCGGCTTTCGTTCTGCCACATTGGTGGGAATCAATTTAATCGGCTATGGCCTGCTGCTTTATGCTGCCGATCGCTGGGGCCGACAGGAACGCCGGTTCGAGGACATGGCGCTAAAAGACGCGCTGCTGGTTGGCGTGGCGCAATCGCTGGCGCTGATTCCCGGCACGAGCCGCTCCGGCGTGACCATGACCATGGCGCGGTTTCTTGGCTTCACCCGCCCGGAAGCCGCGCGCTTTTCCTTTTTGCTGTCGATCCCGGCGATCACCGGCGCTGGCATTCTGGTTGGCCTTGACCTCGCCGAAATGGATGCTGCGGTGCAGCGCGACGCGCTCATCGCCGGCATTTTCACCTTTTTCGCCGCGCTGGGTGCCATGGCGTTCCTGATGCATTGGCTGCGCCGCGCGACGATGACCGCTTTTGTCGTTTACCGGGTGGCGCTGGGCATTGTGCTGCTATCCATCTTTGGCTTTTGAGACGGTTGATTTTGCCCTCGCTTTCGGCGAGCCTTGCAATCGCAAAAGCCGTGGGCACGGCATCCAGGGGGCAAAGCGATGGCGTTTGAATATGGTTCCAGCGATCTAGACATCAAAAATCCCTTCCGCTTTGAAGGGGTTCTGACCATTGGCCGCGGCCTGATCACCGCGTTTCTCGGTGGCCTGATCATTTTCGCCATGCGCGACGGAGTCGATCCCGCCACCCTGGCGGCCAGCGACGAGGCGCGGACGCTGGGTTGGATCAAGCTGTCGGGCGGCGCCTTTTTGTTAACTGCCGGTCTGATCTCCCTAGGCGCCGGCTTGTTCAAGGCACTGCGCTTTTATGTCGGGCGCGGCGTGCCCGCCGACCTGACCCAGACCCTTGGCCCCGTCTCGCTGGCTAAAATGCTGCGCGACCGCACCAATTTGATGTTTTTCGAACCCGTGGGTCTGCTCGCGCGCGTGGTGCATGGGCTGTTTCCAAGGCTGTTGTTCATGCCGGTGCCGATCCGCGCCGCCAGCATTCATATCGCCGCCGCCTTTTTCTACACGCTGTTAGTGCTGTTCATCCTGGCACTGGCGATTTTTTCCGGCAGCGCCGGGCTCACCCCGATCGACGATTGGGCCAGCGGCTGGCTGGCGGCGCTGGCGGCGATCGCGGTGTTGGGCATTTGGGCCCGCGCTTATCCTGGCGCCCGTTGGCTGCGCGCCAGCAGCCTGCCAACCGTATCGGTTAAAAAAACCGTGGCCTTGATCATTGCCGCGATCTTGGCGCCGGTGCTGTTGATGAGTCTGCCGGCTGACGCCCGCACCGTCGCCCCACCCTTTTCCGGCGGCTTGTGGCTGACCGGGCTGGTGCTGGGGGGCATGGCGGTGACCGGCGCCGCGTTCTTCTTGTTAAGCCAGCGGATGCAAATCGCCCGCGACCGCACCGAGGTCTCGGAATTCCGCCAGCACTGGGTGGAAAGCCTGCACCCGATGGACATTTTCCGCGCCTTCGACATGACCATGGCCGATCATCGCTATTTGGAGATTCCCAACCGCGAATATTTCGGCAATGAAGCCAAGCTCAATATGCAAGGCAGCACAGACAAGGGCGATTTTCGCGGTCAAAGCCTGATCGAGATTCAGCCGGTGCCGGTGGAAACCCAGTTCCCACCGCTGTTCCGTCCCGGCCGGGCAATACTGACGATTGTCGCCCAAACCGCCATGCTGATCGCCGCGATTTGGTTTTACATCGTCGTCAGCGGCCTCCAAACAGCTCAGGTCGCCGGCTGGGGCACCGCCTTGGCGGCGCCGTTGGCCTTATGGCTGTTTGGCGGACTGGGCGCGCGCGTCGCCAATCTGTATTGGGCGGAGATTTTCTTTTCTTCGCACATGCTGCATTTTTTCGCCGAGGGCACCTATACCGAATCCAAGGTCTCAACCGGCATGGCCATTACCGACTCCACGCGGTCGGAAAATGTGCTGGTGCGCTCCAGCCTGACGCCATGGATGTTCCTGTCGCAAGTCCATAGCACCACTTTCGCGGTCAGCGGCGCCTATAATCTGGAGCAGAACCGCTATGTCGTGGAACTGACCAAGAACGACGCTTTTCTCGACAAGATCACCAGCGATTTGCGGCGCTATCTGGACAGCCGCCAAGTCATCGCCGACATCAAGTCGGATGGCGACCTAAAATCAACCAGCGCCATTCATGGCCTGAACACAGCGGCACGCGGCAATGCGCAAGCCAGCATCCCGTTGCGCGAGGAAGACCGCAACCCCCGCCATGCCCTGGATGTGGATGTCGGCGGCACCCCCGACGCCGACGCCAAGAACCGCGAATAGGACGCTCTGTTCAAGGCTCGTTGGGACGGCTGAAGCGGCCATGCGGGCGGTAGCGGACCAGATAATCGGGCACCACGGCTTCCACCGGTGTCGGCTCAATGCCCAACGCGGCCAGTCCCGGCGTGCCAGCGGGCACGACATTGTCTTGCTTCAACAAGCGCACCTGATCGAGCGTTAATGGCGGATGAGGCAACAGCCCAAGGCAAGCGCCCAACATCGACGCCAGCGGAAAGGGAATGGGCAGCAACAAACGCTTGGCCATGATTTGATCAAGGATATAGCCGAGGATTTCCCGCATCGTATAGGTCTTGGGTCCACCCAAGGCATACACCCCACCGGCATGCGCGGCATCGTCAAGCCCGGCTTGGATCGCGTCGGATACGTCGCCGACATAAACCGGCTGAAAACGGGTGTGGCCGCCGCCGATCAACGGCAAGAACGGGCTCAGCCGGGCCATCGCCGCGAAACGGTTGAAAAAGCCATCGCCTGGGCCAAACACCACCGAAGGCCGCAAAATCACCGCCTCGGGAAATGCGGCGCGGACCCGCGCTTCGCCCTGCGCCTTGGACCGAGCATAGGCCGAAGCCGATTGCGCGTCTGCCCCCAGGGCCGAGACGTGCACAAGGCTTTTCACCCCGGCCGCCGCCGCCGCCCGGGCGACAATGCCTGCGCCTTCGGCTTGCACCGCGTCGAAACCCTGGGCGCCGGCCTCATAAAGAATGCCAACCAGATTGACCACGCCATCGGCGCCGGCCACGGCCCGGGCGATCGAGCCCTCATGCTTGACATTCGCGGCAATCGGTTGAATTTGCCCAACCGTGCCAAGCGGTTGTAGGAACAACGCATCATTCGGCCGGCGCACCGCAACCCTGATCCGATCGCCCCTCCGGGCCAAATCCTGCACCAATTGCCGCCCCAAAAACCCGGACCCGCCAATCACTGTTATGAGCCGCTGCGCCATGCGCCGATCGTCCCTTCTTGCCATTGCACGCCCGCTCCTTTTATGGCCTCGGCGCGGCCGGGTCCAGCCTTAAGCGGTTTCGCCACGCGTGATACTTGACAGCACGGACGAACCCTTGTAGCCAGCCCGCCTATCGCCCATCGATGCCCAGGTGGCGGAACTGGTAGACGCGCTAGCTTCAGGTGCTAGTGATCGAAAGGTCGTGGAGGTTCGAGTCCTCTCCTGGGCACCACTTCTGGCGGGTTCAGCTCTTTGCCACGATGGCCATGGTCAGGCGGGCGACGCAAACCAAATTGCCCGCGTCATCGCTGATTTCAATGCCCCAGACTTGCGATTTCTTGCCCAGATGATAGGGCTTGGCGATGCCGTGGACAAAGCCCTTCGTGGCCGGGCGCAAATGATTGCCGTTCACCTCTTGGCCGAAACAGACATAATCGGGCCCAGCGACGAAATTTGCGCCGATCGAGCCCAGGGTTTCCGCAAACAGGATCGAGGCGCCGCCATGCAACACGCCAAAGGGCTGGCGGGTGCGGGCATCGACCGGCATGCGGCCGGTGAGATAATCGTCGCCGGCATCCACCACCTCGATGCCGAGATGCGCGGCAGCGTTGTCGATGCCCATCGCATTGGCCAATTCAACCGAAAAACCGTGCTTCCAGATCGTCATTGTCTGCATTCGCTTTCTATCTAAAGATGCGCTTGCGATTTTGGTGGCGGCAAACCGAGCAAGGCCAGCACCGCAACCAGCGAGCCCGCGCCCATGATCAGCGCGACGATGCCAAGGCCGAAACCGGCCTCAAACAAAAAGCCGGCGGCGATCGGCCCCAAGGCGGCGCCGCCACGGCCGAAGCCGATGACAAACCCAGTACCGCCGGCGCGCATCGCGGTGGGAAAGGACGCGGCGATCAAGGCATAAGAACCGACAACCCCGGCATTGGTGCAGAAACCGGCGGCGGCAGCAGCGAGCGACAAGGTCAGCAGGCTGTCATGGCCCGCACCGAAATAGCCAACCATCGCGGCCGACAGCAGCATCGCCGCCATCACTAAGGGCCGCAAGCCGATGCGAAGGGCGAGAAAGCTTAACAGCAGCGAACCGGTCAAGCCGCCGACATTGGCCCAAACCAGCACGCCGCTGGCTTGGGCTGGATGAAAGCCCATGTCGACCACCAGCTTCGGCACCCATTTGAGCACGAAATACAGGGTCATGATGTGGAAGAAATAGGCCGCCGTCAGCAGCAAGGTGATGCGCGCCATATCAGGCGCCAGCAGTGCGGCAAACCCGGCCTTGGGCTGGCGCGATGGCGGTGGCGGCAGCGAATTAACCGGCGCATGGCCCAAGGCAGCAAGGGCGCGATTGACGCGCGCCAGCGCATCGGCGGGTTGCTTTTGGACGGTGAAGCCAACGGTCTCGGGCACCAGCAGATAAACCACCGGAATGAAAGCGGCGGTGACCAGCGCACCGAAACTGAAAATGTCGCGCCAACCGCCGGTTTCCAACAGGCCGGTGACGACCGAACCGCCGATGATTGCGCCCATCGGATAGCCGGCGGCCATGATCGCCACGGCGGCACCGCGCCAGCGGTCATTGGCGAACTCGGCGGTCATTGCATTGGTGCAGGCCAGCATGCCGCCAATGCCCAGTCCCGTGAGCAGGCGCAACCCCGCCAGCACCGTCACATTGGCGGCCAGCGTCGTCGCATACATGCCGCTGGCCATCACCACCAGGCACAACAGCGCGGTTGGGCGGCGGCCGATACGGTCGGCGGCATGACCCAAGATCATGGCGCCAAAGGCCATGCCGATCAGCTCCATGGACAGCACGATGCCAAGGGCAGCGCGGTCGATGCCCCATTCAGCGGCGATGCCGGGCGAGGCAAAACTGATCGACAAAACGTCGAAACCATCCAGCGCGTTGAGGGCCACGCAAATGGCGATCACCAATATCTGCCGCCGCTGCATCGGCGCGCGCGCCAGCACTGCGCGGGGATCGGTGACGGTCGCTGATTGCTCGGCCATGCGCTTGCCCTTGTTGTTGTTGCCGGATGCGACGGTCACCCGGTTCACCACGCGCCCGTGCCAACCCTAGCCGCCGTGCGCGCCCAAGCCGCCAATACGGCATGAACCGCTCGGGATGTAAAGGCGGCAGCTAGACCCCCGTTCGCGGCGTGATAGATCGATCGCAAAAGAGGTTGGTGGCCCCAATGGCGCCCAACAGGTGGTAATAAGTGCTAGCCGGCATGTTGGTGGCGATGACGCGGCCGGCACTGTCCTTATGATCCAGCCAGCCGCCCGCCACCGGGGCCGCCAACAACCAGTCATCAAGCAGCCCCTGGGCTGCGCCGGCGGCGCGGGCCAAGGCTGCGGCGGCGAAGCCGGCGTCTTGGGCGGTGACGGGCTCCAGACTGGCGGTCACCAAATGGGCGCGCAAGGCCTCGGTCTGCGACCATAGCCGGGTGCTGCCATCGACCGGCTTATTGCCGAGATCGGCGCTCATCACTGTGCGGCCGTCTGGCAGCAGCGATTGGCAAGCGCGCACATAAAGGTTGCGCGAAAAATCAGCAAGCATGGCTTGGCCCAGCCGCGCCTGGATGGCGGGCGGCAATTGCGCTAGCAGCCAAACCCATTCAAAGGAATGGCCGGGTTCATAGCTGGGCTCCAAGGCTGTGCCGTCGGCGCCGACACGTTCGCGCACAAAGGCGGCGGGCCGGTCGAAAAATCGTGTGGCGATAAAGCCGATCAAATCATCCAATTGGTCCTGAGCCAACGCGCCCTGGCTGGCTTGGCGGGTGGCCAGCAGCGCTTCCAGCAAATGCATGTGCGGATTCTGCGCCCGCCAGGCCGGCGGCGGCAAGCTCTCGCAATAGCCCTGGCCCGGGCCGCGCGCCAGTACCCGCGCCAGGCACGACAACAGCGCGGCCAGCACCCGGTCGAGCGACGCACCAACCACCGGCCGCGCCAGTGCCACCGCGAACAGACAAAAGGCGGTGTCGTATAAATCGGCGGTCGGATCGGCCAGCCTTTGCCGGCGCAGGTCGACGACGCGACCGAAGACCCCATCCTCGCGGCGGCAGGCGCGCAACATGAAGTCGAGCCCGGCTTCGACCAATGCCCGGCTACGCGCCGGCGCCCAGCCGGCTTGATGGGCGGCGGCGAACACCGCCACCTGGCGCGCCTGCACGCGGACCCGGGCGCGGTCGGAAGCCAGCGCCACGCCCCTGAAATCCAGCGCCTCATAGAAGCCGCCACTTGGGTGAACGCCAGCCCCCGCCCAGAGCGGCAGCGCGCGATTGAAATGCCAATCGTTCAAGCGCTGGCGCGCCTGGCCCAGGGCCGCGTTATTGGCCTCAATGCTGGTGGCTTGAGCGGTCATGCCGTTTCCTAGCGCATTTCCCGGCGCTGGTGAAGTCACGGCTTGGCGTCCTACTCGGCCGCCACGGTCAATGTCACCACCGCCAATGGCGGCACGCTGAGCAGCACCCGGTCATCCGTCAGCGCGACCGATGCCGGCGCGGCCAAGGCGCTATCGCGGTTGGCGTCGGTCACATGCAGTGTGGCATGTGCTGCGGCAAAGGGCAGCCGCAACCGCAACATGCGCGGCAATGGCCCATGATTGGCATGCACCAAGACCAGGCCATCGCCGCCCGCCTTCAGCGCTGCGATGCTATCGGGCTCGTCGACCGCGACCAGCCGGTCACCGGGGCGGATAAAGGCGCTGAACTGGCGCATCGCCCAATATTTGCGGGTGACAAAATAGGGGTTGCCCGGCGGTGGCGTTGCCGACAGGTCGATCTTGATCAGGCCCCAATTGGCGTCCAGCTTTTGCGCCGGCGACATGTCTTCCACCGCTTGCCAGAACACCCAGGCGGCGGGCTCCAACCGTTTCAGGTCTTGGATGATGCGATCGGCCAAGGCCAGGGCCGGCCGCATGTCGCCAAAGTCTTGAGGAAAATTGGCTGGCGACAGATCCACCTCCGACATCCACAGCCTTTTGCCTGAAGCGCGGGCGATATCGCGCACCCCGGTCTGGCCGTCATTGCCATAGCTATGCACATTCAGCTGACCGATCGCCGCCCGGGTTGCGGCGTCATAGGCCATCCAATTGGTTGTGAAGGTCTGAGCGTTGGTTTCATCCATCGCCGCCACTACGGTGGCGAGGCCGCGTTCGCGCAGTGCTTGGTCGGCGGCGCGGATCATCCGCGCTTGCGCGTCCGGGTTCCAATGCGCGCCTTCCTGGTGATTGGCCGCGAACCAATAAGGCGTGTTGGGTTCATTGACCGGCGACAAACTGCGAAAGCGAATGCCATGGCGCTGCTGCAGCCCGTCGACCACCCGCGCCAAATAAGCCGCGAACGCGCCTTCCCAACCCGGCCGCAAATTATTGTCCAGCCCGCTTTCAGCGCCTGATACGCGGCCGCTGACGGTCATGAAATAAGGCGGCGAATTGGAAAACGCCTCGAAGATCACATCATCGGCCGCGACCCGGTCGCGTATCGCGTCCAGCCACCAGCGTTGGCCCGGGTCCGCCGACCAGTCCCAATGACCGGGATTGTCGGGCTGCCACCAATCCTTGCCGGTGACACCATCTGGCCGGCGCCAAAACTCCGGCACATCGGCGCCAGGGCGCAGATAAGGCGCAGTCTCCGGCGCATTGCCACCGCCGATATTGTAGCGCGCGATATTGAAGGCCAAACCATCGCGGCCATACAGCAAATCGGCCAGCGCGGTCTTGACCGGCGCCGGCATGCGGCCGGTAACATTGGCGAACCAAGTCAATGCCGTGCCCCAGCCGTCAAAGGCCGGTTGCGGGTCTTGCCATTGCGGCGCGACATCGATGGCGATGGTCTCGGGCGCGGGGTCTTGGCCCGCCGCCGGGCTAAGCCCCGCCACCAACATAGTGGCGAATACTGCGCATGCCGCCCATGGATGCGGACGCAAGGCTTGAATCTTAGCGAACATGACGCCCCCTCGCCCAATCGCGGTTATGATTGGCGAGGGTGCGTCAATTTATATGATAAATCAAGACTTCCAGACCAGCGGCAGCTTGTCGACACAACCGACAATCCCGCCATGATATTTGACCTTGAAACCCGGCTCGATTTCAAATTCCGGGATCCGCGCCAACCATTCCTCCATAGTGACGCGGATTTCCGTGCGCGCCAGATTGGCCCCCGGGCAACGATGCGGGCCATTGCCGAAGGTAGTATGGGCACTGTCGGTACGGTTTAAATCGAACTTGAAGGGGTCCTTGTTGGTGCGCGGATCGATGCCATGCAGCGGGCTGGGAATCAGAATCATTTCACCCGCCTTCAACGCCACGCCTGCAAATTCCATATCCTCCCTCACCTCGCGTGCGACGGTCACCAGCGGATATCGCCGGATCAGTTCTTCGACCGCTGCCGGAATGAGGTCGGGATTGGCCACCAATTGTCGCCGATGCTCGTTGTCGGTAGCCAGGAACTGCATGACAAAGCCAAGGAAATTTACCACCGTGTCCAAACCGGCGATGATGATTTGGGTGGTGATTTCCAGCGCCTCGGTGCGGTTGAGCGGCCTGCCGTCAACCACGCCATTGACCAGCCGGCTCAGCATATCGGTGCCATCCGCGCCCATGCGCGCATCGACGATCGGCCCCAAATAATCGAAATATTGCTGCTTGGCCTCGACCAATGTCATCGACCCGTCGGGACGGGTAATCTGATCAGTGAGATATTTCAGCCTAGGCGCGTCGGTCATCGGCAGGTCGACAACACTCATGAAAATCCGGATCGGAAATTCCGCCGAATATTGCGAGATGAAATCGCAATGGCCCTGGCTGCGGAACGACTCAATCAAATCCACCGCCTGCTCGCGGATTTTCTCTTCGAGCCCGCGAATCGCCTTGGGCGCCAGATTTTCGTTCAACAAGGTGCGGAACGGCCGATGCGCTGGCGGGTCCAATGTCGTTGGCAGCAAATGGTGCTCTTCGCCAACTTCCTTGGGCACCATGATGATGCGGTTGGAAAATCGCTTATAGTCGCCATAAATCTCGTGAATCAATTCGCCGCGCGCGGCAATCCAATGGCCGCCATTGCGCGGCGTCCACACGACATCGGGGACATCGTCGGCCAACAACCGGGCCCAGGCGCGGTGAAAATCCTCTTCAACGCCCGGGGGACTGTACATATCCCAATCGACCACGCGCTCTGGCGGTACATGCGCCGGCCTCGGCGCCAACAAAACTTGATCCATCTCCTGTCTCCTCTCCCCTTGGTGATGAAGGCGCGGCGCTGTTAAGGGCTAGCCCTGCTGCTCGGGCAGATACAGCACCAGGCCATCCAGTGATTCATTGACCAAAACTTGGCAAGTCAGGCGCGATTCCGGCCGCGAATCGGTTACCGCCTCCAACATGTCCGACTCGACGTCTGAACGCGGCGGCAAGCGGTCGACCCAGGCAGGATCGACATAGACATGGCAGGTGCCGCAGGAACAGCCGCCGCCACATTCAGCCTCGATGCCTTCGACATCATTTTGCACCGCCGCCTCCATCACGCTCATGCCACCACGCGCGTTGATCTCAACCTGTTCTCCGGACGGCGCTATGAATTTTATGCGTGCCACCTTGCGCTGACCCTCCTAATTAAGAAATTTGTCTTAAAACGAATTGCGTTAGCCGCTATCAAATGCGTATGCTTAGTTTTCAAGTCGGCGAAATAAGACGTTTGTCTTATCATGAGAGAAGGGTCATGGGCAACGGGGAAATTGCGGCCGGCGCTGGAAAGGATCGACGCAAGCCGGTCGGGGTCGCCCGGCCGCCGCGTCGGCGTCGTGGCCAAGCCACCCGCGAGCGGCTGATCCTGGCGGCGGAAAAACTGTTTGCCGAACATGGCATTGACGCGGTTGGGCTGCGCAGTGTCGGCGAAGCCGCGGGCCAACGCAATAACAGCTCGGTGCAATATCATTTTGCCGACAAGGATGGCTTGCTGCAGGCGATTTTCGAATATCGCGAGGCTCAGTTACAGCCCTTGCGGCAGGAATTGCTGGCGCGGGCCAAGGCCGAGGGCCGGCTCAACGATGTCAAAACCCTGCTGCGGGTGATTTTCGAGCCCAATTGGCGGCTTTATCTGCATGATGGCGGCTTTGCCTATCTGAAATTGACTTCGAATTATCTTACCCAATATCGCCCGCGTGGGCTGGGCCATCCGATTGACAGCGACGCTCAATCCGCCGCCGCCTTCCGCGAGGCCATCGGCCGGCTGGCGGCGCGGCTGGCCTATCTGGGCCATCGCCGGTTCAATTTGCGGCTGGAAGCCGTCGGCGCGATGTTTCTGAGTGCGGTGATCCAATTTGAAGCCCGGCCGCAAAGTGATCGCGGCCCCGCTTTGGCCTTGTTCGAGGATATATTAGAAATGATGGTCGCCGCCATTTGCGCGCCGCCCTGGCAAGCCTGATCGGTCATCTAGGATTAAGGTAGCCTGACCGAAGATGGATCGCTAAACAACAAGCATAAGTCCCAGCCATGACCGCAACAAAGGAACCATTGGGGTGAGCATCTATTTTCATGAAGGCGATTTGCCTGCCGGCACATTCGACGGCGCCACCGCGGTGGCGGTGGATTGCGAAACCATGGGCCTGAAGCCGTTGCGGGACCGCTTGTGCCTGGTGCAATTGTCGGCCGGCGACGGCCATGCGCATTTGGTGCGATTTGCCCCCGGCCCGCTTGAGGCGCCCAATCTGCGCGCCTTGCTGGGCGACCTCAATGTTCTGAAGCTGTTTCATTTTGGCCGCTTCGACATCGCCGTGTTGCAGCATGCTTTGAATGTCGTCACCCAGCCGGTTTATTGCACCAAGATCGCGTCCAAGCTGGTGCGCACCTATACCGACCGCCACGGCTTGAAAGACGTGTTGAAGGAATTGCTGAATGTGGACATTTCCAAGCAGCAGCAAAGTTCCGACTGGGGCGCCGCCGACATCAGCCAGGCCCAACGCGATTATGCCGCCAGCGACGTGCTGCATTTGCATGCCTTGAAAGATGCCTTGGACAGCATGCTGGTGCGCGAAGGCCGCACCGCTTTGGCCAATGCCTGTTTCGCCTTTTTGCCGGCCCGCGCCGCGCTTGACCTGGCCGGGTGGGAAGACCAGGATATTTTCGCCCATTCCTAGAGCGCTTTGATCCGCGGTTCGCAACCGCGCGCCAATTGGATGCCGATGACCACATCAGCCAGCCACCGCTATATCGATGTTGCGACCCGCACGCCAGGCGGTTGGCAACGTGGCACGCATCATCCGGTGCCCAGCATTGGCGGCCGCTACGACCAGTTCATCGCCGCCGCGCGCTATGTTTTTCCGGGGCTGGCGCTAGCGCTGATCTTGGTAACGGCGTCTTGGTTGGTGTTCAATCCGCAAGAGTCGAGCTTTGTGCTGTCGCGCGAACGGGTCGACATCAGTTCCGAACGGCTACGGATGGAAAAGCCGCGCTATTTCGGCACCGACAAAAGCGGCCGCCCGTTCGTGGTGGAGGCACAATCGGCGCTGCAGGAAAAGGGCGAGACCGAATTGGTGTCGCTTACTGGCATTGAGGCGGAACTGGTGTTGGCCGACGGCACCGACCTGCTGGCCAAGGCCAATCGCGGCGTATTCTTCATGTCGGCCAAGCGGCTTGCGTTGGTGGGCGATGTCGATGTCGAAGCCTCGAACGGCTATCGGGTGCGCACATCGGATGCCGAACTGGACTTGGCCAATCATGTCGCCTCGGGCGCAAGGCCGGTCACGGGCAAGGGGCCGTTGGGCTATTTCGAAGCCAAGGGCTTTCATGCCGAGATTGACCAGGGCCTGATCGTATTTGACGGCGGCGTGAAAACCCGTATCACTCCCACCAGGCAAACCCCGCCGGCGCCGGCGGCCAATCAAGGAACGCCCTGATGCGCCTGTTGCAAACCCTTTTAATTGGACTGGTCATGGCCTTGCCGGCGCCCGCCGCGACGGCGCAAGACGTCTCGGCGCTGCGGCAACATGATGTCGAGCAACCGATCGACATTGCCGCCGACCGCGTCGAGGTCCGCGAAAAGCAAAACGAGGCACTGTTTGAAGGCGCGGTTGAAGTCCGTCAGGGCGATATGACGATGCAGGCCGACAGCCTGAAGGTCTTTTACAACCGCGATGATGAAGATCGCTTGACCATCGAAAGGCTGGACGCCGAAGGCCATGTGGTGCTGCGCTCCGCCACCGAGACCGCCAGCGGCGACTGGGGCATTTACGATGTCGCCAGCAGGCTGATCACCCTGGGCGGCGATGTGCAAATGACGCGCGGTGAAAGCCGGATCTGGGGCGAGAGGCTGGAACTTAATCTCGAAAGCGGGCTCACCACCCTGGACGGCGCCAGCCGCCGCGAAGACCGCGTCAAGGGGCGTTTTCAAGTACCGCAAAAGGCCCAACCCGCCGACCAATGAGCGGCTGACCCACCGCCTTACTGGGCGCGATCACATTTTTTCCAGTGCCACGTCGGTAGCCCCCTTTTCCCTGCCGCCGGACTAGGGCAATATCCCTGATGGGCGGTTAAGCAATTTTTGCGCCAATTTGCTCCATCACTACGTTTTATTAATAGGGACCGGTTTGAATGGACGGCGAGACGATGCTGAAAACAGATGCAGGGAAAAGCCGCAATCATGATGGGCCTTCGCCGGACCCCAATGTACCCACGCCAGGCATGAACAATGGCCTGGTCGTCGACCGGATCGCCAAACGCTATGGCAAGCATCTGGTTTTGCGGGATATCAGTCTGGAAGTGGCCCGCGGCGAAGTGATTGGGTTGCTGGGTCCCAATGGCGCCGGCAAGACCACCTGCTTTTACTCCATCACCGGACTGATTGCTCCGGATGAAGGCCGCATTCTGTTCGATGGCGTCGATGTAACGAAATTGCCGATGTATCGGCGCGCCGCCATGGGCATCGGCTATCTGCCGCAGGAGGCGTCGATTTTTCGCGGCATGACGGTGGAGGAAAATATCCGCTCCGTGCTTGAGGTCGTGGAAGTCAACCGGTCGCGGCGGGAAGCCATGTTGGAAGAGTTGTTGGAAGAATTCGCCATCACCCATTTACGCGATTCGCCTGCCTTGGCCTTGTCCGGTGGCGAACGGCGACGTTGTGAAATCGCCCGCGCGCTGGCCGGCCAACCGGCGGTGATTCTGCTCGACGAGCCCTTTGCCGGCATCGACCCGATCGCCATTTCCGACATTCGCACCCTGGTCCATCATTTGAAGGATCGTGGCATCGGGGTCTTGATCACCGACCATAATGTGCGCGAAACGCTCGATATCATTGATCGCGCCTATATCATCTATGATGGCCATGTGCTGTTCGAGGGCACCCCCGCCGATCTGGTTGAAAATGATGAAGTCCGCCGGGTCTATCTCGGCGAGGGCTTCAAGCGCTAGGCGTCCGGGGGCATAGGCATGGCGCTGGGACCAAGGCTCGATCTGCGGCAAGGCCAGCAACTGGTGATGACCCCCCAGTTGCAGCAGGCGATCAAGCTGCTGCAGCTCAACAATCTCGAACTGGCCAGCTTCGTGTCGGAGGAATTGGAACGCAATCCGCTGCTCGAAAGCGAGGATGACGACAGTTTCGCCGCGGCATCGGATCAGGACGCGGCATCCGGCGACGACAGCGCCGGCACGCCCAATGAAGGTGGCGCCGATGAGGACTTCGTTAATGAAACCAGCGCCGACCAGGCATTGACCCAGGATCCCGCCCGCGACGGTGACGAAGGCGCGCTGGATGCCGATTATAACGACAATGTCTTCAATAATGATAGCGCCAGCGACCTTGCCACGTCTCATGATTCGGCGCTCAGTCTCAATGGCATGGGCGCCATTGGCGGCAGCAGCAGCGAGGATGGCGATTTTGAAGCCATGCTCAGCGAAACGGCGTCATTGCGAGACCATTTGGCGGAACAATTGATGTGCACCGTCACTGATCCAGCAACCCGATTGATCGGCGCGCATGTAATCGATTTGGTCGATGAAGCGGGTTATTTGTGGACCCCGCGTGAGGATATTGCCGCGCAATTGGGCTGCGGTTTGGCTGAGGTCGAAGCGGTCATTGACATTCTGCAGGGGTTCGACCCCGCCGGCGTCTGCGCCCGATCTCTGGCCGAATGTCTGATGCTGCAACAGCGCGAGCGCGATCGCCTGGACCCGGCGATGGCGGCGCTGCTGGACAATCTGCCGTTGTTAGCACGCCAAGACTTTGTCGCGCTGCGGCGCATTTGCGGCGTCGACCAGGACGACCTGCTCGACATGATCGGCGAAATTCAGAAGCTGAATCCCAAGCCCGGCCTTGCCTTTGGCAGCACCGATGCGCAAACCCTGGTGCCCGACATTCTCATCCGCAAGGGCGCCAATGGGTTGTGGCAGGTGGAGCTGAACACCGCGTCCTTGCCCAAGGTCCTGGTCAATCAACGCTATTATGCCGAATTATCGGCCCAGACCAATGCCCGGACCGACAAAAGCTTCTTGTCGGAATGCCTGCAATCGGCGAACTGGCTGGTCAAGGCGCTGGACCAGCGCGCGCGCACCATCATGAAGGTCGCCAGCGAGCTGGTACGTCAGCAAGAAGCCTTTTTCGAACATGGCGTGCGCCATCTTAAGCCGCTGAATTTAAAGCATATCGCCGAAGCCATCGATATGCATGAAAGTACCATCAGCCGGGTCACCAGCAATAAATACATGGCCACCCCGCGCGGCATATTCGAGCTGAAATATTTCTTCACCACCGCGATTGGCGCCGCCGATGGCAGCCAAACCCATTCCTCGGAAGCTGTCCGCGACCGTATTCGCCGCCTGATCGACGCCGAAACCCCGGATCAAGTGCTCTCTGATGACCGAATTGTTGAAATCTTGAACGCTGAACAGATTGAAATTGCCCGGCGAACCGTTGCAAAATACCGGGAAAGCATGCGCATCCCCTCCAGCGTTCAGCGACGGCGGATGAAGCGTGTCTCCGCCCAAGCGTCGGCATGACGGACTGGCGGGCTTCAGGGTCTGAAACGTAAACCACGGCTGGCAGCGTATTATGGCGCCTTGGCGCCAATGGCGGCAGGCACGGGAAGGCGTTGACATGATCATGGGCTATGCATATCGTCCGCGCTTTCGCTGGTCCGGGCTGCGGCCATTCTCGGCTGGGCAGGGGGACGACCCCGCGAATTTGTTGATTGCGAATAGTCGGAAAAAGATCAGATCATGGAAATCATTGTCACCGGACGTCACATGGACGTGGGCGATGCCTTGCGCACCCATATTGAACAACGCATCGATGCTGGCGCGGCGAAATACTTCGACCGCTCGATTGCCGCTCAGGTGACGTTGAGCAAGGCCAATCACGGCTTTCACGCTGATTGCAGCCTGCGCGCCCCGCGCGGTGTCACTCTGCAAAGCCATGGCGAAGGTGGTGATGCCTATAGCGCCTTCGACACCGCGGCGGAAAAAATCGAGAAACAGCTTCGCCGCTATAAGCGCCGGCTGGTCAATCATCACCAAAGCAATCACGAGACCGAGCGCCTGCTGGAGCATGCACAATCCTATGTTCTGGCCGCCGCGCCCGAGGAAGAAGAGCCGGAAGCGCCGCAAAACGATCATCCGATCATCATTGCCGAAACCAAGACCGATATTCCCCGCGTTTCGGTTTCCGACGCGGTGATGCTGATGGACCTTGCCAACACTCCGGCCTTCATGTTCCGCAATGTCCGCAATGATCAGTTAAACGTCGTGTATCGGCGTCCCGACGGCAATATCGGATGGTTGGACCCGGCCCCGGCCGGCAAGTGATCCTGACCGCCTTATCGGCATGTAGGTGACGTGTTATGGATATGGATTCGCTGATCTCGCCCCGCGCGGTGCTGGCCGAACTGAAGGCCAGCAGCAAAAAGCAGGCCTTGCAGCTGATGTCCGCCGTGGCCGCGCAGCAGACCGGCCTGGAAGAACGCACGGTCTTCCACACGGTCTTGGAACGGGAAAAGCTCGGCACCACCGGCGTCGGCCAAGGGGTCGCCATTCCCCATGGCAAACTTGCCGGCATTGACAAGATCACCGGGGTTTTCGCGCATCTCGCCAAACCGATCGATTTTGACGCTGTCGATCAACAGCCGGTGGACCTGATCTTCCTGTTGCTCGCGCCTGAAAATGCCGGCGCCGATCATCTCAAGGCCCTGGCGCGCATCTCCCGCTTGCTGCGCGACAAAAGCATTTGCGAGAAGATGCGCGGCACCAAGGACTCCGACGCGCTTTATGCGCTGCTGACCGCCAGCCAGGCCCACGCCGCCTAGAGCGTTATTCACCCGACACAGCGCCATCACGCGCCTTTGCCAACACAAAAAACCCGACTGCGTTGGCCGCAGTCGGGTATTTCAATGCATGTTATTATCGTTATGTCGTGCTTGCATTGTTGAATGGGTTTTTAATTTCTCTCATGGATGAGCCTGGCGGCGACCTA